>NZ_FMBW01000045.1 GCF_900091725.1 Streptomyces sp. DvalAA-43 | reverse complement strand
CGGCGCGGGGAGCGCCGCCCGTGCCTCGGCTCTCGCCGCCGCCCTGTCCGGCACCGCCGCGCCGGCCCCGGCCGCGGCTGCCCGAGCGGAAGCCGGTGCTGCCCGCCGCGGCCCCGCCGGAGCGGGTGCGCTGCTTCGGCGGGGTCGGCTGCGGGACCTCGATGACGATCGCGACACCGGACGGCTCACGGGCCCCGGTGATCCGGGTGAGCTCCTCGTCGCTGGACTTGATCCGGGTGGTCCTCGGGGCGATGCCCGCGTCGGCCATCAGCCGGGTCATCTCCCGCTTCTCCTCGGGCAGCACCAGGGTGACGACACTGCCGGACTCACCGGCGCGCGCGGTGCGCCCGCCGCGGTGGAGGTAGTCCTTGTGGTCGGTCGGCGGGTCCACGTTCACGACCAGGTCGAGGTCGTCGACATGGATGCCGCGAGCCGCCACGTTCGTCGCCACGAGCGCGGTGACCTGGCCGTTCTTGAACTGTTCCAGGGTCCGGTTGCGCTGCGGCTGCGAGCGCCCGCCGTGCAGGGCGGCAGCCCGTACACCGCTGGCGAGCAACCGCTTGGCGAACCGGTCCGCGGCGCGCTTGGTGTCCACGAACATGATCACCCGGCCGTCACGGGCGGCGATCCTGGTGGCGACGGCCTTCTTGTCGGTCTCGTCGGCCACGTGCAGGACGTGGTGCTCCATCGTGGTGACCGCGCCCGCGGACGGGTCGACGGAGTGCACGACGGGATCGGTCAGGAACATCTTGACCAGCCGGTCGATGTTCTTGTCGAGCGTCGCGGAGAACAGCATCCGCTGCCCGTCCGGCTCGACCTGCTTGAGCAGGGCGACGACCTGCGGCATGAAGCCCATGTCGGCCATCTGGTCGGCCTCGTCGAGGACGGTGATGGCGACCTGGTCGAGACGGCAGTCGCCGCGCTCGATGAGGTCCTTCAGCCGGCCGGGCGTGGCGACGAGCACCTCGGCGCCGCGGCGCAGCGTGCCGGACTGCTTGGTGATCGACATGCCGCCGACGACGGTGGCCAGGCGCAGGTTCACGGACGTCGCGTACGGCGTCAGTGCGTCGGTGACCTGCTGGGCGAGCTCGCGGGTCGGGACGAGGACGAGCGCCAGCGGCGCCTTCGGCTCGGCGCGCCGCCCGGCGGTGCGGGCCAGCAGGGCGAGGCCGAAGGCGAGGGTCTTGCCGGAGCCGGTACGGCCGCGGCCGAGGATGTCCCGGCCGGCGAGCGAGTTCGGCAGGGTGGCGCCCTGGATCGGGAACGGATCGGTGACGCCCTGCGCGGCAAGGGTCTTCAGCAGGGCTGCGGGCATGTCCAGCTCGGCGAACGCCTCTACGGCGGGCAGTGCGGGGGTCATGGTTTCCGGCAGGGCGAATTCGCCCTGCGGCGGCGTGGCCCTGCGACGGGGCGACGCCTTGCCGGATCCCTTGCCGGAACCCTTAGCGGTTGCCTTTGCCGGGGCCGTGCCGCGCCCCCTCGACGGGCGGTTGCGGGCGGGTCGGTCCTGGCGTTCGGAGCGGGTCATACGGAATTGCCCTCCTGGGGGATTCCTGAGGAGTCCTGGGGATTCCTGAGAACTGCGTGGGACTGCTGGGGGGTGCTGCGGCCGGGCGGGCTCGTTCGCCGTGTCCCGGGGACAGCACAAGCCGGGGCCCGCACCTTCACGGTGCGGGCCCCGGCTGCGAGGTACGCGTCCGGCAATTAGGCCGGGACGATGTTCTCCGCCTGCGGGCCCTTCTGGCCCTGCGTGACGTCGAAGGAGACCTTCTGGCCCTCCTGGAGCTCACGGAAGCCCGAGGTGGCGATGTTGGAGTAGTGGGCGAAGACGTCGGCGCCGCCGCCGTCCTGCTCGATGAAGCCGAAGCCCTTTTCCGAGTTGAACCACTTCACGGTTCCAGTAGCCATGTCATTCTCCTAAAAGAGGTGCAGTGCCGGAAATCCGCACTTTACGAATTTCAAGTCGCCGCATTGAGCCCCATCCGGAGAAAGCCGGAAAACAATAATGCGCCTGAGGAAGCATTCCCGTCAGGCGCACATAAAGTTCATGGGTACCAAAACTGCAACTCGGCAACCGTAGCACGTTCTGCCGGTCCGCGGTGGGAACACACTGCGGAGCCGGTCGGCGGATTCCTCTCCGGCCCTTGCGGTATCTGGCCGGGGGCGGTCCCGGAACACCGGAGAAATCGTTGGCACGACCGGTGTCGGGGCGGTTCGCCGGGCGTGTCGGGCCGGGGCCGCGGCAGGTCCGCTGGACGGTCCTCGCATTCACCCGGCCGCCGCACTCGCCCACGGCCGGAGCCCCTCGGCGGCGGCCGGTCCGCTCCGGCTCGTGCGGGGGTGCCGTCGTCGATTCCCGCTCCGGTCTGCGCCGGGCGGGTGACCGGGGCGGTCCGGGGCGGTGGATCCGGGTGCGCGGGGTCAGGTGTCGAGGGCGATGCCGTCCAGGACCATCGAGAGGTACTGGCGGGCGATCTCCTCGGGGCTGTGCTGTCCGCCCGGCCGGTACCAGGACGCCGCGACCCAGACGGTGTCGCGCACGAAGCGGTAGGTGAGGCGGATGTCGAGGTCGGCGCGGAGGCTGTGGTCGGCGACGCCGCGTTCCAGTGTGCCGAGCCAGGCCTTCTCGAACCTCTGCTGGGAGTCGACGAGGTACTGGAAGCGCGGCTGGGCGGCCAGGTGCCGGGCCTCCTTCTGGTAGATGGCGACGGCGGCACGGTGCCGGTCGATCTCCCGGAAGGACTCGGTGACGAGCGCCTCGATGGTCTGCCTGGGGGCCAGTCCGGCGGCGAGCACCGCGTCGTACCCCTCCCAGAGTTCGCCGAGGAAGGTCGAGAGGATCTCGTCGATCATCGATTCCTTGGAATCGAAGTGGTAGTAGAGGCTGCCCGCGAGCATCCCGGCCGCGTCCGCGATCTTGCGGACGGTGGTGGCGTTGTATCCCTGGGCGGCGAAGACCTCGGCCGCGGTGGCGAGCAGTTCGCGGCGCCGCTCGGGCGAGGGGGTCACCTGGGGCTTCTTCTTGGTAGGCACCCGACCATTCTCCGCCCGGCGCCCGCCGTCGAGGGCGTGCGGCGGGACGCCGCGGACACGGGACGGCTCCGGCCCGCGGCGCCGTCCTACGGGACAGCCTCAGGGCCTGCGGATCGTGCGCGCCGGCGTGCCGGGCCGCCACACCTGGATCACGATCTCCTTCTCCTGCGCGTCCACGGATGTGCGGACCACCTCCTGGAGTTCCGTGCGGAAGAGATGGAAGGGCTCCGGCGGCTTCGTCTCCTCGATGAAGCGGGTCAGGACCTCGGGGTCGTTCTCCACCACGGCACGGCCGGAGATCCGTACGTCGCCGTCGGCCATCTCGGCGTCCGGCCCGGGGTTGGCGTGCACCGCGAACCGCGGATCACGCAGCAGGTCCAGCGCCTTGCGCGAGTCCGGCATCATGCCGAGCCACAGCTCACCGAAGCGGAAGTCCACCTCCAGTCCGGTCACGCGCGGGGATCCGTCCTTGCGCAGGGTCGCCAGGACGTGGTGCCTGTACTGCTCGAAGCGGGTCCGGACCGTGTCGGCGAAGGCCGGCTCCGCCGACCGGAACCCTTCCCAGGAACTCGATGTCATGCGTCCATGGAACTCTGGAATCCCGACATCTTCTGTCCGGTATCTTCTGCCCGGTTCCCGGACGCACCGATCGGCGCACGCCGGCCGGGGCCGCCCGTCCGGGCCCCGTCGCCCGCCCGGGGCCCGTCCGCCCGCCGGGTGGCCGTCAGCCCTCCGACAGGGTGACCAGCAGGGCCCAGCCGTGGGTCCGGAGCACGCCCGGTGTCTCCTCGCGGGTCAGCAGCGCGTCGTGGCGGTCGAGTGCGATGTCCGTGCCGTCGAGCACCGCACCGTCCTCCAGCGCGATGGCCAGGGCCGCCCCGCCCGGAGGCGCCGCCAGCCGTACGGTGCCGCGCACCACCGCGACCGCCGCGCTCGTCCGTCCTCTGCGGCACATCACATTGACGTTCATCACCGGGCCGCCGAGCAGTCCGCCCTCGGTCTCCGGGTCGCCCGGGAAGTCGTGCGGCCAGTGCGGCTCGTCGAGGATGTGGTGCTCGCCGCCCACCAGGAGGTCCATCCCGGCGCCCTCGACCACGGTCAGGGTCCGGTCGACGCCGGGGAAGGAGGAGAACGGGCCGTCCTCGGTCACCTCCGCGAGGCTGACCCGCCAGTCGAAGGCGTCCAGCGGCGCGCCCTCGGGGTACGCCGCGATCTCCCGGGTGACTCCCCCGCCGTTCTTCCAGGGCGTGGCAGTGCGGTCGGCCGCCCGCAGCACCCGCGCCGTCACTTGACGATCCCCTGGGCCCTGGCCGTGGCCAGCCAGTGCGGGAACTCGGCGACGAGCCGGTCGTACAGCTCGGCGTCCGGGACCTTGCGCGGGTCGGGTCCGGCGTGGAAGAAGCCGGCGTTGTCGACGGCGCGCCTGGCGGGTACGGCCAGTTCGTCGAGCCTGTGCAGGAAGTCGAACTGGTTGCTCCGCTTGTTGCCGAAGCCGATGAACTGCCAGAACAACGGGAGCTTCGCCGCCTTGCAGAGGTAACGTTCCGCCGCGTGTTTGCTGATCGGTCCGCCGTCCGTCTGGAAGACGACGAGCGCGGGCGCGGTGGAGCCGCTGTCGAGGTAGTGGTCGATGACGGCGTCCATGGCCAGGTGGTAGCTGGTCTTCCCCATGTGCCCGAGGCCCGCCACGATGGCGTCGATTCGGCCGCGGTGGTTGTCCAGCGCGATGTCGGTGACGGCGTCGACATCCGTGGAGAAGAACACGACGGGTACGCGGCCGTCGTCGTCCAGGTGGGCGGAGAGCCCCAGTACCCGGTCGGCCAGGGCCTGGACGCTGCCGTCCTCGTAGTACTCCCGCATGGAGCCGGAGTAGTCGAGCACCAGGTAGACCGCGGCGCGCTCGCCGCTCATGCGGTGCTTCGTCAGGGAGACCGAGGCGCTCTTGTAGAGGCTGACCAGCGCGGGCGCGGTCTCCTCGACCTCGCGGAGGCCGATGGCCGGTCCTGGTGCGGCGGTGGACGGGCCGGCCATGCGGTTGCTCCGATCCTCGACGTGTCGGGACCCCGAGCGTAAGCCACCCAGGTATGCCCTGGTCGGGCGGAGTTCGCTATCTTGATCTGCCGCCGCCCCCACCGGCCGCTCGTGTCCGCCCACCCGTGAAGGAGCCTGCCGTGGAGGCCGCGGTCACCACCTGTTATCGCCATCCGTCGTACGAGACGTATGTGAGCTGCACCCGCTGCGAACGCTTCATCTGCCCCGACTGCATGCGGGAGGCCGCGGTCGGCCATCACTGCGTGGAGTGCGTGAAGGAGGGGCAGCGTTCGGTCCGGCAGGCGCGCACGGTGTTCGGCGGCGCGGTCCCTAGGTCCGCGGTGCCGCTCGTCACGTATGTGCTGATGGGCCTCAACATCGCGGCGTATCTGGGCGAGTTGGTGCGCCCGGGGATCGTCGACCGGTTCGCGATGCTCGGTGCGGGGCTGAACGGCCCGGACGGAAGCGCCTACGTCTATCAGGCCGGGGACCTCCCCGGCTTCGATGTGGTCGGTCTGGTGGGCGGCGAGTGGTACCGGCTGCTGACCGGGGCCTTCCTGCATCTCCCGCCGGGCGGATCGTCCCTGGGTTCGCTGCCGTTCGGGGTGCTGCACATCGTCCTCAACATGTACGCGCTGTGGAATCTGGGCCGGGTCGTGGAGGAGCAGCTGGGCCGGGCCCGTTACCTCGCGCTGTATCTGCTGTCCGCGCTGGGCGGTTCGGTGCTGGTCTATCTGATCGCGCCGTTCGACGGCACGGTGGGGGCCTCGGGTGCGATCTTCGGTCTCGGGGCGGCGTTCTACGTCATCAACCGGCGCCTGGGCCGCGACATGCGGGCGGTGAACCGGTTCATGGCCGGGTTCCTGCTCTGGATGGTGATCTCGGCCGGATTCGCCTCGTGGCAGGGCCACTTGGGCGGGCTGCTGACGGGCGGCATCGTCACCGTCGCGTACGCCTATGCCCCGGCGAAGCGCCGTACGACGGTCCAGGCGGCCGCCTGTGTGGTGCTGCTGGCCGTGCTGGTGCTGCTGGTGGTGCTCAAGACGTCCGCGTTGACGGGCTGAGCCCGGGGGCCGGTCCGACCGGCCCCCGGACGCGCCACGGCGCCTGCCGGATCGTCCGGTCGGGGACGGGCAGGCGCCGCGTTCAGTTCCGCACGCCGTTGTGCGGGACGTCTCTGTGTGCCGTGATCAGACCATCAGTGCACGGTCCGTCGGGCGGATCGGGGCCGGCAGGGCGCTGGCTCCGGTCAGGAAGCGGTCCACCCCGCGTGCCGCGGAGCGGCCCTCGGCGATGGCCCACACGATGAGGGACTGGCCGCGGCCCGCGTCACCGGCGACGAAGACTCCGCGGACGTTGGTGGCGTAGTCCGCGTCGCGGGCGACATTGCCGCGCTCGTCGAGCTCCAGGCCGAACTGCTGGACCAGACCGTTGGCCTGGTCGGTGCCGGTGAAGCCCATGGCGAGGGTGACGAGCTGGGCGGGGATGCTCCGCTCGGTGCCGGGCTTCTGCGCCGGCTTGCCGTCCTTGAACTCCACCTCGACCAGGTGCAGCGCCTGGACGTTGCCGTCCTCGTCGCCCTCGAAGTGGGTGGTGGAGACGGAGTAGACCCGCTCGCCGCCCTCCTCGTGCGCGGAGGTGACCTTGTAGAGCATCGGGAAGGTCGGCCAGGGCTGGTTGGCGTTCCGGTCCTCGCCGGGCCTGGGCATGATCTCCAGCTGGGTGACGGAGAGCGCGCCCTGGCGGTGGGCGGTGCCGACGCAGTCGGCGCCGGTGTCGCCGCCGCCGATCACGACGACGTGCTTGCCCTCGGCGGTGATCGGGGAGACCGTCAGGTCGCCCTCCTGCACCTTGTTGGCCAGCGGCAGGTACTCCATGGCGAAGTGCACGCCGTTCAGCTCACGGCCCGGGACGGGCAGGTCGCGCGAGACGGTGGCACCGGCGGCGATGACGACCGCGTCGTACCGGCGGCGGAGTTTGGCGGCGTCGATGTCCCTGCCGATCTCCGTCTCGGTGCGGAACTTGGTGCCTTCCGCGCGCATCTGCTCGATGCGGCGGTTGATGTGCGACTTCTCCATCTTGAACTCGGGGATGCCGTACCGGAGAAGGCCTCCGATGCGGTCCGCGCGCTCGTAGACGGCGACGGTGTGACCGGCCCGGGTGAGCTGCTGGGCGGCGGCGAGACCGGCCGGGCCCGAGCCGATCACGGCGACGGTCTTGCCGGAGAGCCGCTCGGGCGGCTGCGGGGTGACGTCGCCGCTGTCCCACGCCTTGTCGATGATGGAGACTTCGACGTTCTTGATGGTGACGGCCGGCTGGTTGATGCCGAGCACGCACGCCGACTCGCACGGGGCCGGGCAGAGCCGCCCGGTGAACTCCGGGAAGTTGTTCGTGGCGTGCAGGCGCTCCGACGCGGCCGACCAGTCCTCGCGGTAGGCGTAGTCGTTCCACTCGGGGATGAGGTTTCCGAGCGGGCAGCCGTTGTGGCAGAACGGGATGCCGCAGTCCATGCAGCGGCCGGCCTGCTTGCTGATGATCGGGAGCAGCGAGCCCGGAACGTAGACCTCGTTCCAGTCCTTGACGCGCTCGCCGACGGGGCGGGTCTGGGCGACCTCGCGTCCGGTGGTCAGGAAGCCCTTGGGGTCAGCCATGGGTCGCCGCCTCCATCATCTTCTCGGTGGTCTCCTGCTCGGAGAGACCGGCGAGCTCAGCGGCGTCCTTGGCGGCGAGCACTGCCTTGTAGGTGGACGGGATGATCTTGCTGAAGCGGGCCACGGCGGTGTCCCATTCGGCGAGCAGCTTCTCGGCGACCGTGGATCCGGTCTCCTCCTGGTGGCGGCGCACCACGTCGTGCAGCCACTGCTCGTCGGTGTCGGAGAGCTCCTCGACCGCGTCGAGGTTCCCGGCGTTGACGTGGTCGCGGTTCAGGTCGATGACGTACGCGACGCCGCCGGACATGCCGGCCGCGAAGTTGCGTCCGGTCTCGCCGAGGACGACGGCGTGGCCGCCGGTCATGTACTCGCAGCCGTGGTCGCCCACGCCTTCCGAGACGACCGTGGCGCCGGAGTTGCGGACGCAGAACCGCTCGCCGGTGCGGCCGCGCAGGAAGAGTTCGCCGCCGGTGGCGCCGTAGGCGATGGTGTTGCCCGCGATGGTGGAGTATTCGGCGAGGTGGTCGGCGCCGCGGTCCGGGCGGACGACGATCCGGCCGCCGGAGAGGCCCTTGCCGACGTAGTCGTTGGCGTCGCCCTCCAGGCGCAGCGTCACACCGCTCGGTACGAAGGCGCCGAAGGACTGGCCCGCGGAGCCGGTGAAGGTGATGTCGATGGTGTCCTGCGGCAGTCCGGCGCCGCCGAACTTCTTCGTCACCTCGTGGCCGAGCATGGTGCCGACGGTGCGGTTGATGTTGCGGATGGCGATCTGGGCCCGGACCGGCTGGGCGGTCTCGGCACTGTCCGCGCCCAGGGCGTCGGCGGCGAGCCTGATCAGCTCGTTGTCGAGGGCCTTGGACAGGCCGTGGTCCTGTTCGATCCGCTGGTGGCGGATCGCGCCCTCGGGCAGTTCGGGGACGTGGAACAGCGGCTTGAGGTCGAGGCCCTGTGCCTTCCAGTGCGTGATCGCGCGGTCGGTTTCGAGCAGCTCGGCGTGGCCGACGGCCTCTTCGATCGTACGGAAGCCCAGCTCGGCGAGGAGTTCGCGGACTTCCTGGGCGATGAACTCGAAGAAGTTGACGACGTACTCGGCCTTGCCGGAGAACCGGTCGCGCAGGACCGGGTTCTGGGTGGCGATGCCGACGGGGCAGGTGTCGAGGTGGCAGACGCGCATCATGACGCAGCCGGAGACGACGAGCGGCGCGGTCGCGAAACCAAACTCCTCGGCGCCCAGCAGTGCGGCGATGACGACGTCGCGGCCGGTCTTCAGCTGGCCGTCGGTCTGGACGACGATGCGGTCGCGCAGGCCGTTGAGCAGCAGCGTCTGCTGGGTCTCGGCGAGGCCGAGCTCCCAGGGGCCGCCCGCGTGCTTCAGGCTCGTCAGCGGTGAGGCGCCGGTGCCGCCGTCGTGGCCGGAGATCAGGACGACGTCCGCGTGTGCCTTGGAGACACCGGCGGCGACCGTGCCGACGCCGACCTCGGAGACCAGCTTCACATGGATGCGGGCCGCCGGGTTGGCGTTCTTGAGGTCGTGGATCAGCTGAGCCAGGTCCTCGATGGAGTAGATGTCGTGGTGGGGCGGCGGGGAGATCAGGCCGACGCCCGGGGTGGAGTGCCGGGTGCTGGCGACCCACGGGTAGACCTTGTGGCCGGGCAGCTGGCCGCCCTCGCCGGGCTTGGCGCCCTGTGCCATCTTGATCTGGATGTCGTCCGCGTTGACCAGGTACTCGCTGGTCACGCCGAAGCGGCCGGAGGCGACCTGCTTGATGGACGAGCGGCGGGCCGGGTCGTAGAGCCGGTCGGCGTCCTCGCCGCCCTCGCCGGTGTTGGACTTGCCGCCCAGCTGGTTCATGGCGATGGCGAGGGTCTCGTGGGCCTCGCGGGAGATCGAGCCGTACGACATGGCGCCGGTGGAGAAGCGCTTGACGATGTCGGAGACGGACTCGACCTCGTCGATGTCGATGGCCTCGCGGTCGCTCTTGAAGCCGAACAGGCCACGGAGCGTCATCAGCCGCTCGGACTGCTCGTTCACCCGGTCGGTGTACTTCTTGAAGATGTCGTAGCGCTTGTTGCGCGTGGCGTGCTGGAGGCGGAAGACCGTCTCCGGGTCGAAGAGGTGCGGCTCGCCCTCGCGGCGCCACTGGTATTCGCCGCCGATCTCCAGCGCGCGGTGCGAGGCGGAGATGCCGGTGGCGGGGTAGCCCTTGGCGTGCCGGGCGGCGACCTCGTCGGCGATGACGTCGAGACCGGCGCCGCCGATCTTGGTGGCGGTGCCGTTGAAGTACTTCGCGACGAATTCCTCGTCCAGGCCGACGGCCTCGAAGACCTGGGCGCCCCGGTAGGAGGCGACCGTGGAGATGCCCATCTTGGACATGACCTTCAGGACGCCCTTGCCGAGCGCGTAGATCAGGTTCCGGATGGCCTGCTCGGACTCGATGCCCTCGATGAACGTACCGGCGCGGACCAGGTCCTCGACGGATTCCATCGCGAGGTACGGGTTGACGGCGGCGGCGCCGTAGCCGATGAGCAGGGCGACGTGGTGGACCTCGCGGACGTCCCCGGCCTCGACCAGCAGGCCCACCTGGGTGCGCTGCTTGGTGCGGATGAGGTGGTGGTGGACGGACGAGGTGAGCAGCAGCGAGGGGATCGGGGCGTGCTCGGCGTCGGAGTGCCGGTCGGAGAGGACGACCAGTCGGGCGCCGTCCTCGATGGCGGCGTCGACCTCGGCGCAGATCTGCTCGATCCGCGCGGCGAGGGCCTCGCCGCCGCCGCCGACCCGGTAGAGGCCGGAGAGCGTGGCGGCCTTCATGCCCGGCATGTCGCCGTCGGCGTTGATGTGTATCAGCTTGGCCAGCTCGTCGTTGTCGATCACCGGGAACGGCAGGGTGACGCTGCGGCACGAGGCGGCGGTCGGCTCCAGCAGGTTGCCCGACGGGCCGAGCGTGGAGCGCAGCGAGGTGACGAGCTCCTCGCGGATGGCGTCCAGCGGCGGGTTGGTGACCTGCGCGAACAGCTGGGTGAAGTAGTCGAAGAGCAGCCGGGGGCGCTCGGACAGTGCGGCGATCGGCGAGTCCGTGCCCATGGAGCCGAGCGGCTCGCCGGCGGTGCGGGCCATGGGCGCGAGGATGACGCGGAGCTCTTCCTCGGTGTAGCCGAAGGTCTGCTGGCGGCGGGTGACGGAGGCGTGCGTGTGCACGATGTGTTCCCGCTCGGGGAGGTCCTCCAGCTCGATCTCGCCGGTCTCCAGCCAGTCCTCGTACGGCTGCTCGGCGGCGAGGGACGCCTTGATCTCGTCGTCCTCGATGATGCGGCCCTCGGCCGTGTCGACGAGGAACATCTTCCCGGGCTGGAGGCGGCCCTTGCGGACGACCTTGGCGGGGTCGATGTCCAGGACGCCGACCTCGGAGGAGAGCACGACGAGGCCGTCGTCGGTGACCCAGTAGCGGCCGGGTCGCAGACCGTTGCGGTCGAGGACGGCGCCGACCTGGGTGCCGTCGGTGAAGGTGACGCAGGCGGGGCCGTCCCAGGGCTCCATCATCGTGGAGTGGTACTGGTAGAAGGCGCGCCGGGCCGGGTCCATGGAGCCGTGGTTCTCCCACGCCTCGGGAACCATCATCAGCACCGAGTGCGGCAGCGAGCGGCCGCCGAGGTGGAGCAGCTCCAGGACCTCGTCGAAGGAGGCGGAGTCGGAGGCGTCGGGGGTGCAGACGGGGAAGATCCGGTCGAGCTGTCCGTCGCCGAAGAGGGTGGAGGCGAGCTGGGACTCGCGGGCCTTCATCCAGTTGCGGTTGCCCTTGACCGTGTTGATCTCGCCGTTGTGGGCGACGAAGCGGTACGGGTGGGCGAGCGGCCAGCTCGGGAAGGTGTTGGTGGAGAACCGCGAGTGGACCAGGGCGACGGTGGTGGCGAAGCGGCGGTCGGAGAGGTCCGGGAAGAACGGCTCCAGCTGCCCGGTGGTGAGCATGCCCTTGTAGACGATCGTGCGGGCGGAGAGCGAGGGGAAGTACACCCCGGCCTCCCGCTCGGCGCGCTTGCGCAGCACGAAGGCCTTGCGGTCGAGGGCGATGCCGGTGGACTCGCCGTCCGCGACGAAGAGCTGCCGGAACTCGGGCATGGTGGCGCGGGCGCCCTTGCCGAGGATGTCGGGGGTGACGGGGACCTGACGCCAGCCGAGGACCTTGAGGCCCTCCTCGGTGGAGATCTTCTCCAGCTTGCGGACGGCCTCGGTGGAGTCGTCGGCGGGCAGGAAGGCGATTCCGACGGCGTAGGCACCGGCCTCGGGGAGATCGAAGGCGGTCTCGTCACGCAGGAAGGCGTCCGGTACCTGGAGGAGGATCCCGGCGCCGTCGCCGGAGTCGGGCTCGGATCCGGTGGCACCGCGGTGTTCGAGATTGCGCAGTACGGTCAGCGCCTGCTCGACCAGCTCATGGCTGGCCACACCGGTCAGAGTGGCCACGAACCCGACGCCACAGGCGTCGTGCTCGTTACGGGGGTCGTACATCCCCTGCTGGGCGGGGCGACCGTCCATGGGCGACCAGGCGTCGGAACGCATTGGCTCTCCCGTCGTCGTCGTGGCATATGCAGTGCCGAGGGACGACGTTGGCCCTCTGCGAAATTTCGTGCAGGTTACATGATGGGACGCTTCTCAAAAAGCGGATAGCTCGTTCCAACATACGGACACCGCCCGAGACGGTGGGGGTGGGTCGCAGTCGGAGGATCGGCGCCCAGGGGGCCGCAGAGAGCAGGCGTCGTTGCCCGCGGTGTCTACGGCTCATGCCCGGTGGCGAAGGAAATGAAACCGCCGGGTAACGGCTACTTATGTGTAGCCCTGCATAGGGACTCATTTTACGCCCGCAGGAGCCGTCCCGCCCAGTGGCGGTCACCAAGACGTACGTCACACGGGTGGCGGACACGCCGCGGGACACCGGACACGGGTGGTGGACATGCCATGGGACACGGCGGGTGGCGGGCGGACATGCCGCGGACACGGCGGGTGGCGGACATGCCACGGGCAGGCACACCCGCCTCGGGTGCGCCTGCCCGGCCCGGACCTTCGTCGGGTCAGCTCCCGACGGCCACACCGAACAGCGTGCCCAGCCCGTAGGTGAGGGCCGCCGCGGCACCGCCCAGCACCAGCTGGCGCAGCCCGCTGTACAGCCAGTTGCGGGCCGTCACCCTGGCCACCACCGCGCCGCAGGCGAAGAGTCCGACCAGTGCGAGCAGCACGGCCGGCCACAGCGCGCTCGCGCCGAGCAGATACGGCAGCACGGGCAGCAGGGCACCCAGCGCGAACGCGCCGAACGACGACACGGCGGCGACGAGCGGCGAGGGCAGATCGCCCGGGTCGATGCCCAGCTCCTCGCGGGCGTGTATCTCCAGGGCCTGCTCCGGGTCGCGCGACAGCTGCCGCGCGACCTCGCGGGCGAGCGCGGGCTCGACGCCGCGGGACTCGTAGAGCTCGGCGAGCTCCCGCTCCTCGTCCTTGGGGTGCTTGCGCAACTCCCGCCGCTCGACGTCGAGTTCGGCCTCGACCAGCTCGCGCTGCGAGGCCACGGAGGTGTATTCGCCGGCCGCCATGGAGAACGCACCGGCGGCCAGGCCCGCCAGACCGGTGATCACGATCGTCTGCTGGGAGACCGCGCCACCCGCGACACCGGTCATCAGCGCGAGGTTGGAGACCAGCCCGTCCATGGCTCCGAACACGGCCGGACGCAGCCAGCCGCCGTTCACATCGCGGTGGGTGTGGTTGTCGCGGTGTGCCTCGTGCAGTACGGCGTCGGTCTCGATGATGGACACAGCTCTCCCCTTCTCCGGCGGCGGAATCCACGCGCCCCGCCCCCGCTCGACACCCTCGAAAGTACGCACGAAAAACGGCCCCCGCCAGCAAGGCAGGCCGTACTTACCACCCTTCTGAGCAGGTAAGTACGGCCTGCCTTCGTGCTTCTGACACGTCATCCGACTGGCCCTTTTGTTGGGGTTGTCGGCCTCTGTCGGGGCTGCGCGTGGCACAGATCCGAGGGAGTACGAGAACTGGCTCGGTGCGAGCGAAGGGTCGACGCCATGGAGTTGATCACCGGAAGTCCGGCGGAGCCACGGTCGGGCGGCGCGGGCCGGGGCCAGGTCCCCCCGGGAACCCTGACCGACCGGGCCCGTGGCGCCCTGCTCGGTCTCGCGGTCGGGGACACGCTGGGCGCGCCGGCGGAGAACATGCGGCCGTCCGAGATCCGTCGTCGCTGGGGCCGGATCGAGGGCTTCGTGAGCGACGACCCCGCGGGTACGGACGACACGGAGTACGCGATCTTCTCCGGGCTGCTGCTCGCCCGGCACGGTTCCGCGCTGACCGTCACGCATGTGGAGCGGGCCTGGCATCTGTGGATCGCCGACCTCGACGAGGGCCAGTTCCGCGGTGCCGGGTTCAGCGAGCGCGGCACGCTGGAGAATCTGCGCCGGGGCCTGGCCGCCCCGATCTCCGCCCAGCACCGGCACGCCTGGAGCGACGGTCTGGCGATGCGGGCGGCACCGTTCGGGGTCTTCGCGGCGGGCCGGCCGGACGAGGCGGCGCGGCTGGTCGCGGTGGACGGGCGGGTCAGCCATGACGGGGAGGGCATCTACGGCGGCCAGGCGGTGGCGGCCGGGGTGGCCGCCGCGATGGTGGGCGCCGGGGTCACCTCGGTGATCGCCGCCGCGCTGTCGGTCGTTCCGATGGACTCCTGGACGGCGCGTTCGCTGCGGCGCGCGGTGGCCGCCGCGCAGCGCGCCTACCCCGACCGGCTCACCATGGAACGCGCGGTGCGCTCCGCGGTGGTGGTGGGTGGCTACCCGTGGACGGATCTGGCGCCCGAGGCGGTGGGCCTGGCCTTCGGGGCGTTCGCGGCGGCGCGCGGCGACTTCCGTACGGCGGTGCTGACGGCGGTCAACATGGGCCGCGACGCGGACACCACGGCCGCGGTGGCGGGGGCCCTGGCCGGCGCCCTGCACGGGGCGTCCGCGATTCCGCGGCCCTGGGGCGACGCGATCGGCCCGGTCCGGGGCAGCTGCCTGCCGACCATGCGAGGTCACCATGTCCTGGACATCGCGGAGTTGCTCACTCCGGACGATGTCGACGAGACCAGTGGGGAGGGTGAGGCAGGTGGGGCCCGTAAGCCTGGTGGGGTGAGTGGGGCGGGTGGGGTAGGCAAGGCGGCTCGGGCGAGTGAGGCGGCTCGGGCGAGTGAGGCAGCTCGAGCGAGTGAGACTGGCGGGGCCGGCGGCATGTACGAGAACGTCACGACGCGCGGCGGCACCGGCGACGAGCCCCCGGCCCGGCACCGTCCGCGTACGGACCCCGGCACGCAGCCCACTCCACCCACCGGCACCGACACGCCCACCGGCACGGACGAGCCCCGGAACCCCCCGCCCACGAAGACCGGCCCCTCTCCCCGCCCCCGCCCCCGTCCCGCCCCCGGGTACCGGGCCCGGATCGAGGGGCTGTTGCTCGGGCTCGCCTCCGGGGACGCCGCGGGGTGGCCCGCCGCTCGGCACCGGGCGGCCCGGATGCCCGAGTGGACCCGGCGGCTCACCCGGGAGCTCGACACCTTCGCCGAGCAGAACGCCACCACCACGCTGCCCGTCCCCATCGCGCTCAACCAGCCGCCCGAACCGCTGCGGCTGGGGCCCTCCGACGACGCCGAGTGGGCGGCCTTCGCCGCCGGGACCGTGCTCACCTCGGCGGCCGGTCCGTTGCACGGGCTCGCCCCCGGACGCCGGCTGCGGGCCGCCATCGACGTCGCCTGGAACGCCCTGGCGGCCGAGGTGGCCGCGGCGGCCGCCCGCGCCCCCGAGGTCGAGTCCGCGGTGCTCCCGCTGCGCGCCCGGATCTCGGTACGGGCCGGGCTCGGCAATCTCGCCGCCGGACTGCGCCCGCCCGCCACCGGCCACGACAACCCGCACTACTTCGACGACGCGGCCTGCGTACGGGCCGCCGTGCTGGCCGTCGCCCACCCCGCGGACCCCGGCGCCGCCGCCGACCTCGCCGAGTTCGACGCGCGCTACACCCAGGACGGCGACGGGGTGCACGGCGCCCGCGCGATGGCGGCGGCGATCGCCGAGGCGCTCGGCGGCGCGGACGTGGACACCGCGGTGAACGCCGCGCTCGCCCAGCTCCCCGACGGCACCGAGATCGCCCGCAACGCCGCCCACGCCGTCCGGATCGCCCGTGACTTCGTCGGGGAGGCGGCGGGGGCCTTCGCCCTCGTGCCGGTGCTGGAGCACCAGATCGTCGACCACGTCTACAGCTACGGGATCGCCGCCGCCGAGACCGTGCCGGTCGCCCTCGCGCTGGCCACCGCCGCCCGCGGCCAGATCGCCCAGGCCGTCCCCGCGGCGGCCTGCCTGTCACGGGTGGCCGACTCCGCGCCCGCCCTGGCCGGTGCGCTGACCGGTGCGCTCGGCGGTGTCGGCGCCGTCCCGGACGGCTGGCGCGAGGCCTGCCGCACCCTCGCGGGCTGTGCGCTGCCCCGGCTCGCGGGGACCGATCTCATCGAACTCGCCGGGCTGCTGGCAGACACGGAACCGAAGCACCCTGATGGACAATTCGGACATGACATCCACGATGCCCACCCGGTCCGAGGCCGGGCCCACGACACTCGCACTCGATGAACGGATCACGGGCGCCCTGGTCGGCGCCGCCGTCGGCGACGCGCTCGGCGGCCCGGTGGAGGGCCGGTCCCCCGAGCAGATCGTGGCCCGCCACGGCGGGCGGATCGACGGCATCGTGGGCCCCTGGGACGGCGAGAACTGGCGCACCGCGCGCCCCATCGCCCCGTACCACAAGGGCGACGGGCACGTCACCGACGACACCTTGATGACCCATGCGCTGGTGCGGGTGTACGGCACCGTGCGCGACCACATCGACGCCTACTCGGTCGCCCGCCATCTCGTGCCCGAGCTGATCTCCCACCCCCGCTGGATCCCGGAGCTGGAGGCCGAGGCGCTGCCGCTCCAGCGGATCTTCCTCGCCGAGAAGTGGATCGTCGCCCGGCTGCACTACGGCCATGTCGATCCGCGCGAGG
Organism: Streptomyces sp. DvalAA-43; assembly: GCF_900091725.1. Lineage (GTDB taxonomy): Bacteria > Actinomycetota > Actinomycetes > Streptomycetales > Streptomycetaceae > Streptomyces > Streptomyces pulveraceus. The sequence goes on along the minus strand of NZ_FMBW01000045.1, from coordinate 70,940 downwards.
CGGGCAGCGGAAACATCGTCAACTGCGGTGCGGCGATGTACATGGCCCCGGTCGGCCTGGTCAACGCCGCCCATCCGGAGGCCGCGTACGCCGAGGCGCTGGACGTCGCCGGGGCCCACCAGTCGAGTTACGGGAGGGAGGCGGCCGGGGTCTTCGCGGCGGCCGTCGCCGCCGCCTGTGCCCCGGGCGCGACACCCGCCGGAGTGGTCGGGACATGTCTGTCGCTCGCCAAGGACGGCACCCGGTCGGCGATCGAGGCGGTGTGCGAAGCGGCCGCCCGGTACAGCGACGTCGAGTCGGCGCTGGCCCCGCTGCGCGCCGCTGTCGCCCCCTTCGACACGGTCGGCCCCGACTACCGCGCCCCGTCCCTCGGCGCCCGCAGACCGTCCCGGCTGCACTCCATCGAGGAACTGCCGATCGCGCTCGGGATGCTGCTCGTCGCGGACGGCGACTACCGGCAGACGGTCCTCGGCTCGGTCAACTACGGCCGGGACTGCGACTCGATCGCCACGATGAGCGGCGCCGTCGCGGGCGCGCTCCACGGGACAGGCGCGATCCCCGCCGCCTGGGCGGAAACGGTCGCCGAGGCCAGCCGCCTCGATCTGCACGCACCCGCGCGGACCCTGGCGGACGTCGCCCGCGAGGTGTTCGTACGGGACACGGCCCGGCGCCGCGCGCACGAGTCGGCGTTCACCGCGCTGGCGGGTACGCCATGACCGTACGGGTGACATGGGTGCAGCCCGAGGACCTCGTCGGGCACGAACTGCGCCAGGCGGCCGAGGACGGGCGGGACGCCCAGGCCATCGCGCGCCGGTGGTACGAGGCGGGCGGCGCCCCCGCCCCGGAGCGCGCGGGCGCCTCCACCCCTCCGGCGCCGGAGCTGCGCACGCTCGCGGAGCGGCTGCTCGACGAACTCGCTCTGCTGGAGTCGCCGTTGGAGATCGACGAGCCGACGGATCCGGCGGCGATCCGGGCCGCGTGCCCGGACTGGCCGGCGCCCCGCCCCGACCCGCCGTCGGTGGGCCGGGACCGGCTGCACGCCGCCTGGCTGGGGCGGGCGGCCGGGTGTCTGCTCGGCAAGCCCGTCGAGAAGCTGCCGCTGGACGGCATCCGCGCGCTGGCCCGCGCCACCGGCAACTGGCCGCTCACCACCTGGTTCACCGCCAAGGGGCTGCCCGCCCCGCTGGCCGCCACCTACCCCTGGAACCGTCGCTCCGCGCCCCACTCGCTGGCCGAGAACATCGACGGCATGCCCGAGGACGACGACCTCAACTACCCCCTGCTCACCGTGCTGTTGCTCCGGCGCCACGGCCCCTCCTTCACCACCGGCGACCTCGCGAGGCTCTGGCTCGACGAGCTCCCGGCGGGCCGGACGTTCACCGCCGAGCGGGTCGCGTACCGCAATCTGCTGGACGGCATCGAGCCCCCGCACACCGCCAGGTACCGCAACCCGTTCCGGGAGTGGATCGGTGCGCAGATCCGGGCCGATGTGCATGGCTGGACCCATCCGGGCGACCCGGCCGCCGCCGCCGAGCAGGCGCATCGGGACGCCGTGCTCAGCCACACCGCCAACGGGGTGTACGGGGCGATGTTCACCGCCGCGGCGCTCGCCGAGGCGGCCGGGGGCGAGAGCGATGTGCACGGGTGCCTGGCCGCCGGGCTGCGGGTCGTACCGCCGCGTTCGCGGTTCGCGCAGGCGGTGCGCTTCGGTGTCGCGGCGGCCCGCGGCAGCGCCGACTTCGACACGGTGGCCGACCGGCTGCACGCCGAATACGGCGGGTACCACTGGGTCCATGTGCTGCCCAACGCCGCTCTTCTCGCCGCCGCGCTCACCCACGCCGACGGCGACTTCTCGCTCTCCGTCTGCCGCGCGGTGTCGGGCGGCTGGGACACCGATTCCAACGGCGCCACCGCCGGTTCGCTCGCCGGGCTGCTGGCCGGGGCCCCTTCGCTGCTGCCCGACCGCTGGACCGCACCGCTGAAGAACCGCCTCGCCTCGTCCGTCCCCGGTTTCGACTCCATCGGCTTCGACGAACTCGCCGAACAGACCCACCGGCTCACCCCCAAGGAGGCACTGTGCCCATGACCGGCATCGCGGTGCTCGGCAGCACCAATATGGACCTCGTCGCCTACGTCGACCGGGCTCCGGAGCGCGGAGAGACCGTCACCGGGCGGGAGCTGCGCACCGTCCCGGGCGGCAAGGGCGCCAACCAGGCCGTCGCCGCCGCCCGCGCGGGCGGCGAGGTGACGATGATCGGCGCGGTGGGCGACGACGAGTACGGCAGGGAGCTGCGGTCCACCCTGGAGCACGCGGGCGTCGACACCGATCTGCTGCACACCGCCGAGGGCCCCAGCGGTACCGCCCACATCGTCGTCGACGACACGGGCGCCAACTCCATCGTGGTGATCCCCGGCGCCAACGGCACCGTCACCGCCCTCGGCCCCGGCGAGATGGCCGCCATCGCGGGCGCCGAACTGCTGCTCCTCCAGCTGGAGCTGCCGCTGTCCGCGGTGATCGAGGGCGCCCGGACGGCCCACGCCCAGGGGGTGCGGACCATCCTCACCCCGTCCCCGGTCCAGCCGCTGCCGTCCGAACTCCTCGACTGCGTCGATCTGCTGATCCCCAATGAGCACGAGGCGACCGCGCTCTCCGGCTTCACCGACCCCCATGCGGCGGCGCGGCACCTGCTCGGGCAGGTCCCCGCGGTCGTCATCACGCTGGGCGCCAAGGGCTGCCTCTACGCGGCCCGGGGCGGCGAACCCGTCCTCTTGCCCGCCCCCGAGGTCACCGCCGTCGACACCACGGGTGCGGGCGACACCTTCGTCGGCACGCTCGCCGTGGCGCTCGGCGAGCGGCGGCCCGTACCGGAGGCGCTGGCCTGGGCTTCGGCGGCCGCCGCGCTCTGCGTGCAGCGGCCGGGCGCCTCGACCTCCATGCCGTACCGCACCGAGATCGACGCCGCGTGACCGCGCCCGCGCAGGCACCGCTGACCGGACTGCGGGTCGTCGACCTCGCCACGCTCTTCGCCGGCCCCCTCTCCGCCACCATGCTCGGCGACTTCGGCGCCGACGTGATCAAGGTCGAGCATCCGCGCAGGCCCGACCCCTCGCGCGGGCACGGCCCCACGAAGGACGGCATCGGCCTGTGGTGGAAGCTGCTCGGCCGCAACAAACGCAATCTGACCCTCGATCTGTCCACCCCCGGCGGCCGTGACGTGCTGCTCCGGCTGGCAGCCGGAACGGATGTGATCATCGAGAACTTCCGGCCGGGGACACTGGAGCGCTGGGGTCTGGGCTGGGCGGAGCTGCACGCGGTCAACCCCCGGCTGGTCCTGGTCAGGGTCACCGGCTTCGGGCAGTTCGGCCCGTACGCGCACCGCCCCGGCTTCGGCACCCTGGCCGAGGCGATGAGCGGGTTCGCCGCGATCACCGGGGAGCCGGACGGGCCGCCCACCCTGCCGCCGTTCGGGCTCGCCGACTCGATCGCGGCACTGGCCACCGCGTACGCCGTGATGACGGCGCTCGCCGGGCGCGAGCGCACCGGTGAGGGACAGGTCGTCGACATGGCGATCATCGAGCCGATCCTGACCGTGCTCGGCCCGCAGCCCCTCTGGTACGACCAGCTCGGCTACGTACAGCCGCGCACCGGCAACCGCTCCCGGAACAACGCCCCGCGCAACACGTACCGCACCTCGGACGGGCACTGGGTCGCGGTCTCCACCTCCGCGCAGTCCATCGCCGAGCGGGTGATACGCCTGGTCGGCCGGGCGGAGCTGATCGAGGAGCCCTGGTTCGCCGCCGGCACCACCCGTGCCGAGCACGCCGACGAGCTCGACGAGGCGGTCGGCAACTGGATCGCCCGGCACACCCGTGAGGAGGCGGTCTCGGCCTTCGAGAAGGCGGAGGCGGCCATCGCGCCGATCCATGACGTCCAGGACGTGATGGAGGATCCGCAGTACCGGGCCCTGGACTCCGTCACCGAGATCGACGACCCGGAGCTGGGTCCGCTGAGGATGCAGAACGTGCTGTTCCGGCTGTCGGCGACGCCGGGCTCGATCCGCTGGGCGGGCCGGCCGCACGGCGCGGACACCGAGGAGATCCTCACCGGGCTGGGGCTGTCCGCCCCGGAGATCGCCGCGCTGCGGGCGGAGAGCGTCCTGTGACCGCGGCGGTCCCGCTGACCTGGCTGTACGTACCCGGGGACCGGCCGGAGGTGGTGCGCAAGGCGCGGGACTCGGGGGCGGACGTGGTGATCGTGGATCTGGAGGACGCGGTGGCGCCGGACCGCAAGGAGTACGCGCGGTCGGCCACCGTCGAGCTGCTGTCCGAGGCTGCCGGGGACACGGCCGTGCCGCTCCATGTCCGGGTCCACACCGAGGCGGACGTCCTCTCCCTGGCCGGGCTGCCGGGGCTCGCCGAACTCCGGCTGCCCAAGATCACGCACGCGGCGTCCGTCCACCACATCGCGGCCGTGGCGCCGGGCGTCGCGCTCTGTCCGCTGCTGGAGTCGGCGCTCGGCATCGAGCACGCGTACTCGGTCGCCGCCTCCCATCCCCAGGTGCGCTCCATCGCCCTCGGCGAGGCGGACCTCCGGGCCGATCTGGGGGTACGGGACGACGCCGGGCTCGACTGGTCGCGCAGCCGGGTGGTGGTCGCCGCCCGCGCGGCCGGGCTCGCCCCGCCCGCCCAGTCGGTGTTCCCGGACGTCCGGGACCTGGACGGCCTGTGGGCGTCCTGCGCACGCGGCCGGGCGCTGGGCTTCCTGGGCCGGGCGGCGATCCATCCCCGCCAGCTCCCGGTCATCGAGCGGGCGTTCCGCCCGACGCCCCGGGAGATCGAGGCGGCGGCGGAGATCGTGGCGGCGGCCGCGGCGGACGAGGGCGCGCTGGCCCTGCCGGACGGCCGGTTCGTCGACGCGGCGGTGGTGGCCTCGGCCCGGCGGACGCTGGCGCTGGCCGGTGAGCCGGGCCCGCCCGACGGCTGAGAACGGGCGGGCGGGGACGGACGTGGGGCCCCGGACCAGTCGGTCGGGGCCCCACGCACGGGTTCGTACGGCTCAGCCGTTCTTGGCCGCCTCCGCGGCGCCGCTCTTCTCCGGCGTCTTCGCGGCACGGTCGGCGGAGTCGTCGGCGCGCTCGGCGCCACCGTCGGCCTTCCGGTCCTTGTCCGCGTCGTCCTTGTCCGCGTCGCTCTCGGCGCCCTTGGTGTCCTCGGCGTCCGTCGCGGCCTCGGCGGCCGCCGCGTCCTCGGCGGCACCCGGCTCCACGATCTCCTCGCGCCCCGGCCGTACCTTCGACGAGATCACCATGTACACCACCGCCAGCACGAACACGATCATCGCGGTCCACACGTTCAGGCGCAGGCCCAGGATGAGGTGGGCCTCGTCGACGCGCAGGTACTCGGTCCAGACCCGTCCCGCGCAGTACGCGGCGACGTACAGGGCGAACGCCCGGCCGTGTCCGAGCTTGAAGCGGCGGTCCGCCCAGATCACCAGCAGCGCGACACCGACGCACCACAGCGACTCGTAGAGGAACGTCGGGTGGTAGGTGCCGGCGACCCGGTTCGGGCCCTCGCTGATCTTCAGCGCCCACGGCACATCGGTCGGCTTGCCGTACAGCTCCTGGTTGAACCAGTTGCCCCAGCGGCCGCAGGCCTGGGCCAGGACGATGCCGGGGGCCAGGGCGTCGGCCCAGGCGGGCAGCGGGATCCCGCGCCGACGGCAGCCGATCCAGGCACCGACGGCACCGAGCGCGATCGCGCCCCAGATACCGAGGCCGCCCTGCCAGATCTTGAAGGCGTCGACCCAGTCCTTGCCCTCACTGAAATACAGCTGGTAATCGGTGATGACGTGGTAGAGCCGGCCGCCGACCAGGCCGAAGGGCACGGCCCAGACGGCGATGTCGGCGACAGTGCCCGGTCTGCCGCCCCGGGCGACCCAGCGCTTGTTGCCGAACCAGACGGCGATGAAGACACCGATGATGATGCAGAACGCGTAGCCGCGGAGCGGGATCGGGCCGAGATTGATCACGCCGGTCGACGGGCTGGGAATATAGGCAAGGTCCATGGCAAGGTCGACGCTACCTTGCCGGGCGGGGCGTACGGCAACCCACCCGGCAACGTCTGGGTAACGGGCAGGTCATCGATTCCCCGCCGGACCCCTCCGGGGAGCGGTCAGGAACCTGATGGCGCCGGGGTGACCGTGCCCGGCTTCTTGCCCTTGTTGGCCTCGGCCACCCACTTCTTCAGATTCGCCGCGGTGATCGGCTCGTCGCCCTTCTTCGGGAAGATCGATTCCCCGTTGAGCAGCGCGGTCGGCGTGCCCTGGAAGCCGCCGTTCTGGAACGCCGTGTTGGACTTCTTGACCCAGCTGTCGTGCTTGCCGTCCTCCACACAGCTGCGGAAGCCGGAGGTGTCGAGCCCCGGGACCTTGGCCGAGAGCTCGATCAGCTTGGCGTTGTCGCCGAAGGCGTCGTCGGTCTCCTGCGGCTGGTTGCGGTAGAGCACGTCGTGGTACGCGGGGAACTTGCCGGCGTCCTGGGCGCAGGCCGCCGCGTTGGCCGCCCGGAGCGAGCCGCTGCCGCCGAGATTGCCGTCGATGATCGTGGCGAGGTGGTACTCGACCTTGATCTGTCCGGTGTTCTCCAGCTGGTGGACCGTGTCGCGGAACGCGTTCTCGAACTGGGCGCAGACCGGGCAGCGGAAATCCTCCCAGATCGTGAGCGTGGACGGGGCGTTGTCCGCGCCGACCCGGATGGCCAGGCTGTCCTTGCCGGTCGCGCCGGACGGGGCGACCGCGGGGCCCGCCGCCCCGCTCTTGTCCTTGCCGCCCGAATTCGCGGCGATCACGCCCACGACGGCGGCCAGCGCCAGCACACCCACCACCGCGCTGGAGACGATCAGCGTGCGCCTGCGGCGCTCGCTCGCCCGCTGGCGCTCGCGCTGCTGTACGAGCCGGTCTCGCGCGGCCCTTTTTCCCTGTTCGTTCTTCTCGCTCACACCCGCAGCAACGAACCGGGGAGGCACGCGCGTGCCTCCCCGGTCCAGGTCCACCCGTTTGGGTTACACCCGATTCAGCGCTTTCGAACGCCTTCGGCGAGTTCGCCCGCCAGGGAGCGGACGGCTGCCAGACCGGCCTGCTCATCGGGGGCTTCCAGCATCGCCTTGACGAAGGCGGAGCCGACGATCACCCCGTCGGCGAAGCCCGCCACCTCGGCGGCCTGCCGGGCGTTGGAGACGCCCAGGCCGACGCAGACCGGGAGGGACGTGGTGGCGCGGGTGCGCGTGACCAGGTCCTGGGCCTGCTCGCCGACCGACTCGCGGGTGCCGGTGACCCCCATCAGCGAGGCCGCGTAGACGAAGCCGGAACCGGCCGCGGTGATGGTGGCGAGGCGCTCGTCCTTGCTGCTCGGCGCGACGACGAAGACGGTCGCGAGACCGTGCTTGTCGGCGTGCTCGCGCCACAGGGCGGACTCCTGGACGGGCAGGTCGGGCAGGATGCACCCGGCGCCGCCCGCCTCGGCGAGCTCGGCGGTGAAGCGCTCGACGCCGTAGCGGTCGATGGGGTTCCAGTACGTCATGACGAGGATCGGGACACCCGTGGCCTCGTACGCCTCGCGGACCGTGCGCATCACGTCGGCGATCTTCACGCCGCCGCGCAGGGCGATGTCGTCGGCGGTCTGGATGACCGGTCCGTCGAGCACCGGGTCGCTGTGCGGCAGCCCCACCTCGACGATGTCGGCGCCGCCCGCCACGACCGCCTTCACGGCCTCGATCCCGCCGTCGACGGTCGGGAATCCGGCCGGGAGGTACGCGATGAGCGCGGCCCGGTCCTCCGCCTTCGCCTGCGCGAGGGAGGTGTTCAACAGCTCCACGTTGCCGCTCACTTGGTGACCTCCGCTTCCCCGTCGGCCACATCGGCCTCGACGGTGCCGTCGGCCCCGTCGTACAGCCCGAAGTAGCGGGCCGCCGTGTCCATGTCCTTGTCGCCGCGGCCGGAGAGATTGACCACGATCAGCCCGTCCTTGCCGAGCTCCTTGCCGACCTCCAGGGCGCCGGCCAGCGCGTGGGCGCTCTCGATGGCCGGGATGATCCCCTCGGTGCGGGAGAGGAGAAGCAGCGACTGCATCGCCGCGTCGTCGGTGACCGCGCGGTACTCGCCGCGGCCGATGTCCTTGAGGTACGAGTGCTCCGGGCCGATGCCCGGGTAGTCGAGACCGGCCGAGATGGAGTAGGGCTCGGTGATCTGGCCCTCGTCGTCCTGGAGGACGTAGCTGCGCGAGCCGTGCAGGATGCCGGGCTCGCCCGCGTTCAGGGTCGCCGCGTGCTCGCCGGTCTCCACGCCGTGTCCGGCGGGCTCGCAGCCGATCAGCCTCACGTGCGCGTCCGGGATGAAGGCGTGGAAGAGCCCGATGGCGTTGGAACCGCCGCCGACGCAGGCGATGGCGGCGTCCGGCAGCCGGCCGGTGCGCTCCAGGATCTGGCGGCGGGCCTCGACGCCGATGACCCGGTGGAAGTCGCGGACCATGGCCGGGAAGGGGTGCGGTCCCGCGACGGTGCCGAAGAGGTAGTGCGTGCGGTCCACATTGGCGACCCAGTCGCGGAACGCCTCGTTGATGGCGTCCTTCAGGGTCCTGGAGCCGGACTTCACGGCGATGACCTCGGCGCCGAGCATCCGCATCCGCGCCACGTTCAGCGCCTGCCGCTCGGTGTCGATCTCACCCATGTAGATGGTGCATTCGAGGCCGAAGAGCGCGCAGGCGGTCGCGGTGGCGACGCCGTGCTGCCCGGCGCCGGTCTCGGCGATGACCCGGGTCTTGCCCATGCGCTTGGTGAGCAGCGCCTGGCCCAGCACGTTGTTGATCTTGTGCGAGCCGGTGTGGTTGAGGTCCTCGCGCTTGAGGAAGACCCGGGCGCCGCCCGCGTGCTCCGCGAAGCGCGGGACCTCGGTCAGCGCGCTGGGCCGACCGGTGTAGTTGACCATGAGCTCGTTGAGCTCCGCGGCGAAGGCCGGGTCGGCCTTGGCCTTGTCGTACTCGACGGCGACCTCGTCCACGGCGGCGACGAGCGCCTCCGGGATGAACTTGCCGCCGAACGCACCGAAATACCCCTCGGCGCTGGGGATCAGACCCTCCGGGTCCGGAATGAAGAAGTCAGATGACATCCGACGTGCTCCTCGACATCGCAATGGGTGGGTTCACCGTATGCGCCGTGAGCGGAGCGCCACCGCGACCGGCGATCGGTCGGGCGGTGCGGTCGTACGTACGGCAGGAGTGGTGCGGGTACGTCGGCCGGGGCTCGCTACAGCGCGGTCCCCGTGCGCCATCGCATGCCGTTGACCTGGCCGGGCTCGTCGCCGATCACGTACCGCACCCGCCTGCCGTGCACGCGGCGCGCGGGGGCGCGGCAGCCACGGGGGCGGCAGCCGCGCGCCAGCGGGGCGTGCGGGTCCCGGGCGGCCGTCGTACCGGCGGGGCGCAGGCCCGGCCGGACACGGGACGCGGGACGGTGGGCGGACACGGTCGGGGTCAGCCCCGTCCGTGCCGGAGCGCGGGGTGGGCGCCGGCGGCGACCAGGTCGGCGACGGCGGCCCGGGGGTCGCGGCCGGTGACCAGCGACTCGCCCACGAGCACCGCGTCGGCGCCCGCGTTGGCGTACGCGATCAGGTCGTGCGGACCGCGGACGCCGGACTCGGCGACCTTGACGATGCGGTCGGGGATCTCGGGGGCGACGCGCTCGAAGGTGGAGCGGTCGACCTTGAGGTCCTTGAGGTTGCGCGCGTTGACACCGATGATCTTGGCCCCGGCGTCCACGGCACGCTCCACCTCCTCCTCGTCGTGCACCTCGACCAGCGGCGTCAGGCCGATGGACTCGGCGCGCTCGATCAGGGAGACCAGGGCCTCCTGGTCGAGGGCGGCGACGATCAGCAGGGCGAGGTCGGCGCCGTAGGCACGGGCCTCCCAGAGCTGGTAGGAGGTGACGATGAAGTCCTTGCGCAGGACCGGGATGTCGACCTTGGCGCGGACGGCCTCCAGGTCGGCGAGCGAGCCGCCGAAGCGGCGCTCCTCGGTGAGGACCGAGATGACGGACGCGCCGCCCGCCTCGTAGTCCGCGGCGAGCGCGGCCGGGTCGGCGATCGCGGCCAGGGCCCCCTTGGAGGGGCTGGAACGCTTGACCTCGCAGATGACGGTGACGCCCTCGCCGCGCAGGGCGGCGACTCCGTCCTTGGCTCCCGGAGCGCGCGCGGCGCGCTCCTTCAGCTCGTCGAGGCTGACACGCGCCTGCCGCTCTGCGAGGTCGGCGCGTACGCCGTCGATGATCTCGTCGAGCACACTCACGCGAGCGGCCCCCTTCCGGGACGGTGATGAGGGAACAGGATCAGCCATGTCAATGCTATCCGCAGGAGGGCGACTGGCTCGAATCCGGCGGGTGAATGTCCCACTACCTGGGCATTCAGGGGGCCAGAAAAGAACCGAACGGTAGATTCCGGACGACCGAGAAGACCAGCAGCACGGCGCCGATCCCCCACCAGACGACGGGCTTCGCGGCGATGCTCATGGGCCTGCCCCGGGCGGCGCGGACCGTCCAGACGGTCCACAGGACGGCGAAGGCCGCGTAGCCGACGACGGCGAGCGCGTTGGAGCCGAGGGCGGCGGCGATGTCGCCGTGCGCGACGGCGTGGGCGCTGCGCAGCCCTCCGCAGCCCGGACAGTAGATCCCGGTGAACCGGAGCAGCGGGCAGAGCGGGTAGTGGCCGGGCTGGTTGGGGTCCACGGCACCGACGTAGCCGAACGCGCCGACGACGGCGGCCATGACGCCCACCGGCGTGGCCAGCCGCCGGATGCGCGAGGCGGGCACGGGGGCCGGGGGGAAGACCGGCGGCTGTCCGGGGCCGGGGGCCGGGGCCGGCACTGCGGCTGCGGGGGTAGGCGATGCGTCCACCCGGTGATTGTCCCCGCTGACGCGGGAAGGCGCAGCCCGGTCCGGGCTGCGCCTCGTGTGCGAACGGGTGCCGCGTGGCGTCAGGAGAGCTGTGCCTGTCCGGCGCGGGCCCGCGCCTGGGCCATCTCCGCCGACTCCTTCGGCATGCCGAGACCTGCGGCCTTCATCGCGAGACCGATGACCCCGCCGAGGAGGACGACGGCGATTCCGGCCCAGAAGCCGACGGGGTTGGCCGCGACCATGAAGACGCCTGCGACGCAGAAGCCGATGAAGGAGATGATGACACCGGTCCAGGCGGCCGGGGTGTGTCCGTGGCTGCTGCCCGCCATGAGTTGCTCCTTGTTGGTGTTGCGCTGTTGGTATCGCTGTACGCAAAGCTGGTGCCGCTGTTGGTGCCGCTGTGCTGAGAGCTCGGCTTCATTGTCCCGTACGTGCGGGTACGACGTGAGCTGGGGGTCATGCCTCGCGCGTCGGGTCCTCGCCGCGGTCCAGGGCCTTCCAGAGGTCCTCGGGCCGGTCCGGGTCCACGGTGGCGCGGGCGGCCTTGCGGGGGCGGGGGGTGCCGTCCCGTTCGTACCGTCCCGACATGGTGGGCCAGAGCTTCCCGTACCGCAGGGCGAGCAGCCCGGCGAGCAGGATCAGCAGGCCGCCGGCCGCGGTGACGTAGGGCCATGCGGTGTGGGCGAGGGCGCCGATGGTCGCCGAGGCGTCGCCGGTGGTCTGGGCGGCCTTCTCGTCGAGCGCCGCGCTGTCGGCGGCGCCGAGGCAGGCGCTCAGTCCGGCGCCGAGGCCGCTGAGGGCGAGGAGCCCGGCGACGAGCAGCCGGGAGGCGCCACGGACGGCGAAGACGGCGACCAGGGCGGCCAGGCCCACTATGGCGAGGGCCGCCGGGAGGCCGGTGACGTCCTGGCCGTCGGCGGTCAGCGGCAGCGAGCCGCCGCCGACGGACGCCTTGCCCTCGGCCCAGGTCTGGCCGGAGGCGAGCAGGACGACGGTGGCGCCGGCCGCCCCGAGGAGCAGACCGGCGGCCAGGCTGCGGCGGCTTCCCGAGGCGTCGGACGCGGTGACGGCTCGGGCACGGGGCTGGGGTACGGGGACAGCACTCACGTACTCCACTATCCCCTACCGCCTCACGCGCTGTGGAGCCGGTTGGCCGTATGCACCGCGCGGAGCACCGCCGCGGCCTTGTTGCGGCATTCGGTGTCCTCGGCGACCGGGTCGGAGTCGGCGACGACGCCGGCCCCGGCCTGGACGTAGGCCGTGCCGTCGCGGAGCAGGGCGGTGCGGATGGCGATGGCGGTGTCGGAGTCCCCGGCGAAGTCGAGATAGCCGACGCAGCCGCCGTACAGGCCGCGGCGGGTCGGTTCGAGCTCCTCGATGATCTGCATCGCGCGGGGCTTGGGGGCGCCGGAGAGGGTGCCCGCCGGGAAGCACGCGGTGAGGACGTCGAAGGCGGTACGGCCCTCGGCGACGCGGCCGGTGACGGTGGAGACGATGTGCATCACGTGCGAGTACCGCTCGATCGACATGAAGTCGACGACCTCGACGGTGCCGGGTGCGCAGACCCGCCCCAGGTCGTTGCGGCCGAGGTCGACCAGCATCAGGTGCTCGGCGCGTTCCTTCGGGTCGGCGAGGAGTTCGTCGGCGAGCGCCTGGTCCTCCTGCGGGGTGGCGCCGCGGTGCCTGGTCCCGGCGATCGGGTGGACCATGGCGCGGCCGTCCTCGACCTTGACGAGGGCCTCCGGGCTGGAGCCCGCGACGTCGAAGCCGTCGAACCGGAAGAGGTACATGTACGGCGACGGGTTGGTGGCGCGCAGTACGCGGTACACGTCCAACGCGCTTGCCGTGCACGGGGTTTCGAAGCGCTGCGAGGGGACGACCTGGAAGGCCTCGCCGGCCCTGATGCGTTCCTTCACGTCCTCGACGGCGTCCTGGTACGCCGCCCCGCCCCACAGCGCGGTGTACGGGGGCAGCTCGGACGGCGGGAGGGCGGCGGGGGCGTTCTCGACGGGGCGGGAGAGGTCCCGTTCCATGGCGTCGAGGCGGGCCACTGCGTCCGCGTACGCCTCGTCGACGCCGGTCGCGAGGTCGTTGTGGTTGATCGCGTTGGCGATCAGCAGGACGCTGCCGTCCCAGTGGTCGAGCACGGCCAGGTCCGAGGTGAGCAGCATCGTCAGTTCGGGAACGTGCAGGTCGTCCTCGCCGCTGTCGCCGATCTTCTCCAGGCGGCGCACGACGTCGTAGCCGAGGTAGCCGACCATGCCGCCGGTGAACGGGGGAAGTGCGTCGTCGACGACCAGGTCGCGCGGGGTGTGCAGGGTCTCGATGGTGGCGCGCAGGGCCTGGAGCGGGTCGCCGTCGACGGGGACGCCGACGGGCGGGACGCCCAGCCAGTGGGCCTGTCCGTCGCGTGCGGTGAGGGTGGCGGCGCTGCGTACCCCGATGAAGGAGTAGCGCGACCAGGTGCGGCCGTTCTCCGCGGACTCCAGGAGGAAGGTGCCGCTGCGCTCGCCCGCGAGTTTGCGGTAGAGCCCGACCGGGGTGTCGCCGTCCGCGAGGAGCCTGCGGCTGACGGGGACGACACGCCGGTCGACGGCGAGTTTGCGGAAGGTGTCGAGATCCATGGCGGCTGGCCCTTTACTGCGCGAGCGGGAGGACGTCGGCGTCGAAGCAGGTGCGGTCGCCGGTGTGGCAGGCGGCACCCGTCTGGTCGACCCGGACGAGGACGGTGTCGGCGTCACAGTCGAGGGCGACGGATTTGACCTGCTGGATGTGGCCCGAGGTGTCGCCCTTGACCCAGTACTCCTGGCGGCTGCGGGACCAGTAGGTGCAGCGGCCGGTGGTGAGGGTGCGGTGCAGGGCCTCGTCGTCCATCCAGCCGAGCATCAGCACCTCGCCGGTGTCGTACTGCTGGGCGATGGCCGGGACGAGTCCGTCGGCACCGCGCTTGAGGCGGGCCGCGATGGCCGGGTCGAGGTTGCCGGACGGCGGCGGAGTGCTGGGCGTGGGCGCGCTGGTCATGCGCCCATTGTGCCGTGGCCGCGGGGGCCTCTCCGTGCGGCGTCCACTGGGCGGACCGCGTGCGGCGGTCGTACGCTGGCGACCATGTCGACCCATGCGAAGCGCGAACGACTTCTGCTCGCCGACCTGTTGGAGGCGGCGGGACCGGAGGCACCGACCCTGTGCCACGGCTGGACGGCCCGGGACCTGGCCGCCCATGTGGTGGTCCGGGAGCGGCGGCCGGACGCGGCGGGGGGAGCGGTGCTCGGCGTACTGAAGAACCGCCTCGACCGGGTGCAGGCGGAGTACGCGGCGAAGCCGTACGAGGAGCTGATCCAGCTGATCCGTACCGGGCCGCCGAGGATGTCCCCGTTCGGTCTGAAGCAGATCGACGAGGCCGCCAACACCGTGGAGTTCTACATCCATACGGAGGACGTCCGCCGGGCCCAGCCGGACTGGTCGCGGCGCGAGCTGGACCCGGTCTTCGCGGATGTGCTGTGGTCGCGGGCCGAGCGGACGGCCCGGCTGCTGGGCCGCAGGTCCCCGGTGGGGCTGGTGCTGCGCCGCCCGGACGGCCAGACGGCGGTGGCGCACAAGGGCACCCCGGTGGTGACGGTCACCGGCGAGCCGGGCGAGCTGCTGCTCTTCGCGTTCGGGCGGCAGGACGCGGCGACGGTCGGCGTGGAGGGCGACACGGAGGCGGTGGACCGGCTGCGCACGGCGGAGCTGGGAATGTAGGGCGTACGGGGGCGGGCTCAGCCCGGGAGTTCCGCGCGGCGCAGCCGGACGAAGGCCAGGCCCGTCAGCGCCCCGGCGGCGCACAGCGAGGCGCTGGCGGCGAAGACCGGGCCGGTCCCCCATGCGGCGACGGCGGCTCCCGTGACCGGGTAGCTGAGCGGGGCGATCGCGTGGGTGAAGAGCGTCGAGACCGAGGTGACCCGGCCGAGGTAGGCGGGCTCGGTGACGGTCTGGATCAGGGCCCCGCACAGGGAGCCGCCGAGGCCGGCGAAGAGCCCGACGCAGAGCGCGGCGGTGGCGGCGAGGGCCACCGAGGGCAGCTGGGCCAGGGCGCCGACGGCGACCGAACCGGTCAGTACGGCCAGGCACATCACCAGTCCGGCGCGCGGCACCCGGCCACGCACGGCGAGGAGCAGGGCCGTCGCTCCGGCGCCGATACCGAAGGCGGCGATGATCCAGCCCATGCCGGACGCGCCCCAGTGGCGCTCCTTCGCGAGCAGGATCAGGCCGAGGTTGAGCGGCCCGACGAAGCCCAGCTCGCTGACGGCGACGACGAGCATCAGCGGTCCGAGCAGCGGGTGGCGGCGGATGTGGCGCAGCCCGTCGGCCAGGTCGTGCCAGGCGGTGCCGGACGGTTCGGCGTCCTTGCGGTCGGGCAGCGGGCGGATCCGCAGGGACAGGAGCAGCGGCAGCGACAGGGCGAAGAGCACCCCGGCCGCGGCGAACGCGAGCGTCGGTCCGCCGAGGGCCACGGCGACGCCGCCGAGCGGGGCTCCGACGACATTGGCGAGACGTGTGGCGAGCCCGCGCATTCCCTGGACGCGGGCGAGCTGTCCGGGGGCGGTGACCCGGGGCGGCAGGGCGCCGACGGCGGGCAGGAAGAGGGCGTCGACCACGCCGAAGACGAGCGCGACGGCGATCAGCATCCATAAGGCGGGCGAGGTGAGCAGCAGCGCACCGGCCAGGCCGAGGACGACCAGGCAGCGGGCGGCGTCGCTGCCGATGACGACGCGGCGCGGGCCGATCCGGTCGGCGAGCACTCCCCCGCCGAGCATCAGCACGGCCCGGGGTATGGAGCCGACGGCGAGGACGATCCCGGTCCGGGCGTCGCTGCCGGTGCGGGCGGCAGCCCAGGCGAGCGCCATGTAGTAGACGCTGTCGCCGATCATCGAGGCGGTGTAGGCGCCGAGCCAGCGCATGACGTTGGCATCGCGGTGGGCGGGGCGTTCGGCGGCCGGTGCGGGGGTTCCGGTGTCGGTGACGGTCATGGGGTCGGCCTCCCGGGGCGGCGGGTCAGGGGCGGAACGGGAAGGTGTACAGGTGCACGGCGACGTTCTCGCGGCCCTCCGTGTCCCCGGCCTCTTCGCGGGCGCGGCCGAGGCCCTCGTACCGGTCGACGACCTCGTGCATCTCGCGGGTGAGCGCGGCGAGCTCCTCGGCGGTGAGCCGGGCCAGGTACTCGGAGCTGGAGGCGGCGCGGCGCCAATCCAGCGGCCAGCTCCGGGCCGAGTCGAGGTAGCGGCGGTACAGCTCGATGTGCTGGTCGAAGGAGAGCCGGCCGACGGCGGCGTGCGTGGCGGCCTTCTCGGGGGCGTCGTCGAAGTCCTCCTCGTGGAAGTTCAGCCCCTTCGAGGCGGGCTGCCACCAGCGCTCGCGGCCGTCCGTGCCCTGCTGCTCGGCCTCCTCGATCAGGCCGTGGTCGGCGAGCTTGCGCAGGTGGTAGCTGACCAGCGACACCGCCTCGTCGACCTGGTCGGCCAGTTGGGAGGCGGTGGCCTCGCGGGCGATGTAGAGCGCCCGGTAGAGCCGCATCCGCAGCGGGTGACCGAACGCCTTCAGGGTCTCCAGGTCCGAGACCCGGCGTGATTCCTTGCTTGCCATGTCCCCGACCGTAGATGGAAAAGGAAACTTGCGCAATCTTTCTTGCGCAATAAAAGCTGCGGGATTCCGGACGGCCGAGGAGACACCTGGACGGCGGAGGGGACGGCGGAAAAGCCCGACGCCGGGCGGGGCCGGTTGCCCGGCTCCGCCCGGCGTCGGGCTCGTAGGTGCGGCTGCTCAGCGGACCGGGTGTCCGGCCTCCCTGAGCGCGCCCTTGACCTCGGAGATCCGCAGATCGCCGAAGTGGAAGACGGAGGCGGCGAGCACCGCGTCGGCGCCCGCCTCGATGGCGGGTGCGAAGTGCGCGAGCCGGCCGGCGCCGCCGGAGGCGATGACGGGGACGGTCACGTGCTTGCGTACCGCCGTGATCATCTCGGTGTCGTAGCCGTCCTTGGTGCCGTCCGCGTCCATCGAGTTGAGCAGGATCTCGCCCGCGCCCAGCTCGGCGGCCCGGTGCGCCCATTCGACGGCGTCGATGCCGGTGCCCTTGCGGCCGCCGTGCGTGGTGACCTCGAAGGTGCCCCCGGAGGTGCGCCGGGCGTCCACGGAGAGCACCAGGACCTGGCGGCCGAAGCGCTCGGCGATCTCCCGGATGAGGTCGGGGCGGGCGATGGCGGCGGTGTTGACGCCGACCTTGTCCGCGCCGGCCCGCAGCAGCTTGTCGACGTCGTCGGCGGTGCGGACGCCGCCGCCGACGGTGAGCGGGATGAAGACCTGCTCGGCGGTGCGGCGCACCACGTCGTAGGTCGTCTCCCGGTCGCCGCTGGAGGCGGTGATGTCCAGGAAGGTCAGCTCGTCGGCGCCCTCGGCGTCGTACAGCTTCGCCATCTCGACGGGGTCGCCCGCGTCGCGCAGGTTCTGGAAGTTGACGCCCTTGACGACCCGGCCGTTGTCGACGTCCAGGCAGGGGATGACGCGTACCGCGAGGCTCATCGCGCACCTGCCCGGTACGCCTCGACCTCGACCTCGACGACCAGGCTCGGATCCACGAGACCGGACACGATGATCATCGAGGCGGCGGGGCGGACGTCGTCGAAGAGCTCCTTGTGGGCGCGGCCGACCTCGTCCACGTCCCGGGCGTGCGTGAGGTACATCCGGGTGCGGACGACGTCCTCGCGGCCCAGGCCGAGCTGCTTCAGCGCGTCGAAGGCGACCCGGAAGGAGGTGACGGCCTGCTCGTACGGGCCGCCCGCGGAGATCTCCCCGTTCTCCACCGAGGTGCAGCCGGCCACCAGGACGAGCCCGTTCGGCAGCTCCACCGCGCGGGAGTAGCCGAACTTCTCCTCCCACGGGGCACCGGAGGAGACACGGTTGACGGAGTCGCTCATCCGGAGACCGCCTGGAGCGCTTCTTCGAGGGTGAACGCCTTCGCGTACAGCGCCTTGCCGACGATCGCGCCCTCGACGCCGTCCGGGACGAGCGAGGCGATGGCCCGCAGGTCGTCCAGCGAGGAGACGCCGCCGGAGGCGACGACGGGCTTGTCGGTGGCGGCGCAGACGTTCTTCAGGAGCTCCAGGTTGGGGCCCTGGAGCGTGCCGTCCTTGGCGATGTCGGTGACGACGTAGCGGGCGCAGCCCTCGGAGTCGAGGCGGGCGAGCGTCTCGTAGAGGTCGCCGCCGTCGCGGGTCCAGCCGCGGCCGCGCAGTGTCGTGCCGCGGACGTCGAGGCCGACGGCGATCTGGTCGCCGTGCTCGGCGATGACCTTGGCGACCCACTCCGGGGTCTCCAGGGCGGCGGTGCCGAGGTTGACCCGGCGGCAGCCGGTGGCGAGGGCGGCGGCGAGCGAGGCGTCGTCGCGGATGCCGCCGGACAGCTCGACCTTGATGTCCATGGCACCGGCCACCTCGGCGATCAGCGCCCGGTTGTCGCCGGTGCCGAAGGCGGCGTCCAGGTCGACCAGGTGCAGCCACTCGGCCCCGGCGCGCTGCCAGGCGAGGGCGGCCTCCAGCGGGGAGCCGTAGGAGGTCTCGGAGCCGGACTCGCCGTGCACGAGGCGGACGGCCTGGCCGTCGCGGACGTCGACGGCGGGGAGCAGTTCAAGCTTCGGCATTACAGCGTCTCGATCCAGTTGGTCAGCAGCTGGGCGCCGGCATCGCCGGACTTCTCGGGGTGGAACTGGGTGGCCCACAGAGCACCGTTCTCCACGGCGGCGACGAACGGCTCGCCGTGGGTGGCCCAGGTGACCCGGGGGGCGCGGATCTTGGGGTTGGTGACTTCCAGGCTCCAGTCGTGCACCGCGTAGGAGTGCACGAAGTAGAACCGGGCCTCGGGGTCGAGACCGGCGAAGAGCTGGGAGTCCTCGGGGGCCCGCACGGTGTTCCAGCCCATGTGCGGGACGACCGGGGCCTTCAGCGGGGCGACGGTGCCGGGCCATTCGTCCAGGCCCTCCGTCTCCACACCGTGCTCGATGCCGCGCTCGAAGAGGATCTGCATACCGACGCAGATGCCCATGACGGGGCGGCCGCCGGAGAGCCTGCGGCCGATGATCCATTCCCCGCGGGCCTTCCTCAGCCCGTCCATGCAGGCGGAGAAGGCACCGACACCGGGGACCAGCAGCCCGTCCGCGTTCATCGCCCGGTCGAAGTCGCGGGTGATCTCGACGTCCGCGCCGACGTGGGCGAGGGCCCGCTCGGCGGAGCGGACGTTCCCGAAGCCGTAGTCGAAGACGACGACCTTCTTGTTGTCGCTCACAGCTCGTTCCTCAGTCCCAGAGTCCCTGGATCCGCAGGATGCCTGCCAGCAGGCACATCACGGAGGCGATCGAGAGCAGGACGATGACGCCCTTGGGCATGCCCTGCTTCGAGAAGGAGTAGACGCCGCCGGCCAGGAAGAGGCCGAGGACGATCAGGATGGTGTTGAGGCCGGTCACAGCGCGCCCTTCGTGGAAGGGAGGATGCCCGCGGCGCGCGGGTCGTGCTCACTGGCGTAGCGCAGCGCGCGGGCGAGCGCCTTGAACTGGCACTCCACGATGTGGTGGGCGTTGCGCCCGTACGGCACGTGGACGTGCAGGGCGATCTGGGCCTGCGCGACGAAGGACTCCAGGATGTGCCGGGTCATCGTCGTGTCGTACGCGCCGATCATCGGCGCCATGTTCTCCGGCTCGGTGTGCACCAGGTAGGGGCGGCCGGACAGGTCGACGGTGACCTGGGCGAGCGACTCGTCCAGCGGGACGGTGCAGTTGCCGAAGCGGTAGATGCCGACCTTGTCGCCGAGGGCCTGCTTGAACGCGGCGCCGAGGGCGAGGGCGGTGTCCTCGATGGTGTGGTGCGAGTCGATGTGCAGATCGCCGTCGGTCTTGACCGTGAGGTCGAAGAGCCCGTGCCGGCCGAGCTGGTCGAGCATGTGGTCGTAGAAACCGACCCCGGTCGACACGTCGACCTTGCCGGTGCCGTCGAGGTTTATCTCGACCAGTACGGAGGTTTCCTTCGTGGTGCGTTCCACGCGGCCTACGCGGGGGCTCATGCGTTTGCTCCTTGGTTGTGCTCGCCTCGCCGGGCCGGATCGCGGTCGGCCCCATGTCGGCTGGGGGTCCGGGGGTCGTCCCCCGGGAGATGCGGTACGCGGCCTGCGCGGGGGCTCATGCGTCGTGCTCCTTCTTGAGTTCGCGTACCGCGTCGAGGAACGCGTCGTTCTCTGCCGGGGTGCCCGCGGAGACCCGCAGCCATCCCGGTACGCCGTTGTCCCGGACCAGGACGCCCCGGTCGAGGATCCGCTGCCAGACGGTGTGGCTGTCGGCGAAGCGGCCGAACTGGACGAAGTTGGCGTCCGAGTCGGTGACGTCGTAGCCGAGCGCGCGCAGCTCCGTGACGATCCGGTCGCGCTCGCTCTTGAGCCGGCCGACGTATCCGAGCAGCGTATCGGTGTGCTCCAGGGCGGCGAGCGCGGTGGCCTGGGTGATGGAGGAGAGGTGGTACGGCAGCCGGACCAGCTGGACCGCGTCGACCACGGCCGGGTCGGCGGCGAGGTAGCCCAGGCGCAGTCCGGCGGCGCCGAACGCCTTCGACATGGTGCGCGAGAGCACCATGTTCGGCCGGCCCTCGATCAGCGGGAGCAGCGAGGCGTGGTGGCTGAACTCGCCGTACGCCTCGTCGACGACGACCATCGACGGCTTGGCCGCCTGGGCTGCGTCGTACAGCGCGAGCACGGTCTCCGCGTCGACGGCGGTGCCGGTGGGGTTGTTGGGGGAGGTGATGAAGACGACGTCGGGGCGGAGCTCGGCGATGACCGCGCGGGCGGCCTCGACGTCGATGGTGAAGTCCTCGTTGCGCGGTCCGGAGATCCAGCCGGTGCCGGTACCGCGGGCGATGAGGGCGTGCATGGAGTACGAGGGCTCGAAGCCGATCGCGGTGCGGCCGGGTCCGCCGAAGGTCTGCAGCAGCTGCTGGAGGACCTCGTTGGAGCCGTTGGCGGCCCATACGTGGGCGGCCGTGACCGCGTGCCCGGCGGTGCGGGTGAGGTAGCGGGCCAGTTCGGTACGGAGCTCGACGGCGTCCCGGTCGGGGTAGCGGTTGAGGTCGCGGGCGGCCTCGCGGACCCGCTCGGCGATCCGGTCGACGAGCGCCTCGGGCGGCGGGTAGGGGTTCTCGTTGGTGTTCAGCCGCACGGGTACGTCGAGCTGCGGCGCCCCGTACGGGGACTTGCCGCGCAGTTCGTCGCGGATCGGGAGATCGTCGATGCGCTTGGTCGTGCGGGGGGTGTCGCCGTTCGTCACTGCTGCGGGACCTCTCCGCCGAACCTGGCCTTGAGCGCGGCGCCGTGGGCGGGGAGATCCTCCGCCTCGGCGAGGGTCACGACGTGGTGGGTGACCTCGGCGAGCGCGTCGCGCGTGTAGTCGACGATGTGGATGCCGCGCAGGAAGGACTGCACGGAGAGGCCCGAGGAGTGGCAGGCGCAGCCGCCGGTGGGCAGGACGTGGTTGGAGCCGGCGCAGTAGTCGCCGAGCGAGACCGGGGACCAGGGGCCGACGAAGATGGCGCCGGCGTTGCGGACCCGGTCGGCGACGGCGGCGGCGTCGGCGGTCTGGATCTCCAGGTGCTCGGCGGCGTACGCGTCGACGACCCTGAGGCCGTCCTCCAGGTCGTCGACCAGGACGATCGCGGACTGGCGGCCGGCCAGGGCGGGCTCGATCCGGTCGGTGACGTGCTTGGTCGCGGCGATCTGCGGCTTGAGCTCGGCCTCGGTGGCCGCGGCCAGTTCGACGGAGTCGGTGACCAGGACGGCGGCGGCCATCGGGTCGTGCTCGGCCTGGCTGATCAGGTCGGCGGCGACGTGGACCGGGTCGGCGGTGGAGTCCGCGAGGATCGCGATCTCGGTGGGTCCGGCCTCCGCGTCGATGCCGATGCGGCCCTTGAGGAGGCGCTTGGCGGCGGCGACGTAGATGTTGCCGGGGCCGGTGACGAGGTCCACCGGGCGGCATTCGGCCGTTCCGTACGCGAACATCGCGATCGCCTGGGCGCCGCCGGCCGCGTACACCTCGTCGACGCCGAGCAGGGCGCAGGCGGCGAGGATGGTGGGGTGCGGCAGGCCGCCGAAGTCCTTCTGCGGCGGGGAGGCGACGGCGATGCCCTCGACGCCCGCCTCCTGGGCCGGTACGACGTTCATGACCACGGACGAGGGGTAGACGGAGCGCCCGCCCGGGACGTAGAGCCCGACGCGCTCGACCGGTACCCACTTCTCGGTGACGGTGCCGCCGGGGACGACCTGGGTGGTGTGCGTGGTGCGGCGCTGCTCGCGGTGGACGAGACGGGCGCGGCGGATCGACTCCTCCAGGGCGGCCCACACGGCCGGATCGAGCCCCTCGACGGCCTCGGCGATCGCCGCGGCCGGGACCCGGATCGAGTCGATCCGTACGCCGTCGAATTTCTCCCCCCACTCGATCACTGCCGCGGAGCCACGATGGCGTACGTCCTCGCAGATGGGCCGCACCGTCTCCAGGGCGGCTTCCACGTCGAACTCGGCACGGGGCAGCAGGTCGCGCAGGGCTCCGCCCTCGGGGAGGGCATCGCCGCGCAGATCGATTCGAGAGATCACACCGCAATTCTCGCAGACCGCCCGCGGCGTCCGGTCGCCCGTATCACTGGCTGATACATGTCCCGGACGTCACTGCTGACCAATAGCTTTCACATGGTCACTCAGAGGGAAGAACAGCTCCGAGCGGAAGGGGCACCCGTGACCGAACCGCACGACGGCGATTTTCCGGACGGTCTGAGCGCGGCCGAGCTGGGCATGTGGCAGGCCTTTCGGAACGGCAGTACCTACGATCTGCGCGCCCGCGACCCGGCGCGGGACGATCCGTTCGCGCCGCGCGTCTGGGGACCGGAGCGCAGTGTGGACGGGCGCGTCGTCGCCCGTCTGCTGCTCTCGGGTCCGCCGCCGCGGCCCGGCCGGGTCGCGGCGCTGAAGCTCCGGGGAGTACGGATCACCGGAACGCTCGATCTCGCGGGCGGGCGCGTCGCTCCGTACGTGGAGATGACCGGGTGCCGCTTCGAGAACGAGGTGGTGCTGCCGGAATGCCACTTCACGACGTTGCGGATCGTCGGCTGTGCGATGCCGAGGCTGGAGGCGGCCCGGCTGCGCACCGAGGGCGATCTGCATCTGCCGCGCTGCCGGATCCCGCGCGGGATCCGGCTCACCGACGCGCAGATCGGCACCGATCTGCTGATCAACCAGATCGAGATCGGCACGGACCGGGGCGGGCGCGCGCTGGCCGGTGACGGGCTGGCGGTCGCCCAGGACCTCCAGGCGGAGCTGATCGAGGCGCGCGGCGAGCTGAGTCTGCGCGGGGCGAAGGTCGGCGGTTCGCTGAGCCTGCGCGGCAGCCGACTGCGCGGCAGCGAGGGGCGGCGCGCGCTCAACGCCCCGCAGCTGACCGTGGAGCGGACGCTGTACATGAGCGAGGCGTGGGTGAGCGTCGACACCGGGATCCAGGGCACCACTCCCCCGTTCGGCATCGTCATGGCGTCGACCCCGGCGAACGGCACGCGTTCGCAGGTCTTCGAGTGCCGCGGCGGGGTGCGCCTGGACGACGGGCGGTTCGGCGACGCGGTCGATCTGCACAAGGCGCGGTTCGTGCTGGGCCGGTACGAGGAGTTGTCGCTGCGCCGGATCGTCACCCCGGAGCTGCGGTTCAACGCGGAACGGCCGGACGAGGGCCGGGTCGTGCTGAACGGCGCGAGGGTCGTCACGCTGATCGACGTGTCGACCAGCTGGCCGGGGCCCGGCGGGCTGGCGATGGGCGGTTTCGTTTACGAGAACCTCGTCCCGTACGGACACTTCCCGCTCTCCCGGCGCCTGGAGTGGGTGGCGGCGGCGACCCCGGAGTACGTACCGGAGCCGTACGAGCGCCTCGCGACGGTGCTGCGCAACTGCGGGGAGGACGCGGACGCCCGGGAGGTGCTGCTGGCCAAGCAGCGGCGGCGGCGCGAGACGCTGCCGCTCGCGGCGAAGCTCTGGGGCTTCCTCCAGGACTGGACGGTGGCGTACGGCTACCGGCCGGGGCGGGCCGCGGTGTGGATGGCTCTGCTGTGGGCTGCGGGGACGCTGGCCTTCGCCCAGCACGTGCCGCACGCGATCAAGCAGGACGAGGCCCCGCAGTGGAACCCGGCGCTGTACGCGCTGGATCTGCTGATCCCGGTGATCAATCTGGGCCAGGACGGCTACTGGCGGATGGAGGGCGGCTGGCAGTGGGCGGCGGCGGTGCTCGTCCTGCTCGGCTGGATACTGGCCACCACCGTCGCGGCGGGCGCCTCGCGGCTGCTGCGCCGGGGCTGACCGGATCCGGCCACGGCCGACCAGCCGGTGCGGCGTCGGACCGTTCGGAGCACCTTCCGCCGAACGGTCGACGCGGCCCCGTGGGCCGTGGTCGAACGGCCGCCCGAGCCGCGTCCGAACGGCCGGACGCCCTCGGCCGGAGCATCAGGAACAAGCCAGATTCCACGCTTTCCTTTACTTCTTCTTGACTCGGTCCGGTACAACCCCTTCACTCGGCACCAAAGCTTCACAGCGCACCTCTGGCGCCGTCCCGACCAGCGCTTTTCAATGGTCTGCACCATGCCAATCCTTCGTGCTCTGCTCCGTGCCGCGTGCACGATCCGGCGCCGCTCCCAGCGCCCCGCCGGACTGCCCGCGGACGACGAGGTGCTGCTCGACGCCCCCGACGAGCGGCTCTCCCCGGCGCTCGTCGCCGCCGCCCTCGGGGAGTACGGACCGGCCGCGAAACTCCTCGCCACCACCCGGGACGGCGCCGAGTGGGAGAACCGGGACCGCTACCTCGGCCGGCTCGTCACCTTCGCCCGCAGCCGGGACGGCTGGCTGACCGACTGGCTCGCCGCCGCCCCGCACGACCCGGACGCGCTGCTGGTCAAGGCCGAGCTGGCGGTCCGCCGGGCCTGGGAGTCGCCCGTCCGGGCCGAGCAGCTGCGCGAGGTGGGGCCGCTGATCACGGCGGCGGCCGAGAGCGATCCGCGCGACCCGGTGCCCTGGCGCCTGGCGCTCGACCACGCGCGCGGCACCCACGCCACGCACACCGTGTTCGAGGCGCTGTGGGAGCAGGCGGTACGGCGCTCCTCGCACCACTACGGCTGCCATGTCGCGGCGCTGCGGTACCTCTCCGCGGCCTGGTACGGCTCGCACCGCGAGTGCTTCGACTTCGCCGAGCGGGCGGCCGAGGACGCGCTGCCCGGCTCGCTGGTGCGGGCGCTGCCGTTGCGGGCCGCGTTCGCCCTGCTGATGGAGGGCCCCGGCGCACGGACCACCTCGGTGCAGGAGGAGCGGATCGACGCGGCGGCGGATCTGGCCATCGAGCTGTCCGCCTCGTTCACTCCGGGCGACCCCTGGCCCGCCGAGGTCCGCAATCTGCTGGCGTTCGTGCTGGTCGCCCGGGGCCGCTGGGAGGAAGCGCTGGAGCAGTTCCGGCGGATCGGGCCCCTCGCGGCGTCGTTCCCGTGGTCGTCGGTCTCCGAGGATCCGCTCGGCCGGTTCCTGGAGGCGCGGGACGACACCCGGCTCCGGGTGGCCTGCGCGGCACCGATCCCGGGACGGGCCGACCGCGGCGGGCCCGGCGGCCATTACGCTTGACCGTTGTGACCACCGCTCGCCTGCCTCTGTTCCCGCTGAACGCGGTGCTGTTCCCCGGCCTCGTGCTGCCGCTGAACGTCTTCGAGGAGCGATATCGCGCCATGATGCGTGAGCTCCTGAAGACCGACGAGGACGAACCCCGCCGCTTCGCCGTGGTCGCGATCCGCGACGGCCACGAGACCGCCCCGACGGGCTCCGGGATGCCGGACGCGGTGAACACCCCCGCCGAACGCGGCCCCGCGGACGGCTTCGGCCCCGACCCGATCCAGACCTTCCACCAGGTCGGCTGCATCGCCGACGCGGCCAAGATCCGGGAGCGGCCGGACGGCAGCTTCGAGGTCCTGGCGACCGGCACCACCCGGGTCAAGCTGCTCTCCGTCGACGCGAGCGGCCCCTGTCTGACGGCCGAGCTCGAAGAGCTGGACGAGGAGCCCGGGGAGGAGGCGGGCGCGCTCGCCGAGGGCGTACTGCGGGCCTTCCGCACCTACCAGAAGCGGCTGGCCGGGGCGAGCGAACGCTCCCTCACGACCGGCGCCGACCTGCCCGACGACCCCATGGTCGTCTCCTATCTGGTCGCGGCGGCGGCCGTGTTCGACGTACCGACCAGACAGCGGCTGCTCCAGGCACCCGACTCGGCGGCCCGGCTGCGCGAGGAACTGACGCTGCTGCGCTCCGAGACCGCCGTCATCCGCCATCTGCCGTCCCTGCCCGCGGTGGACCTGACCCGCGCCCCGACCCACCCCAACTGATCCGACCGCCCCGTCGACCGACCGAGGACCGTCTCCCCGTGGCGAAGAAGCCGAAGAAGCAGCAACAGTCCGGCGGCACCCCGGCGACGGTCGCCCTGACCGCGTCCGGCACGGCGTTCACCGTCCACTCCTACGACCACGACCCGGCATCGGCTTCCTACGGCGAGGAGGCGGCCCAGGCGCTGGGCGTCTCCCCCGACCGGGTGTTCAAGACCCTGGTCGCGGACGTCGACGGCACCCTGACCGTGGCGGTCGTCCCGGTGGCCGGCACGCTGGACCTCAAGGCCCTGGCCTCCGCGGTGGGCGGCAAGCGGGCCACCATGGCCGACCCGGCGGCCGCGGAACGCACCACCGGCTACGTACGAGGCGGGATCTCCCCACTGGGCCAGCGCAAGCGGCTGCGCACGGTGCTGGACGCGTCGGCACGCTCCCACGCAACGATCTGCGTCTCGGCGGGCCGCCGCGGCCTGGAGGTCGAGCTCTCCCCCGGGGACCTGGCATCGCTGACGGACGCGGTGTTCGCGGAAATCGGCCGGGGGTAGCCGGGCGCCTGCGCGGAGCTGTTCAGCCCGTCGGCACTGCTCGGCCTGTCCGACGCCACCCAGCCCGTCGCACTGCTCGGCCCGCCCGGAGCTGTTCAGCCCGTCAGCGCTGCTCGGCCCGTCCGGCACTACTCAGCTCCTGGCACCAGCCCACCGGCGCTGCCCCGCCCGCCCGACGCCGCTCAGCTCGTCAGCGCTATTGAGCCCGTCGGCCCGATTCAGCCCGTCCGGCGTTTGAGGACCGGGGTCCGGGGCAGAGCCCCGGTTCAGGGAAGGGGCGGGCAGCGGACAAGCCCCGCGCAGCGGCCCACCCACCGGGCCCAACCGCACCCACACCCGTCCACCACGCACCGCACCCCCAGAACTACGGCTGCGCCGGCGGCACAGGCGGCACGCCCCCACCCGCGGGCCCACCGGCCTCAGGCCCACCGAACCCGGGCGCCCCGGCGACAGGCCCACCGGCCCCAGGCGCCCCCGGCGCCCACGGCCCACCCGGAAACACCCCCCACTCCGGCTCCGGATCCCGCGGCCCGAACAACGCGGTCAACGCGAGATGGACCGCCATCGCCCCCAGCGGCCACGCCAGCAACGCCCCCTTCGCCCGCAGCTGGAGCGGCGCGTCGAAGACCACTCCCTTGCCGACCGCCCGCGCGTGCGCGACCACGTCCTGGGTCGGCCCGAGCCACACCCCCAGCCGCCAGGCCAGCAGCGAACCGAGCAGCCCGCCCAGCGCGAGCGCCACCACCAGGGCGATCCCGCCGCGCCGCTGGAACCAGAAGACCAGCGCCGCGGAGACCGCCCCGAAGGCCAGGCCCAGCAGCACGAACGTACCGTCGGCGCCGATCGCCTCCTCGCCCTCGCTGTCGTTCAGGAAGACGGCGGTGCTGTCGGAGATCAGCGGAACCCTCGGCGCCAGCCACAGCCAGAGGAACCCGAGCGCGACACCGCAGACGGTGAGGAGCAGGGCGACGACCGCGGCCCGGCGCAGTTCCGGCGCGAGCGCCTTCTCCTCGGGCGCTCCCGGCAGCCCTCCCGGCTGGTGCGCACCGATCAGGTGCGAGCCCCCCGGGCCGCCCCAGTTCGGCGGGGTCTGCCAGGGGTCGTTGGACGAGGGCTGGTGAGGCGGCGTCAGAGGTGCGGTCACCGTGCCATCGTGCCAGGCGCCCCCGCGCCGCGCCTCACCGGACCGCTGCCCTGCGGTACGCCCAGGTCGCCACGGCCAGCGAGAGCAGGCCGACCACCGCGCAGACGGCGAGGTCCAGCGCGACGACCGCCCAGTCCGGCCGGGCGTCGAAGGACCGCGAGAGCGCCTCGACACCGTAGGTCGAGGGCAGCAGATCGCGCGCCCAGCCGACCGGCGCGGGCAGCCGGTCGGCCGGGAGCACACCGAGCAGCAGCGCCGCCGACATGCCCAGCTGGCCGAGGAGCGTGGCCAGCTCCTGCCGGGGCGCGAGCAGCCCCAGCGCCGCGCCGAGCCCGGAGAGCGCCGCCCCGGAGAGCGGGATGACGGCGACGAGCACCCACAGATGGGTCAGCGGCAGCCCGAACAGCACGCTCCCCGTCACGGCCGTGACGATCGTGCCGGGCACGGTGAAGGAGGCGTACGCCCCGGCGGCACCGAGCACCACCGCGGCGGGCGGCACCGGCAGGGTGGCGTAGTGGTCGAGCCCGCCGCCGGCCCGCAGCTGCCCGAAGTACTGGGCGAGGAGATTGAGCGCCACGAAGGCCACGACGAGGACGCTGGAACCGGCGACGACGGCCCGTGCCTCGGAGCCGCCGTCGACGACCCCGCGCATCAGCACCATGATCCCGACGGACTGGAACGTCGCGACGAAGAGCAGCGGGATACGGGCGACCCTGGCCCGGGACAGCTGGGCACGGTAGACGGCCGCGAGCGAGGGGAACAGCCGGGCCCGCGGCGCGAGCGGCGCGGGCTCCCCCGCACCCCCGGAGCCGTCGCCGAGGGACCCGGCACGGCTGTCCTCCGGGGCCCGGACGGGTCCGGTCACCGCGTGCGCGGGAACGATGCTCGTCACCTGGCGCTGCTCCTGTTCGCTCCCTGCCCGGCCACGCATCCGCACCCGGTCGTCCCGCTCACCGCGGTCATGACTTCACCAGCCCCTTGGTCGCGTCCCCGCCGAGCGCGAGATAGACGTCCTCCAGGCTGGGCGTCGCCAGCGTGAAGTCGTCGAGTGCGGCGAAGGCCGCGCCGCCGGTCACCGCGGCGACCGCCGCCCGTGCCTCGTCGGGGGCGAGCCGCAGCACCCAGCGCCGCCCGGACTCCTGGGCCGAGCCGCGCAGCGCGGCCACTTCCGGTACGTCCAGGGGCGCCCGTTCGCGCCACACCAGCTCGACCCGGACCTCGCCCGCGACGCGTTCCTTGAGCCCGGTCGGGGTGTCGCAGGCGATGACCCGGCCGCGTTCGATCACGGCGACCCGGTCGAGGACCGTCTCGGCCTCGATGACGTTGTGGGTGACGAGCAGCACCGTGGTGCCGCGCTCGGCCCTGCGCCGGTCCACGGCGGCCCAGACGGCCCGCCGGGCGACGGGGTCCATGCCGGTCGTCGGCTCGTCCAGCACCAGCACCGGCCGCTCGCCGACCAGCGCGGCCGCGAAGCAGGCGAGCCGCCGCTGTCCCCCGGAGAGCCTCTTCAGGGGGCGTCCGGCGATCTCGGTGAGGCCCAGTTCGCCGAGCACGGCGTCGCGCTCGGCGCGGGCGTCCGCCGCCGTGAGGCCGCGCAGCCGTCCGGTGGTCTCGGCGGCGAGCGACACGGTCAGCTCGTCGAGGGCGGTGGACTCCTGCCCGAGGTAGCCGATCAGCCGGGAGGCCCGCTCGGGATGGCGCACGAGGTCGTGGCCCAGCACGGTGACGCTGCCGGAGTCGGGGCGCATCAGCCCGGTGAGCTGCCGCACCAGGCTGGACTTGCCGGCGCCGTTGGGGCCGAGGAGGCCGAAGATCTCGCCGCGCCGCACGTCCAGGCTGATCCCGTCGGTGGCACGGACCTCGGGTGCGGCGGGTGTTCCGCGGCGGCCGCGGACGGCGGGATAGGTCTTGACCAGATCACGCACCGCGCACACGGTCCCGGTCGCCGTCTGCGCCTGTGCTGTGCCCGTACTCACGAGGTACGAGAGTACGGGGTCGGATGCCCCGGATTGCGCCCGGGGCCACACCGGCCGGGGGCCGGCGCGGTGATCGGCGGCCGGGTCGCCCGCCCGTCGTCCCGCCCGGCCGTCAGCCCGTGGACGGGGCGGTGCGCTCCGCCGCGGGGGTGTGCTCGGCCGCGGCGCGTACATCGATCTCCCGCCAGAATCCCGCCCGGATCGCGTAGCGGTCGTGCTCGTCGATCTGGTCGTCCTTGTGGGCGAGCAGGCCGAACCGTGCCGCGTAGCGCAGCAGCTCGCCGTCGATGCGGTGCGGGATGCGCGGATACATGGTCGACAGCTTCTGCAGATGGACGGTCTCCGGGAGTCGCTCCATCCAGCGACGGGCGAAGACCTGGCCGACCTCGAAGGGGTCGCCGCCGACGGTGGTGATGTCCTCCTCGCGGTCCGCCCAGCGCTGCTCGGCGCTGGTGAGCTGGGCCAGCGTCGGCAGGGAGGCGGTCTCGGCGGGCTCGCCCAGCGGTCCGCCGCGCTCCGTCCAGCTCTTGTCGGAGGACCAGCGCAGGGTCGCGGCGGGCGTCGGCTGGGGGAGGTGGCGGTCGGGCGGGGTGCCGGGGCCGCGCAGGCTGCCCGCCAGGTCCTTGGGGGTGGGGACGGCCCGGCCACCGTGCGCGGGCCGGTCGGTGGCGGCGCCTTCCTCGGGCTGTGCCGGGGCGTCGCCCGCCGCCTCCGCCGCCCTGGCCTCCGAGGCCCGCTCGGCGGAGGCGGCGAGGGCGGCCTCGGGCAGCGGCGCGGAGAGGATCGCGGCGATCTCCGGGCGGGGCACGGGCGGCGGGGCGCAGACACCGCCGGTCTCCCTGGGCCGTACCGCCTGGGTGATCCAGGCCCGGTCGAGCACCCTGCGTTCGTCGGCCTCGGCCACCAGGTCCTCGGACTGGTTGTAGTCGCCGTCGGCGGCCTGGACGGCCCACAGATGGACGGCGACGCCGTGTTCCTTGGCGGACATCAGGCCGGGCAGCAGGTCCCCGTCGCCGGTCACCAGCACCACGTCGGAGCAGGCCCGGTTCCTGGCCAGCTCGGTGAGTTCGGCGTGCATGGCGGCGTCGACGCCCTTCTGCGCCCAGCGCCCGTCACTACGAGTGAGGGCGCCGAGCCGGACGGTCACCCTGGGCATCACGCGGAGTCTGCGGTGCTCGGGCTGGGGAACGCGGTCGGGGGCGCCGTCGAACCAGTAGATCCGCAGCAGCGGCTGCTGCGTATCGGCCTCGGCGCGCTCGCGCAGGCCCCGGATGAGGGCCGCGTGGTCGACGGTGATGCGGGAACGGGCGGGCTCCCCGGCCAGCAGGCTCGCGGCTGCGCCCAGCAAGTAGCCGGCGTCCACCAGGACGACGCAACGGTCCACGCGATCCACCCTCTTCCAGAAGTTCGGGTGCGGTCCTTGCCAAGGGTTTCCTTCGAGTCTGCCCGACCGCGCAGGGCTTGACGTCCGGAACTCGATCATCGGCGTGGCGGATCGGGAAAACGACGCGTCCCGCATCCTCACTACGCACGGTAATGATCCAACATGCACGGCATGTCCCGCTATGTGAATCTGAACGCGGTCCTGGCCCCGAGAGTCCCCACAGGAGGAAGACCATGGCCAAGAACAAGAACCGCAAGCAGGGCAGCCGGCAGAACCGCGCGTCCGGTCCGGAGCGCGGCGCGGAAGAAGGCGCGGCGACCTCGTACGAGTCGCAGATACAGCCTCAGTCGCAGGCCCAGGGCAGCCCTGCTGATGTTGCCCGTAAGCACCAGCGGCGCTTCGGCCACAACTGACCGGAGACGTCCGCGGTCCGGCCAAGGGCCGGGTGGCCGGGAGGGGCGCACCCGCTTTCGCGGGGCGCCCCTCCCGTGCGTCGGCGGCGGGCTCAGCCGGCCAGGCAGGACGGGCCGAGCAGCACCTTCAGGTCGCCGAAGAGCGCCGGGTCGGGCTTGACCCGGTGCCGGTCGAGCCGGAGCACCGTGGTCTTGCGGGGGCCCTGGAGCCTGATCCGTACCTCGGTGTCGCCGCGGTGGCTGCTGAGGACCTCGCCGAGGCGGCTGACCATCGGCGGGGTGATCTTGACGGTGGGGATGGTCAGCACCACGGGGGCGTTGGTGCCGGCGTTGGAGATGTCGGGGACCTGCATCTCCATGGCGACCAGCCGGGGCACGTCCTCGCGCTTGTCCAGGCGGCCCTTGACGAAGACGACGGTGTCCTCGACGAGCTGGGTGGAGACCAGCTGGTAGGTGGCCGGGAAGAACATGCACTCGATGGAACCGGCCAGGTCCTCGACGGTGGCGATGGCCCAGGCGTTGCCCTGCTTGGTCATCTTGCGCTGGAGGCCGGAGATGATGCCGCCGACGGTGACGACGGCGCCGTCGGCGTGCTCGCCGCCGGTCAGCTGGGAGATCGAGGAGTCGGCCTTGTCGGACAGCACGTGCTCCAGGCCGAAGAGCGGGTGGTCGGAGACGTACAGGCCGAGCATCTCGCGTTCCTGGGCCAGCAGGTAGGACTTCTCCCACTCGATGTCGGAGAACTCCACGTCGAGCCCGAAGCCCGGCTCGTCGCTCTCCTCCTCGCCCATGCCGCCGAAGAGGTCGAACTGTCCCTCGGCCTCCTTGCGCTTGACCTGCACCACGTTGTCGATCATGGGTTCGTGGTGGGCGACCAGGCCCTTGCGGGTGTGGCCCATCTCGTCGAAGGCCCCGGCCTTGATCAGCGATTCGACGGTGCGCTTGTTGCAGACGACCGCTTCGACCTTGTCCAGGAAGTCGGGGAAGGTGCTGTACTTCCCCTTCGCCTTGCGGCACCGGATGATCGAGTCGACGACGTTCTGGCCGACGTTGCGCACGGCGGTGAGGCCGAAGAGGATCACGTCGTCGCCCTGGGCCGCGAAGTTCGACAGCGACTCGTTGACGTTGGGCGGGAGCACCTTGATGCCCATGCGGCGGCACTCGTTGAGGTAGACAGCCGACTTGTCCTTGTCGTCCTTGACCGAGGTCAGCAGCGCCGCCATGTACTCGGCGGGGTAGTTCGCCTTGAGGTACGCGGTCCAGTAGGTGACCAGGCCGTACGCGGAGGAGTGCGCCTTGTTGAACGCGTATCCGGCGAACGGGACCAGCACGTCCCACAGGGCCTTGATCGCGGCGTCGGAGAAGCCCTTCTCCTTGGCGCCCGCCTCGAAGAGGACGAAGTTCTTCGCCAGCTCCTCGGGCTTCTTCTTGCCCATCACGCGGCGCAGGATGTCGGCCTCGCCGAGCGAGTAGCCGGCGACGATCTGGGCGGCCTTCTGCACCTGCTCCTGGTACACGATCAGGCCGTAGGTGAGGCCGAGGACCTCCTTGAGGGGCTCCTCCAGCTCCGGGTGGATCGGGGTGATCTCCTGGCGGCCGTTCTTGCGCTCGGCGTAGTTCGTGTGCGAGTTCATGCCCATCGGGCCCGGCCGGTACAGGGCCGAGACGGCGGAAATGTCCTCGAAGTTGTCGGGCTGCATCTGGCGCAGCAGGGAGCGCATCGGCCCGCCGTCGAACTGGAACACGCCGAGCGTGTCGCCGCGGCAGAGCATCTCGTACGTCTTGGGGTCGTCCAGCGGGAGGCCGAGCAGGTCCAGCTTGACGCCCTTGTTGGACTCCACCATCTTCACGGCGTCGTCCATGATGGTGAGGTTGCGCAGGCCCAGGAAGTCCATCTTCAGCAGGCCGAGCGACTCGCACTGGGGGTAGTCCCACTGCGTGATGGTGACGCCGTCGGTGTGCCGTACCCAGATCGGGGCGTGGTCGACGATCGGCTCGCTGGACATGATGACGCCGGCGGCGTGCACGCCCATCTGCCGGACCAGGCCCTCGACGCCCTTCGCGGTGTCGATGACCTTCTTGACGTCCGGCTCGTTCTCGTACATCCCCCGGATCTCGCCCGCCTCGCTGTAGCGCGGGTGCTTGGGGTCGGTGATGCCGTTGAGGTCGATGCCCTTGCCGAGGACGTCGGCGGGCATGGCCTTGGTGAGCCGGTCGCCCATGGCGTACGGGTAGCCGAGGACCCGGGCGGAGTCCTTGATGGCGTTCTTCGCCTTGATCTTTCCGTACGTGCCGATCATGGCGACCTTGTCGGCGCCGTACTTCTCCGTCACGTACCTGATCACTTCGACGCGCCGGCGTTCGTC
The DNA here is from genome assembly GCF_900091725.1 of Streptomyces sp. DvalAA-43. Taxonomy (GTDB): domain Bacteria; phylum Actinomycetota; class Actinomycetes; order Streptomycetales; family Streptomycetaceae; genus Streptomyces; species Streptomyces pulveraceus. The sequence goes on along the minus strand of NZ_FMBW01000045.1, from coordinate 36,734 downwards.
GAAGTCGATGTCGACGTCGGGCATGGAGACGCGCTCGGGGTTGAGGAACCGCTCGAAGATCAGTCCGTGCTCGATCGGGTCGAGGTCGGTGATGCCCATCGCGTACGCCACGATCGAACCGGCGGCGGAGCCTCGGCCGGGGCCGACCGCGATGCCGTTGTTCTTCGCCCACATGATGAAGTCGGCGACGACCAGGAAGTACCCCGGGAACCCCATCTGGATGATGATGTCCATCTCGTACTCGACCTGCTTCTGCCGGTCCTCGGGGACACCTCCCGGGAAGCGCCGGTCCATGCCGACGCGGACCTCTTCCTGGAACCAGGTGATCTCCGTGAAGCCGTCCGGGATCTCGAACTTCGGCATCAGGTCGCGCTTCTCGAACATGCCGGTGGTGTCGATCTGCTGCGCGACCAGCAGGGTGTTGGCGCAGCCCTCCTGCCAGGCGTCGGAGGAGTCGACGGCGTACATCTCGTCGGTCGTCTTGAGGTAGTAGCCGGTGCCGTCGAAGCGGAAGCGGTCCGGGTCGGAGAGGTTCTTGCCGGTCTGGATGCAGAGCAGGGCGTCGTGCGCGGTGGCCTCGTGCGCGTAGGTGTAGTGCGAGTCGTTGGTCACCAGCGGCGGGATGTTCAGCTTCTTGCCGATTTCGAGGAGTCCGTCACGGACCCGGCGCTCGATCTCGATGCCGTGGTCCATCAGCTCCAGGAAGTACTTGCCCTCGCCGAAGATGTCCTTGTAGTCGGAGGCGGCCTGGACGGCCTCGTCGAACTGGCCGAGCCGCAGCCGGGTCTGCACCTCGCCCGAGGGGCAGCCGGTGGACGCGATCAGGCCCTCGGACCACTGGGCGATGGTCTCCTTGTCCATGCGCGGCCACTTCTGCAGCCAGCCCTCGGCGTACGCGTCCGAGGAGAGCTTGAAGAGGTTGTGCAGGCCCTTCGCGTTGGACGCCCAGATCGTCTTGTGGGTGTAACCACCCGAACCCGACACGTCGTCGCGCTTCTGGTGCGGCTGGCCCCACTGGATCTTCCGCTTGTGCTTGCGCGACTCGGGGGCGACGTACGCCTCGATCCCGATGATCGGGGTGACGCCCGCCTTCTGCGCCGAGTGGAAGAAGTCGTACGCCCCGTGCAGGTTGCCGTGGTCCGTCATCGCGATGTGCGACATGCCCATTTCATTACAGGCAGCGAACATGTCCTTGAGCCGCGCGGCACCGTCCAGCAGCGAGTACTGGGTATGGACGTGAAGGTGCGTGAAGGGCGGCTTGGTCACGGCGCTGTGCCTCCGGGAAACGGGCGATGGCTGACTGGGGGGACAGCGTGGAAGTCTACGTCTCCGAGGGGACGATCGACGGGCACTCCCGGATACGGTCACGCGTTGGAAGGGCGGGAACACCCGTCCCATTTGTCATGTACGTCGTCACGCACGTCAGGTACCAGGAGGCACCCAGAGATGTCGGAAGCGCAGACCGGCGCGGCGCAGCGCGGGGAGCAGATTCTTGAGGTCTTCGACACCGCGTTCGGGGAGCTGCTGGCCGCCGATCCGGCCGCCTTCCGGGTCAAGTTCCGCAAGATGGCGGGCTCGGCGTTCGCCTTCTACCGGGGCACGGCGTGCCTGTTCTACAACGACCTGGAAAGGGAGCGGCACGGCGGCCCCTACCTGGACGAGCGGACCGGCCGGGTGTGGATCCACGGCGATCTGCACGCGGAGAATTTCGGCACGTACATGGACGCCAACGGCCGGCTGATCTTCAATGTGAACGATTTCGACGAGGCGTACGTCGGCCCGTTCACCTGGGACCTCAAGCGGTTCGCCGCCTCCGTCGCCCTGATCGGCTACGCGAAGGCGCTGGGCGACGACCAGATCACCGAGCTGGTCCGGGTCTACGCGGCGGCCTACCGCGAGCGGATCCACGCGCTGGCGACGGGCGCGAAGACCGACGAGCTGCCGCCCTTCACGCTGGACACGGCCGAGGGCCCGTTGCTGGACGCGCTGCGCGACGCCCGGTCGCTGACCCGGTTCTCGCTGCTGGACTCGATGACGGAGATCCGCGACTTCGAGCGCCGGTTCGCCCCGGGCGGCGGCTCCATCGATCTGGACGCGGCGACGCGCTACAAGGTGCTGGCCGCCTTCGACGGCTATCTGGAGACACTGCCGGAGTCGAGCCTGACCCGCCCCGACTCGTACCGGGTGAAGGACGTCGTCGGCCGTCGTGGCATCGGCATCGGCTCGGCCGGGCTGCCCTCGTACAACATCCTCCTGGAGGGCAACAGCGACGCCCTGGAGAACGACGTGGTGATCTATCTCAAGCAGGCGCAGACCCCCGCGGTCTCCCGGCACATCACCGACGCGTCCGTGCGCGCGTACTTCCAGCACGAGGGCCACCGCACGGTGATCTCGCAGCGCGCCCTCCAGGCGCACGCCGACCCGTGGCTCGGCTGGACCGAGCTGGACGGGGCGGGCCAGCTGGTCGCCGAGGTGTCCCCGTACGCGGTCGATCTGGACTGGTCCGACATCGACGAGCCGGAGGAGATCGCGGCGGTCGTCGCCGATCTCGGCCGGGCGACGGCGACGATGCACTCCGCCGCGGACGACGAGAGCGGCCACTCACTGGTGCCGTTCTCCACCGAGCGGGCCATCGACGCGGCGATCGCGGCCGACGAGGAGGGCTTCGCCGGCCTCCTGGTGGACTTCGCCCACAGCTACGGCGCCCGTGCCCGCGCCGACCACCAGATCTTCGTGGACCTCTTCCGCAACGGCCGCATCCCGGGGCTCTAGCTCCCGCGTCGGGCTTCTCCGTCGCTCCCGCGGCCACGGTTCTCCCCGCAGTCACGCCCCTTCGGGGGTCACTGACAGGTTGGCATGCGACACTCCTCGACGATGGACATATCCAGGACGCAGCTCAGAGTCGTTCGCGCGGCGCTCTTCACAGCGCTCGTCGTGACGCTCTCCACCGCGTCCCATGTGCTGCTCTCCCGGGTCCCGCTGCCGCTGACCGCCGTCGCCCTGCTGGCCGGCGTGGTGTTCGCCGTGGCGTACGCGCTGGCCGGCCGGGAGCGCGGCTTCGGGGCGATCGCCGGACTGCTGGTCCCGCTGGAGCTGGCCGCCGACACCGTCTTCACCACTGGTCAGCACGTCTGCTATGGCGCGGCCGGCGGCCCGATCGCGGGTCCGCTGCGCTCGGTCGGCGTCGATGTGCTGTGCGGCGGCCAGTTCGGTACCGATGCGGCGCGGGCCGGTGCCGGGGTCATCCCGCTCGCCTCGGTGGCCGATGCCGGACACACGACGGCCGCGCTGCTGGCCTCGCCCGGACCCGCGGTGCCCTGGCTGCTGCTCGCCGCCCATGTGTCGGTCGGCCTGCTCGCCGCGGCCTGGCTCCGGCGGGGCGAGTCCGCGCTGGCCGGTCTGCTGGAGGCGGCCGCCCTGCTGGCGTTCCGGCCACTGCTGGTCGCGGTCGCCGCGGCCGGTACGGCCCACCGCGCGGTACGCCGCCGGATGCGGCCCGCCGGACACGGCCCGCATCTGCTCGTACACATCCGTCTGCTCGTGCACTCCGTGGGACGGAGGGGACCGCCGCGCTCGGCCTGCGCCATCGCCTGAGCACGCACATCCCCGACGACGTACCCCACACCCTGGAGACACAGACATGAGCAAGCGCAACAGCCAGGCCAACAAGTCCGCGGCCCGCGAGCGGCTGCGCGCCGAGCGCGAGCGCCAGGCCAAGAAGGACAAGGTCCGCCGGCAGATCATCGTCGGCGTCTCGATCGTCGGCGTCCTGGCCGTCGTGGGCGCCGGCACCTGGGGCATCATGCAGCTGACCAAGCCGTCCCACTGGGAGGCGGCCAAGGACGAGAAGAAGGTGACCGCGCCCAAGAACACCTCGGGCGAGAACGGCACCACGGTCGTCATCGGCAAGTCGAGCGCCAAGAAGACCCTGGAGCTGTACGAGGACTCGCGCTGCCCGGTCTGCGCCACGTTCGAGCAGACCGTCGGCGAGACGGTGCACAAGGACGTCGACGCCGGCAAGTACAAGATCAAGTACATCGGTGCCACGTTCATCGACAACGCGGCCAACGGCGAGGGCTCGAAGAACGCGCTGAGCGCGCTCGGCGCGGCGCTCGATGTCAGCCCTGAGGCCTTCCTCGACTACAAGTACGCGCTCTACTCCGCGAAGTTCCACCCGGAGGAGACCGTCGACAAGTTCAAGGACGACTCCTACCTGATCAAGGTCGCCGACTCGGTGGACGCGCTCAAGGGCAACGCCGCCTTCCAGAAGAACGTCAAGGACGGCACGTTCGACAGCTGGGCGATGAAGATGTCCGAGGCGTTCGACAAGAGTGGCGTGCGGGGCACCCCGACGCTGAAGATGAACGGCAAGGCGCTCACCGACGGCCAGAGCGAGAACGCCCCGATGACGGTGGAGGCCTTCAACACCGCGATCACGGCCGCGCTGAAGGGCTGACCGGCCGGCGACATCCCGGCAGCGGCTTCCCGACGGGCAGGCGAACTTCCTTCGTTCGCCTGCCCGTTCGTCTTACCGGTCAGTAGGGTGCTGCTCCGTGACCAGTCGACACCTTTTCTCGCCGCTCTCCGCCCCCAGCCGCCGCACGGTCGTCAAGGCCGCCGCCGCCACCGCCGTCGCGGCCCCCGTGCTGGGCTCCGCCGCCTCCGCGCGCGCCGCGGACGGGCCCGCCTTCCTGCACGGCGTGGCCTCCGGCGACCCGCTCCCCGACGGCGTCCTCCTCTGGACCCGCGTGACCCCGTCCCCCGACGCGGTGCCGGGTTCGGGCCGCGGCGCCGACACGGCGGTGCGCTGGGAGGTCGCCGAGGACAAGGCCTTCGCCCGGGTCGTCGCCCAGGGCACGACCGTCGCGAGGGCCGCCTCCGACCACACGGTCAAGGCCGATGTGCGGGGCCTGTCCCCCGCCACCACGTACTGGTTCCGCTTCTCGGCGGGGGACGGTGCCCGGACCGTCTCGCCGGCCGGCCGCACCAGGACGGCTCCGGCGGCCGGGGCCGCCACGCCCGGTGTGCGGTTCGGGGTGGTGTCGTGCGCCAACTGGGAGGCCGGGTACTTCTCCCCGTACCGCCACCTCGCCGACCGCGCCGACCTCGACGCGGTCCTGCACCTCGGCGACTACATCTACGAGTACGCCTCGGGCGGTTACCCGGACGCGAATTACACCGTACGGCCGCACGAGCCGAGGCACGAGATCCTCACCCTCGCCGACTACCGCACCCGGCACGCCACGTACAAGACGGACACCGACCTCCAGACCCTGCACGCCACCCACCCGGTGATCGCGATCTGGGACGACCACGAGTTCGCCAACGACGCCTGGTCGGGCGGGGCCGAGAACCACACCCCGGGCGTGGAGGGCTCCTGGGCGGACCGGGCGGCGGGCGCCAAGCAGGCGTACTTCGAGTGGATGCCGGTCCGTGCCTCCACCGAGGGGACCGTCTACCGGCGGCTGCGCTTCGGCAACCTGGCCGATCTCCATCTTCTGGACCTGCGTACCTTCCGCTCCCAGCAGGCGTCGGTCGGCAGCGGCGCGGTCGACGACCCGGAGCGCACCATCACCGGCCGGGCGCAGCTGGACTGGCTGAAGTCGGGGCTGGCCGGCTCGGACGCCACCTGGCAGCTGGTCGGCACCTCGGTGATGATCTCGCCGGTCGCGTTCGGCGCCGTCCCGGCCCATCTGCTGGCACCGCTGGCCGAGTTGCTGGGGCTGCCCAAGGAGGGCCTCGCGGTCAACGTCGACCAGTGGGACGGCTACACCGACGACCGCAAGGAGCTGATCTCGCACCTGCGGGACCGGTCGATCACCAACACGGTCTTCCTGACCGGTGACATCCACATGGCGTGGGCCAATGACGTGCCGGTGAAGGCGGCGACGTATCCGCTCTCCGCCTCGGCCGCCACCGAGTTCGTGGTGACGTCGGTGACCTCGGACAACATCGACGACATCCTGCACGTGGCGCCGCAGACGGTCTCGGTGGTCGCGGCCGCTGCGGTCAAGGCCGCCAACCGCCACGTGAAGTGGGTGGACATGGACTCGCACGGCTACGGCGTCCTCGACGTGACCGCCGAGCGCTCCCAGATGGACTACTACGCGGTCTCCGACCGGACGAAGCGGGACGCGACCTCCGCCTGGACGCGTTCGTACCGGACGCTCAGCGGAACGCAGAAGGTCGAGCGGGTGGACAGCCCGGTGCGCTGAGGGATCTTTTTCGGCCACCCCCGCATATGTTGACGGTGCATGACATCGCTACGGCGGGTGGTGTGTCCCATGGCTCGAATGGGGACACACCACCCGCCGGGGTAACGCTTACGTTTACGTCACTGTCTCAAACTCTGGAATGCGAAGAAAGATTCCTCCCGGTTTCCACCCTTTGGCGAATATCTGATTGGGCCTGATCATTCCTCCTCCAGGAATGACATGCCCACGTAATCTCCCGGCGGCGGGTGAGGAAATACCTCCCCCACACATCCGCGAGGAGTCCACGTGCGCACTCTTGCCCGTATATCGCCACGTATGCGTAACCGTGCGATCGGCACCGCCGTTCTGGCCGGAACTCTGGCCCTGGCACCGCTCTCCGCTCCCTCCGGCTCCGCCGCTTCCGCCGCCTCCAAGGTCTCCGCCTCGTCCGCCCAGAAGTGCGGGGACGACGCGGGCACCAACGCCACGGCACGGGAGGCCCGCCCCTCGGGCGCCGCCCACACCGACGACCCCAATGAGCTGACCGCGGCCCAGGCCAAATCCATGGACGCGCAGTTGAAGCAGAGACTCGCGGACCGCCGGCTCAGCGGCCCCTCGCTCGCCGCGGGCGCGACGATCCCGGTCTACTTCCACGTCGTGCACTCCGGGACGACCGGCAAGCTCAGCGCCTCCGCGATCACCAGCCAGATGAACGTCCTGAACGCCGCCTACAGCGGACAGGGATCGGGCAACACGAACTCCGGCTTCCAGTACACGCTGGCCGGCACGGACTACACGGACAACAGCTCCTGGTACAACGGCGTCTCCCCGGGCTCCGCCGCCGAGACGGCCATGAAGTCCTCGCTGCGCAAGGGCGGTGCCAACGCCCTCAACATCTACACCGCCAACCTCGGCGGCGGGCTGCTGGGCTGGGCCACGTTCCCCAGCTCGTACAAGTCCAACCCCTCGGACGACGGCGTCGTCATCCTCGACGCCTCGCTGCCCGGCGGCTCCGCCACCAACTACAACGAGGGCGACACCGCCACCCACGAGGTCGGCCACTGGATGGGGCTGTACCACACCTTCCAGGGCGGCTGCAATGGAAACGGTGACTACGTCGCCGACACCCCGGCCGAGAAGAGCGCCGCGTACGAGTGCCCGACCGGGCGCGACACCTGCACCAACAAGACCGGGGTCGACCCGATCCACAACTTCATGGACTACACCTACGACTCGTGCATGACCCAGTTCACCGCGGGCCAGGTGCAGCGGATGAGCGACAGCTGGACCGCGTACCGGGGCTGATCCGCCCGAGGGGCCCTGCCCGGTGCGGGGCCCCTGACCACGTCACAGCGTGGCGAGGAAACCGAGCGCGACCTTCCAGGCCAGCTCGGCCGACGCCTGGTCGAAGTCGGGCAGTTCGGCGTCGGTGAAGAGATGGCCCGCGCCCGGGTAGCGGTAGACCTCGACATCGGCGCCGGTCCGCTGCATCTGGAGATACCAGGAGTTCAGCCAGTCGTGCGTCTCGAACGGGTCCGGGTCGGCGACGTGCAGCTGTACGGGCAGCTCGTCCACGGAGGCGTTCTCGGCGATGTCCGAGGTGCCGTGGAACATCAGCAGACCGCGGGCCTTCTCGTCGCCCAGCGCCAGGGTCTGCGCGGTGGAGGCGCCGAACGAGAAGCCCGCGTACACCAGGCCCCGGTCGGAGTAGGGGGCGGCGGCCAGCACGGCCCTCCTGAGCAGTTCGTCCTTGCCCACCTCTTCCTTGAAGGCCAGCCCTTCCTCGACGGTGTCGAACGTGTGCCCCTCGAAGAGATCGGGCACCTGCACTTCGTGCCCGGCGGCACGAAGCCGGTCGGCCGCCGCGTGCACCGCGGGGCGCAGACCGTACGTCGAGTGGAAAAGCATGATGTTCATGGGACCCATGGTGCCAGCTACGGTCAGGAGCATGGAGAACGACGGGATGGAGAACATACTGCGCCCGCTGATCGTCGTCGGCGGCTCGGTCGTGATCACACTGGTGGTCGGCTGGCTGGTCGATCTGCTGCTCAGACGGGCCGACGGCCGGCACCCCGACACTCCGCTGTGGGGGCTGCTGCGACGCTGCCGGATACCGCTCCAGCTGACGCTGTGCGCGGCTCTGCTGCGGGGCTCGTACACCCACACCCGGCTCGAAGTGATCAACGACCACCGGGCGGGGATCGGCCAGGTCCTGACCCTGGTGCTGATCGGGGGCTCGGCCTGGCTGGTGGTGCGGATCGCGACGGCCGTCGTCGATTCCCTCTACGCGCGGTACGCGGCGAACACCCCCGATCCGGCACGGGTGCGGCGGGTCCGCACCCAGGTGACGCTGATCCAGCGGGTGGTCACCGCGATCGTGGCGACGGTCGCCGTGGGCGCGATGCTGCTGACGTTCCCGGCGATGCGGACCTTCGGGACCTCGATGCTGGCCTCGGCCGGTGTGCTCGGCATCGTCGCGGGCGTGGCCGCCCAGTCGACGCTGGGCAATCTCTTCGCCGGGCTGCAGATCGCGTTCGGCGACATGGTGCGCATCGGCGACACGGTGGTGGTGGACGGCGAGTGGGGCACGATCGAGGAGATCACGCTGACCTTCCTCGCGGTGCGGACCTGGGACGAGCGGCGGATCACGATGCCGGTCTCGTACTTCACCAGCAAGCCGTTCGAGAACTGGTCGCGCGGCGGTGCGCAGATGACCGGCTCGGTCTTCTTCCACCTCGACCACGCGGCGCCGGTCGCCGCGATGCGCGAGCAGCTGCGGGACATCCTGGGCGAGTGCGCCGCCTGGGACGGCCGCGACTGGTCCCTCGCCGTCACGGACACCACGCCGTCGACGATCCTGGTCCGCGCGGTGGTCACGGCGAAGGACTCGTCCGACATCTGGACGGTGCGCTGCGCGGTAAGGGAGCAGCTCATCGGCTGGCTGCGCGACCACCATCCGTACGCGCTGCCGAGGATCGCGACGGCCCCCGCGGCGCTCGCGCCCGACGCCGGGCCGCACCCGCCCGGCCCGGCGCACGAGCGGCCCGCGGACCGGGACAGGTCGCCCCGCACGGGGCGCGGCTGACGGGGCGGCGGGCGGAGACGGGGCCGCCCGCCTCACCGCGGGCAGCCGCCCACGCACCTCACCGCAGGCTGCGGACGTCCAGCTGGCGCAGGACCCGGTCGACGATCTCCGGGTCCGCCCCCGCCTCGTTGCGTGCCGACAGCACCGCGTGGCGGGCGGCCGACATCATCTCGCGCTGGACGCGGCTGACCGCCTTGAAGCGCTCGGCCCGTTTCGCGTACGCCTCGCGGCGCTCGTCGTCGACCATGTCGGGGCTGATCCGCGCCCCCACGTCGTAGGCCAGCCGCTGGAGCCGCTCGGTGACCTCGTCCGGGAACTCCTCGACCTCCTGGATCTCCTTGAGGCGCTGCTTCGCGGCCTTCGCGGCCCGGATCGCGAGGTCCTTCTCCAGGGCCTCCTCGGCGTCCGTGTCCGCCTTGACCCGGAGCTTGCGGACCAGCCACGGCAGGGTGAGCCCCTGGATGACGAGCGTGGCCATGATCACGGCGAAGGCGATGAAGACGATCTCGTCGCGGCCCGGGAACGGCTTCCCGTCGTCCGTCTTCAGCGGGATCGCGAGCGCCAGCGCGACCGAGGCCACGCCGCGCATCCCGGCCCACCACATGACGACGGTCTCCCGCCAGCTGGTGGGGATCTCCTCGCTGACGTCGCGCCGGGTGTGCAGCCGCTTGGCGAGCCAGGTGGCGGGCAGCAGATAGAGCAGCCGCGCCCCGACCACGACCACGACCACGGCGAGCCCCCAGCCCAGCATCTGGAGTTCGCGCCCGTCCGCGGTCCCGAAGACGTTGTGCAGTTCGAGGCCGATCAGCCCGAAGGCGACCCCGGTGACGAGGGTGTCGACGATCTCCCAGAAGGTACGGCCGGTGAGCCGCCCGAGGACGTCGTCGGCGTCGGCGGTGTGCTCGGCGAGGAAGAGGGCGGTGGTGAGGACGGCGAGGACGCCCGACCCCATCAGCTCCTCCGCGAGCACATAGCTCACGAACGGCACCAGCAGGGTGAGGCCGACCTGGAGCGTGGCGTCGCCGAGCAGGCCCATGAGCTTGATGGTGAGCCAGCCGAGCACCAGACCCACCACCACGGCCACCACCGCGGAGAGGATCAGCAGCCCGAAGGCCTCCGGCAGCGAGAAGCTCCCGCTCACGGCGGCGGCGATCGCCACGTGGTAGAGCACGATCGCGGTCACATCGTTGAACAGCCCCTCGCCCTCCAGGATGGAGACGAGCCTGCGCGGCAGCCCCACCGAACCGGCGACGGCCGTCGCCGCGACCGGGTCGGGCGGCGCGACGAGCGCGCCGAGCGCCACGGCCGCGGCGATGGGCAGCCCGGGGACGATCGCGTTGGCGACCGCGGCGACGGCGGCCGTCGTGATGAACACCAGCGCCACGGCCAGGAGAAAGATCGGTCGTTTATTGGCGGCGAATTGTCGCCAGGAGGTTCGCTGCACGGAGGCGTAGAGGAGGGGCGGCAGCAGTGCCGGAAGGATGATCTCGGGCGGGATGTCCACATTCGGCACGAAGCTGAGGAACGCCATCCCGACCCCGGCGAGCGTCATCAGCACCGGCGCGGGAAGCCCGAGACGCTCCCCCAGCGGGACCGTGACCACAGCCCCGAGCAACAGCAGGAGGAGCAGTGCCATTTGGTCCACAGGGTGCCTTCCGGAGCGCGGGGCGCCGATCTCCGTGATCGGCGGATCTCAGCCAAAAGCCTGCCATGCGAGGCCCGCAATCCAGACAACACCCCCTCATTCCCGCCCCCTGGACCGGCATTCCTCCGATGTCTATACGGTCGACCCCCTTCCGCTGCCCTCGCACGACCGGCAGTATGCGGCGTGCGTGATTCAAGGACAGGAACCGTCACCACGTACATGACCGTCACCACGTATATGACTGGCAGGAGAAGCCACGTGCCCGCGTTCTCCCGAAGGCATTTCGTCTCCACCGCCGCTGCCGGAACCTCCGCGCTCTGGCTGGCCGGATCCCGTACCTCATGGGCGGCGGCCGGCCCCGAACCGACGGAGCACCCCGCCATCGACGTCCACGAGAAGACCGTCCGCGACGCCGCCATGACCTGGCGCACGCTCCCCACCGGCTGGCAGCAGGCCCCGTTCCTCGCCAACGGCCGCCTCGGGGCCCAGCTGTACGCCGGAAGAACCGCCAACACCCTGAAGCTGATGCTCAGTCACAGCGAGGTGCAGGACCAGCGCGGCCAGTGGCGCGGCGGCATCGGCTTCTCCCGCCTCCCCATCGGCCACTTCACCCTGACCCTCGCCGGGGAGATCACCGCCGTCGACTGGACCCTGGATCCGTACGACGCCGAGCTGCGCGGCACCGTCACCACCACCCGCGGCTCGCTGGCCTTCTCCGCCCTGGTCCAGAACGACACCGGCGCCCTGCTGGTCTCCACCCGCCCCACCCCCGGCGAGGAACCCTCGGCCTGGTCCTTCCAGTGGCTCCGGGCCGCCACCACCCGCACCAGCGGCAAGCCCGAGGACTACACGCCCAACCCGGACCCACGGACCGGGGACGGCTTCGTCGAGCAGCCGCTCCTGGCGGGCGGCGGCTGGACCACCGCCTGGCGCGAACGGCGCGAGGGCACCGGGCGGCTGCTCGCCGCGCACCTCGTGTACCGCTTCCCCGGCCGGGTCTCCGAGGCGACCGCCGACGCGCTGCGGGCCGTGGACCGCACCCTCGCCACCGCCCCGGACCGGCTGGTGGACCGGCACCGCCGCTGGTGGCACGCGTACTACCGGCGCAGTTTCCTCTCCGTACCGGACAAGCGGCTGCAGAGCTTCTATCTCCTCCAGCTCTACAAGCTCGCCGCGTCGACCAGGGCCGACGGCCCGACGATCTCCGAATGGGGCCCGTGGTTCCCCGAGGTCGGCAACAACTGGACCGCGGTCTGGTGGAATCTCAACGTCCAGATCGGCATGGCCCCCGTCCACGGCTCCAACCACCCCGAGCTCGACTCGGTGACCGGCGCCTTCCGCCGCTTCGAACACAACCTCCCGGCCTCGGTCCCGGCCGACCACCGCGACGGCGAGAGCTACGCGCTGGGCCACCCCTCCGACTGGCAGCTGCGCGCGGGCGATACGTACGACGTCGGCGCCCCGGGCTCGTCCCATGTCTCCGACAACTTCGGCAACCTCACCTGGGCGCTGCACAACGTCTGGCAGTCCTACCGGCACTCGATGGACCTGTCGGTCCTGCGCGACGTGGTGCACCCGATCCTCGCGAAGGCCGTCCACTTCTACGCGCACTTCCTGTACGAGGGCCCGGACGGCCGGCTGCACCTGCCGGAGACCCGCTCCCCGGAGTACGCCAACGCCGTGGACTGCACCTACGACCTCTCGCTGATCCGCTGGGGCGTGCGCACCCTGATCGCGTCGGCGAAGCTGCTGCGGAACGACGATCCGCGGCTGAAGCGCTGGCAGGACATCGACCGCAGGCTCACCCCGTACGCCGAGGACCCGGCGGCCGGCGTCATGATCGGCAAGGACGTCCCGCTCGCCGACTCGCACCGGCACCACTCGCACCTGCTCTGGCTGTACCCGCTGCGCGAACGGAGCTGGGACCGGCCCGGGGACCACGCCATGATGCGGCGCTCCATGGACCACTGGGTCTCCATGCGGCAGCTGTGGCACGGCTACAGCTACGCCACCGCCTCGTCCATGTACTCAAGCATGGACGAGCCGGAGAAGGCCCTCGACTTCCTGACCTTCTTCACCGATCTGAACGTGGTCGCGGACTGCGCGATGACGGTCAACACGATGTACCGGGAGGGCAAGAACCTCGCCCTGGAGAGCCCGCTGTCCGCCGCCCAGTCGATGCTCGACATGGTGGTGCAGGGGCACGAGGGGGTGGTGAGGGTCTTCCCGTCCGTCTCGGAGCGCTGGGCGGACGCGTCGATCGCCTCGCTGCGGACCCAGGGCGCCTTCCTGGTGGACGCGGACCGCTCGGGCGGCGCTACGCGCTGGGTACGGGTGCACAGCGAGGCGGGCGCGCCGCTGACCCTGGACCACTCCATCAAGGGCCGGATCGAGGTACGGGACGCGCACGGGCACCCGCTGCGCTGGCGGGAGACCGGGCCGGGCCGGATCACGGTCGCGCTGCCGCGCGGCTCCACCGCGGTGGTCACCCCACGGGGTTCACGCCCCCCGCGTACGGTCCCGCGCGATGTGCCGTCGAACGGCGCGTGGACCCGCTGGGGCCTGCCGGACTGAGTCGGTCCGGGCGGCCCTCAGTCCCGCAGGGCGCGGCGCATCGCCCGGTGGGGGATGCCCGCGTCCGGGAACTCGGGGCCGTACGCCACATAACCGAGGCGCTCGTAGAAACCCGTCGCATGGGTCTGGGCGTGCAGGTCGACGGCGTCCAGACCGAGCTCACGGGCCGCGTCCTCGATGGCCCGCACCAGCGCGGCGCCGACCCCGAGGCCACGGGCCTTCCTGGTCACCGCGAGCCTGCCGAGGGAACCCACGGCCGGGTCGCCGCCGGTCCTGTCGGCGGCGGCCGGTCCGTGCAGCAGCCGCCCGGTGCCCAGCGCCGAGCCGTCCGCCGCGACGGCGAGGACATGCAGGGCGACCTCGTCGTACGCGTCGTACTCGATCTCCTCGGACACGCCCTGCTCACCGACGAAGACGTCCTTGCGGACCAGGAAGCAGGCCGCGAGGTCCTGCTCGTCGGCGACGGTACGCGTGGTGTACGGGGCGGGCGCGGAGGTCATTCGCTCTCCGCCGCGATCTTGTCCAGGGCCTGCTGGAGGTCGTCCGGGTAGCCGCTGGTGAACTCCACCCAGCTGCCGTCGGACGGGTGCTCGAAGCCGAGCCGGACGGCGTGCAGCCACTGCCGGGTCAGGCCGAGGCGCTTGGCCATCGTCGGGTCGGCGCCGTAGGTGAGGTCGCCGACGCAGGGGTGGCGGTGGGCGGACATGTGCACCCGGATCTGGTGCGTACGGCCCGTCTCCAGCTTGATGTCCAGGAGGCTGGCGGAGCGGTAGGCCTCGATGAGGTCGTAATGCGTCACGGAGGGCTTGCCCTCGGCGGTGACGGCCCACTTGTAGTCGTGGTTGGGGTGGCGTCCGATGGGGGCGTCGATGGTGCCGCTCATCGGGTCCGGGTGGCCCTGCACCAGCGCGTTGTACCTCTTCTCGACGACCCGGTCGCGGAACTGCGCCTTCAGCAGGGTGTAGGCCCGCTCGGACTTGGCGACGACCATCAGGCCGGAGGTGCCGACGTCGAGACGGTGGACGATGCCCTGGCGCTCGGCGGCACCGGACGTCGAGATCCGGTACCCGGCGGCGGCGAGGCCCCCGATGACGGTCGTCCCGGTCCAGCCGGGGCTCGGGTGGGCGGCGACCCCGACCGGCTTCGCGATCACGACGATGTCGTCGTCGTCGTGCACGATCTCCATGCCCTCGACGGGCTCGGCGACGATCTGCACCGGAGCGGGCGCCTGCGGCATCTCCACTTCCAGCCAGGCACCGCCCCGGACCCGCTCGGACTTCCCGACCACCGAGCCGTCCACCTGCACCTTCCCGGCGGCCGCGAGCTCGGCGGCCTTGGTGCGGGAGAAACCGAACATCCGGGAAATGGCGGCGTCGACACGCTCACCTTCCAGACCATCGGGTACGGGCAGGGTGCGGACCTCGGGATACGTACTCACCGTTCGAGTATGCCTTGCGGGATCTAGTCCTTGTGCACGGTGCCGTCGGGGTCCAGGCCCTTGAACGAGAGGATCACGATCAGAACGCCGCCGCAGCAGATCGCGGAGTCGGCGAGGTTGAAGACGGCGAAGTGCGCGGGAGCGATGAAGTCGACCACCGCGCCCTGGAAGGTGCCCGGGGCCCGGAAGATGCGGTCGGTGAGGTTGCCGAGCGCACCCCCGAGCAGCAGACCGAGCGCGATGGCCCACGGCAGGCTGTAGAGCTTGCGCGCGAGCCGGGCGATCACGACGATGACGGTCGCCGCGATGCACGTGAAGATGACGGTGTACGCCTCACCGATACCGAACGCGGCACCGGCGTTGCGGATCGCGCTGAGCTGCAGCCAGTCGCCGAAGATCTCGACCGGAGCGTGGTGCTCCAG
Organism: Streptomyces sp. DvalAA-43; assembly: GCF_900091725.1. Lineage (GTDB taxonomy): Bacteria > Actinomycetota > Actinomycetes > Streptomycetales > Streptomycetaceae > Streptomyces > Streptomyces pulveraceus. The sequence goes on along the minus strand of NZ_FMBW01000045.1, from coordinate 21,376 downwards.
CTTCGCGACCACGAGCATCTTGCTGATCAGGTCGATGAGGTAGGCGAACACGGCCACGGCGAAGAGCACCATGATCCTGCGCTTGCCCCGGCCCGGCGCGGTCTCCTCGCCCCGGTCATCGGCCCGGTCCGCTGCCCCGTCCTCTGCGGTCCCCTCGGCATCGGGGATGTCCGGCGTACCGATGATGCTCTCCGCCTCTGCCACGTGAATCCCTCAACCTAGGTTCCTGACTGAGACGAGGGTACGACACGCCGCCGGGGATCAGCCGCGTCGCTCCTGCTTCTGTTTGTCCTCCACACAGAGCGTGGCGCGCGGGAACGCCTGCATCCGCGCCTTGCCGATCGGCTTGCCGCAGATCTCGCACAGTCCGTACGTCCCGGCGTCGAGCCGGGCCAGGGCCCGCTCGGTCTGCTCCAGCATCTCCTGGGCGTTGGCGGCGAGCGACATCTCGTGCTCGCGGGTGATGTTCTTGGTGCCGGTGTCCGCCTCGTCGTCACCCGCGCCGTCGCCGGAGTCACGCATCAGTCCGGCGAGCGCGGCGCTCGCGGTCTCCAGCTCGCTGCGCAGCCGCAGGATCTCGCTGCTCAGCCCGGCCCGCGCCTCGGCCACCTCCTCCGGGGTCCAGGGGGCCTCGCCCGGCCGGACCGCCAGCTCGCCGGGGGCTGTCGTGGCGACCCCGCGGGCCGGGGGCACGGGCGCCGCGCCCGTGCCGGCCGTGCGGGTCCGGGCCGCGCTCTTCTTGGCTACCACCGTGTGGGCTCCCGTCTTCCCGGCGGCTTCGGCCGCCCCCTCGGCCGCGTCCGCGGCCTTCTTCGAGGCCTTCTTGGCCACGCTCTTCTTCGCAGCCGCCTTCTTGACCGGCGCCTCGTGCCCGGCGTCCATGTGCCCGGCGGACGCCGCCCTCGTACCGGCCGCGGACTTCTTCGCCGCGGTCTTCTTCGCCGCGGCCTTCTTCCCGGCGGCCTTCTTCGCCGCGGCCTTCGTCGCACCGGCCTCCGGGACGGTCTCCATACCCGCGTCGCCGCCCGTCTCCCCGGCCGCCGGGCCCGTGGATCCGGCCGACGCCGTCTTCTTTGCGGCGGTCTTCTTCGCCACCATGGCCGCGGCCCCTTCACATATTGTGATCTTGCACGCGAATCGTGCTGGGACGATAAATCGACCCCAGCCCCGCGGCAACGGGGCACGCCGCCGAATCGCCCCTCCCCGCGTCCGGACACCGACCTGCCTGCATCGGTTGTGCCCAGCTCACCGCCCGGTAATCCGCCTCCCGGCCCTCCTCCCGGACTCCGTGCCCCGCCGTCTGCCCATTCGGGTCACGCCCCGCCCCCCGGGTTAAACCGGTCGGCCGTCGCCCGTACGGGCCCGTACACTGGGCCCAGCGAGAGGCGTGGATGGGACGAGTAGCGTCGTACGCAGCCAGGAGCGACCCGGGGACGGTGGAAGCCCGGGGGCGAGCGCGTCGTGAAGATCACCCGGAGCCGTCGGAAGAAAGCTTTGGACCGTGGGCTCCGCCCACGGGCGCAAGGCGAGTAGACCCGGCATCGCGACCCCAATGAGGGGGTCACGGGCACACGCCCGGGGCCAAGGAGGGTGGTACCGCGGGAGCCGACGAGGCCCTCGTCCCTCCGACGGAAGTGGAAAACGTCCGCCGGAGGAAGTCCGCCCATGACATCGCCGCAGTACCACCAGGTACCCGCCCAGGTCGACCTGCCCGCACTGGAACACGCCGTGCTCGATTTCTGGCGCGACAGCAAGGTCTTCGCCAAGAGCCTCGAACAGTCCGAGGGCCGCCCCGAGTGGGTCTTCTACGAGGGCCCGCCCACCGCCAACGGCATGCCCGGCGCCCACCACATCGAGGCCCGCGTCTTCAAGGACGTCTTCCCCCGCTTCCGGACCATGCAGGGCTACCACGTCGGCCGCAAGGCCGGCTGGGACTGCCACGGGCTGCCGGTCGAGCTCGCGGTCGAGAAGGAGCTGGGCTTCAACGGCAAGAAGGACATCGAGGCGTACGGCATCGCCGAGTTCAACGCCAAGTGCCGTGAGTCCGTGACCCGCCACACCGACGCGTTCACCGAGCTCACGACCCGTATGGGCTACTGGGTCGACCTCGACGACGCGTACCGCACGATGGACCCCGAGTACGTCGAGTCGGTGTGGTGGTCGCTGAAGGAGATCTTCAACAAGGGCCTCCTGGTCCAGGACCACCGCGTCGCCCCCTGGTGCCCCCGCTGCGGCACCGGCCTCTCCGACCACGAGCTGGCCCAGGGGTACGAGACGGTCGTCGACCCCTCGGTCTTCGTCCGCTTCCCGCTCACCTCCGGCCCGCTGGCCGGCGAGGCGTCCCTGCTCGTCTGGACGACCACCCCCTGGACCCTGGTCTCCAACACCGCCGTCGCCGCGCACCCCGACGTCAGCTATGTCGTCGCGACGAACGGCGAGGAGAAGCTCGTCGTCGCGCGGCCGCTCGTCGAGAAGGCACTGGGCGAGGGCTGGGAGCTCACCGGCGAGACCTTCACCGGCCGCGAGATGGAGCGCTGGACCTACGAGCGCCCGTTCGCCCTGGTGGACTTCCCCGCCGAGGCGCACTACGTCGTCAACGCCGAGTACGTGACGACCGAGGACGGTACGGGTCTGGTCCACCAGTCCCCCGCGTTCGGCGCCGACGACCTCCTGGTCTGCAAGGCGTACGGCCTGCCGGTCGTGAACCCGGTCCGCCCCGACGGCACCTTCGAGGAGGACGTGCCGCTGGTCGGCGGTGTCTTCTTCAAGAAGGCCGACGAGACGCTCACCGAGGACCTGGCCGCCCGCGGCAAGCTCTTCCGGCACGTCCCGTACGAGCACAGCTACCCGCACTGCTGGCGCTGCCACACCGCACTGCTCTACTACGCGCAGCCGTCCTGGTACATCCGCACGACCGCCATCAAGGACCGGCTGCTCCAGGAGAACGAGAAGACCAACTGGTTCCCGGACTCGGTCAAGAACGGCCGCTTCGGCGACTGGCTGAACAACAACGTCGACTGGGCGCTGTCCCGCAACCGCTACTGGGGCACCCCGCTGCCGATCTGGCGCTGCGAGGACAGCCACCTCACCTGCGTCGGTTCGCGCGCCGAGCTGAGCGAGCTCACCGGCACCGACCTCTCGGGCCTCGACCCGCACCGCCCGTTCATCGACGAGATCACGTTCACCTGCTCGCACGAGAACTGCCAGCTGGAGGCGTACCGCGTCCCGGAGGTCATCGACGCCTGGTACGACTCGGGTTCGATGCCGTTCGCGCAGTGGGGCTACCCGTACAAGAACAAGGAGCTCTTCGAGAGCCGTTACCCGGCGCAGTTCATCTCGGAGGCCATCGACCAGACCCGCGGCTGGTTCTACACGCTGATGGCGGTCGGCACCCTGGTCTTCGACAAGTCGTCCTACGAGAACGTGGTCTGCCTGGGCCACATCCTCGCCGAGGACGGCCGCAAGATGTCCAAGCACCTGGGCAACATCCTCCAGCCCATCCCCCTCATGGACCAGCACGGTGCGGACGCGGTGCGCTGGTTCATGGCGGCGGGCGGCTCTCCCTGGGCGGCACGCCGCGTCGGCCACAACACGATCCAGGAGGTCGTCCGCAAGACCCTCCTGACGTACTGGAACACGGTCGCCTTCCAGGCCCTGTACGCCCGTACGTCCGACTGGGCCCCCTCCGCGGCCGACCCGGCCCCGGCGGACCGCACGGTCCTGGACCGCTGGCTGCTGAGCGAGCTGAACGCGCTGGTGGACCAGGTCACGCAGGCCCTGGACGGTTACGACACCCAGCGCGCCGGCAAGCTCCTGTCCGCCTTCGTCGACGACCTCTCCAACTGGTACGTACGCCGTTCGCGCCGCCGCTTCTGGCAGGGCGACAAGGCGGCGCTGCGCACCCTGCACGAGGTCGTCGAGACGGTGACCCGGCTGATGGCCCCGCTCACCCCGTTCATCACCGAGCGGGTCTGGCAGGACCTGGTCGTCCCGGTCACACCGGACGCCCCCGAGTCGGTGCACCTCTCGGGCTGGCCGAAGGCGGACCCGGCGGCGATCGACCCCGCCCTCTCCACCCAGATGGCGCTGGTCCGCCGTCTGGTCGAGCTGGGCCGGGCCACACGCGCCGAGTCCGGCGTCAAGACCCGTCAGCCGCTGTCCCGCGCCCTGGTCGCGGCGGCCGGCTTCGAGGCGCTCTCCCCCGAACTGCACGCCCAGATCACGGAGGAGCTGAACGTCTCCTCGCTGGCATCCCTCTCGGAGGTCGGCGGCTCGCTGGTCGACACCACGGTGAAGGCGAACTTCCGGGCGCTCGGCAAGCGGTTCGGCAAGGGCGTCCAGGCGGTGGCCAAGGCGGTCGCGAACGCCGACGCGGCGGCCCTCTCGCTGGCCCTGCGCGCGGGCACGGCGTCGGTCGAGGTCGACGGCGAGACGATCACCCTCGCCCCCGACGAGGTGATCATCACCGAGACCCCGCGCGAGGGCTGGTCGGTGGCGTCCGACTCGGGCGCGACGGTCGCCCTTGACCTGGAGATCACCCCGGAGCTGCGACGCGCGGGCCTCGCCCGTGACGCGATCCGCCTCATCCAGGAGGCCCGCAAGAACAGCGGCCTGGACGTCGCCGACCGCATCGCCGTCCGCTGGACGTCCACGTCATCCGCGACAACCGAGGCCCTGACCGAGCACGCGGCCCTGATCGCGGACGAGGTCCTGGCCCTGGAGTACGCCCAGGGCGAGGCGGACACGACGTACGGCGAGCCGTTCGAGGACGAGGGCCTGTCCCTGACGTTCCGCCTCCGCAAGACGGAGCAGTAACCGCAAAGAACAAGAAGAGGGCCCGGCCGGACACCATTCCGACCGGGCCCTCCTCCTGTTTCCCCCAGCCTCCCGCAACCCGCCCCGGCGTCCCCTTCCAGCTCCTCCAGTCGTCTCCTTCCCCCACCCCACGCCCCTCCCAGTCACTCCCGACGTCCTCTTCCCTCCGCCCCCACGCCCCTCCCAGCCACTCCCGGCATCGTCGTCCAGCCCCTCTGGGGCAGAGCCCCAGTTTCGGGAAGGGGCGGGTAGGGGAACAGCCCCGCGCAGCACCCACACCCCACACCGGCCCCCGCCCCCACCCGCACAGCAAAAAGGGCCGGGCCCCGGGGAAACCCCGGGGCCCGGCCCTCAGCCTGCCGACGGCTACGCGCTCAACGCGCGCACCCGGCTCAGTTGTCGTCCTCGTCGATCAGGAACCCACGCATCGGCGAAGGAGCCTGCTGCATCGGCTGCGGAGCCTGCGGCCGCACCGGCGCCATCGGCTGGGTCATCGCCGGCGACATCTGCTGCTGGCCGCCGTACGAGGGTCCACCGCCCATGGACGGGTTGCCGCCCATCGGCTGGCTGCCGTGGTTGCCGCCCATGCCGTGGCCCATCGCACCCGCACCGGCCGGAGCCAGCGAGGGCGACGGCGGCAGCGAAGCGGTCGCCGGGGTCCGCGGCGGGGCCAGCGAGTCGTCCGCCTGGGTCTCCAGCTGACGCAGCTGGCTCTCCAGGTAGGACTTCAGACGGGTCCGGTACTCGCGCTCGAAGCCACGCAGGTCCTCGACCTTGCGCTCCAGCGTCGCGCGGGCCGACTCCAGCGAGCCCATCGCCACGCGGTGCTTCTCCTGCGCGTCCCGCTCCAGGGCGTCCGCCTTGGCGCGCGCGTCCCGCTCCAGGCCCTCGGCGCGGCTGCGCGCCTCGCCGACGATCTTGTTGGCCTCGGAACGGGCCTCCGCGATCGCCTGGTCGGCGGTCTGCTGCGCGAGCGAGAGGACACGGGCGGCGCTGTCGCCACCGGGGCCCTGACCGGGCTGCTGCATCTGCGGGGGCTGCTGCATCTGCTGCATCTGCTGCTGCGGGGCGTGACCACCCATGGGGCCGCCCATCGGGCCACCCATGGGACCGCCCTGCATCGGGCCGGGGCCGTGCGGGCCCTGCGGACCGGGGCCGTGCGGGCCCTGGGGACCAGGACCGTGACCGCTGGGACCGGCGGGCAGCTGCGGAGCACCACCGGGCAGCTGGGGCGGACCCATCTGCGGCGGCTGCTGCTGGACCGGCGGACCCGATATGGCGGCGGGCACAGGCGCCCCGGGCCGGTCCTGCGGCTCCGGCTTGCGCATGCCCTGCTGCTGGTTCTGCGCGGCGGCACGCGTGGCAGCGGCCAGCTTCGCGCGCAGATCCTCGTTCTCACGGAGCAGGCGGGTCAGCTCGGACTCGACCTCGTCGAGGAAGGCATCGACCTCGTCCTCGTCATAGCCTTCTCGGAGGCGGACGGTCGTGAACTGCTTGTTCCGCACGTCCTCAGGAGTCAGCGGCATCTCTTCTTCACCTCTACGTAGTCGTCGGCAGTCGGCAAGACCGTATCGCTCACAGCCTGATCACGATGCTGATCAGGATGTAGACGATGATCATCAGAACGAAGAAGGACAGGTCGAGTGCCACGCCCCCGAGACGCAGCGGCGGAATGAACCGCCGCAGAAGCTTGAGCGGTGGATCGGTGACAGTGTAGGTGGCCTCAAGTATGACCACCATCGGCTTGCCGGGCTGCCATGAACGTGCGAACTGGAAGACGTAGTCCATGACCAGCCGGAAGATCAGCACGATGAGGAAACACATCAGCGCGATATAGACAACCTGTACTGCGACGCCCATTTCGCGCTTCCCTCTCCCCTGGCTCTCGTAGCTCCGGCCTCGCGGCCGGGTTGTTCCCGGTGTCGTGTTCTCAGCTCTGGTTGAAGAATCCGCCCTCAGCGATACGGGCCTTGTCCTCCGCCGTGACATCGACGTTAGCAGGCGACAACAGGAACACCTTCTGCGTCACACGCTCAATGCTGCCATGGAGACCGAAGACGAGTCCTGCGGCAAAGTCGACAAGTCGCTTTGCATCCGTATCGTCCATCTCCGTGAGATTCATGATCACCGGAGTGCCCTCACGGAAGTGTTCCCCGATGGTACGGGCCTCGTTGTAGGTCCGAGGGTGCAACGTGGTGATGCGGTACGGCTCCCGCTCGGACACGACCTTGGGCATGATCACCGGTGCGTTCTTCTCCATGTTCGGGCGTTCAGGTGTGATGGATGCCACGGGTGCGATCCGGGCGGGTCGTTCTCTTTCCGCCGGGATCTGAACCGGCTCCCGCTGCGCGGGAGGCTGCACCGCTCGTACCGGTTCGTCCCGCTCCCGCTCCACCTGATGCGCGGGCTGGTGCCGCCGCCGGTCGCGCTCCGGCTCCGGCTCGGGTTCGAATTCGTCGTCGGGGTCGAACCCCGGACCGTCGTACCCATCGTCCTCCACGAGGCCGAGGTAGACCGCCATCTTGCGCATCGCGCCGGCCATGCTCCGAGTCCTCCGCTCTGTGGTGGATCGGCATCTGTCACCAAGTGCCCCGCGATCCACTGAGGTCTGCCCGCCATAGGCGGGAATGACCATATTTTCTGCTGTGGTCCGACCTGCTTGGCGACGTTACCCGAGCCCGGGTCGGACTCCGAGTACCGCCGTACCGACGCGCACATGTGTCGCTCCGGCCGCGACCGCATCCTCGAGGTCCGCGCTCATCCCCGCGGAGACCATGTTCGCAGCAGGATGGTTCCCGCGCAGGCGGGATGAGAATTCCATCAGCCGGTCGAAAGCGGCCCGTTGCCGTCCCGCGTACGGTCCGGCGAGCGGTGCGACGGTCATCAGGCCGCCGAGCCGCAGCCCCGGCGCGGAATCGACCGCGGCGGCCAACTCCTCGACCCCGTCCGGCGCGACGCCGCCCCGGTCGCCCCGCTCGCCGCTCTCCGCGTCGAGCGCCACCTGGATGAGGCAGCCGAGTTCACGGCCCTCGCGCACGGCGGCCGCCGAGAGGGCCGTGACCAGTCTGATCCGGTCCACCGACTGCACAACATCGGCATAACTCGTCACAGAACGAACCTTATTCGTCTGCAATTGACCGACAAAGTGCCAGGTGAGCGACAGATCCGCACATTCGGCTGCCTTGGGAGCCGCGTCCTGGTCACGATTCTCCGCGACATGACGCACACCCAGTCCATGCAGAATCCGCACATCACTCGCGGGGTAGGTCTTGGTGACCACGATGAGGGTCACCTCTTCCCGCGCGCGACCGGCGGCGGCACAGGCGGAAACGATACGTTCCTCCACCCGCGCCAGATTTTCGGCGAGTTGAGCCTTACGGTCCGTCATGCCCTATCAGTCCAACCAGACATATCCGGCGAGCCGCCCGGTGGTGCGGTCGCGGCGGTACGAGAAGTGGTCACTCGATTCGAGGGTGCAGACCAAAGAGGCCTGCCGGTCCACGACCCCGAGCGCTTCGAGCTGGGCATGGACCCCGGCGGTGACGTCCACGGCCGGAGTGCCCCAGCTGGTCTCGGACCAGGCGGCCGGGACCTCCCGCGCGACCTCGGCACGCATGGCGGCCGGGACCTCGTAGCACCGCCCGCAGACCGCCGGCCCGGTACGGGCGACGATCCGGGAGGTGTCGGCGCCGAGCCCGGCCATGGCCTCGACCACGGCGGGGACGACCCCGGCGACCAGACCCGGACGGCCCGCGTGCGCCGCCGCCGCGACGCCGGCGACCGGGTCGGCGAGCAGTACGGGGGTGCAGTCGGCGGTGAGCACGGCGAGCGGGAGCCCGCGTCGGGCGGTCACCACCGCGTCCACCGCGGGGACCGGCGACGCGTCTCCCCACGGCCCGTCGACGACCGCGACGTCCCGCCCGTGCACCTGGTTCATCCAGACGACCCGCGCCGGGTCCAGACCTAGATCCCGGGCGGCGCGCTCGCGATTGGCCAGAACGGCGGCGGGGTCGTCTCCGACCGCGCCGCCGAGGTTGAGCTCCCCGTACGGAGCGGCGCTCACTCCGCCCCACCTGTCGGTGAAGGAGAAATGGGCGCCGCCCGCCGAGGACAGTGCGTCGTGCTGAGCTATCACTTCAAGAAGTCCGGGACATCCAGCTCTTCGGCCTGGGAGTCCTGGTACGCGGGACGGGCCGGCGGGACGTGCGGCGAGACGACCGGCGGCAGGTGGCTCTCGCTCACCACCGGTACGGGCTCCGCCTGGACCGGCGGCTCCTCGCGGGTGGGCACGGAGCCCAGCCCACCGGTCTGACGCACGGGCTCGGGGGTCCTGACCGGCGCGGAGGGCTCCTCGCGCTTGGCGGAGTTGGCGCCCAGGACGTTCTCCCGGCGGGCCGGCGGCTGTCCGCCGTCGAAGCCCGCGGCGATCACGGTGACGCGCACCTCGTCGCCCAGCGCGTCGTCGATGACCGCGCCGAAGATGATGTTCGCCTCGGGGTGCGCCGCCTCGCTCACCAGCTGGGCGGCCTCGTTGATCTCGAAGAGACCGAGGTCGCTGCCGCCGGAGATGGAGAGCAGGACACCGCGGGCGCCGTCGATGGACGCCTCCAGGAGCGGCGAGGAGATCGCCATCTCCGCGGCGGCCACCGCGCGGTCGTCGCCACGGGCCGAGCCGATGCCCATGAGTGCCGATCCGGCCTCGGACATGACCGACTTGACGTCGGCGAAGTCGAGGTTGATCAGGCCCGGGGTGGTGATCAGGTCGGTGATGCCCTGGACGCCCGAGAGCAGTACCTGGTCGGCCGACTTGAACGCGTCGAGCACGCTGACCTGGCGGTCCGAGATGGACAGCAGCCGGTCGTTGGGAATGACGATGAGGGTGTCGACCTCTTCGCGGAGCTCGGCGATACCGTCCTCCGCCTGGTTCGCGCGCCGCCGGCCCTCGAAGGTGAACGGGCGGGTGACCACGCCGATCGTCAGGGCGCCGAGCGAGCGCGCGATGTTGGCGACGACGGGGGCGCCGCCGGTGCCGGTGCCGCCGCCTTCTCCGGCGGTGACGAAGACCATGTCGGCCCCCTTGAGGACCTCCTCGATCTCCTCACGGTGGTCCTCTGCCGCCTTGCGACCGACTGCCGGGTTGGCGCCGGCGCCAAGGCCGCGGGTGAGTTCGCGGCCGACGTCGAGCTTGACGTCGGCGTCGCTCATCAACAGGGCTTGCGCATCAGTGTTGATCGCGATGAACTCGACGCCCTTGAGACCGACCTCGATCATTCGGTTGATGGCATTGACACCACCGCCGCCGACACCGATGACCTTGATGACTGCGAGGTAGTTCTGCGGTGCTGCCACGTCGAAGGCCTCTCGCCTCGAGTTACGTGTCGTCGCTTCGCGGTAGTCCCGCCGCGACGACGGATGCCGATTGGGGCGGTCCGAAACGCCGACCCAAACCCTAACGCTGAAGTTTAGGGTTACCAGTGTGTCTGCTTCATGGACTCTTCCGAACAGGACACTAAGTCGACAAGTGGCGCACGTTCAACGAACACGCCGAACCTCCCGTTTTTCTTTTCACCCTATGTGATCACCCGTAGCGCTGACCAACCAGGGTGCTGGCCAGGCCAAATGTGCGTCAACTGCCCGACGCGGCAGGGGCGGTGGGTGCACTCACGTCGAAGTGTCCCGCTTTGGGAGCCGCTTTCATGAGAGCGGTGAGAACTTTCGCCTTCACCGGCCCTCCTTCGCCGCTGCCCCAGACCACCGTGCGCCCCCGGGTGAGTTCCAGGGAGATCGAGTCGTACGAGGTGACCCGTACGACCCTGGTGTCCTTGGCGACGCCGCCCGGGAGTTCGCCCGCGACCCGGACCGCTTCCCGCACCAGCCGGGCGCTGCCGAAGCGGCGCAGACTCGCGGACTGATCAGGTTTCAGTTCCAGCAGAGGCACACCACCGGGCGATTTGTCCACCGTCGCGAAACGCACACCCTTCGCGTCCACTTCAATGAACTTCGCACCCTTTTTGACCAGCAGGACCGGCTGTCGTTCCGTCACCTTAAGTCCGATTCCGTGCGGCCATGACCGTACGACATCCACGGAGTCGATACGAGGCAACTTCTGGCGCAATCGGGCCGCGATGGCGTCGGTGTCCACGGAGATCAGCGGGACCCCGATCGGAACCGCCGCGGCGGCCTCCACCTCGGCCGGTGTCAGTACGTCGACACCGGTGGTCCTGACCTGTTCGGCCCGGAGCCAGGAGGAGCCGTAGAGCGCCCAGACGGCGCCGGAGGCGAGCAGCAGCGTGAGCACGCCGCTCACGATCAGCGTTCTGCGGCTGGGCAGTCGGCGCCCTTCGGGGCGCGGACGCGGCGGGCGGGCCGGGGAGTCCTTCTGCTGCGCTGATCCGCGCTGGGCGGTCGTCGGTCCGGCCACGCTCGCTCCTTATGCCGGGTCCGGGGGCGCCGCCCCCGGACCCGTCCGCCTCACGCGCCTCGGCGTGCGGCGATCGCCTCGTACACCATGCCGACGAGCAGGTCGTCGGCGTCCCGGCGGCCGAACTCGGCGGCGGCGCGGGACATCTCGTACAGCCGGTGCGGATCCGCGAGCACCGGGAGGACGTTGCCCTGCACCCACTCGGGGGTGAGCGCCGCGTCGTCCACCAGCAGGCCGCCGCCGGCGTTGACCACCGGCTGGGCGTTGAGCCGCTGTTCGCCGTTGCCGATGGGCAACGGGACGTAGGCGGCCGGGAGCCCGACGGCGGAGAGTTCGGCGACGGTCATCGCGCCGGCGCGGCAGAGCATCATGTCGGCCGCGGCGTACGCGAGATCCATCCGGTCCACGTACGGTACCGGGATATAGGGCGGCATCCCGGGCATGTTGTCGACGCGCGGCAATTCGTTCTTCGGTCCGACCACGTGCAGGATCTGGATGCCGGAGCGCTGGAGCAGCGGAGCGACCCGCTGGACCACCTCGTTGAGGTGCCGGGCGCCCTGCGAGCCGCCGGAGACCAGCAGCGTCGGCAGGTTGGGGTCGAGGCCGAACGTGGCGCGCGCCTCGGGGCGGACCCGGGCCCGGTCCAGGGTGGCGATGGTGCGCCGCAGCGGGATGCCGATGTAGCGGGCGCCGCGCAGCTTGCTGTCGGGGGTGGAGACGGCGACGCCGTGGGCGTAGCGCGAACCGATCTTGTTGGCCAGGCCGGGACGGGCGTTGGCCTCGTGGACGACGATCGGCACCCCGGCCCGCTTGGCGGCGAGATAGCCGGGCAGGGCGACATAGCCGCCGAAGCCGACGACGCAGTCCGCCTTGGTGCGCTCCAGGATCTGCTCGGCGGCCTTGATGGTGCCGCGCAGCCGTCCCGGGACGGTGATCAGTTCCGGGGTGGGCTTGCGCGGCAGCGGCACGGCCGGGATCAGGGCGAGTTCGTACCCCCGCTCGGGTACGAGCCTGGTCTCCAGTCCGCGCTCCGTGCCGAGGGCAGTGATGCCTACGGTCGGGTCCTGCCTGCGCAGGGCGTCCGCGAGGGCAAGCGCGGGCTCGATGTGGCCGGCGGTCCCCCCACCGGCGAGTACGACATGCACCGAAATTCACCGCTCTCCGGACGGACGCTTCTTGACGCGCCGTCTCATCGTCTTCCATCTCACCCCGGGCTTCCGCACGGCCAGGGCCGCCTTCGCCGCAGGATCCTCTCGCGCGAACGCGATCAGCAGCCCGACGGCGAACATGGTCGGCAGCAGGGCCGATCCTCCGTAGGAGAACAGCGGGAGCGGGACACCGGCGATCGGCAGCAGGCCGAGCACCGCACCGATGTTGATCACGGCCTGCACCGTGATCCAGGTGGTCACACCTCCCGCGGCGTACCTCACGAAGGGGTCCTCCGTGCGTCCGGCCACGCGGATACCCGCATAGCCTAGAGCCGCGAAGAGGGCGAGTACCGACAGCGTCCCCGCCAACCCCAGTTCCTCCCCGGTGATGGCGAAGATGAAGTCGGTGTGCGGTTCAGGCAGTTGGCCCCATTTTTCCACACTCGCACCGAGCCCGGAACCGAACCATCCGCCGGACGCCAGAGCATAGATGCCGTGCACCGCCTGCCAGCAGGAGTCCCCCGGTCCCGGCTCGCTGGCGCCGATACAGGCGAGCCTGGACATCCGGTTCGGGCTGGTCTTGATCAGCAGGAAGGCGATCAGCGCGGCGAAGCCGAGCACCCCGCCGAAGAGCCGGGTGGGCGCACCGGCCAGCCAGAGCAGTCCGAACAGGATCGCGGTGAGAATGATCGCAGTGCCCATGTCGCCGCCGAGCATGATCAGCCCGAGGAGCATGAAGGCGACCGGGACGAGCGGGACGAGCAGGTGTTTCCACTGCGTCAGCAGCCGCTTGTCCTGTTTGCGGGCGAGCAGGTCCGCACCCCACAGGACCAGGGCGAGCTTGCCGAACTCGCTGGGCTGGAGCTGGAAGGGGCCGCCCAGGTAGAGCCAGTTCTGGTTGCCGTTGACCGACATCCCTATCCCCGGCACCTGGACCAGCACCATCAGGAAGACGGTCCCCATGAGCAGCGGATAGGCGAACGCCCGGTGCAGTTTGGCGGGCATCCGGGCGGCGAGCGCCATCAGTCCGGCGCCGATGACGGCGGCGAGGAATTGTTTACGGAAGAAGTAGGTGCCCGGTTTGTCCAGCTCCAGGGCCTTGATCATCGAGGCGGAGTAGACCATCACCAGGCCGAGCACGGTGATCAGCAGGCCCGCGCCCAGGATCAGGTAGTACGCGGTCAGAGGACGGTCCCAGGCCCTGCGCATCCGCTCCTGGATCCGCCGCACACCGCCCCGGGGAGTGCGCGGGCCGCCGCCCGTGGAGCGGTTCCTGGAGCGCGGCGCCGCGGGGCGCCGGGAGCCGGGAGCCGACCGGACCCTGAGGGCAGGGCCGAGCGGCACCGGAGCGCCCGCACCCGCCCCTGTGAGCAGGGGCGGGGTGAGTGCCCGGCTGATCGCCGCGGCGGCCCGTGAGCGGTCCCCACGGGGCCCGGCGGAGCTCTCTTCGGCCGGCATTGTCGCTGTCCCCTCCACTGCTCGTACCCGGGACCGCCGCCGAGGGCCGACGGCCGTGACGGTACGGCGCGGGGTCCGGGCCCGTCAGGCGCTCTCGGCGGCGAGTGCGCGGACCGCGTCCGCGAACGCCTCGCCCCGCTTGTTGTAGTTGACGAACATGTCCATCGAGGCGCAGGCCGGGGCCATCAGTACGGTGTCTCCCGGCCGGGCGAGCCGTGCCGCCTCTCGGACCGCCTCGGACATCGCCCCAGTGTCGGTCCGGCCGAGGTCGACGACCGGGACCTCGGGGGCGTGTCGCGCGAGGGCTTCGCGGATCAGTTCCCGGTCCCGGCCGATCAGGACGACGCCGCGCAGCCGCCCGGCGGCCCCGGTCACCAGCTCGTCGAAGGTGGCGCCCTTGGCGAGGCCGCCGGCGATCCAGACGATCGGGTCGTAGGCCGCCAGGGAGGCCTCGGCGGCATGGGTGTTGGTGGCCTTGGAGTCGTCGACGTACGCGACCCCGGCGACGTCCGCGACGTGCTCGATGCGGTGCGGGTCGGGGCGGAAGGCCCGCAGTCCGTCGCGCACGGCCGCGGGCTCGACGCCGAAGGCGCGGGCCAGGGCCGCCGCCGCGAGGGCGTTGGCGATGTTGTGCGGGGCCGACGGGTCGATGTCCTCGACCTCGGCGAGCTCCTGGGCCTGCTTCTGCCGGTTCGCCACGAAGGCGCGGTCGACGAGGATACCGTCGACCACGCCCAGCTGGGACGGGCCCGGGGTGTTCAGGGTGAAGCCGATGGCCCGGCAGCCCTCCTCGACGTCCGCCTCGCGGACCAGCTCCTCGGTCGCCGGGTCGGCCGCGTTGTACACGCAGGCGACCCGGTTGCCCTCGTAGATCCGGCCCTTGTCGGCGACGTACGCCGCCATGGAGCCGTGCCAGTCGAGGTGGTCCGGGGCCAGGTTGAGGACGGCGGCGGAGTCGGCGCGCAGCGAGGGCGCCCAGTGCAGCTGGTAGCTGGACAGCTCGACGGCGAGCACGTCGTACTCCTGGTCGCCGAGGACGGCGTCCAGGAGGGAGACGCCGATGTTGCCGACGGCCGCGGTGCGCAGCCCCGCCGCCTCCAGGATCGAGGCGAGCATCCGTACGGTCGTGGTCTTGCCGTTGGTGCCGGTGACCGCGAGCCAGGGGGCCGCGCCGGGCCCCCGCAGCCGCCAGGCGAGTTCGACGTCGCCCCAGACGGGGACGCCCGCCTCGGCGGCTGCGGTGAAGAGCGGCTTGTCGGGCTTCCAGCCCGGGGTGGTGACGATGAGCTCGGTGGACTCGGGCAGGGTCGCCCCGTCGCCGAGACGCACGGTGATCCCCTGCGCCTCCAGCTCCGCGGCCTGCGTACGGGAACGCTCGTCGTCCCCGTCGTTGACCACCGTGACGACGGCCCCGAGGCCGCGCAGCACCTTGGCCGCGGGGATTCCGGAGACCCCGAGTCCCGCGACGGTGACGTGCTTGCCCTGCCAGTCCTGGTCGCTCACTTCTCGGCTGCCCATCCCGCGTAGAAGAGTCCGAGTCCGACGATCACGCACATGCCCTGGATGATCCAGAAGCGGACCACGACAAGGACTTCGGACCACCCCTTGAGTTCGAAGTGGTGCTGGAGCGGCGCCATGCGGAAGACCCGCTTGCCGGTCATCTTGAAGGAACCGACCTGGATGACCACGGACATGGTGATCATCACGAAGAGGCCGCCGAGGATGGCCATCAGGAACTCGGTGCGGGAGCAGATCGCCAGGCCGGCGAGGGCACCGCCGAGGGCCAGCGAACCGGTGTCACCCATGAAGATCTTGGCGGGTGAGGTGTTCCACCACAGGAAGCCGAAGCAGGCACCCATCAACGCCGAGGCGACGACCGCGAGGTCGAGTGGATCTCGTACCTGGAAACAGGCGTTGGGGTTGGTCAGGGTGTCCGCGTTGACGCAGGACTCCTGGAACTGCCACAGCCCGATGAAGGTGTACGCGCCGAAGACCATCACCGACGCGCCGGTGGCCAGGCCGTCCAGACCGTCCGTCAGGTTCACGCCGTTGGACATGGCCAGGATCATGAACAGCGCCCAGACGACGAACAGCACCGGGCCGATCGACCAGCCGAAGTCCGCGACGAACGACAGCCTGGTGGAGGCCGGGGTGTTGCCCTGCTTGTCCGCGAACTGGAGCGAGAGCACCGCGAAGGCGATGCCCACGATCAGCTGGCCCGCCATCTTCGCCTTGGCCCGCAGACCCAGCGAACGCTGCTTGACGATCTTGATGTAGTCGTCGAGGAAGCCGACCAGCCCCATGCCGGCCATCAGGAAGAGCACCAGCACGCCGGAGAATCGCATCTCCTCGCCGGTGATCAGCTTCGCCGCGATGTACGCGATGATCGTCGCCAGGATGAAGGCGATGCCGCCCATGGTGGGCGTGCCCTTCTTCGACCCGTGGGTACGCGGGCCGTCATCCCGGATGAACTGCCCGTACCCCTTGCGGGCCAGCAGTTTGATCAGCAGCGGAGTTCCGACCAGGGTCAGAAAGAGCCCGATGGCCCCCGCGAAGAGGATCTGCCTCATCGGCCGGCGACCTCGCCCTCGGACGCGTTCTCCAGCAGTGCCATGGCGACCTGCTCCAGGCCGACCGACCGGGACGCCTTCACCAGCACGACGTCTCCCGGGCGCAGTTCACTGCGCAGCAGGTCGACCGCGGCCTGTGCGTCGGACACGTGCACCGACTCCTCACCCCACGAACCCTCGTTGTATGCGCCCAGTTGCAGCCAGGAGGCCTCTCTGCCCCCGACCGCGACGAGCTTGCTGACGTTGAGCCGGACGGCGAGCCGTCCGACCGCGTCGTGCTCGGCGAGCGAGGCGTCGCCGAGCTCGGCCATCTGGCCGAGCACCGCCCACGTGCGACGGCCCTTCCCCATGGCGGCCAGCGCGCGCAGCGCGGCTTTCATGGATTCGGGGTTCGCGTTGTAGGCGTCATTGACGAACGTCACGCCGTCCGGACGCTCGGTGACCTCCATGCGCCAGCGGGAGAGGGTGCCCGCCTCGGAGAGCCCTTCGGCGATCTCGTCTGCGGACAGGCCCAACTCATGGGCGACGGCGGCCGCGGCGAGCGCGTTCGACACGTGGTGCTCACCGTACAGGCGCATGGTCACGTCGCTGCACCCGGTGGGTGTGTGGAGCTGGAATGCGGGGCGTCCGTCCTCGGTGAGACGGACCTTCTCGCCCCGTACGTCCGCTTCCGCGGCTTCCCCGAAGAGCAGCACACGGGCCTTCGTGCGGGAGGACATGGCGCGTACGAGCGGGTCGTCGGCGTTGAGTACGGCGACGCCGTCCTCGGGCAGCGACTCGACCATCTCGCCCTTGGCCTGGGCGATCTGCTCGCGGCCGCCGAACTCGCCGATGTGGGCGGTGCCGACGTTGAGGACCAGGCCGACGCGGGGCGGGACGAGCTCGGTGAGGTAGCGGATGTCGCCGATGTAGCGTGCACCCATTTCGAGGACGAGGTGACGGGTGTCCTCGGTGGCGCGCAGCGCGGTCAGCGGCAGGCCGATCTCGTTGTTGAGGTTGCCCGCCGGGTAGACGGTGGGTCCCTTGCGTTCGAGGAGCTGGGCGATGAGGTCCTTGGTGGAGGTCTTGCCCGCGGAGCCGGTGAGGGCGACGACGGTGGTGCCGAGGCGGCCGGTGACGGTGCGGGCGAGCGCGCCGAGTGCGGCCAGGACGTCGTCGACGACGATCGCCGGAACACCGACGGGGCGGGCGGCCAGCACGGCTGCCGCGCCCGCCTCGACGGCGCGCTGCGCATAGTCGTGGCCGTCGACGCGCTCGCCGGCGAAGGCGACGAAGAGACTGCCTCGTTCCACCTCTCGGGAGTCGATGACGACGGGCCCGCTGACGGTTGCCGCCGGATCGGGTATGTCGTGCGTCTGCCCGCCGACGATTTCGGCGATCTCGGCGAGGGAAAGGGTGATCACTTGGTCATCCCTGACTGTTGTTCTCGTGGGTGTGGGCGCGGTGGTCGGCGCTCTCGGTACGCGCGTGCCCCAGGGACCGCTCGATGGCCGCGCGCAGGACCACGCGGTCGTCGAAGGGGCGTACCACGCCGTGGATGTCCTGGCCCTGCTCGTGGCCCTTGCCGGCGATCAGCACGGTGTCACCGGGCTCGGCGCGGGCCACCGCGGCGTCGATGGCGGCGGCCCGGTCGGCGTCGACCAGGACGTCGCCCCGCTCGTGGACGGGCACTTCGGCGGCGCCCGCGAGCATGGTGGCGAGGATTCCGAGGGGGTCCTCGGAACGGGGGTTGTCGGAGGTCAGTACGGCGGTGTCGGCGAGGCGGGCCGCGGCGGCGCCCATCGGGCCGCGTTTGGTCGTGTCGCGGTCGCCGCCGCAGCCGAGGACGATGTGCACCCTGCCCTCGGTGACCTTCCGCAGGGAGCGCAGCACGGATTCGACGGCATCGGTCTTGTGCGCGTAGTCGACGACCGCGAGGTACGGCTGTCCGGCGTCGACCCGCTCCAGCCGGCCGGGTACGCCCGGCACGGCCGCGACCCCGTCCGCCCCGGTCTGCGGGTCGATGCCCGCGACGGCGAGCGTGACGATCGCGGCGAGGGTGTTGGCGACGTTGAACGGGCCGGGCAGCGGGGCCCTGGCGGTGATCCGCTCGCCCTTGGGGCCGACGACGGTGAAGGTGGAGCCGAGCGGCCCGACCTCGACGTCCTCGGCGCGCCAGTCGGCGTCCGGGTGGCCCTCGGCGGAGAAGGTGACGACCGGGACGGATGCCTCGGTGATCAGCCTGCGGCCGTACGCGTCGTCGAAGTTGACGACGCCCTGCCGGCTGCGCCGGGGGGTGAAGAGCTGTGCCTTGGCCTGGAAGTAGTCCTCCATCCCGGAGTGGAACTCCATGTGTTCCGGGCTGAGGTTGTTGAAGACCGCGACGTCGAAGACGCAGCCGTCGACCCGGCCGAGCACCAGGGCGTGACTGGAGACCTCCATGGTCACCGAGTCGACGCCGCGCTCGCGCATGACGGCGAACAGGGCCTGCAGGTCGGTGGCTTCGGGGGTGGTGCGCTCGGACTTGATGCGCTCGTCGCCGATCCGCGTCTCCACCGTGCCGATGAGCCCGGTGGCACGGCCGGCGCCGCGGAATCCGCCCTCGATCAGATAGGCGGTGGTGGTCTTGCCGGATGTTCCGGTGATGCCGATCCGGAGGAGGTCGGCACCGGGCTGCCCGTAGATCTCGGCGGCGAGCTCGCCCATCCGGCCGCGCGGGTCCTCGGTGACCAGCACCGGAAGTCCGGTGGCGGCGGCGCGCTCGGCGCCCGCCGGGTCGGTGAGGATCGCCGCGGCGCCGAGGCCGGCAGCCTGGGCCGCGAAGTCGGCGCCGTGGAAGCGGGCGCCCGGCAGGGCCGCGTAGACGTCGCCGGGGCGTACCGCCCGCGAGTCGTGGGTGATGCCGGTGACCTCGCCGGTTCCCGGCGGCTCGACTCCCAGCCGGGCTGCCAGTTCACCGAGCGCGGTGGGCCCGATCCGGTCCGGACGGGGCGCTCCCGGGTAGTTCACAGGGGCGGCCTTCTGGGTGGTTTGGGACTGATCAGCGTGGGGCACGGCGGTGAGCGTACCGGGCGCACCCGGCCTCTCGCGAAGTGAGGGGCCGGGGTTCCGGTGGTTCTCGTTCCGGTTCCCGGGATCTGGCGTGATGGTTGTCACTGGATGGTTTCCCCGAGTTCACTCGCCGGGCTTGAAGGACACCGGCAGCCGGGCGGGCGTGCTGCCGGACGGTGGGGTCTGGAGGGTCTTGAGCGCGAACTCCATGACCTGCTTGTAGATCGGTCCGCAGATCTGGCCGCCGAAGTAGCTGCCCTTGGTCGGGTTCTGGATCGCGCAGTAGACGGTGATCTGCGGGTCGTCGGCGGGGGCGAAGCCCGCGAAGGACGCGGTGTAGCCGTGGTAGCCGCCGCGCACCGGGTCGACCCGGTTGGCCGTACCGGTCTTGCCCGCCACCCGGTATCCCGGGATCTTGGCCTTCGTCCCGGTGCCCTCCTCGTCGCCGACCACCGACTCCAGCATGGTGGCGAGCGTCTTGGCGGTCTTGGCGCTGACCACCCTGGTCCGCTCGGGGGGTGCGGCGGCCTCGAAGCGGCCGTCGGCGCCCCGGGTGCCGCGTACCAGCGAGGGCGCGATGCGGACCCCGTCGTTGGCGATCGTCGAGTAGATGGAGGCGGCCTGCATGGCGTTGAGCGAGAGGCCCTGGCCGAACGGGATGGTGTACTGCTGCGAGGTCGACCAGTCCTCGGGCTTGGCGAGGATGCCGGGGGTCTCGCCCGGGTAGTCGAGACCGGTCGGCGAGCCGATCCCGAACTTGCGCAGGTAGGAGTAGAGGACCTTGTTGGCCTGGGCCTGCGTCTTGCCCAGCTCTCCGGTGGCCAGGATGGTGCCGATGTTGCTGGACTTGGCGAGTACGCCGTTGAGCGTCAGGTACCAGGTGGCGTGGTCGATGTCGTCCTTGAAGAGCCGGTCGCCGCGGTGCAGCCGGTTGGGGACGGTGACGTGGGTGCCCGGGGTGGCGGCCCCCTCCTCCAGCACGGCGGCCATGGACATGACCTTGCTGGTGGAGCCGGGCTCGTAGACGTCCTGGAGGGCGGCGTTGCCCAGCGAGGCGGCGTCGGCCTGCGAGAGGTCGTTGGGGTCGAAGCCGGGCGCGTTGGCCATGGCGAGGACCTCGCCGGTCCTGGTGTTCTGGACGACCACGTAGCCGCGGTCGGCCTTGGACTCCTTCACCTGGTCGGTGATGGCCTGCTGGGCGGCCCACTGGATGTCGCGGTCGATGGTCAGCTCGATGTCGGCCCCGGGGACGGCCGGGACCTCCTTGGTGCCCGCGGTGGGCACCCGCCGGCCGCCGGCCTGGGCGTACCTGATCTTGCCGTCCTCGCCCGCGAGCTCCTTGTCCAGCTGCGATTCGAGGCCGCCCGCGCCCTTGCCGTCGGCGTTGACGTAACCCAGTATCCCGGCGGCGAGACCTCCGTTGGGGTAGACCCGTTTGGTGGTCGCCTCCTGAAAGACCCCGGCCAGCACATTGGCTCCCGGGCCGCCGCTCGCCCGGTCCTTGCCCGCCTTCTCGGCGAAGACGGACTTGAGGTCCTTGATCTGGTTCCAGACCTGCGGGGTCTGACGGCGGGCCAGGACGACGTAGCGGCCCTTCTGGGACAGCTTCCGGGTCAGCCCGGCGGCGTCGGTGCGGAGGATCGGGGCGAGGAGCGCCGCCGCCTGCCGGGGCGCGTCGGGGGCCTTGCTGAACTCGGGCGTGAACATCGAGGGGTCGGCGGTGATGTTGTACGCGTCGACGCTGGTGGCCAGGGCGACCCCGCTGCGGTCGGTGATCTCGCCGCGCTCGGCGGAGATCGTGTAGCTGAGGTAGCGGTTCACCTTGGCCTTGGCCGCGTACGCGCTGGCGTCGACGGCCTGGACCTGGAGCAGCCGGACGACGAACGTCAGCATGACGAGCGTCAGGGCGAGGCCGACCAGCCGGAGCCGGGGTC
>NZ_FMBW01000067.1 GCF_900091725.1 Streptomyces sp. DvalAA-43 | reverse complement strand
GGGGCCTGCGCCGGGGTGGCCGGTGCGGCCGGGGCCGGGGTCGACCGCAGCCGCCGTGGCCGGGACGCCGGGAACGGGCTTGTCCGCCGTGCCGGAACTACCCGGCTTGTAGTCGGCGAAGAAGTCCCACCAGGCGCGATCGACCGAATTGGGATCCTGGAGGTACTGCTGGTAGATCTCATCGACGAGCCACTCATTGGGCCCGAAAGCAGCGGCCGGGTTCGCACCCGGGCTGGCTTGGTCGGTCGAGATGCTCGAGTTACTGGGGGACTGAGACGACACGGCGGCAACCGCCCTCTTCCGCTTCACAAGGTGATGGACAGCGGAAATCAAGGCTACGCCTCCCTCGCCGTTCCACGCAGGCCGGGCCGGTCTTCGTCGCGCAAGTCACACTGGAAGGCGGGTTTCGGTGCAGGAATTGGCGGGAAACCTGCATGGTTCCGCTTCACTTTGGGTACGCGGGACCGCGGCTACGGCCCCCTGGGTCGTACCCCCCTGAAGGGAACACGTAGAACGCGCCCTTCCGGTTCGAACCCTATGTCAACCTCGCGGTTGAGGGACCCCCGGAAGAGTGACCTGGATGCGGCAGCCGCGAACGGATTCGGCCACTCCGATGCGTCCGCCGTGCAGATCCACCGCCCAGCGGGCGATCGCCAGGCCGAGGCCCGTGCCGCCGTCGCTGCCCGGCCCGTGCGGGGAGGGCACCTCGCCGCGGTTGAAGCGCTCGAAGACCCGGTGACGTTCGGACTCAGGGATGCCCGGCCCCTCGTCCATGACCTCCAGCGTCAGGGACTCCGGTCCGGGCCCGCGCCGGGCCAGCACGGTGACCCGGCCGTGCGGCGGGCTGTGCTTGACCGCGTTGTCGATCAGATTGGCCACCACCTGATGCAGGCGTTCCGCGTCCGCGTGCGCGGTCAGCTCCGGCGGCGACACGTCCAGATGCAGATGGACGTCCTTGCGCATGTGGTTCCCGGAACCGGACGGCAGCCGGCGGTGCGAGACGGCGAGGTTCGCCTCCTTCAGCACGCCCGAGAGATACGGCCACACCTCGAAACGGCCCGCCTTGAGCGTGACCACCCCGTTGTCCAGCCGGGACAGGTCCAGCAGCGTCTCCACCAGTCTGCCGAGCCGCTCGGTCTGCTTCAGCGCGGTGCGCATCGTCTCGGGATCGGCCGAGGACACCCCGTCCACGACGTTCTCCAGCACGGCTCTCAGCGCCGCGATGGGTGTGCGCAGCTCGTGC
Organism: Streptomyces sp. DvalAA-43; assembly: GCF_900091725.1. Taxonomy (GTDB): domain Bacteria; phylum Actinomycetota; class Actinomycetes; order Streptomycetales; family Streptomycetaceae; genus Streptomyces; species Streptomyces pulveraceus. Next base: position 22,299 of record NZ_FMBW01000067.1, on the reverse strand, counting down.
GAGACATTGGCCACCAGTTCCTTGCGGTGCCGGTCCACGGCCTCCAGATCGTCCGCCATGCGGTTGATCGTCTGGGCCAGGTCGCCGAGCTCGTCGCGCCGGTCGGCGCCGCTCACCCGTCTGGTGTAGTCGCCGTGCGAGATCGAGCGGGCCACGGTGGTCATCTCTTCCAGCGGCGCGGTCAGACCGTGCGCAACGAACTGGGTGATCAGCAGGGTCGCGATCACCGAGAACACCGTGATGAACCGCAGCTCGGTCCTGGTGCGCACGGCCACCATCAGCAGGCCGGTGGTGATGAAGACCGAGACCACGACGAGCGTGCTCATCTTGGCCTTGACCGAGAAGGGACGCAGTCCGGAACCGGGCCGGGTCATGGAGCCGGGGTCTCCAGGGCGTAGCCCACACCGTGCACGGTACGGATCCGCTCCGCACCGATCTTCCGGCGCAGCGCCTTGATGTGGCTGTCGACCGTACGGGTGCCGGAGGCGTCCGCCCAGTCCCAGACCTCGGCCAGCAACTGCTCCCGGGAGAGCACCGCACGCGGCGTATTGGCCAGACAGACCAGCAGGTCGAACTCGGTCGGCGTCAGATGGACGTCGTCGGCGCGCACCCTGACCCGGCGCTGCGCGTGGTCGATCTCCAGCTCGCCCAGGCGCAGGATCCCGCTGCGCGGCGTCACCGCGGCCAGCGCCGCGCGCTCGACCCGGCGCAGCAGGACATGGACCCGGGCCGCCAGCTCACGCATCGAGAACGGCTTGGTCATGTAGTCGTCGGCGCCGACCCCGAGGCCGACCAGCATGTCCGTCTCGTCGTCCCGGGCCGTCAGCATCAGCACCGGCACCGGCCGCTGGGCCTGCACCCGGCGGCAGACCTCCAGGCCGTCGAAGCCGGGAAGCATGATGTCGAGCACCATCAGATCGGGCTGCCACGCCTCGGCCGCGTCCACCGCCGCGGGGCCGTCGAGTGCGGTCTGCACCAGAAAGCCCTCGGCCCGCAGCCGGGCGGAAATGGCATCGACGATCGTGGCGTCGTCCTCGACCACCAGCACCCGGCGCTGCGCGCCCGGGGTGGCCGCGACACCGTTGTGGGTGGTGTGTGTCTGTTCCATCGCCCCGCCCCTGCCCGTCCTCGCGGGGGCCATTCCCCCGGACGCACGGTCTTCGCTTGTGGATTTCGTGGGTGATCCCGTTACCGGTCAGCAGCGTAAAGGCAGCGGACCGGTCTCGGCTACGCAGGGTGTAACGGCTCGGTCGCACGGAAGTGGCGGAGTGTCGGTGTTGTGACGCTTGGCCCCCGGGCTTCCGGGGGCCGACGATACCCGGCGGGGGGATCTCAGTCTGTCCGAAGTGCGAGATGCACCACGTCGGGCACACCTCGGGCAACACTGACCTCTTCGGTTCTTACCCCACTGAATCCGGCATTCCGCAGGGCCTGTTCGAAGTCGGCGGACGGCTGGGCCGACCACACTGCGAGAACGCCGCCCGGTGTCAGCCGCGCCCGGCAGTCCGCCAGTCCGGCGGGGGAGTAGAGGCTCGTGTTGTCCTCGGTGACGGTCCAGTCCGGTCCGTTGTCGATGTCCAGACACAGAGCGTCGTAACGGTCCGTAGTCGTGCTCAGGTGGGCGACGAGATCCGTCGTCAGGATCCCGGTCCGCGGATCGGCGAGCGCCGCCGCGGAGATCGCGGCCAGCGGCCCTTCCCGGTGCCAGTCCACGATCGCCTGCTCCCGCTCGGCCACGGCGATCCGCCCCCACCGCGGCTCGGCGGCGGCACGGACGAGCGAGAAACCGACACCGAGGCCGCCGATCAGCACCGACGGGGCGGGCCGGTCGGCCGGCAGCGCGGCCAGCGCCGCGTCGATCAGCAGCCGCTCGGAGCGCCCGTCCGAGGTGTCCATCAGGAAGCACCCGTTGGCGATGATCTCGAAGTCGTCACCCCGCTGCCGCAGGACGACCTCGCCGTACGGGCCTTCGCGGCGGTCGAGGGTGACGGGGGCCGGGGCGTCGGAGTGGAGGATGTCGGGCATGGCGCGGGTCTCCGGTGAATGGCGGGCAGGGGCCTCGCCATCCTGTCCGCTCGGCGCGGCCGGAGGCCAGCGGTTTGCCGGATTCGCCGGGTGTCGGGTCACCCGAACCGGCGGAGCGCCACACCGTCACGAAGGTGTCCTGAAGCACCTCCCGTACGGTCTCGGTATCCGCGCACCGCCTGCCCGGCCGGGCGAGCAGCCGGCCGGCGTGCCGGTCGTGGAGCGTCGCCAGGGCCTCCGTGTCCCCCTGCGCGACCGCACGCAGCAAGGCGTCGTCGTCGTTCGGGCTCTCCCTCCGAGGGGCGCAACAGCTTCACACCTCTCTATCGGGCGGCGGACCCGGGCCGGTTCACGGGCGCGTGTGGCTCACGCCACAGACGGCGCGGGGGAGGATCACGGAGAGTGGGACGTTGCTTCCGGGGGGCCGGTCAAGGAAAGGGGCCTCGCGCGGTGCGTCAGCGTACGGACAGGGCGGTCCGCGGAGAACCCGTCACGGCTCCGCTGCTCGACGCCATCCCGCGCCAGAGCCGCCCGGACGACGCCGCGCCCCCACCGCCCCCGGTCCGCAGGGCCCGCCGATGGCCGCGGCTGCTGCCGACCCCCACCGGTACGCCGTTCACCTTCGGGTATCTGCTGGTGCTGGTCGCCACGTCCCTCTTCATGGAGTACGCCGACCCCGGCACCGTCGCCGCCGTGCTGCGCGAATCGAGCACGGACGTCGCACACCTCGGCGAGACCCCGCTGCTCGTCCTGGTGGCCAGCGCCCTGTGGGTCGTCGGCGGGCTCACCTCCTCGTACGTCTTCCTCTTCGCCCTGGTGCTGACCGCGCTGGAACGCCGTATCGGGGGATGGCGGACCGCCGCGGTGTTCGTGCTCGGCCATGTCGTGGCGACGCTCGCCACGGAGATCCCGGTCGGGCTGTCCGTGGTCGCCGGGCATCTGCCGGAGTCGTCGCTGCACCGCCTCGACTACGGCATCAGTTTCGGGCTGATGGCGAGCGTGGGCGCGCTCACCGGACTGCTCACCCCGCTGCCGCGGGTGCTGGCGCTCGGCGGGGTGGGCGTGATGCTGACACGCGACCTGCTCGAACTGAGCGACCCGCTCACCAACTGGGGCCATCCGCTGGCCCTGCTGCTCGGCGTGGCCTGCTGGCCGCTGCTGCGCCGGGCCCGTGCGGTGAGAGGTGCGGTGGTCAGGGGAGTGGTGGTCAGGGGCGTGGTGCCTTCGCGCCGGTCCTCGCGGGAAACGCGGCCGGCCGACACGGCGGGATCCTGACGGGCGGTCATCGGGCCGGGCGGCGCAGTGCCCTCGGGAGGACGAACCACAGGCCGGTGAACATGACGAGCGTGGCGGTCGTGACCATGAAGGCGGCGGTCCGGCCGAGGACGACGTCCATGAGCAGGAGAACGGCGCCGTTGAGCGCGAGGGCGAGGAAGATCAGGCCGATCTCGGCGAGCCGCGCCGACAGGGCGACGATCCGGACCTTGGCGCCCCGGTGGAACAGGCCCCGGTGCAGTGCGACCGGGGTCGCCAGCACGGCCGAGGCGACCACTGTGAGTAGCAGCGTCACCACATAGGTGGTGCGCTCGAAGGTGTCGAGGCGCGGAAACTGGCTGGTGAAGGCCACCCCCAGGAGAAACGCGAAGACGATCTGCACACCGGTCTGCACGACCCGCAGTTCCTGGAGAAGCTCGATCAGGTTCCGGTCGGCCCGCTCCGCGGGCGTCTCCCGCGCGAGCGGAGACAGACCACCACTACCCGGCGGAATATGAGACATGCGGCTCATTGTTATCGGGCCGCCCGTTCGCATCACGCGGCGCACCGCGGCACGTCCGAACGGTCCAAGGCTTCCGTGCGGCGGTCGCAGCCCGTGGCCCACGACCCGAGTGGGCCGGCCCCGGCCCCGTGCCAGGAGCGGGACGGCGACTGCTCGATCGCTCACAGCGAACACTCCCCGGGGAACAATAGCGCGCTCAGGAGCATTGAGTCTGCATAACTCAACTTGACTGCCGAAGGGGAGATCATGGCTACCGATTCCAATGCGGTCACTCCGCTCGCCCTGCCCGTGCTGCCGCTCGACGACGAGGTCGTGCTGCCCGGGATGGTGGTGCCTCTGGACCTGTCCGACACCGATGTACGTGCCGCCGTGGAGGCCGCGCAGGCCGCGGCCCGGGACGGCGGCGGCAAGCCCGAGGTGCTTCTGGTGCCGCGGATCGACGGGACCTACACCGGCACCGGCGTCATCGGCACCGTCGAGCAGGTCGGACGGCTGTCGGACGGAGATCCGGGCGCGCTGATCCGCGGCCGGGGCCGGGTACGGATCGGGGCCGGGACCAGCGGGCCGGGCGGAGCGCTCTGGGTGGAGGGGACCCGGGTCGACGCGGTCGTGCCCGATCCGCTCCCCGGTGCCGCCGCCGAGCTGGTCAAGGAGTACAAGGCGCTCGCCACCAGCTGGCTGAAGAAGCGCGGCGCCTGGCAGGTCGTGGACCGGGTCCAGCAGATCGAGGACATCTCCGCGCTCGCCGACAATTCCGGTTACTCGCCCTTCCTCACCACCGCCCAGAAGGTGCGGCTCCTGGAGACCACGGACCCGGTCGCCCGGCTGAAGCTCGCCATCCAGTGGCTCGGCGAACACCTCGCCGAACAGGACGTCGCCGAGTCCATCGCCAAGGACGTCCAGGAGGGCGTCGACAAGCAGCAGCGCGAATTCCTGCTGCGGCGCCAGCTCGAAGCCGTCCGCAAGGAGCTCTCCGAACTCAACGGAGACCCGGAGGACGAGTCCGACGACTACCGGGCCCGCGTCGAGGCCGCCGACCTTCCCGAGCACGTCCGCGAGGCCGCGCTCAAGGAGGTCGACAAGCTGGAGCGCTCCTCCGACCAGAGCCCCGAGGGCTCCTGGATCAGGACCTGGCTCGACACCGTCCTCGAACTGCCGTGGACCGAGCGGACCGAGGACGCCTACGACATCCGGGGTGCCCAGGAGATCCTCGACGCCGAGCACGCGGGGCTGCAGGACGTGAAGGAGCGGATCACCGAGTACCTGGCCGTCCGCAAGCGGCGTTCCGACCGCGGCCTCGGTGTCGTCGGCGGGCGGCGCGGCGGTGCCGTGCTGGCGCTGGTGGGGCCTCCGGGCGTGGGCAAGACCTCGCTCGGCGAGTCCGTCGCGCACGCCATGGGCCGCAAGTTCGTCCGCGTCGCGCTCGGCGGTGTCCGGGACGAGGCGGAGATCCGGGGCCACCGGCGTACGTACGTGGGTGCGCTCCCCGGACGTATCGTGCGGGCCATCAAGGAGGCCGGTTCGATGAACCCGGTCGTCCTGCTCGACGAGATCGACAAGGTGGGCTCCGACTTCCGGGGCGACCCGGCCGCCGCCCTCCTCGAAGTGCTCGACCCGGCGCAGAACCACACCTTCCGCGACCACTACCTGGAGGTCGAGCTCGACCTCAGCGATGTCGTCTTCCTGGCCACGGCCAATGTGCTGGAGGCCATCCCGGAGGCCCTGCTCGACCGCATGGAGCTGGTCAGGCTCGACGGCTACACCGAGGACGAGAAGGTCGTCATCGCCCGTGACCACCTGCTCCCGCGCCAGCTGGAGCGGGCCGGTCTGGAGAAGGACGAGGTGACGCTCGACGAGTCCGCGCTGCGCAAGCTGGCCGGCGAATACACCCGTGAAGCGGGCGTACGGAACCTGGAGCGGGCCGTCGCCCGGCTGCTCCGCAAGGTCGCGGCCCAGCACGAACTGGGCGACCGGGAGCTGCCGCTCACGGTCACCGAAGCGGACCTGCGCGGTTTGATCGGACGGCCGCACCACGTCCCCGAGTCCGCCCAGGACCCGGCCGAGCGCCGTACGTCGGTGCCGGGCGTGGCGACCGGACTCGCGGTGACCGGCGCGGGCGGCGACGTGCTGTTCGTGGAGGCGTCGCTGGCCGACCCGGAGACCGGGGCGTCCGGACTGACCCTCACCGGTCAGCTCGGCGACGTCATGAAGGAGTCCGCGCAGATCGCGCTGAGCTTCCTGCGGTCGCACGGCGCGGAACTGGAGCTGCCGGTCGCGGACCTGAAGGACCGCGGCGTGCACATCCACTTCCCGGCGGGCGCGGTCCCGAAGGACGGCCCGAGTGCGGGCATCACCATGACGACGGCGCTGGCCTCGCTGCTCTCCGGACGGCTGGTCCGTACGGACGTGGCGATGACCGGCGAGGTCTCGCTGACCGGACGGGTGCTGCCGATCGGCGGCCTGAAGCAGAAGCTGCTGGCCGCCCACCGCGCCGGGATCACCACCGTGGTGATCCCCAAGCGGAACGAGGCCGACCTGGACGACGTCCCCGCCGAGGTCCTGGACACGCTGGAGGTCCACCCGGTGACCGACGTCCGCCAGGTCCTGGAGATCGCCCTGGCCCCGGCCTCGGCCCGGACCGGGGAGCGGATCCCGGCCGCGGCGTAGCCGCCACGGCGTGACGGACGTGGCACCACGTACGCGACCGGTACGGACGGCCCGCCTTCCCGGCAACGGGTGGGCGGGCCGCTCCGCGTGCCGCTGCCGTCACCCGCGTCCCCGCGTCGTACGGAAGCCCGCACCGGGCCGTGCGGGGCGCCTGCCACCGCGGCTCACACCTCCAGCCATCCCCGCAGCGTCGCCTGCGCCCCCGCCTGGAAGCGCGTCTGGGCCCCCAGCGAATCCAGCAGCACGCTGATCCGGCGCCGGGCCGTGTGCACATGGACGCCCAGCCGGCGCGCTATCGCCTCGTCCTTCAGCCCGGCCGCGAGCAGCCCGAGCAGTTCCTTCTGCGGTTCCGGCAGCGGTCCGCCCGAGCCGCCCAGCGGCGTCGCCCGCTCCCACACCGTCTCGAACAGCGGCACCAGGGCGTTGCGCAGCAGCGCGTCGCCGACCACCAGGGCGGACGCCGTCGGGTCCGAGGCGTCGCTCGGCGGCAGCAGGGTGATCCGCCCGTCCACGATGATCAGCTTGGTCGGTACGCCGGGGGCGACCCGGGCCCGTAGCCCCCGCTCGACCAGCCCGGTCAGCGAGCGCATCCGGCCGGGGTAGCCGACGCCCTCCCGGTCCAGCACCGTGCGCACCCGCACACCCCGGTCCAGGAGCGCCTCTATGCCCAGGCCGGGGGAGCGCGAACTCCCCTTCCGCGGCTGGCCCTTCACATACGGCGGCCGGTCGAGGATCGCCACCTCGTGCTCGGCCGAGGCCAGCAGGTACTCGGCGCGTTCACCGATGGCGTGCGGCCCGACGACCACCTCGATGCCGTCCTCGGGGGCGGTGGGCGAGCCGGACATCAGCCGGCCCGCCAGCCGGTCGGCGTTCATCCGGAGCTGCTCCAACTCGGCCGAGCGCAGATGAAGTTCAGCCTGACGGCGGTGGATGAGCGCGCGGATCGCACCGGCCGGGGCCGCCGCTCGCGGCAGCGCGTCCGGCCCGTCGGCCGCCTGGGACAGGGCGAAGCCGTGGTCGGTCAGCCGGTCGAGCGTCGCCTCCAGCAGCTCCGGCGCCATGTCCAGCAGCGCGGCGAGCTCCTGCGCGTCGGAGGCGTTCCCCGCGAGCAGTTCCTCGTATACGCGTTGCTCGGCCTCCCCGAGACCGAGATCCCGCAGCTCCCCCTGGATCATGCCTGGATTCTCACTCCGTTTTCACAAGCCACACAAGTGGGCGTGCCCACTTGTCAACACGGCTGTCACATTGATCCATTGGCGCCCCACGGGTTGCATGGCCATGACCACTTGGATGGTTTCCAGGCACGTGGGAGGGGTCGAATTGCGTACGTCCAGAAGAGGTTCACGCGGATCCGCGGCGACGCGGGCAGCCGGCGCACCGCGGGGGAGCGGCATACCGAGGGGCGCCGCCCTGGCCGCGCTGCTCGGCAGCGCGGCGCTCGTCGTGACCGCGCTCCCGGCCCAGGCGGCAGCCCCGCCGGCCGCCGCGCCCCGGTCCGAGATCGTCCCCGGGGACGGCACCGCCACCCCGGCCCTCGTCGACGCGATCTCCGAGAAGGCGGACGCCGGGGCGAAGCCGGCCGACGCGGCCCGCGGCCACCTCGCGGACCGGAAGAGCCGATACCGGATCACCGATCCCCAGCGGGATCTGACGCCCGTGCAGTCGCTCACCAGCGGCTCCGAGGAGACGGTGCGGTTCCAGCAGAAGCACCACGGCATCACGGTGCTCGGCGGCCAGTACGTCGTACGGATGGAGAAGAAGGCCGGGAAGCGTGTCGTCACCGGCACCTCCGGCAAGTACTTCACCGGGCTCACGACCGGGACCGAGCCGAAGGTCGGCGCGGACCTCGCCGTGCGGCGGGCGGTCGCCACGACCGCGTCCCGGCTCGGCGGCACCACGCTGACCAAGGCCGACGCGGTCCGCGCCAAGGGGAAGAAGACCGCGCGGGCGGCCGCGCTCACCGGCACCGCCCGGGGGCTCGTGGTGATCCCGAAGGGGTCCGGGGTCCTGGCCCAGCACGTCACCGTGCGCGGCACGGACCCGGCCACCGGCGAGCCGGTGCTCCAGGAGGTCTACATCGACGCCGCGGCCGGCTTCCCGGTCCTCCAGTACAGCGGCATCAAGACCCTGACCGCGCCGGACGCGGCCTCCCCGGCGGGCGCGCCGGCGAAGGCCGCCGCCGCGAAGGCGGCACCGGCCTCCCCGGCGGGCGACGACTTCCCGGGCGTCAAGGGCACCGGGCTGCGCGTCGACGGCTCCAAGGTGCCGCTCGACCTCTACTACGACAGCGGCAACGACAAGTACCTCATGGAGGACTACTCCCGGGAGTGGGACACCAGCAAGGGTGTGCTCGCCACCTGGGACGCCCAGGGGGTCGACGTCGGCGAGGCGTCCGGCCGCTGGCCCAGCGGGATCAGCGTGTTCAGCCACCCCACCAGCGACTTCGGCAAGGAGGCCGGTCAGTCCGGCGCGACGGACGCGCACTGGGCGGCGGGCCAGGTCTACGACTACTACAAGCAGAAGCACGGCCGCGACAGCCTCGACGGCCGCGGCATGAACATCAACTCGCTGGTCGGGGTGACCCTCTACGGCCAGCCGTACGTCAACGCCTTCTGGGACGGCCAGAAGATGGTCTACGGCGGCGGCGACAGCGAGTACAAGCCCCTCTCCGCCGACCTCGACGTGGTCGGCCACGAGATGACCCACGGCGTCGTCGAGTCCACCGCGAACCTCGTCTACGCGGGCCAGTCCGGCGCGATGAACGAGGCGATCGCCGACTACTTCGGCAACGCCATCGACGTCACCGCCTCCGGCACCTCGATGGACGACCCGGACGCGGGACTGATCGGCGAGGACCTGTGCCGCACCGCCGGGCCCCGCGACTGCGCCTTCCGTGACCTCAACGACGGCGCCACCACCTCGAAGAACTACCTCGGCGTGGCCTTCTCCACCGACAACGGCGGGGTGCACCTCAACTCCACGATCTACTCCGGCGCCCTCTGGGACATCCGCGAGGACCTCGGCGCCGAGCTCGCGGACAAGATCGCCTACCGCGCGCTCGACGCGTACCTGACCCCGCTCGACGGCTTCACCGAGGGGCGCAACGCCACCATCGCGGCGGCCCGGGAGCTGGGCGTGACGGCCAAGCAGCTGGCGGTCGTCAAGCGGTCGTTCGACGCCCATGGCATCGTCCCGGGCTGGGAGAAGGCGCTCGGCGTCGACTCCGACAAGCTCTTCGGCAAGCTCAACATCGCCGGTACGGGCGTGGGCGCGGGCGGCGGCTGGTGGGCCACCTCCAAGTCGAACGACGACGGCTCGGAGCCGTACTCCGTCTACGCCGGGCGCACCGACGGCAAGGGGGCGCCCAAGCTGATCAGCCCCAACGACGGCCGCTACCACGTGTATCCGGCGACCGACGGCAAGTCCGTGGTGTGGGCGGCCTTCGGTGACACCAGCATCGACATCCTGAGCCGCCCGATCGCCGGGGGTCCGGTCAAGACCGTCTGGACGTCCTTCACCGGCGTCGAGGGGCTGCGGGTCGACGGCGACCTGGTGGTCTTCACCGAGTACGACCCGTTCGGCAGCCAGCACGTCGGCTATGTGAACACCCGCACCGGCAGGCAGGGCTACGTGGACGGCGGCAAGTACCACCTCTCCACCGCGGTCGGCTCCGTCAAGGGCTCCACGATCGCCTACGGGAAGCTCTACCCGGGCGAGCAGGACTACGAGCTGGGCGTCGAGGTGTTCGACGTGAACACCGGGAAGACGAAGCTGCTGCCGCAGAGCGGCACGCCGCAGGCGCTCGGCCAGACCGCGGTCACCAGGGACTCCGTGGTGTGGCTGGTCGACGAGGTGGCGGACCAGGGCCAGTTCGCGGTGCGCCGGTCGAACCCGGACGGCACCGGGCTCAAGGACCTCAGCCCGGAGGCCGGTGACGGCGCGCTCTTCGCGTACGACCTGACGGCGTCCGACGACGCGGTCACCGTGACGGCGCAGACCCCGGACACGGCGTACCGCAACGAGACGCTGCCCAAGCTGTGGCAGCTGACCCCGGACGGATCACGCGTCCAGCGGGTCTCCTGCAACCGCGGCGAGCAGTCGTCCGCGGCGGCCGACGGCGGCAGGCGGGTGGTCTGGATCGACGGCACCACCGGCTGGACCGACCTGGTGACGCGGGAGCGGCCCGCGGGCGACTGCGGCTGACGCACCCCGTGACCGACGGGACCCCCGGCGCACCCGCGCCGAGGGTCCCCGGGTGTCCGGCCCGGTCGCTCAGGGGCGGTAGATGGTCCCGGGGACCGGCTCGGCGGGGGCCATCAGCTGCGGGACGGTGACGAAGGTGTAGCCCTGCTTCTGCAGCGCGTCGATGATGCCCGGCACCGCGGGGACGGTGCCCTTGTAGATGTCGTGCAGCAGGATGATGCCGTCCTTGCCGGCCTGGTCCAGGATGCGCTTCTTGATCAGCGCCGAGTCGGTCGTGGAGTAGTCCTTCGCGGTGGCGCTCCACAGGACCTGGGAGAGCCCCAGGTCCTTGCTGATGTCCGAGACGGTGTCGTCGGTGCGGCCCTGCGGCGGGCGCATCAGGCGCGGCTTCTTGCCGGTCACCTCCGCTATCGCGTCCTGCGTCTTCTTCAGCTCGGCGCGTATCTCGGCCGGTTTGCGGTCGGTCAGGACCTGGTGCGTCCAGGTGTGATTGGCCACCTCGTGCCCCTCGGCGGCGATCCTGCGCACGGTGTCGGGGTGCTTCTTGACGTGGTTCTTGCCCAGCAGGAAGAAGGTCGCGTGGACCTTCTTCTCCTTGAGGATGTCCAGCAGGTGCGGGGTGTCCTCGCCCGGTCCCGCGTCGAAGGTCAGCGCTATGCACTTCGCCTTGCGGCAGTCCACCGGACCGAAGGAACCCTTGGCGTCGGAGCCCGCGTCACCGCGCGCCGAGGCGGGCGCGGTGGTCTGCATGGAGCAGCCGCTCAGCGTCAGGGTGAGCGCCGTCACAAGGGCGGCTGCCAACCCCGTACCGATCGACTTCGTCTTCATGGACAAGGCGGGTCACTCCTCCGTAGCTGAACAGGGCGCACGATGTGCGGCAGAGAAGGACTATACATAGGGCGTATACACCATATGTATAGGGGGTCCACTGCTGGCCCGGAAGGCGAGAATCCCTGGTCGGAGGCGTGACAGGCGAAGAGCCCCGGTGGATGACCGGGGCTCTGCCGTGCGAAGCGGTGGGGCGGGCGGGCTCAGCCGTTGGCGAGGGCCTGCACGCGGTCGAGGGCGCCGTTGAAGCGGTCGTGGTCGCCGACGGTGGGGCCGGACGAGGTGTACTGCCATATCGTGTAGAAGCCCCAGCCGGCCGGGAGCTCGCCGACCGTGGAGTCGTAGCGGGCCACCCACAGCGGGTTGGTGGCGCCGAAGCCCGCGTTGTTGCCGGTGCAGGTCTTCCACCAGCTGGTCGCGGTGTAGATGACCGCGTCGCGTCCGGTGCGCGCCTTGTACGTGTTCACGAAGTCGCGGATCCACGAGACCATGCCGGCCTGGCTCAGGCCGAAGCACTGGTCGCCGTACGGGTTCCACTCGATGTCGAGCACGCCGGGCAGCGTCTTGCCGTCCCGCGACCAGCCGCCCCCGTTGTCCACGAAGTAGTTGGCCTGGACGGCGCCGCTCGTGGTGTTCGGGGTGGCGAAGTGGTACGCGCCCCGGATCATGCCCACGTTGTAGGAGCCGTTGTACTGCTGGGCGAAGTACTCGTTCTTGTAGTACGTGCCCTCGGTGGCCTTGGTGTAGGCCCACTTCACCCCGCTGTTCCAGAGCGTCGACCAGGCGACGTTGCCCTGGTGGCCGGAGACGTCCACGCCTTCGGTCTGGACGGCGCGGGTGTCCCGAGGCAGTCCGCCCTGACCGTCATGGGCGACGACGCCCATGCCCATCGTGGCCGTGCCCCGGGCGGGCTTCCTTGCGGCTGCGTCATGGCTGCCGGCGGCGCTCGCCGCACCGGGCAGGGTGAGCAGGAGGGAGAGGGCTGCGAGCAGGGTTCCGGCGCCCGCGAGGCGCGAGCGGCGGGACGTCTGGCGAGTGGATCTGAGCAGCGGCATGGGGAGTGCCTCCGAGGACGTGGTGGGGGGATGTGCTGATCCCAGGGGGACGTCGGGCGTACCCCTGCCGGCATGTAATGGTGTGAACATGCCATGCACGACGCTACGCACGTAGACCCGCGCTGGGGAAGGGGGCCTGGGCGCCGCCGTTGGTCTACTCCTGCGAAATACTGGCCAAGCTGCGGCGATGACCAGCGGCGAAAGAAAGTTTCAGCGACAGGAAAGCTCACGAGGGGTGTTGACGTGCACGGGAGCGAAAGCGGTAGTGAACCCGGCGCGGCCGGGGGGAGTGGTGTGGACCACGCATTCCTTGCCCTGGAGCGGGAGTTGGCCGTCTTCCTGCGCCGGGCACGGGCCAATTCCGGGGAGATGGCGCGCGAGGTCCATCCGGAACTGGAGGCCGCCGCGTACGGGCTGCTCGTCCGGCTGGAGTCGGCCGGTCAGCAGCGGGCCACCGATCTGGCGGCCTACTTCGGGGTGGGCAAGGCGACCATGAGCCGTCAACTCCGCGCCCTGGAAGACCTCGGACTGGTGGCCCGTGAGCCCGATCCGGCCGACGGCCGGGCCTTCCTCGTCCATCTCACCCCCGACGGGCTGGACCGCTACCGCACCGTGCGCGACGCCCGCCGCGAGCGCTATGTCCGCAAGCTCGACGACTGGGACCGGGCCGAGGTGGCCGAACTGGCCAGGCTGCTGCACCACTTGAACGCGCGGGCCGAGGACTGACGCCCGGCCCGCCGCCCGGTGCGCCGTCACAGCGCCGCGTAGACCGCCGTCGCGTCGTCGTGCGTCTTGCCGTGGCGCAGGCGCTCGCGCCCCGTGTCCGCGTCCTCCAGGGCCCTGACCCGGTCGATCAGCGCCTGCGTTCCCTCCTTGCGGAGCACGCCGAGGCAGTCCGCCCAGTCGCCCTCGTGGAACATCTGGGTCCAGCGGGCCGCCCCGTCGGTCAGTGCGGCGATCGCCCGCACCCGGTCGAGCGGGGTGCGCCCGGTGACGGCGCGGGCCGCCACGGAGGGGTCGGCGGCGGCGGTGAAGAAGCCGCCCTCCTTGTTCCGTACCCGGGCGTCGGCGATCGCCTCGGTGCTCAGCGAACCGGGCGGCAGCCGGTCGAGCCGGTCGTCGAGCAGGGGGCGCACGCTTCCGTCGTGCGCCTCGAACAGCAGTACGGAGTCGGAGAGCACCAGATGCTCGACCTCGCGGTCGTCCCAGCGCGCCATGGCGACCGTCGCCTGAGGTGTACGCACGTGAGAAAGGTCACACAGGGGGCGGTGTGCGTCGGCGGTGCGTCGAATGGACACCGCCAGGATCTCCTGGAGGGTCAGATCCGGCCGTGAACCGGACAGTTCGACCAGCGCGCCGCCCAGCCGGGCGGTGAACCAGGGGACCGAGTGCACACAACCGTCATCACCTCGCGGCGGGGTCACCCCGTCGAGCAGGATCAGCGTCCCACCCTGGCCGGACGCGGGAAGCGCGGTGGCCGCCCAGTCCTCGTTCGGGCGGTCCGGGCTGCCGGGGACGGTGGCCAGTTCGATGCGCATACGGCCAGTCTGCACGATGCCTTCACGAGCCCCGCACTCGACCGTCATTGGCCTGTACCAGCAGGTCAGACGAGTGCCCGGAGCGGAGGGAACGACTCCGTGGGGCGTGCGGGCGGGCATCCTGCCAAAGCCTGCGCGGAAGTTCCAGCCGAAGGACCAGGTGTGGCAGAAAGGCCCCTGGGGCAAACTTGTTCGCCAACTCGGGAGTGATGTTCACTCGTTCAGGTGGCGGAGTGGTGGATGCGCGCCCCCCTCTCAAAAGCACTGGAATGGTCGGAAGCCGTACCAGGGGTCGGGGCGCTCATTACGTGTGACCGTGCGTCACCTCTGCTTCAAGGGCGGACGAGTCAAGATTGCGAGCACCGGTGCAGAAGAAGCGGCCTCGGAGCAAGGGCGGCAAGCAGCATGGTTCCGGGGTGACGTCACCGGCACCTGCCGAGAGCGAGGGCACCCGGCGCACCGTGCGCGTACGGAGCCGGCTGGTCGCCGGTGTCGCGGTCGTCGGTATCACCGTCATCGCCGCGGGCACCCCGGCGATCCTCGCCGCCTCCTCCGAACTGAACGAATCGCAGCGGCTGGTCACCCTCGCCGAGCTGAACCAGCAGGCCACCGCCCTCGCCCACGCACTGGCGGACGAGCGCGACGAGGTCACCGCCCGGATCGCCGCCGGGCGCGACACGAAGACCGGCGCGACGGACGGCAAGGACGGCTCCGGCAGCCGGAGCGCCCGCGTCGACCGGCAGGTCGACGAGATCAGGGCCACCGCCCCCGCCTCGCTGCGCCGCGACCTCTCCACCATCCCCTCCCTGCGCCGCGACGCGCTCAGCGGCAAGGGCACGGCACTGGAGGCCCACGAGGCGTACTCCGAGGTCATCGCCAAGCTCCACGACCTCGCCGACGAACTCGCCGAGAAGACCCCGCCGCGCGCGGCCGAGGCCACCCGCGCCCCGCTCGCCCTCGGGCAGGCCACCGAGCAGGCCTCCGCCACCCGCGGGCTGCTGATCGCCGCGCTCTCGGTGCCCCGCAAGGAGACGGTCCCGCAGACCGACCCGCTGACCGGCCTGCCCCTGCAGACCCAGGACAGCGGCAGCGACAAGGACGACCGCACCCGTGACGAGCTGAGCGCCGCCGCCCAGCAGGCCCGGGTCCGCGAACTCGCCTCGCTCGCCGACTTCGACCAGGCCGCGGGCTCCACCGCCCGCGACAAGCTGTCCTCCACCGTCACCGGGCCCGAGGTCAACAGCGCGGAGAAGTACCTCAACACCCTCACCGCCCGCCCCGAGCTGTCGGACTCCGACCAGACGACCAGCAGCAAGAAGGCCGAGGCGGCGCTCTCCGCGCGGATCGACCGGATGCGGAGCGTCGAGTCGGCCCTCGGCACCGAACAGATCCAGCGCCTGGAGCGGTTGCGCGACGACGACGTCACCGCGCTCGAACTGCGCATCGCGCTGCTCGGCGGCTGTCTGCTGGTCGCCGTCGGGGTCTCCACCGCCGTGGCCCGCACCCTCACCCAGCCGCTCGCCGTCCTGCGGATCGGCGCCGCCCGCCTCGCCGCGGAGCCCGACACCGCCGAACCGGTCCGCTACACCGGACGCAACGACGAGTTCGCCCAGGTCGTCCGGTCCCTCAACAGCCTGCACGGCAGGCTCCACGGACTCCTGCACGAGTTCAACGGCCGTTTCGAGAGCCTGCAGACCGAGCGCGGCGAGCTGATCGCCGGGCGCGAGGCCCTCACCGTCCAGCGCGCCGAGCTCCAGGTACAGGCCGCCGACCTCGCCGCCCAGCTGGAGCGGCTGAAGAACACGGTCCACCACACCTTCGTCAACCTCTCGCTGCGCACCCTCGGCCTCGTCGAGCGCCAGCTCGGGGTCATCGAGGGCCTGGAGGAGCGGGAGCACGACCCGGAGCGGCTCGCCACGCTGTTCAAGCTCGACCACATGGCCACCGTCATGCGCAGGCACAGCGAGAACATGCTGGTCCTCGCGGGCGCCGAGCACGGCCACGGGCATCCGGGAGCGATCCCGCTGGTCGACGTGTTGCGCGCGGCCGTGTCGGAGATCGAGCGGTACGAGCGGGTCACCATCCAGTCCCTGCCGCCGCACGCCCAGATCGCCGGTTTCGCCGCCGACGACCTGAGCCACCTCGTCGCCGAACTCCTGGAGAACGCCACCGCCTTCTCGCCGCCCGACTCCCATGTCCAGCTCTCCGGCTGGCTGCTGGAGAGCGGCGAGGTGATGCTCTCCGTCCAGGACGAGGGCATCGGGATGTCGGCCGTACGGATGGGCGAGCTCAACACCCGGCTGGCCGACCCGGCGTTGTTCGAGGCGGGCGAGCAGAGTGCGGACGGGGCCGGGCTCGGCCTCCAGGTCACCTCCCTGCTGGCCGCGCGCCACGGCGTACGCGTCCAGCTGCGCGACCACAAGGGCAGCGGGGTCACGGCGGTCGTCGTCCTGCCCCAGGCCCTGCTGCCGAAGGCGCCCCCGGCCGCCACACCGCCGCCGGTGAAGGTCCCCGGGGACGCGCCCGCGCTGAACCTCCCGGGCTCGGTCGCCGAGGCCAACTCCAACGCGCTGCCCGCCCGTACGCTCGCGCTGCCCGAGGACCCGCTGATCGCGGCCGCCGAGCAGACGATCCGCGAGGCGGCCGCCGACCAGGCACCCGCCCCGGCTGCGGCTCCGGCAACCGAGCCCGCTCCGACTCCCCGGCCCGAGGCCCCGACCGGGGCGACGCCCCCGGCCGAGGTGGACTCCGAGGTCACGATGCAGGTCCGGCTTCCGGTGGTCCCGAAATCCGCGGACACCCCTGGGACGGCGACGCAGGACTCGTACACCGGGACCGACGCGCCGGACCCGTACACCCCCGGGACGGCGACGCCCGACCCGTACACCCCCGAAACCGGGGCCGGGACCGGGGCCGGAATCGGGACCGGGACCCCGACGCCCGACCCGTACGCCATCGGCCCCGACCGCCACGAGCGCGTCGGGGACGACACCCCGGAGCCGCGTACCGCCGCCCCGGCCTCCATGCCCCTGCCGGGCACCCGGCAGCCGGAGCAGCAGCCGCAGCCCCGGCCCGAGCAGGTCGAGCAGGCCGAACGGATCACGGACAAGGGGCTGCCCAAGCGCACCCCCCGGATCGTCAAGCCCACCGAGGCACCCACCACCGAGCGCAAGGGCAGCCTGGACAAGGAGGCGCTGCGCCGCAGGCTCGGCGGCTTCCACCAGGGTGCGAAGGACGGCCGCAGGGACGTCGAGGCGGAGATCGCCGAGATCGCCGCCACCCAGTCACTCCCGGGAGCCACTGGACCAGGTGGACACCCCGCACGTACCGATCAGACGGATGAGACGGGGGACACAGTCGAGGAGGCACGCAGTTGACTGCGCCCAGCACATTCGGGCTGAGCACCGAGGCCCGTAACCTTCACTGGTTGCTGAGCAATCTGGTGGAGGAGGTGCCCGGGGTCCACTCGGTCACCGTCGTCTCGTCCGACGGCCTGATGCTGCTCTCCTCCGACCCCGGCCATCTGGTCGCCCGGAGCACCGTCGGACAGGACGGCCCCAAGGGTTCCAGCGCCGACCTGGCGACCATCGTCTCCGGCATCGGCAGCCTCACCATCGGCGCCGCCAAGCTGATGGACGGCGGCGGCGTCAAGCAGACGATGGTCGCCATGGACGAGGGCAGCGTCTTCGTCATGTCGATCAGCGACGGCTCGCTGCTCGGTGTGCACGCCACCCCGGACTGCGACATGAGCGTCATCGCCTACCACATGGCCCTCTTCGTCGGCCGGGCCGGACACGTACTCACCCCCGAACTCCGCAGTGAACTGCGCAAATCGATGGAGAGCACCCAGTGAAGCCCGCTGCTGAATCCGCCCGCAGGCTCCCCGTCCGCGGGGCCGACCGAAGGCCCGCACGGGTCCGCCCGTACTCGCTCACCGGCGGACGCACCCGCTTCGGCCACGTCCTGCTCGTCGAGACGTTCGTCGCCGCGCTCGAAGCGCCCGAGGAGCGCCGCGAGCTGACCAACGGCAATCTGGCCGGCCGTGTCATGCCGGAGCTCCAGGCCATTGTCGAAATCTGCCGCCGGATGCGTACGGTCGCGGAGATCTCGGCCCTGTTGAAGATGCCGCTCGGTGTGGTCCGGGTGCTGCTCAGCGACTTGGCCGACCAGGGAAAGATCCGCGTGTACGGGACCGGTCACGGCACCGGCCAGCCCGACCGCGCACTGCTCGAAAGGGTGCTCAATGGACTCCGTCGTCTCTGAGTCGCCGCTCTTCGCCCCGCGGCAGCCGGGCGCCAGGGACCAGGCCGAGGAATCGCTCCAGGCCTGGCAGTTGGACCACACCAGGGCCCCCATCGCCACGAAGATCGTGGTCGCGGGCGGGTTCGGCGTGGGCAAGACGACCTTCGTCGGGTCCGTCTCCGAGATCACCCCGCTGAAGACCGAAGCGATGATGACCCAGGCCAGCGAGGAGACCGACGATCTCTCCGCGACGCCCGACAAGGTCACCACGACCGTCGCGATGGACTTCGGCCGGATCACGCTCGACGACGACCTCGTGCTGTACGTGTTCGGCACCCCGGGCCAGCAGCGCTTCTGGTTCATGTGGGACGACCTGGTGCGCGGCGCGATCGGCGCGGTCGTGATGGCCGACACCCGCCGGCTCGCCGACTGCTTCCCCGCCCTCGACTACTTCGAGAGCTGCGGGCTGCCGTACATCGTGGCCGTCAACCACTTCGAGGGAACCCCCGGGTTCGAGGCGGAGGACGTCCGGGAGGCCCTGACCGTCCCGCCGCACGTGCCGGTTGTGATCATGGACGCGCGCAACAGGATCACCGTCATCGAGTCGCTGCTGGCCCTGGTGGGCCACGCCCTCGACGCCACCCCTGCCTAGATCACACACAACGGAGAACCGCGATGCGGAAGATACTCATAGTCGGAGCCGGTCAGTCCGGGCTCCAGCTCGCCCTCGGACTGCAGTCCAGAGGGTACGAAGTCACCCTCATGTCCAACCGCACCGCCGACGAGATCCGCTCCGGCCGGGTCATGTCCACGCAGTGCATGTTCCACACGGCGCTCCAGCACGAGCGGGACTACCAGCTCAACTTCTGGGAGACCCAGGCCCCTCGCATCGAGGGCCTCGGCGTCTCCGTCGCCGCGCCGGACTCCTCGCGCGCCGTCGACTGGGTCGGCAAGCTGGACGGCTTCGCCCAGTCCGTCGACCAGCGCGTGAAGATGGCCGGCTGGATGGAGACGTTCGCCCAGCGCGGCGGACAGCTCGTCATCCACGGTGCGGCCGTCTCCGACCTGGACTACTTCTCCCGCACCTACGACCTGGTGATGGTCTCCGCGGGCAAGGGCGAGCTGGTCTCCATGTTCGGCCGGGACGCCTCCCGCTCGCCGTTCGACGCCCCGCAGCGCGCCCTGGCCGTCGCGTACGTCCACGGCATGGGCCCGCGCCCGGAGCACCCCGAGTTCGACGCGGTCCGCTGCAACCTCGTCCCCGGCGTCGGCGAGCTCTTCGTGATGCCGACCCTGACCACGTCCGGCCGCGCCGACATCCTGTTCTGGGAGGGCGTCCCGGGCGGTCCGCTCGACGTGTTCCAGGGCATCAAGGACCCCTCCGAGCACCTGGCGAAGACGCTGGAGCTCATGGAGCGGTTCACGCCGTGGGAGTACGCCCGCGCCACCAAGGTCGAACTGACCGACGCCAACGGCACCCTGGCGGGCCGCTACGCGCCGACCGTCCGCAAGCCGATCGGCCGGCTGCCCGGCGGCGGTCTGGTGCTCGGCGTCGCGGACGTCGTCGTCGCCAACGACCCGATCACCGGCCAGGGCTCCAACTCGGCCTCCAAGTGCGCCAACGCCTACCTGGACTCGATCATCGAGCACGGCGACCGGGAGTTCGACGCGGAGTGGATGCAGGCCACGTTCGACCGTTACTGGGACACCGCGCAGCACGTCGTGAAGTGGACCAACGCGATGCTCGGCGTACCGCCGGAGCACGTGCTGAACCTGATCGGCGCCGCCGGCCAGCTCCAGCCGGTCGCCGACCGCTTCGCCAACGGCTTCAACAACCCGGCGGACTTCGACAACTTCTTCTTCGAGCCGGAGAAGACCAACGCGTACCTCGCCGAGGTCTCCGGCGCCGCGTAGGCGTCTGACCTGCGAAGCAGCGGTCAACGTTGGTGAACATTGGTGACTGTGGGCCGCCCTCCGACGGCCCACAGACGGCCCGGCCATCGGCCCGGTGAATGGCTCTGACACCCGCGTGAGACCTGACACCGTCACAGGCGCGTGACACCCAAACCCTTAGGCGAGAGTGGGTGTCACGCGCCCTGACACCAGGTCCTGACACCCGCGTGACACTGCCTGACACTCGGAGCCCAGTCCTTCCTGACGCCCCGCCGGCCGACCGACGGTTCACAGCCTGGCCCGCCGCTCCGGCGAGACGTGCGACGCGATCGTCGCTCTCTGTCGCAGCTCCTGTGGGGGTCTGTGGGGGTCCCACAGACCCCCACAAGATGTCCCCCGAGGCGTCCTGTGGGGGTCTAAGGGCGGTTTCCGGGGGTGGTTTCTGTGGGACCCCCACACCCACCACATGCAGGTCAGAGACCACCACAGCCTTGTGGGGGTCCCACACGGCTGTGGGGGTCTGTGGGGGTCTGCCTGTGGGGGGCCCACCACAGGCAATCTGGTCACTGTCAGCCACGGTCGGCTTGTCGTCCCGCTTGTCGCTTGTCGCTTGTCTTGTCGCTTGTCGGCATCCAGGTCAGACGGGGTTTCCGTACCCCGGAGGGCGCGAGTGACGTTGTACGCGACAGGCGACAAGCGCGCAGGAAAGAGCTGTGAGGACGGCCTGACGGCCGACGACCTTCGGCGCACCACTGCCGGATGGGGTATCGGCCGTCCTGGCGAGGTGGAGGCCGGTGGCCGGTTGGGGACGGCCTTCCAAGGGGGGACGCGGTCGGGTGCCCATGCCGCGTCCCCCCTTGGAAGGCTTCCTCGACTTCGTGCCCGGCGAGGTCGCCCCACGACACGACCGCCCCAGGGCTCGCGCTGTCGGCGGACCTCTCCGGGCGGACGCCCCTTCGTCGCCCACGCCGGGAGCTCCCAGAGCTGTTCGGCGTCTGCGGCAAGGTGATGGGGCAGGCGGACACCGGGCGCCTCGCGCCTTGCTCCGACCCACACAGCCACCCACACACGGACCCACACAGCCCTCACGCGGTGACCCACACACGCTGTGTGCGTCACACAGCCGTGCGTAGGTCACTGACCTGCATGTGTGGGTCGTGTGACGCACACAGCCCACCGCCGAAAGAAGCCCGAAATCCGGAGCGGAACGGGCTTGAGGCTTCCCTCTTGGTCTGTGTGGCCCCACACCCCACACAGACACACACGGCTACTGCCTACTGGCTACTGCCAACTTGCCACTAGCCAGTAGAACCGGCCTCCACCGCCTATTCCTGGCCTCCCGGCAGGACATTGGGCACTAGCCAGTAGCCAGTAGCCAGTAGCGGACAGTGACGGGATTCGCTTGTTGTCGCTTGTAGCGACAAGCGCTCGCTCCCGGTTCACCCACCCAGGGTGGCTTCTCTCCCCCTGGTTCCCCACTTGTCGCTACAAGCGACAAGCAACAAGCGAGCACGCATCGTCACCCGGCCACGGCCGTGGCCGTCGCTCCTGCCGACGCCGACGGCCGAAGAGACCACCCCCCGTCGGCGGTTCGTGGTCTCTTCCTCCCGGTCGCGCAAGCAAGAGGAGCACGCCCGTGCCCCGGCGGGGTGCTCCTCTTTCGGTACACGCGCCGGATCTCTTCCCGCCTTCGCCCCCCTCTGAAATGCCGCCCAGAGCAATCCAGGGGCGGCAGAGGGCATCGGTGCTTGAGGGCATCCGGCCCCGCCCCTCCTGGATGGCCTACCGAGGCATTTCAGGGGGGGGCGGCCGTTCCACTTGGCCCTCACTACACCTCTTACTAGAGAGTTGAGAGAAAATAGCGTCCGCAGCGTCCGCAACTCCTACCGCACCGCTGTTGACCTGGGCTTTCTGTGTGGACGCTAAACAAAATGTATAGCGTCCGCCAGCGTCCGCAGCGTCCGCAAGATCCACTCCCTCTAAGAGCATCACCGCAGGTCAAGACGGCTCTTAGAGGGAGAGGCGTGCGGACGCTGCGGACGCTGGACGCCCCCTCGGAGCAAGGGTCTAG
>NZ_FMBW01000041.1 GCF_900091725.1 Streptomyces sp. DvalAA-43 | reverse complement strand
GAGATTCCGGCGGGACGACGCGGGGGTGTGGTGGTGCGGAACGCTCATGCGGACTTCGCCTTCCGAGAAGTGCGACAAGTGGGAGCGTTCCTGCGGAGGACTGCCATGAGGCGGATGGCTGAAAAGGGTCCGGTCTTCGGGTGTCCACGGCGCAATGGGCAGGCGCCGGAACCAGGCCGGAAAGGGTAAAACGCCGGTGACCATGGAGTGTCACCGCGGTTGGCAGGGAACCTACGGCGGGTTACACCGTTTGGTCAAGACCCGATTTCGTCGGAATGCGCCGTGTCGCTGCCGGAGGCGGTGCCGTCGGTGTCGTCGACCCAGCCGAGCGAGACGCTGATCCGGCGGGCCGCGTCCCGGACCTGGCCGCCCAGTTCCTGGTAGCGCCAGGCTGGCAGGCCGAGCTTGAGGCCGGTGATGGAGACCGCTCCGGCGCAGACCGAACGGTCGTCGAAGACCGGCGCGCCGATGCAGATGATGCCCTCGGCGTCCTCCTCGTCGTCCAGGGCGTAGCCGACCCGTGCGATGTCGCGCAGATGCGACAGGAAGGTCGCCGGGTCGGTGATCGTGCGGGAGGTGCGCCGGGGCAGCCCGAACCGCTCGACGACCGCGGCCGCCTCGCCCGGCGGCACGGCGGAGAGCAGCGCCTTGCCCAGGCCCGTGCAGTGCGGCAGCTCGCGCTGGCCCATCCGCAGATCGAGCCGGACGCGCTGGTCGAGCTCGACCTGGTCCACGACGACCGCGTGGCCGTCCTCGGGGACGGCGAGCCGGGACGCCATCCCGGTGCTCCGGGTCAGCTCGCGCAGGACCGGGTGGGCGACCCCGCGCAGGGACACCTGGGAGCGGGCCCGGTCGCCGAGCCGGGCCAGGCTCATGCCGAGCCGGTAGCGGCGGTTCATGCCCTCGCCGTCGTCCGAGACGAGGCCGTAGGCGCGCAGGGTCTGGAGCATGCCGAAGGCGGCGCTCTTGGAGATGGAGCAGGCCTGGCCGACCTCCGTGACGCTCAGGCCGTTCCCCTGGGACGGGGCGGCGAGCGCTTCGAGGATGTCCGCTGCCCTGGCCACGCTCTTGACCCAGTACTTCGGTTCTTCTGGGGCAGCACTGTTCGTCATAGCAGAACAGCGTAGTGCCTCCGGGGAGGCTCGAACGCGCTTTCTCTGTGAAGGAAGTGCGGAATCGGGCCTTCCTGGGTTTGAAAGGGTCTTGACGGGCCCCGGAGCCGCACGTAATATCCAGGCACTGTTCTGCTCTACAGAACAGTGTTCAGAAAAAGCGAACGCACCACCTGAAGCACCACTTCCAGTACCACTTCAGCACCACGGATCATCCTCTTCCTGCGGCGACTGCCGGGCGGATGGCGCCAGGGACTCACGGGCCGGGCAGGGCCTGCGAAGACCGACGACTCTCGACGCAAGGAGCAAGCGATATGAGTTCAGGCCCGGTGGGCAACGAATCCGGAGCCCGACTCGCCGAGCGCGCCCGCCAGGTCGTACCCGGCGGCGTGAACAGCGGTCAGCGCAGTGTTCCCGGACTGACCGACCTGGTCGTCACGGGGACGGACGGCGCGCGGTTCCGTACCGCGGACGGACGCGAGTACACCGACTTCCACTCGGCGTTCGGCCCGCCCCTCCTCGGCCACAACGACCCCGACGTGGCCCGCGCCACCGCCGAGGCCGGCGCCACCCTCGGCCACATGGGCGTCGGTGTCACCGAGGGCGAGGTCCTCCTCGCCGAACAGCTCGCCGAGCTGATCCCCTCGATCGAGAAGGTGCTGCTCACCAGCACCGGCAGCGAGGCCACCTTCCACGCGCTGCGCGTCTCCCGCGCCGCCACCGGCCGCCGTCTGGTCGTCAAGTTCCAGGGCTGCTACCACGGCTGGCACGACGCGGTCAGCCTCAACGTCATCTCCGCCCCGGAGAAGGTCGGCGGCCACGACCCGATCTCCACCGGCATCCTGCCCGAGGTCCTCGAAGCCACCCTCGTCCTGCCGTTCAACGACAGCGAGGCCGTCCGCCGCGCCTTCGCCGAGCACGGCACCGACATCGCCGCCGTCATCGTCGAGCCCGTCCCGCACAACGTCGGAGCGCTCCTGCCGTACCAGGAGTTCCTCACCACGCTGCGCGAGGAGACCACGAAGGCCGGCAGCATCCTGATCTTCGACGAGGTCATCACCGGTTTCCGCCACGACATCGGCGGCTGGCAGAAGATCTCCGGGGTCACCCCCGACCTCACCACCCTCGGCAAGGCCATCGCCAACGGCGCCCCCGTCGGCGCGATCGGCGGCCGCGCCGACCTGATGGACCTCTTCTCCACCCGCCCCGGCGCCCCCGCCTTCTTCGCCGGTACGTACAACGGCCACCCGTCCGTCGTCGCCGCCGCCCTCGCCACCCTGCGCAAGCTGCGCGAGGAGCCGGTCCACGAGCACGTCTTCCGGCTCGGCGAGCGCGTCCGCACCGAACTGACCGGACTGTACGAGCGCCTCGGCGTCCCCGCCGTCGTCACCGGCTACGGCTCCGTCTTCGTCAGCTACTTCATGCCGGGTGAGGCCCCCCGCACCTACGCGGACCTGCTGAACAACGACGCCTCGCTCTTCGTCGGCTACCGCCGCAAGCTCCTCGACCACGGCCTGTTCGAACTGCCGCTCAACCTCAAGCGCAGCCACATCAGCTACGCCCACACCGACGCCGACGTGGACCGTCTCATCGAGGGCACCGAGGCCGCGGTCAAGGCCGTGCTCGCCGACGGCGGCGCCCGCGACCTGGAAAACACCTCCACGATGGGCGGAGCGACCCGCTGATGCTGACCGTCAACCGCACCCGCCCGGCAGGCCCCGCAGGCCGGATCACCCGCGTCGAGACCCTGATGCTCGGCACCTCGTGGCGCGACTTCGGCTACGTCCGGGTCCACACCGACGAGGGCCTGTCCGGCATCGGCGAGATCACCCACCCGTACCGGGTCCGCGAGGTCTGCGAGCTCACCGAGGCGATCGCCCGGCGCCACCTCATCGGCGCCGACCCCTTCGACATCGAGGAGCTCTGGCTCCGCGTCTACCAGGGCGACTTCCTGCGCGGCGGCGACATGGGCGGCGTCGCCCTGTCCGGCCTCGACCAGGCGATGTACGACCTGATGGGCAAGGCGCTCGGCGTCCCCGCGTACCGGCTGACCGGTGGCGCCTGCCGGGACGACGTACGCGTGTACGCCAACGGCTGGTACACCGGCGAACGCGAGCCCGAGACCTTCGCCGCCAAGGCGAAGGAGACCGTGGCGAAGGGCTTCACCGCCCTCAAGTTCGACCCCTTCGGCCCCGGACTGCACGAGCTGGAGCGCGCCGAACTGCGCCGTTCCGTCGACCTCGTGGCCGCCGTCCGCGAAGCCATCGGACCGGATGTCGACCTCTTCATCGAGGGTCACGCCCGGTTCGCCATGCCGACCGCGGCCCGGCTGGTGCGCGAGCTGGAGCCCTTCGACATCGGCTGGTTCGAGGAGCCGATGCCCTGGACCCACATCGAGCGCTACGCGGAACTGCGGCAGCGCGCCACGTTCCCGATCTCCGGCGGCGAGCACTTCCACAACCGGTACGAGTACAAGCAGCTCTTCGCCACCCACGCGGTCGACATCATCCAGCCCGACCTCTCCATGGCCGGCGGCTTCACCGAGGTCAGGAAACTGGCCGCGATCGCCGACACCCACGGCATGCTCGTGGCCCCGCACAACTCCAACTCGCCGCTCTGCACCACCGTCTCGGTGCACGCGACACTCGGAATCCCCAACTTCAAGATCCTCGAAACCTTCGACGGACTCCTGGAGGACTACGTCTTCGACGCCCTCAAGGGCACCCTCCCGATCGTCGACGGCCGCATCGGCCTGCCGACCGCCCCGGGCCTCGGCGTCGAGCTCGTCGACGAGGTCTTCGAGGAGCACCCGCCCAGCCACCGCTTCTGGAACATGTTCGCGGACGGCTGGGAGAAGCGGAACCGGACATGATCGTCGACGTCCACTCGCACCTCTTCCGGCACAGCCACGACTTCACCGACCCGTTCAAGTCCGACTCCGCCCGCGCCCACGCGGGCGAGGTCGACCTCACGGTGAAGTGGGAGGAGTACGCCGCCACCGCTCCCGAGGGCACCCGCACGATCGTCGTCGGGGGCAAGGCACGGCGCAGCGGCCTCTGGGTCGACGACGCCGCCGTCGCCTCGTACGTCGGAGCCCAGCCCGACCGGCTCATCGGCTACCTCTCGCTCGACCCCACCCAGCCCGGCTGGCAGGACGAACTCCGCCACGGCCACCAGGAACTGGGCCTGCGCGGCATCAAACTGATGCCGATGTACGCGGGCTTCGACCCGGCCGCCGAGGAGTACGACGAGCTGTACACCTACGCCGAGCGGCACGGACTCCCGCTCCTGGTGCACACCGGCACCACCTTCGTGTCGAGCGCGCCGCTGGAGTGGGCGATGCCCCGCCACCTGGACGCGGTCGCCATCCGCCACCCGGAACTGCGGATGGTCCTCGCCCACCTCGGCCACCCCTTCGAGGGCGAGTGCATCGCGGTCATCCGCAAGCACCCGCATGTGTACGCGGACATCAGCGCCCTGCACTACCGGCCCTTCCAGCTCTGGCACAGCCTCCGGCTGGTCCAGGACTACGGGGTCTTCCACAAGCTGATGTTCGGCAGCGACTACCCGTTCACGACGGTCGACGACTCGGTGAAGGGGCTGCGGGAGATCGCCCGCATCCCCGGCATCCCCGGGCTGCCGCCGCTCGACGCGGACGCGGTGGAGGAGATCATCCACCGGCCGTCGCTGGACCTGCTGGGCCTGAACGGCTGACCCGGCCGTTCCCCTGAACCTGCCGGTACGGCGCCGGGGTCATCCCCCTGTCGCCCGGTACCGACCGGCAGCCGGGCCGCCGCGCCACTACCCAAGTGTCCCAGCGCGGCGGCCCGGACCCTTCCGGCGACCAGGACCGGACCCGACCACCCCCTCCGTACCTCTCCGCCTCCCCACCTCTCCGCCTGGAGGAACCCCGCCATGACCGCAGCCGTCCCGCCCCGCGGAACCGACCGCTTCGATCTGACCGGCCGCACCGCGGTCGTGACCGGGGCCGCCCGGGGACTCGGCCGCTCCTTCGCCGTCGGCCTCGCGGAGGCGGGCGCCGATCTGGTCCTCGTCGACCTGCCCGGTGCCGAGGGCGTCGCCGAGACGGCGGCGGCCATCGAGGCGCTCGGCCGCGGCTGCCGGACGTACGGGCAGGACCTCGCGGACATCGACGCGCTGCCCGGCTTCGTCGACACCGTGCACGCCGAGGCGGGCCCGCTGCACATCCTGGTCAACAACGCGGGCACGGCGGCGCTGGAACGCTTCAACGAGATCACCCCCGCGAGCTGGTCGCACATCATGCGGGTCAACGTCGACGCCGTCTTCTTCCTCAGCCAGCGCATCGCCGAACACATGACGGCGGACTCGGTCGCGGGCCGCATCATCACCATCACGTCGAAGAACGCCCTGGTGGCGGAGGCCGGCCTGGCCCACTACAACGCCTCCAAGGCCGCCGCCCAGCTCCTCACCGAGACCCTGGCGGTCGAACTCGCCCCGCACGGCATCACCGCCAACACCCTCGCCCCCGGCATGGTCGAGACACCCATCGACGGTGAATTCCCCTTCGACCGGGAGGCCTTCGAATCCGCGTACCACGAGCGCATCCCGCTCGGCAGGTACGCGCAGCCCGACGAGTGCGTCGGAGCCCTGCTGCTGCTCGCCTCGGACGCCGGCGCGTACCTCACCGGGGCGCGCATCGTGGTCGACGGGGGAGTGCTGGCCGACCAGATGCCGCGCATGCGGTTCATGCCGCCGTACCGCAACACGATCTGACCGCGGCCGGCCGGCCGCCGGTTCCCACCGAGCACGCATCGACAACGCGAGGAGCGCCTCCGCCATGTCCGTCAATGCCTCGTCCCCCGCTCCGTCCTCCGCGTCGTCCCGCCGGAATCTT
>NZ_FMBW01000040.1 GCF_900091725.1 Streptomyces sp. DvalAA-43 | reverse complement strand
TTCCGTGGTCCGCGTCGGGATGATGACCGTGGTGGGTTCCGTGGTCCGCGTCGGGATGATGACCGTGGTGGGTTCCGTGGTCCGCGTCGGGATGATGACCGTGGTGGGCGTCCTGCGGGTGGGTTCGAGCGGCGTGATGACCGGCCGCGTGGCCCCCGTCGTGACGACGACAACCGTGGCGGCGGCTACCGCCGTGATGACAACCGTGGTGGGGGCTCTGGCGGTGGATTCCGACGCGATGACAACCGTCGTGACGACAACCGTGGTGGCGGATACAGCGGGCAGCGGGACGATCGTGGCGGCCGGGGCGGCTACCGCGGGCGCGACGACCGTGGTGGGTACGAGCGGCGGGACGACCGGGACCGCGAGCCCATCAAGCGGCTCCCGATCCCCGAGGACGTCACCGGCAACGAGATCGACAAGGATGTGCGGCAGGAGCTGATGAGCCTGCCGAAGACCCTGGCCGAGGACGTCTCGCGCAACCTCGTCATGGTGGCCCGGCTGATCGACGAGGACCCGGAGCAGGCGTACGCGTATGCGCGGATCGCGCTCCGGCTGGCCTCGCGGGTGGCTGCGGTGCGTGAGGCGGCGGGATTCGCCGCGTATGCCACGCAGAAGTACTCGGAGGCGCTGGCGGAGTTCCGGGCCGCCAAGCGGATGACCGGGTCCGTGGAGCTGTGGCCCGTCATGGCCGACTGCGAGCGCGGACTCGGGCGGCCCGAGCGGGCGATGGCCATGGCCGGCGAACCCGAGGTGCAGAAGCTCGACAAGGCCGGGCAGGTCGAGATGCGCCTGGTGGCTGCCGGGGCCCGTCGCGACATGGGGCAGCTCGACGCGGCCATCGTCACGCTGCAGAGCTCCGAGCTCGCGTCGAACGCCGTGCACTCGTGGACGGCCCGGCTGCGCTACGCGTACGCCGACGCGCTGCTGGCGGCCGGGCGCGAGGACGAGGCGCGCGAGTGGTTCGGGAAGGCGCTGGAGGCCGACAAGGACGGCTCCACCGACGCGTCCGACCGGCTCGCCGAGATGGACGGTGTCGAGTTCGTCGATGCCCTCGACGAGGACGGGGAGGACGACGGGGACGACGACGGCGTGATCCCGGAACCGGTCGCAGACGCGGCGGACGACAACCGCGCGGACGGGGACGAGGACAAGGGCCGTACGTTCGAGGCGTAAGGCATGAGAGAGGGCGGCACTCCGGGAGGGGTGCCGCCCTTTTTCGTTGCCGGTTCCGCTGCCGGCGGGATCAGTCGAGGTCGAGGCTCCGCAGAACCAGGCCGGTGGCCGGCTTGGGGCCGAAGGAAGTCGACTTGCGGGGCATGGTGACGCCCTGCCGGGCGAGGTCCCGGACGACCTCCTCGCGTACCGGATGCATCAGGACCGCCGTCGCGTGGTGGCGCTCGGCCTGTTCCACGGCGGCCGCGGTGTCGTGGATGTACGCGATGTGCTCCGGGGTGTCGGGGATCTGCCAGACGTGTTCGAGCAGGGCCGTGTGCAGGACCGTCGCGTCGAGGGTCCGCCAGGCGGCCGGGCGGTCGGCGGGAACCGTGCGGGACAGCAGGCCGGGGTCCGGGCGGTCGATGAGATGGAAGCCGCCGTCGCCGGCGAGCAGGAACGCGTTGCCCTCGGCGGACGCCTCGGCCAGTGCCTCCAGGGCCCGGGGGAGCGGCCCGGCCAGGTCACGGACGCGGAAGAGGCCGTCCAGCGCGGCGAGCGCGTCGGCGACCGGGAGACCGTGCAGCAGCCGGTGTATGGCGCGGACCCGGAGCGGGTAGCGGGCCGTGTCGACGAGGAGGACCAGGCCGAAGTCCCAGGGGCCCGGCGCGGTGTGCTCCTGCTGAAGGCGGAGGTAGGTGGCCCAGCGGTGGTGGCCGTCGGCGATCAGGGCCTGGTGATGGGCGAGATCGGTCTCGATCTCGGCCCGGTCGGCCGGGTCGGTGACCGCCCAGAGCCGGTGGCGGTAGCCGTCCTCGGTGGTGGTGGCGAGCAGCGGCGGGCGGTCCGTGGTCCGCTCGATGACGGCGGTCGCGCCCGAGCCGCCACCGTCGCTGCGGTAGGTGAGCAGCAGCGGCTCGAAATGGGCGGCCGTGGTGCGCATCAGGTCGGCCCGGTCCTCCACGACATGGGCCATCACGTCCTCGTGCGGCAGGACGATGCCGTCCGCGGGGGCGGAGAGCGCCAGCGCGCCGACGACGCCGCGTTGCAGGATCTCGTCGTTGCGCTGCTCGTAGACGTACAGAGCGGGCTCGCTGTCCGGTGCGAGGACGCCCTCGGCCAGCCAGCGGTGCAGGGTCTGCGCCGCCTGCTCGTGGCGGGCCGCGGCGGTGTCCGCCTGCGGAAGTATCAGCCGGACGATGTTGTGCGGATCCGCCGACTCCAGGTGGTGCAGCCCGTCGGGGCGTACGACGACGTCGTACGGCGGCGAGGTCACCGCAGCGAGACTGCCGACCCGCTCGGGGACGTACCGCAGTCCACGGAACGGAATCAGACGCAGTCCCTGGCCGGCCGGACCTGATGTGTTCATTTCTGCATCGTATGTGTGCGGCCGGGATGCGCGATGATCGGGACAGAAGCATGGAACGAGGAGCGCAAAGAATGAGTCAGCCGAGCAGGACCAGGCCCAGCGGCAGCAGTACCGTGTTGAACGAGGCGTACGACACGGCGCTGCTCGATCTCGACGGGGTGGTGTACGCGGGTGGCCACGCGATCGTCCATGCCGTCGACTCGCTGAGGGCGGCGCGGGACGGCGGAATGCACCTGGCGTACGTCACCAACAACGCCCTGCGGACCCCGGCCGCGGTGGCCGGGCACCTGACCGAACTCGGTGTTCCGGCGGAGCCCGCGGATGTGATCACCTCGGCGCAGGCGGTCGCCCGGCTGATGGCCGACCAGCTGCCCGCCGGGGCCCGGGTGCTGGTCGTGGGCGGCGAGGGGCTGCGGGTCGCGCTGCGGGAGCGCGGTCTGGTGCCGGTGGAATCGGCGGACGACGAGCCGGTCGCGGTGGCGCAGGGGTACGGCGGGCCCGACATGGTGTGGGGGCGGTTCGCCGAGGCCGCGTACGCGATCGCGCGCGGGGTGCCGTGGTTCGCGTCCAACACGGATCTGACGATCCCGAGCGCCCGGGGGATCGCACCGGGCAACGGCGCCGCGGTGGAGGTCGTACGGATCGCCACCGGGGCCGAGCCGCAGGTCGCCGGGAAGCCGCTGCCGCCGATGCACCGGGAGACGGTGCTGCGGACCGGGGCCCGGCGCCCGCTGGTGGTCGGCGACCGGCTGGACACGGACATCGAGGGCGCGTTCAACGGCGGGGTGGACTCCCTGCTGGTGCTCACCGGGGTCACGGACGCGGCCCAGCTGGTCGCCGCCCCGCCGAAGCACCGGCCGACGTACGTGGACGCGGATCTGCGGGGGCTGCTGACCGGGCAGCCCGAGGTGGCGGAGAGCGGCGAGGGCTTCGGGTGCGGGGGGTGGACGGCCTCGGTGCGCGGGGACGCGCTGGGGCTGGCGGGGGACGGGGACGTGCTCGACGGGCTGCGGGCGCTCTGCGGGGCGGCCTGGTCGTACGCCGGGGACGGCTCCTGCGGGCTGGACGCGGGCAAGGCGGTCGCCAGGCTGGGGCTGTAGCGGGAGGCTCCCGGCACCCTCGGTACCAGGCTCCCGGCACCCTCAGAACGAGGGAGGGTAGGCTAACCTAACTTGCTCGGTGTGTCGTCGTCGTCCTGATCGGTGTGTCGTCGTACCGCACCCCATCACCTCCGACTCCGGGAGTACGACCATGCAGCGCCTCACCGCGGACTCGGTGACCCTCGGCTACGACCAGCGAGTCATCGCGGAGAATCTCTCGGTCGAGATCCCCGACAACTCGTTCACGGTGATCGTCGGCCCCAACGCCTGCGGCAAATCGACCCTGTTGCGTGCGCTGGCGCGGATGCTGAAGCCGGACAGCGGGCGGGTGCTCCTGGACGGGCGGACGATCCACGGGATGCCGGCGAAGAAGGTCGCCAGGACACTGGGGCTGCTGCCGCAGTCCTCCATCGCGCCGGACGGGATCACCGTCGCCGACCTCGTCGGGCGAGGCCGGTACCCGCACCAGGGGCTGCTGCGCCAGTGGTCGCCGGACGACGAACGCATTGTCGACGAATCGATGGTGGCGACCGGGGTCGGTGCGCTCGCCGATCGCTATGTCGACGAACTGTCCGGCGGGCAGCGGCAGCGGGTCTGGATCGCCATGGCGCTCGCCCAGCAGACACCGCTGCTGCTGCTCGACGAGCCCACGACATATCTCGACATCCAGCACCAGATCGAGGTGCTCGACCTCTGCGCGGAGCTGCACGAGACCCAGGGGCGCACCCTGGTGGCCGTCCTGCACGATCTGAACCACGCCGCGCGGTACGCCACCCACCTCATCGCGATGCGGGAGGGCGAGGTGATCGCCGAGGGGGCGCCGGGCGAGGTCGTCACCGCGGAGCTGGTGGAGCGGGTCTTCGGGCTGCGCTGTCAGGTCATCGACGACCCGGAGACCGGGACTCCGCTGGTGGTGCCGGCCGCGCGCAGGCCGCGCGGCGACGGGGCGGATGCGCGGGGCAGGGCGGTCGCCGGAGCACCGGCCGGGGGCTGAACGGGCGGTGGGCGGAAGGCCGCCCCGGCTACAGCAGCGACTTGAGCCTCAGCAGATCGCGGAAACCGGCCTCCAGCCGGACCCGGCCCGAACCCCACGCCCTGGCGAAGTTCAGCTCGCCGTCCACCATGGCCACCAGGTCGTCGCCGGTCATCGCGAGCCGGATCTCGGCCTTCTCACGGGGCGGTCCCTCGACCGTGTCCAGGACCCGGATCCGGCCATCGGCCAGCCGCCCCGTGAAGGTGATGTCGAGGTCCTTGATGTGGCAGCTCAGCGAGCGGTCGAGGGCTGCCGCGCTGCGCACGTCGCCGTCGGCCCCCGCGAGGCTGTCGGAAAGTCTGTCGAGTGCGCTGCGGCACTCCGCCATGGTCGCCATTGTGATCGACGGTACCGCAGCCCTTCGCGGTAGCGTTTCCC
Source organism: Streptomyces sp. DvalAA-43 (assembly GCF_900091725.1). Taxonomy (GTDB): domain Bacteria; phylum Actinomycetota; class Actinomycetes; order Streptomycetales; family Streptomycetaceae; genus Streptomyces; species Streptomyces pulveraceus. The sequence continues at coordinate 430,586 of NZ_FMBW01000040.1, read as the reverse complement.
GCATGAGCGACTCGATGCCGGAACCGGGAACGGCGGCCGGAACAGTGCCCGGGAGCGGGGTGGCGGACCCGTCCGGCGAGGGCCCGGCCCCCGCCGCCGCGCTCGACCCCGCCGCGCCCGCGCCCCTCGGCGTCGCACGCACCCCCACCGGCGACGCCGGGGTGGACGCGGAGCTGGAGCGTCTCGCCGATGCGGACCACCTCCCGGCCGACGGACACATCGAGGTGTATGAGGATGTACACCGCGGGCTGCGCGAAACGCTGACCGCGCTGGACGCCAGGCCCGCACCCGCACCGGTGCCCCCGCACAACAACAGGAGCTGAACCGAACGTGGCAAGAGTGGCACGCCGCCGCCTCGACGCCGAGCTGGTACACCGCAAGCTCGCACGCTCACGCGAGCACGCGAGCCAGCTGATCGCCGCCGGGCGGGTGACCGTCGGCGGGAACACCGCGACCAAACCCGCCACCCAGGTGGAGACCAGCGCCGCCGTCGTCGTGACCGAGGACGACAGCGACCCCGGGTACGTCTCGCGCGGCGGGCACAAGCTCGCGGGCGCCCTCGCCGCCTTCGTGCCCCTCGGGCTGGAGGCCGAGGGACGGCGGGCGCTGGACGCCGGGGCGTCGACCGGAGGCTTCACCGATGTACTGCTGCGGGCCGGCGTCGCCCATGTCGTCGCCGTCGACGTCGGATACGGACAGCTCGCCTGGTCGCTCCAGTCCGATGAACGCGTCACCGTCAAGGACCGTACCAACGTGCGGGAGTTGACGCTGGAGGCGATCGACGGACAGCCGGTGGACCTGGTGGTCGGCGACCTGTCGTTCATCCCGCTGGGCCTCGTCCTGCCCGCCCTGGCGCGCTGCGCCGCCCCCGACGCGGACCTGGTCCTCATGGTCAAGCCGCAGTTCGAGGTCGGCCGGGAACGGCTCGGCAGCGGCGGTGTGGTGCGCAGCCCCGAGCTGCGGGCCGAAGCGGTCCGTGAAGTGGCCCGCCGGGCCTGGGCGCTGGGCCTCGGAGTACGGGGGGTGACGGCGAGCCCGCTGCCGGGGCCCTCGGGAAACGTCGAGTACTTTCTCTGGCTGCGGGCCGGAGCACCTGAGCTGGATCCCGCGGATGTCGACCGTGCAGTGGCGGAGGGGCCTCGTTGACGACGAATGCGGCACGAACTGTCTTTCTTCTGGCGCACACCGGCCGCCCGGCCGCGATCCGCAGCGCCGAACTGGTCGTACAGGGGCTGCTGCGCAGCGGCCTCGGCGTCCGGGTGCTGGCCACCGAGGCGGCCGACCTGCCGCTGCCTCCGTCCGTGGAGACGGTCACGGACACCACGCCCAAGGCCGTGGACGGCTGTGAACTGCTGATCGTGCTCGGCGGGGACGGGACGCTGCTGCGCGGCGCCGAGTTCTCGCGCGCCTCCGGGGTGCCGATGCTCGGCGTCAACCTCGGCCGGGTCGGCTTCCTCGCCGAGGCCGAGCGGGACGACCTGGACAAGGTCGTCGACCGGGTCGTCACCCGGGCCTACCAGGTCGAGGAGCGCATGACGCTCGACGTCGTGGTGCACAGCAACGGCGACATCGTCCACACCGACTGGGCGCTCAACGAGGCAGCCGTCCAGAAGATGTCGCCCGAGCGGATGCTGGAGGTGGTCCTGGAGATCGACGGCCGCCCCGTGACCGGGTTCGGCTGCGACGGAATCGTCTGCGCGACCCCGACCGGATCGACCGCCTACGCCTTCTCGGCGGGCGGTCCCGTCGTCTGGCCCGAGGTCGAGGCGCTGCTCATGGTGCCGATCAGCGCCCACGCGCTGTTCGCCAAGCCGCTGGTGACCTCCCCGACCTCGGTGCTCGCCGTCGAGGTCCAGCAGCACACCCCGCACGGGGTGCTGTGGTGCGACGGGCGCAGGACCGTGGAACTGCCCGCGGGAGCGCGGGTCGAGGTGCGGCGCGGCGCGGTGCCCGTACGGCTGGCGCGGCTGCACCACGCCTCGTTCACCGACCGGCTGGTCGCTAAATTCGCACTGCCGGTCTCCGGGTGGCGGGGCGCACCGCACTGACCGGCGGACATTCCCCCGCAGGTGTGGCGCATGCTGTGCGGATACCCGGGAGAGCGGGCCCCGGGGGCGGGGTCCGTCGCACATCGGGGTCCGGACCTCGTAAGGTCGTGTCCGTGTTGGAGGAGATGCGGATACGGTCGCTCGGAGTCATCGACGACGCGGTGGTGGAGCTGTCACCCGGTTTCACCGCGGTGACGGGCGAGACCGGCGCGGGCAAGACCATGGTCGTCACCAGTCTGGGGCTGCTGCTCGGCGGACGCGCCGACCCCGCCCTGGTACGGATCGGGGCGAAGGCCGCCGTCGTCGAGGGGCGGATCACCGTGTCCGGCGGCGACACCGTCGCCCTGCGGGCCGAGGAGGCCGGGGCCGAGATCGAGGACGGCGCGCTGCTGATCAGCCGTACCGTCTCCGCGGAGGGGCGCTCCCGGGCGCATCTCGGCGGCCGGTCCGTGCCGGTCGGGGTGCTCGCCGAACTCGCCGACGAACTCGTCGCCGTGCACGGCCAGACCGACCAGCAGGGGCTGCTCAAGCCCGCCCGGCAGCGACAGGCCCTCGACCGATACGCGGGCGACGGCGTCGCCGTGCCGCACGCCGAGTACGCGACGGCCTACCGGCGGCTGCGGGCGGTCGTCACGGAGCTCGACGAGCTGACGACGCGGGCCCGGGAGCGCGCCCAGGAAGCCGATCTGCTGCGCTTCGGGCTGGGCGAGATCGCCGCGGTCGAACCTCTGGCCGGGGAGGACGTCGACCTCGCCGCCGAGGCCGAGCGGCTCGGCCACGCGGAAGCGCTCGCCTCCGCCGCGGCCCTCGCGCACACCGCACTCGCGGGCGATCCGGAGGACCCGGAGGGCGTCGACGCGACGACCGTCGTCGCGGCCGCCGGGCGCTCTCTGGACGCCGTGCGCGCCCACGATCCGGCGCTGGCGGCGCTCGCCGACCGGATCGGCGAGATCTCGATCCTGCTCTCCGACGTGGCGGGCGAACTGGCCGGGTACGCCGACCAGTTGGACGCCGATCCGCGGCGGCTGGCCGCGGTGGAGGAGCGGCGCGCGGCGCTCACCGCGCTCACCCGGAAATACGGCGAGGACATCGGCGCCGTGCTCGCCTGGGCCCAGGAGGGCGCCGCCCGGCTCACCGAGCTGGAGGGCGACGACGACCGGATCGGCGAGCTGACGGCCGAACGCGACGCGCTGCGGGCCGAACTCTCCGGCCTCGGACAGGCGTTGACCGACGCGCGCAACCGGGCGGCCGCGCTCTTCGCCGAAGCGGTGACCGCGGAGCTGGCCTCGCTGGCCATGCCGCACGCCCGGGTCTCCTTCGACATCCGGCAGACCGAGGCGGCCGACGAGGCGTCCGGCATCGAGATCGACGGGCGGAGCGTGGTCTACGGACCGTCCGGCGCCGACGAGGTCGAGCTGCTGCTGGCTCCGCACCCGGGCGCCCAGCCGCGGCCGATCGCCAAGGGCGCGTCGGGCGGTGAGCTGTCCCGGGTGATGCTCGCCGTCGAGGTGGTCTTCGCGGGCGCCGACCCCGTACCCACGTACCTCTTCGACGAGGTCGACGCGGGCGTCGGCGGCAAGGCCGCGGTCGAGGTCGGGCGGCGGCTGGCGAAGCTCGCCAGGTCCGCCCAGGTCGTCGTCGTCACGCATCTGCCCCAGGTGGCGGCCTTCGCGGACCGGCAGCTGCTGGTCGAGAAGACCGTCGACGGGTCGGTGACCAGCAGTGGGGTCACGGTCCTGGAGGGCGAGGACCGGGTGCGGGAGCTGTCCCGGATGCTCGCGGGCCAGGAGGACTCCCAGACGGCACGGGCCCATGCGGAGGAGCTGCTGGCCGCGGCGCGCTCGGACGGATAGCGGGCACGGGCTCCCGCCCGACCGCCACAGCGGCCCGCCGGGGAGGCCCCGGCGGGCCGCTTTGTACTCTGGCGCGCATGGGAGCAGCGTTCAGCAGGACCATGGTGTCCGGTGCCGTCGCCGCCGCCGTCGCGGGAGGTGTGTACCGGGCGCTGCGGTCCCGCCCGCGCCCGCAGCGGCAGCGCACGTGGCGGCAGCGCACCAACTACGCGGGCCGTACCGTCGATCTGTACGCGGGTCCGGCCGCCGTCCTCGGTGCCGCTGCCGGAACGGCCGTGCTCCCGCTGCCGGCCCGTACCCGGTGCGCCGCCCTGCTCGCCGTACTGGCGGCCGGTGGCTGCGGTGCGTACGACGACCTCATCGGTGCGGACGATCCGCGCCGGGGGTTCCGTGCCCATCTGGGGGCGCTGCGGGACGGCGAGGTGACCAGCGGTGCGGTGAAGCTTCTCGGGATCGGGGGTGCCGGGCTCGTGGCCGGCGCGCTGGTCGAGGAGCGGCCCGTCGACCGGGTGCTCGCCGGGGTCGTGATCGCCGGAACCGCCCATCTCGTCAATCTGGTGGACGTGCGGCCCGGCGTGGCCGCCGCCACCGTCCTCGCCCTCGGTGCCCCCGGACTGCCGGGGGCCGGGCTCGCCGCCGCACCCATGGGTGCCGTGGCCGCGCTCGTCGCCGACGACCTGGGGGAGCGGACCATGTTCGGGGACACCGGGGTCCATGCCCTGGGGGCCGCGCTCGGGGTCGCGATCGCGGTGGGGCGCGGCCGGGCCGGACTCGTCGCGCACGCCGCGGGGCTGGTCGCGGCGGCGGCGTACGGGGACCGGATCAGCCGGGCCGTTCGGGTGCTGTCGGACCGCTGACGGCGCGGGCCGGACAACAGGGCGCCCCTTTCTCACCCGTGTGAGTGGTAGCCCGCGTCCGGTTGTTGCCGTACGGGCCGCGAGGACGGCCGGATTGCGCCGGAACGCGCGTACGGACTGGCATCCTTGGCGATGCCATCACCGCCGACTCGGGAGCTCCGGGAGCCATTCAACGTGTCACAGCTGCGTACGGTCCAAGTCCTGGGCGGCGGCAGCGCGGGCAGCAGTGCCCACGTCCGTTCGCTGGCCGCCGGACTCGTGGCGAGGGGCGTGCACGTCACGGTCTGCGCCCCGGCCGAACTGGACCACGCCCACGACTACTCCGGTACGGGCGCCGGTTTCGCCCCCGTACCGCGGCGCGGTGACCCCGTCTCCGTCGCCGCCCTGCGCGCCGCCTGCCTGACGGCGGACGTCGTCCACGCGCACGGGGCGCACGCCGCCGTGCGCGCCGCTCTCGCGCTCGGCGGCACGCGCATCCCACTGGTCGTCACCTGGCACGCCCGCGCCCACGCCGAAGGGGCCCGCAGCCGGCTGGTGCGGCTGATGGAGCGAAGGGCCGCCCGTGCGGCGGCCGTCGTGCTCGGCACGACATCGGACCTGGTCGACCGGGCGCGCCGCCGAGGCGCGCGCGACGCCCGGCTCGCGCCGGTCTCCGCCCCCGTGCCCCGCCTGTCCGCCGCCGCCCACGCGGGCAAGGCGCGGGCCGAGATCGGCGCGGTGGAACGGCCGTTGATCCTCGCCTGCGGGAGTCTCGTACCGCATCACGGATACGGCACCCTGCTCGACGCCGCGCGGCTGTGGCGGGAGCTCGACCCCGCGCCGCTCCTGGTCATCGTGGGCGAGGGACGCGAACGTTCCGCCCTGCAGCGCCGGATCAGGAACGAGGCACTGCCCGTCCGGCTCCTCGGCGACCGCGACGACCGCACCGAGCTGCTGGCCGCGGCGGATCTGACCGTGCTGTGCAGCAGCTGGGAGGCGCGTTCGGTACAGGCCCAGGAAGCGCTGCGGCTCGGCGTCCCGCTGGTCGCCACCGCGGTCGGCGGAGTGCCCGAACTCGTCGGGGACGCGGCCGAACTCGTGCCGTACGGCAACGCGGAGGCGCTCGCGCGGGCGGTGGCCCGGCTGCTCGGTGATCCGCCGCGCCGCGAGGAGATGACGGCCGCCGGGCTCGCGCAGGCCGCGAGTTGGCCGACCGAGGACGACACGATCGCCCAAGTGCTCAGTGTGTACGACGAGTTGACCCAGCCACTGGCGGCGGCGCGGGTGCGCTGAGCCGCCCGGCCGGGCCGGTCACGCGGTGTGGCGGCGGGCCCGGAGCGCCAGGCTCAGCGCCAGCACCGCCTGGGGGTCGTCCAGGTCGGTGCCGAGCAGTTCGCCGATCCGGGCCAGCCGGTTGTACAGCGTCTGCCGGTTCAGATGCAGCTCCCGTGCCGTCTCCGCCTTGCGGCCCGCGTGGGCCAGATACGTCTCCAGCGTCGGCAGCAGCACCGGGCGCGAGGTGCGGTCGTGATCGCGCAGCGGGCCGATCGCCCGGTCCACGAACGCCGCCAGATCCGGGTGGTCCCGCAGCCGCCACAGCAGCAGATCGATGTCGAGGCGCCGGGCGTCGTACCAGGGCCGGTCGCTGAGTCCGTGCGCGGCCGTCGCCGTCTCGGCGGCGTGCCGCAACCCCGCACCGGCCGCCGCCCAGCCGCCCGCCACACCCACCACCACGACCGGCGGATGCGCTCCCGCCCGCTCCAGCCCGGCCCGCTCCACCCCGGCGCGCAGCGCCGCCGCGACCCGGTCCGCCACCGCCGTGCGCTCCGTCTCGGACCGCAGCCCCAGCAGCACCGGAACCCGGCCCTCCACGGGGCGTACGCCCAGCAGCACCGGCACCCCCACCGACGAGAGCTCCTCCAGCACCGCCCGCGCCAGCAGCGCCCAGTTCCCGGACACCGAGAGCTCGGGGGCCAGCCGCATCACGACCGGCAGCAGTGGCATTCCGGCCGGTTTGAAGCCCAGTACGCGGGCCTGCGCGGGCGCGTCCTCCGGCGTGATCCGGCCTTCCGCGAGATCGGTCAGGAAGTCGCCCCGGCCACGGGCCGCGAGCTCCTCCTCCTGGCGGGCCTGCATCAGCACGACGGCGAGGATCCCCGCCGCCCGCTCCGCCGCCATCCGGTGCACGGTCACCAGCGGCCCGGACACGGCCAGCAGCACCAGCCTGGCCCGTACCGAACCGCTGCCCGGACCGCCGCCCGGCACATCCACCAGCACCGAACCGGTGGGCGGCGTCTCCCGGGCCGCCCGGCCGCCGCGCATCCCGTCCCAGACCTGGAGCGGATCGGCACCGACCGGACCGGATCCGGGGCCCGCCGCGTACAGCAGCTGGCCGTCCGCCGTCTCCAGGAAGACCGGGTTGGCCGTGAAGTCCGCCAGGATGCCGAGCACCTGGGGCACCCCGCCGCCGCCGAGCAGCGCCTCCGTGCACCGCCGGTGCACGTCCTCGGCCTGCCGCAGCAGCGCGTAGTGGCCGTTGACGATCTCGGTGTGGATCTCCTCGGTCACCGCCACGAACGGCACCTCGCGGTGCAGCTGCACCAGGGGGAGCCCCGCGGCGCGGGCGGCGTCCACTATCGACGCGGGCAGTCGGCTGAAGCGCGGCCCGAGCTCCACCACCAGGGCGGCGATCTGGCGGTCGGCGAGCCGGCGCACGAAGGCGCGCTGCTCGGCCGGGCGGGTGCCGAGCCCGAGACCGGTGGTCAGCAGCAGTTCACCGCCCTTGAGCAGCGAGGCGATATTGGGTACCTCGCCCGCGTGCACCCAGCGCACCGTACGGTTCAGCCGGTCCGAGCCGGCCACCACCTCCGGGAGCCCGCCGCGCAGCCCCGGCAGCTCCAGGGCTCGCTGCACGGTGATTCCGCCTTGGGTCTCCACTGGCTCTGGCCTCGCGCTTCACTCGGTTCGGACGGGCGGTCGCCCTGATTCAGGACGGTACCGGCCCCGGGCGCCCGGGGCGTCGTCGGGGAGCCGCCGGGGGAGTCCCCGGACCGGGCCCGGTCCGGTCCGGGCCGCTGCCGGCACGGAAGGAACACCGCTGTTGACACGGGACGAACGCCGCTGCGATCTTGTGGACGCCGCGCGGCCCGGCCGCGTGTCCCTCATCGACCGGATCCGGACCTGGAGCAGCCGTGGGCGACGACATACCGGCATACACGAGCGGTCAGGAGCTGCCCGGCCCACTGGTCGGGGCCGACTGGACGGCGCGGCGGCTCGGCCGGCCGGGACTGGTGGTCCTCGACGCCTCGGTCGGCGCCCATCGGGGTGGCGAGCGGCGGATCCCGGGAGCGCGGGCCTTCGACCTCGACGGGACGCTGTCCGACCACGGCGGCCCGCTGCCCCACACGATGCCCGGCGCCGGGCGGTTCACCGAGGAGCTGCGCTCCCTCGGCGTGAACGACAGCGACACCGTCGTCGTGTACGACGCCGCGGGCATCTACTCCAGCGCGCGGGCCTGGTGGATGCTGCGGGCGATGGGCTTCGACCGGGTCGCGGTGCTCGACGGCGGACTGCCCGCCTGGGCCGATGCCGGGCTGCCGCTGGAGAGCGCCCGGCCCGCACCGGCCGCGTCGCCCGGTGACTTCACCGCACGGCCGCGCCCGGGGATGTTCGTCGGCGCCGAGGAGGTGGCGGCGGCCCTGGCCGACCCGGCCGCGGCGGTCCTCGACGCCCGCTCCGGGGACCGGTTCACCGGCACCGCCGCCGAACCCCGGCCGGGGCTGCGGTCCGGACACATGCCGGGGGCGGTCAACCTGCCCGTCGGCGAGCTCCAGCGCGCCGGGCGGATGCGCCCCGTGGACGAGCTGCGCGCCGTGTTCGCCACCCTCGCGGGGGAGCGCGAGCGGCTGGTCGTCAGCTGCGGATCGGGTGTCACCGCCTGCGTCCTGGCCCTGGGGGCCGAACTGGCGGGGTACCGCGGACAGGCCGTGTACGACGGGTCCTGGAGCGAATGGGGGCTGCCGTCGCAGCGGCCCGTCGTGACCGGGGCGGGCGGTGCTCCGCCCGCCCCGTGACCGGCGTCAGCCGACGTACGCCCCGCTCGCCGTCAGGCGCAGTGCCGTGTCGATCAGCGGCACATGGCTGAAGGCCTGCGGGAAGTTGCCCACCTGGCGCTGGAGCCGGGAGTCCCACTCCTCCGCGAGCAGGCCCAGGTCGTTGCGGAGGGACAGCAGCCGTTCGAAGAGCTGGCGGGCCTCGTCGACCCGGCCGATCATCGCGAGATCGTCCGCCAGCCAGAACGAGCAGGCCAGGAACGCGCCCTCGTCGCCCTCCAGGCCGTCGACGCCCGCGTCCTCGCCCGAGGTGGGGTAGCGCAGCACGAAGCCGTCCTCGGTGGACAGCTCGCGCTGGATCGCCTCGATCGTGCCGATCACGCGCTTGTCGTCCGGCGGCAGGAAGCCCATCTGCGGGATCAGCAGGAGGGAGGCGTCCAGCTCCTTCGACCCGTAGGACTGGGTGAAGGTGTTGCGCTCCGGGTCGTAGCCCCGCTCGCAGACATCGCGGTGGATGTCGTCGCGCAGCTCGTGCAGGCGCTCCACCGGCCCTTCCGCGTCCCCGGACTCGATGAGCTTGATGGTGCGGTCGACGGCGACCCAGGCCATCACCTTCGAGTGGACGAAGTGGCGGCGGGGCCCGCGCACCTCCCAGATGCCCTCGTCCGGCTCGTCCCAGTGCTTCTCCAGGTACTCGATCAGCTTGAGCTGGAGGCCCGTCGCGTAGTCGTTGCGGGTCAGGCCCGTCATGTGGGCGAGGTGCAGCGCCTCGGTGACCTCGCCGTACACGTCCAGCTGGAGCTGGCCCGCCGCGCCGTTGCCGACCCGGACCGGGCCGGAGTTCTCGTAGCCGGGCAGCCAGTCCAGCTCGGCCTCGCCCAGCTCGCGCTCGCCCGCGATGCCGTACATGATCTGGAGGTTCTCCGGGTCACCGGCGACCGCCCGCAGCAGCCATTCGCGCCAGGCGCGGGCCTCCTCGCGGTAGCCGGTGCGCAGCAGCGAGGAGAGCGTGATCGCGGCGTCGCGCAGCCAGGTGTAGCGGTAGTCCCAGTTCCGGGAGCCGCCGATGTCCTCCGGCAGGGAGGTGGTCGGCGCGGCGACGATGCCGCCGGTCGGCGCGTACGTCAGGGCCTTGAGCGTGATCAGGGAGCGGACCACGGCCTCGCGGTAGGGGCCGTGGTACGTGCACTGCTCGACCCACTCGCGCCAGAAGTCCGCGGTCGCGTCCAGCGAACCCTCCGGGTCCGGCAGGGCCGGCGGCCCGTGGTGCGAGGGCTGCCAGCTGATCGTGAACGCGATCCGGTCCCCCGGCGCCACCGTGAAGTCGGAGTACGTCGTGAGGTTCTCGCCATAGGTGTCGGCGGGGGTGTCCAGCCAGACGGAGTCCGGGCCCGCGACGGCGACCGTGCGGCCGTCGACCTTGTGCACCCACGGGGTGACCCGGCCGTAGCTGAACCGCATGCGCAGTTCCGAGCGCATCGGCACCCGGCCGCTGATCCCCTCCACGATGCGGATCAGCTGCGGCGCACCGTCACGCGGCGGCATGAAATCGGTCACTCTGACCGTTCCGCGCGGTGTGTCCCACTCCGATTCCAGGATGAGGGAGTCGCCGCGGTAGCGGCGGCGGACGGCGGACGGCGGTTCCGTCCCGTCCGCCCGCGCCGGACCCAGGCGCCAGAAGCCGTGCTCCTCGGTTCCCAGCAGTCCCGCGAAGACGGCGTGCGAATCGAAGCGGGGAAGGCACAGCCAGTCCACTGTGCCGTCCCGGCAGACCAGGGCGGCGGTCTGCATGTCTCCGATGAGTGCGTAATCCTCGATGCGCCCGGCCACGTGCATCTCCAGTCGAACGGCCTTGTCGCCCCGTAGGGCATTACTGCGGGTCAAGAGGTCGTCGCAAGGGGTTGTTGTGGGGAATCCTGCGAACGGGTCACCTCGCCCGGGGCAAGTGTCCGAGCAGGATACGACGCACTCCGATGATCCGCGCGACCGTCTTGACAACAGGACTGACCCGAACGGGTGTGTGTACGGACACTCGTGGTGATCATGCGAGGTGGGCGTCCGGAAGCTGCCGGAAGCGGGGCCCCCGTTGCCTCCGGAAGCTGCCGGAAGCGGTGTCCCTTCGGCGCTGATACCCTGGTAGCCCGTGGACCGGTGGTCGTCCGCAACCGCAGACGAGGCCCCCGAACCGCAGCGACGGCGCCTCCGGAGTCTCCGGATGAAAACGCCGGTACGCACCTCACGATCGCGACCACGGGAGCCCCCTTTGGCTATGCAGCCCACATCCACGACGACCAAGCACATCTTCGTCACCGGGGGTGTCGCCTCTTCCCTCGGCAAGGGTCTGACTGCCTCCAGCCTCGGTGCCCTGCTCAAGGCGCGCGGCCTTCGGGTCACCATGCAGAAGCTCGACCCGTACCTCAACGTCGACCCCGGCACGATGAACCCGTTCCAGCACGGTGAGGTGTTCGTCACCAACGACGGCGCCGAGACCGACCTGGACATCGGCCACTACGAGCGTTTCCTCGACGTCGACCTCGACGGCTCCGCCAACGTCACGACCGGCCAGGTCTACTCGCAGGTGATCGCCAAGGAGCGGCGCGGCGAGTACCTCGGTGACACCGTGCAGGTCATCCCGCACATCACCAACGAGATCAAGCACCGCATCCGCCGCATGGCCACCGACGACGTCGACGTCGTCATCACCGAGGTCGGCGGCACGGTCGGCGACATCGAGTCGCTGCCGTTCCTGGAGACCGTCCGCCAGGTCCGCCACGAGGTCGGCCGGGACAACGTCTTCGTCGTGCACATCTCGCTGCTGCCCTACATCGGCCCGTCCGGCGAGCTCAAGACCAAGCCGACCCAGCACTCCGTCGCCGCGCTGCGCAACATCGGTATCCAGCCCGACGCCATCGTGCTGCGCGCCGACCGCGACGTGCCGACCGCCATCAAGCGCAAGATCTCGCTGATGTGCGACGTCGACGAGGCCGCCGTGGTGGCCTGTGTGGACGCCAAGTCGATCTACGACATCCCGAAGGTGCTGCACACCGAGGGCCTGGACGCCTATGTCGTGCGCAAGCTCGACCTGCCGTTCCGCGACGTCGACTGGACGACGTGGGACGACCTGCTGGACCGCGTCCACAACCCCGACCACGAGATCACCGTCGCGCTCGTCGGCAAGTACATCGACCTGCCCGACGCCTACCTCTCGGTCACCGAGGCCATCCGGGCCGGCGGCTTCGCCAACAAGGCGCGGGTCAAGGTCGAGTGGGTCGCCTCGGACGACTGCAAGACCCCGGCGGGCGCCGCGAAGCAGCTCGGTGACGTCGACGCGATCTGCGTTCCCGGCGGCTTCGGCGACCGCGGTGTCGACGGCAAGATCGGCGCCATCCAGTACGCCCGCGAGAACAAGGTCCCGCTGCTCGGCCTCTGCCTCGGCCTCCAGTGCATCGTGATCGAGGCCGCGCGCAACCTCGCCGAGATCCCCGACGCCAACTCCACGGAGTTCGACGCCGCCACCTCGCACCCCGTCATCTCGACGATGGAGGAGCAGCTGGCGTACGTCGAGGGCGCGGGCGACCTCGGCGGCACCATGCGGCTCGGCCTGTACCCGGCGAAGCTCGCCGAGGGCTCGCTGGTCCGCGAGGCGTACGACGGCGAGCCGTACGTGGAGGAGCGCCACCGTCACCGCTACGAGGTGAACAACGCCTACCGGGCCGAGCTGGAGAAGAAGGCCGGTCTGGTCTTCTCCGGCACCTCCCCGGACAACAAGCTCGTCGAGTACGTCGAGTACCCGCGCGAGATCCACCCCTACCTGGTCGCCACCCAGGCGCACCCGGAGCTGCGCTCCCGCCCGACCCGCCCGCACCCGCTCTTCGCGGGCCTGGTGAAGGCGGCCGTCGCGCGCAAGACGGGTGCCGCGGCCGGTAACGGCAAGGGCAAGTAGTCCGGCACCGCACAGGCGTTAACGTTGACCGGGGTACGCATCCTTCGAGGACGCGTACCCCGGTTTCTGTTTTTCGTGGGAGGACGTAGATGGGTTTCCAGGACACGCCCGAGGAGTGGCAGGTCACCGCGACCGAGACGCCCTTCACCGGCAACAAGACCAGCGTCCGCACCGACGAAGTGGTGATGCCCGACGGCACGGTCGTACGCCGCGACTACCAGGTCCACCCGGGTTCGGTCGCCGTGCTCGCGCTCGACGAGGACGGCCGGGTCGTCGTGCTGCGGCAGTACCGCCACCCGGTGCGTCACAAGCTCTGGGAGATCCCGGCCGGTCTGCTCGACGTCCCCGGTGAGAACCCGCTGCACGCGGCCCAGCGCGAGCTCTACGAGGAGGCGTACGTCAAGGCCGAGGACTGGCGGGTGCTGACCGACGTCTACACCACACCGGGCGGCTGCGACGAGGCCGTACGGATCTTCCTGGCCCGGAATCTCTCCGAGGCCGACGGGGAGCGCTTCGAGGTCTCCGAGGAGGAGGCCGACATGGAGCTGGCCCGGGTGCCGCTCCAGGAGCTGGTGCGGGGCGTGCTCGCGGGGGAGCTGCACAACAACTGCCTGGTGGTGGGCGTCCTCTCGCTCGCCGCGGTCCTCGCCGGGGACGGGATCGATTCGCTGCGCCCGGCCGGGGCGCCGTGGCCGGCCCGCCCGTTCGAGGCCTGACGGGCCGTAGGGGCGGAACCGTCCTCCGGGCGGAGGGGCCGGGGGCGGCTCGTGGGAACCACTGAACGGTTCATCGAGGTCCTTCGATCGGAAAAGCTGCTGATCCGATCGGGGGACCTCTGCGCCCCGCTCCAGGGAAAACGTCCACACGCCTGAACTACGCTCGGAATGCCCTGACCGGAGTCCCGGCGGGCGACGCGTGCAGCGAAGTGGAGCGTGGCCCGTGACGGATCAGGCGGTGGACACCAGCGGCCCGGCCGAGGCAGCGGGAACCGAGGAGCCGCCCCGTACCGCCCCACCCCGATTCGTCGGCCGCGACCGCGAGTTGAAGGCGCTGCGGTCCGATATCGAGCACGCCGGCCTCGACACCCTGGCCGGTCGCAAGGCCGCCCGCGCCCGGGTCCTGCTGATCGCCGGACGCCCCGGCTCCGGACGCACCGCGCTCGCCGGTGAGCTCACCCGCAGACTGCTCGCCGCCGCCGACCACCCCGACGGACTGCTCCGCGCCCGGCTCACCGAACCCGGTGGCGCGCCGGTGCCCACCGAGCGCACCGCCCGCGAGCTGCTCGACCAGCTGGGGGTGACCGGTCCGCCCGGCGCCGACGGAGACGAACTCTCCGGGATGGTCCGCGAGGAGCTCGCCGGACGCCGTGCCCTGCTGCTTCTCGACGACGCGGTGGACGCGGAACAGGTGGACCCGCTGCTGCCGGACAACCCGGACTGCCTGGTCGTCGCCACGTCCGGGGGGCCGCTGACCGGCATCCCGGGCGTCCGCCCCTGCACCATCGGAGGCCTGGACGCGGGCTCCGCCGTGCGGCTGCTCGCCCGGACCATCGGGGAGGTCCGGATCACCGTCGACCCGCGGACCGCCGAGACCCTCGCCGAGGAGTGCGGCGGGCTGCCGGCCGCCCTGGTCCTGGTCGGCGGCTGGCTGGCCGCCCACCCCATGGCGTCGGTCGCCGATGTCACCAAACAGCTGCGCGAGCTGCCGGACGACACGGAGCGGTCCACCGGCTCCCGGCCGCTGGCCCGTGCCTTCCGGCTGGCCCATGAAGCGCTGCCGCCGGTGGCCGCCCGGATACTGCGACTGCTCGCCCTCGCCCCCGCCGGACTCGTCGACGCGCACACCGCGTCCGCGCTGGCCGGCTGCTCCGTCTCGGCCGCCCAGACGACCCTCGACGACTTCGTGGCCCTGGGGCTGCTGCACACCAATGGGGCGGACCAGCCGCAGTACGAGGTGCCCGGCTGCCTCGCACCGCTGCTGCGGGCGCTGCTGGAGGCCCGGGACCGGCCCGCGGAGATCCAGCTCGCCAGGGCCCGGATGCTGGAGCGGACCGTACGGCTGCTCCAGTCCTGCCGGGCGGTCACCGAGCCCGAGGGCTCCCCGGCCCGCCGCAAGCTCGCCGGGCTGCCGCGGTCGCTGCGCTTCCCCAACCCCGAGGCGGCCGCCGAATGGCTGCGGATCCGTCGGCCCGCCCTGCTGGCCTCGGCCCGGATCGCCGTCGAGGACGGTGAACTCGACACGCTGGCACGGAGGTTGGTGGCCGCACTGGTGCGGGCGCTGGCCGTGCACCAGGGCACCGAGGCCGCCGCTCCCGAGCTGTACGGACTGCACGGCCTGGTGCTGGCCGTCGCCGAGCGCCGGGAGCTGCCGCGCGAGCGGGCCGCGGCGCTGCTCAACCTCGCCGACCTCGACGCCCGGACCGGCCGCACCCAGGAGGCGCTGGCCCGCTACCGGGCCGCCCTGGACGCCGGACGGGCCGCGAAGGACCCGTACGCCACCGGCCGCGCGATGGAATCCGTAGGCGGCGCCTATGCCGAGCTGGGGGACTTCCAGCGGGCCTCCGACTGGTACGGCCGGGCGCTGGCGCAGCGGCTCACCCAGGGCGAGCGGGCCGACGAGGCGCGGCTGTACGGGCGGCTCGGCGCCGTCCACACCTACGCCGGGCGGTACGGCGAGGCCCTGCGGAACTGGCGCGCCGCGGCGGCCGGGTACCGCAGGCTCGGCGACGTGCCGGCCCAGGCGCGGGCGCTCAGCGAGGCGGCCCGGGTGCAGGAGTACGCGGGCCGCCCGCACGAGTCCCTGCACACCTGCCAGGAGGCCGTCGAGTGGGCCAGGCGGGCCGGGGACGTGCGGCTTCAGGCGGCGCTGGAGCTCCGGCTGGCCGACACGCTCGACAGGCTCGGCGACCCGGCCGCGGCCGGGCTGCACCGGGGTCTGGCCGACAGATTGCTGGATCAGGAGGGTGTGGCCTGCGAAATCCGTAGTGTGTCGACTGAAAATTAATGCTTTGTAAGGCTAGACAGTGCGAAGCCCTTCATTAGACTGGCTCTGCCGCGTGTGTTCGCGGTGTCTCCATTTACGTAGTGTCTATCCGGGTATGTATAGCTATGCCCGGGTAACCCTCTGAGCCAAGGACCGTGATCGACGTGAAGGTCGGCATCCCCCGCGAAGTCAAGAACAACGAGTTCCGCGTGGCGATCACGCCTGCCGGCGTGCACGAGCTCGTCCGCCACGGCCACCAGGTCGTCGTCGAGGAGAACGCCGGGGCCGGCTCCTCCATCACGGACGAGGAGTACGTCGCCGCCGGGGCGCAGATCCTCCCCACCGCCGACGAGGTCTGGGCCACCGCCGACCTCCTCCTCAAGGTCAAGGAGCCGGTCGCCGAGGAGTACCACCGCCTCCGCAAGGACCAGACGCTCTTCACCTACCTGCACCTCGCCGCCTCCCGCGAGTGCACCGACGCGCTGATCGCCTCGGGCACCACGGCCATCGCCTACGAGACGGTCGAGACCGCGAACCGCGCGCTCCCGCTGCTCGCCCCGATGTCCGAGGTCGCGGGCCGTCTGGCCCCGCAGGTCGGCGCCTACCACCTGATGCGCTCGGTCGGCGGCCGCGGCGTGCTGCCGGGCGGCGTCCCGGGCACGGCGCCCGCCGAGGCCGTCGTCATCGGCGGCGGTGTCTCCGGCTGGAACGCCACCCAGATCGCCGTCGGTCTCGGTTTCCACGTCACGCTGCTCGACCGGGACATCAACAAGCTCCGCGAGGCCGACAAGGTCTTCGGCACCAAGGTGAAGACCGTCGTCTCCAACGCCTTCGAGCTGGAGAAGGCCGTCATCGAGGCCGACCTCGTCGTGGGTGCGGTGCTGATCCCCGGTGCGAAGGCGCCGAAGCTGGTCACCAACGAGCTCGTCGCCAAGATGAAGCCCGGAAGTGTTCTTGTCGACATTGCGATCGACCAGGGCGGCTGCTTCGAGGACTCGCACCCGACGACGCACGCCGAGCCGACCTTCACGGTCCACAACTCGGTCTTCTACTGCGTCGCGAACATGCCGGGCGCGGTGCCGAACACCTCCACGTACGCCCTCACCAACGCCACGCTGCCGTACATCGTGGAGCTCGCCAACCGTGGCTGGGTCGAGGCGCTGCGCCGTGACGCCGCGCTGGCCAAGGGTCTCAACACCCATGACGGACAGGTCGTTTACCGCGAGGTGGCCGAAGCGCACGGCCTGGAGCACGTCGAGCTGAGCTCGCTCCTCGGCTGACGGTCAACCACTTCCGTCAACCTCACGCGTCCGGCCGGACCTTGCCGAGCAAGGTCCGGCCGGAGGCATGTCGGGCGCCTGTGGCGGCCCCGTTCAACTCGTCTCGAACGTAACTCTTCAACCGATTCGTACACCTGTTAAAACCGCACCCCGGTGGCTGCGCACCCTTGACAGGGGGGTGTTCGATTGCCGACACATCGGGCCGGGTCCGGCGGATTGTGTTGCTGCGGAGCGGTGACACGCCATAGAGTCGCCAATCGTCGGCATGGTGCCACGCTGACCTATCGATAAGTTTCCTGGTCACGTCCAAGGAGGTAAGACGACTTGTGAATGAGTCGACATTTACTCCCGGGGGTGTTCATCCAGGGATGCCTGCACGGGGCCAGGGCCCGCACGGGCTGGAGGCTGTCGGCTCCGTCGCTGTCCGCACCTTCGCCACCCACCAGCACATGACGACAGCCCCCCAGATGATGGACGGCCTACACGTGAACGCCATGGCCGGCAACGAGAGTGGCCGGGACACCGCCCACTTCGCCGACTTCGACGAGGTGCCCCAGGGGCACTTCTACGACCCCGACGCCGAGTACGAGCCCGATCCGGAGTACGCGGCCACCCTCGCGCCCGACGCTGCCCGCCAGCGCCGCGAGCGGATCGGCCCGACCGGTCGGCCCCTGCCCTACTTCCCGATCCCGGGCCCGCTGACCGACCACGGTCCCGCGAAGATCATCGCGATGTGCAACCAGAAGGGCGGCGTCGGCAAGACCACGTCGACCATCAACCTGGGCGCCGCGCTCGCCGAGTACGGACGGCGCGTCCTGCTCGTCGACTTCGACCCGCAGGGGGCGCTGTCGGTCGGTCTCGGCGTCAACCCGATGGAGCTCGACCTCACGGTCTACAACCTGCTCATGGAGCGGGGCATGTCCGCCGACGAGGTCCTGCTGAAGACCGCGGTCCCGAACATGGACCTGCTGCCCAGCAACATCGACCTCTCCGCCGCCGAGGTGCAGCTGGTGAGCGAGGTGGCCCGGGAGTCCACGCTGCAGCGCGCCCTGAAGCCGCTGATGGCCGACTACGACTACATCGTGATCGACTGTCAGCCCTCGCTCGGCCTGCTCACCGTGAACGCCCTCACGGCCGCCCACAAGGTCATAGTGCCGCTCGAATGCGAGTTCTTCGCGCTGCGTGGTGTGGCGCTGCTCACCGAGACCATCGAGAAGGTCCAGGAGCGCCTCAACCCCGATCTGGAGCTCGACGGCATCCTCGCCACCATGTACGACTCCCGTACGGTGCACAGCCGTGAGGTCCTCGCGCGCGTCGTCGAGGCATTCGACGACCACGTCTACCACACGGTCATCGGGCGGACCGTGCGCTTCCCGGAGACCACGGTCGCCGGTGAGCCCATCACCACCTACGCCTCCAACTCGGTCGGTGCCGCCGCCTATCGCCAGCTCGCCAGGGAGGTGCTCGCCCGGTGTCACGCCGAGTGAGTCTGCCCGGGGCCGACGAACTGTTCCGTACCACCGGTGGAATGGGGCTCCAGGCCTCGTCCCCCGCGGACCGGCGGCGCAAGGCGAACGGTGAGGCCCGGGTGCCCGGTCCGGCCGGCGAGAGCGATGCCGCGGCGGACGCGGCCGGGACGGACACGGCACAGGACACCGACGGCGCTTCGCGCGAGGAGCACTCCGCGGCGGACGCCGACGCGGGAGAGTCGCGCAGCCGCGGCGAAGGCGACCGGGTGGCGGCGGCCGCGCAGGCGGGGCGCAGGCCCCAGCAGTCCGCGCCGGTGCCCGCTCCGTCGTCCGCGCAGGAGGCGGTCCCCGCCCCCGTACAGCAGCAGCGCAGGCGCGGAGGCGGGCGCGGGGCCAACCGGCGGCCCAGCGGCCGCGAGCGCCACGACGAGAAGATCACCGTCTACGTCTCGGCCGAGGAACTCATGGACCTCGAACACGCCCGCCTCGTGCTGCGCGGGGAGCACGGACTCGCGGTCGACCGCGGGCGGATCGTCCGTGAGGCGGTCGCGGTGGTGCTCGCGGATCTGGAGTCGCGGGGCGACGCGAGCATCCTCGTACGGCGGCTGCGCGGCCGCTGACGGGCGCGGCGCCGGTAGCCTGCCCTGAGGGCGACCGCCGGACGAGCGGTCCGGCTCTCCCGTACGGGCCACGGCCCGCCGCCCGTATCCCGCTGCCCCTGGACCTCCATGCCGACGACCGACGAGCCCGCCCGCACCCCCCGCCGCCCCCTGGGGCGCGGTCCGGGCGGCCGGGCCGCGCCGGATCCGGTGGGCGGCGGGGGCGCCGACGCGCAGATCCCTGACGCGGAGATCTCCGACACGGAAATCCCCGCCCCGCCGCCCGTACCCAGGGAGGCGTCCGACGCACCCGAGGCGCCCGCCGAATCCCCCGAGCCTCCCGAGCCGGCCGACGACGGGCGGTTCACCGTCCGGCTGGCGAACTTCGAGGGGCCGTTCGACCTGCTCCTCCAGCTCATCGCCAGGCACAAGCTGGATGTGACCGAGGTCGCGCTGTCCAAGGTCACCGACGAGTTCATGGCGCACATCCGCGCCATGGGACCGGACTGGGACCTCGACCAGACCACCGAGTTCCTCGTCGTCGCCGCGACCCTGCTCGATCTGAAGGCGGCCCGGCTGCTGCCCGCCGCCGAGGTGGAGGACGAGGCGGATCTGGCGCTGCTCGAAGCGCGGGACCTGCTCTTCGCCCGGCTGCTCCAGTACCGCGCGTACAAACGCATCGCGGATATCCTCAGTGACCGGCTGGCGTCGGAGGGGCGGCGGTTCCCCCGGACCGTGGGTCTGGAGCCGCACCACGCCGAGCTGCTGCCCGAGGTCGTGATCAGTATCGGGGCGGAGGGGTTCGCCGCACTGGCCGTGAAGGCGATGCAGCCGAGGGCCGAGCCGCAGGTGTACGTCGACCACATCCACGCGCCGCTGGTCAGCGTGCGGGAACAGGCCGGGATCGTGGTGGCGCGGCTGCGGGAGGCGGGGGAGGCCAGCTTCCGGACGCTGACCGAGGACGCCCCGGACACCCTCACCGTCGTCGCCCGGTTCCTCGCGCTGCTGGAGCTGTACCGGGAGAAGGCCGTCGCGCTCGACCAGGACGAGGCGCTCGGGGAACTCCTGGTGCGCTGGGCCGGGGGAGAGGGGGCCGAGCCCGTGGTCACGGACGAGTTCGACACCGAGGCGCAGGACGTCCAGGAGGATGTGAAGGCATGAGCGAGCAGGACACCACCGGTTCCCCCGCCGAGCAGGACACCACCGGTTCCCCCGTCGCGGAGCTCGATCTCGGGCCCGCGCTGGAGGCCGTCCTCATGGTCGTCGACGAGCCCGCCACCGAGGAGCACCTCGCCAAGGTGCTGGAGCGGCCCCGCAGGGCCGTCGCCGACGCGCTGCGCGCGCTGGCCGACGAGTACACCGTGCAGCGCCGCGGATTCGAGCTGCGGCTGGTGGCGGGCGGCTGGCGGTTCTACACCCGTCCCGAGTACGCGGCGGCCGTCGAGAGCTTCGTCCTGGACGGCCAGCAGGCCCGGCTGACCCAGGCGGCGCTGGAGACCCTCGCGGTGGTCGCGTACCGCCAGCCGGTCAGCCGTTCCAGGGTCTCCGCGGTCCGCGGCGTGAACTGTGACGGGGTCATGCGGACCCTGTTGCAGCGGGGGCTGGTGGGGGAAGCGGGCGCGGAACCCGAAACAGGTGCGATCCTGTACAGGACGACGAACTACTTTCTGGAGCGGATGGGCCTGCGCGGCCTGGATGAGCTCCCGGAGCTCGCGCCCTTCCTCCCCGAGGCGGACGCGATCGAGGCTGAGACGCTAGAGGGTGTGCCGTCGTTCGATCCGGACGCACCGGACACCCCGGATACTCACGCAGACGACAAGACGGATTTTTGATGCGAAGCAGTGGCAGGAACAGCGGAAGCGGCGGCGGCGGAGCCAGGAGCGGCGGCGGCAGGAGCGGCGGCAGGAACAACACCGGCAGCGGCAGGAACAGCAACCCGAACCCCCGGGTTCCCAGCTCCGAGCGTGACGACAAGCAGGAGCAGCGCCCCCGCCGGCCCCGCCCCGAGGAGCGCCGCTACGACGTGGGCAACGACAAGCCGGGCGGCGACGGCGGCACCCGCAAGGGACGCGGCGCGGCGGCCCGCGGCGGCGCCAAGGGCGGCCCGAAGGCGGCGACCGGCGGCTCCAGGAGCAGCGGCCGCCGTGCCCCGTACGGCGCCCCGTCCCGTCCGCGTGAGCTCGACGCCAAGATCGAGCAGCGCAACCGGGACCGGTATGCCGGCAAGGCCGAGATCAAGACGCCCAGGACCCACCCGGGCGCCGAGCAGGAGGGCGAGCGGCTGCAGAAGGTCCTCGCACGGGCGGGCATGGGCTCGCGCCGGGCGTGCGAGGAGCTGATCGAGCAGTCCCGCGTCGAGGTCAACGGCGAGATCGTCGTCGAGCAGGGCATGCGCGTCGATGTGAACAGGGACGAGATCAAGGTCGACGGCCTGACCGTCGCCGCCCAGTCCTACCTGTTCTTCGCGCTGAACAAGCCCGCCGGTGTCGTCTCCTCGATGGAGGACCCGGACGGCCGCCAGTGCCTCGGCGACTACGTCACCAACCGTGAGACGCGGCTCTTCCACGTCGGCCGGCTGGACACCGAGACCGAGGGCATCATCATGCTCACCAACCACGGCGAGCTGGCCCACCGGCTGACCCACCCCAAGTACGGGGTGAAGAAGACCTACCTGGCCGCCATCCAGGGGCCGCTCCCGCGCGACCTGGGCAAGCGGCTCAAGGACGGCATCCAGCTGGAGGACGGGTACGCCCGCGCCGACCACTTCCGGGTCGTCGAGAACACCGGCAAGAACTACCTGGTCGAGGTGACCCTCCACGAGGGCCGCAAGCACATCGTCCGCCGGATGCTCGCCGAGGCCGGATTCCCGGTCGAGCGGCTCGTGAGGACGTCGTTCGGGCCGATCCCGCTGGGCGACCAGAAGTCCGGCTGGCTGCGCCGCCTCACCAACACCGAGGTGGGCATGCTGATGCGCGAGGTCGGTCTGTAACCCTCCTCCGTCCGCTCCACGGCCCGCGGCCGGTTCCTGTTTTCGATAGTCGAACAGGAACCGGCCGCGGGTCTTTCGTCATGCCCGCGCCTCCTTTATAGTCAGAATGACTATTAAGGAGGCGGGCGTGAGTCTCGCGGATTTCCTCGATCCACTGCAACAACCCCTGGTGACGGTGCTCGACACCCCGGTCAGCTGGACCGAGGTGCTCGGCTTCGGCAGCGGGGCGCTGTGCGTGTGGCTCGTGGCCCGCCAGCACCTCGCCAACTGGCCGATCGGCATCGCCAACAACCTCTTCTTCATCCTGCTGTTCACCCAGTCCGGTCTGTACGCCGACGCCGGCCTCCAGATCGTCTTCATCGCCCTGGCCGCGTACGGCTGGTGGACCTGGACCCACGGGGGTGGACCGGGCTCACCGGATCTGCCGGTGCGGCGCACCACACGCACCGAATGGACCTGGCTGCTCGCGGCGGGGGCGGTGGGGACCGTCGCCCTCACCGTCCTGCTCGACCACGCCACCGACTCGACCGTGCCCTTCTGGGACGCCCTGACGACCGCGCTGTCCCTGACGGCGACGTACGGACAGTGCCGCAAGCTCGTGGAGTCCTGGTGGCTGTGGATCGCCGCCGATGTGGTGTACATCCCGCTGTACGCGTACAAGGAGCTCTATCTGACCTCGCTGCTGTACGTCGGTTTCCTGACGCTCTGCCTGATCGGCCTGCGCAACTGGCGGCGTGATCTCGCCGGGCGGCTGCGGCAGCCGGTGGAGGTGGCGGCATGAAGCGCTTCGGGCACGGGCTGGTCCTCGGCAAGTTCTACCCGCCGCACGCCGGCCACCACCACCTGGTCCGCACCGCGCGGGACCGCTGCGAGCGGCTGACCGTCCTGGTCTGCGCCGCCTCCGTCGAGTCCGTACCGCTTGAGGACCGGGTGGCCTGGATGCGGGAGACGCACCCGGACGTACGGGTCGTCGGCGCCGTGGACGACATCCGCATGGACCTCCACGACCCGGTGGTCTGGGACGCGCACATGGCCGTTTTCACCGGGGCCGTGCCCGAGCCGGTGGACGCCGTCTTCACCTCGGAGTCGTACGGGGACGAGCTCGCCCGCAGGTTCGGCGCCGAATCCGTCTGCGTCGACCCCGACCGCACGGTCTTCCCGGTCTCCGGCACCGCCGTCCGCAAGGACCCGGTCGGCTGCTGGGACTTCCTGGAGCCGCCCGTACGGGCCGCCCTCGCCCGCCGGGTCGTCGTCCTCGGCGCGGAGTCCACCGGCACCACGACGATGGCCCGCGCCCTCGCCGACCACTACCGCGGGCGCGGCGGGGTCTGGGCGCGGACCGGTTACGTCGCCGAGTACGGGCGGGAGTTCAGCGAACGGAAACTGGCCGACCTGCGTGCGCGCCACCCCGGGGCCCAGTGGGAGGACGTCACCTTCACCACCGACGACTTCCCGCTGATCGCCGAAACCCAGAACGCCAAGGAGGAGGCGGCCGCGCGGCTCGGGTCGCCGGTGCTCTTCTGCGACACCGACTCCTTCGCCACCACCGTCTGGCACGAGCGGTACGTCGGCGGACGCAACCCGCTCGTCGAGGAGACCGCCGACCGCGTCGCCCACCACCTGTGGCTGCTCACCGACCACGAGGGCGTCGCCTTCGAGGACGACGGACTGCGTGACGGCGAGGAGCTGCGGCCCTGGATGACCGACCGCTTCCGGGCCGAACTCACCCGTACCGGACGGGAGTTCACCGAGCTCACCGGAACCCACCAGGAACGCCTGGCCACCGCGGTCGCCGCCGTCGACGCGCTGCTCGCCGACAGCTGGGACTTCGCCGCGCCCCTGCCGGAACACCGATGAGCGCCGACGCCCCCGCGGGCTACGACCCGCACGCCTTCGCACCCTTCGCGGTCACCGTCGACCTCGCCGTCTTCACGGTCCGCGACAGCCGGCTGCACGTCCTGCTGGTCGAACGGGGCGCGGACCCGTACAAGGGGCACTGGGCGCTGCCCGGCGGCTTCGTCCTGCCCCGCGAGTCCGCCGAGTCCGCCGCCCGCCGGGAGCTCGCCGAGGAGACCGGACTGACCGAGGGGACCGTCAGCGCCTTCCACCTGGAACAGCTGCGCACCTACAGCGACCCGGACCGCGACCCCAGGATGCGGGTCGTCTCGGTCGCCTATGCCGCCCTCGTACCCGACCTGCCCGAGCCGCGCGGCGGCGGCGACGCGGCCAGCGCCCAGTGGTGGGACGCCAAGACGCCCGGCCCGCTCGCCTTCGACCACGACCGCATCCTCGCCGACGCCCACGACCGGATCGGCGCCAAGCTCGAGTACAGCTGTCTGGCCACCGCCTTCTGCCCGCCCGAATTCACCCTGGGGGAACTCCAGCAGGTGTACGAGACGGTCTGGGGCGTCGAGCTGGACCGCCCCAACTTCCGGCGCAAGGTCCTCACCACGCCCGGCTTCGTCCAGGCCGTGGCGGGATCGCCGCGCCGGACCGGCGGACGGGGCAAACCGGCCGCGCTCTACCGGGCGGGTGCCGCTACCGCCCTGCACCCTCCACTGCTGAGACCGGAAGGAAGAAGCACGTGATCACGACCAGGACCCTCACCAAGCAGGCCGCCACCGGCGCGCTGACCGGGCTCGCGCTCGGCGACGCCCTGGGCTTCCCGACCGAGTTCAACAACGTGCCGTCGATCCTCGCCAAGTGCGGGCCGTGGCGCACGATGCGGCTGCCGAAGCCGGCGCACGTCACCGACGACACCCAGATGACACTGGCCCTGGGGCGGGGCATCCGCACCGCCATGGACCGCGGGCTGCTCACCCCGCTGCGGCTGGCCCGCCCGGTGCGCGAGGAGTTCGTCGACTGGTACCACTCGCCCGACAACAACCGGGCCCCCGGCCGCACCTGCATGACCGCCTGCCGTCTGCTCGACAGCGACCGGCCCTGGCAGGAGGCCAGCCAGACCGGCTCCAAGGGCTGCGGCGCCAATATGCGGGTCGCGCCGGTCGGACTCGTCCCCGGGCTGAGCGACGAACAGCGCTCCGGCGCCGCCCAGTTGCAGGCCGCCCTCACCCACGGCCATCCGACCGCGCTCGCCGCGTCCGACCTGACCGCCCGCGCGGTGTACCTGCTGGCGCAGGGGGCGGAGCCGATGGGCCTGATCGGGCAGCTGCGTTCCTACGCGTACGAGAACAGCGGCCGGTACCTCACGCGCTGGCTCGGTGACCTCTGGCGCTACGCGGGCGACGCCTCGCCTGAGCAGTACATCCAGCGCGGCTGGGACGAATGCCTGACCGCCCTGGCCCGTGTCCAGGACGCGCTGCGCGACCCGTCCCCGGAGACCGACCCCTGCGAGACCACCGGCGACGGCTGGATCGCCGAGGACGCCCTGGCCACGGCCCTGCACTGCTTCCTCCTCTTCCCCGACGAACCCGTCACCGCCCTCCGCCGCGCCGCCTGCACCCGGGGCGACTCGGACTCCCTCGGCTGTCTGACCGGCGCGTTCGCCGGGGCGCACCTGGGGGCCGGGGCCTGGCCCAAGGAGTGGTCGGAGCGGATCGAGTACCGCAGCGATCTGCTGTCGCTGGGGGCGCTCTGGGACTCTTGATCCATGCGCATGGACACCAAGCACCTCCAGGAAGCCGGGCTGCCGGTCACGGACCTCGGCCCGGTCGTCGCCGAGGAGCGCCACCCGCTGCTGTTCGCCACGGTCTCCGGGGCGCATCTGTACGGGTTCCCCTCCAAGGACTCGGACGTGGACCTTCGGGGGGTCCATCTCCTGCCCGCGGAGGACCTCGTGGGACTGCGCGAGCCCGAGGAGACGCGCTCGCGGATGTGGGACCGGGACGGGGTCGAGATGGATCTCG
The DNA here is from genome assembly GCF_900091725.1 of Streptomyces sp. DvalAA-43. Lineage (GTDB taxonomy): Bacteria > Actinomycetota > Actinomycetes > Streptomycetales > Streptomycetaceae > Streptomyces > Streptomyces pulveraceus. The sequence goes on along the minus strand of NZ_FMBW01000040.1, from coordinate 404,669 downwards.
TCACGCACGACCTGCGGAAGTTCGTCCGGCTGATGCTGAAGCCGAACGGCTACGTACTGGAGCAGCTGCTCTCGCCGCTGGTCGTGCACACGAGCGAGACGCACGCGGAGCTGGTGGAGCTGGCACCGGGCGTGGTCACCCGCAACCACGCCCACCACTACCGGGGATTCGCCACCACCCAGTGGCGGCTCTTCGGGAGGACCGGCGAGCTGAAGCCGCTGCTGTACACGTTCCGGGCGCTGCTCACCGGGATCCATCTGATGCGCAGCGGTGAGGTGCGGGCGCATCTGCCGACCCTCCTCGGGGAGGTGGCGGCGCCCGTGTATCTGCCCGAGCTGATCGAGGCGAAGGCCGGGGCCGAGCACGGGGCGGCGGAGAGCGTGGACGGGGAGGCGGTGTCGCGGGACATCGAGGCGCTGCACGGGGTGCTGGACGAGGCCCAGGCGCAATCGCGGCTCCCCGAGGCGTCCGGCGGTTTCGAGGCGCTGCACGACCTCGTGGTGCGGGTGCGGCTGACGGGGCGGGCGTCCTAGGACCTGTCCACGGAGTCCCCGCCGGGCCAGGACACGGACGCCCGGCGGGTGCGGATCAGGAAGTCCTCCACCCGGGCCCGGTCCGGCTCCGGCGGGAGCGGGGAGTTCCTCGCGGCCGCGTCGTCCTCCTCGGCGAGACGGTTCATACGGCGTTCGACCTCCGGCCACGACACCTCGCCCCGCTTCACCGCCAGCAGCTCCTCCCGGGCCGCGCCCACCTCGATCGTGAGCTCGCCGGTGCGCAGCAGGTCCCGGCCGGAGGCCAGGAGGCGCAGCAGATGCATGGCGTGCTTCCAGCGCGGCGCCCCGTACTGCCGTACGTCCGCCTCCAGCTTCCTGCGCTGGCCCAGGGCGTAGCCCGCGAAGGTCCGGTGGGCCAGCCGGGAGAGGAACGCGCCGCGCAGGGAGAGGAGTTCACGGCCCACGGCGTCGGCGTGTTCCACCAGCGGCGAGTGCAGGCACTCCAGCACATTGGGGTTGGCGCGCAGCGCCAGATCGCAGAAGCGTTCCAGCTCCCACGAGAACTGCTCCTGCGCCGGGCCCTCGACATGGGTCGGCGGCTTCTCGAACCGCCAGAACAGCGGGGTCGGCGCGAGGAACACACCGCGCAGGTCGGTGTCGCTCCCCTCCATGGCGAGTCCGAAGGCGCGTGAGCCCATCACACAGGAGTAGACCGTGTGGTCGCGTACGAGGGACTCGGGACCGGGGGTGATCATGCCGGCGAGCGTACGGGAGCGAAATCGGGTTGCACCGGGGGATTTCCGGCCCGGGCCTCGACGCGACCGGCCCGGGGCCTTGACGCGAAACGTCCGCTCAAGTGGCAGACGCCCGGGTTCTGGCCGACATTGTCGATTAATCGCCCCTTGGGAAGGGCGGAACCGTGGCGGAGAACGGCCCCGGCGGCCCGCCGGGCGGCGCGCACCCACTCCGTCTCACGGACAGAGCACCCGGGACCGCCGGCCACGCCGCCCCTCTAGGCTGATCGGTCAGAGAGATCACCCGGGCGGGCAGCAGGCGCGACCCGGACGAGGAACCGAGGAGCACGACGTGGCGGTACGAGCGGTCCGCGGAGCCGTCCAGCTGGAACAGGACGAGGCCGGGCACATGGGCGAGCGGGTCGGCGCCCTGCTCACCGCGGTCCTGGAGCGCAACAGCCTCGTCGCGGACGATCTGATCAGCATCTGGTTCACGGCCACCCCCGACCTGCACAGCGACTTCCCGGCCGCCGCCGCGCGCGGGCTCGGTATCGTCGACGTACCGCTGATCTGCGCCCAGGAGCTGGACATCACGGGGGCCATGCCCCGTGTGGTGCGCGTCCTCGCGCATGTCGAGACGTACCTCCCCAAGTCCGAGATCGCCCATGTGTACCTCGGCGCCACCGCCGCACTCCGCAAGGACATCGCCCAGTGAGAACCGCCGTCGTCATCGGAACGGGCCTCGTCGGCACGTCCGCAGCCCTCGCCCTCGCCGGGCGCGGCATCCAGGTCCACCTCGTCGACCACGACCCCCAGTCGGCCCGCACCGCGGCCGCGCTGGGCGCCGGTACGGACGAGGCGCCCGAGGGCCGGGTGGACCTGGCGATCATCGCCGTGCCCCCCGCCCACGTGGCCTCGGTGCTGGCCACCGCCATCCGGGACGGCATCGCCCGCGGCTACCTCGACGTCGCCAGCGTGAAGGGCGGCCCGCGCCGCGAGCTGGAGGCCCTCGGCCTCGACCTCACCCCGTACATCGGTACGCACCCCATGGCCGGCAAGGAGCGGTCGGGCCCCCTCGCCGCCACCGCGGACCTGTTCGAGGGCAGGCCCTGGGTCCTCACCCCGACCCGTGACACCGACACCGAGGTTCTCAACCTCGCCCTGGAGCTGGTCGCGCTCTGCCGCGCCGTCCCGGTCGTCATGGACGCCGACGCGCACGACCGGGCCGTCGCCCTGGTCTCCCACACCCCGCAGCTGATCTCGTCGATGGTCGCCGCCCGCCTGGAGGAGGCCGACGAGACCGCGGTACGCCTCTGCGGCCAGGGCATCAGGGACGTCACCCGGATCGCCGCCTCCGACCCCCGGATGTGGGTGGAGATCCTCTCCGCCAACCCCGGCCCGGTCGCCGATGTGCTGGCCGGGGTCGCCGCCGACCTGGACGAGACGGTACGGGCGCTGCGCGGCCTCCAGTCCGACGACGACGACCGGCGTCGCGAGGGCACCGAGGGCATCGAGGACGTCCTGCGCCGGGGCAACGCGGGCCGGGTCAGGGTGCCCGGCAAGCACGGGACCGCCCCCACCGCGTACGAAATGGTGTCCGTGCTCATCAGCGACCGGCCGGGCGAGCTGGCCGGGATCTTCGCCGACGCCGGACGGGCCGGGGTCAACGTCGAGGACGTACGCATCGAGCACGCCACCGGGCAGCAGGCCGGCCTGGTCCAGCTGATGGTCGAGCCGAGCGCGGCCCCCGGACTCAGTGCGGCGCTGCGCGAGCGGGGCTGGTCGATACGGCAGTAGCCCCGGGGCGGCGGGACCGGGGGCCGTTGTCCACAGGGGTGCGGAGACCCGCCCCGACACTCGGTAACCTTGTGCGGGGCGGGTTCGCACGCGCCCCCGTCCCGCCCACCCCGTGTACCAGGAAGGTGTCCACCACCGTGGAAACCCGTACGGCCCCGGCCGCAGTGATCGTCGCCATCGACGGGCCCTCCGGCACCGGCAAGTCGAGCACGTCCAAGGCCGTCGCCGCGCAGCTCGGCCTGAGCTACCTGGACACCGGTGCCCAGTACCGGGCGATCACCTGGTGGATGCTGAACAACGGCATCGACGTGCAGGACGCCACGGAGGTGGCGACCGCCGCCGCCAAGCCGGTCATCGTCTCCGGCACGGACCCCGCCGCCCCGACGATCACCGTCGACGGCGAGGACGCCTCGGCCCCGATCCGCACCCAGGAGGTCACCTCCAAGGTCAGCGCCGTCAGCGCGGTCCCCGAGGTGCGCACCCGGATCACCGAGCTCCAGCGCTCCATCGCGGCCGCGGCCGGGCGGGGCATCGTGGTCGAGGGCCGTGACATCGGCACCACCGTGCTGCCCGACGCCGACCTGAAGATCTTCCTCACCGCTTCCCCCGAGGCGCGCGCCGCCCGTCGCAGCGGAGAGGTCAAGGGCTCCGACCTCGCCGCCACCAAGGAGGCGCTGATCAAGCGGGACGCGGCCGACTCCGGCCGCAAGACCTCCCCGCTCGCCAAGGCGGACGACGCCGTCGAGGTGGACACCACCGAGCTGACCCTTCAGCAGGTCATCGAGTGTGTGGTCACCCTCGTCGAGGAGAAGCGGGCCGCGAAGTGACCCAGGCCACGGGCTCGCCCTCACCGCGCGGCGCGGCGGTCGGGCGCGGGATCGGCATCGGGCTGATGTACGGGCTGTGGAAGCCCCGCGTCCTCGGTGCGTGGCGGGTTCCCGCCACCGGACCCGTCATACTCGCGGTGAACCACTCGCACAACATCGACGGTCCGATGCTGATGGGCACGGCGCCCCGGCCCGTCCACTTCCTGATCAAGAAGGAGGCGTTCGTCGGCCCGCTCGACCCGTTCCTGCGCGGAATCGGTCAACTGAAGGTGGACCGTACGACCGTCGACCGCGCCGCCATCACCCACGCCCTCGGCGTGCTGGAGAACGGCGGGGCGCTCGGGATCTTTCCCGAGGGCACCAGGGGCGAGGGCGACTTCGCCTCCCTGCGTGCCGGGCTCGCGTACTTCGCGGTACGCGGCGGGGCGCCGATCGTGCCCGTGGCCGTCCTGGGAAGCACCGAGCGCCGCGGACGGTTGATATCGGCACTGCCGCCGCTGCGCAGCCGGGTCGACGTCGTCTTCGGCGACGCCTTCGAGGCGGGCGACGGAAGCGGCAGGCGTACGCGCAAGGCGCTGGACGAGGCGACGGTACGGATCCAGGAGCGGCTCACCGCCCATCTGGACGAGGCCAGGCGCTTCACCGGACGCTAAGTAAGACTTGAGTAGTGGGCCGCGTGTCGGTGGCCCATCGATGATGATGCAAAGAGGAACGGACTTCATGAACGACCAGATTCACTCCGACGGCTCGGACCACGAGCACGGAGCGCTTGGCGACGCCGAGTACGCGGAGTTCATGGAGCTCGCCGCGGAGGAGGGCTTCGACCTCGAAGAGGTCGAGGGCGCGATCGACGAGGCCGGTCACGGACCGCTGCCCGTGCTCGCCGTCGTCGGCCGCCCCAACGTCGGCAAGTCGACGCTGGTGAACCGGATCATCGGCCGCCGCGAGGCGGTCGTCGAGGACAAGCCCGGCGTCACCCGCGACCGCGTCACCTACGAGGCCGAGTGGGCGGGCCGCCGCTTCAAGGTCGTCGACACCGGCGGCTGGGAACAGGACGTGCTGGGCATCGACGCCTCCGTCGCCGCCCAGGCCGAGTACGCCATCGAGGCGTCCGACGCGGTCGTCTTCGTGGTCGACTCGACCGTCGGCGCGACCGACACCGACGAGGCCGTCGTCAAGCTGCTGCGCCGGGCCGGCAAGCCGGTCGTGCTGTGCGCCAACAAGGTCGACGGACAGAGCGGCGAGGCGGACGCCACCGCGCTCTGGTCGCTGGGGCTCGGCGAGCCGCACCCCGTCTCCTCGCTGCACGGCCGCGGCACCGGCGACCTGCTCGACGCCGTGCTGGAAGCGCTTCCCGAGGCACCGGCCCAGCGCTTCGGCACCGCGATCGGCGGCCCGCGCCGGATCGCGCTCATCGGCCGCCCGAACGTCGGCAAGTCCTCGCTGCTGAACAAGGTGGCGAACGAGGACCGCGTCGTCGTCAACGAGCTCGCCGGCACCACCCGCGACCCGGTCGACGAGTTGATCGAGCTCGGTGGCATCACCTGGAAGTTCATCGACACGGCCGGCATCCGCCGCCGCGTCCACCTCCAGGAGGGCGCGGACTACTACGCCTCGCTGCGTACCGCCGCCGCCGTGGAGAAGGCCGAGGTCGCCGTCGTCCTGATCGACGCGGGCGAGTCCATCAGCGTCCAGGACCAGCGCATCATCACCATGGCCGTGGAGGCCGGGCGTGCCCTGGTGATCGCGTACAACAAGTGGGACACCCTCGACGAGGAGCGCCGCTACTACCTGGAGCGCGAGATCGAGACGGAGCTCGCGCAGATCGCGTGGGCGCCGCGGGTCAATGTCTCGGCCGTCACCGGTCGTCACATGGAGAAGCTCGTCCCGGCGATCGAGACCGCCCTCGCCAGCTGGGAGACCCGTGTCCCCACCGGCCGGCTGAACGCCTTCCTCGGTGAGATCGTCGCCGCCCACCCGCACCCCGTCCGCGGCGGCAAGCAGCCCCGGATCCTCTTCGGCACCCAGGCCGGCACCAAGCCGCCGCGCTTCGTGCTCTTCGCCTCGGGCTTCCTGGAGCACGGCTACCGACGGTTCGTCGAGCGCCGACTGCGCGAGGAGTTCGGCTTCGAGGGCACCCCGATCCACATCTCGGTCCGGGTCCGCGAGAAGCGCGGCCGCAACAAGTAGCGGTCACGGGCGTACGACGGAGCCCCGGGCCGTCCCGGACGCGGGACGGCCCGGGGCTCCGTCGTGGGGTCAGGCGCCTCGCGAACCCGGGGGCAGGGCCGCCGGCTGGGTGCGCCCGGAATGCCGGCCCACCCGCTGCCAGGAGCCGAGGCCGCCGGTGTGGTTGCCGGGGCCGCTGCCGTGCCCGGTGCCGCCGCCGGTCACGGCGAGACCGGTGGAGAAGCCGGCGGAGTGGCCGGAATGGCCGCTCAGCGGGAGACGGCTGCCGAAGAGCCCGGTGCCGAAGGCCATGAAGCCGTGATTCTCCTCACCGCTCCGATCACCCGGCAGCGCCCGGAACGAACGGCGGTACTCGGAGTACAGCGCGTCGTAGATCGGGGTCTGGGACTGACCGCCCGAGGGGTCCCGCGAGGGCCGCATGGCAGGGATCGGGCTCGGGCGCTGGTGGGAGGAGTCGTATGAGTGCACGTAGGTGCCAACGACCCCGGTCTCCGTCGGATGCGGGCGTGACGGAGAATTAGCTGTTCGCCGCTGGTGCGAGGGGCCGACGGCCACGATCAGGTACCGGCCAGCGGCATCGCGGCCGCGACCAGGAGCCCATCGGCCGCCGCCTTGTCCAGGGCGTCGCGCAGCAGGTCCTCACGGGGCTGCTGGCCGATCGTCCCGGCGGGGGCGGCGTAGACGAGGACGGTCTGCGACTTGCTGGCCGCCGTCCGCCAGCCCTCGGTGACCTGGAGGGGCGCGTGCGCCTGCCACCAGGCGACCGGTGCGCCGCCGCCGGTGCCCGGCTGGAGTACGGCGTGCAGCTGGCCCATGGCGAGCAGGATCGACCAGCCGTTCAGCACGGCGGGCACCTGGTCCATCCCGTGCACCGGGTGGAAGCCCTGCTCCAGCAGCAGCTGGAGGAATTCGTCGCCCCGGCTGCCGTCCGTGCCCGGCCGGGCGATCGCTCCGGTCGGCTCGACGACGAGGGCCGGGTGGAGCTCGTCGTCGATCAGGACGAGGCCGCTGGTGATCCCGAGGACGGCCTGGTCGGCGGAGAGGCCCTGGGGCTGCGCCGCGCCGCCGGAGTCCTCGCCGCCGGTGATGCTGCGTACGGCGCCCTGCAACTGCTCCTCGGCGACCTGGACGACCTGCGAGGGGATGCACGTCGCGTGGGCGAAGGCGAGGACGGCGGTTTCGTCACCGACGAAGAGCACCGTGCTGGTGCGTTCCTGCTCGGAGTCGCCGGGGGTGCGGCAGGAAGTGCAGTCGTAACTGCCCGGGGCATTGTCGCCGATGAGCAGCCGGTCGGCTTCGGCGTCGCCGATCTCGGCGCGTACGTCCTCGCTGACGTCGAGCATGCGCGGCACGGGGTGGCTCCTCGAACTCGGTGCGTGCGCCGGGCGGTTCCCGGCTCATGGAAATGACAACGGCAGAGCCGCTGCCGGGGTCACGCGAGAAAGGGAACGTAATCGAACCAACCCGCGCAGAGGGTGAATCTCGGGTTCCTGGAGACTGTTTAAGGGGTATTTGTCGTGATCTTGCGGGGCAGGATGTGATCGACTCGCCCATGCGCCGGTGCGCCGATACGTCGACAAAGCGGGAAAACGGACGAGTTTACGGCTGACTGAAATTCGTCCCTACTCGGAGTGAACCGTCGACCGGTCCGTGCCGTCCTGCCAAGTGCAGCCTGCCGCTGACCAGTCGAACCGGGAGACATGGCGTCTCATGCACATTTCTTTCCTGCTCCACAACGCCTATGGAGTCGGGGGCACGATCCGTACGACGTTCAATCTCGCCGGGGAGCTGGCCGGGCACCATGACATCGAGATCGTGTCGGTCTTCCGGCACCGCGACGTGCCCGCGCTGGGCGCGCCCGAAGGGGTGAGCCTGCGCCACCTCGTCGACCTGCGGAAGAAGAGCCCGACGTACGACGGCGACGCCGCCGAGTACGCCCGTCCCGCCACCGTGTTCCCGCGCGGCGACAGCAGGTACCGGCAGTACAGCAGGCTGAGCGACGCACGGGTGGCGGACCACCTGCGCTCCCTGGAGGCGGACGTCGTGGTCGGCACCCGGCCGGGGCTCAATGTGCACATCAGCAGGCAGGCCCGCCGCGGCCCGGTCCGGATCGGGCAGGAGCACCTCACCCTCGACAGCCACGGCTACCGGCTCCGCCGCGAGATCGGGCACCGCTACGCCCTGCTCGACGCGATCACCACCGTCACCGAGGCGGACGCCCGTGCCTACCGGGCCGGGTTCAAGCTGCCCGGCGTACGGATCGAGGCCATCCCCAACAGCGTGCCCGCGCCGACGATCCCGCCCGCCGACGGCGACCACAAGTGGGTGATCGCCGCGGGCCGGCTGCACAAGGTCAAGCGGTACGACCTGCTCGTCCGGGCCTTCGCCGACGTGGTCGCGGTCCGCCCGGACTGGCGGCTGCGCATCTACGGCGGCGGCGACGCGACCGGGAACGAACGACAGACGCTGCTCACCCTCGTCGCCGAACTCGGTCTGCACGACCACGTGTTCCTGATGGGACCGGTCAATCCGCTGGAGGCCGAGTGGCCCAAGGGATCGATCGCCGCGGTGACATCGGACCGCGAGTCCTTCGGCATGACCATCGTCGAGGCGATGCGCGGCGGGCTGCCGGTCGTCGCCACCGACTGCCCGCACGGCCCCCGCGAGATCATCGACGACGGCACCGACGGACGGCTGGTGCCCGTCGGCGACACGGCGGCGGTGGCGGACGCCCTGCTCGGCCTGATCCAGGACGACGAGGCACGGCGCCGCGCGGGGCACGCCGCGCTGGCCGCTTCGCAGCGGTTCGACCCGTCGCGGATCGCCGAACGCCATGAACTGCTCTTCACCGAACTCGCCTCGCGCGGCCCGCGCGACCGCTCGCACGGCGCGATGAGGACCACGCTGCACCGCGCCCGGGGCACCGTGCTGGACGGGGCGTACGCCCTGCGCTACAAGGCCGCCGCCGCGATCCGCAAGGGGAAGACCGCATGACCGCCTCCGCAGGGCGAAGGACACCACGGGCCGACTGCACCGTGGGACCCGACGGCGGGATCACCTTCGATCTCGACCGCCGCCGCGAGGACGGGGAGGCACCCGAACTGCTTCTCCGGCTGCGCGGAGCCAAGGGCACGGACGGCGGGACCGTACGGCTCCCGCTGAGCCCGCTGCGCGACGGACGGCTGCGCGCGGTGCTGCCGGGGGCCCGGGAATCCGCCGAGGGCCGCTGGGACGTGTATCTGCGGGAGCCGGGCACGGAGGACGACGCGGCGGTGGCCGTCGAGCCCGGGATCAGGGACCTGCGGCTGCTCGTCGACCGCACCCCGGGGTCCGGGCCGGTCGCGGTCCGCATCCCGTACCCGACCCTCGACGGCCGGCTCGCCGTGCGCTGCTGGCTCCGCGCCCCGCACGCCGAGGCGGGGCCGGTGACCTTCGACGGGACCGGGATCACCGTCGAGGGCACGCTGTACGGGACGGACCTCGGGGCCGACGCCGGTGTCGAGGCCCGGCAGCCCGGTGCCGACGGCCGGGTCCTGCGGGTGCCGGTCACCGGGCAGGACGGCACCTTCGCCTTCACGCTCCCCCTGGACCGGCTGGCCGGCGGGGCCGTCACCGCACAGCAGCTGTGGACGCTCTGGCTGGTCCCCGGGACGGCGGAGGGCGAACGGGGCGGCGTACGGATCTCCCGCATCCTCGACGACGTCTGGGACCGTAAGAAGATCTTCGTCTACCCGGGCCGCGGCACGGGGGAGGGGGCCCTGGCCACCCCCTGCTACTCCACCGACAACGACCTGTGCCTACGGCTGGAACCGGAACCGGCGGGCTGAGAGCCGCCCGCGGGGTCTCGCCCGTCGGGGCGTGTCCTCGTACGTCAGGGCTTGCGGACGCATGCTGTCCGCAAGCCCTGACAGACTCGCCCCATGTTGGAGACCTCGGCACGACTGCTGCGTCTGCTCTCACTGCTCCAGGCACACCGGGACTGGTCCGGCGCCGATCTCGCCGAGCGGCTCGGAGTCACTCCCCGGACCGTCCGGCGCGACGTCGACAAGCTGCGCGAACTGGGCTACCCGGTCAACGCCAGCCCCGGCACCGGCGGCGGGTACCAGCTCGGCGCCGGTGCCGAGCTGCCGCCCCTGCTGCTGGACGACGAGGAGGCCGTCGCGGTCGCGGTCGGTCTGCGCACCGCGGCGGGCAACGGCATCGAGGGCATCGGCGAGACCTCCGTACGCGCCCTGGCCAAGCTCGAACAGGTGCTGCCGGACCGGCTCCGGCGCCGGGTGAACGCGCTGAACACCTTCACCGTGCCGTTGCTCCGCGGGACCGGCGGGGCGGTCGCCGACGCGGGGGTCCTGACCGCGATCGCCGGGGCCTGCCGGGACGCCGAGCGGCTGCGCTTCGCGTACCGGGACCACTCCGGCTCCGTCTCCCGGCGGACCGTCGAACCGCACCGGCTGGTGTGCACCGAGCGCCGCTGGTACCTCGTCGCCTGGGACCTGGACCGGGCGGACTGGCGTACGTTCCGGGTGGACCGGATCACCCCCACGCCGCCGCACGGCCCGAGGTTCGTCCCCCGTGACGCGCCTGCCGAGGATCTGGCCGCCTATGTGTCGAAGGGGATCTCCACGGGCGTGTACCCGACCCGGGCGGTGATCCGGCTGAAGGCGGGGATCGAGCGTGCGGCCGAGCGGATCTCGCCCTCGGCGGGGGTGCTGGAGGCGGTCGACGCCGACACCTGTCTGCTGCGCACCGGGGCGGCCACCTGGGAAGTGCTGGTCATCCACGTGATGATGCTGGGGATCGACTTCGAGGTGGTCGAACCACCGGAGCTCCAGGACGCGATCGGGCCGGTCAGGGACCGGCTGTCCAGGGCACTGGACCGAGTCCCGTCTGCGACGACGCCATAGAGGCGGTCGGGGTTGCTCGCTATACCGGTGACAGTCGACGGCCGTCCCGGACTCCGCCACGGAATATTGTGACCAGAGGATAAGGCTGCCATAAGGAAGCGTGAATTCCCGGCGACCTGCTCATTTACACAGGTTATTCGGCAGTGGAATTCCACCCGCTCGACACGGGATATTCCGTTCCGATTCCGGGCCTTCCGGTCGATCGTTTTCGGGCTTGTGTGATTACTGTGTGTCCGGTCTCCGGGGCCCGTGTTCAGGCGGCGTGATCCATGAGGTGAGCGTGTCGTGATCCTGTGACACAAGCGTGACCGGCGGGGGACGTGGGGATGCCACGCGACGGCGGGAGCCCCGGCTTCCGTCGCCGCCCGCGGCCGCCTACGGTGAAGACATGGCACCCCTACCGACGCCTCCCGCCCAGCCCGACGACGCGCCCGGCGCGTACGTCGGTCTCGCCTCCGAAGCCGCCGAACGGCGGGCCCGCAACCATGGCTGGACCACCGTCAGATCCCTGCCGCCGGGCACGGTCATTACCATGGAGTTCCGGAGCGGGCGGATCAATTTCGAGGTCGACGCCGGTGTCGTCACCCGCTGCTGGCTGGGCTGAGGACCCCGCGAGCCGGGCACCCGGACCAGGACCCCGGACATGAGTGAAGGCCCCGACTCCGGTCGGGGCCTTCACTCATACGCGGGGGAGCGGCTGTGCGTACCGTTCCGCGACCGCCGGGGTCTCAGCCGCCGGCCACCGGGCGGGCCGGGGCGGTGCCGCCGCGCGGGGTGCGGTCGGCGTGCGGCGGGCGCCGGCTGCCGGCCGGGGTGACCGGGGTCCGCTCCGAGCGCATCGGATGCGTCGGATGCGACGCGTGCGCGCGCGGGCGGGTGCTCGTGGCTCCCGCGGCGACCGGCTCCAGCGCGGGGTTCTGCGCCGGGACGTCACCGCCGTCCGGCTGCGGCGGCAGCACGGTCCGGGGGCCGCCGGCCGCGACCGGCACGGAGGGAACGGGACGGCCGAGCCCCCGCAGGTTGTCGCGCTGGGCGAAGATCCATGCCTCGGCCCGGGTGATCAGCGGCTCGACCCAGGGCAGGCCCAGCATGATCAGCAGCCCCGCGGCCCAGCCCAGCAGGACGTCGCTGAGCCAGTGCGTACCGAGATAGACGGTGGTGAGGCCGACGCCGAGCGAGACGATGGCCGACATGGCCGAGAGGTAGCGCCGGGCTCGTGGAGTGGTGGCCAGATAGGCGAGGATTCCCCAGGTCACCACCGCGTTGGCGGTGTGCCCGGAGGGAAATATATCGCCGCCGGCGAAGAGTTCGGCGGACCCGATCTGGGTCGCGTAGTGCGGGCCGAGGCGCCCCAGGCCGATCTTGACCGCGCCGACCGTCACATTGAGCAGCAGCAGCGCCGCGCCCAGCGTCAGCAGCGGGCGCAGCGTGTGCTGCCGCCAGGAGCGCCAGCCGAGCCAGCAGGCGACCATGGTGGCGGTGGGTCCGCGCTGGCCGAGCACGATGTAGTAGTCGAGGAAGGCATGGATCCCCGGCCACTGCTGATACGGCCGGAAGAGCATGACCTTCCAGTCCAGGGTCACCAGCCAGGACGAGACCAGCACGGCAATGACGATGGCGAGATAGAACGCCAACGTCCCGCCGAAGAGCGCGATGCGGTGACGACTCATCCGCGGTGGCTCGATCTTCGGCGGCTCCGGCTCCCGGTCCAGGCGGGCAAAGATGTCGGTACGCACCCAATCGACGTTACAGCGAGTGAGTGCGGGACCAGGTCGATCCGGTCTCTTTGTGATGACGATGTGATGTGGACTATGTCTCAGCGAGGCCTTAATTCACGACTCGGGTAAGCCTCGCGAAGGGTCTTCGCGCTATTGATTTCGCACGCATTTCGGAAGGGTGTTTGGGTGCGGGAAGAAAAGCGCAGGAGGTGCCGGTATGAATTTATCCGGGCCCGATGGGCGGCGGAACGGACGGTGCCGGTCCGGTCACCGGCCGCTTTCGGTGCGGGCCCGGCGGGTGCTCCGCGCAGGCGGCCGGGTACCGTCCTGTGCCGGGTGCGGAGGGTGTCCTCGCAGGTCCGGGCGGCGGGCCGGGGTGGCGTACGCCACACCCCGTGGCCCGACCGGGTATGAGGTGGACCACGTGTGAGGGGTCCGAACTCGCGTACGCTGACGGATCACTCGCCCGTCGATGCCGGGCCATGAGGAGCGGCGAACCGTCGTATCCCCGGTTGGCCCGCCGAGCGCGAGGGACCTTGGGAGGTACATGCATGTCCGGGACGACCACAGCCCGAATCCGGCTGCGCACAGCGGCCGACGGTGCCAACCGATGGGTCGTCCTCGTCGTCCTCTGCCTCAGCCTCCTGCTCGTGGCACTCGACGCCACCGTGCTCCACGTCGCCGTACCCGCCGTCACCGAGGACCTGCGGCCCAGCGCGGTCGGTCTGCTCTGGATCGTCGACGCGTACCCGCTGGTCTGCGCCTCGCTGCTGATCCTCTTCGGGACCCTCGGGGACCGGGTCGGCCGCCGCCGCGTCCTGCTGCTCGGTTACGCGCTCTTCGGGGTCGCCTCCGCGATCGCCGCGATGGCCGAGAGCCCCGGCGTACTCATCGTGGCGCGCGCCCTGCTCGGGGTCGGCGGCGCGATGATCATGCCCGCGACGCTGTCGATCCTCCGTCAGGTCTTCCCCGACCGGCGTGAGCGGGCCGTCGCGATCGGCGTCTGGAGCGCGGTCGCCGCGGTGGGCGCCGCCACCGGTCCGGTCATCGGCGGCTTCCTCGTCGAACACTTCTGGTGGGGCTCGGTCTTCCTGATCAACGTCCCGCTGATGGCGCTGGTCCTGCCGGTCGGACGGCTGCTCCTGCCCGAGTCGCGCGGCGGCCAGGACGGCCCGTGGGACGTGCTGGGCGCGCTGATGGCCGCGGCCGGAGTGCTCGGAGTGGTCCTCGGGGTGAAGCGGGCGGGCACCGGCGAAGGGGTGCTGACCCCGGCCACACTCGCCCCGCTGCTGATCGGGGCGGTCCTGCTCGTCGTGTTCGTGCGCCGTCAGAAGCGGCGTGCGCATCCGCTGATCGACATCGGGATGTTCGCCCGGCCCGCCTTCTCCACCGCGGTGGGCTGCATCGTCCTCGCCATGCTGGCCCTGGTCGGTCTTGAGCTCATAGCCGTGCAGTACCTCCAGCTCGTCCTCGGCCTGAGCCCGCTCCAGACCGGTCTGCGGCTGCTGCCGCTCACCTTCGCCGCCATGGCCGCGGGCGCCACCGGCTCGTACACCCTGCGCCGCATCGGCCCGCGCCGGATGGTCGGCTGGGGCTTCGTGCTCACGGCCGTCTCGGTGCTGATCCTGACCGCGATGGGCCAGCACGACCGGCCCGTGCTGCTGACAGTGGCCTTCGTCGCCCTCGGCTTCGGGCTCCAGACCACGCTCTTCGGGGCGTACGAGTCCATGCTCAGCGAGGCCCCCGCCGACCGTGCGGGCGGGGCGGCGGCGATCGGCGAGACCTCGTACCAGCTGGGTGCGGGCATGGGGATCGCCCTGCTCGGCAGCGTCATGAACGCCGCCTACACCCCCGGGCTCTCGAAGCTTCCCGAAGCGGGGATCCCGGCCGCGGCCCGCGCGGCCGCCGCCCATTCGCTGGGCGAGGCCTACCAGGTGGCGGACCGGCTGGGCGGTCCGCTGGGTGCGGTACTGCGTTCCACGGCGCGCCACTCCTTCGTCACGGGACTGCATGTCACGCTGCTGGTCAGCGCCGCTCTGCTGCTGGCCGGGGCGTTCGCCGCGCTGCGGCTGCCGCGGGTGATGGACTGTCCCGCGCCGGCGCTCGACGATCCCGGGCCGGCCGACGCGGACCAGGCGCGCGAACACCGCACTCCGCACGAGCTGCCCGCGCAGCGGACCCTGCCGCGACCCGCCCGGCGTCGACCCGCCGAGGCGACCGGCTCTGGACGGGCGGCACACTGAGCCGTAACGTCGGTGCGACGCCATAACTAACACTGCTAGTTTTAGCATCGCGCGAGCCGCCGGAGGCCCCATGTCCACCACCGAGTCCTCGAAGCTCCCCCCGTTCGACCCCGCCGACCCGCTCGGCATCGACGATCTCCTCGGCGCCGAGGACCTGGCGATCCGGGGGACGGTCCGTGACTGGGCCGCCGACCGGGTCCTGCCGCACATCGCCGAGTGGTACGAGAACGGCGAGCTGCCCGGCATCCGCGAGCTGGCCCGAGAGCTCGGTTCGCTCGGCGCGCTCGGCATGTCCCTCCAGGGGTACGGCTGCGCGGGCGCCACCGCCGTCCAGTACGGGCTGGCCTGTCTGGAGCTCGAAGCGGCGGACTCGGGGATCCGTTCCCTGGTCTCCGTCCAGGGTTCGCTCGCCATGTACGCCATCCACCGCTTCGGCTCCGAGGAGCAGCGCCTGCGCTGGCTGCCGGGCATGGCGGCCGGCGAGATCATCGGCTGCTTCGGCCTCACCGAACCGGACCACGGCTCCGACCCGGCCGGGATGCGCACCCATGCCAGGCGCGACGGCGGGGACTGGGTGCTCACCGGCCGCAAGATGTGGATCACCAACGGCTCGGTCGCCGGGGTCGCCGTCGTCTGGGCGCAGACCGACGACGGAATCCGCGGTTTCGCCGTACCGACCGACACCCCGGGCTTCTCCGCGCCCGAGATCAAGCACAAGTGGTCGCTGCGCGCCTCGGTCACCAGCGAGCTGGTCCTCGACGAGGTGCGGCTGCCGGCCGATGCCGTACTCCCCGGGGTCACCGGTCTGCGCGGTCCGCTCAGCTGTCTCGGCCATGCCCGTTACGGGATCGTCTGGGGAGCCATGGGCGCGGCCCGCGCCAGCTTCGAGGCGGCCGTGGGCTACGCGAGGACCAGGGAGCAGTTCGGCCGGCCGATCGGGGGCTTCCAGCTCACCCAGGCCAAGCTCGCGGACATGGCCGTGGAACTGCACAAGGGCATCCTGCTCGCCCACCATCTGGGCCGGCGGATGGACGCGGGCAGGCTCCGCCCGGAGCAGGTCAGTTTCGGGAAGCTCAACAATGTGCGGGAGGCGATCGACATCTGCCGTACCTCGCGCACGATCCTCGGCGCCAACGGGATCTCGCTGGAGTACCCGGTGATGCGCCATGCGACGAATCTGGAGTCGGTGCTCACCTACGAAGGGACCGTGGAGATGCACCAGCTGGTGCTGGGCAAGGCGCTCACCGGTCTCGACGCGTTCCGCTAGGACCTGTCCGGCGAGCGCCCTGCTCAGCTCTGGTTGAAGAAGCCGTCGGCCGGGCGGCCGGTGGCTTCGGTGACGACCTGGGTGTCGGCCGGGGTCAGCAGGAAGACCCGGGTGGCGACGCGCTCGATCGAGCCGCGCAGTCCGAAGATCAGCCCGGCGGCGAAGTCCACGACGCGCTTCGCGTCCGTGGGGTCCATGGTCGTGAGGTTGACGATCACCGGTACGCCGTCCCGGAACAGCTCTCCGATGGCCCGTGCGTCCCGGAAGCTGTCCGGGGTGACGGTGGCGATCCGGCGGCCCGTCTCCTCGGCGGTCTCGGACGCGACCTGCACCCGGGGGTCGGTCACCCAGGCCGGGCCGGTCCCGGTCTGCGCGCCCTCGGCGTACTCGTCGTCGTAGTACCGCTCGTCGTTGTCCTCCACGAGGCCCAGCCAGGCACTCGCCTTGCGCACCGATCCCATGGATGCCTCCTCTCACCGCGGTTCCGTGGCGTTCCGCATCTCTATTCGTGTCCCTATGGTCGTCCATGATGCGGATCGCGCGCCAAGCGGATAGTCGGCGTGTAGGGGGTTCGTGACGGTACTGATGCAGAAGATGTGGCGATTCGTCAGGGTTTCTCCTGCATGGGGAGTCTGAAGGAAAGAAAATATGATGTCCCGGGCCGTATGGGTGATGTGGGGGACGTACGGGTGAACGGGGTGGCCGATACGATGCACGTCGCGCGGCTGCACGAGCCCGGCGCGAAGGTGAACGACTCTCGGGGGACCGTCGTGTTCGGAATAGTCAGGCCCTGTGCCCATCGGTTGTCCGAGGGGCTCAGGACCGAGTGGATGGCCCATCTCTGCGGGCTCTGCCTCGCACTTCGCTCCGATCACGGGCAATTCGCCAGGATCGTCACCAACTATGACGGTCTGATTGTTTCCGTCCTGACGGAGGCTCAGGCCGAGCGCACCACCGGATGGCGGCGCACGGCGGGGCCCTGCCCGCTGCGCGCCATGCGGACCGCCCCGGTCGCCCGGGGCGAGGGGGCCCGGCTGGCCGCCGCCGTCTCCCTGGTGCTGGCCTCGGCGAAGGTCCGGGACCACGTCGCGGACGGGGACGGCCTGTTGAGGCGCCGCCCGGTCGCCGCCGCCGCGCGCCGGGTCGCCGCGGGCTGGGACCGGGCCGGCGCGCGCACCGGCGCACAGCTCGGCTTCGACACGGCGCTGCTCGTGGACGCCGTCGACCGGCAGACCGGCATCGAACTGATCGCCGGGCCCGGCACCCCGCTGCTCACGGTCACCGAACCCACCGAGACCGCCACCGCGGCCGCCTTCGCCCACACCGCGGTGCTGGCCGGAAAGCCGCAGAACGCGGAGCCGCTCGCCGAGGCCGGCCGCCTCTTCGGACGGCTGGCGCATCTGCTGGACGCCGTGGAGGACCAGGAGGCCGACGCCGCGTCGGGTGCCTGGAACCCGCTCACCGCGACCGGCACCTCGCGCGCCGAGGCGCGACGGCTCTGCGACGACGCGCTGCACGGGGTACGGCTGGCGCTGCGCGACGCCGAATTCACCGACGCCAAGCTGGCCCATGTGCTGCTGGCGCACGAACTGCGCCAGTCGGTGGACCGGGCCTTCGGCACCACGGCGTGCTCGCACCGGGCGGACGGCGTGCTGCTGGGCGGAGCCGGCGCCCCGTCAGGCACCCGGCAGACCGGGGCTTTCGGGCCGCCGCCGGGCAATCCGTTCGCGCCGGGCCCCGGCGGACCGGCGGGCCCGCCGCTGCCCCCGCCCGAGCCGCCGCGCGACCGGCGCGGTCTGATCATGGGCTGCCTGGTCTGGGCGGGACTGGCCTGCACCTGCCAGATGTGCTGCGGCACCTTCGAGGACCCGTGGAGCCATCGGCGCCGCGAGGGACTCTGCAACCAGTGCGACTGCGGGGACTGCTGCGACGGATGCGACTGCTGCAGCAACTGCGGGGATTGCTGTGACGGGTGCGACTGCTGCGACTGCGACTGCGACTGCAGCTGCTGAGCCGGGCGCCCGGACGCCCGGCCCGGGTCACTTGATCTCGGGCGGCGAGATCTGCGAGGTCCTGATCGCCGACGCGCCGATGCCCCACTTCTTCAGGATCCGGTCGTAGGTGCCGTCCGCCTTGAGGCCGTTCACCGCGGCCTGGAACGCGGGTGCCAGCGCGGTGCCCTTCTTGAAGGCGAAGCCGACGTCGAGGCGCTTGAACTCATTGAGGAAGCGCACGCCCTCCTGCTGCCGCACCGCGTACCGCAGCCCGTTGATGGTGGACATCACCACATCGCTGCGGCCCTGCTGGAGCGAGGCCCAGGTGGCGCCCTGGTCGTTGTACGTCTTCACGTCGTACGGCTCACGGCCCGCGTCGGAGCACCGGTGCCGGTTCTCCTCCAGGGTCACCTCGAAGGTGGTGCCCGCGCCGGTGCCCACGGTCAGTCCGCAGAGCTGGATGAGATCGGTGACCTTCTTCAGCTTGCTGTCGTCGCGGACCGCGAAGCCCTGGCCGTCATTGATGTACGTGACGAAGTCGATGGTCCTGCGGCGCTCCTCGGTCACCCCGAAGTTGCCGGTGCCCACGTCGTACTTTCCGCTGCCCAGTGCCGGCAGGATCGCCTCGAAGGAGGCCACCTCGCGCTTGAACCTCAGCCCGAGCTTCCTGGCCACCGCGTCCGCGAAGTCGATGTCCGTACCGGCCACCGTCCTCCCGTCCGCGAGGTAGGTGGCGCCCGGCGGGTTGCTGACGCTGGCGGCGATGGTCAGCGTCCCGGCGGCGCGGACATCGGCGGGCAGCAGCTTCGCCGCGGCCTCGTCCTCGCGCACCGAGGAGACGACATCGTCCGTCGGCACCTTCCCCTTGGCCGCCGCGTCCCCGGCGGCGCCGGCCGGTGCGGCCGCCGGATCGCCGGACCCGCACGCGGTGAGGGCGAGAGCGGCGACGGTGATCAGCGCGAAGGCAGCGGTGTGCCGGGTTCGGGGCATGAGGTGTGGTTCTCCAGGGTGGTCGGCCATGAGCGGGCGCGGCGCCGGGGCAGCACGCGGCGACCCCGCGGTCGGGGCGAGGAAGGGCGGCGGAGCGAGGGGAGGGGAGAACGGCGTTGTGTCCGCGAAGGCACGCGGGGAACAGTGCTCAGGCGCCCCACACGGCGCGCGGCAGAGACACGGGAAGACGCAGGGGGTCAGCTCAACAGGAGGAGGACCACACGCGACCGAAGTCGATGTGGGAGCGCTTGACCAGCCACTGCTGCGAATGCATGGCCCAAGTGGAACAGGCATCCGGTTGTCCGTCAACCGACCCAGGACGTACGGCTCATAGTGTGGACAGGCTTGACAACGTGCGGCGAACAGCGCTTACCTCGGAAGCGGACCGGCGCTGAGGGGCCCGGTCCACGTTGTGTTTCGGCTGACGGCACGCCCCGTGTTCGATCTCTGCATCCACGGAGCCTTCGCATGTCCGCGCAGACAGATACCCTCCCTCACTCTCCCCCCGCCCCGCCCGAGAAGAGCGACGGAACCGGCCGGCTCCGGATCGTTCCGGTACGCCGGACCGGCCAGTGGGCGGCCGCCGCCGCGGTGCTGGCGCTGCTCGCCCTGGTACTGAACTCCGTCGTCCGCAACGACGCCTTCCAGTGGGACGTCGTCGCCCAGTACGTCACCACCGCCGCGGTCCTGCGCGGCCTCGGCCTCACCCTCTGGCTCACGGCACTGGTCATGGTGCTCGGCTTCGCCCTCGGCACCCTGCTCGCCGTCCTCAGGCTCTCCGCCAACCGCGTGCTGCAAGCGGTCAGTTGGGGCTACATCTGGCTCTTCAGATCCACCCCGATCCTGGTCCAGCTGCTGTTCTGGTTCAACATCGGCGCGCTCTACCCGGAGATCCTCGGCGTCCGTACGGTGAACCTCCTCGGCCCCGTCACGGTCGCCGTCATCGGGCTCACCCTGCACGAGGCCGCGTACGCCGCCGAGGTCGTCCGCGGCGGCATCCTCTCCGTCGAACGCGGACAGATCGAGGCCGCCCAGTCGCTCGGCCTCGGCCCCTGGCGCAGATTCCGCCGGATCGTCCTCCCGCAGGCGATGCGCTCCATCGTCCCGCCCGCCGGGAACATGCTGATCGGCACCCTGAAGGGCACCTCGATCGTCAGCATCATCGCCGTGCAGGACCTGCTGTACTCCGTGCAGCTCGTGTACCACCGCACCTACCAGGTCATCCCGCTGCTGCTGGTCGCCACCCTCTGGTACGCCGTGGTCACCTCGCTGCTCGGCATCGGCCAGCACTACGTCGAACGGCATTACGCACGCGGCACGGCGGGTGCCCGATGAGCGGGACACCGACGCTCGTCGTCATAGGCGCCGGACCGCGCGGCACCGGCCTGATCGAGCGCATCGCCGCCAACGCCCCCGACCTGTACGGGGACCGCCCGCTGACCATCCATCTGATCGACCCGTACCCGCCCGGCGGCGGGCGGATCTGGCGGTACGACCAGTCGCCGCTGCTCTGGATGAACTCCATGGCCGAGGACGTCACGATGTTCACCGACGACACCGTCCAGCAGGACGGCCCGATCCGACCCGGGCCCGCGCTGCACACCTGGGCGGCGGACATCCGGGACGGGCGCGCCACACTCCCGGACGGAGTGGACGTCGCACCGGAACTCCTCGACGAGATCAAGGCGTTGGAGGGCGACGACTTCCCGAGCCGACGGCTGCAGAGCGTCTATCTGCGCTGGGTGTACGAGCAGGCCGTGGCCGCCCTCCCGGACTCCTTCGCCGTCCACTGGCACCGGGTCGGCGCCGTACGTGTCACCGGGCCGCGCGAAGGCCGGCAGCGGGTCTGGCTGGAAGGGCGCGACAGACCGCTGCTCGCCGACGCCGTCGCCGTCACCATCGGCCACCTCGAAGCCGAACCCGAGCCGGAACAGGTCGAGCTGGCGGAGTTCGCGGACCGGCACGGGCTCGTCCACCTGCCGCCGGACTTCACCGCCGACACCGATCTGACCGAGGTGCCCGCGGGCGAGCCGGTCATCGTCCGGGGCTTCGGGCTCGCCTTCGTCGACCTGATGGTGCTGCTCACCGAGGGCCGTGGCGGGCGGTACGAGAACGGCGAGTACGTGCCGTCCGGCAGGGAGCCCGTGCTCCACATCGGATCGCGCCGCGGCGTCCCGTACCACTCCAAGATCGGCTACGCCTGGACGGGCGAGCGGCCCCCGTTGCCGCGCTTCCTCGGCCCCGACCGGACCGAGGCGCTGCTCGCGGCGGACCGGCCGGTCGACTTCCGGCGCGATGTGTGGCCACATATCGACAAAGAGCTCGGCTACGCCCACTACCACCGGCTCTTCACCGCCCACCCCGAGCGCACGAGGGGCGACTGGGCCGCCTTCGAGGCGGAGTACACCGCCGCCGACCCGGCAGGCCCCGAGCTGGCCGCCCTCGTCGCCGCCGCCGTCCCCGGCCCGGCGGACCGGCTCGACCTCGAAGCGCTCGACCACCCCCTGGACGGGGTGCGCCACCCCTCGTACGAGGCACTGCAGGAGGAGCTGCGCGGCTACATCACGGCCGACCTGGAGCGTCGCCACGACTCCGCGCACAGCCCGGATCTCGCCGTCTTCCTCGGACTGCTCTCCACCTACGGGCAGTTGATCCGGCTCGGCGACATCGGGGGCTGGTGGCACGGCTTCTTCAGCTATCTCGCCTCCGGCCCGCCCGGACCCCGGCTGCACCAGCTCCTCGCGCTCTCCCGGGCCGGTGTCGTCCGCTTCCTCGGCGCCGGAATGACCGTCGAGGCCGATGAGCGGCGGGGCCTCTTCCTGGCCGGCAGCGCCACCGTGCCGGGACAGCGGATAGCGGCCCGCGCCCTGGTCGAGGCCCGGCTGCCCGACCCCACGCTGGAACGCACCCGCAGCCCGCTGCTCCAGGAGCTGTACGAGGACGGGGCCGCCGCCACCGCCACCGGGCTGCTCTCGGTCGCCCCCGACAGCGGCCGGATCCTGGGCCGCGACGGCCGGCCGCACCCGCGCCGCTTCGCGCTCGGCCCGTTCACCAGCGCCCGCGCAGGTGGAGCGTTCACCCGCCCGCGCACCGGCGGCCCGGCCTTCCGGCAGAACGACGCCACCGCCCGCGCGGCGCTCACCCTCCTCCGGGGCCTCGCCCGCGGCGACGGCTGACCACAGCCCGGGAGGGCGCCGAAGACCCCGGCCGGACTCCGGGCCCGGCCGAGCTCTTCAGCACCCTCCCGGCGCACGGCCCGCACCCCGCCCCGTACCCCGCAGCCCAAGGACCCCTCATGTCCCTCACCAGTGATCCACCCATCGACAAAGCGACCGGACCGCACACAACCGTCCCCACCGCCACCGGCCACGACGCACTCACCGTCGTCCCCGTGCGCCACCCCTGGCGCTGGGTCGCCGTCGCCGCCACCGCCGTCGTGCTCGCCCAGTTCCTGCACGGGCTGATCACCAACCCCGGCTGGGAATGGGACGTCTTCGCCCAGTTCTTCACCGCCGGGACCATCCTGAAAGCCGTCTGGGTCACCCTCCAGCTGACCCTGTACGGCACGGTCCTCGGCTTCGCGCTGGGTATCGTGCTCGCCTTCATGCGGCTGTCGGGCAGCCGGTTCCTCCGCGCGGTCGCCTACGCGTACATCTGGGCGTTCCGCTCCATCCCGCTCATCGTCCAGCTGCTCTTCTGGTTCAACCTCGCCTACCTCTACAAGGAGTTGCGGTTCGGCATCCCGTTCGGGCCCGGCTTCTTCTCCTTCGACACGATGAACCTGGTCGGCGCGATGAGCGCGGCCGTGCTCGGGCTCGCGCTGCACCAGGCCGCCTACGCGGCGGAGATCGTCCGCGGCGGCGTACTCGCGGTGGACGACGGCCAGTCGGAGGCCGCCGCGGCGCTCGGCATACCCCGCCACCGGCAGCTGCGGCGGATCGTGCTCCCGCAGGCGATGCGCTCCATCCTCCCGAACGCCGCCAACGAGATCATCTCGCTCTTCAAGGGCACCTCGATCGTCTCCGTGATGGCGATCGGCGAACTCTTCTACCAGGTCCAGGTCGTCTACGGACGCAACGGCAGGGTCGTGCCCCTGCTGATGGTCGCGACGGTCTGGTACATCCTCCTGACCTCCGTGCTCTCCGTCCTCCAGCACTACGTCGAACGTCACTACGCCAAGGGGGCCGCGCGATGAGCAGCACCACCGAAGACACCACCCCGACCCCGGACGCCATGGTCGAGATCCGCTCCGTCCACAAGCGCTTCGGCAGCCTGGACGTGCTGCGCGGCATCGACCTGTCCGTGCGCGCCGGAGAGGTCACCGTCGTCCTCGGCCCGTCCGGCTCCGGCAAGTCCACACTGCTGCGCACCATCAACCACCTGGAGAAGGTCGACCGCGGCTGGATCAGCGTCGACGGCACCCTGATCGGCTACCGCAGGGACGGCGACAAGCTGTACGAGCTCCGCGAGCGCGAGGTACTGCGCCAGCGCACCCGGATCGGCTTCGTCTTCCAGAACTTCAATCTCTTCCCGCACCTCACCGTGGTGGAGAACATCATCGAGGCCCCGGTCGCCGCCCTCGGCCGCCCGAAGAAGGAGGCCCTCGCCACCGCGGAGCGGCTGCTCGCCCGGGTCGGGCTCGCCGACAAGGCGGAGGCCTACCCCAAGCAGCTCTCCGGCGGGCAGCAGCAGCGGGTCGCCATCGCCCGCGCACTGGCCCTCGAACCGAAGCTGCTGCTCTTCGACGAGCCGACCTCGGCGCTCGACCCCGAACTGGTCGGCGAAGTCCTCGACGTCATCAAGGACCTGGCGCTCCAGGGCACCACCATGATCGTCGTCACCCATGAGATCGGCTTCGCCCGCGAGGTCGCCGACACCGTCGTCTTCATGGACGAGGGACGGATCGTCGAACAGGGTGCCCCCGGCGACGTGCTCGACCGCCCGCGGCACGAGCGCACCCGCGCCTTCCTGTCCAAGGTCCTGTGATCGGGCCCATGCCTTCTCCGAGGAGTACCCCCGTGTCCGTCCGCCGCACCCTCTCCGCCGCGCTCGCCGCCCTCACCGCCGTGGGGCTGCTCACCGCCTGCGGTGCCGGTGACGCCGCGACCGACGAGGTGAAGCCGGAGGGCCGGCACGGCACCGGCATCAACATCGGCCCCGACCAGCACCGGATCAGGGGCAAGAAGGTCGACGCCATCGCGGCGAAGGTGCCCGCGGCCGTCCGCGAGCGGGGCACCCTGCGGCTGGGCGCCAGTGCCGACGCCTCGCCGCCGCTCGGTTTCTACGCGACCGACGACAGGACCCGGATCGGCTCCGAGATCGACCTGGCGACCCTGATCGCCGACACGCTCGGCCTCAAACCGCAGTTCGAGCAGGTCTCCTGGGAGAACCTCTTCGTCGGCCTGGACAGCTCCAAGTTCGACGGGGTGCTCTCCAACGTCACCGTCACCGAGGAACGCAAGGAGAAGTACGACTTCGCGACCTACCGGCTCGACAACATCGCCTTCGAGGCCAGGAAGGGCTCCGGCTGGAAGGTGAAGGGGCCGAAGGACGTGGCGGGGCGGACGATCGCCGTCTCGTCCGGGACCAACCAGGAGAAGATCCTCGTCGACTGGAGCGAGGAGAACGTCAGGGCCGGGCGGAAACCGGTCGAGATCACGTACTTCCAGAAGGACACCGACTACTACCTGGCACTCCAGTCCGGCCGGATCGACGCGTATCTGGGCCCCAGCCCGTCCGCCAACTACCACGTCGCATCGGCCGGCCAGTCCGAGATCATCGGCACGCTGTCGGGCGCGGGCGACGGGCTCCAGGGCAAGATCGCCGCCACCACGAAGAAGGGCAGCGGCCTGGTCGGGGCGTACGCGGCCGCCATCGACCACATCGTGCGGGACGGCTCGTACGCCCGGGTGCTGAAGCGCTGGGGGCTCGACGACGAGGCCGTCACCGCGTCCGAGATCAACCCGCCCGGCCTGCCCAGGAACGGGAACTGAGCCCGCGACAGCCCCGGGCCGTGTCCGCGAAGTCCCGCCCGGCTCGCGAGAGCCCCCAGAGAGTCTTGAGAGGTACCACCCATGTCTGCCACCGCACCCCTCCATCTGGCCGCCGAGATCGGAGGTCCGCCCCGCTACGACCCCGGCCACTACACCGGCCTCGCCCGGCTCGCCGAGCACGGCGCCCTCGACTTCGTCACGCTTGGCGACTCCTTCGCCAGACCCGGGCCCGACGCGCTCGCCGTGCTCTCCCGGGTCGCGCCCGCCACCGGCCGGATCGGCCTGGTGCCCACCGTCACCACCACCCACACCGAGCCGTTCCACGTGTCGTCCGCCGTGGCGACCCTGGACTGGGTGAGCCGCGGCCGGGCGGGCTGGTACGTCGATGTGTCGACGACCGGGGCCGAGGCCAGGCTGTTCGGCCGGCGTCCGGCGGCGACCGCCGACGAGCTGTGGCGCGAGGCCGGTGAGAGCGCCGACGTGGGCGCCCGGCTGTGGGACAGCTGGGAGGACGACGCCGAGATCAGGGACGTCGCCACCGGACGCTTCATCGACCGCGACAAGCTGCACTACGTCGACTTCGAGGGCGCCGCCTTCTCCGTCCGGGGCCCGGCGATCGTGCCCCGGCCCCCGCAGGGGCACCCCGTCACCGTCGTCGACGGCACGAGCGGCCCGGCCCGGGAGACCGCGGCCCGCCACGCGGACGTCGTCCTGGTCCGGGCCACCGCCCCCGAGCAGGCCGCCGCGGCCCGTACCGATCTGCGCCGGCGCGCGGCGGCGTACGGGCGCGACCCCGACACGCTCCGGGTGCTGGTCGCGCTCACCGTCGACCTCGGTGACGCCGAGACCGCCCCGGAACCAGGGCTGGAGAGCGGACCGCCGCTCGCCGCCGACGGCTCGTACTACCGGGGCGGCCCGGTCGACCTCGCCGAACTGATCACCCGGTGGCACCGGGGCGGAGCGGCGGACGGCTTCCACCTCACGCCCATCACCCCCGGGCGCGACCTCGAACGGATCGTCAACGGCACCGTGGCCCTGCTCCAGCACCGCAGCCTCTTCCGCACCTTCTACCCCGGCGGCACCCTGCGCGAGCACCTGGGGCTGGCCCGCCCCGCCAACCGGTACGCCCCCGAAGGAGGACGGGCATGAGCACCGCACCGAGGCAGATGCACCTCGCCGCCCACTTCCCGGGCGTCAACAACACCACCGTCTGGGCGGACCCCCGCTCCCGGAGCCAGATCGACTTCTCCTCCTTCGAGCACCTCGCCCGCGCCGCGGAACGCGGCACGTTCGACTTCTTCTTCCTGGCCGAGGGGCTACGGCTGCGCGAGCACAACGGCCGCATCCACGACCTGGACGTGGTCGGCCGGCCCGAATCCCTCACCGTGCTGGCCGCGCTGGCGGCCGTCACCGACCGGCTGGGCCTCGCCGCCACCGTCAACACCACCTTCAACGAGCCGTACGAACTGGCCCGCCGCCTCGCCACCCTCGACCACCTCAGCGAGGGCCGGGCCGCCTGGAACGTCGTCACCTCCTCCGACGCCTTCACCGGGGAGAACTTCCGGCGCGGCGGCTATCTCGACCGCGCCGACCGGTACACCAGGGCCGCCGAGTTCGTGGCCACCGCCCGCGAGCTGTGGGATGCCTGGACCCCCGACGGCACCCCGCGCCCCTTCCGCCACCAGGGGCAGCACTTCGCCATCGAGGGCGAGTTCACCGTCCCGCGCTCCCCGCAGGGCCATCCGGTCGTCATCCAGGCCGGGGACTCCCCCGAGGGCCGTGAGTTCGCCGCGTCCACCGCCGATGTCGTCTTCACCCGGCACGGCACCCTGGAGGAGGGCCGGGCCTTCTACGCCGACGTCAAGGCACGGCTGGCGAGGTACGGCCGGGAACCCGACGAGCTGAAGATCATGCCCGGGGTCACCTTCGTACTCGGCGACAGCGATGCCGACGCCCAGGAGCGGGCGGCCGGGATCCGGCTCCAGCAGGTCTCCCCGCAGAACGCGCTGCTGGCCCTGGAACAGGTCTGGGGCCGCGACCTCTCCTCCTACGACCCCGACGGGCCGCTGCCCGAGATCGACCCGGACCCCGAATCCTCGCTGGTCCAGGGCCGGGTCAGGCACGGCGACCCCTTCGCCGTCGCGGCGCGCTGGCGGGCGCTGTCCGAGGAGAAGGGGCTGTCCATCCGGCAGACCGTCATCGAGACGACCGGCCGGCAGTCCTTCATCGGCAGCCCGCGGACGGTCGCGGAGCGGCTCACCGAGTTCGTCGCCGCCGGGGCCGCCGACGGATTCATCCTCGTACCGCACCTCACCCCGGGCGGGCTGGACGACTTCGTCGACCTGGTCGTCCCGCTCCTCCGGGAGCGCGGGGTGTTCCGCTCCGCATACACCGGTCCCACACTGCGGTCGCATCTCGGCCTCGCCGAGCCGGTATGGAAAGGTTGATCGCATGAGCACGGACGCACCGCAGCCGCACGGATCCGAGCAGGCGGCACAGGACTGGAAGCACTGGCACGAGGAGCGCACCGCCACGGTCGCGGGCCCCTACGGGCCGCTCTCCCTGACCGGCACCCACTGGCTCTCCGACCACCCGGAGGGCCGGATCCCCGGGGTACCCGGGCAGTGGCGGCAGGACGGCGACGAGCTGGTGCTCACCGCATCCGCCGCGGACGGGCTGACCGTCGACGGCGAGCCCTTCACCGGCCAGGTCCGCCTCTCCGCCGACCGCGCCCCGATCGGCGGGTCCCGCGTCGCGCACGGCGAGCGGCGGCTGGTCGTGCTGAGCCGCGAAGGGCTCTGGGCGGTACGGGACTTCGACCCGGACTCCGCGGCGCGACGCGCCTTCCGGGCCATCGACGCCACCCCGTACGACGCCCGCTGGGTGCTCCCCGGCACCTTCCGCCCGTACGACAGCGCCCGTACGGTCCGGGTCGAGAACGCCGACGGGGTCGAGCGGGGTCTCGGACTCGCCGGTGAGATCGCCTTCGAGGCCGACGGCGCGGAGCACACGCTCCAGGTCGCGGTGGAGCCCGACGGTTCGCTCTGGGCGGTCTTCGCCGATGCCACCAGCGGAAGCAGCAGCTACCGCTTCCGGTTCCTGCGGCCCTCGGCACCCGCCGAGGACGGCGGCGTGACGGTCGATTTCAACCGCGCGCTGCTGCCGCCGTGCGCCTTCGCGGACCACTTCATCTGCCCCTTCCCGCCGCCCGGCAACACCCTTCCCCTCGCCGTCGAGGCGGGGGAGCGCAACCGCGTCGACGCCTGACGCGCCGCCGTATCCGTACGGGACCACGGCCCCGGCAGCCCCTGCGGCACCGGGGCCGTTCCCGTGCGGCACGGCAAGTTCGGGCCAGAGGGCCCTCTTGCGCCACAAGTTGACGCCTTGAATACTCCCGAGCAGCGCTTGTCAGGAACACGGCATGCTCGCATCGCGGGCGCACGGCCGTGCGAATGACTGCGCCTCACGGGTCCGACCACCCCACAGGCGGACCCCCGACTTCCCTCGGGAGGAACGAAAAGTGAGGATCAAGCGCACCACCCCCCTCGGCACCACCGCCAGACGCACCAGGACCGTAGCCATCGCAGCGGGCCTCGTCGCCGTCGCCGCACTGGCCGTCCCCAGCGCCCAGGCCGACAGCAACCCCACCTTCAGTGCCTCGCAGCTGTCCGCCGCGAGCGACGCCGTGCTCGGCGCCGATGTGGCGGGCACCGCGTGGAATGTCGACCCGGTGTCCAAGAAGCTCGTGGTCACCGCCGACCGCACGGTCTCGAACGCCGAGATCGAACAGATCAAGCAGTCCGCCGGAGCCAACGCCGGCGCCCTGAAGATCGAACGCACCACCGGGACGATCAGCAAACTGCTCTCCGGCGGTGACGCGATCTACGCCCCCGGCTGGCGCTGCTCCCTCGGCTTCAACGTCCGCAGCGGCAGCACCTACTACTTCCTGACCGCCGGTCACTGCACCGACGGCAACCCGCCCTGGTACACCAACTCGTCGAACTCGACCAGCATCGGTCCGACGGTCGGCTCCAGCTTCCCGACCAACGACTACGGCCTGGTCAGGTACGACAACGCCGCGGTCTCCCACGAGGGCACCGTCGGCAGCGTCGACATCACCGGCGCGGCCGATGCCACGGTCGGCATGTCCGTCACCCGCCGCGGCTCGACCACCGGCACCCACGGCGGCTCGGTCACGGGCCTCAACGCGACGGTCAACTACGGCAACGGCGACATCGTCTACGGAATGATCAAGACCAACGTCTGCGCGGAGCCCGGCGACTCGGGCGGCCCGCTCTACTCCGGCTCCAAGGCGATCGGCCTGACCTCCGGCGGTAGCGGTGACTGCTCCTCCGGCGGCGTCACGTACTTCCAGCCGGTCACCGAGGCGCTCAGCGCGTACGGGGTCAGCATCTACTGACACCCCGGCACCCCCGCTCCGGCCCTCGAACAAGCGGCCGACCGAGCCAGAGCCCCCGTCCGAATCCCGGGCGGGGGCTCCCGCTCACCCCGCGGCTTTTGAGAGGATGTGGGGCAGGCCGGTCACGCAGGAGCATCGGGGGCGGACGCTGTGCCAACCGGAGCAATGCCTTCCGGGCCCCCGGCAGACACCTCAGGGGGTTCCAGGTCCGTGAAACGCATCGGAGTGACCGGTCATCGCACCATCCCGCAGGAGGCCCACGCCCATGTGCTCGCGGGGTTACGGGCGGCCCTCTGTGGCCTCGAAGGCTCCCTGGAGGCCCTCTCCAGCCTGGCCGTGGGAGCGGATCAGCTCTTCGCCGATCTCGCGCTGGCACACGGCGCGGACCTGACCGTGGTCATCCCCAGCGGCGACTACGAGTCCTGCTTCGCCGACGCGGCCGAACTCGCCCGCTACCGGGCCCTCAAGGGCCGCGCGGCCCGGGAGGTCCGGCTGGGCTACCCGCACTCCACCGACGAGGCGTACTACGCGGCGGGCGCGTACATCGCCGACCACTGCGACCGGCTGCTCGCGGTGTGGGACGGCCGGCCCGCCCGGGGCCTCGGCGGCACGGGCGACATCGTGACCTACGCCCGGAGCCTGGGCCGCCCGGTCACGGTGATCTGGCGCGAGGGCGTGGAGCGGGGCTGACACCCCACGGTGTTGCTGCGTCGTCACATCTGGTGCCGGGCCAGCCAGTCGGTGTGCTGCGGGGAGACGATCCGCTCGGTCTCGAACACCGCCCCCGGCCACTGGCGCTCCGTCAGGGTGGTCTCCATCGCCACCTGCATCGCCTCCAGATCCTGCTCCACCAGTGAGTGGGCAGAGATCAGCGGATGGTGACGGCGCATCTCGCTCCACGCCAGACAGGCGGCCGCCGCGGCCGACAGCACGCCCGTCAGGGCGAAGGACTGGGTGGCGGAGAAGGTCCTCAGTACGGCGAACACCAGGGCGAGCGCGGTCAGCGCGCCGATGGTGGTCGACCAGACCAGGGTCGCCCGCCGGGAGACCTCCTGACGCCTGCGGTACCAACTCCGCTGCTCGATGAGCCGGTCCCGTACATAGGTCTCCTTGCGTACGGTGAACGCCTTCTCCCGCAACTCGCGCATCGAGGCGGTGATGAGCCCGCCCGAATCCGCCGTCAGGTCGCGAGGGTCGGCCCACCCCACTTTGCGGAGCTCCTGAAGGCCCTCTTCGAGCCGATTGGCGAACACCGCCTCCGGGTGCGGGGTGCTGCTGTCGAACGGCGATCCGTGCACCGAGTAACGCCAGCACATCGACTTGATGAACTCTGCCGCCGAGCGGTTGAGTTGCCAATGCGACTTTGCTTTGCGCCGGGCCGAGAGGTACGTCGTGATCAGGACACCCAGGTAGGCCAACGCGCCGACTGCATCGGTGAGTTGAAACGTGTCAGCCACCTCGGCATGCCAGGGGAGCGCGGCCGGTACGGCCCCTGTGACCAGGAGGATCAGCTGAACGCGGGTGGTGTTCACGGCCTCCCGCTGCCGTGCGACGGCGATCCCGTCCGTGTGGTGGAAGAGCGCCGGAAGGTCGGCGTTCCTGAAGACCATGCTCTGGAGCGGCCCGGGAAGCGCCGTCATGTTCACTCCCGTCTGCGGTTATGTCGTCACCTCAATGGCGGAATCGATAGTTCCGTTCGATTCGGGGCGGCCCTGTGTGACGCTCTTGTTCCAAGTGCCCGGCCTCAGTTGCCAACCGAGGCCATGAGAGTAAAGTCGTGCCGCCGGACACTGCAATGGTGCAGATACCGTTGCTGCATTCCTGTCCGGAACCATTCCATCGGAACAAATCCCCTCAAGGACGGCCGTGAACACCTCTGAATCCTCTCCCTCCTTCGCCGTTGCGAAGAAGAACCGTGTGCCGCTCGCCGAGATCGACGTCCGCGGTGCCGCTGCCGCCCGGAGGCTCGGCCGCGTGCATGCCGCATCGGCCGGTCGCCGCACCCAGGCATCGACCTTCAACTCGGCGCTCTGAAACAACGCGCCGAAACCCTCTCGAACCGAAGCTCCGAGCACCCCTTCGGGCTGGCTAGACTGGTGGAATGACAGGACCCCTGGTCCCTTTCCGCGAAGTCGTTCTCAAGGTTCACAGCAGGTGTGATCTTGCCTGTGACCACTGCTATGTCTACGAACATGCAGATCAGAGCTGGCGTACCCGTCCCAGGACAATCTCTGATGATGTCATTTTCCGGACTGCTCAGCGTTTGGCCGAGCATGCCAAGGCACATGCACTGCCCTCCGTGTCAGTGATCCTGCACGGAGGGGAGCCTCTACTGGCGGGGCCCGCCCGATTGCGGCGCGTCTGCGAAGTGCTGACCTCCGCCTTCGACGGCGTCGCGGAGCTCGATCTCCGTATCCACACCAATGGACTCCAGCTCAGTCCCCGGTATCTCGACCTCTTCGACGAGTTCGGCGTCAGGGTCGGCATCTCCCTCGACGGCGACCGGGCCGCCAACGACCGGCACCGCCGCTACGCCGACGGGCGCAGCAGCCACCCCCTGGTCCTCAAGGCCGTGGAACTGCTCCGGCAGGAGCGTTACCGCCACCTCGATCTCGGGCTCCTGTGCACCATCGACATCGAGAACGACCCGCGCGCGGTCCTCGACGCGCTCACCGAGCTCGACCCGCCGCTCATCGACTTCCTGCTGCCGCACGCCACCTGGGACGATCCGCCGCCCCGCCCGGACGGGTCGCCCACCGCCTACGCCGACTGGCTCCTCGCGGTCTTCGACCGCTGGCAGGAGCAGGGGCGCCCGGTGCCGGTGCGGCTCTTCTCCTCGGTGCAGTCCACGCTGAGCGGCGGCCCCAGCCTCACCGAGTCCCTGGGGCTCGCCCCGACCGACCTCGTCGTCGTCGAGACCGACGGCCAGCTGGAGCAGGTCGACTCGCTGAAGAGCGCCTACGAGGGTGCGGCGGCCACCGGGTTCGACGTCTTCACCCACACCTTCGACGAGGTCGCGGCCCATCCGGGGGTACGGGCCCGTCAGCTCGGGCTGGCAGGCGTCAGCGAGACCTGCCGCCGCTGCCCCGTCGTGCGCTCGTGTGGCGGCGGCCTCTACACCCACCGGTACCGCTCCACCGGGCCGTCCGGGGCCTTCGACAACCCGTCCGTGTACTGCGCCGACCTGGCCGCCATGGTGCGTGGCATCGAGGCGCGCACGGCGGCGTCCCTGGCCGCGCCCGAGGTGACCGAGCCGGACGAACTGGCCGCCTCCCAGCGCGACCTCACCCGGATGCTGCTGGCCCGGCTGAACGCCGACCTCGAAGGGCGCGGCGGGGAGCGGTGGGCGGAGGCATGGGAGCTGGCCGCCGCCGTCGAGGCGTCCGAGGAGGGCGCCCGCGGCCTGGACGAGGTGCTGGCCCACCCGTACACCCGCACCTGGCTGCTCCACGCCCTGGAGCAGCTCCACGAGGAGCCGGGGACGGTGGAGGCCGCGGGGCTGCTGCCGGGGTACCTCGCGTCCGCCGTCGTACGGGGCGGGCTGGATCTGTCCGTGGGCGTCGCCTACACGGACGGCAGGCTGGTGCTGCCGGGCCTCGGCGAGTTGCGGATCGGGGCACCGGGGGAGCACGGCACGGCACGGGTGCGCGCCGTGGAGGACGGCTTCCTGGTCCGGCGGGACGAGGGCGACCCGGCCGAGCGGAGGATCGTACGGCCGCGGACGGCCGCGCCCGGGTGGCGGCCGGTGCGCCGGTTCGCGATGCCGGGCGGCGCGCCCGGCCCGGTGTTCGGCCTGGCGCTCGACGACCTCGACCCGTACCGCGACTGCTTCGCCGCGCCGGCCGTGGCCGGGCTCGACGACCGGGCCGCCGCGGACCTGGTGTTCAGGCTCGGCGAGGCGTGGGTGCTGATCGAGGCGAGGGCGCCCGAGCGAGCCGTGGAGATGGCGGG
Source organism: Streptomyces sp. DvalAA-43 (assembly GCF_900091725.1). Classification (GTDB taxonomy): domain Bacteria; phylum Actinomycetota; class Actinomycetes; order Streptomycetales; family Streptomycetaceae; genus Streptomyces; species Streptomyces pulveraceus. The sequence goes on along the minus strand of NZ_FMBW01000040.1, from coordinate 371,147 downwards.
CCGCCTCACCACCCTGACGCCGCTGAGCGGTCTGGCGCCGGCGGAGCCGTCCGTCGGGCGGCACGGCCACGGCGCGCTCGGCATCGCCGTGGACGGCGGTGCCGAGGAGTTGGCGTTCGCGCTGCTGCGGGGTTTCCGGCGGGCCGAATTGCGGGCGCTTGTCGACGTCACGGATCTTTACGCGGCGGACGGCTCCTGGGAACATCGAATTCCCTGGCAGGAAGAACCAGTTCCGTTTTCCCGGTTGCTGGCCGACACCTATGAGCGGATGGCGTTGGGCGCATTCGAGCCGCGCTGTCTGGAGGGCGTACCACAGGCCCTCGACACACTGGAGGGTGCCGCCGAGCTCACCGTCAGTGGAAAGCGGCTGCTGGATCGGATGCGAAAAGAGATCTGAGGCTCGAATTCCGGTTCGACCGAGGGTGTCGGTGAACACGGGACAACTGGGAGGAACAGCCGCAGACCGAATTCGATCAAGAAAATGACCGGCCGAACCCGGGAACGGATGACTGGAAACCGGCGTTGAATGACCGAACGCCATGGGGGTGGAGCTACGTCCGCTCCGGAATGATGAATTCGCTCGCATTCACTTCACTCCTGGGATGCGGGTGCTCACACAGGACGGGGGTCGTGTGCACGCAACACCGCAGCAGCGAGCGGCGGACCATCGGCCGTACTTCTTCTTGAGTTATGCCCATACACCGGGCTACGGCCGTGGAACCGACCCCGATATGTGGGTCGAACGCCTCTTCAAGGATCTCTGTGACCATGTGATGGCCATGACGGATCTGCCCGCGGGCGCGCCCGCGGGGTTCATCGACCGCGAGATACGCTCCGGCGAGGGCTGGTCGGAACGGCTCGGCGAGGTGCTCGCCACCTGCCGAGTGTTCGTTCCGCTCTTCTCACCGCGCTATTTCGCGAGCGAGATGTGTGGCAAGGAGTGGTATGCCTTCGCCCAGCGCGCCATCCATCACCGGGCCCGCTCCAACCAGCGGGGCGAGGCGATCGTTCCGGCGCTCTGGGTACCGGTACCACCGAGCCAGCTTCCCGGCCCCGCCGAGCGATTACAGTTCAACCACCGTGATTTCGGGGACCGTTACGTCAGTGACGGACTCTACGGACTGATCAAGCTCAGGCTCTTCGCCGAGGAGTACGAGCGCGCGGTGTACGAACTCGCCAAGCGCATCGTCAACGTCGCCGACACCATCAGGATCGGCACCGGCCGCCCCGTCGACTACCGGCTCGCCCCCAGCGCCTTCGGCCCGCCCAACAGCGCGGTCGGCGGCCCCCGCCCCATGCAGGTCACCATCGCCGCCGCCACCCGGCACGACCTTCCCGCGGGACGCAACGCCGACTACTACGGCGACAGTCCGCAGGACTGGAACCCCTACCACCCGGCCGCCGTCCGCCCCCTGGCCTATGTGGCCGAGGACATGGTGCGCTCCCTCAACTACCAGGCGACCGTCACCTCCTTCGACGAGGAGGCCGGGCACGCGGAGGGCAAGCAGCCGCCCAGCAGGCCGGAGATCCTGCTGGTCGACCGCTGGGCCCTCCAGGACGAGGACCGGTGCCGCAGGCTCGCCGCCTTCGACGCCGAGAACCGCCCCTGGGTGACGATGGTCGTGCCGTGGAACCGCGAGGACCACGAGAGCATGGCCGCCGAGGCCGAACTGACCGAGAAGCTCGAACGGACCATGCCGACCAAGATGCGCCAGGGGCGGGCCTACTGCCGGGCCGCCGCCAAGGGCGTGCCCAGCATGGAGGCCTTCGGGCAGATCCTGCCGCAGGTGGTCGAGGTGGCGGCACAGCAGTACCTGAGACACGCGGCGGTGTACCCACCCGCCACCGGCGGCGGACACACCGAACGGACCCGGCTGATGGGGCCCATGGCACAGACGAACTACCTCCCCGAGACACACGACCCTGCGACGGATGCGGAGGACACGGATGACGGCCAGTCGTGACGGGCGCATCGTCACCTTCTACTCGTACAAGGGCGGCACCGGGCGCACCATGGCCCTGGCCAACACCGCCTGGATACTCGCCGCCAACGGAAAGCGGGTACTGGCCGTCGACTGGGACCTGGAGGCGCCGGGGCTCCACCGGTTCTTCCACCCGTTCCTCGACCCCTCGACACTCGGTGCCACCACCGGCGTCATCGATCTGATCACCGAGTACGCCTGGGCCGCGACCAGCCCCGTCCAGCGCCCCGACGACTGGCACCGCGACTACGCGCGCATCCAGCCGCACGCGGTCTCCCTCACCCCCGAGGCGCTCGGCTGGGAGTTCCCGCAGGGCGGCACGCTCGACTTCGTCTCCGCCGGACGGCAGAACCGCGAATACTCCGCGACCGTCTCCACCTTCGACTGGGACAACTTCTACGACCGGCTCGGCGGCGGCCACTTCTTCGACGCCCTGCGCGACGACATGAAGGCCAACTACGACTACGTCCTCATCGACAGCCGGACCGGCCTCAGCGACATCGCCGACATCTGCACCGTCCACCTCCCCGACATCCTCGTCGACTGCTTCACCCTCAGCGACCAGTCCATCGACGGCGCCGCCTCCGTCGCCCGGCAGATCTCCGAGCGCTACACCGGCCGTCCCATCTCCATCTTCCCCGTCCCGATGCGCATCGACGAGGGCGAGAAGGAGAAGGCCGACGCCGGACGGGCGCTGGCCCGGCTGAAGTTCGACCGGCTGCCGCGCGACCTTTCGGGGGACGAACTCACCGCCTACTGGGGTGCGGTGGAGATCCCGTACCGCCCCTACTACGCCTACGAGGAGACCCTGGCGACCTTCGGTGACGAGTCGGGCCTCACCAACTCCCTGCTCTCCGCCTTCGAACGGCTCACCTCCGTCATCACCGACCAGCAGATCACCTCGATGCCACCGGTCGGCGACGAGGTACGGCTGCGCATCCGGGACGCGTTCACCAGGCGCAGGCCCGCCCTGCCCGCCGATCTCTTCCTCAGCTATGTGGCGGAGAACCGGATGTGGGCAGACTGGATCGAATCCGTGCTCACCCGGGCCGGGTTCCGCGTCGTACCGCGCGATGTGTCCGCCGAGCGGGAGACCCCCGAACCGGCGGCCGCGGCCGCCGAGAACGCGACCCGTACCGTCGTGCTGCTCTCCAGCGCCTACCTCAAGTCCCAGCGCGCGGTGAACCTCTGGGACCGGGCCGTCGCGGAGGACCCCGGCGGCGGGCGGCGCCATCTGCTGCCGCTCAGGGTCGGGGACGTACGGCTCTCCGCGCCCTACATCGACCGCAACCCCGTCGACCTCTTCCGGCTCGACGAGGTGCACGCCACCGCCGCCCTGCTGCGCGCCCTGGACCGGCCCGTACAGCTCACCGACGCGGTGTCGCCCGGACCGCGCTTCCCGGGCACCGTCCCCAGGATCTGGAACGCCCCGCCGCGCAACCCCGGTTTCACCGGCCGCTCCATGGTCCTGGAACGGATGCGCGACCAGCTCGGCGGCGGCATGGCCGTGGTGCTGCCCCAGCCGCAGACCCTGTACGGACTCGGCGGCGTGGGCAAGACCCAGGTCGCCCTGGAGTACGTGCACCGCTTCATGGCCGACTACGACCTGGTCTGGTGGATATCGTCGGAGCAGACCGACGACGTGGTGGCCGCCCTCGCCGAGCTCGCGGTCCGGCTGGGCGCCCAGGGCGGCGACGACATGGCGGCAGCCTCCCAGGAGGCGGTCGACCTGCTGCGGCGCGGTGTGCCCTCGGACCGCTGGCTGCTGGTCTTCGACAATGCCGACGACCCCGAACGGCTCCGTCGCTACTTCCCGCAGGGCGGCTCCGGCCACATCCTGGTCACCTCGCGCAACCAGGCCTGGTCCCAGCACGGCGACGCGCTGCCCGTCGACGTCTTCCTGCGCGAGGAGTCCATCGAGCACCTCCAGCGCCGGGCACCGGGGCTGACCGACGAGGACGCCGCCCAGGTGGCCACCGCGGTCGGTGACCTGCCGCTGGCCGTCGAACAGGCGGCGGCCTGGATCGCGGAGACCGCCACTCCGATCGACACCTATCTGGAACAGCTGGCCCAGCAGGCCCCCGAGGTCCTGGCGCTCAACCAGCCGGCCGGTTACCCGGAGCCGGTCGCCGCGACCTGGAACATCTCCATCCAACGGCTCAAGGAGCGCTCGCCCGCCGCGGTGCGGCTGCTCCAGCTCTGCGCCTTCTTCGCACCCGAGCCCATCTCCGGGAACCTCCTGTACAGCAAGGAGATGATCGAGGCGCTGAAGCCGTACGACGCCTCGCTCCAGGAGAAGCTGGTGCTGGGCCGGGTCATCCGGGAGATCGGCCGGTTCGCCCTCGCCAAGGTCGACCAGGTCTCCAACTCCATCCAGGTGCACCGGCTCGTCCAGGCCGTCATCCGGGCACAGCTCACCGAGGAGGAGCAGCGGGACGCCCGGCATGCCGTCCACCGCATCCTGGCGGGCGCCCGGCCCGACGACGACGAGCCGATCGACAACCCCTCGACCTGGCCGCAGTTCGCCACCATCTGGCCGCACCTCGGCCCGTCCGACGCGCGCAACTGCAAGGAGCCGGAGGCCCGCAGGCTGCTGATCGACCGGGTCCGCTACCTCTGGAAGCGCGGTGACTTCCGGACCGCCACCACCGTCTGCGAGGAACTGCGCGAGATCTGGCGTCAGACGCTGGGGGAGCGGGACATCCAGTACCTCTACCTCTGCTTCCACCTCTCCAACATCTACCGCTCACGCGGCCGTTACGTGGAGGCCAGGGAACTCGACGAGATCACCCTGGAGACACAGCGCGAGGTCCTGGGCCCCGAGCATCCGCACACGTACATGAGCACCAGCAGCCTGGCGACCGACCTCGGCACGCTCGGGGAGTACACCAGGGCGATCGAGCTGGCGACCGAGGCGACCGACGGGTTCAACCAGATCTTCCACGAGTCGCACCCGAGGACGCTGGCCGCGGCCAACAACCTGGCGTTCACCCTGCGGTCCATCGGCCAGTACGCCAAGGCCCGCGAGATCGACCAGGACGTCTTCGACCGCCGCGTCGAGGTGCTCGGCGCGGAACACCCCTACAGTCTCTCCTCGGCCATGAACCTGGCCCGTGACCTGCGGGACGTCGGACGGTACGAGGACTCGGTCGGCATCCTCAGCCGTACGTACGACAGCTACAAGGCCACGCTCGGCCGGGCCTTCCCGGGCACCCTGAGCGCGGCCAAGAGCCTGGCGGTGTCGCTGCGCCGGGCAGGCAGGCTGGAGGACGCCCGCAGGCTCACGGTGGCGACCCGCGCCAGGTACCGGGCCAAGTACACCTCCGCCAACCCGGAGTCGCTGGCCTGCGACCTCAATCTGGCGGCCGACCTGTACGCGGCCGGAGAGACGGTCGAGGCCAGGGACACCGCACAGGAGGTCGTCGACCAGTACATGAAGGTGCCGGGGGAGAAGCACCCGTACACCCTGGCCGCCCTGAACAACCTCGGGGTCTACCAGTCGGGGACCGGGGCCCCGGAGGAGTCGGCGCGGGTGCTGACCCGGGTGGTCGCGGCGATGCGGGAGGTCTACGGGCCGGAGCACCCCAACACCCTGTTCTGTGTGATGAATCTGGCGAACGCGACGGCGGAACAGGGGGATCTCGACCTGGTGCTGGAGACCGAGGTGAAGGTGTCCGGGCAGCTCAGGAGGGTACTGGGGGCACATCACCCGGAGACCCTGGCCATGACGTCCAACATGGCGGTCACGCTCGACGCGATGGGGCGCAAGGACAAGGCCCTGCGGGTGAGGGCCGAGACGGGCGAGGAACTGGCCCGTCAGCTCGGTGACGACCACCCGATGACCCGGATCGCCCGGAGCGAGAGCCGGTTCGAGCGCGAGCTGGAACCGACGGCGGTGTGAGAGCGGGGAGCGTCCGGCCGTCGCCGGACGCTCCCCGGCTTCCGGGCGCGCCGCTCAGCAGGCGGGCGGTTCCAGCAGCCAGTTCAGAATTCTGGGCAGCGCGTGCAGGGCGTCGAAGTGCGCGGCCGTCGGTTCCACCACGACGGTGGAGTTCGGAATGCGCTCGGCCAGCCAGCGCGAGTGGCCCACCGGGGAGAACACGTCCTTCTCGCCGTGCCACAGCAGCACCGGCCCGGTGATGTCCGCCGGGTCGAAGCCCCACGGATTGCTGAACGCGAGCGCGTCGTCGATCCATCCCCAGGCCGAAGTGCGCAGCCCCTCGCGGTAGTTGCGCAGCAGCATGGTGCGGACCCCGGCGTCGTTGACCACCATCCGGTCGGATTCGGTCAGCTCCTGGCGCAGGTCGTCGATGAGCCGGACCGGGTTCTTCCTGATCACCGCGGACCGTGAGATGAACGATTCCGCGAGCCCGTCCGGATCGGCCGCCGCGGTGGAGTACGCCAGCACGTTGGAGGCGGCCATCCCCTCGAACCAGTCGAGGCCGTCGGCTCCCCACGGAGCCAGCCCGACCAGCGCGGCGGTACGGGTCACCCGCTCGGGCATCAGGGCCGCGCAGGCCAGGGCGTGCGGGGCGCCGCCGGACCGGCCCACCACGGCGAACCGTTCGAGACCGAGGTGGTCCGCGATGGCCCGCACATCCTGGACGGCGTCGGCGACACAGCGGCCCGGCAGCCGGTCGGACTCGCCGTAGCCCGGCCGGTCGTAGGTGATCAGCTGGGTCTTGCGCTGGTAGAGGACCATGCCGCGCGGAGCCGGACCGAGCCTGCTGCCCGGCATCCCGTGCAGCAGGAAGACCGGTCTGCCGCGGGGATCCCCGAGACGCTCCACCACCAGATGCCGCCCGTCCGCCGCGCGCACCTGACTACGCACTTGGAGCCTCCTCCGTATGGTGCGGGCACCGCGTGCCCGACTTTCCCGCCCGATTCGATGATGGCGCATCAGAGCCCTTACCGGGACGGTGCGTTGGGAAACCACAGGGAGTGATCGGGGGGCGCGCTCGCCCCTTCCGGGCGGATCCGGTGCGGTTCCGGTGCCGGTGGGACGCCGGCCGGTGTCACCGCCGGGGGACCTCGACCTCGGCGCGGACCGCCCGCATGATCGGGGCGACATCGGCGGCGGTGAAGCCGAGCTTGGTGCCGGTGCCGTCGGTCTTCGGGATGAGGGTGATGCCGGCGGCGGTGGTCGGGGTGAACCAGGAGCAGGTGGAGACCGCCGTGACGAGCAGCTCGGTCCGGAGCAGGACGGTGTTGCAGATCGCCCGGCCGCCGTGCGGGCCGGGCTCGGCGTCGATGGCGCTGGTGGTGGTCCGGTCACCGGCGCCGTCGTCGTGGACCGCCGGGAGCTGGTCGAGGATGTCGTGCAGCCGGTCGGGCTTGAAGCCGCTGCCGGTGACGCCCGTGTAGAAGATCCACGCGCCGTCGGTCCGGTCGTCGTAGTAGGCGCGTACCGGGGTGCCGGAGACGCCGAGACGCGCGGCGTTCTTGTGGGTGTCGTCATCGAACCTCCGCACCATGTCCGCCGGCGGCTGCCCCTGCGGATGACCGGCCACGGTCCGTGGGGCGCTGAGCGCCCACGAGGTGCCGCCGCTCCCGCTGCCGGAAGTGTTCCCGCCTGTGCCGCCTGTGCCGTTGGTGTTCCCTGTGCCGCCGGTCGTGGCGGTGTCACCTCGGGCAGGGGGGTTGGTGGCGCCGTCGGACGAGCTGCTGGAAGGGCCGCAGGCCGACACCAGGGGCAGCCCCAGCAGCGCGCCTGCCACGGCCAGTGCGAGGGCGGGCCGGCCGGGGCGCGGGGCGGACGTGGCTCGGACCGGTTTCGGAGCGGAACTGGCCATGGACGGCCTCCTTGTGAACGGGACATGACCGGGCTTCGGGCATGCCTGTGCCAGGGTGGTGCCGGCCGAAGCCCTCGGGATGCCGGTGAGTCTCCCAGCTGCGCGGCCATGAGGCAGCCCCGGCGCACAGCGCTGCTTGACACCCCTCGACAGGATTGCTGGCGGTGCCTCGGTACAGTCCGTGGCACGACCCCTGACCCCGAGGAGGGCGGCGCGCATGGACCTCGACCCCAGGCGCCTGCTGGTCCTGAGCGCGATCGCGCGGAGCGGCGGCCTCGCCCCGGCGGCCCGCCTGCTCGGCCATACGCGTTCGGCGGTCTCGCAGCAACTGGCCAGCCTGGAACGGGAAGTGGGCCTTCCGCTGGTCGACCGCTCGGGCACCCGGCTGGAACTCACCGCGGCCGGACGGATGCTCGCCGCCACCGGTGACCGCATCGGCCAGGAACTCACCCGCGCGGCACAGCAACTGGGCTCGGTGGACCAGCAGGTGATCCAGGGGCCGGTGGCGATCGGGGCCACGTCATGGGTGCTGGCCCGGGTCGCGGTCCGGGCGCTGCGGCTGCTGGCCCGGTCGCATCCGCGGATCGAGCCGAGGTTCGTCGAGGCCGGGCTGCCGGACGGCCTGCGGCAGCTGCGGCTGGGCGAGCTGGACGTCCTGGTCATGACCGACGACCGGGACACCGCGCTGCCGCTGCCGCCCTCGACGCGGGCGCAGGTGCTCAGCGAGGACCACTACCGCGTGGTCGTCCCGGCCGCCTGGGAGGAGCCGTCCGCCGCCGCCGAACTCTCCGGCCGTCCATGGATCAGCGCCCCGGCGCACTCCGCCCGCGGCCGCGCCTTCGCCCGGTTCGCGGGCGTCCACGGGGTCGTGCCGTCGGTCGAGCACCTGGCCGACCACATGATCGCCGTCCAGGCGCTGCTGGCCGGGCAGCTCGGGGCCACGGTCCTGCCCGCGCACTTCGCGGCCCAGCTGGAGCAGGTGACGGTGACGGCGCTGCCCGTCACCGGCAGCCAGATCACCCGGACGCTCCACCGCACCGGCCCCGGCGCCACCGCCGCGGCCGCCCGGGTGGTGGCCGACGCCCTCCAGCAGGCGGCCCGTGACCACGCCGAGGCGGCGACCCTCACCGGTCGCACCAAGGGCGACATCATCGTCCGTACGCTCCACGACCCCACCGAGGTGCCCCGGCCCGCGCCCTCGCGCCGCACGCCGGGCAGGCCGTAGGCGTACCGCCCCGCGCGGTCCCGGTGTCCGCCCCGGGCGGCAGACCGTACGAGTGGCCGACGGCGTCTGCCGCAGGTTCACCGCCTCCCGGAATCCGCGCCGATGGCCACCGTCCGCGCCCACGCGGGCGGGGAGCGCGGGATGTAGGAGGGGTCGTCGTCGGCGTCCCACGACCGGGGGAACAGTCCCACCACCGTCCGGCACGGCGGCTGTGTGCTCGGCCACGGGGTCTGGCCGTCGGTCAGGACCACGACGACATCGGGCCGGGGCTGTATCCGGAGGGCCCTGGTGAAGCCCGAGCGCAGATCCGTGCCCCCGCCGCCCACCAGCGGGATTCCCTCGGCACGGCACAGCGTGTGCGCGACCGGGGCCGCCGCGTCGCAGGGAAGGACGGTGACCAGGCCGCGGCGGCCGCCGACCGCGCGGGAGATCGCGGCGACCTCCAGGAGCGCGCTGCCCAGTTCGGCGTCGCTGACCGACGCGGACGTGTCGATGACCACGCAGCCCCGGGGCGGTCTGCGCCTCAGACTCGGCAGCACGGCGCCGGGCACACCGGCCGAGCGCCGCGACGGGCGGCCGTACGTGTAGTCCTCGCCCGCGCCGGACCCGGAGGCGGCCGAACGCACCGCCGCACCCAGCAGCTCCCGCCATGGCTGCGGCGGGTGGAACGCCTCCTCCGCCCACCGCCGCCACCCCTTCGAGGCGCTCCCCGGAGCCAGTGATGCCCTGGGCCACCCGGAACCGGACCGCGTCCCGCTCCTGCTCGCTGAGGCCGTGCGCGCCGTCCGGCCCCAGGTCCCACTCCCGCTCCAGCCCGTCGGCGCCGCTGCCGCAGTCCAGCCAGGCCAGGTGCCGCGTGTGGGGCCCGAGGCGGAACCGGCTCAGGTACTCCTCCATGAGCTGCCCCTCGGGAAGCCCCAGGGAGTCCGGGTCGACGACCCCCTCCGGCCGGACCAGCCCCTCGCCGAACACGTCGTCGTTGATCTCGCAGTCGGCGGCGATGTTCATCCGCAACCGTTCCGCGGGGCGGGTCAGCCCGCGCTCCACTCCTCCTCCTGGACGAGAGCATCTACCTCATGGGGGTGCCGGCCGGGTCAGGCGGGGTTCGAGCCGAACGGCGGGCGCTCGCCGGTGAGTTCCTCCGGTGTGCGGCGCATGGCGACCAGGAGGGTGATGGCCGTGCCCACCACCGCCCAGGCGGACAGCACCAGCAGGGGGCCGGTGACCGCGTTGCCCCTGAAGTAGGCGATCGAGCGTGCGACCCAGGTACCCGCCCCGGGCGGCAGCGCGGGTCCGATCGCCCGCCAGAAGTCCGGGATCATCGGCAACGGGTAGGCTCCGCCGGCGCTCGGGTTGCCCGCGATCACCACGACCAGGACGGCCAGGCCGATGCCGACGATGCCGGTGAGTGCCTGGAGGGCGAGGGTGATCATGCCGACCGCGAAGACGGTCAGCGCGCCCAGGCCGGACAGACCCCAGAAGCTTCCGGGCAGGGCACCGAGGATCGGGCCGATGATGATCGCGCCGCCGATTCCGCCCGCGATCGAGTACAGCGCCATGACGCCGGTCCGGATCACCGCGCGCTGTCCGTTGGCGGGCTTGGAGCCCGCGCTGATCGCCAGGATCGAGGCGCAGAGGTAGCCGCCGACGCACCAGCCCACGACCAGGTAGAACGACGAGATCCCGTTGAAGTCCTGGTGGGAGGCCGGGGCCAGGTCCACGGACCGTACGGTGCGCTGCTGGGTCCGGTCGGCCTCCGTGATGATCTTCGTCAGGGTGGTGGCCAGCGAGGCGCCGCCGCCGGAGGCGACCAGCACGGTGTCGGTCGTGCTCCTGGGGTCGACGACCAGGGCGCCGTCGATCCTGCGGTCGAGGATCTGCTCACGGGCCGTGGCCGCGTCGGCGACCGTGCGGGGGTCCAGCGGGCCGCCGGGGAGGTTCTTCAGATCGGTGAGGAGCTGGGCGGACATCTGCCGGGGCGCGACGACGCCGAAGGGTACGTCCGTCGGCTTCGGTTTGTGTAGCGCCCCGACGTAGGACGCGATGAACAGCAGTTGCAGTCCGAGCACACCGATGACGAGCAGTGCGGCCCGTGGAGTGACGGCGTTCTTCACCTCGTCGACGAAAGTCATGCCCCCACGCTCCGGGGCATCGGCCGATCGTGCAGGCGGGGCTGGGCCGAATGGCTGGCAGGACCCCCGGTCGATCACCGGTCCGGGGCCGGGAACGCGTCCCGCACTCCGATTATCGTACGAATGTTCGAAACTTGGTCTATGGTGGAGAACGAGGGGGTGGATGAGTACGGATCGGTTCAGGAGGTGCAGGTGCCCGGGTTCACGCATCTGCGTACCGTTTCCGGATTCTCCCTGCGCTACGGGGCCTCGCATCCGGAGCGGCTGGCGGAGCGCGCCGCCGAGCGGGGGATGGACGCGCTGGCGCTGACCGACCGCGACACGCTCGCGGGCGCGATCCGCTTCGCCAGGGCCTGCGAAAAGGCCGGGGTGCGGCCGCTCTTCGGGGTGGAGCTCGCGGTGGGCCCCGCGGCGGCGGAGCATACGGGAGAGGGCGGGCGCACGCATCGGCCGCGGACCCCGGTCCGCGGCGGCGCCTTCGTCGACGAATCCGCGCCCCGGGCCACCTTCCTCGCCCGGGACGGCGCCCGGGGCTGGGCGGAGCTGTGCCGGCTCGTCACCGCCGCCCACGCCCCCGCGCCCGACGGCGCGGGACAGCCCCTGGTCGGCCGGTCCGAGCTGCCCGCCGAAGGGCTCACCGTGCTGCTCGGCCCCGCCTCCGACGTCGGCAGGGCGCTGGCCGCCGGCCGCCCGGACCGGGCCGCCGCGCTGCTCGCCGGCTGGCGGGAGATCCACGGCGACGACCTGCGCCTCGAAGCCGTCCACCACGGCCGCGAGGGCACCGGGCCCGGATCGCTGCGGCTCGCCGCCCGTACCGTCGGCTTCGCCGCCGACCAGGGAGTGCGGGCCGTACTGACCAACGCCGTCCGGTACGCCGACGCCGGGCAGGGCCCGGTCGCCGATGTGCTCGACGCGGCCCGTCGACTGGTGCCCGTCGACCCCCGACGCGCCCCGCTCGACAGCGGGGAGCGCTGGCTCAAGGACGCCCGCGCGATGGCGGAGACCGCCGAGCGGATCACCTCCGCCGCAGGGCTCGGCCCCGGCGCCGGGGCGCGGCTGCTCGCGGAGACCCGGCGCACCGCCGACGCCTGCGTCGTCGACCCCGAGGGCGACCTCGGCCTCGGCTCCGTCCACTTCCCCGAACCGGAGCTCGTCGGCGCCGGGCGGCGCACCGCCCAGCGGGTGCTGGCCTCCCGCGCCGCCGCCGGCATGGTGCTGCGCGGCTACGACCGCAGGCGCGACTACTGGGAGCGAATGCACCAGGAGCTGGACATCATCGCCCACCACGGTTTCGCCTCCTACTTCCTGACGGTCGCTCAGGTCGTGGACGACACACGGGCGATGAAGGTGCGGGTCGCCGCCCGGGGCTCCGGCGCGGGCTCCCTGGTCAACCACCTCCTCGGGATCGCGCACGCCGACCCGGTCGAGCACGGGCTGTTGATGGAGCGCTTCCTCTCCAGGCGGCGCTTCGTGCTGCCCGACATCGACATCGATGTGGAGTCCGCCCGCAGGCTCGACGTCTACCGCGCGATCATCGAACGCTTCGGCACCGAACGGGTCGCGACCGTCGCCATGCCCGAGACCTACCGGGTGCGCCACGCCATCCGGGACGTGGGCGCCGCGCTCTCCATGAACCCGGCCGAGACCGACCGGCTCGCCAAGGCCTTCCCGCACATCCGGGCCCGCGATGCCCGCGCGGCCATGGCGGAACTGCCCGAACTGCGCGAGGTGGCTCGGGAGAAGGACCGGTACGGGCGGCTCTGGGAGCTGGTGGAGGCGCTGGACGGACTGCCGCGCGGCATCGCCATGCACCCGTGCGGGGTGCTCCTCTCGGACGCCTCCCTGCCGCTCCGTACGCCCACCGTGCCCACCAGCGGGGACGGCTTCCCGATGGCGCAGTTCGACAAGGAGGACGTGGAGCACCTGGGGCTGCTCAAGCTCGATGTGCTGGGTGTGCGGATGCAGTCGGCGATGGCGCACGCGGTCACGGAGATCGGGCGGGCCTCGGGGCAGGAGGTGGACCTGGACGCCGTGGAGCCGGACGACCCGGAGACGTACCGGATGATCAGGAGCGCCGAGACGCTGGGCTGCTTCCAGATCGAATCGCCAGGCCAGCGCGACCTGGTCGGCAGGCTCCAGCCGGCCGGCTTCCACGACCTGGTGGTCGACATCTCGCTGTTCCGCCCCGGGCCGGTCGCCGCCGACATGGTGCGGCCGTTCATCGAGGCCCGGCACGGCCGGGCCCCCGTGCGCTACCCGCACCCCGATCTGGAAGGGCCGCTGCGCGAGACGTACGGAGTGGTCGTCTTCCACGAGCAGATCATCGAGATGGTCGACATCATGACCGGCTGCGGCCGGGACGAGGCCGACCGGGTGCGGCGCGGGCTCTCCGACCCCGAATCGCAGGACCGGATCAAGGTGTGGTTCGCACAGCGGGCGGCGGAGCGGAAGTACGACGCCGAGGTGATCCTCCGGACCTGGGAGATCATCGAGGCGTTCGGCAGCTACGGCTTCTGCAAGGCGCACGCGGTCGCCTTCGCCGTGCCGACGTACCAGTCGGCATGGCTCAAGGCGCACCACCCGGCGGCCTTCTACGCCGGGCTGCTCACCCATGACCCCGGGATGTACCCGAAGCGGCTGCTGCTCGCGGACGCGCGGCGGCGCGGGGTGCCGGTGCTGGGGCTGGACGTGAACCGGTCGGCGGCCACCCATCACATCGAACTGGTGTCCGATGATGAGGGTGGGGAGGGTGTCTGGGGGGTGCGGCTCGCGCTCTCGGACGTCCATGGCATCAGCGGGGCCGAGGTCGCCCGGATCGAGGCCGGGCAGCCCTACACCTCGCTGCTGGACTTCTGGCAGCGGGCCAGGCCGGGCAGGGCGGCCGCCGAACGGCTGGCCCGGGTGGGCGCGTTGGACGCGTTCGGCGCCAACCGGCGCGATCTGCTGCTGCACCTGTCCGAACTGCACCGCGCCCAGCGGGGCGCGGGCTCCGGCGGCTCCGGCGCGCAGCTCCCCCTCGGCGGCGGGCACCGGACCGGCTCCATCGGCCTGCCCGACCTCGACGAAGCGGAACGGCTCAGTGCCGAGCTGGGCGTCCTGAGCATGGATGTCTCCCGCCATCTGATGGACGATCACCACGCCTTCCTGAAGGAGCTCGGAGCGGTCTCCGCCAAGCGGCTGCGCGAGGCGCGGCACGGGGACACCGTGCTGGTCGCGGGCGCCAAGGCGGCCACCCAGACCCCGCCGGTCCGCTCCGGCCGCCGGGTCGTCTTCACCACCCTGGACGACGGCACGGGCCTGGTCGACCTGGCCTTCTTCGACGACAGCCATGCCGCCTGCGCGCACACCGTCTTCCACTCCTGGCTGCTGCTGGTGCGCGGAGTGGTGCAGCGACGTGGACCGCGGAGCCTGAGCGTGGTCGGCGCGGCCGCCTGGAACCTGGCGGAGCTGGCCGAGCTGCGGCGTACCGGCGGACTCGACGCGGTCGCGGACCGGCTGGCGGAGGAGCCCCCGGCCGAGGAGGCTCCCGGCGACGGCGGCGACGGCCGCCGCATCCAGCTGCCGACGGGGTACGAGATGAACCCCTGGTCCGACCTCCAGCCGCCCGGCGAGGGCGTCGCCACCGGGAGGAAGCTGTGGCACCAGAGCCCGGGGAGCGCGGGATGAGAACCGCACCCCAGGTCCCGGGCATCCTGTACCTGCGGTTCCGCAAGGCCGGCGGCGGCCTCCCGGACAGCGCCGGCTACGAGGGGCTGCTCGCCCTGCTCGGCGCGCTCACCCCGGTGGTCGAGGCGGCCCCGCCCGACGGGGCGCTCGCCGATGTGCGCGGCGCGCTGCGCTACTTCGGGCAGGACGTGAAGGGGCTGGCCTCGGTGATCCGGATCCGCGCGCTCGCCCTGCACGGCGTGGACTGCGCGATCGGAGCCGCGGAGAACCCGATGCTGGCCCGGATGGCGGCACGGCGGGCCGCGCCCGGGACGACCTTCGTGGTGCCCGGGGGCGGGGCGGCGGAGTTCCTCGCGGACCGGTCGGCCGCGGCACTGGACGGCGTCGGCGCGGCGACGGCCCGCACCCTGTGCGGGTACGGGCTCGACTCCGTCGGCCGGATCGCGGCGGCCCCGCTCGGCACCCTGCAACGGATCACCGGCGTACGGACCGGACGCGAACTGTGGGAGCGGGCGCACGGCATCGACCGCACGGCGGTGGTGCCGGGCGCCGCGGCCCGGTCGATCGCCGCCGAACGGTCCTTCCCGCGCGACGAGCTGGACCGGGAACGGCAGCGCCGCGCACTCATGTCGCTCACCGAGGAACTGGGAGCCAGGATGCGCGGGGACGGGCAGGTCTGCCGCGCCCTCGCGGTCTCCGTCCGCTACGCCGACCGCACCGGATACGCGACGCTGACCCGCAGCCGTACGCTCCGGGAACCCACCGCGCACTCCGCGGCGCTCACCGCACTCGCGTACCGGATCCATGACTCGTTCGCCCTCCAGCGGGCCCGGGTGCGGGGGATCGGGCTGCGCGCGGAGGGGCTGACGGACCGTGAGCGGGCCACGTGCCAGCTGTCCTTCGACCCGGTGGACGAGCGGGCGCGCCGGATCGAGGCGGTGGCGGACCGTCTGCGGGCCAAGTACGGCCCGCAGGCCGTGATGCCGGGGCGGCTCGCGGCCTGACCGGTCCATCGTCCGCAGTGGATTGACGGATCATCACTTTTTACTGACGCGTAACTTCCCACGCCACCTTACTCGCGCGTAATTTGGCAGGGGAACACGGAAGAATCAGCAGTCAGAACTTGTGGTCCGGGCCGCAGGATGTACAGACATCGCAACTCCCTTGAGCCGCAAGGAGACCACACGATGCTGCCCCGGACACGTGCGCCGCGTACCCCACGTGCGCGGAGGACCCTCGCCGCACTGCTCCTCGCCGTCGCCGCAGTCGCCGCCCCCACGGCCACTGCCGCCGCAGCCGCCCCCACCGCCGCCACGGCCACCTCCCGTGGCTGGAACGACTACTCCTGCAAGCCCTCCGCAGCACATCCCCGCCCCGTCGTCCTGGTTCACGGAACCTTCGGGAACTCGATCGACAACTGGCTGGTCCTCGCCCCCTACCTGGTCAACCGGGGCTACTGCGTCTACTCGCTCGACTACGGGCAACTGCCCGGGGTGCCGGTCTTCAACGGCCTCGGGCCGGTCGACAGGTCCGCCGGACAGCTCGCCACGTTCGTCGACAAGGTGCTCGCCGCCACCGGCGCCGCCAAGGCCGACCTCGTGGGCCACTCCCAGGGCGGCATGATGCCGAACTACTACCTGAAGTTCCTCGGCGGGGCCGCCAAGGTGAACGCCATGATCGGGCTCGCCCCCGACAACCACGGCACCACCCTGCTCGGTCTGACGAAGCTGCTGCCGTACTTCCCGGGAGCGCAGGACCTGCTGAACGCCCACACCCCCGGTCTCGCCGACCAGGTGGCGGGCTCCCCGTTCATCACCAAGCTCAACTCGGTCCCCGACACCGTGCCGGGAGTCCACTACACCGTCATCGCGACCCGGTACGACGAGGTCGTGACCCCGTACCGCACACAGTTCCTGGACGGGCCGGACGTGCACAACGTCCTGCTCCAGGACCTCTGCCCGGTCGACCTCTCCGAGCACGTGGCGATCGGCACCGTCGACCGCATCGCCTACCACGAGGTGGCGAACGCGCTGGACCCGGCGCACGCCACGCCCACCACCTGCGCCTCGGCCGTCGGATAGGGGAACAGGCCGTCGGACAGGGGTAACAGGGGGAGCGGCGGTACGAGGGGTCCGGATGTCCTGACGGTCCCTCGTACCGGCGATCCCTCGTACCGAGGGGCCCGGGTGTCGGCGGCGGCTGGCACGATCGACGCATGACGACGATCGACTGGGACTCCGCAGCCGACTCCTTCGACGAGGAACCCGACCACGGGCTGCTCGACCCGGTGGTCCGGCACGCCTGGGCGCAGCGGCTGGAGAGCTGGCTGCCCGGTGGCCGCTCCGAGGTGCTCGACCTGGGCTGCGGCACCGGGAGCCTGGCCCTGCTCGTCGCCGGTCAGGGCCACCGGGTCACCGCCGTCGACCGCTCCCCGCGCATGGTGGAGCGGGCACGGGCCAAGCTGGCCGGTACGGGCACCGAGGCGCTCATCGGCGACGCGGCCCTGCCGCCGGTCGGCAGCCGGCGGTTCGACGTGATCATGGCCAGACATGTGGTGTGGCTGCTGCCCGACCCGGCGGCCGTCCTGCGCCACTGGTTCACCCTGCTGCGGCCGGGCGGCCGGCTGATCCTGATCGAAGGCGTCTGGAGCGGTGTCGGCCTCTCCGCCGAGCGGCTGACCGGACTGCTCTCGGAGCTCACCGAACGCATCCACCACGAGCGGCTCTCCGACGATCCGGACCTGTGGGGCAAGCGGGTCGACGACGAGCGCTACGCCCTGGTGGCCCGCGTCCAGCCGCCGCACCGGCACACCGAGGTCGTCGATGTGCATCTGATCCTCCGCCGCGGCCCCGAGGTCCTGCTCGCCCGCCGGGCCGGTACGGGGTACGCGGACGGGCTGCTCAACGGCCCGTCCGGGCATGTCGAGGACGGCGAGGACGTCCGCGAGGCGATGGTCCGGGAGGCCGCCGAGGAGATCGGGGTCGACCTCGACCCGGACGAGCTGCGGGTCGCCCTGGTCATGCAGCACCGGGGTCCCGGCGGCGCCCCCCGGATCGGCTGGTTCTTCGAGGCGGAGTACGACCCCGGCCGCGAGCCGTACAACCGCGAGCCGGACAAGTGCTCCGAGCTGAGGTGGTTCCCGCTGGACGCCCTCCCGGACGACATCGTCGCCTACTGCCGGGCCGGACTGGAGGGTTACCGGGCGGGGGAGCACTTCCTGGTCCACTGGCACGAGGACGGCGACACGGTCGGGTACCAGCCGCACGGCGTGCGCCGTGCCGTCCCGCTGCCGGCCGGCGGGGCGGACACCGGCGGGGTGCACCACATCGAGCTGTGGGTTCCCGATCTGGCGGCGGCCGAGCGGGGGTGGGGCTGGCTGCTCGGCGAGCTGGGCCATGTCCCGTACCAGCGCTGGGAACACGGGCGGAGCTGGCGGCGCGGCGACAGCTATGTGGTGGTCGAGCGGTCGCCCGATCTGGCCCCGGGGCCGCACGACCGCCACCGCCCCGGGCTCAACCACCTCGCGTTCCACGTCCGCGACCGGGCCACCCTGGACGCCCTGGTGGCAAGGGCCCCGGAGCACGGCTGGCGGCCGCTCTTCGAGGACCGCTATCCGCACGCGGGCGGCGACGGACACGTCGCCGCCTATCTGGAGGACGCCGCGGGGTACGAGGTGGAGCTGGTCGCCGGGGCCCGGCAGCCCCGCCCGGCGCCGGAGGAGCCGGCGCCGTACACCGATGTGTGGGCGCGGCCCCGGGCGTACTGAATGTGGCCCCGGGCGTACGGAAGCGCGGGCGGCGTGGCCCCGCTCCCGTACGCCACCGGCCGTCGTCGTCGCGTCGTGCGTCAGTCCTGCCCGTCCTGCGAAGCGGGAGGGAGACCGGGGCCGGTCTCGCGGAAGTGCAGGACGAAGCGGGCGCGTTCCCCCGGGATGCGCCGGCGGACATGGAGCACCGGCTCGCCGTCGGGCGTGCAGCTGACGCCCTCGCGGACGAGCAGCGGACTCCCGGCCGGTACGCCCAGGAGGTCGGCGTCCCCGATGTCGGCCCCGATCGCGCTGAAGGCGCGCCAGTCGTACTCCAGGGTGATGCCGGCGCTGTCGGCCAGCGTGCGGACCAGGTTCTCCACCGGTCCGGGCGCCGTGAGTTCCCGGGGCAGCAGGGCGCGGGGAATCCAGTAGCTGCTGATGCCGCAGCACTCCGAGCCGGTGGAGAACACCGTCTCGACCCGGGTGAGGAGACCGACGGGACGGCCCAGATGGCGGGCCGCCTCCTCATCGGCCGTGCTGGTGCCCGCCGGAAGGACGGCGGTGATCGTCTCCTGGACGTCCATGCCCCGGTCGGCGGTGGACTCGGGCAGTGAGGCATGGGTGCTGCCCATGTCGAACCGCTGGCTCCGGGGGTCGACCGTGATCGACACCCGGGCGACGGGCAGGCGCACGAAGGTCCCGATGCCCCGGCGGATCTCGATGGCGGCGGCCCGCTCCAGCTCCGCGACGGCCTCACGGACGGTCAGGCGGTTGACGTCGAACTCCGCGCACATCTCGGGTTCGCTCGGCAGCCGGGAGCCGGCCGGGTACTCCCCGGAGTCGATGCGTTCCTGGATGAGGCGGGCCAACTGCAGATAGCGCGGACTGGTCCTTCGGTGGTTCGGCACCCCTGGATAGTACGAACCCCCGCGCCCCGGCAGGGACCGGTCCCCGCCCGGCCGGGCGCCGCCCCAGGCCCTGGCCCCGGTGCTCGCCCCCGCGCTCCTCGCCCTCGGCAGCGACCCGGTCGGCGCCTCGGCGGACCAGAACTACTTCGCGCTCTTCCTCGGCGGCGCCGTCGCCGCACTGCTCGCCACCGCCCTGACCCCGCTGATCCGGCACCCGAGGCTCGTCCGCGACTGACCGCCCCGGCCCGACAGGAGACCACCGTGCCCGCACGCGCACACCATCACGACGGAACACCGTTCCGCGACCTCAACCACAACGGCACCATGGAACCGTACGAGGACCCGAGGCTTCCGGTGGAGGACCGGGTCGCCGATCTGCCGGCCCGGATGACCCTGGAGGAGAGGGCCGGACTGCTGTGCCACGGGCGCATGCTCGCCGGGGTGCACGACGATCTGCTGCTGGACGTCGTGTTCGGGCGCTCCGCGGCGGAGGGGGTGCTGCCCTTCGACCTGCCCTCCTCGATGAAGGAGGTCGAGGCCTCCTTCGAGGACGTCCCGTTCCACACGCCGAACCCCCTGTTCCGCTGCGGTCATCGGGCGGCGGACCACGGCTGACCCGGGCGGCGGACGGGTCCCGGGCCCAGGCCGCGCACGGCGGCCCGCCCGGGACCCCGGACGAGCCCCCGGGTCAGCCCAGCAGCGCCGCCAGGCCCTCCGCGCGGGCCAGGTGCTCCAGCTCGTCCAGCGCCCGGAGCGCCGCGTCGGCCGCCGCCGGATCGCGTCCGGCGAGACCGCTCTCCTCGAACTCGTCCTCGTCCAGCCGCAGTACGGACGAGCCGTCCGCCGACACCCACAGATCGAGGTCCAGGTCCTCCACCAGGAGCTCCCCGTCCCGCAGCACCGCGGGGCGGGTGATGTCGCAGTACCAGCCCTTGAGAACGCCCGCGCCGGTCCGGACCTCCTTCACGGCGAACCACCGGTCGCGCCAGTAGTGCTCGGTGAGGACATCGCCCGGCTCGAACCGTACGAAGCCGAAGTCACGGACCCCCGGCGCCGCCCACGGCGCACGGACCGTGACCCGGACCCCGTCGTCGCGGACCACGTCCGCCGGATACCGGATCTTGGTCCGCCCGGCCTTCACCAGGGCGACCACCAGCGCGGTCTCAGCCGAGCCTGCGGACATGGCGCACCTCCGTGGCACAGACCTCGTAACCGAACCACCGGTTGACCGCCAGCATCGGGCCGTTGTCCGCGTCGTTGCCGGTGTACGCGTCCGTGTACCCGGCGGCGCGAGCCCGGTGCAGCGAGTCGTTCTTGGCGAGCCTGGCCAGGCCCCGGTTGCGGTAGGCCCGGCGGGTGCCGGTCATCCCGGACATGTACCGGGTCAGGCCGTCGGTCTCCGCGGCGCTGAACGCCGCCACCTCCCCGTCCACCACCACGACCGAGGTGAGTTCGCGATCGAGCGCGGGCGCGCGCCAGGTGTGGTTGAGCCAGTCCTCGTAGTCGGTCAGTTCCGCCGGGGTGTCGCTGGGCTCGTCGGCCGTGGTCTCCGCGTCCGCCTCGAAGAGCGGGCGGGGGTCGTCCGCGAAGTCCGCGGCGGTACGCAGCTCGACGCCCGGCGGCAGCTCCTGACGGGGCGGCAGCGGACCGCCGGCCAGATCGAGGTGGAGGAAGTGCGCCGGACGGCTCGGCGCATAGCCGCGCTTCCCGGCGAAGGCCCGGTCCGACGGGGTGTCGAGCACCCAGGCGTAGACCGAGGTCGCGCCCTCCCGCGCCAGGTACTCCTCGGCCGTGCGCACCAGCAGCCCGCCCGCCCCGCGCCCGGTGCGGTCCGGATGCGTGTACGTGTTGCAGAAACCCTGACCGGGTTCGGGGCTGTCGTAGGCGAGGCCGACCTGCGCGGTCCCGATGAGCTCGCCCTCATGCTCGGCGACCAGCAGCCGGGCGCGCTTGTCCGGGTGGGCCGAGGCCAGTTCGAAGGTGACGCACTCGGGCCTCGTCACCATGAAGGGCAGGGCGGCGCGCCGGACCCGCACCCAGTCCTCCGCGTCGGCGGGGAGGAAGTCGCGAACGATGACAGTCATGCGCCGGACGTTACGCGTGGGCCGCCACGGGCCGCCCCTGAATTTCCGGTGGCGGGGCGGACGTGGGGGAGAATCGGGGCGTGACCCTGAAGATCGTTCTTGATCCCGATGCCGGCACCGCCCCGTACGAGCAACTGCGCACGCAGATCTCCGAACTGGCCCGCTCCGGCGCGCTGCCCGTCGGCTTCAGACTTCCGACGGTACGCGGCTTCGCCGAGGAGCTGGGCCTCGCCGCGAACACCGTCGCGAAGGCGTACCGCGCGCTGGAGGCCGACGGGGTGATCGAGACCCGTGGGCGCAACGGCACGTTCGTCGCCGCCGCCGGTGACGCGGCGGACCGTCATGCGGCGGCCGCGGCCCAGGAGTACGCGGAGCAGGCGCGGCGGCTGGGCCTGTCCCGGGACGAGGCGCTCTCCCTGGCGCGGGACGCGGTGCGGGCGGCGTACGGCACGGGGTGACCCGCGGCGGGGCGGGCCGCCGGGCTCAGAGGTACAGGCCCGCGTCCGCCCCGGAGTCCTGCTTCGGCACCGACGCGGGACCGCTTCCGCGCCGCAGCGCGTACAGCTCGGCGAGCGTCGCGCCCTCGCGGCCGAGCCCTTCCTCCGTACCCAGCCAGGTCACCGCCTCCCCGCGGGTCAGTGAGCCCACCTCGATCCTGGCGAGGCAGCGGCCGGGCCTGACCACGGCCGGATGGAGCCGCTCCAGGTCCTCGTTGGTGGTGACGCCCACCAGTACGTTGCGCCCCTGCCCGAGCAGCCCGTCGGTGAGGTTCAGCAGCCGGGACAGCGCCTGGCCCGCGGTGTGCTTGGCCTCGCCGCGGATCAGCTCGTCGCAGTCCTCCAGGAGCAGCAGCCGCCACCGGCCCTTGGACGTGCCGTCGTCCTCGCCGATCGCGATGTCCATCAGATAGCCGACGTCGTTGAAGAGCCGCTCGGGGTCGAGCACGCAGTCGACCTGGCACCAGTCCCGCCACGAGCGCGCGAGCGTGCGCAGCGCGGAGGTCTTGCCGGTGCCCGGCGGGCCGTGCAGCAGGAGCAGCCGGCCCGCGATGTCGTCGGGCGTGACCTTCATCAGCCGGTCCATGGCATCGGCCACCGGCGCCGTGTAGTTGCCGCGCACCTCGTCCCAGGTGCCGGCGGCGATCTGCCGGGTGGTGCGGTGCGGGCCCCGGCGCGGGGAGACGTACCAGAAGCCCATCGTCACGTTCTCGGGCTGGGGTTCGGGCTCGTCCAGGGCGCCGTCCGTCGCCCGGTCGAGGATCTGCTGGGCCAGTTCCGCGGTGGTGGCGGTGACCGTGACGTCGGCGCCGCGGCTCCACCGCGAGATGAGCAGCGTCCAGCCGTCGCCCTCGGCGAGCGTGGCGCTGCGGTCGTCGTCGCGGGCGGCGCGCAGCACCTTGGCGTCCGGGGGCAGCAAGGTCGCCCCGGACCTGACGCGGTCCAGGGAGGTGCTGTGCGAGTACGGCTGCTCACCCGTGGCGAAGCGGCCGAGGAAGAGCGCGTCGACGACATCCGACGGGGAATCGCTGTCGTCGACGTTGAGCCGGATCGGCAGCGCGGACTCGGGGTTGGCGGACATGAGGCCCATGATCCGGCACGGGGGTACCCGGCGCACCCGGGTTTCACTACCTTCCTCCCCTTTCCCGGCAGTGGTCAGAGACCTGACGGAGCCTCAAGGGGGCGCGGAGAGGCAGTCGAGGCATTGGGGAAACTTGGCATGCACACTTCCGGCGCGGGTGTCGGTACTGCTACCACGGACTCGGCAGACCGGACGGAGATCCCGCCGGTCGGTCCAAGGGAGGTCCCATGAAGATGTCCAGACTCGCGGCGCTCTCGTCCTCGCTCCTGCTCGGCGCCGTGCTCGCGCTGACCGGAGCGGCCACCGCCAGTGCCGCGTCGTCCGTCCAGGCCATCGACTACGTCGCCCTCGGCGACTCGTACTCCTCGGGTGTCGGGTCCGGCAGCTACGACAGCGCCAGCGGCGACTGCAAGCGCAGCACCAAGGCGTATCCCGCCCTCTGGGCCGCCGCCAACGCACCCGCCTCGTTCGCCTTCACCGCCTGCTCGGGCGCCCGTACGGGCGATGTGAAGGCCAATCAGCTCGGCCCCCTCAGCGCCTCGACCGACCTCGTCTCGATCTCCATCGGCGGCAATGACGCGGGCTTCGCCGACGTCATGACCACCTGTGTCCTCAATTCCGAGACCACCTGCCTCAACCGGATCGCCACGGCCCGCAGCTATGCCGAGACCACCCTGCCCGGCAACCTCGACTCGGTGTACACGGCGATCCGCGCCAAGGCGCCGTCCGCCCGCGTCGTCGTCCTCGGCTACCCGCGCTTCTACAAGATCGGCGGCAGCTGCGCCGTCGGCCTGAGCGACAAGGTGCGCACCGCGATCAACGGCGCGGCCGACCTCCTCAACACGACGACCGCCAAGCGCGCGGCCGACCACGGCTTCGCCTTCGCCGATGTCGCGGGGAAGTTCACCGGTCACGAGATCTGCTCCGGAAGCGCCTGGCTGCACAGCGTCAACTGGCTCGACATCGGCGAGTCCTACCACCCCACCGCCGCCGGACAGTCGGGCGGCTACCTGCCCGCCCTCGACTCGGCGGCCTGACGCCACCGGCGCACTCGCCGGGCCCGTCCAGTCCTCCGACGGGCAGGGGGCCCCTGTTCGCCGGGGTCTCCGTCCGGCGGGCACCCGGACCTGTGAGGCGCGTGACGGGGGTGCGGCCGGAGCGCCTCCGTCCGTTTCCGTTCTGTCCAACTCGCCCTGAAATCGAGAGGATTCGCGCATGGGGTGTCAACCTTCGTATGTGTGTACGCAATCCTGCGACCGGGATACACGAGGGTCGTCGCGGGGGGATAGGGTTAACCTGCCCGGGCCGGGTGCCCTCGTACGGGTGGGGAGTGACATGGAACAGATAGCGATGCGGAGCAGGCCACGAGTGCCTGCCATCACATGCGGGAGCGGTGCGACCAGTTCGCGCCTCGACCGCCATCTCGCGGTGCTCGGCGGCCCCGCCGTGCCACAGCGGGAAGCCGCGGAGGCGACACTGCTGATGCGCGAGCTGACCTCGCGCGATGCCGCACGTCACCACCGGAGCAAGAGCGCGCGGGTTTCGCTCTTCGCGCCGCTGCGACGACTCCGGCGTTCGCTCTTCGGCAGCCGCCGCTGACCCGACGGCCCGTCACGACCGCCCACCGGCTCCACCGCCCGGGGCTCCCCGGCCAGGGTTCGTCACCCGGCCCCCCGCTCGGGGCCGTGGGCGAACCTCCGTCCCGGCGCTGCGCTGCTGTCCGCCCTTCCGTCATCCCCAGGGCCCACGGCAGCGCTTCGGTGTGTTCACCGGCCGCTTCGGCGCGCATCGCGGCACCTGCTCCGGCACATACTTCGGAGTCGAAGCACTTCTAGACTGTGTGTATGTCCGAAAAGCGAGCTGCGCGCCTGAGCCCCGACGAACGAAGGGCCCAGCTGGTCGCCATCGGCCTGGACATGCTCACCGAGCGGTCGCTGGACGAACTCTCCACGGACGACGTGGCACGGCGGGCCGGTATCTCGCGGGGCCTGCTCTTCCACTACTTCGACTCCAAGCGCGACTTCTACCGCGCCGTGGTGCGGCAGGAGTGCGACGACTTCGTCGCGGCCACGGAACCGGACCCCTCACTGGGGCCCGTTCCCTGGCTGCGGTCGTTCATCGCCGGTTTCGTGCGGTACGTACTGGAGCACCGCAAGGTCTATCTCGCCCTGGTCCGCGGTGCCGCGGGCAGTCATCACGCGGTGGAGGACATCGTCGACGGAACCAGGGCCGCCCTCGCCCGGCGGGTGGCGGAGGGACAGCGGCGGCTCGGGATGCCGGACTCGCCCCGGCTGGCCGTCGCCGCCCGCGCCTGGACGGCGTTCGCCGAGGAGGCCGTGACCAGCTGGCCGCACGGGGAGCCGGACGCGGCGGCGGAGCTCGGGGCCTTCCTGGAGTCGAGCTTCATCAGCCTGCTCGGCGCCCTGGACCGGCCCCGCGCGCTGCCCCGCTGAGCGGACACCCGGCGGTCACTCGCCGCCGCGCCGCCCCGGTGGATGACGCTGCCTGCGTCACTCGCCGCCGCGCGCGTAACGCCGTACGGACAGCGGTACGAACACCGCGAGGAGCACCGCCGACCAGGCGAGCGTCCCGGCCACCGGGTGGGCGACCGGCCAGGCGGCGTCGGCCGCCGGGGACGCGTTGCCGAACAGGTCACGGGTGGCCGAGGCCATGGCGCTGATCGGGTTCCACTCCGCGACCGTCCGCAGCCAGCCCGGCAGATTGTCGGTCGGGATGTAGGCGTTCGACAGCAGCGGCAGGATGAAGGTGGCGCTGCCCAGTTGACCGGCGATCTCCTCGTTGCGGATCAGCAGGCCCAGCCAGCAGCCCAGCCACGACGTGGCGAACCGCAGGAGCAGCAGCAGCCCGAAGGCGCCCAGGGCGGTGAGCGGCCCGCCCTCGATCCGCCAGCCGACCGCGAGCCCGACGAGGATCAGCGGGACCATGCCGACGGCCGTGGTCAGCAGATCGGCGGCGGTCTGGCCGAACGGCACGGCGGGCCGGCTCATCGGCAGCGTACGGAACCGGTCCATCACTCCGCGGTGGCAGTCCTGCGAGGCCTGGAACATCCCGATCATGATGCCGTTGGCCGCCGTCGACGCCAGCAGCCCCGGCACCAGGAACGCCCGGTACTCCTGGCCCGGCATGGCCAGTGCGCTGCCGAACACGTACCCGAAGAACAGCAGCATCGTGATTGGCATGGTCTGGGTCAGGATCACCACGCCCGGGGCCGCCTTGATCCGCTGGAGGTGGCGGCCCAGTACGGCCAGGGCGTCGGCGACGGGGGTGCTCGCGGTGGTGGTGGCGGGGCGCTCGTGGACCAGTGTCGTGCTGCTCATGCTGCCGTCTCCTTCGGGGGCGGGGAGGTGCGGCCGTCGCCGCGGTCGGTCAGGCGGAGGAAGACCTCGTCGAGTGAGGGCGGGCGCAGGCTCGCGTCGATCACCGGGACGCCCGCCGCGTCGAGCTCGCGGACGATCCGGGGGAGGGTGAGCGTGCCGTCGGTCGCGACGGCGCCCACGGTGCGGCGTTCGTGGTCGAGGACCGGTTCGGCGCCGGTGAGCTGGTCGAGCACGCCGGCCGCCGGGAGCAGCGCCGCCTCATGGGCGACGACCACTTCGGCGTAACTGCCGATCCGGGACTTCAGCTCGGCGGGGGTGCCGCGGTGGGCGGCCCGGCCCCGGTCGATCAGCACGATGTCGTCGGCCAGCTGATCGGCCTCCTCCAGATACTGCGTGGTGAGCAGGACGGTGGTGCCCCGACCGGCCAGCTCCCGCACCGCCGCCCAGATCTGGTTGCGGCTGTGCGGGTCGAGGCCGGTGGTCGGCTCGTCCAGGAAGAGCACCCGGGGGCGGGTCAGCAGACTGGCGGCGAGATCGAGGCGGCGGCGCATGCCGCCCGAGTAGGTGCGGGCCGGGCGGTCGGCCGCCTCGGTCAGCCCGAAGCGCTCCAGGAGCTCCTCGGCGCGGGTCCGTGCCGCCTCGCCCCGGAACCGTTGCAGCCTGGCGAAGAGCCGCAGATTCTGCCGGCCGGACAGCTCCCCGTCGACCGAGGCGTCCTGCCCGGTGACCCCGATCGCCGCGCGGACCGAGGCCGCCTCGCGCACCACGTCGTGACCGGCGACCCGGGCGCTGCCGCCGTCCGGCGTCGTCAACGTGGTGAGCACCCGGACGGCGGTGGTCTTGCCCGCGCCGTTCGGCCCCAGCACTCCGCAGACGGTGCCCTCGGCGACCGCGAGATCGAGCCCGCGCAGCGCGTGGACATCGCCGTAGCGCTTCTCCAGACCTTCACTAAGTACAGCGTACGTAGTTGTCATGGGGTCACCGTAGCGCACTACGTACGGTGTACGTAACTACGATGGTGGGCGAGGTGATGATCGATGGTGGGGCGACCCGCTGTACCCGAAGTGATCTGGGCCCGCCCCGAGCGTGCGGGCCGCGGCCCCAGGCCCGCATTCAGCCGAGCGGAGATCGCGGCGGCCGCCGTCCGCATCGCCGACGCGGAGGGCTTCGACGCGGTGTCCATGCGCAAGGTCGCGGCGGAGCTCGGCTGCGGCACGATGACGCTCTACAACTACGTGCCGCGCAAGGAGGACCTGTACGAGCTGATGCTCGACGCGGTCAGCGGAGGGTACGAGTTCCCCGAGCCGTCCGGCGACTGGCGCGGCGATCTCGTCGCGCTCGCCCGTCAGACCCGCGCGATGATGCACCGCCACACCTGGGTGCCCCGGCTGATGTCGCCCGTGTACGGCTTCAGCCCGAACGCCCTGCGGTACCTGGAGTACACGCTCAGCTGTCTGGACGGGGTCGACGCGCGGTTCGGCGAGAAGATGGAACTGATCGCGATGGTCAACGGTGTGATCACCACCTATGTGGCCAACGAGATCGCCACGGCGGAGCGAAGCCGGTCACTGCCCTGGTCCGAGGAACAGGAGCATGCGGCCCGCACCGGCTATCTGATCAGCCAGATCGCGACCGGGAAGTATCCCCGGATGGCGGCGGGGTTCGCCGAGGACCCCAGTCCGATCGATCTGGAAGGGGTCTTCGACCGGGCGCTCCACCGGGTGATGGACTCCTTCGACCGGTAGCGGGCGGGCCCGGCCGTTCCGTCACAGCAGTGCGAACTGCCCGTCCGGGCCCTCCTCCTGATGGCCGAGCACCGACGCGGGCCGCCGGGCCGTGGCCGGAACGGGCAGGACGCCCGCCGCGCGGAGATCGGCGGCCGTGATCCACGGACCGTCGGCCGGCGCCTCCTGCCGGGGCCGGACCCCGTCCAGCAGAGCGAGCAGAGTGATCAGTTCCAGCAGCTCCGAGGTCCACTCCTGGGGCCAGCTCCGGGGCCGGACCGCCTCCAGACCGTCCAGGCCCTCCGCACCGGCCGTCGACCGCCGCGCGAACCAGAGCTCCAGCATCCGCACCCCGCCCACCCGGAAATCCCACGCCCCGGCCGGAACCGGTGAGATCCGGCCCGTCCCCAGCATGAGCGTCTCGTCGTCCGGGTCGTACGCCAGACCGTCCGGCACGGGCGGAACCGCGGCCCGCACATAGGGCCGCCGCCCGCCGGGCAGCCGTGGACGCTCCCCGCCGCGGGCGCCCCGCAGCTGCAGCCGCAGCAGCTCCTGCCCCAGCTCCACCCCGGCCGACCAGCGCCCGGTGTCGGCGGGCAGCGGGACCACGCATCCTGCGGGGGAGCGGCGGGCCGCCGCCAGCACCCAGGCCAGCACCGAACGGGCGGTCACCGACTCCCCGTGGCGGGCGCGCAGCAGGGCGAGCAGCCCGGGGGCCAGATTGGGCTCGTGGCCCCCGGGGCGCCGGAACAGCGGCCGGATCCGGCCGGGCCGGCCCGCGGGGGAGTGGCCGTCCGGCAGCAGTGCCGTCACGGACAGGGCGGGCCCGGTGTCCTGGGGCACGTACCCGTGCTCCACGGCGAAGAGCTGGTGCCCGTCGGCGACCCGCCACAGCTCGGGGCGGGCGGCGTCGATCAGCCGGTGGTCGGGGAGCAGCCACTGTTCGTCGAACGGGCCGTGCGCGATCCGTACCGGCTCGGGGCAGGGACCCTCCTCGCGGGCGAACCGGCCGGTGCCGGTGGCCTGTCCGGGCAGCGCCGCCACCGGGGTCCGCGGGGTACGGGCCCGGGTCGACCGGAACAGCCGCTCGCGTTCGTCGGCCGGGGCCCGCACCAGCCGGTCCCAACGGGCCCTGAGCGAGGCGGCGTCCGGGGCGATCACCCAGGGGCGGCCGGTGCGCAGCGGCCGTACGGACCAGGGCATCAGGTCGTCGAGGAGCGGGGCGCCCGCGTCCTGGCCGTCACCGGAGCCGCCCGCCGCCCGTGCTGCCACCGTGTCGTCCTCCCCGTCGCCACGTCCGCCCGCCTTCCCGGGCATCGTAGCCGCGCCCGTACGGCGGACGGCAGTGCGTCATGTGCCCTGCCCGGGGCGGTCAGTGAGCCTCCACGGTGACCGAGAAGGAGAACCGGTCGCCCCGGTAGCGGATCTGCGCCACGTCGACCACCTGGCCGCTCTCGTCGTACGTGACACCCGTGTAGAAGAGGATCGGGCTCAGCAGCGGGACCTGGAGGAGCCCGGCGGTGGCCGGGTCGGCCAGGCGCGCCTCGACCGTGTCGGTGATGCGCGCGATACGGACCCCGACCCGGTCGCGCAGCACCTTGGTCATCGGCCAGCGTTCGAGATCGGCGACGTCGAGACGGGCCGCGATCTCGGGACGCACCACGTTCTCCGCCCAGTTGGTGGGCTCGTCGCTGTCCCCGTCGCGGCGCAGCCTGCGGTAGCTGACCACGTCCGCGCAGTCGGGGAAGTGCTCGGTGAGATCCCCCGGTACGGCGACCGGACCGTGGCCGAGCACCGAGGTCCGCTCGCCCGACTGCTGGGCCACGATCGCGTCGATCGAACCCAGCAGCCGGACCGGTGACACCCGGCGGGCGCGCGGCTCGATGAAGGTGCCGCGCCGCCGGTGCCTGCTGATCAGCCCCTCGCTCTCCAGCTCCTTGAGCGCCTGGCGCATCGTCAGGACGCTGACGCCGTAGTGCGCGGCGAGCTGCTCCTCGGTCGGCAGCCGCGCCGAGGCGTCCTTGGCGCGGCCCAGTATCGAGGCGCGCAACGACTGCGAGACCTGGTACCACAGCGGCAGCTTGCGGTTCAGGACCAGCGAGTCGGGGGCGAAGGCGGGCCCCGGGGAGATCTTGGACGTCTGAGGCACCTGGGGCCTTTCGTTCGGACCGGGCCGGGGAGGGGGCGTCGTCGCCTACGGCCTGAAGTTGCGGCTCAGACCCTGCCACACGTCGTCGTAGCCGCGCTGCAGATGGCCGGCGGACGCCGCCTGCCCCGTCGCCGTCACCGGCCAGCGGGTCTCGAACATGAAGGCGAGGCCGTCGTCGATCTTCTGCGGCCTCAGCTCCGCCTCGCTCGCCCGGTCGAAGGTCTCCCGGTCCGGGCCGTGCGCCGACATCATGTTGTGCAGCGAACCGCCGCCCGGGACGAACCCGCCCTTCCCGGCCGTCTTCGCGTCGTACGCGCCCTCGATCAGGCCCATGTACTCGCTCATCACATTGCGGTGGAAGTACGGCGGCCGGAAGGTGTCCTCGCCGACCAGCCAACGCGGTGCGAAGACGACGAAGTCGACCCCGGCCAGACCGGGGGTGTCGGACGGGGACGTCAGCACCGTGAAGATCGACGGGTCGGGGTGGTCGTAGCTGATCGAGCCGATCACGTTGAAGCGGTGCAGGTCGTAGACGTACGGGGTGTGGTTGCCGTGCCAGGCGACCACATCGAGCGGCGAGTGGTCGTAGGTCGCCGACCAGAGGTTCCCGCAGAACTTGTTGACCACCTCCACCGGGCGGTCGTCGTCCTCGTACGCGGCGACGGGGGCGAGGAAGTCCCGGGCGTTCGCCAGGCCGTTGGCGCCGATCGGGCCGAGGTCGGGCAGGGCGAACGGCTGGCCGTAGTTCTCGCAGACATAGCCGCGGGCGGTGGCGTCCAGCAGCTCCACCCGGAAACGGACGCCGCGCGGGATCAGCGCGATGTGCCCCGGCTCGGCGCGCAGCAGGCCCAGTTCGGTACGGAGCAGCAGGCCGCCGCGCTCCGGGACGATCAGCAGCTCGCCGTCCGAGTCGCTGAACACCCGGTCCGTCATGGACGCGTCGGCGTGGTAGAGGTGCACGGCCATGCCGGTGCGCTGCGTCGCGTCGCCGTTGCCGCCGAGGGTCCACAGGCCCGCCAGGAAGTCCGTCCCGGGCGCGGGTTCGGGAAGCGGATCCCAGCGCAGCCGGTTGGGATCGGGCACGGATTCGGTGAACGGGGCGGTCCGGATCGCCCCGTTGTCGATCCGGACGAACGGCGGATGGGCGGCCGAGGGACGGATCCGGTAGAGCCAGGAGCGGCGGTTGTGGGCGCGCGGTTCGGTGAAGGCCGAGCCGCTCAGCTGCTCCGCGTAGAGCCCGAGAGGGGCGCGCTGGGGGGAGTTGCGGCCGTGCGGCAAGGCCCCCGAAACCGCCTCCGAGCTGTGCTGATTGCCGAAACCGGCGGAATGCTCCAGCGCTTCCGCCGTCTTCCTCGCCTGCTCGATGCCGCCCATGTGCGCTCCCGGTGCCGA
The DNA here is from genome assembly GCF_900091725.1 of Streptomyces sp. DvalAA-43. Classification (GTDB taxonomy): domain Bacteria; phylum Actinomycetota; class Actinomycetes; order Streptomycetales; family Streptomycetaceae; genus Streptomyces; species Streptomyces pulveraceus. Next base: position 339,429 of record NZ_FMBW01000040.1, on the reverse strand, counting down.
AGGAATCCTATGGGTAACCGTAGGAATCGGATCGAGGTGAGTCAACGGCATTCGTGACGCAGGCGAGTTCCCCGGGGTTCCCGGGGTTGAATCCGGGTGATGCGTGGAGGGTTCCACCTGGGTGGTGCACGGGGGGTTCAAAAAGTTGAACAATGCTCTACTCTCCCGGACATGTCGTGGACACGAAGACTTCTGGTGGTTCTGGCGGCGCTCGTCGCCGCACTGCTCGCGGCCCCGGCCGCCCAGGCGCACGAGGAACGTCCGGTCACCCTGCCCGACGGAACCGGCAGCGTCCCCGTGTACCGCACCGGCGAACCCGACCTCCTGGTCTGCAAGAGCGACCGGGCGGACTTCGAGCGCCGGGTCTCCGGCTTCCCGGAGGGGCTGCGGACCCGGAACCTGAAGTTGTTCGACCGGTGCCGGAAGTCCGGCTACCGCCATCTGCAACAGGCCGTCGACGCGGTGGACCGGCCCGGCATGAACATCGCCGTCCTGCCCGGCCTGTACGAGGAGGAACCCTCGCTGCCCAAGCCGACGGGGGAGTGCGCCCGGCTCAAGGCTCCCAACTCCCAGCTCGGCTACCAGATCCTGTCGTACGCGCAGCAGGCACGGTGCCCGCACAACCAGAACCTGGTGGCGATCCTCGGCAAGAAGGACCTCCAGATCGAGGGCACCGGCGCCGAGCGCACCGATGTGGTCGTCGACGCCAAGTACCAGAAGCTCAACGCGATCCGCGCGGACGGCTCCGACGGCATCTACTTCCGGAACTTCACCGCCCAGCGCACCACCTTCAACTCCCTGTACGTCCTGGCCCAGGACGGCTTCGTCATCGACTCCGTCCTCACCCGGTGGAACGACGAGTACGGCTTCCTGACCTTCGCGAGCGACCACGGGCTGTACAAGAACTGCGAGTCGTACGGGAACGGCGACTCCGGCATCTACCCCGGCAGCGCGTCGAACATCAACGACACGTACGGCTACGACGTGCCGCGCTACTCCATCGAGATCACCGGCTGCCGCAGCCACCACAACATGGTCGGCTACTCCGGCACCGCGGGCGACTCCGTCTATGTCCACGACAACGAGTTCGACCACAACATGGGCGGCGCCTCGATGGACAGCGCCTTCCCCGGCCACCCCGGACTGCCGCAGAACCACGCCCGCTTCGAACGCAACCTGATCCACGACAACAACGCCGACTACTACCCCAACGTGGCCGACGGAACCTGCGCCAAGCCGCCCGTGGACCGAGGCTACGAGAAGGGCGTCGTCTGCCCGCAGATCTCCATGCCGCCCGGCTCCGGCATCATCACCGCGGGCGGCAACTGGAACCTGTACGAGAACAACTGGATCTACGGACAGCGGCGCGCCGCCTTCGTCCTGACCGCCGTCCCCGCCTTCATCCGGGGCGAGGGCGCACTGTCCAAGCAGGCCGACACCTCGCACCACAACCGGTACGCGGGCAACCACCTCGGCGAGGACAAGGCGGGCAACTCCCGGCCCAACCGCACCGATGTGTGGTGGGACGGCCAGGGCGAGGACAACTGCTGGCAGGCGGACGCCGGGCCGTCCTCCCCGCGCGCCCTGCCCACCTGCGGCGCCGAACGCGGCGCCGTGTCCGGACGCACCGACCGGCTCGTCGGCGAACCGGTCAAGCTGGCCCAGCTGCTGGTCTGCGCCGACTACAACGTGCAGGCGCGTCGGCTGCCGGCCGGCTGCGACTGGTACGGGGCGCGCGGCATCGAGCGCATCGAGGTGCAGGTGGCGCTGGCCGTGGCGGTGGTGCTCGTGCTGGTCGGCGGGGTGCTGTGGAGGCGCAGACTGCGCGGCAGCCGACTCGCCGCGGTGGCCACGGTGCTCGGTGTGATCGGCCTCGGTCTCGATGTGGCCGGATCGACCATGGGGCTGGCCGCCACCTATGTGCCCGCGCTGGCACTGCTGCTGACCGGGTTGTGGTGGACCGGAATCGGTCTGGTGCTCCGGAGGGAGCGGCCCCGGCTGGGCTGGACCACGGTGGTGCTGGGTGCGCTCACGCTCCTCGACGCCGTGGACAAGGCCGTGTTCATGATCCCGTGGATCCCGCTCAGTCCGGCCTGGGTACGTGGACTGCTCGGCGTGGTCTGGGTGGTGTGGGCCGTGATCGCCGCCGCCCGCCACGGCGAACGGGAAGCCCAGGCTTCGGACCCGGCCCCGGATTCCGTCCCGGCCTCCGCTCCCGCCCCCGTTCACGAAGGAGACGCATCGTGAAGCGTTCCCCCATGCGGCCGCGGGCCGCCCGGCCGCTGCGGACCAACCGGCCCCCGCGGGCCGCCCGGCCGGTCGCGGCCGTCGTCGCCGTGCTCACCGTCGGCGCCCTCGTCCTCGGCGCGAGCGCCTGCGGCGGACGGGCCACCACCCATCACAAGCCCGGTACCAGTCATGAGCAGGCCGGCGGCAGCGTCGGCCGGCTGCTCGCCGCCGACGACGGTGCGGGCAACCGGCTGCGCCAGGTCGACGCCGAGGGCGCCCCCGGGGTGACGGTCACCGTACGGCCGGACTCCGAGGACGGGTGGAACGTCCATCTCTCGGTCCGGAACTTCACGTTCACCCCGGACAGCGTGGGCGGCGCCGCCCTCCTCGGGCGCGGCCACGCCCGGCTGTTCCTCGACGGCCACCCCCTCGCCCGCGTCTACGGCTCTTGGTTCCACCTGCCCGCCTCCCTCGTCCGCACCGCGGGCGGCGGCACCGGCCTCACCGCACGGCTCTACGCCGACGACCACACCGCCTGGGCCGTGAACTCCGCACCCGTCCAGGCCACCGCCTCCCTCGCCGCTCCCTCCACGGCGGCCACCGCCCCCGGGGAGGCCCGGCCCGACACGACGGTCGAGATCGTCGTCTCCCACGGCAGGGTCAGCCCCGACCCCGGCCGCACCGAGATCAGGAAGGGCCGGACCGTCCGGCTCCGGGTCCGCAGCGACCGCGCCGACACCCTCCATGTCCACGGCTACGACAAGGAGGCCCGGCTGCCCGCAGGCAAGACCGTCACTCTCACCTTCACCGCCGACCGCAGCGGGCTCTTCGAGGTCGAGACCCATGAGTCCGACCTGCTCCTGACCCAACTCGTCGTACGGTGAACGTCCTCGCCCACGGCATCGGCGCCCAGCACGACCTGCCGCTGTCCCCGTTCTACGCCTTCGCCGGGGCCTTCACCGCGCTCTTCGTCTCCTTCCTCGCGCTCGGCCTGCTCTGGTCCACCTCGCGGTTCCGCGGCGACCGGGCGGGCCGCCCGGTCCCGTCCGCCCTCCAGCGCCTCGCCGACGCCCGCGCCACGCGTGTCGCGGCGCGCGCCCTCGGCCTCGCCGTCGCCCTCTACGTCACGCTCCAGCTCCTCCTCGGCCCGGACGACCCGGACCGCAACCCGGGGCCCGGTGCCGTCTACGTACTCCTCTGGGTCGGGCTCGTCCCCGCTTCGCTGCTCCTCGGCCCCGTCTGGCGGCTGCTCAACCCGCTGCGCACCGTCCACCTCCTCGTCTGCCGCGCGCTGGGTCGCGACCCCGCCGCGGGCCGCCCCCTGCCCGTACGGCTCGGTCTGTGGCCCGCCGCTGCCGGGCTCCTCGCCTTCACCTGGCTCGAACTCGTCGCCCCCGACCCCGCGTCGGCCACCGCCCTCCTGCTCTTCCTCGCCCTCTACACCGCCGTCCACCTCGCGGGCGCCGCCCGCCACGGCGCCGGGTGGTTCGACCGGGCGGACGCCTTCGAGGTCTACTCGGGGCTGCTCGCCCGGCTCTCCCCGCTCGGCCGCCGCCCCGCCGACCGCCGCCTCGTGCTCCGCTCCCCGTTCAACGGACTCGACGCCACCCCGCAGCTCACCGGACTCGTCGCCACCGTCTGCGTCATGCTCGGTTCCACCGCCTACGACGGCTTCTCCGACTCCCCGTCCTGGATCACCACCGTCCAGACCTCACCCCTGGGCCGCACCACCGCGGCCACCCTCGGACTGCTCGGCGCCGTCGCCCTCGTCGCCGCCCTCTACGCGCTCTGTGCCGGTGCCGTCCGGCTGATCTCCGGTCAACTGCGCCACCCCCTCACCGCCTTCGCCCACTCGCTCGTCCCGATCGCCCTCGGCTATCTGATCGCCCACTACTTCACGCTCTTCGTCACCGAAGGTCCACGCACGGTCATGGTGGCACTAGGCACCGACAATCCGGTCCCGCCCGAGCCGCTCCTGGGCCCCGGCGGTGTCGCGACGCTCCAGGTCGCCGCGATCGTCCTCGGCCACGTCCTCGGCGTCGTCGCCGCCCACGACCGGTCCGTGCGCCTCTTCCCGCCCGGCCGCGCCGTCGCGGGACAACTCCCGCTGCTGGTCCTCATGATCACGTACACCATCGGCGGGCTGTCGCTGCTCATCGCGTGAGAACCACGCGCCGGGGCCACCGGTTGCGTGAGAACCACGCGCCGGGCCACCGGCCGCCCGCCGCAGAGGAGACCCACGGCATCATGGATCCCGTGCCCCATGCGAACACGAACCTCCGCCGAGCCCCCGTGCAGCAGCGCAGCGCCGAGCGCCTCGCCCGGATACTCGACGCCTGCGCCGAACTCCTCGACGAGACCGGCTACGAGCAGTTGTCCACCCGGGCCGTGGCCCTCCGTGCCGAGGTCCCCATCGGCTCCGTCTACCGGTTCTTCTCCAACAAGCGCGCGCTGGCCGACGCGCTGGCCCGGCGCAATCTGGACAGCTACGCCGAACGCATCACCGCCCGCCTGGCCACCATCCCGACCGCGGACTGGCGCGGCGCCATCGATGCCGTTCTGGACGAATACCTGGCGATGAAACGCTCCGTCGCCGGATTCGCCCTCGTCGACTTCGGCGCTCCGGCCCCCGAGGACGACCCGGCCGGCGACGCCAACCAGCGGGTCGCCGGGAGGCTCGCCGAACTGCTCTCCGGGCATCTCGGCCGCACCCCCGACGAGGATCTGCTGCGCACCGTCCTGGTCTGCGTCGAGGCCGCCGACGCCCTCCTCCGACTCGCCTTCCGTACCGACCCGTCGGGCGACGGAGCCATCGTCGCCGAGACCCGCGTCCTGATCCGGGCCTACCTGGCGAGCGTCCTGGACTGACCACACGGCGGCGGACGGCGGCTCCGCCCGGCAATCGCGTCCCGGCAACACCTCCCCACCGTGCGTACCGGTCGGTATGCTCGCGGTGCTTGCCCACGTACGCGCGCCATCGCTGTCGCCGCCCCGGGGAGGGCCCATGTCGCACGACCCCAGCACCCCCCGTACCGCCCTGCGTATCTGCCCTCTCTGCGAGGCCACCTGCGGGCTCAGCCTCACCATCGAGGGGACCAGGGTCACCGGCGCCCGGGGCGACCGGGCGGACGTCTTCAGTCGTGGCTTCATCTGCCCCAAGGGCGCATCCATCGGCGGGCTCGACGCCGACCCCGACAGGCTGCGCACCCCGCTCGTCCGCAGGGACGGCGTCCTGACGGAGGCGACCTGGGACGAGGCGTTCGAGACGATCGTCCGCGCCCTGCCCGCTCTGACCGAGGCGCACGGTCCGCAGGCCGTCGGGGTCGTCCTCGGCAACCCGAACGTGCACACCGTCGCCGGCGCGCTCTACCCGTCCGCGCTGCTCGCCGCCCTGCGCACCCGGGCCCTGTTCACCGCGAGCACCCTCGACCAGATGCCCAAGCACGTCTCCAGCGGACTGCTCTTCGGCGACCCGAACGCCATCCCGGTGCCCGATCTCGACCGCACCGGCCATCTGCTGCTCCTGGGCGCCAACCCCCTCGAATCCAACGGCAGCCTCTGCACCGCCCCCGACTTCCCCGGCAGGCTCAAGGCGCTGCGCCGCCGAGGCGGCACCCTCACCGTCGTCGACCCGCGCCGCACCCGCACCGCCCGCCTCGCCGACCGGCACATCGCCATCCGCCCCGGCACCGACGCCCTTCTCCTCGCCGCGCTCGCCCACGTCCTGTTCGAGGAGAAGCTCACCGCCACCGGCGCGCTCGCCGCCCATCTCGACGGGCTCGACGAAGTGGCCGACGCCATGGCGGAGTTCACACCCGAGGCGGTCGCCGAGGTCTGCGACGTGGACGCCGCCACCATCCGTACGCTCGCCCGTGAACTGGCCGCCGCCCCCACCGCCGCCGTCTACGGACGCATCGGGAGCTGCACCGTCGAGCACGGCACCCTCGCCAGCTGGCTCATCGACGTCCTCAACGTCCTCACCGGCAATCTCGACCGTCCGGGCGGCGCGCTCTTCCCGCTCTCCGCCACGGCCCGCGCGCCCCGGCCCGCCGCACCCGGCAAGGGCTTCGCCCTCGGGCGCTGGACGAGCCGGGTCTCCGGCCACCCCGAGGTCAAGGGCGAACTGCCCGTCGCCGCGCTCGCCGAGGAGATCGAGACACCGGGCGCGGGCCGGATCCGCGCCCTGGTCGTCCTCGCCGCCAACCCCGTGCTCTCCGCGCCCGACGGCGACCGGCTCGACCGGGCGCTCGGCGGGCTCGACCTCATGATCAGCGTCGACCCGTACCTCAACGAGACCTCACGCCACGCGGACGTGGTGCTGCCCCCGCCGCCGCCCTCGCGCAGCGCCCACTTCGACTTCGCGTTCAACGCCCTCGCCGTGCGCAACCAGGCCCGCTACACCCGGCCCGCCGTCCCCCTGGAGGACGGACTGCCCGACGAGAGCGAGATCCTGGCCCGGCTCGTCCTCGCCGTCTCCGGGACGCACGGGGCCGACCCGGCCGCGGTGGACGCCCTGGCCATCGACCGGACGCTGGCCAGGGCCGTGGCCGACCCGCACTCGCCGGTGCACGGCCGGAACCCCGCCCCGCTCGCCGCCGCCCTCACCGGCCGCACCGGACCCGAACGCCGCCTCGACCTGATGCTCCGCCTCGGCCCGTACGGCGACGGCTTCGGCGCCGACCCCGGCGGCCTCACCCTGGAGCGGCTGCTCGACCATCCGCACGGCATCGACCTCGGCCCGCTCCGGCCCCGGCTCCCGGAGGTCCTGGCCACCCGCAGCGGGCGCATCGAACTCCTCCCCGCGCCGATCGCCGCCGATCTGCCGAGGCTCCGCCGCGCCCTGGCCGAGCGGGGCGGAGCCGACACCCTCGTCCTCGTCGGCCGTCGGCATCTGCGCTCCAACAACAGCTGGATGCACAACATCGCCGCACTGAACGGCGGCTCGAACGTCTGCACCGTGCAGGTGCACCCCATCGACGCGGCCCGGCTGGGACTGGTGGACGGCGGCCCGGCCACCGTCGCCTCGGACGGCGGCGCGGTGACCGCCCCGGTCGAGATCACCGACGAGGTACGGCCCGGCGTGGTGAGCCTCCCGCACGGGTGGGGCCACCACCGCCCCGGCACCCGGCTCTCCGTCGCGGCGGCCCGCCCCGGTGTCAACGTCAATCAACTGCTGGACGGCACCCGGCTCGACCCGCTCTCCGGCACCGCCGTGCTCAACGGATTCCCGGTGACGGTCGTGCCGGGCACGGAATCTCGGGCGCCGGTTGCGCCCACGCCGTGATCCCCGCGTTGACCTGGGGTTTTGCTCGTATTGCTCGCATGTCAACATCTTGTTAACGCTGGGAACCGCGTCCTAACGTCATCCGCACCGCCGAGTCCGGTGGGAGTTCAAGGGTGAGCGATAGGTATCCATATGCTGACAATCCTCGGCTTCGCCATGATCGCGACCTTCCTGGTCCTGATCATGCTGAAGAAGATGTCGCCGATCGCGGCGCTGGTCCTGATCCCCGCGCTGTTCTGCGTCGCCGTCGGGCAGGGCGCGAAGCTCGGCGACTACGTCATCGACGGTGTCGGCAACCTCGCCCCGACCGCCGCGATGCTGATGTTCGCCATCGTCTACTTCGGCGTGATGATCGACGTCGGCCTCTTCGACCCGATCGTGCGGGGCATCCTGCGCTTCTGCAAGGCCGACCCGATGCGGATCGTCGTCGGTACGGCCGTGCTCGCCGCCATCGTCTCCCTCGACGGTGACGGCTCCACCACCTTCATGATCACCGTCTCGGCGATGTATCCGCTCTACAAGCGCCTCAAGATGAGCCTGGTCGTGATGACCGGTGTCGCCGCCACGGCGAACGGCGTCATGAACACCCTTCCCTGGGGCGGTCCCACCGCCCGCGCCGCCACCGCGCTCAAGCTGGACGCGGGCGACATCTTCGTCCCGATGATCCCGGCGCTCGGCATCGGACTGGTCGCGGTCCTGCTCCTCGCGGTCGTCCTCGGCCGCCGTGAGCGCAAGCGACTCGGCGTGCTCACCCTGGACGAGGCGCTGGCCGCCAGGACGGCCACGGAGTCCGAGACCGTGCTCGTCCCGGCGGGCGGCGGCGACCGTACCCGCAAGAACTCCGGCGGAGCCGGTACGGGTACGGACGCGGGCACGCACAGCGGCGCCGAGGAGAACGCGGACGGGGATGCGGACGAGGACGGGGACGAGGGCTTCAAGGGTCTGGACCCGAACCGGGCCACCCTGCGCCCCAGGCTCTACTGGTTCAACGCGGGCCTCACCGTCGCCCTGCTCACCGCGATGATCATGGAACTGATGCCGATCCCGGTGCTCTTCCTGCTCGGCGCCGCCCTCGCCCTCACCGTCAACTTCCCCCACATGCCCGACCAGCGGGCCCGGATCGCCGCCCACGCCGACAACGTCCTCAACGTCTCCGGCATGGTCTTCGCGGCCGCCGTCTTCACCGGCGTCCTCTCCGGCACGGGCATGGTCCAGCACATGGCCGACTGGCTCGTCGGCGCGATCCCCGACGGCATGGGCCCGCACATGGCGATCGTCACCGGCATCCTCAGCATCCCGCTGACGTACTTCATGTCCAACGACGGCTTCTACTTCGGGGTCGTCCCGGTGCTCGCCGAGGCAGGTGCCGCCCACGGCGTCTCCCCGCTGGAGATCGCCCGCGCCTCCCTGGTCGGCCAGCCCCTGCACATGTCGTCCCCGCTGGTCCCGGCCGTCTACGTACTCGTCGGCATGGCGAAGGTCGAATTCGGCGACCACACCCGGTTCACCGTCAAATGGGCCGCGCTCACCTCGCTGGTGGTCCTGTGCGCCGGACTCCTGTTCGGCATCATCTGACCGTGCGCACCGTCCAAGAGCCCGGCAGGAGCTGGCTGCCGCGCCTCGTCATCGCCTTCGCCCTCGCGCAGGGGGCGGTGTCGATGGCCCGGCCCGCCGTCTCCTACCGGGCTCTCGCGCTCGGTGCGGACGCGCGCGCCATCGGTGTGATCGCCGGGGTGTACGCGCTCCTCCCGCTCTTCGCCGCCGTCCCGCTCGGGCGCAGGACCGACCACGGCCGCTGCGCGCCCCTGCTGCTCCTCGGCGTCGTCCTGATCGCGGGCGGCTGCGCCTTCAGCGGCCGGGCGGGCACGCTGACGGCGATGGCGGCCTGGAGCGGTGTGATGGGGCTCGGCCACCTCTGCTTCGTCATCGGCGCCCAGTCGATCGTCGCCCGCCAGTCCTCCCCGGCCGAACAGGACCGCGACTTCGGGCACTTCACCATCGGCGCCTCCCTCGGCCAGCTCATCGGCCCGATCGCCGCGGGGTATCTGATCTCCGAGCGTGACGGTGCGATGGCCCGTACGAGCGCACTCGCCCTGCTCGTCTCGGCGGCCGTCGCCGCCGTCTCCCTCGGCTCGCTCCGGCGCATCGAGCACCGGTCCGCGCCCGCCGCCCACCGGGCGGACCAGGCCGCGAAGGTCCCCGTCGGCCGCATCCTGCGCGCCCGCGGCGTCCCCGCCGGGATCTTCATCAGCCTCGCCGTGCTCTCCGCCACCGACATCCTCACCGCGTACCTGCCCGTCGTCGGCGAACACCGGGGCATCGCCCCCGCCACCATCGGACTGCTGCTCAGCCTGCGCGCCGCCGCCACCATCGCCTGCCGTCTGGTGATGACCCCGATGCTCCGGGTGCTCGGCCGCACGGCGCTCCTCACCACCACCTGCCTGCTGGCCGGGGTGCTCTGCGCGGGCATCGCCCTGCCCGTCCCGGTGGCCGTGCTGGCCGTGCTGCTCGCCGCGCTCGGCTTCTGCCTCGGCGTCGGGCAGCCGCTCTCGATGACCACCGTCGTCCAGGCCGCCCCGCCGGAGGCCCGGTCCACCGCGCTCGCCCTCCGGCTGACCGGCAACCGCCTGGGGCAGGTCGCCGCCCCCGCGTCCGCCGGTCTGATCGCCGGAGTGGCGGGCACCGCCGCGCCGTTCGTCATGCTCGGTGCCCTGCTGCTCGCGGCGGCGGGGCTGGGCCTACGCGGCGGGCGGAAGGTCCAAGCCGGTACCGCCCCGGACGTACCGGAGCCCCGGCCCGGCCGGCGCGCCGCCGACCGCGACCGTACCTGACCTCCACGCCGGACGGCGGCCGTTGACCTCAAGTCCACTGGAGGTCGTACGTTCCTCGCATGAGCATGGAAACCACGGCGTGGACGCAGCTCCACAACGTCATGAACGCGCAAGCGGACCGACGCCCCTTCGACCGGACCACCCTGCGGCGCATCGCCGCGTTCGCCCGCCCGCACCGGCGCCGGGTCGCGCTGTTCCTGGTCCTGAGCGTGGCGACGGCGCTGCTCGCGGTCGCCACCCCCGTACTCGCAGGCCGGGTCGTGAACGCGATCGTCTCCGGCAAGGAGTCGGACACCGTCACCCGGCTGTCCCTCCTCATCGCCGTGATCGCCGTCGCGGAGGCCGCACTCGGCCTGGTCAGCCGCTGGCTCTCGGCCAATCTCGGCGAGGGCCTGATCCTCGATCTGCGCACCGCCGTCTTCGACCATGTGCAGCGCATGCCGGTCGCGTTCTTCACCCGGACCCGCACCGGTGCGCTCGTCAGCCGCCTCAACAACGACGTCATCGGAGCCCAGCGCGCCTTCAGCAACACCCTGTCCGGCGTCGTCAGCAATCTCGTGACGCTGCTGCTCACCCTCGGTGTCATGCTCTCCATCTCCTGGCAGATCACCGTGCTCGCGCTGGTGCTGCTGCCGGTGTTCGTGCTGCCGGCCCGGCGGATGGGCACCCGGATGGCCAGGCTCCAGCGGGAGGCCGCCGCCCACAACGCCGCGATGGGGACCCGGATGACCGAGCGCTTCTCCGCACCCGGCGCCACCCTGATCAAGCTCTTCGGCCGCCCCGCCGACGAGTCCGCCGAGTTCGCCGTCAGGGCCGGGCGGGTGCGCGACATCGGCGTCCGCACGGCCATGGCCCAGTCCGCCTTCATCACCGCCCTCACCCTCGTCTCCGCGCTGGCCCTCGCCCTGGTCTACGGGCTCGGCGGCCACTACGCGCTGCGCGGACAGCTCGACGCGGGCGCGGTGGTCGCCCTCGCCCTCCTGCTGACCCGGCTGTACGCACCGCTCACCGCACTCGCCGGGGCACGCGTCGAGGTGATGAGCGCGCTGGTCAGCTTCGAACGGGTCTTCGAGGTCCTCGACCTCAAGCCGCTCATCGACCAGAAGCCGGACGCGCGGGCGGTCCCGGAGGGCCCGGTGTCCGTCGAGTTCGACCGGGTGCGGTTCGGCTATCCGTCCGCCGACAAGGTCTCGCTCGCCTCGCTGGAGGACGTCGCGAGCCTCGACACCCGAGGCGGCGACGAGGTACTGCGCGGGATCTCCTTCCGCGCCGAGCCCGGACAGACGGTGGCGCTCGTCGGCTCGTCCGGCGCGGGCAAGTCGACCATCGCCCAACTGCTGCCCCGGCTCTACGACACGGACGAGGGCGCGGTCCGCATCGGCGGCGTCGACGTACGCGATCTGACCGCCGACACCCTGCGCGACACCCTCGGCATGGTCACCCAGGACGGCCACCTCTTCCACGAGTCGGTGCGCGCCAATCTGCTGCTCGCCCGCCCCGGAGCCACCGAGGAGGACCTCTGGGACGCGCTGCGCCGGGCACGGCTGGAGGGCCTCGTCGCCTCACTGCCCGACGGGCTCGACACCGTCGTCGGCGAACGCGGTTACCGGCTCTCCGGCGGCGAACGCCAGCGGCTGACCATCGCCCGCCTGCTGCTGGCGCGCCAGCGCGTCGTCATCCTCGACGAGGCCACCGCCCACCTCGACAACACCTCCGAGGCGGCCGTCCAGGAGGCCCTCGCCGAGGCGCTCGCCGGACGCACCGCGGTCGTGATCGCCCACCGGCTCTCCACGGTCCGGACGGCCGACCTCATCCTGGTGGTGGAGGACGGGCGGATCGTGCAGCGCGGCACGCACGACGAACTGCTCGCGGCGGGCGGCCGGTACGAGGAGCTGTACCGCACCCAGTTCGAGAACCCGGGGGCGGAGCACGGGGAACTCGACCGGCAGCCCCTGGCGTGACGGGCGTCTCTGGCGCCCGAAAACTAACAGCGCTAGTTTGGGTTGCGGACGACCCCGTCCGCAACGGTGACCGGGAGGAACAGCGATGAAGGCCCACGACGGCATGTACATCGACGGGGCCTGGCGGCCCGCCGCGGGACGGGACACGATCGCGGTGGTGAACCCGGTGGACGAGCAGGTCATCGCCCAGGTCCCGGCGGGCACCGCCGAGGACGTCGACGCCGCGGTACGGGCCGCCCGCGCCGCGCTCCCCGGCTGGGCGGCCACCGCGCCCGCCGAGCGCGCCGCGCGGATCGCCGCCCTGCGCGATGTGCTCGTCGCCCGCAAGGACGAGATCGCCGCGACCGTCACCGCCGAACTCGGCGCACCGCTGCCCTTCTCGCAGCTGGTCCACGCGGGCGTCCCGGTCCTGGTGGCCGGTTCGTACGCCGAGCTCGCCGCCTCGTACGCCTTCGAGGAGAAGGTCGGCAACTCCACCGTGTACGCCGAGCCGGTCGGCGTCGTCGGGGCGATCACCCCGTGGAACTACCCGCTGCACCAGATCGTCGCCAAGGTCGCCCCCGCGCTCGCGGCGGGCTGCACGGTCGTCCTCAAGCCCGCCGAGGACACCCCGCTGACCGCCCAGCTCTTCGCCGAGGCCGTCGACGAAGCGGGCGTCCCCGCGGGCGTGTTCAACCTGGTCACCGGCCTCGGCCCGGTCGCTGGTCAGGCCCTGGCCGAGCACGACGGCGTCGACCTGGTCTCGTTCACCGGCTCCACCGCCGTCGGCCGGCGGATCGGCGCCACGGCCGGTGCGGCCGTCAAGCGCGTCGCCCTCGAACTGGGCGGCAAGTCCGCCAACGTCATCCTGCCGAGCGCCGACCTCGCCAAGGCGGTCGGCGTCGGCGTCGCGAACGTGATGGGCAACTCCGGCCAGACGTGCAGCGCCTGGACCAGGATGCTGGTGCACACCTCGCGGTACGACGAGGCGGTCGCGCTCGCCGCGGAGGCGGCCGCCAAGTACGGCGACCGCATCGGGCCGCTCGTCAACGCCAAGCAGCACGCGCGGGTGCGCGGCTACATCGAGAAGGGTGTGGCGGAGGGCGCCCGCCTGGTCGCGGGCGGCGCCGAAGCCCCGCGCGAGCAGGGTTACTTCGTCAGCCCCACGGTCTTCGCCGACGTCACCCCGGAGATGACCATCGCCCAGGAGGAGATCTTCGGCCCGGTCGTCTCGCTCATCCGGTACGAGGACGAGGACGACGCCCTGCGCATCGCCAACGGCACCGTGTACGGCCTGGCGGGCGCGGTCTGGGCGGGTGACGACGCGGAGGCGGTGGCGTTCGCCCGGCGGATGGACACCGGTCAGGTCGACATCAACGGCGGCCGGTTCAACCCGCTCGCCCCGTTCGGCGGCTACAAGCAGTCCGGCGTCGGCCGCGAACTCGGCTCCCACGGGCTCGCGGAATACCTCCAGACCAAGTCCCTCCAGTTCTGACCGCCCTTCCGGTCTCCAGTTCCGAGCGTCCCTCCAACTCCCCTTTGCCGACCGTCAAGGAGCCTGTTCGTGGTCCGCGCCGCCGTACTGCCCGCCGTCGGAGCTCCCCTGGAGATCACCGGCATCGAACTCCCGGAGCCCGGCCCCGGCCGGGTGAGGGTCGCCCTCGCCGCCGCCGGGGTCTGCCACTCCGACCTCTCGCTCTCCGACGGCACCATGCGGGTGCCCGTCCCCGCCGTCCTCGGCCACGAGGGCGCGGGCACCGTCGTCGCGGTCGGCGAGGGCGTCACCCATGTGGCGCCGGGCGATGGCGTCGTGCTCAACTGGGCACCCTCCTGCGGCAGTTGTCATGCCTGCGTGCGGGGCGAGGTCTGGCTCTGCGTCAACGCGCTGAACGGCGCGGGCGAGGTGCACGCCCGGCGCGCGGACGATGGCAGCGAACTGCACCCCGGTCTCAACGTCGCCGCGTTCGCCGAGGAGACGGTGGTCCCCGCGGGCTGCGTCCTGCCCGCCCCGGCCGGTGTCCCGCTCACCGACGCGGCCCTCCTGGGCTGCGCGGTCCTCACCGGATACGGCGCCGTGCACCACGCGGCGCGGGTGCGCGAGGGCGAGAGCGTGGCCGTGTTCGGTGCCGGGGGAGTGGGGCTGGCCGCGCTCCAGGCCGCCCGGATCGCCGGTGCCTCGCGCATCGTCGCGGTCGACGTCTCCCCACGCAAGGAGGAGCTGGCCCGCCGGGCGGGCGCCACCGACTACGTGGTGGCCTCGGAGAACACCGCCCGCGAGATCAGGGCCCTCACGGACAAGCAGGGGGTGGACGTCGCCATCGAGTGCGTGGGCCGCGCCACCACCATCCGTACCGCCTGGGAGTCGACCCGCCGCGGCGGCCGGACCACGGTCGTCGGCATCGGCGGCAAGGACCAGCAGGTCACCTTCAACGCCCTGGAGCTCTTCCACTGGGGACGCACCCTCTCCGGCTGCGTCTACGGGAACTCCGACCCCGCGCGGGACCTGCCCGTGCTGGCCGCCCATGTCCGCGAGGGGCGGCTCGACCTGGGCGCCCTGGTGACCGAGCGCATCACCCTGGACGGCATCCCGGCCGCGTTCGACAACGTGATCGCCGGCAGGGGCGGACGAGCCCTGGTGGTGTTCTAGCCCGCATCCGGCGAGGACCCCGGGGCGAGGGCCCCGTGCGGGGTGAGCAGCCGGGTGTCCATCTCGCCCTGCTCGAAGAGCCGGGAGGCCGGACCCACGATCAGGGGGTCCGGCTCATGGGCCACCGACGTGTCCTTGCCCGGATAGTCGAAGCGGTGCAGCACGTGCCGCATCGCCTCCAGCCTGGCCCGCTTCTTGTCGTTGCTCTTCACCACGGTCCAGGGCGCGTCCGCGGTGTCCGTGTGGAACAGCATCAGCTCCTTGGCCTCCGTGTACGCGTCCCACTTGTCCAGCGAGGCGAGATCGACCGGGCTCAGCTTCCACCGCCGTACCGGATCGATCTGCCGGATCATGAACCGGTTGCGCTGCTCGTTGCGGGAGACGGAGAACCAGAACTTCACCAGGTGGATGCCGTCCCGGGCGAGCATCCGCTCGAAGCCCGGTGCCTGGTGCATGAATTCGAGGTACTCCCGGGTCGTGCAGAACCCCATCACCCGCTCCACACCAGCCCGGTTGTACCAGGACCGGTCGAAGAGCACGATCTCCCCGGCGCTCGGCAGATGGGCCGTGTACCGCTGGAAGTACCACTGGGTGCGTTCGCGTTCGGTGGGCTTCTCCAGCGCCACGACCCGTGCGCCGCGGGGGTTGAGGTGCTCGGTGAAGCGGTTGATCGTGCCGCCCTTGCCGGCCGCGTCCCGCCCCTCGAAGAGGATGACGAGGCGCTCGTCGCGCTCCTTCACCCAGTGCTGGAGCTTGAGCAGTTCGATCTGCAGGGCACGCTTGGACTTCTCGTACGCCTTCCGGCCGAGCTTGTGGTCGTACGGGTAGTCCTCGCGCCAGGCGTCCCGGGCTCGGCCCTCCGGCGTCACCAGGACCGGATCGTCGTCACCGCTCTCCGCCACCCGGAAGCCGTCGAGGCCGGGGCCCCCGTAGCGGGCCGCCTCGGTGAGCGTGTCCAGCATGGCTTCCCGGGCCCCGGCCGAGTCCTTCTTCCGCTTCCGCTTCCCCGTCCGCTCAGCGGCGGCCGCTTTCCCGGTGCTCCGCGTCATGTCGGCGTCCCTCCACCGGCCGTGCCGGATTCTTCCGCGTCAGGCCAGTCTGCGGACGCATCCGGGAGACCGCCACCCCGGCCAGGCAGAGCAGCCCGCCGACGACGGCGAGCGGCGCGGGCACCTCGTCCAGCAGCAGCCAGGACATCAGCACCACCAGCGCCGGTACCGCGTACGTGGTGGCGCCCATCCGTCCGGCCGTGGTCCTGGCGAGCGCGTAGGCCCAGGTCGTGAAGGCCAGCGCGGTCGGGAAGAGGCCGAGATAGACCATGTTCAGGGTGGCGGACAGCGGCGCGTCGGCGGCCTCGGAGACCAGCGCACCGGAGAACGGCAGACAGGCGACGGTGCCGACCAGACAGCCGAAGGTGGTGATCTGGAGCGCGGAGCCGTGCCGGAGGGCGGGCTTCTGGCGCACCACCCCGGTCGCGTACGCCACGGCGGCCAGCAGACACAGCAGCACGCCGAGCACCGACGCGCCACCCTGCCCCGACATCGAGAGCCCCACCACCGCGGCGCCCGCGAACGAGACGGCCATGCCCGCCAGCAGTCTGCGCGGCAGCCCCTCGCCCAGCATGCGGGCGCCGAGCAGCGCGATCAGCAGGGGGCCGATGTTCACCACCATCGCGGCCGTGCCCGCGTCCACCTGCTGCTCGCCCCAGTTGAGGACCACCATGTACAGGCCGAACCAGAGCAGCCCGGACCAGACGATCCCCGGCCAGGCGGCCCGCGGCGGCAGCCCCTCGCGCCGCACCAGCAGCAGCGTGCCCAGCGCCAGGGAGCCCGCGAGCAGCCGGCCGAGGGCGAGCGCGCCGGGCGAGTAGGCGTCACCGGCGCTGCGGATCGAGACGAAGGCGGAGGCCCACAGCAGCACGGTGGTGGTGGCCGCGGCGGTGGCCCGCCAGTCGCGCGGCGGGGCGGGGGAGGAGAGCGGGGATGTCGTCATGGCCACGACCGTACGGCCGTGACCGTTCGGCCCCTACCGAAGAGTCGCCGCCTCGATGCCGAGGTGCTCGTACAGCGCCCGCTCCCCGTCCGGGGTGGCCTTCACCGCCCGCCCGGACCCGATCCGTACGCACCACCCGGTGTCCAGCGCGTGGCGGCAGAGCGCGGCGCCCGCGACCCCGGCCAGGTGCGGCCTGCGCTCCGTCCAGTCCAGACAGCTCCGTACGAGGGGGCGCCGCGAAGCCGTCTCCAGGCCGATGCCCAGCCCGCCGAACCAGCGCAGGCCCTCGCCGGTGAGTGCGAAGCCGGTGTCCTGCTCCAGCAGTCCGCGTACGGTCATGGCGTCGGCGATCGCGATGCCGATCCGCCCCGCGAGATGGTCGTAGCAGGTGCGCCCGCGGGCCAGTGCGCTGCCCGCGCTCACCGCGCCCAGGGTGCGTGGCCGCTCGGGTACGGAGCCGGGGACGACCTGGGCCGCGAGGTCCTCGACGAGATGCGCGGTCCGTTCGTCGGCCAGCCGCAGATAGCGGTGGCGGCCCTGCCGCTCCTCGGCCAGCAGCCCGCCCGCGACGAGCTTCCCGAGGTGTTCGCTGGCGGTCGACGGTGCCACGGAGGCGTGCCGGGCCAGCTCGCCGGCGGTCCAGGCGCGGCCGTCGAGCAGGGCCAGGCAGAAGGCCGCGCGGGTCTCGTCGGCGAGGAGCGCGGCCAGGGCGGCGAGCCGGGGCGCGGCCGGGTCGGAGTGTGCCTTGCGTGCCATGGTTCCAGGATGCGTCAGGAACGCTTCGGTGGCTGCCGAACCGTGCCGGCCGGGGCCAGCAGTGCGTACTGGACCGAGAGGCCGTCGACCAGGGCCCGCAGCCCGGTCTCGAAGGCGCCCTCGTCGACCTTCTGGCGGTGCTCGGCCAGCAGGTGGGCCTGGCCGAGATGCGGGTAGTCGGCGGGGTCGTACGCCGTCTCGTCGTCGACGAAGCCGCGGGCGAAGGAGCCGAGGGCCGAGCCGGTGATGAAGTAGCGCATCAGGGCCCCGATGTACGTCGCCTGGGCGGGTGGCCAGCCCGCCCTGACCATCGCGCCGAACACCGCGTCGGCGACCCGGAGACCGGCCGGCCGGCGGCCCGGCCCCTGGGCGAGCACCGGGACGATGTGCGGGTGCTCGGTGAGCGCCGCACGGTAGGAGACGGCCCAGTCGTGCAGGGCCGCCCGCCAGTCGCGGGTGTCCGACGCGTCGAACATCGACAGATCGACCTGTGCGGAGACGGTGTCCGCGACCGCGTCGAGGATCTCGTCCTTGTTGCGGAAGTGGTTGTAGAGCGAGGGCCCGCTGACCCCGAGTTCGGCCGCGAGCCGCCGGGTGGACACGGCGTCGAGCCCCTCGGAGTCCACGAGTGCGCCCGCCGCCTCGACGATGCGGTCTCTGCTGAGGAGGGGCTTGCGCGGTCGGGCCATGCGGCACATAGTAGGGCCTGCGCCCATAAAACTAGCAGTGCTAATTGAGAGCGTCCGGAAGCGGAGGGTCGAAGGATGAACCTGGAGCTCAGCGAGGAGCAGGAAGACGTCCGTCGGCTCGCCGAGGACTTCGTCGCCCGGGAGGTCGCCCCGCACGTCGTGGCGTGGGACCGGGCCGAGAACGTCGACAGGTCGATCGTGAAGAAGCTGGGCTCCGTCGGCTTCCTCGGGCTGACCGTCCCCGAGGAGTACGGCGGTTCGGGCGGTGACCACCTCACGTACTGCCTGGTCACCGAGGAGCTGGGCCGCGGCGACTCCTCGGTCCGCGGCATCGTCTCCGTCTCCCTCGGCCTCGTCGCCAAGACCATCGCCGCCTGGGGCGACGAGGCGCAGAAGCGGCACTGGCTGCCCGGCCTCACCGCGGGCGAGGCGATCGGCTGCTTCGGCCTCACCGAGCCCGGCACCGGCTCGGACGCCGGGAACCTCGCGACGAAGGCGGTCCGCGACGGCGGGGACTACGTCATCAACGGCAGCAAGATGTTCATCACCAACGGCACCTGGGCGGACGTGGTGCTGCTCTTCGCCCGCACCAATGACACCCCGGGCCACAAGGGCATATCCGCCTTTCTGGTCCCCACCGACGCCCCCGGCCTCGGCCGCCGCACCATCCACGGCAAGCTCGGCCTGCGCGGCCAGGCCACCGCCGAAGTGGTCCTGGAGGATGTCCGGGTGCCCGCGTCGGCGCTCATGGGCCCGGAGGGCAAGGGCTTCTCCATCGCCATGTCCGCCCTGGCCAAGGGGCGGATGTCGGTCGCGGCCGGCTGCGTCGGCATCGCACAGGCCGCCCTCGACGCCGCCGTGGGCTACGCGGGCGAGCGCGAGCAGTTCGGCAGGCCCATCGCGGGCCATCAGCTCGTCCAGGAGCTCATCAGCGACATCGCCGTGGACGTCGACGCCGCCCGGCTGCTGACCTGGCGGGTGGCGGATCTCGTCGACCGCCGCGAGGAGTTCGCCACCGCCGCCTCCAAGGCCAAGCTCTTCGCCTCCGAGGCCGCCGTCCGCGCCGCCAACAACGCGCTCCAGGTCTTCGGCGGCTACGGCTACATCGACGAGTACCCGGTCGGCAAGCTGCTGCGCGACGCCCGGGTGATGACGCTCTACGAGGGCACCAGCCAGATCCAGAAGCTGATCATCGGCCGCGCGTTGACGGGCGTCTCCGCCTTCTGACCCCGCCCTCCGACCCCGCACCGTCGCTCGAACGGACGTCTGAGTACCGGCTGAGTACCCGAACGGATGTGGCGCACGCCACGTCGGCCGATGCTGGGCCCCATGAGTGAGACAGCATCGGTCAAGCAGCAGAGCACCGCGGCCTTCTACGGCCAGGCCGTCGCCTCCTTCGGGGTGGCGATCGCCGCGGTGGCTCTCGGCATCTACTTCCTGGACGCCGACGCCTGGGTCCGCGGATTCCTCGCGATCGGCGTCCTCTACCTCGTCACCTCCTGCTTCACCCTGGCCAAGGTCATCCGGGACCGCCAGGAGGCGGGGCAGCTCGTCAGCCGGGTCGACCAGGCCAGGCTGGAGAAGATCCTCGCCGAGCACGACCCCTTCCAGAAGCTCTGACGATCGCACCGGACGGACCCTAAGCGCTTGCTCAGGTTCGGGGTATGGTGTTCGTCCTGGTGACGAGAGGGGCGAGTGACGATGAGCACGGCGGAGGAGACCGACGGCGACAGCGCGCCGTGGGCCGAGGTGACGCCCGAGGCGGCCAGGCGGCTGCTCGTCGCCGCCGTCGACGCCTTCGCCGAGCGCGGGTACCACGCCACCACCACCCGCGACATCGCGGGCCGGGCGGGGATGAGTCCCGCCGCGCTCTACATCCACTACAAGACGAAGGAAGAGCTGCTCCACCGGATCAGCAGGATCGGCCACGACCGCGCCCTGTTCGTTCTGGAGGCCGCCGCCGACGGCGGGGGCACGGCGGCCGAGCGGCTGGCCGAAGCCGTACGGTCCTTCGTCCGCTGGCACGCCGAGCGGCACACCACCGCCCGCGTGGTCCAGTACGAGCTCGACGCCCTCGGGGAGGAGCACCGCACCGAGATCGTCGAGCTGCGCCGCAGGAGCGACGCGGTGGTGCGCCGGATCATCAGCGAGGGCGTGCGGGCGGGGGAGTTCGACGTCCCCGACATCCCGGGGACCACGCTCGCGGTGCTCTCGCTCTGCATCGACGTGGCGCGCTGGTTCAACGCGCAGGGCAGCCGGACGCCGGACGAGGTCGGCGAGCTCTACGCCGACCTCGTGCTGCGCATGGTCGCGGCGGAACGCCAGAAGTAGCAGCGGCCCCGGGGAGCGGCGGCGGCCCCGGAGGCGGGGCGCGGCTCAGAAGTAGTAGCGCGACACCGACTCGGCCACGCACACCGGCTTGTCGCCGCCCTCGCGCTCGACCGTGACGACGGCGGTGACCTGCACCCCGCCCCCGGCCTCCTCGACGCTCCTCAGGACGGCCGAGGCGCGCAGCCGCGAGCCCACGGGCACGGTGGACGGGAAACGGACCTTGTTCGTCCCGTAGTTGATGCCCATCTTCATGCCCTCGACCCGCATGATCTGCGGTACGAGCGTCGGCAGCAGCGAGAGCGTGAGATAGCCGTGCGCGATGGTCGTGCCGAACGGCCCCGTGGCAGCCCGCTCCGGATCCACATGGATCCACTGGTGGTCACCGGTGGCGTCGGCGAAGAGGTCGATCCGCTTCTGTTCGATCTCCAGCCAGTCGCTGTGTCCCAGCTGCTCGCCCACTCCGTCGCGCAGCTCCTGCGCGGACGTGAAGATCCTCGGCTCTGCCATGTCCCTGGTCCCTGCCCTTCCCGCTCCGGTTCGTTCCCCAGCGCACTGTCTAAGCGCTTGCTCAGCATGGTTGGCGGGTGCGTTCCTGTCAACGACGGACCGGCCGGGGTCGGCCACGTAGGGTTGGAGGGGTGCCCCAGATCCCACAGACGCTCCATGAACTCACGGTCGGACAGCTCTCCGCGCGCAGCGGCGCCGCGGTTTCGGCCCTGCACTTCTACGAGGCCAAGGGCCTGATCAGCAGTCGCCGCACCAGCGGCAACCAGCGCCGCTACAGCAGGGACGCGCTGCGCAGGGTCGCGTTCGTCCGCGCGGCCCAGCGGGTCGGCATCCCGCTCGCCACCATCCGGGACGCGCTCGCCGAGCTGCCCGAGGAGCGCACCCCGAACCGCGAGGACTGGGCGCGGCTCTCCGCCGCCTGGCGCTCCGAACTGGACGAGCGCATCGAGCAGTTGGGGCGGCTGCGGGACCATCTCACCGACTGCATCGGCTGCGGCTGCCTGTCGCTGGAGAACTGCGTGCTCTCCAACCCGAACGATGTCTCCGGTCAGCGGATCAGCGGCTCGCGTCTGATGCCGGAGCGCCCGTCGGCCGGGTGCGGCTAGCCGAAGCGCGGCCGTGACGGCCCCTGTGCTGCTCGGGCAGGGGGTCGAGGAGGCGGCGTCGGTACGGACGCACGGCGGGAGGCCCCGCGTACGCCCGGGGCCGCCACCGCTCAGGCCACCGACGCGAGATCCCGCCGCCGTGTGCCCCGGGCCTTCGCCAGCGCCCCCGGGGTGAGCACCGGCTGGGGCACCACGATCCCGCACCCCGTGCAGACCGGCCCCGACCACGGCGCGCACTCCAGATCCTGCCGCCAGCGGATCTCGGCTCCCGCGCACACCGGGCAGACCGTGCCGGGCTCCGCCTCCAGCGCCGTGATCAGCCGGCGCAGGACCTCGGCGAGCGGCTCCGACGGATGCACCGCCGGGTCCTCGCACCGCGCGACCCCGTGGCCGCCCCAGGTGCGCCGGTGCCAGTCGTCGAACGTGCCGGGCCGCCGCAGCCCGTCGTACTTCTCCCGTCGGCGGCGTTCGGCGAACCCCGCCTCGTAACCGAGCCAGACCGCCCGCGCCGCCTCCAGCTCGTCCAGCGCGCGCATCAGCCGCGCCGGATCGGGGGACCGGTCCTCCGGCCCGATACCGTGCCGGACGCACAGATGGTCCCAGGTCGCCCGATGTCCATAAGGGGCGAACCTCTCCAGGCACTTGCGCAGCGAATACCGCCGCAGTGCCAGGTCGCTCCGCGGATCGCGCACCTGTCTCGCAAGACTCCGGAATCCCGCCACCGCTCCGTCACCTCCGTCGCTCGTACTTCGGCGTCAGGGAATGGACGTACGGCTGCCCGTTCCGGATCCCTCCAAGCGTGACGTTGTCCGGAATTCGACAGGCCCCGGGGCCGCGACGCACCGGCGCGGACGGCCGCATGTGACGATTCGGAAAAGGTGACGGTTGCTCACCTTACCGGCGAGTCATACCGCCAGTAACCTCCGGCGCATCGGCCTCTCGGAGGAGCACGCATGCCCCCACGCACCGTCACGTTCAGAGCCGCCACCGCCGCGGCGGTCATCGCGCTCGGCGCCACCCTGCTGGCGGCCTCGCCGCAGGCCGGCGCCGCGGCGGCGGAACCCGCGCCCGTCACCGACTACTGCCAGGGCCAGTGCGACGACATCCTGCCGCCCGGCGAGAACGGCAACGCCACCCTCGTCGAGATCCTCGGCAACAAGGCGTTCGGTACGCACCCCGCCCACAGCGACGACCAACTCGACCGTTACAACGGCCTGGTGGCCGGACACACGGGTCTCACCGACCAGAAGCTGACCGAATTCTTCAACGACGCCTCGTTCGGTGTGCCCAAGGACCAGGTGGAGTCCGTCACCTCGCCGCGCGACGACGTCACCATCACCCGTGACAAGGCGTCCGGCGTCCCGCACATCAAGGGCACCACCCGCTACGGCACCGAGTTCGGCGCGGGCTTCGCCGCCGGCCAGGACCGGCTCTGGCTGATGGACCTCTTCCGGCACATCGGACGCGGCGAACTGACCTCGTTCGCCGGGGGCGCGCTGGCCAACCAGGGCCTGGAGCAGCAGTTCTGGCCGCAGGCCCCGTACACCGAGGCGGATCTCGAAGCCCAGGTCGAGTACATCAGGACCCATGAGGGCGCCCGCGGCGAGCAGGCCATGGCGGACGCGCAGGCGTATGTCGACGGCATCAACGCCTACCGCGACAAGTCCAAGAACGGCCGCTACTTCCCGGGCGAGTACGTCCTCACCGGCAAGATCGACGCCATCACCAACGTCGGCGAGATACAGCCGTTCAAGCTGACCGACCTGATCTCCATCGCCTCGGTCGTCGGCGGCCAGTTCGGCGGCGGCGGTGGCGGCGAGGTGACGGCGGCGCTCTCGCTGCTGGCCGCCCAGCAGAAGTACGGCGTCGCCGAGGGCACCAAGGTCTGGGAGTCGTTCCGCCAGCGCGAGGACCCCGAGGCCGTGCTGACGGTCCACGACGGCACCTCGTTCCCGTACGCGGGCAAGCCCGACAAGGCCCGCGGCACCGCGCTGCCCGACAGCGGCTCCGTCACGGCCGAACCCCTCATCCACGACCGCACCGGCTCCGCGGGCACCGACCGGAAGACCCCCGTCAAGGCCCCGGCCGCGCTCAAGAAGGCCCAGGGCATTTACGACGACGGCGTCATCCCCGAGGGATCGCTGCCCGGCTCCGGCTCCGGCGCCCAGAGGCGCGGCATGTCCAACGCCCTGCTGGTCTCCGGCGAGCACACCGCGAGCGGCAACCCCATCGCCGTGTTCGGGCCGCAGACCGGCTACTTCGCCCCGCAGCTGATGATGCTCCAGGAACTCCAGGGGCCGGGCATCAGCGCCCGCGGTGTCTCCTTCGCCGGTGTCGGGATGTACATCCAGATGGGCCGCGGCCAGGACTACGCCTGGAGCGCCACCTCGGCAGCCCAGGACATCACCGACACCTACGCCGTCGACCTGTGCGAGCCCGACGGCTCCACGCCCACCAAGGACTCCACGCACTACCTCTACCGCGGCACCTGCACCGCCATGGAGACACTGGAGCGCACCAACTCCTGGACGCCGACCGTCGCCGACTCCACGGCGAAGGGCTCCTACCGGATGCAGGTCCGGCGCACCAACTACGGCATCGTCACCCACCGTGCCACCGTGGGCGGCAAGCCCGTCGCGTACACCTCGCTGCGCTCCACCTACCGCCACGAGGCCGACTCCATCATCGGCTTCCAGATGCTCAACGATCCTTCGTACGTCACGGACGCCGCCTCCTTCCAGCAGGCGGCGAGCCATATCGACTACGCCTTCAACTGGTTCTACGCCGACTCCCGCACCGCCGCCTTCTACAACAGCGGCATGAACCCGGTGCGCGCGGCGGACGTCGACCCGGCACTGCCGGTGCGGGCCGAGCGGGCCTACGAGTGGCAGGGGTACGACCCGGCCGCCAACACCGCCGCGTACACCCCGTTCGCCGAGCACCCGCACTCCAGCGGGCAGGACTACTACATCTCCTGGAACAACAAGCAGGCCAAGGGGTACGCCGCCGCGGGCTTCGGTCTCAGCGCCGTGCACCGGGGCGATCTGCTGGACCAGCGGGTGTCGAAGCTGGTCGAGCAGGGCGGCGTGACCCGGGCGTCCCTCACCCGGGCCATGGCCGAGGCCGCGGTCACCGATCTGCGCGGCGAGCAGCTGCTTCCCGAACTGCTGAAGGTGATCCGCTCCCGGCCGGTGACCGACCCCGAACTGAACGCCGCAGTCCAGCAGTTGGAGTCCTGGCGGGCGGCGGGCTCGCAGCGCAGGGAGAGCAGCCCCGGTTCGCACGCGTACACCCATGCCGACGCGGTGCGGATCATGGACGCGTGGTGGCCGAAGCTGGTCGAGGCCGAGTTCCGGCCGGGGCTCGGTGACGATCTGTACGGAGCGCTGACCGCGGGCCTCGCCACCGACGAGTCCCCGGCGGCCAGTCACGGGCCGAGCGGGGCGCACAGCGGATCCGCGTTCCAGTACGGCTGGTGGGGTTTCGTGGACAAGGACCTGCGCCAGGTCCTGGGCCGGCCGGTCAAGGGGCCGCTGGCCAGGACGTACTGCGGCGGCGGCGATGCGAGCGGCTGCCGTGACGCACTGCTCGCGTCCCTGAAGCAGGCCGTGGCCGAGCCGGCGACGGCGGTCTACCCCGGGGACGACAACTGCAAGGCGGGCGAGCAGTGGTGCACCGACTCGATCATCCACCGGCCGCTGGGCGGGATCGCCCAGAAGGCCATCCACTGGCAGAACCGTCCGACGTACCAGCAGGTGGTGGAGTTCCCCGCCCACCGGTAGGGGCTCCCGTCCCCTGAGGGCGCGCATGAGCCGTCTGCCGGGCGGACCCGGATCCCCCGGGTCCGCCCGGCACCTCTCACCGGTGTCTCACCGGTACTGGAGATACCGTTTGCGCACCGCCCGGAAGGCGGCGAGCTCCTTCGACCAGGCCCCCACCACCTCGTCCGTGTCCGCCCCCGCGTCGATCATGGTGCGGACCCGGGTGTTGCCGGTGAGCTTGTCGATCCAGTTGTCCGAGCGCCACTCGAACCCGCTCCAGGTCCGCTTCGCCGTCACCAGCAGCGCGATGCCGGTGCGTACCGGATCGAAGACCTCGCGGTCGTGGACGTGCAGTTGCACACCGCCGACCGTCTTCCCCTGGAACTTGGAGAACGTCGGCGCGAAATACGCCTCGCGGAAGGCGACCCCGGGCAGCCCGAGTGCGTTGACGGCCGCCGCCCAGCGGTGGTCGATGCCCTCCGCGCCCAGCAGCTCGAACGGCCGGGTGGTGCCGCGCCCCTCGGAGAGGTTGGTGCCCTCGAACAGGCAGGTCCCCGAGTAGACCAGGGCCGTGTCGGGCGTCGGCATGTTGGGGCTCGGCGGCACCCACGGCAGCCCGGTCGCGTCGAAGAAGTCCGAGCGCTTCCACCCGGACATCTTCACGATGCGCAGGTCCACCGGCCGCTCGGCCAGGAAGCGGGCGTTGAACAGGAGCGCCAGCTCGGTGACCGTCATGCCGTGCGCCTGCGAGATCTCCCGGCGGCCCACGAACGTGGAGAACGCAGGGTCGAGCACCGGGCCGAGCGCCGCCCGCCCGGTCACCGGGTTCGGGCGGTCCAGGACGACGAACCGCTTGCCCGCGAGGGCCGCCGCCTCCATGCAGTCGTAGAGCGTCCAGATGTACGTGTAGAAGCGGGCGCCCGCGTCCTGGATGTCGAAGACGACCGTGTCCACACCGGACGCGGTGAAGACATCGGCGAGCGCCTGCCCGCTCTTCAGGTACGTGTCGTAGACGGGGAGTCCGGTCGCCGGGTCGTCGTAGCGCCCCTCCGAGCCGCCCGCCTGCGCGGTGCCGCGGAAGCCGTGCTCCGGGCCGAAGACGGCGATCAGGTCAACCCGCTCGTCCGGGTGCATCACATCGACGATGTGACGCACGTCGGAGGTGATCCCGGTGGGGTTGGTGACGATCCCGACCCTCTCGCCCTTCAGCAGCGCGTAGCCGTCCGCCGCCAGCCGGTCGAAGCCGGTGCGGACCCGGCCGGGCCCCTTGCCCCGGGCGGGGGCGGCGGTCGCGGACCCGGCCCCGGCGGCCGTCGCCGCGAGGGCCCCCACCGCACCGCCGGCGGTCAGCAAACCACGTCTGGACAGGCTCATTCGGGTACCTCCATGATCGCGACGCATGTCATGGTCACGCACGCTAGCGCGCGTTCAGGCCCTACGGAACGAGCCGGACGGGACGGGTGTGACAGGAGCGCTTCCCGGGCGGTGTCCGCCTCTTCCGCTCCGGCATACCGACTGGTTAGTCTGCCAGTGCAGTCGGCCGAGAGCCTCTCGGAGATCACCCGACAGGCTCCGAGAGAGGCGGGACCCGATGAGTGCGGTGCAGGGCGCGGGCGTGGTGGTCACAGGGGCCGGAGGCGGCATCGGAGCCGCGCTGGCCCGCCGGTTCGCCGCGGAGGGCGCGCGGGTCGTGGTCAACGACCTCGACGAGGCGCGGATCAAGCCGCTCGCCGAGGAGATCGGCGGCACCGCCGTCGCCGGGGACGCCTCGCTGATCGTGGACGCCGCCCGGGACGCGCTCGACGGCACCGTCGATGTCTACTGCGCCAACGCGGGCCTCGCCTCGCCCGGCGACGCCTTCGCGGACGAGGAGGTCTGGGCCGCGGCCTGGGACGTCAATGTGATGGCCCATGTCCGCGCTGCCAGGGCGCTGCTGCCCGACTGGCTGGAGCGCGGCAGCGGCCGCTTCGTCTCGACCGCCTCCGCCGCCGGACTGCTGACGATGATCGGCGCCGCGCCGTACAGCGTCACCAAGCACGGCGTCGTCGCCTTCGCCGAATGGCTCTCGCTCACCTACCGCCACCGCGGCATCAAGGTTCACGCGATCTGCCCGCAGGGCGTGCGTACGGACATGCTCACCGCCGCCGGATCGGCCGGGGAGCTGGTCCTCGCCCCCAGCGCCATCGAGCCCGAGGCGGTCGCCGACGCGCTCTTCGACGCCATGGCCGAGGACCGCTTCCTGGTCCTGCCGCACCCCGAGGTCGGCGGCTACTACCGGGCCCGAGCCCAGGACACCGACCACTGGCTCGGCAGCATGAACCACCTCCAGCGGAAGTGGGAGGAGACCGGCGCATGACCGAGTCGATCTACGCGGCCAGGCCATGGGTCTCCCTGCTCAGCGACGCCCAGCGGGCCCCCGTCAGCCCCGCCGCCACGCTCGTCCACGCCTTCCGGGAGTCCGCCGCCCGCAGCCCCGGACACCCCGCGCTCGCCTACTTCGACGGACGCCTGAGCTACCGCGAGACCGACGCGCTCTCCGACTCGGTGGCCGGCCATCTCGCCGCCGCGGGCCTGGAGCGCGGCGACCGGGTCGCGATCATGCTGCAGAACACCCCGCAGTTCGTCCTCGCGCTGCTCGGCGCCTGGAAGGCCGGCGCCACGGTCGTCCCGCTCAACCCGATGTACAAGTCCGGTGAGGTCGGCCATGTACTGAAGGACGCCGAGGTCACCGCGCTGATCTGCGCGGACCGGGCCTGGGAGGCGTATCTGCGGGACACCGCGGCCGGTGCCCCGACGGTACGGATCGCCCTGACCACCAGCGAGCTCGACCTCCAGACGCGGAACGACGAGCGGGTGCTGGGCTTCGACCGGCTGCCCGTGCCCGAGGACGCCGAGGATCTGGTCGCCGTCGCCCGGCGGGGCATCAAGGCCCCCGAGGGGCGCGAACCCGCCTCCGCCGACGTGGCGTTGATCAGCTACACCTCCGGGACCAGCGGCACTCCCAAGGGCGCCATGAACTCCCACGCCAACATCATGGTCAACGCCGAGCGCCAGCGGACCGGGCACCCCGTCGCCGAGGGCTCCTCCTACTTCGCGCTCGCCCCGCTCTTCCACATCACCGGCATGGTGTGCCAGCTGGCCGCCTGCCTCACCAACGCGGGCACCCTCGTCCTCGCCTACCGCTTCCACCCGGCCGTCGTCCTGGAAGCCTTCGCCGCACACCGCCCCGCCTACACCGTGGGCCCGTCCACCGCCTTCATGGCGCTGGCCGCCCACCCCGACGCCACCCCCGATCACTTCGCCTCCTTCCGGGTGATCTCCTCGGGCGGGGCACCGCTGCCGCCCGCACTGGTCGAGAAGTTCCGCGCGGGCTTCGGCCCGTACATCCGCAACGGCTACGGCCTCACCGAGTGCACCGCCCCCTGCGCCTCCGTACCGCCGGAGCGCGAAGCCCCCGTCGACCCGGTCTCCGGGACCCTCTCCGTCGGCGTCCCCGGCCCCGACACGGTGGTCAGGATCCTGGACGAGAACGGCGCGGAGGTGCCCTTCGGGGAGCAGGGCGAGATCGCGGTCCGCGGCCCGCAGGTCGTCTCCGGCTACTGGCGGCTCCCCGAGGCCACCGCCGCCGCCTTCCCGGACGGCGAGCTGCGCACCGGTGACATCGGCTTCATGGACGGCGCGGGCTGGCTCTATGTCGTCGACCGCAAGAAGGACATGATCAGCGCCTCCGGCTTCAAGGTCTGGCCGCGCGAGGTGGAGGACGTCCTCTACACCCACCCGGCGGTCCGGGAGGCGGCCGTCGTCGGTGTCCCCGACGCCTACCGCGGCGAGACCGTCCGTGCCTACGTCAGCCTCCGGCCCGGCGCCTCCGCCGAGCCCGGAGAGCTGAGCGCGTACTGCGAGGAGCGGCTCGCCGCGTACAAGTACCCGCGCGAGGTCGAGATCCTGGCCGAACTGCCGAAGACGGCGAGTGGGAAGATCCTCAGGCGGGAACTGCGTTCCCCCCGATGACGGACTCACGCGGAAGGAAGGTGGCGGCAATGGCCAAGGCGACGGACGGGGACACGGCTCCCGTCCCTCAGCGGCTGCTGGCCGCCGCCACCCGGCTCTTCGCCGAGCAGGGCTACGACCGCACCTCGGTCCAGGAGATCGTCGAGGCCGCAGGCGTCACCAAGGGCGCGCTCTACCACTACTTCGGCTCCAAGGAGGACCTCCTCCAAGAGGTCTACGCCCGGGTCCTCCGCCTCCAGCAGGAACGCCTCGACGCCTTCGCCGACGCCGACGCCCCCGTCGAACAGCGGCTGCGCGACGCCGCGGCGGACGTGGTCGTCACGACGATCGAGAACCTCGACGACGCCTCGATCTTCTTCCGCTCCATGCACCACCTGAGCCCGGAGAAGAACAAGCAGGTCCGGGTGGAGCGGCGCCGCTACCACGAGCGCTTCCGGGCCCTGGTGGAGGAGGGCCAGCGCAGCGGGGTGTTCTCCACGGCCACCCCGGCCGACCTGATCGTCGACTACCACTTCGGTTCGGTCCACCACCTGTCCACCTGGTACCGGCCCGACGGCCCGCTCAGCCAGCAGGAGGTCGCCGACCACCTGGCCGACCTGCTGCTGCGCGCGCTGCGCCCCTAGGCCGTGCCTGCCCTTCCTGAGGTTCCCGCCGGATCCGCCGTACCTCCGGTCAGCCGGTCGAGGAGGGCCTCCGCCGCCGGGTTGCGGGGCCGGGGCGCCCGGCCGGCGAGGACCACGGTGCGGCCGGGTTCCGGCTGGCGGATGCTCACGCACGGCAGCCCCGCGTCCTGACCGATCCGGCGCGGCACGATCGCCACGCCGATCCCGGCCCGTACGAGATCGACGAGCAGCCGGATCTGGGTGACGTCGCAGGTGATCCGGCGCTCCAGACCGCAGTGCGCGGCCAGCCTCCGCACCGCGGTCTCCAGGCCGGTGCCCGCGCGGAAGTCCACGAACGGCTCGTCGGCGAGATCCTTGAGCAGGGCGCTCCCGGCACTCGCCAGCCGATGGCCCGGCGCGGTGATCAGCACCAGGTCCTCGTGCCAGGTCGCGAACCCCACGATGCCGTCGGGGAGTTCGGCGGCGTCCGGTGCGAGATAGGCGAGGTCCAGCTCACCGGCCCGCAGCCCCGATACCAGCTCCGGCGTCGTCGCCTCGCGCAGCGAGATCTGCACCCCCGGCCACAACCGGTGGTACGAGGCCAGCTCGGCCGCCAGGTCCACGCAGGTCAGCGTCTGGATCGTGCCGACCCTGACCCGGCCGGTGACCAGCCCCGTCACGGCCGCCACCGCGTGCCGCGCCGCCTCCGTCCCGGCGAGCACCGACCGGGCCGACGGCAGCAGCGCCCGGCCCGCCTCGGTGAGGGCCACCCGCCGTCCGGTCCGGTCGAACAGCTCGGCGCCCAGCTCGCGTTCGAGGTTGCGCACGGAGGTGCTCAGCGCTGACTGCACGATCAACTCGGCACGGGCGGCGGCGGTGAAACCGCCGTGCGTGACCACTGCCATGAAGTGGCGGAGCTGGCGTAGTTCCATCCATCCACGCTATCGATCGCAGCCAGCTGAACCATCTGTTGGACCGATCACGGATGCGGGTCGAAGCTGGATGTATGACTCACATCCAGCCGTCCGCGCGTGTTCCCGCACTCTGGACGGCGGCCTACGGCCCGCACCACGCACCGGCCGTACGCTTCGCCGCCCGGTGCCTGCTGCGGGTGCGGGCCTTCGCCCGTGACCTGGCACTGGCCGATCACGTGGGATCCGGCGGCTACTGAGCGACGGACGGGCGGGGCCGAAACCGTTGGTGGCGCCGGAGCACACCCGGTTAGCATCCGACGATGCGGACGGCGGCCGAAGAAGAGTTCCACGAGGTCACGGGGAGGGCCACGACGGCCCGGCCCGACGGGCTCCCGGACGCACGGGACTGCTCACCGCAGGACCTGGGGCGGCTGATCCGGCAGGAGGACCCCGGGCTGTGCCATCTGGGCCTGGTCCTGCTCACCGAGCGCGTCACCCGGTGCCCCCCGTCCGACGACCGGGAGGTGGCCGAACTCGCCGGGCTGCTGCCCGCATCGCTGACGGGACTCCCGGAGCCGGATCTCCTCCTGGCCGGGCTCTACGAGCGACTCGGCCACCGTCTGAGGGGCCGCCCCCGGCCGCCGTGGCGCACGGCCCGGCAGCTGCCGACGGCCGTACGGATCGCCTGGCTGCGGGCCGATCTGCTCCACGATCCCGCCATGCTCCGCGAGGAGGAACCGGGCGAGCTCCTCTACCAGGCGGTGCGGGGGGCGGACATCACCGGAACGCACCGGCCGGCGCGGCTCGTGGACGAGTTGGTGGCCAGCGGCGATCCGGTGCTCCAGGCCGAGGCGGTACGGCTGGCCCGGCAGGGGCTGCACAGCGGACTGCTGGCCCCGGCGCTGGTCCGGGAGGACCTGATCGGGCTGCTGGGAGCCGACAGCGCCCGGGTCGTAGCCGGTGCGCTGGGCGAACTCGCCGAGCCGTGGGCGGCGACGGACCCGCTGCCGCCCGGCCTCCTCGTACGGTTCCTCTCGGGCGGTCCTGCCGTCTCTGCTCCGTCCGGTCCCGCCGCTTGTGATGTGCCCTCCGTTCCCGCCGTCCCGGTGCGGGAGTGGCCCGAGGTGGCCGACGCCGCCCTCGCGGCCGCCGCGCGCCACGGCCACCGGGACCTGCTGCGCGGGGCCGTCGAGGACCCCGGCCTCCCGCCGGGGCTTCGCAGGCGCGGGCTGGAACTCCTCGGTGATCTGGCGGACCGCGACGACATCGGCGCGCTGACGGCCGCCGCCGCGCGCGACCCCCTGCTGCTCGGCGGCCCGGCCGTGGCCTGCCTGCGCGGTCTCCACCGGCGCGGGCATTTCCCGGACGGCCCGGACGTCCCCGCCGTCATCGGCCTGGCCCTGTCCGACCACTCGATTCCGCCCCGCGACGTGGCGACGATCCTCTTCACCTCCCGCAGGGAGACGCTCCGGGTACTCGCCGACGCACCGGCCGACGATCCCGGCTGGCCACGACGGCTCGCCCTGCTGGTCGCCCTGGCCGGACAGGGGCCCGGCGACCTCCCGATCGGGGACGCGATCGCACGGCTGCTTCCTTCCGCCCCCGCACCCGGGCCGTTCCTCGAAGCGATCCGCGAACTGCGCCACGAGGACGCCGAAGAGGCCGTGATCGCCCTGCTGCCCTCGGCACCGGCCGAGGCCCTGGACACCCTGGAGGCGATCGGCGGCGAACGGACGGTACGGGCCCTGCGCGAAGGGCTGGGCCTCACCACCGGACCGGGCGCCACCACGGAGGGGACGGCGCCCCATCTGCGCGCCGTACGGCACCGCGCCCTCGAACTGCTCTGGCAGCTGAACCGCGATCCGGAGCAGCGCCGCGCCCTTCTCGTACGGCTCGACCCCGTCGACCTGCCGCCGCGCATCGCGGCCGACCTCGGCGGCCCGGACGAGCGGGAACTGGCCCTGCTCCGTTCCCATCTGGACCCGGACGAGCCGGTGGCGGCGCTGTGCCGGCTGGCGGCCCACGGCAACGCCGGCACCCTCCCGGCCATCGCCGATCTGCTGCTGCGCGTCGTGGCCGGGCAGGCCGCGCCGAGGGAGCCGGGCGCGGCCCCCCGGACGGGGGAGCACGGACAGCCGACCGGCGAACCCGTGGTGCCGCAGGAGGTCCTGGACGCCGTGGCCGCCCTGGGCCGCCGGCTCCACGCGCGGGGCGCGATACGGCCGGTCTGCCTGCTCGGCACCGGGGACGCCGGGGAGGCCGGGCACGCGCTGGTCGCGACCCTGGCACTGGATCTGCTGGACCGCCCGGGGCTGTCCGACGACGAGCAGGTGATCCTGCTCGAACTGCTGCTCAGGGCCCCCTGGGCGGGCACCCGTGCGCGGGTGCACCGGCTGCTGCGCCACCGGAACCGGCACGTACGCAAGCACGCCATCGCCCTGCTCGCCCGCGATGCCACGGGCGAGGACGCCCAGGCGCTGTCGGCGACGCTGATCACGCTGACCCGGGCGCAGGACGTCCAGACCGTCCGGCAGGCACTGCTGGCACTGGGCCATGCCCGCGCCCACTGGGCGAGTGCCGCGATCGCCGCATGCCTCGGCCATCCGAACATGAACATCAAGAAGACGGCCGCCGATGCGCTGGCCCGCGCGGGCACCCCGGCCGCGCTCCCCGCGCTCCTCCTCCGGCTCGGACAGGACGGCAACCCGGCTCTCCGCGAGAAGATCGGCACGGCCCTGCGCGCCGTCCTCGGCGACGCCTACGCGGCCACCCTCGTCGCCGCCGCCGAGCACAGCCGGGACGAGGACACCCGCATACGGCTGCTCCTGGGCCTCCACGGGGTCCTCGCCGCACGCTCGGTCCTGGCGCTGGACGAACAGGCGTCACCGGTGGCGGCCACCCTGCTCTCGCTGGTGGCTTCCGGCCTGGTCAAACCGGCCTCCGGCGACGTGGCCGATCTGGCGGTTCCCCTGGCCAGGCACGGGATCACCGCACGGGCCGCCGGAGAGCCGTCGTCGACGGCGGGCGAGGCGGACCGCGACATCGAGGCTCTGGTGGCCCGGGGGTGGAACCCCGAGGTCGCGCTGCGGGTCGTCGAACGGGACGAGCCGCTCGGCCCCGGCCGGGCGGAACAGCTGCGCCCGATGCTGGCCGACTGGCTCCGCCTCGCCGACACCGGTCCGGCGACCCGCGACAAGGCACTCCGCGACAAGGCACTCCGCGACAAGGTGCCCCGCGACACGGCATTCCGTCGCAAGGTGGTGCGGTTCGCGCTACGGATCTGCCCCGGGCCCCGGGACGACGCGGAGCTCACGGCATTCGCCCGGTCCGCCCCGCTCCTGCTGGACGCGCTCGGCGACGCCCGGGACAACGACCGGCACGATCTGATCGCCGTACTCGAAGCCGTCGCACCGTTGCTGACGGCCACCGCGCGACCGGCCGCCGTCGCGGCCGTACGGGCGCTGCGCCCCGCACCGGCCACGCCGAGCCGGTCCACGCTGACGCTGCTCCGCCGCCTCGGCGCGGTCCTGGTCCGCGCCGACCTCGACCGGGCCCTCGCGGGCGCCCGGCTCGGCGCCGACCCCTGGCGGGCCGAGACCGCCGTGCTCCGGGAGGCCTTCGCCGTGCCGGAGAACGCCGCCGCCCCCGTTTCCGCCGGGACCCGGGCCTGGCGGGCCGCGCTGGACGACACGGTCCGCGCACCGGGCACCTGGGAGGAGTTCCGCGCACGGGACGACGGATGGATATCGATGCCCTCGCGGGACCGGCTGGCCGCGCTGATCGAGGCCCACCGCGGCGCCGACCCCCGGGTCCGGCCCGCGCTGCTCGACCGGATGACGCTGCTCCAGCCCCTCGACGCGCCGCCCTGGACCGTCGCCGAGACCGCCCACGCGACGACGGCGCCACCACGGCAGGTACGCGACGACGATCTCGACCAGCCCCGTTCGGCGGCCCTGCGGGAGCGGCTGCTGACCATGCTGGGGTCGGCCGCCGAGGACCGCAGGCGGACCGCCGCCCCGGTGCTGGCGCGCTGGCCCGAACCGGAGACCCGGCAGGCGGTGCTGCGCGCGTACCTGCGCGGCCGGGTCGACCTGCGCGTCGACGCCGATCTGGCCCGCGCACTGGGCGCGTTCGACGAGGCGGAGCTGCGAGGCGACGGCATCCTGCGTGACAGGGTCGCGCTGGTGGCCGGTCGGCTCGACCCGGGGGCGCTGCGACGGCTGGTCCCTTTGCTGCTGGAGTGGTGGGAACACGCCTCTCCGGCCGTGGGCCCGGCGATCCGTGACGCGCTGCGCGCGTACCCCGCCGACGCGCTGGCCGGGGCCCTGGGCGACCGCCTCGACGCCGGAGCCTGGGGCTTCCTTGACCTGCTCGTCGGCCGCCCGCTCCTGCGTACCCCCGCGCTGACGCGGAGCTGCCGACGCCTGCGGGCGGAAGGGCACGACGGACTCGCGGACCGGCTCCTGCTCGTCGAGGGCCCGCTGCGCGGCCCGGACGCCGTACGGCAGGACGAGCGGGCGCTGGCAGCGCTCCGCGAGCGCGGGGCGGCCGTACCCGCCGGGACCGGGCACCGCCCGACCCGGCGGGACCTGCTGGAGCCGGCCAGGACCGGCACACCGGAGCAGATCTGCCGGGCACTCACGGAACTGGCCGGCGCACACACCGGCCCGGAACCGGATCGCGATCCACAACTCCGCGGCCTGCTGCGCGAGTTGCTCGCCCACCCCCGGGCCAAGGTCCGCCTGAGCGCCCACCGCACCTCACGCACGATGCTCGACCGCCGGACCCATCTGAGCCATACCGAACTCCTGCTGGACGACCCCCGGCCGGACGTGGTGCGCATGGCGGTCCACACGCTCTGCCGGGCGGGCTGGCAGCCCGCGATCCCCGCCGTGACCGGGCTGCTCGGGCACCCGCACGCCGTCGTGCGCGAGGCGGCCGCCGAGGGGCTCGTCACCCTGGCCGGGGTGGCGGTCCCCGCCCTCCGCAACGCCGCCGCCCACGCCCGCCCCGACCGGCGCTCCCGGTACACGGACGTACTGGACCGGATCAGGGCCGGTGAGGACAGGGCGTGTACCGGAGAAGGCTGATCCCCGGAACTCCCGGCCACCGGACCGTGGGGCGTCATCGGCAGGTCCAAAGCCCTCATGACGGCAGACCTGTTCGCGTCTCTCCCCGCGGAAAAGCACGGGCGCGCGTCGGCGGCAGGCGGGATCATGAGGCATGAGTCCGGATGACTGGCACCTCACCGAAGACCTCGACGACTTTCTCACTCGCGCCGGAGACTTCCTGCACTCGCGTCCCGCCCTCACACCGTCCCGCTGACGGTGACCGAGGCGCTGCGTACGCGTGGGGCGGACGCGTACGGCGTCGGCGCCCCCGTCTTCGGCCTGCTGGAGCGGGCGGGCGAGGTCCGCGCGGCCTTCTTCCGTACCCCGCCCCGCCGTCTGGCCCCGACCGCCCTCACCCCCGAAGAGGCCGACAGCCTCGCCGCCCGGCTGGCCGGCCTCGGCCACATCCTCCCCGGCGTCAACGCGGACCATGACACCGCCACCTCCTTCGCCGAGGCCTGGCGGCGGCACACGGGCGCGGTACCGACACCGCGCGAGCGGGAGCGCCTGTACCGCCTGGGCACCCTCACACCACCGGAGCCGTTCCCCGAGGGCCGGGGGCGAGTCGTGGGTGAGGAGGACCGTGAACGGCTCATGCTCTGGCATCGCGAGTTCGTCACCGACATCGGAGGAACCCCCGCCGCGGACAACAGCGCATGGGCGGACACACGCATCGCCCACGGACACGTCACGCTCTGGGAAACCCCGGACGGCGCCCCCGTCTCCATGGCGGGCAGGACCCCCGTGGTCGCGGGCCAGAGCCGGGTGACTCCTGTCTACACCCCGGCCCACCTGCGCGGGCGCGGCTACGCGGGCGCCGCGACAGTCGAGGTGAGCCGGGCCGCGCCGGCCGCGGGCGCGGCGGAGGTCCTGCTGTTCGCGGACCTCGCCAACCCCACCAGCAACGGCCTCTACCAGCGGATCGGGTACCGCCCGATGGCCGACTTCGCGGTGTACGACTTCGGTGCCGTGTCAGGCAACGTCCGTCCCCTCCACGACGGCGCGTAGGCGCCGGCCGTCGGTCGTCGGCGTGGGGGCCCGTCCGATGGGGTGGCCACGGATCATGCTTCCCGGGCGCGCCGCCGCGCCGAGCTCCTCCACAGGTACCGCACGTTCGCAGGAGCCGCCCGCCCACCGGTACCGCTCGTCTACAGGTACTGCTTGATCTCCCGCCGCGCCAGCGACCGCTGGTGCACCTCGTCCGGGCCGTCCGCCAGTCGCAACGTCCTTGCCGCCGCCCACAGTTCGGCCAGCGGGAAGTCCTGGCCGACGCCGCCCGCGCCGTGCAGCTGCACCGCCTGGTCGAGGATGCCGACCACCGCGCGCGGGGTGGCGATCTTGATGGACTGGATCTCCGTGTGCGCCCCCCGGTTGCCCACCGTGTCCATCAGCCACGCCGTCTTCAGCACCAGCAGCCGCAGTTGCTCCACCGTGACCCGGGCGTCCGCGATCCAGTTCTGCACGACGCCCTGCTGGGCGAGCGGCTTGCCGAAGGCCGTACGGGACACCGCCCGCCTGCACATCAGCTCGATCGCCCGCTCGGCCATGCCGATCAGCCGCATGCAGTGGTGGATCCGGCCCGGCCCCAGCCGTGCCTGGGCGATGGCGAAGCCGCCGCCCTCCTCGCCGATCAGATTCTCGGCCGGCACCCGCACATCGGTGAGCACCACCTCCGCGTGACCGCCGTGGTAGTGGTCCTCGTACCCGTACACCCGCATGGCGCGGCGCACTTCGAGGCCGGGGGTGTCGCGGGGGACCAGGATCATCGACTGCTGGCGGCGGATGTCCGTGCCGTCGGGGTCGGTCTTGCCCATCACGATGAAGACCTCGCAGTCCGGGTTCATCGCCCCGGAGATGTACCACTTGCGGCCGTTGATGACGTAGTCACCGCCGTCACGCACGATCCGCGTCTCGATGTTCGTCGCGTCCGACGAGGCCACGTCGGGTTCCGTCATCGCGAAGGCCGAGCGGATCGTACCGGCGAGCAGCGGCTCCAGCCACCGCTTCTTCTGCTCGTCGGTGCCGAACTGGTGCAGCACCTCCATGTTCCCGGTGTCCGGGGCCGCGCAGTTGAGTGCGGTCGGGGCCAACTGCGGGGAACGGCCGGTGATCTCGGCGAGCGGGGCGTACTGGAGGTTGGTCAGCCCGGCCCCGTACTCCGCATCGGGCAGGAAGAGATTCCACAGGCCCTGCCTGCGCGCCTCCGCCTTCAGGTCCTCGACGATCCCCGGGGTGTCCCACGGGGAGGCCAGCAGCGCGCGCTGCTCGTCCGCGATCCTCTCGGCCGGGTGGACGTGCTCGTCCATGAAGGCGAGCAGCTTGGCGCGCAGCTCCTCGGTGCGGGCGTCGAATGCGAAGTCCATGGGGGTGATCAGCCTTCCTGGAGGGTGGTGAGGCCGTGCTCGATGAAGACGGGGACGAGATCGCCGATGCGGTCGAAGCCGGCGCCGACGGTCTGGCCCAGGGTGTAGCGGTAGTGGATGCCCTCCAGGATCACGGCGAGCTTGAACCAGGCGAACGCCGTGTACCAGGAGAGGGCGGAGGTGTCCCGGCCCGAGCGGGCGGCGTAGCGCTCGATCAGTTCGGCGGGGGAGGGGTGGCCCGCAGCGCCGCTGGTGGTGGAGACCGGCGAATCGGCCAGGCCGAGGTCGGAGCTGTACATCACCAGCAGGCCGAGGTCGGTCAGCGGATCGCCGAGCGTCGACATCTCCCAGTCGAGGACGGCCTTGATCCGGTCGTCGGTGCCGATCAGGACGTTGTCCAGCCGGTAGTCGCCGTGCACCACGGTGGGCGCGGGCGAGACGGGCAGCTCCCGCCCGAGTGCGGCGTGCAGTGCGTCGATGCCGGGCAGTTCGCGGTTGCGCGACGCGTCCAGCTGCTTGCCCCAACGGCGCAGCTGCCGGTCGAGGAAGCCCTCGGGGTGCCCGAAGTCGCCGAGCCCGACGGCCGCCGGATCCACGGCGTGCAGGGCGACGAGGGTGTCGACGAGCCCGAGGACCGCCTCCCGGGTGCGCTCGGCGCCCAGCGGGGTGAGCTGTTCGGCGGTGCGGTACGGGGTGCCCTCGACGTACTCCATGACGTAGAAGGACGAGCCGATCACCGAGTCGTCCTCGCAGAGCAGCACCGGTTCGGGCACCGGAACGGCCGTCGGGTGCAGGGCGCTGATCACCCGGTGCTCGCGCCCCATGTCGTGCGCGGTGGCCAGCACATGGCCCAGCGGCGGCCTGCGGACCACCCAGCGGCCGGCGCCGTCCGTGACGATGTACGTCAGGTTCGACCGGCCGCCCTCGATCAGCCGGGCTTCGAGCGGTCCGCTCACCAGCCCCGGCCGCTCGCGGTCGAGGTGCCCGCGCAGCCGGTCGA
Organism: Streptomyces sp. DvalAA-43; assembly: GCF_900091725.1. Classification (GTDB taxonomy): domain Bacteria; phylum Actinomycetota; class Actinomycetes; order Streptomycetales; family Streptomycetaceae; genus Streptomyces; species Streptomyces pulveraceus. The sequence goes on along the minus strand of NZ_FMBW01000040.1, from coordinate 299,856 downwards.
GGTCAAGGCCTGGCGGGGGGACGGGGCTCATCGTGCGCACCTCCGGGGGTGACGTGAGAGACGGTCGGGAACCATCATGCCGACCAGTCGGTATGTCGTCCAGTACGTGTCCCGGATCCATCGGGTGGGCGCGGGGCCGGATTCTTCGGGCGGGCTCGGCCGGGGATCGCCCCGGACTCGCCTGTCGACCCGTCTGTCGAGTCGTCTGTCGAGTCACCTCGGACTCACCTTCGAGTTGGCCCGGAGTCTGGCATTCAGTCGTATCCCTGAATAGGGTTCACGTATGAATACAGAGCTGCTGATCGACGAAGTCCGGTTGACCCCGATCCTGATAGCCGACCCGCCCCTGCTCAACACCCAGGGCGTCCACCAGCCCTACACCCCCCGGCTGATCGTGGAGGTCGTCACCCGGGGTGGAGTCACCGGAATCGGCGAGACGTACGGGGACGGCAAGTACCTCGAACTCGCCCGGCAGCTCGCCACCGCACTCATCGGACGCCCGGTCAGCGATCTGAACGGCCTGTTCACCCTGGCCGACGAGGTGTGCGGTGATTCACGCGCGGCCGACGACCGGGTCGACGCGGGCGGACTGCGCGGCGTCCAGACCGCCGACAAGCTCCGGCTCTCCGTCGTCTCCGGCTTCGAGGTCGCCTGCCTGGACGCGCTGGGCAAGGCCCTCGGCCTCCCCGTGCACGCCCTGCTGGGCGGCAAGGTCCGCGACAGCGTCGAGTACAGCGCCTACCTCTTCTACCGTTGGGCCGCCCACCCCGAGGGTGGCGAGCAGGACGACTGGGACGCCGCTCTCGACCCGGCCGGCGTCGTCGCCCAGGCGCGCCGCTTCGCCCGCGCGTACGGCTTCTCCTCCTTCAAGCTCAAGGGCGGCGTCTTCGAGCCCGACCGGGAGATCGCCGCGATCCGCGCCCTGGCCGAGGAGTTCCCCGGACAGCCCCTGCGCCTGGACCCCAACGGGGCCTGGTCCGTCGAGACCTCGCTGTACGTCGCCGAGCAGCTGAAGGACGTACTCGAATACCTGGAGGACCCGGCGAGCGGCACGGACCTGATGGCCTCCGTCGCCGCGGGCACCGATGTGCCGCTGGCCACCAACATGTGCGTGACCACCCTCGCCGAGGTGCCGGAGGCCTTCGCCCGCGGCGCCGTGCAGGTCGTCCTCTCCGACCACCACTACTGGGGCGGACTGCACCGCACCCGTGAGCTGGCCGGGATCTGCCGCACCTTCGGTGTCGGGCTCTCCATGCACTCCAACACCCACCTCGGCATCAGCCTCGCCGCGATGACCCATGTGGCGGCCACCGTTCCCAACCTCGACTACGCCTGCGACAGCCACTACCCCTGGCAGACCGAGGACGTCATCACCGCCCGCCATGTCTTCGAGGACGGCCGGCTCGCCGTCTCCGACGCACCCGGGCTCGGTGTCGAACTCGACCGCGAGCGCCTGGCCGCGCTGCACCGGCGCTGGCTCGACGACGACGGCACCATGCGCGAGCGCGACGACGCGGCCGCGATGCGCAAGGCCGAGCCGGGGTGGGAGACGCCGACGATCCCGCGCTGGTGACGGGCCCGCCGCCCGGGACGCACCGGCCTGAGTTGCGGGGACCCGGACCCGCACAGATGGTCGGTGCATGAAGGCGATCAGTTACAGCGCGTACGGCGGGGCCGACGTCCTGGAGTACGGCGAGCGGCCCGACCCCAAGGTCGGCCCGGACACCGTCCTGGTGAAGGTGCGGGCGGCGGCCGTCAACCCGGTCGACTGGAAGGCCCGCGAGGGCTACCTCGACGCCGCCCTGGACGCCGTGTTCCCGGTGATCCCCGGCTGGGACGTGTCCGGAGTCGTCGTGCAGCCCGGCGCGGCCGTCGACGAGTTCGCGGTCGGGGACGAGGTCATCGGCTACGTACGGGAGGACTTCCTCAGCCGCGGCACCTTCGCCGAGTACGTCGCCGCACCCGTGCGCACCCTCGCCCGCAAGCCGCTGAGCCTGAGCTTCGAGGAGGCGGCGGGCCTCCCGCTGGCCGGTCTCACCGCCTACCAGGTCCTGCACCGCACCCTGAGGATCCGCGAGGGCGAGACGGTCCTCGTCCACGCGGCGGCCGGCGGGGTGGGCTCGTTCGCCGTCCAGCTCGCCCGGCACACCGGCGCCCGCGTCATCGGCACCGCGAGCGAGCACAACCACGACCATGTCCGGCAGCTCGGCGGGGAACCGGTGGCCTACGGGGACGGCCTCGCCGACCGGCTGCGGGCCCTGGCCCCGGACGGCTTCGACGCCGCGTTCGACACCGTCGGCGGGGAGGCGCTCCGGGTCTCCGCCGACGTGCTGAAGCCCGGGGGCCGCCTGGCCTCCATCGCGGACGGCGAGGTCCTCGCGTACGGCGGCCACTACGCCTATGTACGCCCGGACGCGACCGACCTCACCCGGCTGGCCGAACTGGCCGAGCAGGGCATCGTCTCGGTCCATGTGGAAGAGGTCTTCCCGCTGGAGCGGGCGGCGGACGCCTACCGGCTGAACGAGCAGGGGCGCACCCGCGGAAAGATCGTCGTCACCGTCCCGTGGGAGGTCCCGGACGTCCGGACGGATCTCTGACGCCCCGCAACCCGCCCTGATACCGGATCGGATCGGGGCGGCCCGGAAGGGCCCGCCCGACGACCCGGAGCCGCGCGAGCTGCTCGCGAACGGCACGGCGAACGGCTCGGTCCGAACAGCTCCGATCCGCTCGGTCCGAACAGCGCGGCACGGCTCAGAACAGCATGGCCGCGGCGCACACCGCGAGCGCGACCGTGCACGCCGCCGCGGTCAGCGCGCCGCGCGGAGACAGCGGCTGCGGCCGCGCGGTCCCCACCCCGAGCATCCGCAGATGCGCCACCCGCAGAAAGCCGAGCCAGGCCAGCGCGCTCAGCGACGCCGCCACGATCGCGGCCGGGCCCGCCCCGCCGTACAGCGCCTGCCGCACCGCCAGCAGCGCCACCACCGTGCACGACAGCGTCGTACGCCGCCAGGCCAGCCGGGTCCGCTCGGGCTGCAGCCCGGGGTCGCGCTCCGTGGTGGTCACCGGCCCTCCCAGCCGAAGAGGACCACCACCACCATCGCCACGGCGACGACCCCGACGGCCAGACCGAGCAGCGTCGGGAACCGCGAGACCGGCAGATCCTCGCCGCGCCGCATCGCCCGTTCGCACCGCACCCAGTGGTTGACCGCCCGCAGCGCGCACAGCACACCGGCCGCAAGCAGCGCGAGCGCCAGCCCGGCCCGGATGCCCCAGGCCAGCTCCGGCAGGAACTGGTCGACCGCGAAGCCGCCGCCGATCAGCGCCAGGGCCGTCCGGATCCAGGCGAGGAAGGTGCGCTCGTTGGCGAGCGAGAACCGGTAGTCGGGGGTGTCGCCCTCGTCGCGGATGCGCTGCGGCGCGAACCACAGCCGCAGGCTCTGTACGAATTCGTTCACGTGTGAACCTTATCTTCGGCTTCGCGGGTGACCGCCGTCCGGACTCAGGAGGCCGTTCCGGCCGCCCGGAAGGCCCGCAGCCGGTGGTACGCCTCCAGGCCGTCCGGCACCCACTCCCACTCGCCGATCCGCTGGGCCAGCTCGTCATCGGTGAGGAAGGTGTGCCAGGCGACCTCCTCCACCTGCGGGTTCACCGGCAGCTCGCACCGTACCTGGTAGACGTACGACCACCAGGAGTGCCCGGCGTTCTCGTAGAGGAACTTGAAGAGCGGTTCCGGCCGGGGGAGCCCGGACACCCCGAGCTCCTCCCCGGCCTCCCGCAGCGCCGCCTCGTCGTACGACTCACCGGCGCCGACCACCCCGCCGACGAACATGTCGTAGTGGGACGGGAAGACCAGCTTGCCCGGGGTCCTGCGGTGCACGAAGAGCCGCCCCTCCGCATCCCGGACCTCGATGAAGGCACAGCGATGGCGAAGGCCCCGCGCGGTCGCCTCACCGCGCGGGGCCTGCCCCACGACCACGTCGTTCTCGTCGACGATGTCCAGGATCTCGTCAGAAGGAGTCATGCTCCTCATCCAACATCAGACCATCACGGGACGATCACCGACCCAGGACGGTGACGTGACGTGGACGGTCACTGCTCCAAGACGGATACGTGACGTGGACGGTCACTGACCCATGACGTACTTGACGGTCGGGCCCGTGGTCCAGCCGCCGTCCACGGCCAGCTCGGCACCGGTGATGTACGAGGCGGCGTCCGAGAGCAGGAAGGCGACCGCCTCCGCGATCTCCGGGGCCTCGCCGACCCGGCCCATCGGGGTGTTCGGGTAGTTGCCCTCGCCCTGCTGGATGCCGACGGACGCGGTCATCGGCGTGTAGACCATGCCCGGGTGCACCGAGTTCACCCGGATCCTCGCCGTGCCGAGCTCCACCGCGCCGACCTTGGTCAGCCCGCGTACGCCCCACTTCGAGGCGCCGTAGCTGGAGGTCAGGGCGAGGCCCATCAGACCGGCGGCCGAGGAGATGTTGACGATCGAACCGCCGCCGTTCTCCTTCATCACCGGGATCACCGTCTTCATGCCGATGAAGACGGCTGTCAGGTTGATGTCGATGACCTTGCGGAAGTGCTCGACCGTCTCGGTCTCCAGCGGCTGACCGGTCGACACCCCGGCGTTGTTGACCAGCCCGTCTATCCGTCCGAACTCGGCGAGGGCGAACTCCGCGACGCGCTGCCAGTCCTCCTCGGAGGTCACGTCGTGGTGCACGAAGCGGGCGTTGGCCCCCAGCTCCGCGGCGGTGGCGGCGCCCTCCTCGTCGAGCACGTCGGTGATCACCACACGGGCGCCGCCCGCCACCGCGAGGCGGGCGGCCTCGGCGCCCAGGCCCCGGGCGCCGCCGGTGATGATGACGGTCTTGTCGCTGAGGTTGCTCTTGTCGGTCATGTCGCTTCCTTCATGTGGTGCAGGTGGCAAGTGGTGCCGGTGGTGAATGGTGCGAGTGGTGCGATGGCCGGGGGGACGCGCGTGGTCACGCGCCGCCCGGCACGGGGGCGTGCAGGAACGCGGTGGTGGTCTCGACGAGATCGGCGAGGAAGAGCTCGTCGCCGGTCAGCGGTTCGGTGCCGTCGAGACGCTGGCGGGCGCGGTCGGCCAGCGCCGCGCCGATCAGGGTGAGCGCCAGGTCCAGGCGCTCCAGGCGCACCGGACCGGGCAGGCCGCCCAGGCAGTCGCCGACCCGGGCGATCAGGCGCCCGTAGTGGGTACCGTCCAGGACCGGGTGCAGCCGGCCGGTGCGCAGCCCGGTCTCATGGCTGAGCCTGGCCGAGATCCGCAGACAGCGGCGGCCGCGGTCGTCGGCGAGCAGGCTCGCCTCGGCCGTCACCAGCGCGGTGAGCAGCTCCCGTACGCCGCAGTCCGCGCCCAGCGCGTCGAGCAGGGGGGCTATCACCCGTTCCGTACGGGCCTGGCGGCCCGCCATCACGGCGTCGAGCAGCCCGGCCCGGGAGCCGAAGTGGTACTGGACCGCGGAGGGGTTGCTCTGCCCGGCCAGCCGGACGATGTCGCGCAGCTGGGCGCCGTCCGGGCCCTGCGCGGCGAAGACCTCCTCGGCCGCGCGGATCAGCTTGTCCCTGGTTTCCTGTCCGGACGTTCGCGCCATGGGGCCACTGTAATGCTGGCCATTATTAAAAACCAGTGCGGGCGGCCTCCCCGCAACCAGTGCGGGCGGCCTCCCCGGACCGGACGGCCCGCTCAGTTCGGCTGGAGGCTCTTCTCGCGGCGCCCGCCCACCGGCCCCTCCGGCATCGCCGGATGCAGCCCGAGCAGCACGATCCCGATGACGATCGCCGCGAGACCGGCGGCCTGCCAGGCCAGCGCGCCGGTGTCGGTGCGCAGCCGGTCGCCGAGGAAGCCGACGCCGCAGGCGATCCCGGCCAGTGGCTGGGAGGCGGTCAGCGGGGGCAGCGAGACCCGGAGCGGGCCCGTCTCGAAAGCGCTCTGCACCAGCAGCAGCCCCGTCACCCCCAGCACCACCACCGCGTACGGCTGCCACCCCGTCACCAGCGCCGTCCACCCGCCGCCGGACAGCCGCTGGCCGCTGACCCGGGTGAGCGCGTCCTGGAGTCCGTACAGCAGCCCGGCCGCCACCGCGAGCAGCGCGGGGGCGGCCGTCGAACGGGAGCGTTTGGCGACGGCGGTCAGCAGCAGTGCGGTGCCCACGACCACGCCGATCACCAGCCAGTGCCGCAGCGGACTGGTCACCGCCGCGCCGCCCTGCGGCTGGCCCGCCAGCAGAAAGGCGGCGACCCCGCCGGCCAGCAGCCAGAGCCCGGCCCAGCCCTGACGGCCGAGCCGCTGGCCGGTGCGATGGCGTGACAGGGCCATCGCGAAGAGCAGATTGGTCGCGAGGAGGGGTTCGACGACGGACACCTCGCCCTTGCCCAGGGCCAGGGCGCCCAGCACCATGCCGCAGACCATCAGCCCGATCCCGGCCAGCCAGCTCGGCACCCGCATCAGGTCCAGCAGCAGCCGGGGCGAGAGATAGTCGCTCCTCGGGGCGTGCGAGGCGGCGGCCTGCTGCAGGACGAAACCGAAGCCCAGGCAGCAGGCGGCACTCACGGCGAGCACGAGGACCAGCACCGACACGCTTCTACCTCAAGTCAGGCCAGAAGTGGGTGATTTGTATCGACGATAGCGCCTGTGTCCCACGGGTGCGGCCGGAGCGCGGCCGACCGGGCGGTTGACGCCGCAGCGGCCGGTGCAGAAGATCTGACGCACGAGTAACTTCCGGCTCCGGGGACGTCTCCGGGGACGTCTCCGGCACAGCGCCGGAGAGGGACCGCGGCCGTGACCGGATCGCCCCGACAAGGATGGAACCCATGGCGTACGACGCTGATGTGATCGTGATCGGGGCCGGGCTCGCCGGTCTGGTGGCCACCGCCGAGCTGGTGGACGCGGGCCGCTCGGTGATCCTGCTCGACCAGGAGCCCGAGCAGTCCCTCGGCGGCCAGGCGCACTGGTCCTTCGGCGGCCTCTTCCTCGTCGACTCGCCCGAGCAGCGCCGCATGCGGGTGAAGGACAGCCATGAGCTGGCCCTCCAGGACTGGCTCGGCACGGCGGGCTTCGACCGCGAGGAGGACCACTGGCCGCGGAAGTGGGCCGAGGCGTACGTCGACTTCGCGGCCGGTGAGAAGCGCTCCTGGCTGCACGCCCAGGGGGTGCGGATCTTCCCCGTCGTCGGCTGGGCCGAGCGCGGCGGCTACGACGCGACCGGCCACGGCAACTCCGTACCCCGCTTCCACATCACCTGGGGCACCGGCCCCGGCATCGTCGCCCCCTTCGAGCGCCGGGTCCGCGCGGGCGTCGCCAAGGGGCTCGTGACGTTCGCGTTCCGCCACCGGGTCACCGGCCTGGGCCGCACCGCGGGCGTCGTCGACACGGTCACCGGCGAGGTGCTGGAACCGAGCGCCGCCGCCCGGGGCACCGCGAGCAGCCGCCGGGCGACCGGCACCTTCGAGCTGAGGGCCCAGGCGGTGATCGTCACCTCCGGCGGCATCGGCGGCAACCACGACCTGGTGCGCAAGCAGTGGCCCGCCCGGCTCGGCACCCCGCCCGCGAAGATGCTCTCCGGCGTACCCGCCCATGTCGACGGGCTCATGCTCGGCATCGCCGAGGAGGCGGGCGCCCACCACATCAACCGCGACCGGATGTGGCACTACACCGAGGGCATCGAGAACTGGAACCCGATCTGGGCCAAGCACGGCATCCGGATCCTGCCCGGACCGTCCTCGCTCTGGTTCGACGCCCGCGGCAAGCGGCTGCCGGTCCCGCTCTTCCCGGGCTTCGACACCCTCGGCACCCTCGAACACATCATGAGGTCCGGCCACGACCACACCTGGTTCGTCCTCGACCGGAGGATCATCGGCAAGGAGTTCGCGCTCTCCGGCTCCGAGCAGAACCCGGATCTGACCGGAAAGTCGATCCGCGACGTGATCGGCCGGGCGCGGGCCGACGTACCGGCCCCGGTGAAGGCGTTCATGGACAACGGAGTGGACTTCGTCGTCGAGAAGGACCTCGCCGCGCTCGTCCGGGGCATGAACGCGCTCACCGGGGAGGCGCTGATCGACGAGGCCGAACTGCGCCGCGAGATCACCGCACGCGACCGCGAGATCGCCAACCCGTTCACCAAGGACCTCCAGATCACCGCGATCCACGGGGCCCGCGCCTACCTCGGCGACAAGCTGATCCGCACGGCCGCGCCGCACCGCATCCTCGACCCCAAGGCCGGCCCGCTGATCGCCGTACGGCTGAACATCCTGACCCGCAAGTCGCTCGGCGGGCTGGAGACCGACCTGTCCTCCCGGGTACTGACCGCGGACGGCACCCCCCTGGCCGGTGTGTACGCGGCGGGGGAGGCGGCCGGGTTCGGCGGCGGCGGGGTGCACGGCTACCGCTCGCTGGAAGGGACCTTCCTCGGCGGCTGCATATTCTCCGGCCGCGCGGCGGGGCGGGCGGCGGCGAAGGCGGTCGGATAGGACGGTCGGCCGGGGCGGGCAGAACGGGCACCGGTACCGGCCCGCCGCCCGTCCATGGGCACTGGTACAGGCCCGCCGCCCGTCCATGGGCACTGGTACCGGCCCGCCGCCCGTCGACGGGCAGCGCGATACGGGCCCGCTGCCCGTTCCGTACGGTCCAGGGTCGCCCGCCCCGTCCCCGGCGGACGTGGATAGGGTCGTGACGTGAAGATCCCGCGTCTCCTCGACGGCCGGCTGAAGCTCCGCCACCTGGTCCTCGTCGACGCGCTCTCCCGGCAGGGAAGTGTCGTCGGCGCCGCCGCGGAGCTCCATGTGACCCAGCCCGCCGCCACCCGCAGTCTGCACGAGCTGGAGGACATCCTCGGCGTCCCGCTCTACGAACGCGGACCCCGGGGCGTCACCGCCACCGTGTTCGGAGAGGCCTTCACCGAGCACGCCCGGTCCGTGCTCGCCCAGCTCGCGCAGGCGGGCCGCCATGTGGTGGAGCTGGCCGACGCCGACCGCGGCACGGTCATCGTCGGCACCCATCTGGCCGGTTCCAATGTGCTCCTGCCGCGGGCCATCGCCGACATCAAGAAGAAGCGCCCCTATCTGACGGTGATCGTCCGGGAGGCGTCGCCGGAGGCTCTGCTCCTGGAGCTGGAGGCCGGCCGGATCGACTTCGTCGTCGGCCGGCTCACCGTCCCCTCCGACGAGCGGACGGTACGCCGCAAGCTCTACGACGAGTCGGTCGAACTCGTGGTCAGGGCCTCGCACCCGCTGGCCGGGCAGAGCGCGGTGGAGCTCGCGGACCTGCCGGACTATCCCTGGATCCTGCCGGGCGCGGAGACCGCGTTGCGACGGGAGATCGAGGAGTTCTTCGCCCGGCACGGCATGCCGCTGCCGATGAACCGGGTCGAGACGACCTCATTCCTGACGGTCCGTCAACTCCTTTTGGAGACCGACGTCGTGGCGGCGCTGCCCAGCCTGATCACCCGGGATGACACCCGGATCGTCAGGCTGGCGGTACCGCTGGACCCGATCGGCCACAGCGTCGGGCTGACCCTGTCGGCCGCCCGCGCGCTGGGCCCCTCCGCGCAGGCGCTGATCCGGAGCCTGGAGGACATCGCCGCCGGAATGGCCCCGCAGGGCACGGACGGCGACGACTCCCTCCCGCGCTGACGGACCGGGCGGCCACTGCGTTTTGGCCCCCCGCACATTCCCTGCACCGAGCAGGACTGCCGGTGCCTCGGGGCGGGCATGTACCGCCCTTTCCATGATCTCAATCGTGTTGATCATCACGCCGTGCTCACCGAACGTATGAGCTAGCGTTCCGAAGCGTGATCAACACCTCTCTCCCCTCTGACCAGGCGACTTCAACCGTTGCCGCGCTGACGCGGGCGCTCTTCGGCGAACAACTGGCGCAGCTCCACGAGCCCTGGCGCAAGCTGTTCAGCACCGAGCCGTTCCGCTTCCGGGAAGGGCTGTCACCCGATGAACGCGCCGCGCTGTCCTACGAGCGTTTACACCTGATCAACGAGGCGCTCGAAGAACCGGAGGACTTCGTGGCCGACGTGGAACGACTCGCGGCACTCCACGAATGGGTCGGCCCGGTGGACGCGGGCCTGGGAACCGTGGCGAGCATCCACTACAACCTCTTCCTCGGCAGCCTCGTCGACCACGCATCGGGTCCGAAGCGCGACCTGGGGGAGTTCGCCCGTCTGCGGCGTACGGGAACGTTCCTGTGCACGGAGGCCGGGCACGGCAACAGCGCCTCGCAGCTGGAGACCACCGCCACGTACGACCGCACCACGGGCGAGTTCGTGCTGCACACTCCCCGTGCGGCCGCGGCCAAGTTCATGCCGAACACCAGCTCCACCGGCGGTCCCAAGTCCGCTGTCGTCGCCGCCCGGCTGATCACGGACGGCAAGGACCGGGGCGTCTTCCTGTTCCTCACCCGGCTCAGCGACGACGCCGGGCTCCCCATGCCCGGAGTCGGGATACGCAGGCTGCCGCAGACGGCCACCGCCCCTGTCGACCACTCCGTCACCTCCTTCGACCACGTCCGGCTGCCGTACGACGCACTCCTGCAGTCCGACCACGGGCGCCTCACGCCGGAAGGCGACTTCACCAGCTCGATCGGCAGCCCCCGCAAGCGTTTTCTGCACTCCATCGGCCGCGTCACCGCCGGCAAGCTCTGCATGAGCGGCTACAGCCTCGGTGTCATGCGCCACGCGCTCGCCGTGGCCGTACGGCATGCCCATACACGGCAGACCTCCGGTGTGTCGGCCCGCGGCAGCGTCCCGTTGTTCGCTCACCGCAGCCACCACGCCCCGCTCGTCGACGCCCTCGCCACCGGCTACGCCGCGACCCTTCTGCACCGGGCCGCGGTACGGCGGTGGGCGCAGGCACCGGAGTCGGAGCGGGAGAGCGGCGAGCGGTTCGCCGCCATAGCCAAGGGCTGGATCACCTGGCGGGCCCGCGCCGTCATGACCGAGTGCCGCGAACGCTGCGGCGCGCAGGGGCTCTTTCTGGCCAACGGAATCGCGGGCCAGCTGGCAGCCAACGAGGGGACCATCACGGCGGAAGGCGACAACCTTGTCATCTGGGTCAAGGCCGCCGGCGAGATGCTCCTCGGACACTTCACCCCGAAGGAGCCCCATGAGGCGGCGCCCGGGGACCGCGACCTCGGCGACCCGGACTTCCTCCAGGACCTGTTGGCGGGCATCGAGCGCATCTGGCACCAGCGCGCACGTACCCGCCTGCGCAGCGGAAAGGCCGGCGATCCCCTCAACCGATGGAACGCCACCGTCACACCGGCTCTGGAACTGGTCGACGCCTACGCCCACGCCCAGGCCGCCCAAGCTCTTCTGGACGCGGCCGCCCAGGCTCCGGACCCCGAGGCGCGGCGCCAGTTGCTTCTGCTGCACCGCCTGTTCGCCCTGCGCCGTGTCGCGGCGCACAGCGGAGACCTGCTCGCGGAGGGATATCTGACCAATGATCAGGTGAGGCGGCTTCCCGACGCGGCCGAGAGCGCCGTCGAGGACCTCGCACCCCACGCCATGACCCTCACGAACGGATTCGCCATCGCGGACGAGGTTCTCCTCGACCATCCCATCAACCGCCCCGGGGGCTTCGACGACGCCCTGCTGCCCGGGTGAGCCCCCGGGCAGGGAGGAACGGGCCGCACCCGGGGGACGGGTGCGGCCCGCTCCACGCCGTGGACGCGGACACGGCGCATGGGACGAGAACCGCGCACAAGAGGTGCGGAGGAGAAGAGGTGCGCGCGAGAACGGCCGCCGACACCTCGAACGCCGCGTCGGCCGCATGAACACGATTCCCGGCCCGGAACAGCCTCAGGCCGTGTCCGCCCCCGTCAGCCCCAGGAAGCGTTCCGCGTTGCCGTGCGTGATCAGCTCCCGGCTGCGGTCGTCGAGGAAGGCGCTCTTGCGGACCACCTGGCCGACCGGCCGTTCCCCCAGCGGGTACGGATAGTCGCTGCCCACCATCACCCGGTCCGCACCGACCGTGTCGACCAGCAGCCGCAGGGCCCGGTCGTCGAAGACGACCGAATCGACGTAGAACCGGCCCAGATAGTGCGAGGGCGGGCGCTCCGAGGTGCCGATGACATCGTTCCTGCCGTGCCAGGCGTTCTCCATCCGGCCGAGCCAGAACGCGAACGAGCCGCCGCCGTGCGCGAAACAGATCTTCAGCCGGTCGTCGATCCGGTCGAAGACCCCGCCCAGGATCAGCGCGAGGATCGACAGGTGGGTCTCGGCGGGCATGGCCGTGAGCCACTGCGCCATCCACCGGTCCAGTCGCGGCGAACTCGCCATGTCCCAGGGGTGCACGAACACCGGCACATCGAGCGAGGCGCAGTGCTGGAGGAAGGTGACGACCCCTTCGCTGTCCAGGTCGCGATCCCCGACATGGTTGCCGATCTCCACCCCCCGGTGCCCGTTGGCGATGCTCCGCTCCAGCTCGCGGCAGGCCGCGTCGGGATCCTGCAACGGCACCTGGCAGAACGGGATCAGCCGGTCCGGTGCCGGAGCGGTGATCTCCAGCGCGAGATCGTTGAAGATCCGCGAGACCTTGGCGGCCTCGGCCCCGCTGCGCCCGTAGGTGAAGAACGCCGGTGTGGGGGAGACCACTTGACGGTGCACTCCGTCCGCGTCCATGTCCCGCAGCCGGGTCCCGGCGTCCCAGGCATCGGCCTGGATCCGCCGGAACTCCTTGGAACCCATCATGATCATGGCGTCGGACTCGGACTCGATCCGCAGCCAGGGAGCGTCCGGACCGGCCTCCGCCGTCAGATCCGGCCAGCCGCGCGGAACGTAATGCGTGTGTACGTCGATCGTGCGGTCCACGCTCAGCCCTTCCCGGGATGCAGAGCACCGCACTCGGGGCACGTGCGCGCCGTCTCGTCGCCGTAGAACTCGGCGAAGACCGGCGGCAGATCCGCGACGATGTCCCGCACCTGGAGTTCGACCTCATGGATCTTCGTGGCGCACTCGGGGCAGTACCACTGGAACTTCTCCAGGGTGCCCTCCTCCCGGACCCGCTCGATGACCAGCCCGATCGAACCGGCGTCCGGCCGCTGCGGGGAGTGCGGCACATTGCCGGGCAGCAGCCAGACCTCGCCCTGCCGGATGTGTACGGTCCGCGGTCCGTCCTCGGTCATGAGGTTGACGTGCATATCGCCCTTGACCTGGTAGAACCACTCCTCGTACGGGTCGAGGTGGAAATCGGTCCGCTGGTTGGGCCCGCCGACGACCTGGACGATGAAGTCCTGGCCCAGGGACATGGTGCGGTTGTTCACCGGCGGCTTGAGCAGGTGCTCGTGCTCGGTGATCCAGCCCTGGAAATCGATGACCGGGGGAATGGCGGTCATGACGGCACCTCCGTGCTGTGGTCTGTGTGTGACGGGCGGGGCCGCGGCAGATGGGCGACGGCCTGGATCTCGATCAGCAGATGGGGATGCGGCAGCTGGTGCACCGCGACGGTCGTCCGGGTCGGTCCCCGCTCGTCGAAGAACTCGCCGTAGACCTCGTTGTATCCGCCGAAGTCGTTCATGGACACCAGATAGGTGGTGATCTGGGCGATGTCGGAGAGCTCGGCGCCCACCTCGGCGAGGATGTCCCGGATGTTCTCGATCACCGCCCGGGTCTGGGCCCGGATGTCCAGCTCCGTGGTGCCGAACTCATCGGCCTCGACCCCCACGAACGTGTTGTCGGGCCGGCGCGAACTGGTCCCGGAGACGAACACCAGGTCCCCGACGACCTTCACATGGGGGAAGCGCCCGCGCGGAGTGGCCTTGCCCTCGATCACCCGTGAGCCGCTCATCAGAACCCCTTCACTGCGACGGATCCCAGCCCCGCCACCTCGCACTCGGTGACGCCGGGCACCAGCCGCACGGCCGCCGTGGCCGCCCCCGCGAGTACCACCTGACCGGCCTTCAGCGGAATGCGGCGGCGTCGGCACATGTCCAGCAGCGCGTGGAGCGCGCGCACCGGGTCGCCGAGGATCGCGGCGGTCGAACCGACCGAGTCCGCCGTCGCGGTACGCAGCCGGACCGCCCGGTTGGCGACGCTCTCCAGGGGCCGCCACGGGCCGATCGCGTAACCGGCCGCGGAGGTGTTGTCCGCGACGACATCGGTGTACGTGAACCGGAAGTCCCGGTAACGCGAGTCGATGATCTCGATGGCCGGGGCCACCGCGTCCACACAGGACTCGATGCTCGTCAGCGGATCGTCCAGGTCCACGTCCCGGCCGAGCCGGTACGCGACCTCAGGCTCGGCCTTCGGGTGGATGAAGCGCGACAGATCGACCTCATCGCCGTCCGCGATCCTCATCGCGTCCGTCAGCCGGCCCACGATCACGTCGGAGACACCCATCTGGGCCATCTTCGCCTTGCTGGTGAACCCCAGCTTCACGCCCACGATCCGCTCGCCGCGCGCCACCCGCAGCGCCAGCAGCGCCGCCTGCACGGCGTACGCGTCGTCGATGTCGAACTCATGGCTGTCGGCGAGGCTCGGGGTGTCCCTGCGGGACGTCTGCGCCGTGTCGAGCCGTTGAGCCAATATGCCGGTCAGTTCCGCCGGAATCACTTGCTGCTCCCTTCCTTCAGGGCCTCGCGCCGCGCGGCCAGGTCCAGTGCGATGTCCACGATCAGGTCCTCCTGGCCGCCCACCATCTGCCTCCGTCCGACCTCCAGGAGGATCTCCCGGGTGTCGACCCCGTAGCGCCGCCCCGCACGTTCGGCGTGCAGCAGGAAGCTGGAGTAGACACCGGCGTAGCCGAGCGTCAGGGTCTCCCGGTCCACCTGGACCGGCCGGTCGCGCAGCGGGCGGATGATGTCGTCGGCGGCGTCCTGGAGCGCGAACAGATCGCAACCGTGCTCCCAGCCCAGCAGGTCCGCGACGGCGACGAACGGCTCCGCCGGGCAGTTCCCGGCCCCGGCGCCCTGCCCGGCCAGTGCCACGTCGACGCGGTACGCGCCGTGCTCCACGGCGGTCACGCTGTTCGCGACCGACAGCGAGAGGTTCTCGTGGGCATGGATACCGATCTCGGTCGCCTCGTCGAGCACCTCGCGGTACGCGTCGACCCGGTCGGCGACCTCACGCATCGTCAGACGCCCGCCGGAGTCGGTGACATAGACGCAGTGCGCGCCGTACGACTCCATCAGCGCGGCCTGACGGGCCAGGCCCCCGGGGGAGTTGAGATGGCTCATCATCAGGAACCCGGACACATCCATCCCGTTCTCCCGGGCCCAGGAGATGTGCTGCGCGCTGACGTCGGCCTCGGTGCAGTGCGTCGCGACGCGCACGCTGCGCACCCCGAGCGCGTGGGCCCGGCGCAGATGGTCGATCGTGCCGATGCCGGGCAGCAGCAGGGTGGTCAGCTTCGCGTGTTCGAGGACGTCCGCCGCGGCTTCGATCCACTCCTCGTCGCTGTGCGCGCCGAACCCGTAGTTCGCGCTCGAACCGCCGAGACCGTCACCGTGCGCGACCTCGATGGCCGCGACCCCGGACCGGTCGAGCGCGGCGACGATCCGGCGCACCTGGTCGACGGTGTACATGTGCCCCATGGCGTGCATGCCGTCGCGCAGGGTCACGTCCTGGACGTACAGCTTCATGAGGTCACCCATCCTCGGAGTGCGGCGATCTTCTC
Source organism: Streptomyces sp. DvalAA-43 (assembly GCF_900091725.1). Lineage (GTDB taxonomy): Bacteria > Actinomycetota > Actinomycetes > Streptomycetales > Streptomycetaceae > Streptomyces > Streptomyces pulveraceus. The sequence continues at coordinate 284,220 of NZ_FMBW01000040.1, read as the reverse complement.
CGCGGTGCGGACCGCGGCGGAGGTCATGATGTCGAGATTGCCCGCGTAGTCGGGCAGGTAGTGGCCGGCGCCCAGCACCTCCAGGAACACCGAGACCCTGACCCCGGTGACCCGTCGGCCCAGGGCCGGGACGACGGTGTCCTCGACCGCGTCGAACTGGACGTCCTGCTTGAGCCGGTAGCCGGGCACGTACTCCCGTACCGACTGCGCCATCTGCTCGACGGAGGCCACGATCCGGTCCCGGTCGGCGTCGGACAGCTCGCCCTCGACGAGGCAGAAGACCGTGTCGCGCATGGCGAGCGGGGGCTCGGCCGGGTTGAGCACGATGATGGCCTTGCCCACCTCGGCGCCGCCGACCAGGCGGATCGCCGCACCGGTGGTCTCGGTGAACTCGTCGATATTGGCCCGGGTCCCGGGACCGGCCGACTTCGAGGCGATGGAGGCGACGATCTCCCCGTACGCGACCGGCGCGATCCGGGAGATCGCGGCGACGACCGGAATGGTCGCCTGACCGCCGCAGGTGACCATGTTGACGTCCCCGGCGGCGAGGTGCTCGTCGAGATTGACCGACGGCACCACGAACGGCCCGAGGGCCGCCGGAGTGAGGTCGATCATCAGCTTCCCGTGCTCCGCGGCGATCCGGGCGTTGCGCACATGGGCCTTGGCCGAGGTGGCGTCGAAGATGACCTTGATGTCGGCGAAGCCGGGCAGCTCCACCAGCCCGTCGATACCGCGGTGCGTGGTGGCCACCTTGAGCCGGGCGGCGCGGGCCAGGCCGTCGGAGTCAGGGTCGATGCCCACCATCGCGCCCATGCGCAGCGTCTTCGAGAGCCGCAGCACCTTGATCATGAGGTCGGTTCCGATGTTGCCGGACCCGATGACGGCGACCGGGACGGTGCCGGAAGCATGGCCGGCCGCTGTGCCGCCCGCGTGGGAACTCACTTGGTCTCCTCCTCGATGACTGCCTCGACCTCGCCGAGCCCGTCCAGTGCCAGCCGGTACCGGCCGGGACCGCCGATCGGCACCATCGGGCCCAGCGCCCCCGACATGACGACGTCTCCGGCGCGCAACGGCTGCTCTCGGGCGGCCAGTTCGCGTGCCAGCCAGGCCACGGCGACGACCGGGGAGCCCAGGCAGGCGTGTCCCGCGCCGAAGGAGACCGGCTCGCCGTCCCGCTGGAGCACCATGCCGACCCGGGACAGGTCGAGCCCGCTCAGCGGATACGGAGTGGTGCCGAGCACGAACGCCCCGCTGGAGGCGTTGTCGGCGACCGTGTCGGTGATGGCCAGGTCCCAGCCGGTGATCCGGGAATCGACGATCTCGATGGCGGGCAGCACGAACTCGGTGGCTCGCAGCACATCGGCGACGCCCGCCCCGGGCCGGTCGATGTCCTGGCCGAGCACGAAAGCGATCTCGCCCTCCGCACGCGGCTGGAGGAAGCGGTTCAGCGGCAGCGGTTCGGTGTGGGCGTACATCATGTCGTCGAAGAGCACCCCGAAGTCGGGGCGGAACACACCGAACTGCTGCTGTACGGAAGGCGCGGTGAGGCCGATCTTGGCGCCCACCACCCGGGCTCCGGCGGCGATCCGGCCGGCCGCGACCCGGCGTTGCACCTCATAGGCGGCGTCGATGTCCGCGCGGCCCAGGAACTCCCGGACGGGAGCGCACGGGGTGCGCGAGCCGGCGGCGGCGGTCAGCCGTGCCGCGGCCGACTCGATCCGTGCGGGCAGATCGGGGGAGTCGTGATCGGTCACAGCTGTACGCACACATTCGTCGGCTCGGTGTAGAAGTGCAGGGAGGACTCGCCGCCCTCGCGGCCGATGCCGGAGAGCCCGACACCGCCGAAGGGGGAGCGCAGATCGCGCAGGAACCAGGTGTTGACCCAGGCCATGCCGACGTTCATGGACTGCGCCACCCGGTGGCCGCGGCGCAGGTCGTTGGTCCACACGGAAGCCGCGAGACCGTACTCGGTGTCATTGGCCAGGGCGATGGCCTCCGCCTCGGTGTCGAAGGGGATCAGGGCGGCCACCGGGCCGAAGATCTCCTCGCGCACGGGCCGGTCGGCGTTGGTCAGGCCCGTCCACAGCGTCGGCTCGATCCACGAGCCGCCCGCGAGGCCGGGGCCGAGCTGCGGCACCCCGCCGCCGGTGAGCACCTTCGCCCCGGCCCGCTCGGCCAGGTCGAAGTAGCTCAGCACCTTGTCCCGGTGGGTCGGGGAGATCAGCGGTCCGGTGGTGGTCCGCTCGTCCAGTGGGTCGCCCAGCCGCAGGCTCCGGGCCCGCTCGGCGAGCCCCTCGGCGATATCGGCGAAGACCGAGCGCTGTACGTAGACCCGCTCGGTGCACAGGCAGACCTGGCCGGTGTTGGTGAAGACGGACTTGGTCAGCCCGGTCAGCGCCTCGTCGAGGTCGACGTCGTCGAAGACGACGGCGGCGTTCTTGCCGCCGAGTTCGAAGGAGACCGGACGGACGCGGGGCGCGACGGTCTTCATGACGTGCGAGCCGGTGGCCGACGAGCCGGTGAAGGTCACCCCGTCGATCCCCGGGTGCGAGGTCACGTACTCACCGGCGGAGTCGCCGCCGAAGCCGTGGACGACGTTGTACACCCCGGCGGGCAGCCCGACCTCGGCGAGTACCTCGGCCAGCAGCGTGGCGGTGGCCGGGGTCTCCTCACTGGGCTTGACGACCAGGGCGTTGCCGCAGGCCAGTGCGGGGGCGACCTTCCAGGTCAGCAGCAGGAGGGGCAGATTCCAGGGGACGACGACCGCGACGACGCCGAGCGGCTTGCGCACCGCGTAGTTGAGCGCCTGCCGGCCGCCCGCGAGGTCGGTGAGGAAGGACTCCTGGCCGGCGGCGGCCACCACGTCGGCGAAGGTGCGGAAGTTCGCCAGCGCGCGTGCGACATCCAGCTCCCGGGCCTGGGTGACCGGCTTGCCGGTGTCGGCGACCTCCGCCGCGACGAACTCCTCGAAGCGCTCCTCGATCCGGTCCGCGGCCCGGCGCAGCAGCGCGGCCCGCTCCCGTACCGGTGTCGTCGCCCACCCGTCGTGCAGGGCGCGCCGGGCCGCGTTCACCGCGCGGTCCACCAGCTCCCTGTCCGCCTCGTGCACCCGGGCGAACACCCGGCCGGTGGCGGGGTCGGTCTTGTCGAAGCTGCGGTTCTCGTCGGGCTCCACGAACTGCCCGGCCACGAAGTTGCGGATCCACCGCCCAGTCTCTGCCGTCATGCGTCCCACTGTGATCGGCACAGCCATGCCGGACAAATGCGATTCTCGTGCGGAGCCATAACTGAAATGGCATACCCAGGGTCCCGCGCATTGCGGATATCAGGTCTCCGCTATACCCGAACGGGTATGACTGGTCCCCGATTCGGCATTTGTGTGTCATGTCTCAGGGCATCAGGATCCACGGTTGACGACGGGTGAAGCCCGGCCGTCGTAGCGGCTGTCCGGGGCGAACCGCCCACAGCCCGCCATCCAAGTGATAGGTCACCCCGTGAACACTTCACCTCACGAAGAACACTCGGGCGGCGCCCGAGCCACTGCCGGCAGAACCGCCCTGGCCACGCTCGCGGGCACCACGCTGGAGTGGTACGACTTCTTCCTCTACGGAACAGCCGCGGCGCTCATCTTCAACCAGCAGTTCTTCCCCTCGCTCAGCCCCGCCGCCGGCACCCTGGCCGCCTTCAGCACCTTCGCCGTCGGCTTCATCGCCCGCCCCCTCGGCGGCCTGGTCTTCGGCCACTACGGCGACCGCATCGGCCGCAAGGCGACGCTGGTGGTCTCCCTCGTCCTGATGGGGATCGGCTCCACCCTCATCGGCGCCATCCCGAGCTACGACACCATCGGATTCTGGGCACCCGTCCTCCTGGTCACGCTGCGCGTCATCCAGGGCATCGGACTCGGCGGCGAGGGCGCCGGAGCGACCCTCATGTCGATGGAACACGCGCCACCGGGCAAGAAGAACCTCTACGCGGGCTTCCCGCAGATGGGCACACCGGGCGGCCTGGTGCTGGCCAATGTGATCTTCCTGGTCACCAACGCGGTCATGGGCGACCACGCGTTCACCTCGTGGGGCTGGCGCATCCCGTTCCTGCTCAGTTTCGTCCTGGTGGCCGTGGGGCTGGTGATCCGGCTACGGGTGACCGAGTCACCGTCCTTCGACCGCGTCCGGGCCCAGGACCAAGTGGTCAGGTTCCCGCTGGCCGAATCGATGAAGGTCGGCTTCCCCCGGCTCGCGCTGACCCTGCTCGCCGTCGTGGCCAACTCGGCCGTCGCCTATGTGTTCATGGTCTTCACGCTGTCCTACGGCTCCCAGCACCTCGGCTACGACAAGCAGTTCCTCATCGTGAGCGTCACGGTCGCTGCGGCCCTGTGGTTCGTGACCATTCCGGTGTGGACGAAGATCGCCGACCGGCACGGCCGCCGGACCATGTTCATCGCCGGATCCGCCGCCATCCTTCTCTGGTGCGTCGCCTTCTTCCCACTGCTCGATACCGGCAACTCCGCCCTCGCGGTCGTCGCGCTGCTCGGCATGGGACTCATCATCCCGGTCACCCACTGCGTGCAGGGCAGCATCATCGTCGACACCTTCCCCGTCAACGTCCGCTACTCGGGCTCCTCGGTGATCCTTCAGGGCGGCGCCATCCTCGGCGGTGGTCTGGCCCCCATGATCTCCACGGCGCTGCTCAACTCCGGCGGGTCGTCGACCGGGGTGACGTGGTACCTCGTCGGGATCTGCGGCGTCAGCCTCGCCGGGGCCGTCGCGCTGTTCCGCCTGGTGCCCGAGGGCGCGCCCGAGCCGGTCCCGGCGCCGATGGAATCGCTCTCCGGAGGCACCGCGTGACCGGCCCCGCCGTGGTCCGGTCCGGCCCGGTCCGTTACGCCGTCGCCGAGCGCTTCGCGCGGCCCCGCCCGGTGCGTGACGGCGACCGCCCGCCCACCGGCGAGATCTGTCCGCAACTGCCGTCCAGGCTTGACGCGGTGATGGGACCTCCGCTCGACCGGCACCCGCAGGGCGAGGACTGTCTGAACCTGACCGTCACCACACCCGGCCGCGACAGCGCGGCGCGGCCGGTGATGGTCTGGTTCCACGGCGGCGGGTACAGCAGCGGCGCGGGCCTCATGGACTGGTACGACGGCGGGGCACTCGCCACCGAGGGCGATGTCGTCGTGGTGGCCGTCAACTACCGCGTCGGCGCACTCGGATACCTCTGCCTCGACGGGGTGTCCGAGGGCAATCTCGGCCTGTACGACCAGCTCGAAGCGCTCCGCTGGGTGCGGAGGCACATCGCCGCGTACGGCGGCGACCCCGCCGATGTCACGGTCTTCGGGCAGTCCGCCGGGGCGCTCTCCATCCGGCTGCTGATGGAGCTGCCCGAGGCCCGGGGGCTGTTCCGCCGCGCGATCCTGCAGAGCGCGCCGCTGGCGATCGCCACCCGGCCCCGGGCCGATGCCGAAGCCCTCGGCCGGATCTTCGGCGAGCGGCTCGCGGTGCACGCCCCCGGCGACGGCCCGCGTACCGCCGGCCAGGCAGCCGTGCTCGCGGCGCAACGGGACACCGGGCTCGCCCACCGGGAACGTTCCGGCTCCACCCTGGAGCCGCCGTTCGGCCCCGTCGGCACGGCCGTCGCCGCCCCCGGACCGCACGTCCGCGGCCTGGACATCATGTACGGCTGGAACGCGGACGACATGTCGGCCTTCCCCGGAGAGAAGAGCGGGAACGGCGACCCGGCGGAGCCGACCCGGCGGATGTACGCCGAACCGCTGACCGCCCTCGGGCAACAGCTCGTCCGGGCCGGGGCCCGGGTGCACGCCTACCGGCTGGACTGGCGCCCGGCCGGATCGGAGTACGGCGCCACCCACTGCGTGGAACTGCCGCTGCTCCTCGGCTCCCGGGCCGCCTGGCGGGACTCCCCGATGCTGGGCGACACCACCTGGGAGGAGGTGGACGAGCTGGGCAGGGCCGTGCGCGCCACCTGGATCGCCTTTGTCCGCACCGGCCGTCCCGGTGCCGTCGCGCCCCCGCTGACCTGCCGGGAGATCCTCGCCCCACGGCCGTAGCGCCGCGTGGCCCGCCCGGTCTACTGGCTGTCCGCCCCCTCGCTGTCCGCCCCCTCGACGGGGGTCAGCAGCTCGACGACCCGGAACCGCTCGACGACGACCATGGTGTCGTCGTCCACGGTGAATTCCGGGTCGCCGAGCGCCTCCCGCATCTCCTCGCTGTGCCAGAACCTCTCGTGGTCCGCGCGCCACTCGGCGACCGAGGCGTGACCCTCGCCCTCGTCGATCGCGTGCTGGAGGTCCACATCGCCGAGGCGCAGCACCCGCACCTCCGTCACCTCCAGCACCGCGGTCTCCCGGCCGTCCGAGTCGATCAGCGCGGACCGTTCGCCCACCGGAGGCAGCTCCTCCTTCTCCGCCTCGTACTCCGCGAGCAGCCCGGTCGTCGACACCTTCGTACCGGCGAGCACCGCCCCCACCAACCGGTCGCGCACGGGTCCGGGGAAGGCGAGCAGAAAGGCCTTGAGGGGTTCATGGTTCGACATGGCGCCAAGTCTGACATGCCCGCCGGGGCGCGGAGCCGGGCCGAAAGCCCGGCCGGTGTCGTCAACTGGGCTGCGGGTCAGCGGCGTTGGCGGCGGTGCTCGCCGCGGGGATCGCGACGGCCGGGCATATGGCGAGGGCGCCCGCCGACCCGGGGGCATGCCGTGGCATGCGCTCCGGGGCGGTCGGGCGCCCTCGGGCACGGTCACAGCATCGCGCTGTGGGGGGAGGACCGTGCGGGCGGCCGGTCGTCGGGACAGGCCCTAGACGACCAGCGAAAGCAGCAGGATGAAGGCCAGCGAGACCACGGAGATGATGGTCTCCATCACCGACCAGGTCTTGATCGTCTGACCGACGTTCATGCCGAAGTACTCCTTCACCAGCCAGAACCCGGCGTCGTTGACATGGCTGAAGAAGAGCGAGCCCGCGCCGACGGCGAGGACCAGCAGGGCGGCGTGGGACGTCGACATGTCGGCGGCCAGCGGGGCGACCAGACCGGCCGCCGAGATGGTGGCCACGGTCGCCGAACCGGTCGCGAGCCGGATCGCCACGGCGATCAGCCAGCCCAGCAGCAGCGCCGGGATCGACCAGTCCTTGGAGAAGTCCAGGATCATCTGGCCCACACCGGCGTCGATGAGGGTCTGCTTGAAACCGCCGCCCGCGCCCACGATCAGCAGCACACCGGCGATCGGGGCAAGGGACTTCTCGACGGTGGTGGAGAGCCGGCCCTTGGAGAAACCGGCGGCCCGGCCCAGCGTGAACATGCCGACTATCACGGCCGCGAGGAGCGCGATCAGCGGCGAGCCGATCACATCGGTGACCTTCTGGAGGCTCTGCTCAGGATCGTCCACGACGATGTCGACCAGCGCCTTGATCAGCATCAGCACGACCGGCAGCAGAATCGTCGCCAGAGTGGCGCCGAAGCTGGGGCGGCGGTCGAGGTCCTCCGAGGGACGCTGCGGAATCATCTTCTCCGGAGCCTTGATGTCCACCCAGCGCGCGGCGTAGCGGGAGAAGACCGGCCCCGCGATGATCACGGTCGGGATCGCGACCAGCACACCCAGAGCCAGCGTGACACCGAGGTTGGCGCCGAGGGCGTCGATCGCCACCAGCGGGCCGGGGTGCGGCGGGATCAGACCGTGCATCACGGAGAGACCGGCCAGCGCCGGGATTCCGATCCGCATCAGCGAGAAGTTGCCACGCTTGGCGACCAGCAGCACCACCGGGATCAGCAGCACGATGCCGACCTCGAAGAAGAGCGGCAGACCGATGATCGAGGCGATCAGGACCATCGCCCACGGCATCGAGCGCCTGCTCGCCTTCGCGAGGATGGTGTCGACGATCTGGTCCGCGCCACCGGAGTCGGCGAGCAGCTTGCCCAGGATCGCGCCGAGCGCGATGAGCACGCCGACACCCGCGACGGTCGAGCCGAGGCCGGCGGTGAAGCTGGCGATCGTCTTGGCCGGGGCGGCGCCCGCGAACGAGCCGAGCGCCAGCGAGCCGATGGTCAGCGCGAGGAACGCGTGCATCTTGAACTTGGTGATGAGCAGAACGATGACGGCGATGCCCGCCAGAACGGCGATACCCAACTGCGCGTTGCCTGCCGAAGTGATCGGTTCGACGGCGTCCGCTGCCAACATCTCGACGCTGAGACTGGTCACGGTGGTGATCCTTAGTTTCCGAGCCGGCGCAACGCGGCGACGGCTCGCTGGGTGATTTCTTCGGGGGTGCCGGACACGTCGACCGAGACACCGGCCTCGTCCTCCTGCAGCGGCTGCAGGGTGGCGAACTGCGAGTCGAGCAGCGCGGTGGGCATGAAGTGCCCCTTGCGCTCCGCCATGCGCGTCTCGATCAACGCCCGGTCGCCGGTCAGATGGAGGAAGACCGCGCCGGGTGCCTCGGCGCGCAGCCGGTCCCGGTAGACCCGCTTGAGCGCAGAGCTGCTCACCACTCCGCCGAGCCCCGCCCGGCCGTGCGCCCACTGGCCGATCGCGTCGAGCCAGGGCCACCGGTCGGAGTCGTCCAGCGGGGTACCGGCCGACATCTTGGCGATGTTCGCCGCGGGATGGAAGTCATCGCCCTCTGCGTACGGAACGCCGAGTCCGGCGGCGAGCAGGGGGCCGATCGTGGTCTTGCCGGTCCCTGCTACGCCCATCACCACGACGACGTGGGGGGTGCTCATTGGTGGTGCCTCGCAGTCTTCTTCGATGTCTTCCTCGACATCGGTCCGTCGCGCTACTGAAACCTATACGTACGACTTATTCAAGATGCTGTGACATAAACGTCGTACTTTTTGTTCCTGAAGGGTGCCCCGTAGGCTGTGCTCATGACCACACAGGGCCCTGGGCTGCATACACATGTGCTGGACACCCTGGGTCTGGAGATCGCCGCCGGGGAGCACCCGCCGGGGCAGGTCCTGCGCACCGATGAGCTGGCCCAGCGCTTCGACGTCTCGCGCACCGTCGTACGCGAAGTGATCCGCGTCCTGGAATCCATGCACCTGGTCGAGTCCCGGCGCCGGGTCGGTGTGACCGTCCGGCCCACCGAGGCGTGGAACGTCTACGACCCGCAGGTCATCCGCTGGCGGCTGGCCGGCGCCGACCGACCGCGCCAGCTGCGCTCCCTGACCGTGCTGCGTTCGGCGATCGAGCCCGTCGCGGCCGGACTCGCCGCCCGCAACGCCACCCCGGAGCAGTGCGCCGCCCTCACCGAATGCGCGCTCGGCATGGTCGCCACCTCGCGCGGCCAGCAGCTGGAGGGCTATCTGGAGCACGACATCGCGTTCCACCGGATCGTGCTCAACGCCTCCGGCAACGAGATGTTCGCGCGGCTCGGCGATGTCGTCGCCGAGGTCCTGGCGGGCCGCACCCACCACCAGGTGATGTTCGAGGACCCGGACCCGGCCGCGGTCACCCTCCACGTCCGGCTCGCCGAGGCGGTCCGCGAGGGCGACGCCGTGGAGGCGGAGCGGCTGACGAAGGAGATCGCGGTGGGCGCCCTGCACGAGCTGGACGTCCTCGCACCCTGAGCCCGTACCGCCGCGCAGTCCGGCGCAAGCCCGGTGTACGCCCCGGCCGCGCAGTCCGGCGTACGCCCCCGCCGCACCGCCCGCGTCGCTATGGCGCAGTCGTGCGCACGTGCCCCAACCGCGCCGCTGCCGCCGCCAGCACCATCTCCAGCGCCGCCGGATACCCGCTGCGGTCCATCTCCGCGACCAGCGCCCCCGCCGTCGCCGCGATGTTCGGATGGGTCCCGGCCGGGAGCCGGGCGTAGGTGTCCGGCCAGGTCCGCACCTCCTGGGTGCGGGCCCGCTCCGTCAGCACCAGCGTGGACGCGTCCAGCGCCGCGAACGACAGCGTCTGGTCGACGAAGACGTGGTAGATCCGCACCGCCTCGGCATCCGGGAACCCCGCCCCGCGCAGCACCCCGAGGATCGCCTCCACCGACCGGATCTCATGGGTCCGCCCGGTCACCCGGGCACAGGTCAGCGTCGCCGCCTGGGGGTGCGCCAGATAGTCCGCGTGCATCCGCAGGCCGAGGGTGCGCAGATCGGCCCGCCAGTCGCCCGTCGGCCGCCAGCCGCGCATCGTTCGGCCGATCAGCTCGTCGGCCACCGCGAGCAACAGCTCGTCCGTGTCCCGGAAGTACCGGTACAGCGCGCTCGGATCGCAGCCCAGCGCCGCGCCGAGCCGACGCACGGTGAGCGCGGCCGCCCCGTGCTCACCGATCAGCCGCAGTGTCGTCTCCACGATCAGCTGCTCGGACAGCACCGTGCCCTGCTTGGTGGGGCGCCTGCGGCGCCGCGCGCCCTCCGGTACCACCCGCTCGCTCGCGCTCATGGGCGCACCTTATGACAACGCCGTTGACGTGTGAACCCGTCGAAGAGTTCGATGTGCCGCCACCGGGGCCGAAGAGCGCCCCTCGGCGAAGGAGCCTCCGTGATGGACTCACCCACCCCCTACGGCAGCGACCCACCGGCACCGGCGACGCTGAAGAGGAGCCTCGGTGTCGTGGACGGCGTCGTCATCGCCGCGTCCTCCACGGCCGCCACCTCCAGCATCGGCATCGGGCTCGGCGTGACCGCGGGCGCCGTCGGCCTGCATCTGCCGATCATCATGCTGCTCGCGTTCCTGCCGATCCTCGGCATCGCCGGGGCGTACTCCCGGCTCAACAGGGTCGAGCCGAACATGGGCAGCGGCTATGTGTGGGTCGGCCGCTCCCTCAGCCCCTGGCTGGGCTTCCTCGTCGGCTGGATCGGCATCGTCTCCACGGTGGTCTTCCTCTCCTACACCACGACCGTCACGGGCTCCGCCCTGCTCCAGCTCGCCGGCGAGGGAGGGCTGCGCACCCTCGCCGGACTCCACCTCGACCCGGACTCCACCGCCCAGTCGACCGCGCTCGGCATCGTCGTCCTGATCGCCGTCACCCTCACCGCGGTCACCGGCCTCCGGTCCGCCGCCAACCTCCAGAAGTACCTCCTCGTCTTCGAGTACGTCGTCCTGCTCGGCTTCTGCGGCTACGGGCTGTTCATGGGCCCGCACCCCTTCAGCCTCGACTGGATCAACCCGTTCACCATCCCGTCCGGGCAGCAGCTCGCCCAGGGACTGCTGCTCTCCGTCTTCTGCTACTGGGGCTTCGAGTCGACGTTCAGCGTCACCGAGGAGATCCGCGACCCCAGGGACGCCTCCCGGGCCGGTCTGATCACCCTGTTCACCATGCTCGGCCTCTTCCTGCTCGGCTCCTTCGCCTTCCAACGCGTCCTCTCCCTCGACGAGTTGACCGGCCACGGCGCACAGGGCCTCACCTACCTCGGCGACCGGCTCGCCGATCAGCCGCTCGCCGCACTCCCGCTGATCGCCCTCACGTTCTCCGCCGTCGCCTCGCTCCAGTCCGGCGTGATCCCCACCGTGCGCGGCATGTTCGCGATGGGCCGCGACCGCACGCTCGGCCCGTTCTGGACCAGGATCAGCCCGCGCTACGGGACCCCGGCGGCCGGAACCGTCGCGGTCGGCTGCATCGCCGCCGCCCTCGCCGTCGTCTCGCTCGTCATCCCGAAGGTCGGCGACCTCATCCTGGCCTCCGTCAACGCGATCGGCGTCGTCGTCTCGCTCTACTACGCGCTCACCGCGCTGGCCGCCGCCGTCCGCTTCCGCGACGCGCTGCACCACGGCCCGTCCGAGGCGCTGCGCGCCGTGGTGCTCCCCGTGGTGAGCGCCCTCGTCCTGCTGGGGCTCGGCGGCTACCTCTGCTGGACCTTCTACACCTCCGCCGACCACTTCGAGGCCGGCCCCGACAACGGCTGGTTCATGCTCTTCTGTCCGGCCGTCATGCTGCTGTCCGGGGTGGCGGCGGCCGCCTGGGCCAAGTGGGCCAGGAAGTCCCCCTACTTCGTCACCGGCGTCTCCACCGCCCCCGAACCCGCGGACACGACCGCCCCCGAGCCGGTGCCCGACCCGGTCTGACCGCACCCGGCACCTCCAACGAACGGAACCACCCATGCACCGCACCCCCGCCGACCTCGTCCTCACCGGCGGCCCCGTCCTCACCATGGACGCGGCCCGCAGCCGCGCCACCACCGTCGCCGTCACCGACGGCCGCATCACCGCGGTCGGCCACGACGAGGTACGCGAACTGACCGGACCGCGTACCGAAGTCGTCGACCTCGCGGGCCGACTGCTCCTCCCCGGCTTCCAGGACGCCCACATCCACCCGGTCACCGCCGGTCTGGAACTCGCCCGGTGCAACCTCACCGACATCCACACGGCGACGGAGACCGTCGCCGCCGTCCGGGCCTACGCCGACACCCACCCCGACCAGGAGTGGATCACCGGCGGCGGCTGGTCCATGGACGCCTTCGAGGGCGGCGCCCCCACCAGGGAGCAGCTCGACACCGCCGTACCCGACCGCCCCGCCTACCTGGTCAACCGCGACCACCACGGCGCCTGGGCCAACACCCGCGCCCTGACCCTCGCCGGTATCACCCGGGACACCCCCGACCCGGCCGACGGCCGCATCGAACGCGACGAGCGCGGCGAGCCCACCGGCCTCCTCCAGGAGGGCGCCATGGACCTGGTCGCCCGCCACACCCCGCGCTCCACCCCCGCCGACCGGCTGGCCGCCCTGCTCCGCGCCCAACGCCTGCTGCACGCCCACGGGATCACCGCCTGGCAGGACGCCATCCTCGGCGGCTTCGGCTCCATGGACGACCCGGCCGACGCCTATCTGAGCGCCGCCCGGGACGGCTCGCTGACCGCACGCGTCGTCGGCGCCCTGTGGTGGGACCGCGAGCGCGGCGCCGAACAGATCCCCGGACTCGTCGCCAGGCGCGAGGAGCTGAACGCCGGACGCTTCCGGGCCGGCTCGGTGAAGATCATGCAGGACGGCGTCGCCGAGACCGGCACCGCCGCCCTGCTCGCCCCCTACCTCGACGGCTGCGGCTGCGCCACCACCAACCGCGGCACCAGCTTCGTCGACCCCGCCGAACTGCGCCGCCACGTCACCGAGCTGGACGCCCTCGGCTTCCAGGTGCACTTCCACGCGCTCGGCGACCGGGCGGTGCGCGAGGCGCTCGACGCCGTGCAGGCCGCCCGCGCCGCCAACGGCCGTACCGACACCCGGCCTCACCTCGCCCATCTCCAGATCGTCCACCCCGACGACATCCCCCGGTTCCGTGAGCTCGGCGCCACGGCCAACATCCAGCCGCTCTGGGCCGCCCACGAGCCGCAGATGGACGAGCTGACCATCCCCTTCCTCGGCGCCGGACGCGCCGCGCTCCAGTACCCGTTCGGCGCCCTGCTGCGCTCCGGCGCGACCGTCGCGGCGGGCAGCGACTGGCCGGTCAGCAGCCCCGATCCGCTGCACGGCATCCACACCGCGGTCAACCGCATCACCCCCGGCGGCGAGGGACCGGCCTTCCTGCCGGAGCAGCGCATCTCGCTGACCGCCGCCATCGCCGCGTACACGGCGGGCTCCGCCTACGTGAACCACCTGGACGACACCGGATCCATCCGCACCGGCGCCCTCGCCGACCTGGTGGTCCTCGACCGGGACCCGTACGCGGGCCCGCCCGAGGAGATCGGCGCGACCCGCGTCCTGCGGACCTACGTGGGCGGCCGGCTGGTCCACGAGGCCTGAGCCGCGCGGCGGCCCCCGCGGAACGATCCCGCGGGGGCCGCCGGTCCGGGCCGGCGACCGTCAGCCGCCGTGCCCGTGGTGGCCGCCGTGCCCGGCGCCGTGGTCGAACTCCATCGCCTCGGGCGGCATCACGACGAACGGCCGCATCATGCCCATGTCCTCGTGCTCCAGCAGATGGCAGTGGTACATGAACCGCCCGTACGCCCCGTCGAACCTCCCGAGCACCTTCACCATCTGCCCCGCGGGCACCCGGAAGACGTCCTTCCAGCCCTGCTCGTTGGGTGCCGTGGCGATCGTGGTGCCGTGGTCGAACGCCACGGGGGAGCGGGTCCCGCCCACCGCCGGGTCGAAGCCGTCGAGCTCGTACGCCTCCCGGCCCATCACCTGGAAGTCCGCGAGATGGATGTGCATCGGATGCGTCGGACCGCCCAGGTTGAGGAACGACCACTGCTCGAAGGCGCCTTCGCCCACCGTGAAGCCCAGACCGTCGTTGAAGGTCCGCGCGATCCTGCGGTACGTGCGCACCGTGCCGTCCTCGCCCCGGACCTGGACGACACCGTCCGAGGGCACCTGGACGCCGGTGGCGTCCTCGACCTCCGCCATCTCCCAGATCTCCGGGTGACCGCCGCCGCCGACCGTGCCCGGCACCGTCAGCACCACCAGCCGGTGCCCGTGCTCCACCCGGCCGTGCTCGTACCGCCGGAAGGAACCGGACAGCACCTCGGGCAGCTCGAAACCGTCCGGCCGTCCCGTCTCCCGTACCCGGAACTCCATCACCTGCGGGAACGGCACACTCGACGCCGGGTCCGGCACCCCCGGCGCGAGCGTGCCGCGGTTGACCAGCCGGACCCGGCGGCCGGCCAGCGCCGAGAAGTCGATCAGCAGGTCCATCCGCTCGGCCGGGGCGATCGTCAGCCCCGGCAGCACCGCGTCGAAGTCGACCGGCACCGGGCGCGGCAGCAGCCCGCCGTCACTGCCGATCTGCCGGATCACACCCGGCACCGGGTTGTTCTCGTCGTCGACCAGCACCAGATCGTAGATCCGCGCGTTGGACGCGTTGACCAGCCGGAAGCGGTACCAGACGTCGTCCACGTCCAGGTACGGCCAGATGCGCCCGTTGACCGTGGTGTACGGGCCGAGGAACGGCAGCGACACCGGCTTCCCGGTCTCCGGGTCGGCCTCGGTGACCACCGTCGTCTTGTGCAGCAGCCGCCCGTTGAGCCGGCCGTCCGCGTCGGTGTCCAGGTTGCGGTCGGCGAGGATCAGCGGCAGCTCCCGGTCGCCGGACGGCAGACCGAGCGCGTCCTCCTCGTCGTCCCTGATCAGATAGGTGCCGACGAGCCCGGCGTACACATTCCACCGGGTGATGTTCATGGCGTGGTCGTGGTACCACCACTGGGTGGCCTGGTGGTCGTTCGGGTACTCCGACAGCTGCGCGTCGCCGAAGCCGACCGCGTTGTCGGCCCAGCCGTCGTTGCCGCCACCGGTCTGCGCGCCGTGCAGATGCGTCACCGTCCAGGCGGGCAGCGCGGCGACGTCCGCGTTCGGCTCGACGCCGTCGCGCCCGGGACTGTTGTGCGGTGCCGGCTCGTCCGGCTTGACCGGGCCGACCTCCACCGCCGTGACCGGGTACTCGCTGCCCCTGGGGATGCGGTTGGTCCAGGCGATCCTGATCCGCTCCCCGCGCCGCACCTCGATGGTCGGGCCCGGCACCGTGCCGTCGTACCCCCACATCAGGGTCGGCGGCAGCTGCGCGTGCAGGCGCACCCAGGCGGGTGACAGGGTGATCTCGGTCTCGCGGAGCACGTCAACGCTCTGCGGGCGGAGCACCGGCGGGACGGGCAACGCGTCGGTGTACGGCACGAGTCCGCCGACCGGCGCGCCGAGCGCGGCCGCTGCGGGAGCCGGTCCCGGCTCGTCGGTCCGCCGGCCGGTCTTCTCCGTGGTTTCGGTGATCTCGGTCAAGGCTTTTCCCCCATGATCCGTCATTCCACTGCTGGTGGACCACGCGACCCCTGCCCCCGCAGGTACTGATTCGGCGGCCCCTGCGTATCAAAGGACCGCCTGGAAACCGCCGGAGTTCAGCGATACGCCCCATCTGACCGAAAGCGGTACATCCCACCGGGTGTACCGCAGCCGTTTCCCGCCAACGCGGCGCGCCGCCGTGACACCCTCACGGGGCGTACGGTTGTTCGCGTTCGATCTTCGCGAAAAGACGGAAACAGGGAGACCACGGTATGTCGCAGCAGGTGCAAGGGGTCATCGCACCGGGGAAGAACGAGCCGGTACGGATCGAGACGATCGTGATCCCCGACCCGGGCCCCGGCGAGGCCGTGGTGAAGATCCAGGCGTGCGGCGTCTGCCACACCGACCTCCACTACAAGCAGGGCGGGATCAACGACGAGTTCCCCTTCCTGCTCGGCCACGAGGCCTCGGGCGTGGTGGAGTCCGTCGGCGAGGGCGTCACGGACGTCGCGCCCGGTGACTTCGTCATCCTCAACTGGCGTGCCGTGTGCGGGCAGTGCCGCGCGTGTCTGCGTGGCCGCCCCTGGTACTGCTTCGACACCCACAACGCCAAGCAGAAGATGACCCTGCTCGACGGCACGGAGCTGTCGCCGGCCCTCGGCATCGGCGCGTTCGCCGAGAAGACCCTGGTCGCCGCCGGTCAGTGCACCAAGGTCGACCCCGAGGTCTCCCCGGCCGTCGCCGGGCTGCTCGGCTGCGGAGTGATGGCGGGCATCGGAGCCGCCATCAACACCGGGCAGGTCGGCCGCGGCGACTCGGTCGCCGTGATCGGCTGCGGCGGTGTCGGCGACGCGGCGATCGCCGGGGCCCGGCTGGCCGGCGCGGCGAAGATCATCGCCGTGGACATCGACGACCGCAAGCTGGAGACGGCGAAGACGATGGGCGCCACGCACACCGTCAACTCCCGCTCCACCGACCCGGTCGAGGCGATCCGCTCCCTGACCGACGGCAACGGCGCCGACGTCGTCATCGACGCGGTCGGCCGCCCGGAGACATACCAGCAGGCCTTCTACGCCCGCGACCTCGCCGGCACCGTCGTCCTGGTCGGCGTCCCCACCCCCGAGATGCGGCTGGAGCTGCCGCTCATCGACGTCTTCGGGCGCGGCGGCTCGCTCAAGTCCTCCTGGTACGGCGACTGCCTGCCCTCGCGCGACTTCCCGATGCTGATCGACCTGCACCAGCAGGGCCGGATCGACCTCGCCGCGTTCGTCACCGAGACCATCGGACTCGGCGACGTCGAGCAGGCCTTCGCCCGGATGCACGACGGCGACGTGCTGCGCTCGGTGGTGGTCCTCTGATGGCCCGCGTCGACCACCTCGTCACCTCCGGCACCTTCGCCCTCGACGGCGGGGAGTGGGACGTCGACAACAACGTCTGGATCATCGGCGACGGCACCGAGGCGATCGTCATCGACGCCGCCCACGACGCCGACGCCATCGAGGCCGCGCTGAACGGCCGTACGCTGCGCGCCATCGTCTGCACGCACGCGCACAACGACCACATCGACGCGGCCCCGGCCCTGGCCGACGCCACCGGCGCGCCGATCCTGCTGCACCGGGACGACCTGCCGCTGTGGAAGCAGACCCACCCGGACCGCACCCCGGACG
Source organism: Streptomyces sp. DvalAA-43 (assembly GCF_900091725.1). Classification (GTDB taxonomy): domain Bacteria; phylum Actinomycetota; class Actinomycetes; order Streptomycetales; family Streptomycetaceae; genus Streptomyces; species Streptomyces pulveraceus. The sequence continues at coordinate 266,910 of NZ_FMBW01000040.1, read as the reverse complement.
GCGAACTGACCGACGGTCAGGAGCTGACGGTCGCCGGAACGACCCTCACGGTCCTGCACACCCCCGGCCACGCCCCGGGCGCCGTCTGCCTGTACGCCCCCGGGCTGTCCACCGTCTTCACCGGGGACACGCTCTTCCAGGGCGGCCCCGGCGCCACCGGACGGTCCTTCTCCCACTTCCCGACCATCGTCGCCTCGATCAGGGACCGACTCCTCGCGCTCCCGCCGGAGACCACCGTCCGCACCGGACACGGCGACTCCACCACCATCGGCGCGGAGGCCCCCCACCTGGACGAGTGGATCGCCCGCGGCCACTGACCACCGCGGGCGCTCACCGGTCCGGCCACGCGGAGAGCCGCAGCCCGCTCTCGAAGCGGCGCGGCTCGCCCGTGACCGGATCGGTGAACTCCAGCACCCGGGCCAGGAGCTGGAGCGGGCGGGAGAAGTCGTCCGGCGCCCCCTCCGCCTCGACCACCGGATAGACCGGGTCGTGGACGAGCGGCAGCCCCAGCCCGTTCATATGGACCCGCAGCTGATGGGTCCGCCCGGTGGCGGGCAGCAGCCGGTAGCGGCCGTGCCCCGCCCGGTGCGCCAGCAGCTCGATCCGGCTCTCGCTGTTCGGCTCGCCCGGCTCCTCACGGGCGGCGATCACCCCGCGCTCCTTCACGATCCGGCTGCGCACGGTCCGGGGCAGGACCAGCGCCGGATCGTACGGCGCCACCGCCTCGTACTCCTTGCGCACCAGGCGGTCCCGGAACATCGTCTGGTACGCGCCCCGCTCCCCGGGCCGTACGACGAACAGGACGAGGCCCGCGGTCAGCCGGTCCAGCCGGTGCGCCGGCTGCAACGCCGACAGGCCCAGCTCGCGGCGGAGCCGGGCCACCGCGGTCTCGGTGACATGCCGGCCGCGCGGCGTCGTCGCCAGGAAGTGCGGCTTGTCGGCGACGACGAGATGCTCGTCGCGGTGGACGACCCCGACCGGGAACGGCACCGGCTCCTCCGGCGCGAAATCCCGGTGGAACCAGATGTACCGGCCCGCGGCGTACGGCTCGTCGGCGCAGACCGGTCCCCGTACGGAGACGAACCGGCCCTCGGCGACCATGGCGTCCACCCGCCCCGCCCCGATCGCGCCCGCGAACCGCGCCAGCAGATGGTCGCGCACCGTCGGCCACGCCCCGTCCGGATCCTCGGGGAGCCGCACCCGGACCGGATCGATCCCGTCCCGCTGCGGCAGCGGCGCCGACGGCGGCTTCGCACGCCCCCTCACCGGGGGACGCCGACCAGTACGGCGGTGCTCATGGTGCCGGCTCCTCGCTCCGTGGCCCGGGATGTCCGCACATTATCGCCGGTCACCGGGGAGCGGTCCGCACGCGCCCGGCAGCGTCAGCGTCCCCGGACCGCGGCCGATGCGCCCGGCCTCGGCGGCGACATGACCGGGCAGCAGTTCCCGGAAGAGGCCGAAGCCGCGGCCGCCCATCGGTGCGGGCTGCTCCACCACGAAGATCACCGGACCGGTCCGGCAGGACGCCCGGTAGAGCGCGGGGACCCCGCCCCCGCCGCTCAGCCCAACGGCGTGAACACGAAGGAGAACTCCGCCGCTCGCGCGTCGAGCCGGTACTCCGGCAGCACGCCCGGCCCGCAGGACCGGGAGCCGATGCCCTGCACCGCGTGATCCAGATTGACCCAGACGGTCCCGCCGGCCCGCAGCCCCGGCCGGTGCTCCGCCGCGTCCAACTGCTCGCTCGTCCACCGCCGGGCGGTGAACCAGAACGGCTCACCCCCCTCGGCCCGCAGCCCCGCACCGCCGCCGTCCGTCAGCTCCGCCCACCGGACATCGGCCCGTGCGCCATTCTCCTGGGGCCGCACGTACGGCGTCTGCATCGCGTCCACGGACATCCGCCACCGGCCGAGCACCGAGGCGGCCCGGGTGTCCGGGTACGCCTCACCGGGCCCGCCGCCGAACCACCGCGCCCCGCCGTACGCGGCGGGCAGCCCGAAGCGGATGCCCAGCCGGGGCAGCGGCACCGTCCACTCGCCCTCCGGCGCCACGGACACCGTCAGCGCCAGCCGCTCCCCGTCGGCCGTCCACCGGTACGCGGTGCGCAGCCCCAGGCCGACCCCGGCCGGCGCCACCCTGGTCCGTACGACCACGGTGTCCTCGCCGACCTCGACCGCGTCGACCCGGTGCCGCATCCGGTGCAGCCCCGACTCCCGCCACAGCGCCCCGTACCGTTCGTCCGGCAGCCACGCCGCACCGTTGTCGTTGTCGGTGGGCGCCCGCCACACATCCAGCCGCAACCCCTCCACCGGCACCGCACCCAGCCGCACCGGCGCCCCGGTCACCGCGTCGAAGACCCCCGGCCCCAGGGTGATCAGCCCTTCACTCCGCTCCGGCCGCGCACCCACCGCGGTGGCGGGGACGACGGCCGTGCCCGTCTCCGCCTGCCCCCACGCCACCACATGCCCGCGCGCGCCCCAGGCGGTGTCCCGGGCCAGCACCGCCCGTACGGTCCACACCCCGGCCCCGTCCATCGGCAGCGGCACCTCGGCCGACGCACCGGGAGCCAGCTCCGGCACGGTGAGCGCGCCGGACGCGACGGGCACTCCGTCCACCTCGTGCGCCCACACGAACTCCAGGTGCGCCGACCCCGCGAAGTCGTACCCGTTGGTGATCCGGACCGAGCCCGCGCCGGACACGGGCTCGATCCGCACCGGTTCGACGACCTTCTTGTACTCGATCAGCCCGGGAGAGGGCGTCCGGTCGGGGAAGAGGAGCCCGTCGCAGACGAAGTTGGCGTCGTGCAGCTCCTCGCCGAAGTCCCCGCCGTACGCGAAGCCGTGCTCGGGGTGGGCGAGACCGTGATCGATCCACTCCCAGACGAAGCCGCCCTGGCAGCGCTCGTACCGCTCGAACAGCCGCTGGTACGCGGAGAGCCCGCCCGGACCGTTCCCCATCGCGTGCGCGTACTCGCACAGCACGAACGGCATCGCCCGCCGCCGCGTGTCCGACTCCGCGTCGCCCCACGGTTCCTCCGCCCGGCGGCCGATCAGCTCGACCTCGGCGTGCGTCGGATACATCCGCGAGTACAGGTCGACGTCCCGGCAGGAGAGGTCGCCCTCGTAGTGCAGCAGCCGCCCCGGATCCCGGCGCCGGATCCACGCGGCCATCGCGCTCAGCCCGCGCCCCGTCCCGCACTCGTTGCCGAGCGACCAGATGATCACCGACGCGTGGTTCTTGTCGCGCTCCACCATCCGCGCCGCCCGGTCCAGCAGCGCCGGCGTCCACCGCTCGTCGTCCACCGGGTTGCCGCGCCACTCCAGGCCGGAGAAGCCGTGCGTCTCCAGATCGCACTCGTCGATCACCCAGAGCCCCAGCTCGTCGCAGAGGTCGAGGAAAGCGGGATGCGGCGGATAGTGGCTGGTCCGCACGGCGTTGATGTTGTGCTGCTTCATCAGCACCAGATCGCGCCGCATGGTCGCCGCGTCCACGGTCCGCCCGGTCTCCGGATGGAACTCGTGCCGGTTCACCCCGCGGAAGAGCACCCGCCGCCCGTTGACCTTGATCAGCCCGTCCTCGACCACGACGGTGCGGAACCCCACCCGCAGCCCGATCCGTTCACCGGACGTCACCAGCTCCCCGTCGTACAGCCGGGGCGTCTCGGCCGTCCAGGGCTCGACCGCGACGGTCACCGCCTCGCCCGTGGCGACATCGACACCCAGCTCGGGCACCAGGACCCGCCCCTCGGCCCCCGCGCACTCCACCCGCAGGGTCCCGGACCCGTCGCGGTGGTCGTACCCGGCATGCACGAAGAAGTCCCGGGGCGCACCCCGCGGCCGCTCCAGCAGGGTCACGTCCCGGAAGATCCCGGGCAGCCACCACTGGTCCTGGTCCTCCAGATAGCTCCCCGACGACCACTGGTGCACCCGCACGGCCAGCACATTGCCCTCGGCCCGCAGCAGCGCGCCGACGGAGAACTCGTGCGGCAGCCGTGACCCCTTGAAGTCGCCCAGCTCCCGGCCGTTGAGCCAGACCCGGGCACAGGACTCCACCCCGTCGAACCGGAGCACCACATCACCGTCCCCCATCCACCCGGCGGGCAGATCGAAGGTCCGCAGATGGTCCCCGGTCGGATTCGCGGTCGGCATCCTCGGCGGATCGACGGGAAAGGGGTACACCACGTTGGTGTACGCGGGCGCCCCGCCAGCCCCCTGGAGCACCCAGTGCCCGGGAACCCGGACCGTCGCCCACTCCGAGGCGTCGAACCCGGGGCGCGCGAACGACTCGTCCCGGGAGGCGGCGCCCGGCGAGAGCCGGAAGCGCCACTCCCCGTTCAGCGACATCCGCCCGGCGTCCGATTCCCCGTACCAGGCCCGTGGCTCCAGCCCACCCGATCCGGGACCCATGTCCTCGTACCAGGGCGGGGCGGGCGGCTGTGTGCGGTTCATGGAGCTCCTCGCTCGGCAAAACCCTCCGTGCTGCTGGCGCCCTGGACGCTAGCGAGGGGTGAACCGATTCAACAAGAGTGCCGGACCGTGCGGACCCCACGCGGGGGCAACGCGAAATGCCGACCAGGATCTCTCCTGATCGGCATTTGCTCTGTGTCCGAGGGGGGACTTGAACCCCCACGCCCGATAAAGGGCACTAGCACCTCAAGCTAGCGCGTCTGCCATTCCGCCACCCGGACAAGGTGTCTGTCTCGCGGGCTCCGGCCCGTTCCGACGTGGAAAACAATAGCAAACATCCGGGGGTGCTCGATCACGCCCCGGACTGCGTGAAGGGCGCATGACGAGGGGTGGGTGCCCTTGGGTGTGCGGGCCCGGCGCGGGAGGATGAGGGGGAGCACCACAGCGACAGTGGAAGGAAGCAGCGTGAGCGAGACCAACACGGCTCCGGCCGGCTCCGGCGAGGACGAGGTCGTGGACCTCTGTCGTGAGCTGATCCGGATCGACACCAGCAACTACGGGGACCATTCGGGACCGGGGGAGCGGGGCGCGGCCGAGTACGTCGCGGAGAAGCTCGCCGAGGTCGGGCTGGAGCCGCAGATCTTCGAGTCCCACAAGGGCCGTGCCTCGACCGTGGCGCGGATCGAGGGCGAGGACCCGTCCCGGCCCGCGCTGCTCATCCACGGCCACACCGACGTGGTTCCGGCCAACGCCCACGACTGGACGCACCACCCGTTCTCGGGCGAGGTCGCGGACGGCTGCGTCTGGGGCCGCGGCGCGGTCGACATGAAGGACATGGACGCGATGACCCTCGCGGTCGTCCGCGACCGGATGCGCAGCGGCCGCAAGCCCCCGCGCGACATCGTGCTGGCCTTCCTCGCGGACGAGGAGGCGGGCGGCACGTACGGCGCGCGGTACCTCGTGGACAAGCACCCCGGCCTCTTCGAGGGGGTCACCGAGGCGATCGGCGAGGTCGGCGGCTTCTCCTTCACGGTGAACGAGAAGCTGCGGCTCTACCTCGTCGAGACGGCCCAGAAGGGCATGCACTGGATGCGGCTCACCGTGGACGGCACCGCCGGCCACGGCTCGATGACCAACGACGACAACGCGATCACCGAGCTCTGCGAGGCGGTCGGACGGCTCGGGCGGCACAAGTGGCCGGTCCGGGTGACCAAGACCGTACGGTCCTTCCTGGACGAGCTGTCCGACGCGCTCGGCACCCCGCTCGACCCGGAGGACATGGAGGCCACGCTCGCCAAGCTGGGCGGCATCGCCAAGATGGTCGGTGCCACGCTCCGCAACTCCGCCGCTCCCACCATGCTCGGCGCCGGCTACAAGGTGAACGTCATTCCCGGCCAGGCCATCGCCCATGTCGACGGCCGTTTCCTGCCCGGCTTCGAGGACGAGTTCCTGGCCGATCTGGACCGGATCCTCGGCCCGCGCGTGAAGCGCGAGGACGTGCACGGCGACAAGGCGCTGGAGACCAGCTTCGACGGCTCGCTCGTCGACGCGATGCAGGTCGCCCTGAAGGCGGAGGACCCGATCGCCCGCGCCGTGCCCTACATGCTCTCCGGGGGCACCGACGCCAAGTCCTTCGACGACCTCGGCATCCGCTGCTTCGGATTCGCCCCGCTGAAGCTGCCGCCGGAGCTCGACTTCGCGGGGATGTTCCACGGTGTGGACGAGCGGGTGCCGGTGGACGGTCTGAAGTTCGGCGTGCGGGTGCTCGACCGTTTCATCGACAACTGCTGACTCCTTGCCGGATTTCCGCCGACTTTCCGCACCAACAATCGCCAGCGTGTGCGTATTTGACCGGAACGAGTGAAAGGGTCCATACGCTCGTAGCCCGATTACCTCTTCCTCGTTACAAGTGATGCGGTCCGCGGCTGGGACCGCATTGCCAACTAGGAGGAATCATGATCAAGAAGGTCGTCGCTGCTGCGGCTGTCACTGGTGGCCTGGTGCTCGCGGGTGCGGGCATGGCCGTCGCGGACTCCGGTGCCCAGGGCGCCGCTGTCGGCAGCCCCGGTGTGATCTCGGGCAACGTCATCCAGGTCCCCGTGCACGTTCCGGTGAACGTGTGCGGCAACACGATCTCCGTGATCGGGCTGCTGAACCCCGCCTTCGGCAACACCTGCATCAACGCCTGACGTTGTGCGTCAACCCGTAAGGGTTTGAGCCCGGTCGGCCCCGGAGCGCATGCCATGCGCTCCGGGGCTGCTGGGCACTTTGCCCCCGCACGGTCAAGTCCGGGGGTTTTCCGGAAGGTCAAAAGGCAGGAAACACCTATGCGACAGGTCACGCGCAAAGGCCTGATCACCATGGCGGCCGCGGGCGGCGTACTCGCGCTGAGCGGCGGCTACGCGCACGCGGACGCGGGAGCGTCCGGCGAGGCGGCGAATTCCCCGGGGGTGCTGTCAGGGAATTCGGTACAGATCCCGGTCCATGTACCGGTCAACGTGTGCGGCAATTCCGTGGACGTCGTGGCGCTGCTCAACCCGGCGTTCGGAAACACTTGCGGAAACGGTTCGCAGGACGACTCCCAGGGCAAGCACGCCTCCGGCAGTCACGTCTCCGGCGACCTCACCCAGGCGAGCCGGCCCGGCAAGGGCAAGCACCGGGCCCCGATCGGTGGCGGGGCGACGGCCCAGGGCGGCGGGGCGACGGCCCAGGGCGTCGCGACGGGTTCGCCGGGGCTGCTCTCCGGCAACACCATCCAGGCGCCCATCGACATCCCCGTGAACGTCTGCGGGAACAGCGTCTCCGTCGTCGGTCTGCTCAACCCCACCTTCGGCAACGACTGCCGGAACAGCGCGGACGTCGTCACGCCGCCGCCGGTCACTCCGGTGACCCCGGTCACCGAGCACAAGCCCCCGGCGCCGGAGAAGCCGACCGTGCCCAATGTGCCCGAGGCGCAGAACGTCCCGCAGCTCGCACACACCGGAGCGGGCGGGCTCGACCTGCTGATCCCGGCGAGCGCGGGCCTTCTCCTGGCGGGAGCGGGCACGGCGCTCTACCGTCGAGCCCGGATGTCCGCATAGCGGACCGGGACGGCGACACCAGCACGACGAAGGGGGCGGGTCCCGCGGCTGCGGGGCCCGCCCCATCTCACCAGGTGGCCCGGAGCTGGCGGATGATCCGTCGGCGCAGGCGCACCCTGCGGCTGCCGTCGCGACGCAGTGTCAACCGGTCCAACTCCCAGTGACCGTACTCGGCATGGTCGGTCAGCAGGCGGGCCGTCTCCTTCCGGGACACCCCGCGCGGCACGTACACATCGACAAATTCGTATTCCGGCATCGCATCTATTGTGCGGGCAGAGCCCGTGTACGGATAGCGTCTGCACTATGTCTGATGCTGCGCAGCCCACCGCTGCCGAGGTACGCGCCGCCGCCGAGGCGGTCAAAACCGCGCTCGACCACCACCTCGCGGCCGTCGAACGCCGGACCGGGGACGACGACGCGGCCGTCTATGACGCGTTCAACGCACTGGCCGCTGCCGCCGAGTTCTACGACGAACTGCTCTACGACCGATACGACGAGGTCACTCCCTTCGAGATCCCGGGTGCGTCGGATTCGCTGCCGCCGTACACCGGCCCCGAGGAGCCGAACGCACTCAGTGTGCTGATCCGGCGCGACTACGCGGTGGTGGAGCCGCCGAGGCTGCTCGCACAGGCCCAGCGGATCGCCGATCTCGACCAGGACGACCGCGGTGGAAGCGCCGCGGTGGTCGGCTCCAGCGTCCACGCGGCGCTCGGGGTGCTCTTCGGGGAGTACGAACCGGACGAGATCGCCTCCCGGCACGCGGAGTTCGGCCTGGAGGAGGGCGACTCCACACTCTGGGTCACGGCCGCCGAGGAGCTCCCCGAGGCGGGGGAGTGGCTCGGCGCACCGTTCGACGACGCGGATCCGCAACTGGTGGTCTGCCGCTTCGACGTCAGCGCCGTCTTCGACGAGGACGAACCGGACGAGGAACCGGCCCGCCTGGACCCCGTCTGATCCGGCCCACGCCGCCCGGCGGCAGCTGATCCACCCCGGCCGGACGGGCTCGCGACCGAGCCCGTCCGGCCGGGGTGGTGTCGTCGACAGGCTCCGGTCAGCGGGCCGGGGTCTCCAGCAGGGTGCGCAGCCGCGTCGTGCGGTCCTGGGCCGGGGGCTGGGCGACCGCGCGCGGGAGCGCCTGGTCCACCCCGTGCACCACGGAGAGATGGCGCTCCCCGCGGCCGAAGGCGGTGTACACCCAGGAGCGGCTCAGCCCCTGCGCCGCGTCGCCCGGCAGCACGACGACCACCGCGGGCCATCGCATCCCGGCCGCCTGGTGGGCGCTGAGGGCCCAGCCGTGGCGCACGGAGGACTCCACCCGCTCCTGGGCCACGACGATCTCCGTGCCCGCGCAGTCGAGCCGCAGGCCCTCGGCGTCGGCCGAGACGACCACCGCGGGCACGACCCTGCCGGGCGCCGGGACGTGGACGACGCGGTCGCCCGGGTCGAAGCCACCGAACCGGCCGGGGCCGGGGTTGAGCCGCTGCTTCAGCGCCGCGTTCAGCGCCCGGGTGCCCGCCGAACCGCCGTGGCCGACCGTGATCACCTGGGTGTCGGACGACGGTACGCCGATGGCGCGCGGCACCGAGTCGGCCACCAGTTGCACGGTGCGGTGCACCGCCTCGCCCGCGTCGCGTACCGGGACGATCACCACCTCCTTGCCGGGCGCCTCGACCTGGTTCAGCTCACCGATGCCGATGCCGGAGACCAGCTCGCCGATCGGTCCCGGATCCGGTGTACGGGAGACGACCTGGGGGCACGCACGGGCCGCGAGCACATCCGCGAACACCCTTCCCGCACCCGCCGAACCCAGCACGCCGGGATCGCCGCTGAGCACCAGGCGGGTGCCGTCGGCCAGCGACTCGACCAGCATCGCGGCGGTCTCGACGTCCAGCTGCGGGGCATCCATCACGACGAGCAGGTCGACGGCGATCGCGCCCTCCTCGTCCCGCCCCGGGCCCTGCGCGCCCGAGAGCAGGCCGGCGAGGGTGACGGCCGTCTCCGGATCACCGGTCGCCCCGGCCAGCCGGCGCCTGCCGTCGACGCTGTGCACGGCGCCCAGGGCGCGCAGCCCGAGGCTGCGGGCCGCGGTGATCAGGGCGGCGGGCTCGGCCCTGGCGGCCTCGCCCCCGGTGTGCGCCACGAGGCCGTGGGCCGCGACCGCGCGGATCAGCTCGGCGGCCGAGGGCGAGCTCGCGGCCGAGGCCGCCTCCGTCCAGTCGGCGTCCTTCTCACAGGCGTTGACCAGCCGGGCCAGGCCGTCGGCGAGGCTCTCCTCGGCGAGTGCGTAGCGGTCGAGGCCGAGCAGCACCTGTACCGGTTCCTGCCCTGCGGGCTCGGTGCCCTCCGTGGATTCCGCCGGTGCTCCGGACTCCTGGTCTTCCAGGTCCTCCTGGCCGTCCGGGCCGTCCTGGAAGACCAGGACGACTCCCTCGGCGACGGCGTGCTGCACGGCCGCCTCGGGGTCGGTCACCGAACGTTCGGCGAGCGCCGCCCGCACCTCCGAAGCGTCCAGCGCAGTGTGGCCGCGGAGCGCGGCCCGCTCCAGCAGCCAGCCCACCAGGGCGTCGGTCCGCCGCTCGTCGTCCGGGCCGCACTCGGCGCCGAGCAGGGCCCGCGCGAATCCGTCCGCCTGCTCCGGTCCGACCCCCGGCACGGCCAGCAGCTGCCAGGGGTCCGCGCGCAGGGCCTCGGCGGCCTGCGCCCCGAGGGTCTCGGCCGCCGGTCCGGCCAGCGCCGCCGGAGCCCCGCCCTCGGCCAGCACGGCGGCGGTCGCGGCGACGGCCTCCGGAGGTGCGCCCTGCGGCGCTCGCGCCGGTTCGGGGGCGCGCGGGCGGGCCGGAGCGGGCGTGGGCGCGGTACGGCGGGGGGCGGCGGGTGCGGGCGAGTCGAAGAACGAGGTGGCGGACTGTTCGCCGCTCTCCACCGCACGCACGGCCGCCAGCAGGTCGGCCGCCTTGCCGCTCAGCTTCGCCCCGGCGGCGATGGGGCCCTCCTTCTCGGCCTTGCGCTTCTCGATCCGCTCCCGGAGCTCGCGCTGGGCGGCGAGCTCGGCCTCGGCCTCGGAGAGCGGTGCGGGAGTGGTGTCCGCTCCGGTCTCGGAGGTGTCCTCCTCCGCGTCTCTGGACTCGTCCTCGTCCTCGGCGGCGCCGGAGGCGTCCGTGCCGTCGTCCGTCGCGGTGTCCTGGCCGTCCGTCTCCGCCCCGTCCCCGGTGTCATCGGCCGTCGGTGAGCCCTCGTCCACGGCGTGCGGCTCGTCCCCGGTGGACGGGGCGGGCACGGCAGCGGAGGGGGTCGCGACGACGCCGTCGTCGTCGGCGGCCGGGGAACCGGGGGTTTCCCCCCGGGGAAGCGCAGTCACAGCGTGCTCCAGTCCTGGTCGGGATAGCGGTGCACGGGCGCCGACACGTCGTCGAGCGCCTGGCAGATCTCGTCAGGAAGACTAAGCGCCTCCACTGACAACGCCTCCGCGAGCTGGTGCGCGTTGCGCGCGCCGACGATCGGGGCCACCACCCCGGGCCGGTCCCGCACCCAGGCGAGCGCCACCTGGAGCGGCGTCGTGGCCAGACCGTCCGCCGCCGTCGCCACCGCGTCCACCACGCGGCTCGCGGGCTCGTCGAGATACGGCTCCACGAACGGAGCCAGCAGGTCCGAGGCGCCGCGCGAGTCCGCCGGAGTGCCCGAGCGGTACTTCCCGGTGAGGACTCCACGGCCCAGCGGCGAGGAGGGCAGCAGCCCGATGCCGAGATCGAGGGCGGCGGGCAGCACCTCGCGTTCCACGCCCCGCTGCAACAGCGAATACTCCATCTGGGTGCTCGCCAGCCGGGTGCGCACCCCGGGCGAGGCGAGCTGCCAGGTCGCCGCCTTGGCCAGCTGCCAGCCGCAGAAGTTCGACACCCCCGCGTACCGGGCGCGCCCGCTGGACACCGCCAGATCCAGCGCCTGAAGGGTCTCGTCCAGCGGAGTCACCGGGTCGAAGGCGTGGATCTGCCACAGATCCACGTGATCCGTGCCGAGCCGTTCCAGGGAGGCGTCCAGCGCGGCCAGCAGATGTCCGCGCGAACCGTCGAACCGGCGATACGGGTCGGCCACGCTGCCGGCCTTCGTCGCGATGACCAGATCCTGCCGCGGCACCAGGCCGTCGATGAGCTGCCCCAGCAGGTATTCGGCTTCCCCGCCGCCGTACACATCGGCGGTGTCGACCAGCGTGCCGCCCGCCTCCCAGAAGGCTTTCAGCTGTTCGGCAGCGTCGTGCTCATCGGTGTCCCGGCCCCAGGTGAGGGTGCCGAGCCCGATCCGGGACACTCGAAGGCCGGTGCGGCCGAGATGCCTCTGCTCCATGGGGGCTGAGATTACTGGCCAGAACCCCACCCGGCGGAAGCCTGTGGACAACCCGGCGTCAAGTCGCCCCTGCCGGATCCCGTCGCCGCGCGCTAGAGTCCGGGAGCCAGGGACGTTACTGATCGGTAAGGGGAGCGGCTATGCGGCTCGGCATCAATCTCGGTTACTGGGGCGCGGGAATGGACGGCGACAATCTCGCCGTCGCGCAGGAGGCCGACAAGCTCGGCTACGACGTCTGCTGGGTGGCCGAGGCCTACGGCTCCGACGCGCCGACGGTGCTCTCCTGGGTCGCCGCCCGGACCGAGTCCATCGACGTCGGCTCCGCGATCATGCAGATCCCGGCCCGGCAGCCCGCCATGACGGCGATGACCGCCGCCACCCTCGACTCGCTCTCCGGCGGCCGGTTCCGCCTCGGCCTCGGCGTGTCGGGACCTCAGGTCTCCGAAGGCTGGTACGGCGTCAAGTTCGACAAGCCGCTGTCCCGCACCCGGGAGTACGTCGAGATCGTCCGCAGGGCGATGTCCCGCGAGCGGCTCTCGTACGAGGGACAGCACTGGACGCTGCCGCTGCCGGACGGTCCGGGCAAGCCCATCAAGCTGACCGTCCACCCGCAGCGCGAGCACATCCCGCTGTACATCGCCGCGATCGGCCCGAAGAACCTGGAGCAGACCGGCGAGATCGCCGACGGCGCTCTGCTGATCTTCCCCTCCGCCGAACACCTGGAGGACACCGCGATGAAGTACCTGCGGGCGGGCCGTGAGAAGGCCGGGCTGACCATGGAGGGATTCGACGTCTGTCCGACCCTGCCGCTCGCCGTCGGCGACGACGTCAACGGTCTCGCGGACATGTTCCGTCCGTACACCGCCCTGTACGTGGGCGGCATGGGCAGCCGCAAGCAGAACTTCTACAACCAGCTCGCGCAGCGCATGGGCTATGAGAAGGAAGCGGCCGAGATCCAGGACAAGTACTTGTCCGGGGACAAGAACGGCGCCGCCGCGGCGGTGCCGCACCAGCTGATCGACCAGACCGCGCTGCTCGGCCCGGTCGAGCGGATCGCCGAGCGGATGCAGGCCTACGCCGCCGCGGGCGTCACGACCCTGACCCTCGCACCGGCCGGGTTCACGCTCGAAGAGCGGCTCACGGCCCTGCGGGCCGGCACGGACGCGCTGGAGCGTTCCGGGCTCGCCTAGAAGGGAGCGCTGTCCAGGGCTCCCGAGAGCCCGGGACAGCGACCGTGGCGGGGAGGCCCCGAGCCCCCGCCACGGCCGCCACGCGGGCCGACGCGCGTACGGCCGCGGCGCGCACGGGCCGGTGGATGTGCCCCGGACGGACGGGAACGCGGGTGCCCCATGCGGCGTAGCCGGGGCTCGTTCCTGTTGCCCGGGTGGGTGTGCCGCACTTGACTGTCGCTCGTCGGACGCGGCACGGAGGTGGCAGTGATGCTCTCGGCAAGGAACCTGTTCCAGGAGATTCTCGACGACGACGAGTCCTTCCGGCTGTTCTGTTCCATCGCGGCCGGCGGAGAGGCCCAGGGCGGCTGGGAGAACGGCCGTATCGCGGCCCTGGTGCCCGAGAGCCAGCGCGCCCTGGCGCCCAAGATCGCACGGCACGGCGCCGACGAGGACAAGCACGGCAGGATCTTCAACGCACTGCTGCGCAAGCGTGGCCTCCAGCCCGCGGCGGTTCCGTACGAGACCGACTACACGATGCTGCTGGAGAAGTACGGCATCGGCCTCGCCCATGAGCAGTTGCGGGGCGAGGAACGGCTCTCCGAGCGCGACATCATCACCTACCTCGCCCACAGCCGGGTCACCGAGCAGCGCGCCTCCGAGCAGATGGCCCTGCTGTGCAGGTACTTCGCCGACCACCCCGACCTCGGCCGCGCCGTCACCATGATCTCGAACGACGAGGACAACCACCTGGCGTACTGCCACGAGGAGCTGCTCCGCTTCGCCCGTGCCGGGCACGGCCGCACCATCCAGCACATCCTGCGCGAGTGCGCGCTCGCCGAGATCCGGGTGTACCGCGACGTCAGCCTCGCCGTGATGGACCACATGGGCCGCATCCTGGGCTGGTCCCGGGCCCGATCGGCGGTGCTGGCCGCCGGGATCCGCGGTGTCCACGCGTACGAACGGCTCGTCGGGTGGCGGCGCATGGTGAGCCTGGTGCCGCCCGCACGGCGCGACGCGCTGGGCGGCCCCGCGGCGCCGGAGCCCGGGATCGCCTGAGCCGGGCCGGGCGACGGCCCGCCCCTCAGAGCCAGCCGCGGCGCTTGAACTGCCGGTACAGCGCGAAGACCACCACCGCCATCAGCGCGATCACCGCCGGATAGGCCCACACCCAGCGGAGCTCCGGCATGTGGTCGAAGTTCATCCCGTAGATGCCCGCCACCATCGTCGGCACGGCGGCCATCGCCGCCCAGGCCGAGATCTTGCGCATGTCGTCGTTCTGCCGCACCCCCACCTGGGCCAGATGGGCCGAGAGGATGTCGGAGAGCAGCCGGTCCAGCCCCTCCACGTACTCGTTGGCGCGCGTCAGATGGTCACCGACGTCACGGAAGAACGGCTGCGAGTGTTCATGGACGAACGGCACGTCCGCACCCGCCAGCCGGGCCATGGGGGCGCTCAGCGGCCCGGTGGCCCGACGGAACTCCAGGATCTGCCGCTTGAAGGTGTAGATGCGGGCCGCGGTGCTCTTGGTGTCGCCGACACCGGTCGGCGCGAACACCTCGGCCTCCAGCTCCTCCAGGTCGACCTGGAGCTCGCCCGCGACCTCGATGTAGTGGTCGACGACCGCGTCGCTGATCGCGTACAGCACAGCGGTCGGCCCGTGCTTCAGTACCTCCGGCTCGGCCTCCAGCCGGCGGCGTACCGCGGCGAGCGGAGCGCCCTCCCCGTGCCGGACGGTCACGACGAACGAATCGCCTATGAAGGCCATCAGCTCGTCGGTGGTGACCGTGTCGCTCGTCTGCTCGTACACCACCGGTTTGATGACGGCGAAGAGCGAGTCGTCGTACACCTCCAGCTTGGGGCGCTGGTGCGCGCTCAGCGCGTCCTCCACCGCCAGCGGATGCAGCCCGAACTCGCTGCTGACGAGTGCGAACTCCTTCTCCGTCGGCTCGTGCAGCCCGATCCAGAGGAACGCGTCCCCGGTGGCCCGTGCCTCATCGAGGGCATCGGAGAAGTCGGCGGGGCCCTCGGTGCGGCGCCCGTCGCGGTAGATGGCACAGTCCACAATCACGGCGCGCATTCTTCCCTGCCGCGCTCCCCGGCGCACCTCACCGCCGACGGCGGCCTACGCTGGCCCGTATGCCCACCCTGATCCTCGTACGCCATGGACGCTCCACCGCCAACACGGCCGGGGTGCTCGCGGGCCGCACCCCCGGTGTCGCGCTCGACGAGCGCGGTGCCGCACAGGCCGCGGCCCTGCCCGGACGGCTCGCCGGACTGCCTCTGGCCGCCGCCGTCAGCAGCCCGCTGCAGCGCTGCCGGGAGACCCTGCGGCCGCTGCTCGCCGCCCGGCCCGGTCTCGGACTGCACACCGAGGAGCGGATCAGCGAGTGCGACTACGGCGACTGGTCGGGGCGCAAGCTCGCCGAGCTCGCCGACGAACCGCTGATGGGCGTCGTGCAGCAGCATCCGTCGGCCGCGGCGTTTCCCGGCGGTGAGTCGATGCGCGGCATGCAGGCCCGCGCGGTCGACGCGGTACGGGACTGGAACGCCCGCGTCGAGGCCGGGCACGGCGAGGACGCCGTGTACGTGATGTGCTCGCACGGCGACATCATCAAGGCCCTCGTCGCCGACGCGCTCGGCATGCATCTCGACCTCTTCCAGCGGATCCACGCCGATCCCTGCTCGGTCACCGCGATCCGCTACACCCGGCTGCGGCCCTTCCTGCTGCGGCTCGGCGACACCGGGGACCTCGCGGCGCTGGCACCGCGCGAGCACCCCGGCGCGGCGGAACCGGGCGCGCGCCCGGCGGCGGACGCGGACGCGGCTGTCGGGGGCGGCGCTGGGGCGCCGTGATCGCTTCGCGCAGTAGGGTGGACGCTCCGTAGGCGCCCTGCCCCGGGAGAACTCCCGCGGTCCGGGCCGCCCCCTCATCCACCGTCGATCTCAAGGGAGACAGGACGTGTCCCGTCAGGTGTTCCTCTACGACCCCCCGGACCGTTTCGTGGCCGGTACGGTCGGGTTGCCTGGACGCCGTACGTTCTTCCTGCAGGCATCCTCAGGCGGACGTGTCACCAGCGTGGCCCTGGAGAAGACCCAGGTCGCCGCACTCGCCGAGCGGATCGACGAACTGCTCGACGAGGTGGTGCGGCGGACCGGCGGAAACTCCCCGGTGCCCGCCGTGGCGCCGATGGACGTCACCGACTCCGCCCCCCTGGACGTCCCCGTCGAGGAGGAGTTCCGCGTCGGCACGATGGCGCTCGCCTGGGACGGCGAGGACCAGCGCATGATCGTCGAGGCGCAGGCGCTGGTCGAGCTGGACGTGGACTCCGACGAGGATCTCGCCGAGGCCGAGGAGCGGCTGCTCCAGGACGAGGAGAACGGTCCGCCGATGCTCCGGGTCCGCCTCAGCGGCGCACAGGCGCGGGCCTTCGCCAAGCGCGCCCTGGACGTCGTGAACGCCGGACGCCCGCCGTGCCCGCTGTGCAGCCTGCCGCTCGATCCGGAAGGACACGTATGCCCGCGCCAGAACGGATACCGTCGCGGAGCCTGACCGGCACCGACCTGGTCGCCCTGCTGACCGAGGGGGAGCTCACCGTCCTCGGACAGATCCGCGGGGCGTCCAACGCGGTGCTGTACTGCACCGTCGCCCGCGACGGCGAGGAGGCGGCCTGCGTCTACAAGCCGGTGGCCGGCGAACAGCCCCTGTGGGACTTCCCGGACGGCAACCTCGCCCGGCGCGAGGTGGCCGCGTACGAGATCTCCGAGGCGACCGGATGGGGCCTCGTGCCGCCCACCGTGCTGCGCGACGGCCCGTACGGCGAGGGCATGTGCCAGCTGTGGATAGACGCGGCCCCCGAGGACGACGAGGCCGATGAGACGGGCGGGGAGGGCGAGCCCCCGCTCCTCGCGCTCGTCGAGGACGAGGAGCCCGGGGAGGGCTGGAAGGCCGTCGCCCGAGCCGAGGTCGGCGAGGGGCGAACCGCCCTGCTGGTCCACGCGGACGACGCGCGGCTGCGGCGGCTGGCCGTCCTTGACGCCGTGATCAACAACGGGGACCGCAAGGGCGGCCATCTGCTGCCCGCACCCGGCGGCCGGCTCTACGGCATCGACCACGGTGTGACCTTCAACGCGGACGACAAGCTGCGCACGCTGCTGTGGGGGTGGGCGGGGGAGCCGCTGACGGCCGAGGCCGCCGAGGTCGTCGAACGGCTGGAGGCGGAACTCGCGCCGGGAACCCCGCTCGTCACCCGGCTGGGCGAGCTGATCACGGAGGTCGAGATCGAGGCGTTGCGGGGCCGGGTCGCGGGGCTGCGGACGACGGGCCGGCACCCGGAGCCGAGCGGGGAATGGCCCTCGATCCCCTGGCCGCCGGTCTGAGCGGAGCAGGGGATACGCGGTGCCCGAGGGGATGCGGGCCGGGGCTCCGGGACCGCACCCCAGCAGACGGGGCCACGCGGCGCAAGACCGCCTCTTCGGCCAAGATCCGGCATCCGGTTCGTATCCGGAACATGCATCCGGTTACGCTCGTGGCATGCATGCCTGGCCCGCTTCTGAGGTCCCCGCCCTGCCTGGCAAGGGCCGCGACCTTCGGATCCACGACACCGCGACCGGCGGACGGATCACCCTTGACCCCGGTCCCGTCGCCCGCATCTATGTCTGCGGCATCACGCCGTACGACGCGACCCACATGGGTCATGCGGCGACCTACAACGCGTTCGACCTCGTTCAGCGCGTGTGGCTCGACACCAAGCGGCAGGTTCACTATGTCCAGAACGTGACCGACGTGGACGACCCGCTCCTGGAGCGGGCCGTTCGCGACGGTCAGGACTGGACCGAGCTCGCCGAGCGCGAGACGGCCCTGTTCCGCGAGGACATGACTGCCCTGCGCATGCTTCCGCCGAAGCACTACATCGGTGCCGTGGAGGCGATACCCGGCATCGTCCCGCTCGTGGAACGGCTCCGCGACGCGGGCGCCGCCTACGAGCTCGACGGCGACGTCTACTTCTCCGTCGAGACCGACCCGCACTTCGGCGGGGTCTCCCACCTCGACGCCGAGGCGATGCGGCTGCTCTCCGCCGAGCGCGGCGGCGACCCGGAACGCCCCGGCAAGAAGAACCCCCTCGACCCGATGCTCTGGATGGCCGCCCGCGAGGGCGAGCCGAGCTGGGACGGGGGCTCGCTGGGCCCCGGCCGCCCCGGCTGGCACATCGAGTGCGTCGCCATCGCCCTGGACCACCTGGGCATGGGCTTCGACGTCCAGGGAGGCGGGTCCGATCTCGCCTTCCCGCACCATGAGATGGGCGCCTCGCACGCCCAGGTGCTGACCGGCGAGCACCCCTTCGCCCAGGCCTATGTGCACGCCGGAATGGTCGGCCTGGACGGCGAGAAGATGTCGAAGTCCCGGGGCAACCTGGTCTTCGTCTCGACGCTGCGCCGCGACGGCGTGGACCCGGCGGCGATCCGGCTGGCCCTGCTCTCGCACCACTACCGGGCCGACTGGGAGTGGACGGACCAGGTGCTCGCCGACGCGGTGGAGCGGCTCGCACGGTGGCGGTCCGCCGTCTCCCGGCCCGACGGGCTGCCCGCCGAGGCCCTGGTCGAGGAGGTCCGCGAGGCCCTCGCCGACGATCTGGACGCACCGGCCGCACTGGCCGCCGTGGACCGCTGGGCCGAGCGCCAGAACGCGGAGGGCGGTACGGACGAGGGCGCACCCGGCCTCGTCTCGCGCACCGTCGACGCGTTGCTGGGAGTCGCCCTGTAGCGCAGCAGGGGGTGACAACCCGCTGATTCCCACCGGGTGTTCCCCAGGAGCCGGCCTTGGACTTCTCGACGAAGTTCAGGGCCGGTTCCGTTTTGTCCATGGTCAAGTGCTCGGTGTTGCGCTAAAAGCGCTCTATGCAATCATCAACGCGCATCAGAACGGCGGCAGTTGCAGCCTTGCTGGGGTTGCTCGCCGTCTTCTCGGGCCCCGGCGCCACCCAGGCCGGCGCCGCCGAACCGGACACCACGGTCGGCGATCTCACCGGTTTCTCCGCAGACGGGGCCGTCTACCACTTGAAGGCCGGCGCCGCCGAGGCGCGGGTCAGCTTCGTCTCCGCCGAGACCTTCCGCATCGAACTCGCCCCGGACGGCTCGTTCTCGGACCCGGCCGGCGACGACATCGTCCTGCCGCAGGGCAAGCCGCCGCACACCCGGTGGAAGGAGCGCGGCGACCGCTACGAGCTCTCCACCGCCGATGTCACCCTGCGCGCCTACAAGTCGCCCCTGCGCTTCGCGCTGTACCGGGCGGACGGCACCCGGGTCTGGTCCGAGACCAAGGGGCTGAGCTGGAACGGCGAGCGGACCACCCAGACCCTGGCCCGCGGCGCCAACGAGCAGTTCTACGGCGCCGGCATGCAGAACGGCCGGGGCAACACCTCGCACCGCGACAAGACCGTCGAGGTCGGCGTCGACTACAACTGGGACGACGGCGGCCACCCCAACTCGGTGCCGTTCTACCTCTCCTCGGCCGGCTACGGCGTCTACCGCAACACCTTCGCACCCAACACCTACGCCTTCACCGACCCGGTGACCACCAGCGTGAAGGAGAACCGCTTCGACGCCTACTACTTCGCGGGCGACAGCGCCAAGGAGGTCATCGGCCAGTACACGAAGCTCACCGGCAAGCCCTTCCTGCCGCCCGTGTACGGCATGGAGATCGGCGACGCCGACTGCTACCTGCACAACGCCAACCGTGGTGAACGCCGCACCCTGGACGCCCTGAAGGTCGCCGACGGCTACGTCGAGAACGACATGCCGAACGGCTGGATGCTCGTCAACGACGGCTATGGCTGCGGATACGAGGACCTCGCGGAGACCGCCAAGGGCCTCCAGGACCGCGGCATGCAGCTCGGCCTGTGGACCGAGGACGGCATCGACAAGATCGGCGACCAGGTCAAGGCCGGCCAGCGGGTCGCCAAGCTGGACGTGGCCTGGGTCGGCGCCGGCTACAAGTTCGCCCTGGACGGCTGCAAGGACGCGTACCGGGGCATCGAGGACAACAGCGACGCCCGCGGCTTCACCTACGCCCCCGAGAGCTGGTCGGGCGCGCAGCGCTGCGGAGTGCAGTGGTCCGGCGACCAGTACGGCACCTGGGACTACATCCGCTGGCAGATCCCGACCTACGCGGGCGCCACGATGTCCGGTCTCGCCTACACCACCGGCGACGTCGACGGCATCTTCGGCGGCAGCGCCAAGACCTACACCCGTGACCTCCAGTGGAAGATGTTCCTGGGGACCACGATGACGATGGACGGCTGGGCGGCCAGCGACAAGCAGCCCTACCGGTACGGGGAGCCGTACACCACCATCAACCGCGACTACCTCAAGCTCAAGGAGTCGCTGCTGCCCTACCAGTACTCCTACGCGCACGAGGCGACGAAGACCGGCGTCGGCATGGTCCGCCCGCTCGTCCTCGAATACCCGGACGACCCCAAGGCGGCGACGGACGCGGCGAAGTACGAGTTCATGTCAGGCGAGGACTTCCTCGTCGCGCCGGTCTACCAGGACAGCACCGAGCGCGACGGCATCTATCTGCCGAAGGGCACCTGGACCGACTACTGGAGCGGGCGCACCTACCAGGGCCCGGTCACCCTCGACGACTACAGCGCCCCGCTCGACACCCTGCCGCTGTTCGTCAAGGGCGGTGCCAGTGTGCCGATGTGGCCCGGTATCCGCTCGTACCAGGACCGCACCGCAGCCTCCCCGCTCGCCTGGGACATCTACCCGCAGGGCAGGTCGTCCTTCACGCTGTACGAGGACGACGGCGTCACCCGGCAGCACCGCGACGGCAAGTACGCCACCCAGCGCGCCGACGTGACCGCACCGGTCCGGGGCGCGGGCGACGTGACCGTGCGGATCGGCGCGAGCGAGGGGAAGTTCACCGGCAAGCAGAGCAGCCGCCCGTACGAGTTCACCGTGCACACCGGCTCCGCCCCGAGCGCGGTCGAGCTGGGCGGGAAGCTGCCCCGGCTGGGCTCCGCCGCCGCGTTCAAGGCCGCGAAGCAGGGCTGGTGGTACGACCGGGACGACCGCGGCGGTGTCGTGAAGATCAAGACCGCGCCGCTGTCCACCGGCAAGAAGTTCTCCGTGAAGCTGAAGAACACCAGCGCGGTCGGCGGGCGGAACGCCGGGGCGGACGCCGTGGTCTCCGTCCCGTCCGGGCAGGAGGTCGGCGCCGGGGCCGGAAGCACCGTCGCCGTCGAGGTCACCGCGGGCCGGACCGATGTGACCGACGCCGAGGTCGGCCTGGACGTTCCCGAGGGCTGGCAGGTCGCACGGACCGCGAAGGTGGCCCGGATCCCGGCGGGCACCACGCGCCGGGTCGAAGTGTCCGTCACCCCCGCGAAGGACGCCGAGGCGGGCGAGGCACGGATCACCGCACTCGTCCGCTACCGCTCGGCCGGCGAGTCCCGGACCGCCACCCAGCGGTTCGCCGCCGGAGTCATGCCGCCGCCGCCCACCGGCGAGGCCTGGGCCAGCGATCTGGCGTGGCTGACGTCCACCAACGGCTACGGACCCGCCGAACGGGACCGCAGCAACGGCGAGTCGGGCGCGGCCGACGGACATCCGCTGACCCTCGCCGGGAAGACGTACGAGAAGGGGATAGGCACCCATGCCGACTCCGACATCGAGGTCTATCTCGGCGGGCGCTGCACCGCGTTCACGGCCGACGCGGGGATCGACGACGAGATCAACGGCTACGGCGAAGTGGCCTTCTCCGTCGAGGCGGACGGCAAGGTGCTCTGGACCTCGCCGAAGGTGACCGGGGCCTCGGCGACCGTGCCGGTCGACGTGAAGCTCGACGGCGCGCGCCATGTGCACCTGAAGGTCACGGACACCAACGGCTCCAAGACCGGTGACCACGGGGACTGGGCCGCGGCCCGGTTCAGCTGTTCCTGAATGTCCCGGACAGCAGGGGAGCGCCGGGCGGTGACGTATCCGCCCGGCGCTCCACCGGTCCCGTCAGTTCTCCGGGGAGTCCTCCGACGAATCCTCGGGGCCGTCGCCGTCCCGGCCGTCGTCGGCCCCGCCGTCGTCCTCCCGGTCGGCCGGTGGCTGCCCGTCGGGTCCGCCCGCGGACGGCGTGCCGCTCCCGGTCTCGGGGCGGACCGGCTTCGGCGGACGGGCGCGGCCGCCGGAGGTGTCGCGCAGATAGGAGGCGTCGCCGCTCTCGGTCGCGTGCCCGCCCGGCGTCTGACCCGGACCGATGTCCCGGCGGCGCAGATAGCGTTCGAACTCCCGGGCGATGGCCTCGCCGCTCGCCTCGGGGAGCTCGGCGGTGTCCCGGGCCTCCTCCAGCGTCTGCACGTATTCGGCCACCTCGCTGTCCTCGGCGGCCAGTTGGTCGACGCCGACCTGCCAGGCGCGGGCGTCCTCGGGCAGTTCGCCCAGCGGGATGCGCAGACCGATGAGGTCCTCCAGGCGGTTCAGCAGCGCGAGTGTGGCCTTCGGGTTGGGCGGCTGCGACACATAGTGCGGCACCGCCGCCCACAGGCTCACCGCGGGCACGCCCGCGTGCGTACAGGCCTCCTGGAGGATGCCGACGATGCCCGTCGGTCCCTCGTACCTGGTCTCCTCCAGGTCCATGGTCCGTGCCAGATCAGGATCGGAGGTGACTCCGCTGACCGGCACCGGGCGGGTGTGCGGGGTGTCGCCGAGCAGGGCGCCCAGGACCACCACCATCTCCACCCCCAGCTCATGGGCGAAGCCCAGGATCTCGTTGCAGAACGAGCGCCAGCGCATGGATGGTTCGATACCGCGGACCAGGACGAGGTCGCGGGGCTTGTCCCCGCCGACGCGGACCACGGAGAGTCTGGTGGTCGGCCAGGTGATCTTGCGTACCCCGTCGTCCAGCCAGAGCGTCGGCCGGTTGACCTGGAAGTCGTAGTAGTCCTCGGCGTCCAGCGCCGCGAAGACCTCGCCCTTCCACTCCCGGTCCAGGTGCGCGACCGCCGTGGAGGCGGCGTCCCCTGCGTCGTTCCAACCCTCGAACGCGGCCACCATGACCGGGTCGATCAGCTCGGGAACCCCCTCGAGCTCGATCACCCAGGCCTCCTTCCGAAGTTCCCTTGTGTACCCATCAACCTTACGGCTTCCGGCCACGTGTGCCGCAGCCTCCGCACACAGTCGGGTGAACCTGTTCCGCGAGGGTGCATCACCGGTCGAATCAGGGCATCGAACTCCGTATACATCCGAGCTGTGTCCGGTCGATTTCCATCAAACCCTGGACGGTGGCGCCTCGATGGCGCTATACATCGGATGACCAGAACAGAGGTCCGATGTTATTCCCCTGGGGGCGCACATGAGTCAGACCGTCACGGATTTCGAGGTCCACGACATCCGTTTCCCGACCTCGGAACAACTGGACGGCTCGGACGCCATGAACCCCGATCCCGACTATTCGGCTGCCTACGTCGTCCTGCGTACCGATGTCCCCGACCGCACGGACGGACCGGAGAGCGGCAGTGGCGGCGTCGAGGGACATGGCTTCTGCTTCACCATCGGGCGCGGCAACGAGGTGATGGCCGCCGCCATCGAGGCCCTGCGCCCCTACCTGGTGGGGCGCCCGGCGCCCCGTACCGCGGCCGATCTCGCCGTACTGCACCGTGAACTCACCCACGACTCGCAACTGCGCTGGCTCGGCCCGGAGAAGGGCGTGATGCACATGGCGGCCGGCGCGGTCGTCAACGCCGCCTGGGACCTGGCGGCCAAGCTCGCGGGCAGGCCCGTCTGGGAGTTCCTCGCCGGGATGACGCCGGAGGAGCTCGTCTCCCTCGTCGACTTCCGCTACCTCAGCGACGCCCTCACCCCCGACGAGGCGCTGGAGATCCTGCGGGCCGCCGAACCGGGCCGGGCCGAGCGCGCCGCACGGCTGCGCGCCGAGGGGTACCCGGCGTACACCACCTCGCCCGGCTGGCTGGGCTACAGCGACGACAAGCTGGTCAGGCTGGCCAAGGAGGCCGTCGCCGACGGCTTCACCCAGATCAAGCTGAAGGTCGGCGGCAGCCTCCCGGACGACGTCCGCAGAATGGCCCTGGCCCGCGACGCCGTCGGACCCGACATCCGGATCGCCGTCGACGCCAACCAGCGCTGGGACGTCCCGGACGCGGTCGAGTGGATGACCGCGCTCGCGCCGTACGACCCGCACTGGATCGAGGAGCCCACCAGCCCCGACGACATCCTCGGCCACGCCGCCGTCCGGGCCGGTCAGCCGGTCAAGGTCGCCACCGGCGAACACGTCGCCAACCGGGTCGTGTTCAAGCAGCTGCTCCAGGCCGGGGCCGTCGACTTCGTCCAGATCGACGCGGCCCGGGTCGCGGGCGTCAACGAGAACCTGGCGATCCTGCTGCTCGCCGCGAAGTACGGCGTACCGGTCTGCCCGCACGCGGGCGGGGTAGGACTCTGCGAGCTGGTGCAGCACCTCTCGATGTTCGACTACGTGGCGGTCTCCGGCAGCTGGGACAACCGAGTGATCGAGTACGTCGACCATCTCCACGAGCACTTCGCCGACCCCACCGTGATCGAGGCCGGCCGCTACACCGCGCCGGGCTCCCCGGGCTTCTCCGCCCGGATGCTCCCCGCGTCGATCGCCGCACACCGCTATCCGGAGGGCGCCGTATGGCAGGCCCGCCGCACCGAGGAGGCCAACCGATGACCACAACGAGCGACTTCGAGGGGATGGGCGCCCTGGTCACGGGCGGTGCCTCCGGCATCGGTGCCGCCGTCGCGACCATGCTGCTGGCGCGCGGCGCGCGGGTGGCGGTACTGGACCGGGAGACCGCGGGCGCCCCCGAGGGCGTCCTGGCCGTCAAGGCGGACGTCACCGACGACGACGCCGTGCGCGAGGCGGTCGACCGGGCCGCCGCCGAACTGGGCACGCTCCACACCGTCGTGTCCAACGCCGGCATCGGCTCCATCGGCACGGTCGAGGACAACGCCGACGAGGAGTGGACCCGGGTCCTGGACATCAACGTCCTCGGCATGGTCCGCACCGCCCGGCACGCCCTGCCCCATCTGCGCCGCGCGGCGGCCGCCCGCCCCGGCGCCGTGTCGATCACCCAGACCTGCTCGATCGCGGCGACCGCCGGGCTGCCGCAGCGCGCCCTGTACAGCGCGAGCAAGGGCGCGGTCCTCTCGCTGACCCTGGCGATGGCCGCCGACCACGTCCGCGAGGGCATCCGCGTCAACTGCGTCAACCCGGGCACCGCGGACACCCCGTGGATCGGCCGGCTCCTCGGCCAGGCCGACGACCCGGCCGCCGAGCGGGCCGCGCTCAACGCCCGTCAGCCGCTGGGACGACTGGTCTCGGCCGACGAGGTGGCCGCCGCGATCGTCTACCTCGCGAGCCCCGCAGCCGCCTCCGTCACCGGAACGGCACTGGCCGTGGACGGCGGCATGCAGGGGCTGCGCCTGCGCCCCGCCGAGAGCTGACCGCGCCAGGGCGGCCCGAGCCGCGTCACCGGTCCGCCCGCCCCCGCACCTCCGCTTTGCCGACAGAGCTCCGAGCCGGTACTCACCAAGGACGGGACACCCATGAGAGTGCGTACGACGAGTGCGGCGGCCTGCGCCGTACTGCTGGCAGTGACCGCCCTCGCGGGCTGCAACCGCGAGTCCACCGCGGACGGCGCGGGCGGCGGGAAGGTCGGGATCGACCTGCCGCGCAGCGACAGCGACTTCTGGAACTCGTACCAGAACTACGTGGAGAAGGGCGTCAAGGCGGGCGAGGTCAGCGCGCTGCCGCTGACCAACTCGCAGAACGACATCGGCAAGCTGGTCGCCAATGTCCAGACCTTCACCGACCAGGGCGCCAAGGCCGTCGTGATGGCGCCGCAGGACACCGGTGCGATCGCCGAGTCGCTCAACACGCTGAACGAGAAGAAGATCCCGGTCATCAGCGTCGACACCCGCCCCGACAAGGGCGACATCTACATGGTGGTGCGCGCCGACAACAAGGCGTACGGGGCCAACGCCTGCAAGTACCTCGGCGAGCAGCTGGGGGGCAAGGGCAAGGTCGTCGAGTTCCAGGGCGATCTCTCCTCGATCAACGGCCGTGACCGGTCCGAGGCGTTCAAGGCCTGCATGGACAAGGACTTCCCCGGCATCAAGGTCTTCGAGCTGGCCACCGACTGGAAGGGCGACGTCGCCTCCGCCAAGCTCCAGTCCACCCTGGCCGCCAACCCCGACATCAACGGCATCTACATGCAGGCCGGCGGCGTCTTCCTGCAGCCCACCCTCGCCCTGCTGGAGCAGAAGAAGCTGCTGAAGCCGGCCGGTGCGCCGGGGCACATCACGATCATCTCCAACGACGGCATCCCGGAGGAGTTCGACGCCATCAAGGCCGGGAAGATCGACGCGACGATCTCCCAGCCCGCCGACCTGTACGCGAAGTACGCGCTGTACTACGCCAAGGCGGCCCTGGACGGCAAGACCTTCAGGACAGGCCCCACCGACCACGACTCCACCATCATCAAGATCCCGAACGGCTACGAGGACCAGCTCCCCGCGCCGCTGGTGACCAAGGACAACGTCGACGACCCGAAGCTGTGGGCCAACCAGCTGGAGAAGAAGAGCTAGCCATGGACCAGGCACCCCCTGCCGTACAGGCGGAAGGCGTTGTCAAACGCTTCGGGCCCACCGTGGCGCTCGACGGGGTCCGGCTCACCGTGCAGCCGGGCGAGTCCCACGCCCTGGTCGGGCGCAACGGCGCGGGCAAATCGACGCTGGTCAGCGTACTGACCGGACTCCACAGGGCGGACGCGGGCACGGTCACGTTCGGCGGCGAGCCCGCGCCCGCCTTCGGGGACACCACGGCCTGGCAGTCCAAGGTCGCCTGTGTCTACCAGAAGTCCATGGTCGTCCCGGACCTGACCGTCGCGGAGAACCTCTTCCTCAACCGCTTCGACGACCACGCCCGCTGGATCAGCTGGGGCAGGCTCCGCAGACGGGCCGAGCGGCTGCTCGCCGACTACGGCGTCCAGGTCGACCCCACCACCCGGGCCCGCGATCTCGCCGTCGAGCAGCGGCAGTTCGTCGAGATCGCCAGGGCGCTGTCCTTCGGCGCCCGGCTGATCATCCTGGACGAGCCGACCGCCCAGCTCGACGCCCGGGGCATCGGCCGGCTCTTCGACAAGCTGCGCGAACTACAGGCCCAGGGAGTGGCGTTCCTCTTCATCTCCCACCATTTGCAGGAGGTGTACGAGCTGTGCACGGCGGTCACCGTCTACCGCGACGCCCGCCATGTGCTGACCGCCCCCGTCGCCGACATCGCCAAGGCGGAACTGGTGGCGGCGATGACCGGCGAGCAGTCCGCCGGAGCCACCGCCTGGCACGCTGACGGTGCCGGCGCGGCGGCGGCCGCGTCGGCCGCCCCCGTGCTCCGTACCGAAGGGCTCACCGTCCAGGGCCAGTTCGAACCCCTGGACCTGGAGGTCCGCCCCGGCGAGGTGCTCGGCCTGGCCGGCTCGGCGGCCAGCGGCAACACGGCGCTGGGGGAGACTCTGGCCGGCATGCGGAAGGCGGGCGGCGGCACGGTCCGGGTGCACGGCAGGGCCGTCCGCTCCGGCAGCGTGCCGCACGCGCTGGACGCCGGGATCGGGTACATCCCCGAGGACCGGCACGACCAGGGCCTGGTCCTGGAACGCAGCGTCGCAGAGAACGCCACGCTCACGGTCACCGACCAGCTCGGCCCCTGGGGGACCGTACTGCCCTCCCGCACCAGGGAGTTCGCACGGTCGATGATCGCCTCGCTGGACATCAAGACGCAGGGGCCCGAGCAGCCCGTCTCCGGGCTCTCCGGCGGCAACCAGCAGAAGGTGGTGGTCGCCCGCGCGCTCGCCCGCGAACCCAGCGTACTGGTGGCGGTCCGGCCCACCGCGGGGGTGGACATCAAGTCCAAGGACTCGCTGCTCGGAGTGGTGCGACGGGTCGCCGACGAAGGGAACGCCGCGGTGATCATCTCGGACGAGCTGGACGATCTGCGGGTCTGCGACCGGGTGCTCGCCCTGTTCCACGGCCGCGTGGTCGCGACATTCGCAAGCGGGTGGAACGACGGGGAGCTCGTCGCCGCCATGGAAGGTGTGGGGGAGAGGGAATGACCGGTACGGTACGGCCCCTGGCGGCCGACGGCATCGACGCGGGGCCGAAGGGCCCCTCGACCGGCGAGCGGCCGCTGGACCGGCTGAAACTGATCAGATGGAGCGACTTCTCCCTCGTACCGGTGATCCTGGTGCTGATGGTGATCGGGTTCATCGTCTCTCCGGTGTTCCTGACCTCCGAGAACCTGATCAGCGTCGTCCAGCAGTCCTCCGAGCTGAGCCTCCTGGTGCTGGGGCAGGCGCTGATCCTGATCTGCGGGCGGATGGACCTGTCCCTGGAGTCGACGATCGGTATCGCGCCGGTCGTCGCGATGTGGCTGGTCCTGCCCGCCGAGGGCGGCCGCTTCGCGGGCCTGGGCCTGCTGCCCACCTGGTCGGCGATCCCGCTCTGCCTGCTGGTGGGCCTCGCCATCGGCGCCGTCAACGGCTTCCTGATGCTGAAGCTGAGGGTCAACGGTTTCATCGCCACGCTCGGCATGCTCACCATGCTGCGCGGCCTCCACATCGGGATCACCGAGGGCAAGTCCATCACCGACGTCCCGGAGTCCTTCCGCTACCTCGGCAAGAGCGAGTGGCTGGGCGCACCGGCCGCCGTCTGGATCTGCCTGGCCCTGTTCGCCGTCGGCGGCGCCGCACTCGCCTGGCTGCGCCACGGACGCTCGCTGTACGCCATCGGCGGCAACCCGGAAGCGGCGCGCGCCGCGGGCATCCGGGTGGACCGGGTCACCTGGATCGTGCTGGCCGTCGGCGGACTGCTGGCCGCCTTCGCGGGCATCCTCTACACCGGCCACTACGGTTCGGTCGCGGCGACCCAGGGCAACGGCTGGATCTTCCAGGTGTTCGCCGCCGCGGTCATCGGCGGCATCAGCCTCAAGGGCGGCCGCGGCACCCTGTTCGGCGCGCTGACCGGTGTGCTGACGCTCCAGCTGGTGGTCAATGTGATGACCCTCGGCGGTGTACCGGCGCTGTGGAACCAGTTCCTCAACGGCGCGATCATCATCGTCGCGCTGGTCATCTCCCGCTTCGCGAGCGGCGAGAAGCAGGACTGAGGCGCGCTTCCCGGAAGGGGGCGCGCTTCCCGGAAAGGGGCGGGGACGGGGCGGTCGGCCCCTCCCGCCCCCTTCGGCGCTACAAAGTCGAACGCAGCCACTGTTCCACGCTCGCCACGTGCACCGTCGCCCAGGCCCGCGCGGCCTCCGCGTCCCGGTCCCGCAGCGCCGACACGATCGCCCGGTGCTCGTGGAGCGTACGGCTGACCGCGTCCTCCTGCGTCAGCCCGCGCCAGACCCGCGCCCGGGTCGTCGGCCCCGACAGCCCGTCGAGCAGCGAGCAGAGCACCGAGTTCCCGGACGACTGCACGATGCCGCGGTGGAACTCCAGATCGCAGGCGACCAGCTCCTCCACCGAGGGCTGCGCCCCCAGCGCGTCCAACTGCGAGCTGAGCACGTCGAGCTGGGCCTCGCTGATCCGGGTGGCGGCCATCGCCGTCGCGGCGGGTTCCAGGATCCTGCGGACCGCGAGGAACTCCAGCACCGTGTCGTCGCGGTGGAAGTCCACCACGAAGCTCAGCGCCTCCAGCAGCAACTGCGGGTCGAGGCTGGTCACATACGTGCCGTCGCCCTGGCGCACATCGAGGATGCGGATCAGCGAAAGGGCCCGCACCGCCTCCCGGAGCGAGTTGCGCGAGAGCCCGAGCTCCGCCGCGAGTTCGCTCTCCTTGGGGAGCCGGTCGCCGGGGCGCAGCGCACCCGAGACGATCATTCCCTTGATCTTCTCGATCGCCTCGTCGGTGACAGCCATGACGGTCCTCCTGGATCCGGACTGGAATCAGACATCCGATGTATCTCTTCATTATGCGGGTCGGAAGAGGCGGATGAACCAGGTCTGCCGCAGGTCGTCCCGGGTGCGGGGCCGCCGGGGCCCGCCGGACTCAGTCCCAGAGCGCGGAGGGCGCCTCGCGCCGCACCACCGGGGCGATCTCCTCCGCGAACCGCTGGAGCGTCTCGGTCTGCTCGTCCCGGCCCAGCCCGAAGCCGTCCACGCTGACCGACTGGAGGTCGTGCCCGTACACCTCGTGCCATCCGAGGATCTTGTCGATGATCTGCTGCGGGCTGCCGATCAGCTGGGGCCCGTCCGCGATGGCCTCCTCGATCGTCCGGAACGGTGTGTTGTACCCGGCCCGTCCCTCCAGATGCGGCCGGAAGGACTGCGCCACCTTCGCCTCGTACAGCTCCTTGTACCGCTCCACGGCCTGCTGCGAGCTGTCGGCGATCAGCAGCCCGCCCGACCCCGCGGCCACATGGGCACGGGCCGGATCGTGGCCGTACGCCTCGAACCGCTCCCGGTAGTGGCCGATCAGCCGGGCGTACGCCGCACGGGGCTGGATGGCGTTGGCGGTGAAGAGCGGATCGCCGTGGCGCGCCGCCAGTTCGGGGGAGTCGAGACTGGTCGCCGAGCCGTGCCAGACGCGCGGCGGCCCCGCGTACGGGCGCGGCAGCGTCGTCGTGTTCTTCAGCGCGGGCCGGAACTCGCCCTCCCAGTCGACACCCTCCTCGCTCCAGAGCCGCCGCAGCAGCTCGTACTTCTCCCGCTGGAGGTCCCACTGCCGCTCCTCGTCGAGCCCGAAGAGGTCGAAGTGGCCGGCCTCCGCGCCCTTGCCGACGACGAGCTCGATGCGCCCCCTGGAGATCTGGTCGAGCGTCGCGAAGTCCTCGGCCACCCGCACGGGATCGAGGATCGCGACGACCGTGACGCCGGTCAGCAGCCGGATGGTGGAGGTACGGGCGGCCAGCGCGCCGAGCACCACGCTCGGGCTGGAGGAGAGGAAGGGACCGGCGTGCCGTTCGCCGATCGCGTACGCGTCGAATCCCAGCCGTTCCGCGGCGACGCCGGTGTCGATCACCTCCTCGAACCGCTCGGCGGCGGAGGGGAGCCGGTGGTCGAGGGGGTGCGGGGCGTGGCCGATGAGGGAGAGCACGGAGAACTTCATGGCTCAACTGTCCCCGCGCCGTATTGCACCCGTATGGCGGCCGTGTGGCGCGTTCACCGGAGCGAGGCGCCCCGGAGACATGCGCCGAGGGGCGGCTCCCGCGCGGGAGCCGCCCCTCGGCGCTGTCGTCCGACTGCCGTCCGGTGACAGCGCTTTGCCGTACGTCGGGACCGGTCAGCCCCGGTCGCCGAGCATGGACTCGACGCCGGCCCGGATCTCGTCCGTCGCCAGGCCCCGGATCGTCAGGGTGGTGCGGCGGCGCAGCACGTCGTCCGCCGTCTCGGCCCACTCGTGGTCCCGGGCGTAGGCGACCTGCGCCCAGATCTCCGGCGCGTCCGGGTGGATGCGCTCGGCCAGCGCCGGGTTCTCGTTCGCCATCCGTGCGATGTCGAAGGAGAGCGAGCCGTAGTGCGTGGCGAGGTGCCGGGCGGTGTCGGCCGCCATCCGCGGGCCGGGCGTGCCGCCGTCGATCAGCAGCCGGTGCGCCACCGCGTTCGGGTTGGCGATACCGGGCAGCGGAAGCTTCTTCGGCAGGTGCGCGATCGGCTCCATGTCCTCCGCGAGCGGGTGCCCGGGGAGTGCGGCCAGCTTGTTCATCACCGTGCGGCCGATGTGGCGGAACGTCGTCCACTTGCCGCCCGCGACGGACAGCATCCCGCCGCGGCCCTCGGTCACGACCGTCTCGCGCTTGGCCTTGGACGTGTCGCCGGGGCCGCCGGGCAGCACCCGCAGACCGGCGAAGGAGTAGGTGATCAGATCGCGCGACAGCTGCTGGTCCCTGATCGAGAACGCGGCCTCGTCGAGGATCTGCGCGGTGTCCTTCTCGTTGACCGCGACGTCCGCGGGATCGCCCTCGTACTCCTCGTCCGTGGTGCCGAGCAGCAGCATGTCCTCCCACGGCAGGGCGAAGGTGATGCGGTACTTGTCGATCGGGGTGGCCAGCGCGGCCTTCCACGGGCGGGTGCGCTTCAGCACCAGGTGCGCGCCCTTGGACAGGCGTATGGAGGGCGCCGCGTTCGGGTCCTCCATCTTCCGCAGGTGGTCGACCCACGGCCCGGTGGCGTTCAGCACCAGACGGGCGTTGACGCCGAACTCCGTGCCGTCCGTGCGGTCCTCCAGGTCGGCGCCGGTCACCCGGCCCTTGGTGAACCGCAGCCCGGTCACCGCCGCGTGGTTGAGGACGACCGCACCCGCGTCCACGGCCGCGCGGACGGTCATCAGCGCCATCCGGGCATCGTTCATCTGGTCGTCGCCGTAGACCGCGACGGCCTTCAGGTTGTCCGTGCGCAGCTCCGGCACGTCCCGCCGGGCCCGCGCCGGGCTGATGACATGACCGACCCCGTCACCGAACGCGGAGAGCGCCGAGTACGCGAACACGCCCGCGCCGAGCTTGGCCGCGCCGTGCGGCCCGCCCTTGTAGACCGGCAGGTAGAAGGTGAGCGGATTGGCGAGGTGCGGGGCGACCTCGCGGGACACCGCGCGCCGCTCGAAGTGGTTCTCCGCGACCAGCTTCACCGCGCCGGTCTGCAGGTAGCGCAGACCGCCGTGGAGCAGCTTGGAGGAGGCGGAGGAGGTGGCGCCGGCGAAGTCGCCGGCGTCCACCAGGGCCACCCGCAGCCCGGACTGCGCGGCGTGCCAGGCGGTGGAGATGCCCAGGATGCCGCCACCGATCACCAGGAGGTCGTACGTCGCCTTGGAGAGCTGCTCCCGAGTCTCGGCGCGGCTCGGAAGGGAGCCGGAGGCCGGGTGCGTCCCGAGGGCCGGGACGCTCTGCAGGGTGGTCATGTCGATTACTCCTCGGCAGTGTTGTCGTCGAGCCAGCCCATGGAACGCTCTACGGCCTTGAGCCAGCTCTTGTACTCGCGGTCGCGGGTGTCCGCGTCCATGCGGGGGGTCCACTCGGCGGCCCGGCGCCAGTTGGCGCGCAGGGCGTCGGTGTCCGGCCAGAAGCCGACGGCGAGACCGGCGGCGTAGGCGGCGCCGAGGCAGGTCGTCTCGGCGACCATCGGCCGCACCACGGGTGCGTCCAGGAAGTCGGCGAGCGTCTGCATCAGCAGGTTGTTGGAGGTCATGCCGCCGTCGACCTTGAGGGCGGTCAGCTCGACCCCCGAGTCCTTGGTCATGGCGTCGGTGATCTCGCGGGTCTGCCAGGCGGTGGCCTCCAGGACGGCACGGGCGATGTGCGCCTTGGTGACGTACCTGGTCAGACCGGCGATGACGCCGCGGGCGTCGGAGCGCCAGTACGGGGCGAACAGACCGGAGAACGCGGGCACGAAGTACGCGCCGCCGTTGTCCTCGACCGACAGGGCCAGGGTCTCGATCTCGGCCGCCGACTTGATCAGGCCCATCTGGTCGCGCATCCACTGCACCAGCGAACCGGTGACGGCGATGGAGCCCTCCAGGGCGTAGACCGGCTTCTGGTCGCCGATCCGGTACCCGACGGTCGTCAGCAGTCCGTTGTACGAGTTGACGGGCGTCTCACCGGTGTTCATCAGCATGAAGGTGCCGGTGCCGTACGTGGACTTGGCCTCGCCCTTGGAGAAGCAGGTCTGGCCGAAGAGGGCCGCCTGCTGGTCGCCGAGCGCGGACGCCACGGGAACCCCGTCGAGCACGCCGCCCTTGGCGCTCCCGTACACCTCGGCGGAGGAACGGATCTCCGGGAGCACCGCGGCCGGGATCTCCATCGACTGGAGGATCCGCTCGTCCCACCGCATCTCGTGCAGGTTCATCAGGAGCGTGCGCGAGGCGTTGGTGACGTCGGTGACATGGACGCCGCCGTCGGTGCCGCCGGTCAGGTTCCAGATGACCCAGGAGTCCATGGTGCCGAAGAGGATGTCGCCGCGCTCGGCGCGCTCGCGCAGCCCCTCGACGTTGTCGAGCAGCCAGCGGACCTTGGGTCCGGCGAAGTACGAGGCGAGCGGCAGACCGGTCTCGCGGCGGAAGCGGTCCTGGCCGACGTTGCGGCCGAGCTCCTTGCAGAGCCCGTCCGTCCGGGTGTCCTGCCAGACGAGGGCGTTGTGGACGGGCTCGCCGGTGTTCTTGTCCCAGAGCAGCGTGGTCTCGCGCTGGTTGGTGATGCCGATCGCCTTCACGTCGGCGGCCGTGATGCCCGCCTTGACGATGGCGCCGGCCACGACCTCCTGGACGTTCTCCCAGATCTCGCTCGCGTTGTGCTCGACCCAGCCCGGCTTCGGGAAGATCTGTTCGTGCTCCTTCTGGTCGACGGAGACGATCCGGCCGTCCTTGTCGAAGACGATGCAGCGGCTGGAGGTGGTGCCCTGGTCGATGGCCGCGATGAACGGGCCGGTGGTGTGTGCGTCGGTCACGGTGTGCTCCCGGAAGTCTGTGTGGTCGTGGGGGTTACGGCTCTGGGCGTCACGGCTCAGGCGAAGGCGACGTTGTACAGCCCGCCCGCGATCGCGCCGCCGATGAGCGGTCCGGCGACCGGGATCCACGCGTAGCCCCAGTCGGAACCGCCCTTGTTCGGCAACGGCAGCAGCGCGTGCACGATACGCGGGCCGAGGTCGCGAACCGGGTTGATCGCGTAGCCGGTCGGGCCGCCGAGCGAGAGACCGATCCCGACCACCACCAGAGCGGTGACCAGCGCGCCGAGCGTGCCCAGGCCGTTGCCTTCGTTGTTGAGGCCCTGGGTGAGGATCGCCAGGACCAGTACGACGGTGGCGATGATCTCCGTGACCAGGTTCTGCACGGCGTGGCGGATCTCGGGGCCGGTGGAGAAGATGCCCAGGACCGGACCGGCCTTCGGCGCGGAGGCCTGGTCGACCATGCCGTCCTCACCCGAGTGGGCGCCCACGATCTCCGGGTCCGTGAGATGCGCCCGGAACTGCCCGTAGTACGTCAGCCAGACCAGCACCGCGCCGATCATCGCGCCGAACAGCTGGGAGCCGAGGTAGAGCGGAACGTCGCTCCACTTGGTGCCGCCCTCGATCGCGAGGCCGATCGTGACCGCCGGGTTGAGATGCGCGCCGGACACGCCACCGGCCAGATACGCGCCGGTCAGCACGGCGAAGCCCCACCCGAAGGTGATGGCGAGCCAGCCGGCGTTCTGCGCCTTGGAGCGCTTGAGCGTGACGGCGGCACAGACACCGCCGCCGAGCAGGATGAGTACGGCGGTACCTATGGTCTCGCCGATGAAGATGTCGGAGCTGGACACCCGCGACTCCTTTGTCCTTCGTCCAGGGAAGCCGAACCCCGGGTCCCTCCGGTGGTCCGCGCCCTCACGTGAGGGCGTTTTCCGGCCCTTGGCGCAGTCACACCCTAACGCCAGTTTCCGTTAGGTGTTCGACAATGCCGACCGATGAACGGCAATGCTTCCCCCAGGTGAATCAGCCGTCAAGGGTTGTGTGGCCTATAACTCGATCGTTACGCCGCGGCTCCGCGCCACGGCGGTCAGAACCGCCCGGCGCCCAGATCCCGGGAGACCGCCCGCGCACAGTCCCGCACCGCGGCGATCAGCTCCGGGCGCAGCTCCCCGTCCGCGCAGACCCGCTCCACGGCACCGGTCACGGCCACCGCGCCGACCGGCATCCGCCGTCGGTCGTGGATCGGGGCGGCCACCGCGGCCACACCCTCCCAGGTCTCCTCCACATCGGCCGCCCAGCCGCGCGCCCGGATCAGGTCGAGCATCGCCTCGAACTCCTCCGCGTCGGTGACGGTGCGCGGGGTGAAGGGCTGCCGCTCGGCCTCCAGGGCCTCGGTGTGCGCCACCGGGTCGTACGCCGAGAGCACCTTGCCCAGGGCTGTGGAGTGCAGCGGCTGCATGGCCCCGACCTCCAGGACCTGTCGGCTGTCGTCGGGGCGGAACACGTGGTGGACGATGAGGACGCCCTGCTGGTGCAGCACGCCCAGATGGGTGCTCTCGCCGCTGGAGCGGGCCAGGTCGTCCGTCCATACCAGTGCGCGGGCCCGCAGCTCGTGGACGTCCAGATAGCTGTTGCCCAGGCGCAGCAGCTCGGCGCCCAGCTGATAGCGGCCGGACGCCGCGTCCTGCTCGACGAAGCCCTCGTGCTGGAGCGTGCGCAGGATGCCGTGCGCGGTGCCCTTGGCCAGGCCCAGTGACGAGGCGATGTCGGACAGCCCCAGCCGCCGCTCGCCGCCTGCCAGCAGACGCAGCATCGCCGCCGCCCGCTCCAGTGACTGGATGTTCTTGGCCATCGCGCCGTACTCCTCCACCTCGGTTCGACAATGCTGAACACTATCGGTCGATGCCGACCCTTGCTCGACCGTGCGGTAAAACCGCGACGCCGCTGCGAACCGGACATCCCCCGCACAGCATGCAGTCCGTTCCGTGGGACGGAATGACGGCCCCGGGCGCCGCCCGGCTAGGCTGGCCTGGTGCGCCTTCCACCGAAGACGCAAAGCCGACAGCCGTCGCATCCCAGGGAGTACATCCATGGCCTCGTCGCCGACCCCTTCCGCCGACAGCCGGAACCGAGCCGCAGCCCTCCGTGAGGCGCTCGCCACCCGCGTGGTGGTGGCCGACGGTGCCATGGGCACCATGCTCCAGGCACAGGACCCGTCCCTCGACGACTTCCAGGACCTGGAGGGCTGCAACGAGATCCTGAACGTCACCCGCCCCGACATCGTGCGCTCGGTGCACGAGGAGTACTTCGCCGTCGGTGTGGACTGCGTGGAGACGAACACCTTCGGCGCCAACCTGGCGGCCCTGGGCGAGTACGACATTCCCGAGCGGGTCTTCGAGCTCTCCGAATCCGGCGCGCGCATCGCCCGTGAGGTCGCCGACGAGTTCACCGCCGCCACCGGACAGCAGCGCTGGGTGCTCGGCTCGATGGGCCCGGGTACGAAGCTGCCCACACTGGGCCACGCCCCGTACACCAAGCTCCGCGACGCCTATCAGAGCAACGCCGAGGGCATGATCGCCGGTGGCGCCGACGCCCTGCTGATCGAGACCACCCAGGACCTGCTCCAGACCAAGGCTTCCATCATCGGCGCCCGCCGCGCCCTGGAGGCCACCGGGGCCGACCTCCCGGTGATCTGCTCCGTCACCGTCGAGACGACCGGCACCATGCTGCTCGGCTCCGAGATCGGCGCGGCGCTCACCGCCCTGGAACCGCTCGGCATCGACCTCATCGGTCTGAACTGCGCCACCGGCCCCGCCGAGATGAGCGAGCACCTGCGCTACCTCGCCCGGCACTCCCGCGTCCCGCTCTCCTGCATGCCCAACGCCGGCCTCCCCGTGCTCGGCAAGGACGGCGCGCACTACCCCCTCTCCCCGGCCGAGCTGGCCGACGCGCAGGAGACCTTCGTCCGGGAGTACGGCCTCTCGCTGGTCGGCGGCTGCTGCGGTACGACCCCGGAGCACCTGCGCCAGGTCGTCGAGCGGGTCCGCGGTACGGCCGTCACGCCCCGCACCCCGCATCCCGAGCCGGGTGCCGCCTCGCTGTACCAGACCGTCCCGTTCCGCCAGGACACCTCGTACATGGCGATCGGCGAGCGCACGAACGCCAACGGATCGAAGAAGTTCCGCGAGGCCATGCTCGAAGCCCGCTGGGACGACTGCGTGGAGATGGCCCGTGACCAGATCCGCGAGGGCGCGCACATGCTCGACCTCTGCGTCGACTACGTGGGCCGTGACGGTGTCGCGGACATGGAGGAGCTGGCGGGGCGGTTCGCCACCGCGTCCACGCTCCCGATCGTGCTGGACTCCACGGAGCTGCCCGTACTGCGGGCCGGTCTGGAGAAGCTGGGCGGGCGTGCCGTCCTGAACTCGGTCAACTACGAGGACGGCGACGGCCCCGAATCCCGTTTCGCCAAGGTCACCGCGCTGGCCGTGGAGCACGGCGCCGCGCTGATCGCGCTGACCATCGACGAGGAGGGCCAGGCCCGCACCGTCGAGCACAAGGTCGCCGTCGCCGAGCGGCTGATCGCCGACCTGACCGGCAACTGGGGCGTCCAGGAGTCGGACATCCTCATCGACACCCTGACCTTCACCATCTGCACCGGCCAGGAGGAGTCCCGCGGCGACGGCATCGCCACCATCGAGGCGATCCGCGAGCTGAAGAAGCGCCACCCCGATGTGCAGACCACGCTGGGCCTGTCCAACATCTCCTTCGGCCTCAACCCGGCCGCCCGTGTCGTGCTGAACTCCGTCTTCCTCGACGAGTGCGTCAAGGCCGGACTCGACTCCGCGATCGTGCACGCCTCCAAGATCCTGCCGATCGCCCGCCTGGACGAGGAGCAGGTCAAGGTCGCCCTCGACCTCGTGTACGACCGCCGCGCCGAGGGCTACGACCCCCTCCAGAAGCTCATGGAGCTCTTCGAGGGCGTCAGCACGAAGTCGATGAAGGCGGGCAAGGCCGAGGAGCTGCTGGCCCTGCCGCTCGACGAGCGGCTCCAGCGCCGCATCATCGACGGCGAGAAGAACGGCCTGGAGAGCGACCTCGACGAGGCCCTGCTGACACGCCCGGCGCTCGACATCGTCAACGACACCCTCCTGGCGGGCATGAAGGTCGTCGGCGAGCTCTTCGGCTCCGGCCAGATGCAGCTGCCCTTCGTCCTGCAGTCCGCCGAGGTCATGAAGACCGCGGTGGCGCACCTCGAACCGCACATGGAGAAGTCCGACGCCGAGGGCAAGGGCACCATCGTCCTGGCCACCGTCCGCGGCGACGTCCACGACATCGGCAAGAACCTCGTCGACATCATCCTGTCCAACAACGGCTACAACGTCGTCAACCTCGGCATCAAGCAGCCCGTCTCCGCGATCCTGGAAGCCGCCGAGGAACACCGGGCCGACGTCATCGGCATGTCCGGCCTCCTGGTGAAGTCCACCGTGATCATGAAGGAGAACCTGGAGGAGCTGAACCAGCGCAAGATGGCCGCCGACTTCCCCGTCATCCTCGGCGGCGCGGCCCTCACCCGGGCCTATGTCGAGCAGGACCTCCACGAGATCTACGAGGGCGAGGTCCGCTACGCCCGCGACGCGTTCGAGGGGCTGCGGCTGATGGACGCGCTGATCGCCGTCAAGCGCGGTGTCCCGGGCGCGGTCCTGCCCGAGCTCAAGCAGCGCCGGGTGCCCAAGCGCGACACCGCGGTCCTGGAGGTCGACGAGCCGCAGGAGGGCGTCCGTTCCGATGTCGCCGTCGACAACCCGGTCCCCGAGCCGCCCTTCTGGGGCACCCGGGTCGTCAAGGGCATCCAGCTCAAGGAGTACGCGTCCTGGCTCGACGAGGGCGCCCTCTTCAAGGGTCAATGGGGCCTGAAGCAGGCCCGCGCCGGTGACGGACCGACGTACGAGGAGCTGGTGGAGACCGAGGGCCGCCCGCACCTGCGCGGCTGGCTCGACAAGCTCCACACCGAGAACCTGCTGGAAGCCGCCGTCGTCTACGGCTACTTCCCGTGCGTGTCCAAGGGCGACGACCTGATCCTGCTCCACGAGGACGGCTCCGAGCGGACCCGCTTCACCTTCCCGCGCCAGCGCCGCGGCCGCCGCCTCTGCCTCGCCGACTTCTTCCGTCCCGAGGAGTCCGGCGAGACGGATGTGATCGGCCTCCAGGTGGTCACCGTCGGCTCGAAGATCGGTGGCGAGACCGCGAAGCTCTTCGAGGCCAACTCCTACCGCGACTACCTGGAGCTGCACGGCCTGTCCGTGCAGCTGGCCGAGGCCCTCGCCGAGTACTGGCACGCCCGGGTCCGCTCGGAGCTGGGCTTCGCCGGCGAGGACCCCTCCGACGTCGAGGACATGTTCGCGCTGAAGTACCGGGGGGCGCGCTTCTCCCTCGGCTACGGCGCCTGCCCCGACCTGGAGGACCGGGCGAAGATCGCCGAACTGCTCCAGCCGGAGCGGATCGGGGTGCACCTCTCGGAGGAATTCCAGCTGCATCCGGAGCAGTCCACCGACGCGATCGTCATCCATCACCCGGAGGCGAAGTACTTCAACGCCCGGTAAGGCGCCGTTCAACGCGCCGTAGCAGGACAAGTCGTAGACTGGTCGGTCCAGTGCAGGCCGGTCGCCCTTCCCACGGGAAATGGCGGCCGGCCTTCTCGTCCCTTTACGGAAGGTGTGCCGGATGACCAGTACGGTTCCCGCGTCCTCGACCCGCACGGCCGAGGGCGCCGCGCTCCAGGCCGTCCTCCTCGACATGGACGGCACCCTCGTCGACACCGAGGGGTTCTGGTGGGACGCGGAGGTGGAGGTCTTCGCCGAGCTCGGTCACCGGCTCGACGAGACGTGGCGGGACGTGGTGGTCGGCGGGCCGATGACCCGCAGCGCCGGGTACCTCATCGATGCCACGGGTGCGGACATCACGCTCGGTGAACTCACCGTGCTGCTCAACGACCGCTTCGAGCGGCGGATCGGCCGCGGTGTGCCGCTGATGCCGGGCGCGGCGCGGCTGCTCGCCGAACTGGCCAGGCACGAGATCCCCACGGCCCTGGTCTCCGCCTCGCACCGGCGGATCATCGACCGGGTGCTGGAATCGGTGGGCCGGCACCACTTCGCCCTGACCGTCGCGGGCGACGAGGTCTCCCGGACGAAGCCGCATCCGGAGCCCTATCTCACCGCCGCCTCCGGTTTCGGCGCGGAGCCCGAGCGCTGTGCGGTCATCGAGGACACCGCGACCGGGGTCGCCGCCGCGGAGGCGGCGGGCTGCCGGGTGGTCGCCGTACCGTCCGTCGCGCCCATCGCCCCCGCGTCCGGCCGGATGGTCGTCCGTTCGCTGGAAGAAGTCGATCTCGCCTTCCTCCGGGGTCTGGTCACGGGAACACATTGATCCGTGCACCGAGAGTGTTTCTGTGAATGAACGGAAAAGCTCTCGGCGGTGGATGGTGCTTTTTCTGTCGTGCGGAAGTGTGGGAATGCCGGTGCGCGATAGAGGATTCGAACGGTGAAAGGCGTGAGCTTCATCACCTGAATGTGCTTCGGAAGGGTTTCGGGATCACCTGGCGTGTCTGTTTTGGGGTGATGCAATGTCCCGGTTCATTGCGATATCCGCGAAACCCTTCCGGTAGGGGGAAATCGGCTCGCCGCCCCTTCCCGTCACCATCCGATGACGCACCGGCGCTTCGCCGGTCCGGCATTGCCGGTGGCGCGCACTAAGGTCGCTTTCTCCATGCACGGATGAGGGAGAGCGTCCACGATGAACCGCAAGACTCTGGTGCTGCCGGCCGTCGTCGGCCTGCTCGCGCCCGTACTCGCCGCCTGCGGCGCGTCGGATGACGGGAGCGAGGGCAAGGCCGCCATCGTTGTCGGCACCACGGACCGGTTCGTCGCCTCGAAGGACGGCCCCGCGCCGCTCGATCCCGCCATCGGCTACGAAGCCGGCGTGTGGAACGTGCTCCGGCAGACCTTGCAGACCCTGGTGCATGTGCCGCGCGGCGGCGGCGAGCCGGTGCCCGAAGCCGCGGAGAGCTGCACCTTCACGGACACACAGAGCGAAAGCTACCGCTGCAAGCTGCGCAGCGGTCTGAAGTTCGCCGACGGCAAGCCCGTGACCGCCGACGACGTGAAGTACTCCATCGACCGCGTCATCCGCATCGACGCGCCCAACGGGCCGGTCGCCCTGCTCGACAACATCGACACGGTCGAGACACAGGGCGAGCGGGAGGTCATCTTCCACCTGCGCGCCCCGGACGCCACGTTCCCCTACAAGCTCGCCACCCCGGTCGCCGGGATCGTGCCGCGCAGCCGGTACGAGGCGAAGTCCGTGCGCACCGGATTCCAGGTCGACGGCTCCGGCCCGTACACCATGAAGCCGGAAGTCGAGCACAACCAGATCGTCAAGGTGGTCTTCACCAGGAACCCCCACTACAAGGGGGATGTGAAGGTGCGCAACGAGAAGGTCGAGCTGGACGTCTTCCCCGACGCGACGGCCATGGGCAAGGCCCTCGACAGCCGGAAGATCGACATGATGACCCGCACGATGTCGCCCGAGCAGTCCCAGCGGATGCTCGAAGAGCCCAGGGACGACATCAAGCTCACCGAGGTGCCCGGCCTAGCCATCCACTTCCTGGGCTTCAACACCAAGGACCCGGCCGTGAAGAACAAGGCCGTCCGCCAGGCCATGGCCCAGGTCATCGACCGAGGCGAGATCGCGAGCAAGGTGTACGGCACCACGGCCGAACCGCTGTACTCGCTGATCCCGCCCGGAATCACCGCGCACACCAACGCCTTCTACAACGCGTACGGCGAACCCAGCACCGAGAAGGCCGCGGCGATCCTGAACGACGCGGGCGTCGAGACCCCGGTGAAGTTCACGCTCCACTACCCGACCGACCGGGTCGGCGCCGGCACCCCCGCCGAGTTCGCGACCCTGAAGAAGCAGTTCGACGCCACCGGGCTCTTCGACGTCACCGTCCGGGGAACCCCCTGGGCGAAGTACCGCCCGGCACAGCTGCGCGGCGACTACGCGGTCTACGGCATGGGCTGGTTCCCCGACTTCCCGGACCCCGACAACTTCACCGCGCCGTTCCTCGACCGGAACAACTTCCTCAACTCGCCCTACACATCGGCCCCGGCGCAGAATCTGATCGCGCAGTCACGCCGCGAGAGCGACCGCAGCGCCGCGACCAAGACCTTCCAGCGGATCCAGGAGATCGTCGCCACGGACGTTCCCGTCCTGCCGATCTCACAGGACAAGCAGTACGTCGCCTCGCGCGACGGACTCACCGGCGTCGAGTGGGCGGTCAACTCCTCCGCCGACCTCCAGCTGTGGGAACTGGCGAAGGACACCCACTGAGCCTGGACGCCACTCCGGTCCGGGCGGGGGACACCCACCCGGACCGGGACGGGCTCACTGGGCGCCGGGGCGCACCAGACCGCTCTCGTACGCGTACACGGCGGCCTGCACCCGGTCGCGCAGACCGAGCTTGGTCAGCACATGGCCGACATGCGTCTTGACCGTCGTCTCGCTGACGAAGAGATCCGCGGCGATCTCGGCATTCGACAGACCGCGCGCCACCAGCTTCAGCACCTCGACCTCACGGTCGGTCAGCGTGTGCAGGGTGTCGGGCACCGGCTCCTCGCCGGAGGGAAGATGGTCCGCGTACTTGTCGAGGAGCCTGCGGGTGATGCTCGGCGCGAGCATCGCCTCG
This sequence comes from Streptomyces sp. DvalAA-43, assembly GCF_900091725.1. Lineage (GTDB taxonomy): Bacteria > Actinomycetota > Actinomycetes > Streptomycetales > Streptomycetaceae > Streptomyces > Streptomyces pulveraceus. The sequence goes on along the minus strand of NZ_FMBW01000040.1, from coordinate 223,725 downwards.
CCCGCCGCGACCACCCGGATGGCCTGCACCAGCTCATTGGCCGGAGCGTCCTTCAGCAGGAAGCCGCTGGCCCCGGCGCGCAGCGCCTCCACCACGTACTCGTCGAGATCGAAGGTGGTCAGCACCAGCACCTTCGCCGGGCCGTCGCGGCCGGGACCGGTGATCTGGCGCGTCGCCTCGACGCCGTCCATCCGCGGCATGCGGATGTCCATCAGCACCACATCGGGCTGCAGCGCCCGCACCTGGTCGAGCGCCTGGAGACCGTCACCGGCCTCGCCCACCACCGCGAGGTCGCCCTCCGCCTCCAGAATCATCCGGAAGCCGGTGCGCAGCAGTGGTTGGTCGTCGACCAGTAGGACGCGGATAGCCACAGGGTCTCCTTCACGGTCCTTCGAATTCACGGCCCTTCGAGAGCCACAGGCCGGCCGGCCTCGGCAGGGACCGGATCCATTCTGCCCTGCGTATCCTGCCCCGGCTCCGCCGGGCGGACCGTCAATGGATAGACCGGGGGAGTACCACCGAATTCGGGGCATACCGACCGGTGGTCGCACCAGCCGCAGAGCTTCGTGGGCCGGGGCCGCCACTCGCCCGTCTCCGTGGCCAGCCGGATCGCGTCCCACAGCGCCAGGAGCTTGCGCTCCACCCGCTCCAGGTCCGCCACCACCGGGTCGTACGTCAGGATGTCCCCGCTGCCGAGGTAGACGAGCTGGAGCCGGCGAGGCACCACGCCCTTCAGCCGCCAGATCACCAGCGCGTAGAACTTCATCTGGAAGAGCGCGCCCTCCGCGTACTCCGGACGCGGCGACTTTCCGGTCTTGTAGTCGACGATCCGGACCTCGCCCGTCGGCGCCACATCGATCCGGTCGATCACCCCGCGCAGCCGCAGCCCCGACTCCAGCTCGGTCTCGACGAAGAGCTCCCGCTCGGCGGGCTCCAGCCGCGTCGGATCCTCCAGCGAGAACCACCGCTCCACCAGGCTCTCCGCCTCCGAGAGCCAGCGCGCGAGCCGCTCGCCCCCGGCATCCTCGGCGAACAGCTCCGACAGCTCCGGCTTCGACTCCAGCAGCCGGTCCCACTGGGCCGGGATCAGCGCCGTGGCCCGGCCCGAGGTGCGCTCGACCGCGGGATTGTCGAAGAGCCGTTCCAGCACCGCATGCACCAGCGTGCCCCGGGTAGCCGCCTCGCTGGGCTTCTCCGGCAGCTTGTCGATGACCCGGAAGCGGTACAGCAGCGGACACTGCATGAAATCACTCGCCCGCGACGGCGACAGGGACGAAGGCGGCTGAGCGGGCCGCGGCAGGGAGGTCATGTCGAAGACCCTACGGCCCGCCACTGACAGCGGGCGGCATACCATCGACCACACAGCCTCGAACACTGCATGATCGTGCCGTAGGGCACCGACCGAAGGGACCCCGTGGACGAGAGCGGCGACAGCGGGCGCCCGCAGCCCGGCGCAGGGGGAACGGCCCCCGGCACCGGCCCCGACAAGGGCGAACCGCAGCGCCCCGAAGAGCCCGGAGGCGGCATCCTCATGGGCCGCCCCTTCGGCGTGCCGGTGTACGTCGCGCCCAGCTGGTTCCTCGTGGCCGCGCTGATCACCTGGGTCTTCGGCGGCCAGCTCGAACGGGTGCTGCCCGAGCTCGGCGCGGCACGCTATCTGGTCTCCCTCTTCTTCGCGATCGCCTTCTACGCCTCCGTACTCGTCCACGAACTCGCCCACACCGTCGTGGCGCTGCGCTACAAGCTGCCGGTGCGCCGCATCCAGCTCCAGTTCTTCGGCGGCGTCTCCGAGATCGAGAAGGAGTCCGAGACCCCGGGCCGCGAGTTCCTGCTCGCCTTCGTCGGACCGCTGCTCTCCCTGGTGCTCGCGGGTGTCTTCTACATCGGGATGAAGTTCGTCGCGCCCGGCACCGTGCCCGGCGTCCTGCTCGCCGGGCTGATGATCTCCAACCTCCTGGTGGCCGCCTTCAACCTCCTGCCCGGCCTCCCGCTGGACGGCGGACGCATGCTCCGCGCCGTCGTCTGGAAGATCACCGGACGGCCGATGAGCGGCACCGTCGCCGCCGCCTGGGTCGGCCGCGCCCTCGCCGTCATCACGCTGATCGGCCTGCCGCTGCTCACCCACACCGGGACCTTCGGCAACGACCCCGGCGACCTCAGCGGCATGGACACCATCACCGACGCGCTGCTCGCCGCCATCCTCGCCGCGATCATCTGGACCGGAGCGGGCAACAGCCTGCGCATGGCCCGCCTGCGCGAACACCTCCCCGAGCTGCGCGCCCGCACCCTCACCCGGCGCGCCGTCCCGGTCGAGGCCGCCACCCCGCTCTCCGAGGCACTGCGCCGGGCCAACGAGGCGGGCGCCCGCGCGCTCGTCGTCGTCGACGGACACGGCGAGCCGAAGGGCATCGTCCGGGAGACGGCCATCGTCGGCGTGCCGGAACACCGCCGCCCCTGGGTCGCCGTCAGCGGCCTCGCCCAGGACCTCACCGACGGTATGAAGGTCTCCGCCGAGCTGTCCGGCGAGGCGCTCCTGGACAGGCTCAAGGCCAGCCCGGCCACCGAGTACCTCGTCCTGGAGGAGACCGGCGAGATCTACGGCGTCCTCTCCACCGCCGACGTCGAACGCGCGTTCGTCGCCGCCCTGGCGAGGCCCGCCGCCTGACGGCCCTGCCCCGCCCCGGGCTCGCGGTCGGAGCCCTGGGAATCACCGGTACGCTGGTCACATGTCTGAACCGACCGGTGCCGCCCGCCGACGCGGGCCCTTCAAGGTCGGGGACCAGGTCCAGCTCACCGATCCCAAGGGACGCCACTACACCTTCACGCTCGAAGCCGGAAAGAATTTCCACACCCACAAGGGTTCTTTCCCGCACGACGAGCTGATCGGTGCCCCCGAGGGCAGTGTGGTCCGAACCACGGGAAACGTCGCCTATCTCGCGCTGCGCCCCCTGCTCCCCGACTACGTCCTGTCCATGCCCCGCGGCGCCGCCGTGGTCTACCCCAAGGACGCGGGGCAGATCCTGGCCTTCGCCGACATCTTCCCCGGCGCCCGCGTCGTGGAGGCCGGCGTCGGCTCCGGCTCGCTCTCCACCTTCCTGCTGCGCGCCATCGGCGACCAGGGCATGCTGCACTCCTACGAGCGCCGCGAGGACTTCGCCGAGATCGCCCAGCAGAACGTGGAGCGCTACTTCGGCGAACCGCACCCGGCCTGGCAGCTCACCGTCGGCGACCTCCAGGACAACCTCTCGGACACCGACGTCGACCGCGTCATCCTGGACATGCTCGCCCCCTGGGAGTGCCTGGAGGCCGTCTCCAAGGCACTGGTGCCCGGCGGCATCCTCTGCGCCTACGTCGCCACCACCACCCAGCTCGCGCGGACCGTCGAGTCCATCCGCGAGATCGGCTGCTTCGCCGAACCGCAGCCCTGGGAATCGATGATCCGCAACTGGCACGTCGAGGGCCTGGCCGTCCGCCCGGACCACCGCATGATCGGCCACACCGGCTTCCTCGTCACCGCCCGCCGCCTGGCCGACGGTGTGGAGGCCCCGCTGCGCCGCCGTCGCCCCGCCAAGGGCGCCTACGGCGAGGACTACGACGGTCCCGGCAGCCAGAGCGGCTCCTCGCGCGGCTGACCGCGCAACGTACCGGCGCCGCCGCCGAGTTCCCGGACCGACCCGGGAACTCGGCGGCGGCGCCTCTTCGTTGCCGGTACGGGGACACCGTCCCCACTGGCCCGCCGATCCGTACCGACCCCACCGTTCCGCTGTTCTGTGAGGTGTGGCACGATGCTGGCCACCCCGCGCCGCCGCGGCGGTACCACCGTCGGCGCCGCCGCTCATGCAGGCATCCTCGATCCTCAGGAACCACAGGAGACATCCCGCGTGCAGACCTCCGAGCTCCCGGACCTCGCGCACACCGACACCAAGCCGCTGCACTGGCTCGCCACCGCGGCGGCCATGGCCGCCGTCGTCGCGGCCGCCGGCCTGCTCCAGCCGGACCCCACGGCCTCGGCTTCCACCCCCCACCGCACCACGGCTCAGCACGGCACCACGACCGTCGCGGCCCCCGATCCCGCCCGCGCGTCCTTCCCGCTGGACTGCGGCCAGGTCGGCAGCACTGTGGCCAAGCAGGCCACCGGAGACCTCGACGGCGACGGCCGCCCCGAGACCGTCGCGGTGGTCCGCTGCGCGGCCGGCTCCGGCACCCCGCCCAGCGGCGTCTACGTCCTCACGCACGGAAGCGGGGCCGCACCGAGGGTCGTGGCAACCCTGGTGGACCCCGCCCAGGAGATCAGCGTCGGTGATTTCGCGGTGCGTGACGGAATTGTTTCGGCCACTCTGTTCGGCTACTCCTCGGACACCGTGGCGCGCTGCTGCCCCGACCGGCAGGAGCGGGCCACCTGGCAGTGGAAGGGCGGCGCGTTCGTCCGCGCCACCCAGGCCGCCCCGAGCGCCGCCTGACCGCTCACCGAGGGTGACCGAAGGCCCGAGGCCGCCGGATCAGGCGGCCTCGGGGCCGTACACCTCGACGCTGTCGGAGACGCGGCGGACATGGATGCAGTCGCCCGGACACTCCTTGGCCGAATCGACGACGTCCTGGAGGAGCGGCAGCGGGACGGGTGTCGTCGCGCCCTTGTCCTGCAGCAGTTCGTCGTCCGCGCTCTTCACGTACGCCAGACCGTCGATGTCCAGCTCGAAGACCTCGGGCGCGTACTGGACGCAGATGCCGTCTCCCGTGCAGAGGTCCTGGTCGATCCAGACCTCCAGGTCCTGCGTGTCGCCACCGTTGGGAGCGTCCTGCTGCACGGTCATTTCTCCTGCCGTTCCCTGCGTATACGAACCAAAAGAAGCCAGCCCTGACGGGTGTTGAACGGTTCGACGATACAACCGGCCGCTTTCCGATGTTGAAGGGTGGGTATTCCCCTGACACGAGGGGGGAACGCAAGGGTGAAGATCGGACACGTACCGCAGTCTTTGTGATCTAGGGGTTTCAATCATCACCCACCCAGGTAGGGTCAGGAAGCGTCCAGCTCCCCTTGGAGGAGGTGAGGACCGTGGCAGCCCACGACGACGACATCAACCGCGGCATCCGGCCCGTGCGGGGGTCCGAAGACCCAGCCGGCCAGGTCGCCTATCTTGAGCAGGAAATCGCCGTCCTGCGACGTAAGCTCGCCGACTCTCCGCGCCATACGAGGATTCTCGAAGAGCGGATCGTCGAGTTGCAGACCAACCTGGCAGGCGTGTCCGCACAGAATGAGCGGCTCGCCAACACATTGCGCGAGGCCCGCGACCAGATCGTGGCCCTCAAGGAAGAAGTCGACCGGCTCGCACAGCCACCGGCCGGTTTCGGTGTGTTTCTGCAGGGCAATGAGGACGGCACCTGCGACATCTTCACCGGGGGCCGAAAGCTCCGGGTGAACGTCAGCCCCAGCGTCGAGCTCGACGACCTCCGGCGCGGCCAGGAAGTCATGCTCAACGAAGCACTCAACGTGGTCGACGCCATGGAATTCGAGCGGGCCGGGGACATCGTCACCCTCAAGGAAATCCTTGAGGACGGCGAGCGGGCCCTGGTCATCGGGCACACCGACGAGGAACGGGTGGTCAGGCTCGCCGAGCCGCTGCTGGACATCACCATCCGCCCCGGCGACGCCCTCCTGCTCGAACCCAGGTCCGGCTACGTCTACGAAGTGGTCCCCAAGAGCGAGGTCGAGGAGCTCGTCCTCGAAGAGGTACCGGACATCGACTACGACAAGATCGGCGGTCTGGGCGACCAGATCGAGCTGATCCGCGACGCGGTCGAGCTCCCCTACCTCCACCCCGACCTCTTCAAGGAACACGAGCTGCGCCCGCCCAAGGGCATCCTGCTCTACGGCCCGCCCGGCTGCGGCAAGACACTCATCGCCAAGGCCGTCGCCAACTCCCTTGCCAAGAAGGTCGCCGAGGTCACCGGCCAGCCGGCCGGCAAGAGCTACTTCCTCAACATCAAGGGCCCGGAGCTGCTCAACAAGTACGTCGGCGAGACCGAGCGACACATCCGCCTGGTCTTCCAGCGTGCCCGTGAGAAGGCGAGCGAGGGCACCCCCGTCATCGTCTTCTTCGACGAGATGGAGTCGCTCTTCCGCACCCGGGGATCCGGCGTCAGCTCGGACGTGGAGAACACCATCGTCCCCCAGCTGCTCGCCGAGATCGACGGCGTCGAGGGCCTGGAGAACGTCATCGTCATCGGCGCCTCCAACCGCGAGGACATGATCGACCCCGCGATCCTGCGGCCCGGCCGCCTCGATGTGAAGATCAAGATCGAGCGTCCGGACGCGGAGGCCGCGAAGGACATCTTCGCGAAGTACCTCACGCCTTCGCTGCCGCTGCACGCGGACGACCTCGCGGAGCACACCGGCTCCAAGGAGGCCGCCGCACACGCCATGATCCAGTCGGTCGTCGAGCGGATGTACACGGAGTCCGAGGAGAACCGCTTCCTGGAGGTCACGTACGCCAACGGCGACAAGGAAGTCCTGTACTTCAAGGACTTCAACTCCGGCGCGATGATCCAGAACATCGTCGACCGGGCCAAGAAGATGGCCATCAAGGCCTTCCTCGACCAGGGCCAGAAGGGCCTTCGGGTCTCCCATCTCCTCCAGGCCTGCGTGGACGAGTTCAAGGAGAACGAGGACCTGCCGAACACCACCAACCCGGACGACTGGGCCAGGATCTCCGGCAAGAAGGGCGAGCGGATCGTCTTCATCCGCACGCTCGTCACCGGAAAGCAGGGCGCGGACACCGGTCGCTCCATCGACACGGTGGCGAACACCGGGCAGTACCTGTAAGCACGCGCACCGGCTGCGGATGCCCGGCCGGGCATCCGCAGCCGGTCGCTTTCGGTCCAGCTCGCGCGACACCGCAGCAATGACGCAATTGATCTCCCCACCAGCACAGAGGCGCTCTAGGCTCTTGCGTACCGCCCGGTCGCGCAGTGCGTGGACGGGCAGCGCACGCGCACCGACAAGCAGCGGTACTTGAGCGCCGCCCCTCAAGGGAGCGCCGCCGGGCAAGGAGGGCCGCATGACCGTACGGCGAGTAATGGGCATCGAGACGGAGTACGGGATCTCCGTCCCCGGCCATCCCAACGCCAATGCCATGCTCACCTCGTCCCAGATCGTCAACGCCTACGCAGCGGCGATGCACCGGGCGCGCCGCGCCCGCTGGGACTTCGAGGAGGAGAATCCGCTGCGGGACGCGCGGGGTTTCGACCTCGCCCGCGAGACCGCGGACTCCAGTCAGCTCACCGACGAGGACATCGGCCTCGCCAATGTCATCCTCACCAACGGGGCCCGCCTCTACGTCGACCACGCGCACCCGGAGTACAGCTCCCCGGAAGTCACCAATCCGCGGGACGCGGTCCTCTGGGACAAGGCCGGCGAACGCATCATGGCCGAGGCGGCCGAGCGCGCGGCCCAGCTTCCCGGCGCCCAGCCGATCCATCTCTACAAGAACAACACCGACAACAAGGGCGCCTCGTACGGCACGCACGAGAACTACCTGATGAAGCGGGAGACCCCGTTCTCCGACATCGTGCGCCATCTGACCCCGTTCTTCGTCTCCCGCCAGGTGGTCACCGGGGCGGGACGGGTGGGAATCGGCCAGGACGGCCACGAGCACGGCTTCCAGATCAGTCAGCGCGCCGACTACTTCGAGGTCGAGGTCGGGCTGGAGACCACGCTCAAGCGCCCCATCATCAACACCCGGGACGAACCCCACTCCGACGCCGAGAAGTACCGCAGGCTCCATGTGATCATCGGGGACGCGAACCTCTCGGAGATCTCCACCTATCTCAAGGTCGGCACCACCGCCCTGGTCCTGTCCATGATCGAGGACGGCTTCATCAACGTCGATCTCGCGGTCGACCAGCCGGTGCGCACCCTGCACCACGTCTCCCACGACCCGACCCTGAAGCATCTCGTCACGCTGCGCAGCGGCCGCACCCTCACCGCGGTACAACTGCAGATGGAGTACTTCGAGCTGGGCCGCAAGTACGTCGAGGAGCGGTACGGGGCCGATGCCGACGAGCAGACCAAGGACGTCCTGAGCCGCTGGGAGGACACTCTCAACCGGCTGGAGAACGATCCGATGAGCCTCTCCGGCGAGCTCGACTGGATCGCCAAGCGGGAGCTCATGGAGGGCTACCGCCGCCGTGACGGCCTGGACTGGGACGCGGCGCGCCTGCACCTGGTGGATCTCCAGTACGCCGACGTGCGGGCCGAGAAGGGCCTGTACAACCGTCTGGCGGCCCGCGGGAAGATGAAGCGGCTGCTGGACGAGGACGAGGTCGAGCAGGCCCGTACGAAGCCTCCGGAGGACACCAGGGCCTACTTCCGCGGCCGGTGCCTGGAGCAGTACGCCGACGACGTGGCCGCGGCCTCCTGGGACTCGGTCATCTTCGACCTGCCGGGTCATGACTCCCTGCAACGGGTACCCACGCTGGAACCGCTCCGCGGCACCCGCAACCACGTCAAGGAGCTCCTGGACCGCTGCCGCACGGCGGAGGAGCTGGTCCAGGTCCTGTCGGGCGGCTGAAAAGGCCGGGATCGGGGAATCATCGGTATGACCCCCGGACGTTGAGGGAAAGTACCGGGCCGAAGTCGGAGCCCGTGGGTAGGGTCTGATTCAAGTGCTTCGAACCGAGCGGGGTGAGCTAGATGGCGACCAAGGACACCGGCGGCGGACAGCAGAAGGCGACACGGTCCACCGAGGAGGTCGAGGAGCAGGCGCAGGACGCCCAGACCTCCGAGGACCTCAAGGACCGCCAGGAGAAGCTGAGCGACGACGTCGACTCCGTCCTGGACGAGATCGACGACGTGCTGGAGGAGAACGCGGAGGACTTCGTGAGGTCCTTCGTACAAAAGGGCGGCCAGTAGTTCACGGATGTGAACGCGGGGGAGTGGAGAGCGGTGCGCGCGGTACGGGCCGGGTCGGCCCGTACCGCGCGGGCGCAAGCGGCACCGCGAGCCGCGCAGCTGCCCCCGCGGCCCATGTGGATCGCCGCCGCGGGGCGGGTAGGGTCCGTGGCGTAACCGCATCAACTGCAATTCGGCCATCGGCAAGTTGGGAGACGATCCTGACGCCTAGCTCAGGGCCGTCGTTTACCTGGAGGGAAACGCGTGGAAGCCAACACTCGTAGCACCGGGCGTCTACCAGCTGCCTTCCTGACGCCGGGATCCTCTTCTTTCATGGATTTCCTGTCCGACCAGGCACCCGGCATGCTCCCCGGAAACCGGAGCCTGCCGCCCCTGCAGGGGGCCATCGAGGCGCCGCACGGGACGACCATCGTCGCGGCGACGTTCCCCGGCGGTGTGGTCCTGGCCGGTGACCGGCGCGCGACCATGGGCAATGTGATCGCACAGCGCGACATCGAGAAGGTCTTCCCCGCCGACGAGTACTCGGCGGTGGGCATCGCCGGTACGGCCGGTCTGGCCGTCGAGATGGTCAAGCTCTTCCAGCTGGAGCTGGAGCACTTCGAGAAGGTCGAGGGCGCCCAGCTCTCCCTGGAGGGCAAGGCGAACCGGCTCTCCACGATGATCCGCAGCAATCTGGCCATGGCCATGCAGGGCCTGGCCGTCGTGCCGCTCTTCGCCGGCTTCGACGTCGACCGCGAGAAGGGCCGCATCTTCTCGTACGACGTCACCGGCGGCCGTTCCGAGGAACACGGATACGCGGCCACCGGCTCCGGGTCGGTCTTCGCCCGCAGCTCGATGAAGAAGCTCTACCGCCAGGACCTGACGGAGCAGGAGGCCCTCACCCTGGTCGTGCAGGCGCTGTACGACGCCGCGGACGACGACTCGGCGACCGGCGGCCCGGATGTGGCCCGGCGGATCTACCCGATCGTCACCGTCATCACCGACGAGGGCTTCCGGAAGCTGGACGAGGCGGAATCCTCCGAGATCGCCCGCTCCATCCTCGAACGCCGGCTGGAACAGCCCGACGGCCCGCGCGCCGCGCTGCTCTGACCTCCGTTCCGCTGCTTCTTCGATGCTCTTGTCACTGACAGAAAGGGACGGATAACCGGTGTCGACGCCGTTCTATGTCTCACCTCAGCAGGCCATGGCCGACCGGGCGGAATACGCCCGGAAGGGCATCGCCCGTGGTCGCAGCCTGGTTGTGCTGCAGTATGCCGACGGCATTGTGTTCGTCGGCGAGAACCCGTCCCGCGCGCTGCACAAGTTCAGCGAGATCTACGACCGGATCGGTTTCGCCGCCGCCGGCAAGTACAACGAGTACGAGAATCTCCGCATCGGCGGCGTGCGCTATGCCGATCTGCGCGGGTACACCTACGACCGTGACGATGTGACGGCCCGTGGGCTGGCCAACGTCTACGCGCAGACGCTGGGCACCATCTTCTCCAGCGCGGCCGAGAAGCCGTACGAGGTGGAGCTGGTGGTCGCCGAGGTCGGCTCCGAGCCGGACGGCGACCAGATCTACCGGCTGCCGCACGACGGCTCGATCGTCGACGAGCACGGCTCGGTCGCGGTCGGCGGCAACGCCGAGCAGATCAGCACCTTCCTGGACCAGCGGCACCGCGACGGGATGACGCTCGCCGAGGCGCTGAAGCTGGCCGTGCAGGCGCTGTCCCGTGATCCCAACGGCAGCGAACGGGAGATCCCCGCGGAGCGGCTGGAGGTCGCGGTCCTGGACCGTACGCGGCCGCAGCAGCGGAAGTTCAAGCGGATCGTCGGCAGGCAGCTGGCGCGGCTGCTGGAGGCGGACGGCGGATCCGCGCCGACGGACGCCCCCTCCGACACGGAGGAGGGCGAGGGCGGCGCGTCCGCCACCACGACGGATGCTCCCAAGTCCACCGACTCGGGCGGGGACGTGGAGTAGTCCTCCCAGGGACGCCCCACCGCTGTGCCCGTGCCCCGGTCCGCCGCTTCCGGCGGGCCGGGGCACCGTCATGACCGCGGGGCGTCCGGGGGAGCGGGCGCCGAGGAGCCGCGGGCCACCAGATGGACGGGGAGGCTGCCGGGCTCGACCGGCCGGTCGTCCAGGACCGCCAGCAGGGCGGCCATGCCGCGCTCCCCGACCTGCTCGGCGGGCAGCTGCACGGTGGTGAGCTCCGGCTCCACGGCCGTCGCCAGGGCCAGATCGTCGAACCCGGTGACGGACAGGTCCTCGGGCACGCGGAGGCCGAGCCTGCGGGCCGCCTTGCAGGCACCCGCGGCGAGGATGTCGTCGTCGCAGACGAGGGCGGTGGGCCGGGGGCCCGGGGCGGCCAGCGTGCGCTCCGCGGCCACGCGGCCCGCGTGGACGTCGAGCGCCGCGCTCACGGTCCGTACGGAGGTGCCGGGTACCGCCCGCAGGGCGTCGTGGAGCGCCCGGCCGCGTGCCGCGAAGGTCCAGGAGTCGACCGCCGACGCCAGGTGGACGAAGCGGCGGTGGCCGAGGGCGAGCAGATGGCCGGCGACCTGCCGCATTCCGTCGGCGATGTCCAGGTTGACGCGGGCGGCGACACCGGTGTCCGCCGGGTCGCTGTCGAGCATGACCAGCGGCAGGCCGGCGCCGCGCAACGCGTCGAGCGCGCCGGCGGCCATGGAGGAGGCGATCACGCCGCCCAGCGAGGTGCTCGCCGAGGCGAACGGGTCCCGGGCCGGTCCGGTGCCGTCGGGGGACGGGTAGAGGACGACGCCGAAGCCGTGCTCGGCGGCGACCGCGGCGGCGCCGGTGTAGACGCGCGCGAAGAACTCGTTGGTGAGCGCGGGGACGACCAGCAGCGCGGTCCTGGTGCGGCCCAGGCGCAGGCTGCGGGCGGCGAGATTGGGCCGGTAGCCGAGGTCGTGGGCGGTGCCGCGCACGCGTTCGGCGGTGGCCTCGGAGACCCTGCCCCGCCATTTGCCGCCGAGCACGAGGGAGACGGTGGCCTGCGAGACACCCGCCGCCCGCGCCACATCGCGGCTGGTGGGCCGGGTCGGGGCGGGCTGTGGTGCGCTGGTCACTCGGGCCTCCGGGCCGGTCGGGGCAGGCGTCGTGAGGTGGACCTGCGGACTGGGCCATGGTACGTATGAACCTCGACGTTATACGTAAAACCTCGCGGTCGTCGGACCGTACGGGGGAGAGGGGCGACAGGACATGGCCGCGGGATATCTGGACATCCTCCGGGCGCGGCACGCCGCCCGGCTGCTGGCGGGGACCCTGGTGGGGCGGCTGCCGAACGGCACCGCCCCGGTCGCGATCGTGCTGTTCACCCGCGCCGAGGGCGGCACCTACACCCTGGCGGGGGCCCTCGCGGCCGTGTACGGGCTGGCCACCGCCGTCGGCCAGCCGCTGCTGGGCCGCGCCGTGGACCTGTACGGCCAGCCGCGCGTCCAGTTCCCGGCCGCCGTGGTGTCGGCGCTCGGCATGGCCCTGCTGGCCCTGGTGGGCCTGGGATCGCTGCCGCTGGCCTACGGGGCGGTGGCGGTGGCCGGAGTCTTCACACCGCCGCTGGAGGGCGGCCTGAGGGCCCTGTGGCCGAGCGTCCTGGGCCGCGAGGACCGGGTGCACCGCGCGTACGCCATGGACGCCGTCGCCCAGGAAATCATGTTCACCGTGGGCCCGCTGCTGGTGACGGTGCTGGTCTCCCTCTGGTCACCGGCCGCCGCCCTGCTCGTCATCAACGCGACAGGCGTCCTCGGGGCCCTCTCCGTCGTCCTCTCCGAGCCCTCCCGGACCTGGCGCTCCGCGCCCCGCGAGGCCCACTGGCTGGGCGCGCTGCGCTCCCCGGGGCTGCTGGCGCTGCTCGGGTCGTTCTTCTTCGTCGGGCTCGCGCTGGGCTCCATCACGGTGGCCGGCGTGGCCTACGCCGACGACCACGGCCGGGAGTCGGTGTACGGCTGGCTGATGGCCGCGCTCGGGCTGGGCGCGCTGATCGGCGGCGCGGTCTACGGGGCCCGGCAGTGGGCCGGGGCGCCGGAACGCCGGCTGCGGGTCATCGTCGCGCTGCTGGCACTGGGCTATCTGCCGCTGATGCTGACCCCGGGAGTGGTCGCCATGACCGCACTGGCGGCAGTGGCCGGGGTCTTTCTGGCACCCGCGATCGCCTGCTCCTTCATCGTCGTCGACCGGCATGCCCCGCGGGGCACCGTGACCGAGGCGTTCTCCTGGCTGGTGACGACCTTCGGGGTCGGCGCGGCGGCGGGAACGGCCGTGGCGGGCCCTGCCGTCGAGCTGGGCGGCACCTCGTGGAGTTTCGCCGTGGCGGGGGCCGGTGGGGTGGCGGCGCTGCTCGTTCTGCTGGCGACCGGAAAGGTGCTGGCAGTTCCCGGGCGTACGGCGGTTGCCGCACAGGGATCGGAAAATGATCGGAACGGTGCTGTCGAACCCGGTTTCAGCTCAGGCCATCAGGCGTAATGTTCAGTCATGGACCGCCGCATTTTCGGGCTGGAGAACGAGTACGGCGTCACGTGCACGTTCAGGGGACAGCGCCGACTGTCCCCTGATGAAGTGGCGCGCTACCTCTTCCGCCGTGTTGTGTCATGGGGCCGCAGCAGCAATGTCTTTCTGCGGAACGGCGCCCGCCTCTACCTCGACGTGGGATCGCATCCGGAATATGCAACCCCCGAATGCGACAACCTGACCGAACTGGTCACCCACGACAAGGCCGGCGAGCGCATTCTCGAAGGCCTGCTCGTCGACGCCGAACGCCGCCTGCACGAGGAGGGAATCGCGGGCGACGTCTATCTCTTCAAGAACAACACCGACTCGGCGGGAAACTCCTACGGATGCCATGAGAACTACCTCGTGGCCCGCCATGGAGAATTCTCCCGGCTCGCGGACATCCTCATTCCCTTCCTCGTCACGAGGCAGCTGATCTGCGGCGCGGGCAAGGTGCTGCAGACCCCCCGGGGCGCGGTCTACTGCGTCAGCCAGCGTGCCGAGCACATCTGGGAGGGTGTCAGTTCCGCGACCACGCGTTCGCGCCCGATCATCAATACGCGTGACGAACCGCACGCGGACGCCGAGCGGTACCGCCGCCTCCACGTCATCGTCGGTGACTCCAACATGTCCGAGACGACCATGCTGCTCAAGGTCGGCGCGACCGATCTGGTGCTCCGCATGATCGAAGCGGGCACGGTGATGCGGGATCTGACGCTGGAGAACCCGATCCGGGCGATCCGGGAGGTCAGCCACGACACCACGGGTCAACGCAAGGTGCGCCTGGCCAGTGGCCGCGAGGCGTCCGCCATCGAGGTGCAGCGCGAGTACTACGAGAAGGCCGTCGACTTCGTCGACCGCCGTGGCATCCGCACCGGGACCGTCGCCCAGGTCCTGGAGCTCTGGGGCCGTACGCTCGACGCCATCGAGGCCGAGGATCTCGACCGGATCGAGACCGAGATCGACTGGGTGATGAAGTACAAGCTCATCGAGCGGTACCGGGCCAAGCACAACATGACCATGTCGCATCCGCGGGTCGCCCAGATAGACCTCGCGTACCACGACATCCACCGTCGTCGCGGTCTGTACTACCTGCTGGAGCGCAAGGGGCAGGCCGCCCGCGTCTGCAACGACCTGAAGATCTTCGAGGGCAAATCCGTGCCCCCGCAGACGACCAGGGCGCGGCTGCGCGGCGACTTCATCCGCAGGGCGCAGGAACAGCGGCGGGACTTCACCGTCGACTGGGTCCACCTCAAGCTCAACGACCAGGCGCAGCGCACCGTGTTGTGCAAGGACCCCTTCCGTTCGGTGGACGACCGGGTGGAGAAACTGATCGCGGGTATGTGAGCCGGCACAGGACGATCCCGGCCTCCGACGCGACGCGGGCCCCGTGCGTTCCTCGTACGGGGCCCTGCGTACGCCCTAGAGTGTCGGGGACTCAACCAACTGTGCCGTCTGAGATCTGAGGAACAAGTGCGCCGACTTGCCGGCCTTCTCGTCGTCCCCCTGTTGCTGCTGACAGCGGCCTGCGGGAGCGAAAAGGGCTCCGATTCCGTTTCCGCCACGTCGAAGGACGGGTTCCCCGCGATCACCGCGGGCGCGAAGTTCGGTGAGAAGCCGACCCTGGCCAAGGGCACGGGCAACCCGCCCAAGGAGCTGAAGACCCGGGTCGTCAGCCAGGGAGACGGCGCCGCGCTCAAGAACGGCGACGCGATCCAGGTCAACTACCTCGGTCAGGCCTGGGACTCCGACAAGCCCTTCGACAACAGCTTCGACCGCAAGCAGCCGTTCGACCTGACCCTCGGCGCCGGCATGGTCATCCAGGGCTGGGACAAGGGCCTCGTCGGCCAGAAGGTCGGCAGCCGGGTCCAGCTGGTCATTCCGCCGGACCTCGGATACGGCGACCAGGGCCAGGGCGACATCAAGCCCAAGGCCACGCTCGTCTTCGTCGTCGACGTCCTCAAGGCGACGCAGATCCCGGCCTCCGCCAAGGGCACCGAGGTCGCCCAGGACAACATCGACCTCCCGAAGGTCGGCACCAACACCGACGGCAAGGCCCCCAAGGTCACCATCCCGACCAAGAGCGCCCCGCCGAGCAAGCTCGTCTCCAACTACGTCCTGGAGTCCAAGGGCGAGGTCGTGAAGGACACCGACAGCGTCGTCGTGAACTACGTCGGCCTGCTGTGGAAGGACGGCAAGGAGTTCGACAGCACCTACAAGGCGGGCAAGACGCAGACCTTCCCGCTCGCCCAGGTGACCCTGAAGGGGCTGAAGAACGGTCTGGTCGGCAAGAAGATCGGCAGCCGGGTGCTCCTGGTCATCCCGCCGGACCAGGGCTTCGGTGACAAGGCTCAGCAGACCATCCCCGCCAAGTCCACGCTGGTCTTCGCCGTCGACCTCCTGGCGAAGATGTAAGACTGTCCCGGTTGCCCAGTAGTTCATCAGTAAGAGGAGCAAGTCAGTGAGCATCGAGAAGCCCGAGATCGACTTCCCGGGTGGCGAGCCGCCGGCCGACCTGGAGATCGAGGAGATCTGGGAAGGCGACGGCGCGGTGGCCAAGGCGGGCGACAAGGTCTCCGTCCACTACGTGGGTGTCGCCTTCTCCACCGGCGAGGAGTTCGACGCCTCCTGGAACCGCGGCGCTCCGCTCCAGTTCCAGCTCGGTGTCGGCCAGGTCATCGCCGGCTGGGACCAGGGCGTGCAGGGCATGAAGGTGGGCGGCCGTCGCAAGCTGACCATCCCCGCGCACCTCGCGTACGGCGACCGCGGCGCCGGTGCCCGCATCGCGCCCGGCGAGACGCTGATCTTCGTCTGCGACCTGGTCGCCGTCTGATCCGCCGCCTCCGTGCGATACGAGGGCCCGTGCCACCAGGCACGGGCCCTCGCTTTTGTCCCGACAGCGCGTAGCGGTACGGTCGACCGTCGGAGAGCGAAACAGAAAGGGCGTCGATGGCGATTGCCAAGGCCGAGCGGCTGATGAACCTGGCGCTGTGTCTGCTGGGGACCCGCCGTCCGCTCAGCAAGCGCGAGCTGCGCGGTTCCATCGAGGCCTATCTGGAGGCGGGCTCCGACGACGCCTTCAACCGGATGTTCGAGCGCGACAAGGATGATCTGCGCGAGCTCGGTCTGATCATCGAGACCGTGGAGAACCTGGACGGCGAGACGGGATATCTCGCCCGCCGCGACAGCAACCGGCTCCCCCCGATCACGCTGGACGCCGAGGAGGCCGCCGCGCTCGGGCTGGCCGCCAAGGTCTGGCAGCAGGCGCGGCTGGCCGGTGCGGCCAGTGGAGCCCTGCAGAAGCTGCGGGCCGCAGGCATGCCGGAGGCCGAGGACGCGTACGAGGTGCACAGCGCCCTCGAACCGCGCATCCCGGTCCACGAGGCGGCCTTCGAGCCGCTGATGCTGGCCTGCCGCGACCGCCGCCCGGTGACCTTCGACTACCGCAAGGGCAATGCCGCCACGCCCGAGCAGCGCCAGGTCGAGCCGTGGACCCTGGAGTGCTGGCGCGGACACTGGTACCTGGCCGGCTGGGACCGGGACCGCGGCGCCGAGCGGGTCTTCCGGCTCTCCCGGATCACCGGCCGGGTCCGCTCCCGGGCCGGGGCCTTCACCACCGAGGTGCCCGACGTGGTGACCGTGCGCGAGACGGTCGAGAGCTGGGCCGGTGAGACGGCCACCAGGACCGCGCTGATCAGGCTGCGCACCGGCGCCGGCTACCCGCTGCGCTCGCGCGCCGTGTCGGTCCGGGAACTCGGGAACGGGTGGGACGAGTTGGAGATTCCGTACGGACACGGTCTGGACGCCTGGCTCGTCGAGTTCGGTCCGGACGTCGTCGTACAGGAACCCGCCGACCTGCGGGCCGATGTGGTGGACCGGCTGCGCGCCGTGGCCAAGGACTGAGCGAGGGACGGCACTCATGGCCACGAACGCGATCGACCAGACCCGCCGGATGCTCTCCCTGGTGACCTATCTGCGCGAGCGCCCCGGCGCCCACGTCCAGGACGTCGCCCGAGCCTTCGGGATCACCGAGGACGAACTGATCTCGGACCTCGACGTACTGCCCATGTGCGGGACGAGCTTCCGCGGCGGGGACCTGCTGGACATCGACACCGACGGCGACCGCATCTGGTGGCACAACCCGGACGACGTCGCGGAGCCGCTGCGGCTCGCCGCCGACGAGGCGACGGCCCTCCTGGTCGCCGCCCGCGCCGTGGCCACGCTGCCGGGGCTGCGCGAGAGCGACCGGCAGGCGCTGCTGCGGGCCACCGCGAAGCTGGAGACCGCGGCCGGCGAGGTGGGGGCGGCGAGCTCGCGGCTCTCGGTCACCTTCGAGTCCGAGGGCGGTGTCTTCGCCGATGTCGACCGGGCGATCTCCGAGCGGCGCCGCCTCTGGCTGCGCTACTACTCTCCCGCGCGCGACGAACTCACCGAGCGCGAGGTGGACCCGATCCGGCTGTTCGCCGTGGGACACACCTATATGGAGGCCTGGTGCAGGTCGTCCGAGGACCGGCGTACGTTCCGGCTCGACCGGGTCGCCGAGATCCGGCTGCTGGACGAGCCCGCCGCACCGCCCGAGCTGGAGCTGAGGGACCTGTCCGCAGGGCTCGTCCAGCCGGCCGCCGAGGACCCGGAAGTCGTCGTCGAGGTGGGACCCGGCGGACGCTGGGTCGCCGAGTACTACCCGCACGACAGCGCGGAGGAGCTGCCCGACGGCGGGCTTCGGATCGCCCTGCGCACCCCCGACCCGGCCTCGCTGCGGCGGCTCGCGCTGCGCCTGGGCGGGGAGGGCCGCATCGTCTCGCCGCCGGAGCTGGCGCGGAGCGCACAACAGGCGGCCCGTGCGGCGCTCGCCGCGTACGACGAGCCGGTCCGAGCGGAGGCCTGAGGGAGATATGAGCAACATGCCCGTGGTGTCAGGTGTTGCGACCGTGGTCGTGCCCGAGTCCGTACGGTTCAGGGCCGCTTGCCCGGACTGCCGCGAGCGGTTCGAGCTGGCCGCGGCCGCCATTCGTCTCGCGGTGGGGGCGAGCCGCCGGACGACGTTCTACTCCTTCACCTGCCCGCAGTGCGGCGCGGCCGTACGGAAGCCCGCCGGGGAGCGGATAGTCGAGCTCCTCAGCGGGGGCGGGGTGCGGACGCTGCGCCTCCACACCACCGGCCTCTAGAGAACTTCCACCTGCCTCCAGCGAACTTCCACGCCGTCGGCCCCCTAGACACATCGAGGCTCTGCGCATGTTCTGGCCCATGCTCGCCATCGCCCTGGGATTTCTCGGGATCGCCGTTCTCGGCGTGCTGGCCGTCAAGGTCTTCATCGAGGCCCAGCGGCTCGGGCATCAGGTGACCCGGACCACCCAGCGCATCAACCGGGCCGCGGAGGACCTCGAAAGGGCGGCGACGGACCTGGCCGCGACCGGCGAGGCGCTGCGCTAGAAGTCACCGCCCCGCTGGGCCCGTACACGGCTGTGAGCAGGGCGGATCGATCCGGACGGGCGTGGCCTCCTGTTTCGCGGGTTCGGAGGGTACGCTGCTGAAGGCGGCCCTGAGAGCGAGGCATGGGCCGTAATCGCAAGGATGCATGGGTATTGCCCTGCGTTTACTCCTGCGGGATACGATCGCTGACGGTAAGAAGATCGGACGTCTCGTCCGAGGTTCCATCCGCCCCACCCCTGCTGCCTCGGTGAGAAGGTACACGCATATGTTCGGAAGGCTCGGCGCTCCCGAGATCATCCTGATCCTCGTCGTCATTGTTCTGCTGTTCGGCGCGAAGAAGCTTCCTGACATGGCTCGCTCGCTCGGCAAGTCGGCCCGCATCCTCAAGAGCGAGGCCAAGGCCATGAAGTCCGAGAGCGGCCCGTCGGCGACCCCGGCCGAGCCGGCCGCGAACGACGACGCCCAGGACCAGGCCGCCCAGCGCACCATCAAGGCCGCCCCCGGCGACGTGACCAGCGCGCGTCCGGTCGCGGAGCCGACCGACACGACCAAGCGCTGACAAGAAACGGGCCGACGCAGGCGCCCTGATCGGTGAGGGCCTGCTGCACGAGATGAGGACGTGGGTTGCTCAAGTCTGCCCGCAAGCAGGAGACGGACCCAGAGGGGCGCATGCCCCTGGTCGAGCACCTGCGTGAGCTGCGTAACCGGTTGGCCAAGGGGCTGCTCGGGATCGTCGTCGTCACGATTGTGGCCGCGTTTTTCTACAAGGAGATCATCGAGCTCTTCACCGACCCGGTGCTGAAGTCGGTCGGGTGCGCGTACAGCTTCGCCGAGCTCACCCAGCAGAAGGACGGTACCTGCGCGCGTATCGTCCTGAACGGTCTGCTCACCCCGTTCACCCTGGCCCTCAAGGTCTCCTTGATGTCCGGTGTCGTCCTGTCGTCCCCGATCTGGCTCTACCAGTTGTGGGCCTTCGTCGCGCCGGGGCTCCACAAGCACGAGAAGAAGTACTCGCTCGCCTTCGTGGGCGCGGGATTCCCGCTCTTCCTGGCCGGTGGCTTCTTCGCGTACAAGACGCTGCCGACGATGGCGCGGGTGCTCCTGGAGTTCTCGCCGGCCGACCTCGACAACCAGTTGCCGCTGGACGAGCTGCTCGACCTGATCACACGCATGGTGGTGGTCTTCGGGCTCTCCTTCGAACTGCCGCTGCTGCTCGTCATGCTGAACTTCGGCGGGGTCATCACCGGCAAGCGGATGCTCGGCTGGTGGCGGGGCATGATCATGGGGATCACGGTCTTCGCGGCCGTGGCCACGCCCAGCACCGACCCGGTCAGCATGCTGGGTCTCGCCGGACCGATCTGGGTGCTCTACTTCGTGGCGACGGGGATCTCGCTCCTCAACGACCGCCGCAAGGAACGGACCGCCGCGGGCGGACCCTCCGACGACGAGGCCTCGGAGCTGGACCTCACCCCCGAGGACATCGGTGAGATCGAATCGGTCTCGTCCAGCCGTTCATTGCCCACCCAGGCGAGCTCGGACCGTGACCGCCTGAACGGTTACGACGACATCACCTGACCTTGTAGGGTCCCCGGGTGACCAGCGAGATCACCCTTTTCGTCAATCCCACCGCAGGACGCGGCCGGGGCGCGCACGCCGCGCAGCCGGCCGCTTCCGCGTTGCGGGACGCCGGATTCTCCGTGCGCACGGTTCTCGGTGAGGACGCCGACGACGCCCTGCGGCGCGCCCGTGAGGCCGTTGCGGGCGGGACCGGCGCCCTGATCGCCGTCGGCGGGGACGGCATGATGTCGCTCGCCCTGCAGGCGGTCGCGGGAACGATGACCCCGCTCGGCGTCGTGGCCGTCGGCACCGGGAACGACTTCGCCCGCGCGCTCGGACTGCCGATACGGGACCCGGCCGCCGCCGGACGGCTGGCCGCCGAGGCGCTCAAGGGCGGGGCCGTCCGGGAGATCGACCTGGGCCGGGTCGGTGAGCGCTGGTTCGGGTCCGTGCTCGCCTCCGGCTTCGACTCCCGGGTCAACGACCGGGGGAACCGGATGCGATGGGTCGGCGGACGGTTCAAGTACGACCTCGCGATCCTCGCCGAACTCGCCGCGTTCAAGCCCATCCCGTACCGCATCAGGCTGGACGGCGGGCCGGTCCGGGAGATCGAGGCGACGCTCATCGCCGTCGGCAACGGGACGACGTACGGCGGCGGCATGCGGATCTGCGCCGACGCCGTCATGGACGACGGGCTCTTCGACGTGACCGTCGTCGGGGACTGCAGCCGTACCACCCTGATCAAGGTCTTCCCCCGCGTCTACAAGGGAACGCACCTCGGCCACCCCAGGGTCACCGTGCACCGGGTCTCCTCGATCGAGCTGGCCGCGGCCGGTGTCACCGCGTACGCGGACGGTGAACAGCTCGGTGCGCTGCCGCTCACCGCACACTGCGTACCGGGCGCGGTCCGGGTGCTCGTACCGGGTCCTCCCGCCGGAATTTCCGCCGGAATTTAAAGACCGCGTCACTGTCAGAGGCGGCGGGTAGGCTCGTAGACAAGATGACAGAGGACCTCTCACCAGCTGAGCGATACCAGGCTTCTCGGATCCGCGCCGCCGAGCTGGCCACCGCACTCGCGCCCTTCCGCGAGTTGTACGAATTCGATCTGGACCCCTACCAGATCGAGGCCTGCGAGGCGCTGGAGGCCGGCAAGGGGGTGCTCGTCGCGGCCCCGACCGGCTCGGGCAAGACGATCGTCGGCGAATTCGCCGTGCACCTCGCCCTCGAACAGGGCCGCAAGTGCTTCTACACCACCCCCATCAAGGCCCTGTCCAACCAGAAGTTCGCCGATCTGGTCAAGCGCTACGGACCGGAGAAGGTCGGCCTGCTGACCGGCGACAACAGCGTCAACGCCGATGCCCCGGTGGTCGTCATGACCACCGAAGTGCTGCGGAACATGCTGTACGCGGGCTCGCAGGCGCTGCGGGGGCTCGGCTTCGTGGTGATGGACGAGGTCCACTACCTCTCCGACCGCTTCCGGGGCGCGGTCTGGGAGGAAGTGATCATTCACCTCCCGGACTCCGTGACGCTGGTGTCGCTCTCGGCGACCGTGTCCAACGCGGAGGAGTTCGGCGACTGGCTGGACACCGTCCGCGGGGACACCCAGGTGATCGTCTCCGAGCACCGCCCCGTGCCGCTCTGGCAGCACGTGCTGGCCGGCCGCCGGATGTACGACCTCTTCGAGGAGGAGAGCGACCACGGCGGCCGCGGCACCGCTCGCCGCGAGGTCAACCCCGATCTCGTCCGGCTCGCCCGGATGGAGAACCAGCGGGGGTACAACCCGCGGGAGCGCCGTCGCGGCAAGATGGTCCGCGAGGCCGACCGCGAGCGCGAGCGGCGCCAGCGCAGCCGGATCTGGACCCCGTCGAGGCCCGAGGTCATCGACCGGCTGGACGCCGAGGGGCTGCTCCCCGCCATCACGTTCATCTTCAGCCGGGCCGGCTGCGAGGCCGCCGTGCAGCAGTGCCTGCACGCCGGACTGCGGCTCAACGACGAGGACAAGCGACGCCTGGTCCGCGAGATCGTCGAGGAGCGGACCGCTTCCATTCCCGGCGAGGACCTCCATGTGCTGGGCTACTACGAGTGGCTCGAAGGGCTGGAGCGGGGCATCGCCGCGCACCACGCGGGCATGCTGCCGACGTTCAAGGAAGTCGTCGAGGAGCTGTTCGTACGCGGGCTCGTCAAGGCCGTCTTCGCCACGGAGACCCTCGCCCTCGGCATCAACATGCCCGCGCGCTCGGTGGTGTTGGAGAAGCTCGTCAAGTGGAACGGCGAGCAGCACGCCGACATCACCCCCGGCGAGTACACCCAGCTGACCGGACGGGCCGGGCGGCGCGGTATCGATGTCGAGGGCCACGCGGTGGTGCTGTGGCAGCGCGGTATGGATCCGGGGGCGCTCGCCGGGCTCGCGGGCACGCGCACGTATCCGCTGCGATCCAGCTTCCGGCCCTCCTACAACATGGCCGTGAACCTGGTGCAGCAGTTCGGCCGGCACCGTTCGCGGGAGCTGCTGGAGACCTCCTTCGCGCAGTTCCAGGCGGACCGGTCGGTGGTCGGCATCTCGCGGCAGGTCCAGAAGAACGAAGAGGGCCTGGAGGGCTACCGGGAGGGCATGACCTGCCACCTCGGGGACTTCGAGGAGTACGCGCGGCTGCGCCGCGACCTCAAGGACCGGGAGACCGAGCTCGCCAAGCAGGGCGCGACGCAGCGGCGGGCCGAGGCCGCGGCGTCCCTGGAGCGGCTCAAGCCCGGCGATGTCATCCATGTGCCCACCGGCAAGTTCGCCGGACTGGCCCTGGTCCTCGACCCCGGTCTGCCCGCCGGGCGGACCAATGGGCACGGCCACCGCGGGCTCGAATACCACGACGGGCCGCGGCCGTTGGTGCTCACCGCCGAGCGTCAGGTCAAGCGGCTCGCCTCGATCGACTTCCCGGTTCCGGTGGAGGCGCTGGAGCGGATGCGGGTACCGAAGTCGTTCAACGCGCGCTCCCCGCAGTCGCGCCGTGACCTGGCCTCCGCGCTGCGGACCAAGGCCGGGCACATCGTGCCCGAGCGGCACCGCAAGGGGCGGTCCGCCGCGGCCGACGACCGGGAGATCGCCCGCTACCGGGCGGAGTTGCGCGCGCATCCCTGCCACGGGTGCGCCGAGCGCGAGGACCACGCGCGGTGGGCCGAGCGGTATCACCGCTTGCAGCGCGACACCCGGCAGCTGGAGCGGCGGATCGAGGGGCGGACGAACACCATCGCCCGCACCTTCGACCGGATCGTCGCCCTGCTCACCGAGCTCGACTATCTGCGGGGCAACGAGGTCACCGAGCACGGGCGCCGTCTGGCCCGGCTCTACGGCGAACTCGACCTGCTGGCGAGCGAATGCCTGCGGGCGGGCGTGTGGGAGGGGCTGAACCCTGCGGAACTCGCGGCGTGCGTCTCGGCGTTGGTGTACGAGGCGCGGCAGGCCGACGACGCGGTGGCGCCGAAGGTGCCGTCGGGGCCGGCGAAGACCGCGATGGGCGAGATGGTCCGGATCTGGGGGCGGCTCGACGCCCTGGAAGAGGACTTCAAGATCAACCAGGCGGAGGGCGTCGGGCAGCGCGAACCCGATCTCGGCTTTGCCTGGGCGGTCTACATGTGGGCGTCGGGGCGGTCGCTGGACGAGGTGCTGGGCGAGGCGGAGATGCCGGCCGGGGACTTCGTGCGGTGGTGCAAGCAGGTGATCGACGTGCTGGGGCAGATTGCGGCTGCGGCGCCGCGGGACGGGAGTTCCGTGGCGCGGAATGCGCACAAGGCGGTGGATGCGGTGTTGCGGGGGGTTGTGGCGTACAGCTCTGTGGGGTGAGGTGTCCGCTGGGTGCGGTGGGGGAGCGGTGCGGTTCTGGTGTGGGGTGCGGTGGGGCTGCTCGCTGGGGGTGCGCCTGCGGCGGGCTTGTTCCCCTGCCCGCCCCTTCCCGTAACCGGGGGCTCCGCCCCCGGGCCCCCGCTCCTCAAACGCCGGAGGGGCTGGAGAGGGGTGCCTGCGGGGTGTGGGGATGCATGCCGGAGGGGCTGGAGAGGGGTGTCGGTGGGGTTGGGGATGCATGACGGAGGGGCCGGAGGCGGGCTTCGGTGCGGTAGGGGTGCATGTGGGAAGGGTTGGAGGCGGGCGCCGGTGGTGCTGGAGGTGCGTGCCCGAAGGCCCGGAGGTGGGTGCCGGAGGGGCGAACTGCCGCGCCGGAGGGGCTGGGTTGGGCGGTCCCTCCGGCGCGGGGGCGTTATGCGGCCTGGTGGGACGCGTCTCGTTTGGCTACTTCCTCGCGGACGATCGGGATGACGTGCCGACCGAAGTCGATCGCGTCGTCCAGCAGGTCGTAGCCGCGGGCCGAAAGGATTTCCACGCCCAGGTCGTAGTAGTCCAGCAAGGCCTGGGCCACTGTCTCGGGGGTGCCCACCAGGGCCGTCGAGTTACCGGCGCCACCCGTCTCCGCCGCGGTCGGTGTCCACAGGGCGCGGTCGTGGAGGTCGCCCTCGGCGGCCACTGCCAGGAGTCGTCGGGAGCCGGTGTTCTCGGGGTTCCTCAGCGGGTGACGGCGGCTCAGCGGGGTGCCGGACTTGCGGGCCCTGATCCGGGCCAGGGTGCGGTGGGCCTTCTCCCAGGCCAGTTCCTCGGTCGGTGCGATGATCGGGCGGAAGGCGACCTGGATCCTCGGCACATCCGTACGCCCCGCCGCCCTCGCGGCCTCCTTCACCGAGGCGATCTGCTCCGCGGTCTGGGCCAGCGGCTCGCCCCACAGGCAGTAGATGTCGGCCTCGGCGCCCCCGGCCGCGTACGCCGCGGGTGAGGAACCACCGAACGAGACCTGCGGATGCGGCTGTTGCACGGGGAAGGTGTCGCTCACGAAGTCGTTGAAGCGGTAGTGCGTGCCCTCGTGGTCGAAGGGCTCGTGCGAGGTCCAGGCCCTCTTGATGATCTGGATGGCCTCACGGGTGCGTGCGTACCGCTCGTCCTTGGTCAGGAAGTCGCCCTCGCGCTGCTGCTCGTGGTCGTTGCCCCCGGTGATGAAGTGCACGGCGAGGCGGCCGTCGCTGATCCGGTCCAGGGTCGCGAAGGTCTTGGCCGCGAACGTCGGGTACGAGACGTTGGGGCGGTGCGCCACCAGGATCTGGAGCTTTTCGGTGTGGGCCGCGACATAGGCGGCGGCCGGGGACGGGTCGGGGGAGCCGGAGCCGTAGGCGAACAGCACCCGGTCCCAGCCGTGGTCCTCGTGCGCGCGGGCCAGCTTGAGCGTGTACTCCTTGTCGAAGGACGCCCCGGCGCGGGGTGTCACTTCGGAACCATCGTTCGTCGCTGCGATGCCGAGAAACTCGACGGGCATGGCGAAGCCTCATCTCGTGCTGCGGAAAACCGGTCGGGTGAAGGGCTGACGTGGAACGGTCAGCGGCAACACGAGGCGGACCACACTCGACCGAAGTCGATGTGGTCACGGGTGACCAGCCGCAGCTGAGGGCGCATCTGCCCAGTGGAACAGGTGTGCTGGCGGCCAGTCAACCGTTTCCGGGGGCAATGGCCGGGACCCGTCCCGGCGTCAGGGCGCCGGGGCCAGCAGGGCGGCGATCCGGGCCAGACGTTCGTCGGTGTGCGCCGGGCCGATCAGCATCACGCCGAACGGCAGGCCGTCCACCACACCGGCGGGAGCCGCCACCGCGCACAGCCCGAGCAGGTTGGTGGAGCTGGTGAACCGGCCGAGGCGGGTATGGGCGCCCACCGGGTCCGCGGCGACCTCGGCGAGGGTGGGGTGCCCCGGCGCGGTGGGCAGCAGGAGCGCGTCCGCGTCGCCGAGTGCGGCCGTCGCGGCGGTACGGAGGACGGCCAGCCGGGCCTGGTCGGCGAAGAGCCGGTGGGCCGGGATGTCGCGGGCCGCGGTGATGATCCGGGCCACCGTGGGGTCGAGGTCCGGGGCGGTGGGGTCGCCGTCGATGAACGCGCCGACCGCGGTGTAGCGCTCGGCGACGAACGCACCGCCGTACAGCAGCGCACCGGCCTCGGTGAACGGTGTCAGGTCGACCGGCCGGAGCCGGGTGCCCGCCGCGCGGAGCCGGGCGGCGGCCGATTGGTACGCCGCGGCCCAGCCCGGGTCGAGTGCGCCGAGCTGTCCGTTGGACGGCACCGCGATCCGCCAGGGGCCCGGAGCACGGGGGCGGTCGGGGCGCGGGGCCGGGCCGGCCATCAGGGCCATCGCCCGTTCGGCCTCGGGGAGCGTACGGGCGAGGACGGTGACGCAGTCCAGACTCGCGCAGGCGGGGACCACCCCCTGGGTCGGGACGAGACCGCGGGTCGGCTTGAGTCCGAAGACGCCGTTGAACGCGGCGGGGATCCGGCCGGAGCCCGCGGTGTCCGTGCCCAGTGCGAGGTCGACGAGGCCCAGGGCCACCGCGACCGCCGAACCCGAGCTGGAGCCGCCGCCGACCCGCTCCGGATCCTGCGCGGCGGCCACCGCGCCGTACGGGGACCGGGTGCCGGTCAGGCCCGTGGCGAACTGGTCCATGTTGGTCGTGCCGAGCACCAGCGCCCCGGCGGCCCGCAGCCGGGCCACCGCCGGGGCGTCGCGGTCCGGCTCGTACGCGTACGAGGGACAGCCCGCCGTGGTGGGGAGGCCGGCCACGTCGATGTTGCCCTTGACGGCCAGCAGCCGGCCCGCGAGGGGGAGGGACTCGCCCGAGGCCAGGCGGGCGTCGAGCCGCTCGGCCTCCGCCGCCACCTCGTCCCGGGGTCGCAGACCGATCCAGAGTTCGGGGCGCCCGACCGCTTCGATCCGGTCATGGGCGGCCCGGACACGGGCGAGGACGGGGGAGGTCGTCGGTGGCACGGTCGCTCCTCAGGGGCGGTTCGCCGGGGCGGCGGACAGGCCCGCGCGGCAGGCCAGTTGGAGGGCGAGGCGGACATCCGGCTCGTTCAGATCGGCGCCCGTCAGCTGGACGATCTTGCGGATCCGGGCGCCCACCGCGTTCCGGTGCAGATGGAGGGCCTCCGCCGCGAGGGCGGGGGAGTTGTTGTGGTCCAGGTACCCCTGGAGCGTACGCAGCAGGGGTTCGGCGCGCTCCGGGCCCAACGCCACTACCGGGGCGAGGAGTTCACTGACCGCCTCGCGCGCCGTGTCGGAGGCGTACCACTCCAGCAGCATCCGGTCCAGGCCCACCGCGTCGTGCGCCGCCACCGAGGGCCCCGCCCCGCGCGGCACCGCGGCACGGGCCTCACGGGCGGAGGTACGGATGCCCAGCGGGCCCCGGTGCGACGAGCCCACGCCGCATCGCAGACCGGCCTCCGGGCGCAGTCCGGCCAGCCGGTCCACCACCCGGCGGGCGCGGGCCAGAGTGGCGCGCCGCCCGTCCGCCCCCGGGTCGGCCGGCCAGGTGCTGAGCAGGACGAGGGCATCGTCGACCAGCGCGGCGTTCCACTGGACGGCGTCGGCGGACCGCGGTGCGGGAGCGGACGGGGCGGCGGGGGTGGTGGGGAGCGCCGTCCCGTCCCAGGTGCGCAGCAGGGTCAGCGCCTGGGACATCACCGCGTCCAGGGCCTTGGGCCGGTTCGAGGCGTCGAGGCCGCCCGCCTCCACCCGCAGCGCGATGTGCCAGCCGTCCACCGGCAGCGCCAGCGCCCGGCCCCGGGCGGCCAGCCGGGCGGCCTGGTCCTGCGGGGCCACGAGCAGCTCGGCGAGCAGCCGGCCCCGGGAGCGCACCGGTACGTCGCCGTGCCCGCCGCCCGCCGCCGCGAGGGCCGCCAGCGCGAGGACGGAGCGCACCGCCTCCCCCGCGTGACCGGGGCGGGCCGGGGCCGCGAGCCGGATCTCGCCGTCCGGGCCCGCGGCGGCCGCGCCCTCCTCGCCCGGACCGGCGGCGCGCAGCTCCACGGGCAGGCCCAGGGCGCGTCCGGCCGCCGTGGCCACCCGGTCGGGGTCGCCCGCGACGGCCGTCACCTCCCGTGCCGCGGCCGCGACCCGGGCCAGCGCGTCCGCCGCGGACCCGGCCACTGCCCGCTCCACCGCCACCACGAGGGCCGCGAGGTTCCCGTCGGCGTACAGCACCGCGACCCGGCCTCGCTCGGCGAGCGCCCGCGCCGTGGCCGTCACCTCGGCGGGCAGCCCGTGCGGCGTCTCCGTCACGCCCGTCAGGACCAGCGCGGCGGCCCCCGCCGCGGCCGCGTCCCGCACCGCCACGTCCAGCAGATGCCCCGGCACCGGGGCCAGCAGCACGGCGACCGTCCCGGCCGGGATGGCCGCGAGCCGGTCCGGGCGAGCCTCCAGACGCACCCCCGTGACCTCCCCCGCGTCGAGCGGGCCCACCAGCGGGCGGACCGCGTCGAGCCCGGGGGCGGAGAGGAGTTCCAGGATGTTCGCCATTCCCCCAGTGTGCTGCAAGCACATCAGGTGGTGGAATCGCGGGCTTCTGGCCCATGGGGAGCGTGATCCGTCTCCGTACGCTGGGATTCATGCACGTGGACGCCGGAGCACTCGCCGACTTCGCGCGGGGCTGTGCCGTCCTGGGATCAGGGGGCGGCGGACCCGCCGATGTGACCCTTCCCGTCGCCGGACAGGCGATCGAGGAGTGCGGCCCGGTGCCCGTCGTCGACCCGGCCGCGCTCCCCGCCGACGCGCTCGTCATGCCCGTCGGGCTCGTGGGATCGCCCGCCGTCGCCGCCGAACGGATCGGCGGCCGGGACGAACCCGCACGGCTGCGGGACCGCTTCGAGGCCCTGCACGGCGCCCCGGTCGCCGCGGTGATGAGCAGCGAGATCGGCGGCCTCAACGGCTGCGTCGCCGTCGCCTGGGCGGCCCGGCTGGGGCTGCCGCTGCTCGACGCCGACTCGATGGGCCGGGCCTTCCCCCGGATGGACCAGAACGTCCTGGAACTGGCCGGACTGCGCCCGGGACCGGCCGTGCTCGCCGACGAACACGGTCACACCGTGGTGGTCGACGACGTCGACGGCGCGCACCTGGAACGGTTCGCCCGCGCCGCCGTCGTCGCCTTCGGCGGGCGCGCCGCGTCCACCGACTACCCCCTGACCGCCGGACAGGCGGCCCGGCACGCCGTCGCCGGATCGGTCACCCGCGCCCTGGCCCTCGGCCGCGGCGAAGGACCCACGCCGCTGCTGACCGGCAAGGTCTCCTCCGTACGGCGGTACGCCACCGAGGGCGCCGACGGCGACGACGCCACCGGCGTCCTGCTGGAGGGCGGCGGCCCCGACGCGGGCCGGCTGGTGCTCGTCGAGGCCCGCAGCGAATTCGTCGCCGCCCTGGAGCACGGCACCCCGCTGGCCGTCGTACCGGACGTCATCGCCCTGGTCGACGTGGCGACCGGATGGGCCGTCCCGGTCGAGGAGGTCCGCTACGGACTGCGCGTCCACCTCGTCACGCTCCCCTCGCACCCCGCCTGGTACACGCCCGAGGGCCTGCGGCTGGCGGGCCCGTCCGCCTTCGGTCTCACCGGCCTGCCGCCCGCCGCGGCCGGGCACCGGGCCCCGGGAGGCACCTCATGATCCTCGGAGTGGACGTCGGGCCCACCAACACGGACGCCGTGCTCCTCGACGGCGACCGGGCGGTGCGGGCCGTGAAGGTGCCCTCGCTGGCCGGTGACGCCGTCGGATCGCTCGCCGCCGCCGTCCGCGCGCTCCCCGCCGGGCCGCGCGGCCGGGCCACCCAGCTCGCCGTGGGGCTGCGGGTCGCCGCCCGCGCGGTCAGGGAGCGGGACGGGCTCGCCCGGGTCGGCGTGCTGCGGGTCGGGGGCGCCGCCGCCGATGCCGTGCGGCCGCTCTTCGGCTGGCCCGGGGCGCTGCGCGACGCCGTGTGCGCGGGCACCGCGAACGTCCGGGGCGGCGGCGGTCTGGCGCCCCGTGACACCACCCCGCTCGACCGGGACGCCGTCGCCCGGTTCGGCGCCTCGCTGGCCGGCCGTGCCGAGGCGTTCGCCGTCACCGCCGTGTTCTCGCCCGTCGACGGCGGACAGGAGCGGGAGGCCGCCGAGATCCTGCGCGCCGAGACGGGCCCCGACACGACCGTCCTGCTCTCCAGCGACGTCGGCACCCTCGACCTGCTGGCCCGCGAGAACGCCACGGTGCTCGACGCGGCCCTGTCCGTGCTGGTGGCCCGGGTCGCCGACGAGCTGACGGCCACGCTGCCCCGCCTCGGCCTCGCCCCCGGCGCCGCCGTTCTCGTCACGCGCAGCGACGGCACGCTGATGAGCCTGGAGTACCTGCGCCGTCAGCCCGGACTCAGCCTGGGCAGCGGACCCGCCTGCACCATCCGCGGCGCCGGACTCCTGGCCGGACTCCGGGACGCCGTCGTCGCCGACATCGGAGAACGCCGCGCCCGGGTCGGGGCGCTGACCGGCGGCTATCCGCAGGAGGCAGGCCCCGGCGAGCGCATCGGCGGCGTCCCGGTCAGCCTGCGCTTCCCCGACCTGATCACCGTGCGCGCCGACGCCCACCGCGAACTCGCCGAGGCCGCCGACCGGATGCGCCCCGCCGCCGGACTCCTCCCGCTGATCCTGGTCGGCGGCGGTGCGGGCGGCGTACCCGGCGGGGCGCTCACCGGGTTCGACGTCGTACGCCCCGAACACGGCGGCGTGGCCGGGGCGTTCGGCGCGGCGGCCAGCCCGGTCGGCGGCCAGTACGACCGGATCGTCCACCGCGGCCCCGGCCGACGGCTCGACGCCGTACGCGACGAAGTACGCGACCTGGCGCGGGCCGGTGCGGTACGGGCGGGGGCCGACCCCCGGCGCGTACGCACCCACGCGGAACCGGACCTCCCGGTGCCGTATCTGCCCGGTGCGGTGCTCCTGCGGGCCCGCGCCGTCGGGCCGCCCCTTCCGCTCTGACCCCCGCTCATCACGCCTTTCCCTCCCCTTCGGAGCAGCCCGGTGCCGTGCTGCTGCGCCCTCCTGCCCGCCCGCTCACCCGAGGACCCGTCCCCATGACCCAGCAGTTCGATGTGCACCGAGAGCCATCCACCAGGCCACCCGCCCAGCCCCGGCCCCAGGAGCGGGACGAGGACTACCCGCTGGAGCGGGTGCCGCGCGCGGCCCGCTACTCCTGGTTCAACGTCGCGGTGCAGCGCTTCGGCCAGCTCTCCGACCTGACGCAGTTCCTGCTGGGGGCCGCGCTCGGCGCCGGGCTCTCCTTCTGGGGCGCCTTCTGGGCGTTCACCCTCGGCTCGGTGATCCTGGAGATCGTCTGCATATTCGTCGGCATCGCCGGCATGCGGGAGGGTCTGTCCACCTCGATGCTGGTCCGCTGGACCGGCTTCGGCCGCTACGGCTCCACTCTCATCGGACTCGTCATCGCGGTCAGCCTCTTCGGCTGGTTCGGTGTGCAGACGGCGGTGTTCGCGGCCGGGCTGCACTCGATCGTGCCCGCGCTGCCGGTCTGGGCCTGGTGCCTGATCTGCGGTCTCGGTGTCACCGCGCTCGTCCTGCGCGGCTTCCGCGCCATGGGCTGGACCGCGTTCGTCACCGTGCCCGCCTTCCTCGGCCTCGCGGGCTGGGCGATGATGGTCGAGTTCTCCCGGCACGACGTGGGTGACCTGGTGGCCTCGGCGCCGTTCGGTGCCCACATGTCCATCGCCACCGGCGCGACCATCGTCGCCGGTTCGTACATCGTCGGCGCGGTCACCACCCCCGACATGACCCGCTTCAACCGCAACACCGGCGATGTCGTCAAGCAGACGGTGGTGGGCATCAGCCTCGGCGAGTACGTCCTGGGCCTCGGCGGGGTGCTGCTCGCCTACGCGGTGAAGTCCTCCGACCTGATCGCCATCATCACCTCCTCCTCCGGTGTCATCGGCGTCATCGTCCTGGTCTCCGCCACCGTGAAGATCAACAACTGGAATCTGTACTCGTCGTCCCTCGGCCTGATCGGCGCGGTCGAGGCGCTCTTCAAGGTCCGGCTGAACCGGGTCGGCACGACCGTCACGATCGGTGTGTTCGGCAGCCTCGCCGCGGCCGCCGGAATCCTGGACCGGTTCACCGACTTCCTCACGGTCCTCGGCGTCCTCACCCCGCCCGTCGCCGGGATCATGGTCGCCGAGTACTTCGTGGTGAAGAAGTGGCGGCCGCAGCTGGACGCCTCGCGCTCGGCGGGACGGCTGCCCGAGACCGAACCCAGCTGGGTGCCGGCCACCATCGCCCTGTGGGCCGCGGCCTCCCTGTTCGGCTGGCTCGGCGACCACTACCAATGGTGGGGTGTCCCGGCGCTCAACTCCCTGCTGCTGGCCGGGCTCGGCTACGTCGTCCTCGGCAAGCTCGGCCTGGTGCGCGGCGTCCGTGAACTGCCGTTCGAACAGCCGGCGCGCCCCGCGGCGGCGATCGAGGCGGAAGCGGGCACGGCCTGGTCGTCGAAGGCCGCCGCCTGACCCGTACACCACCCGAGAACCCCACCCCCTACGAAAGACAGACACACCATGCGCATCGGAATCGACGTCGGAGGCACCAACACCGACGCCGCCCTTCTGGGGGACGACGACCGGATCGTCGCGACCGCGAAGACCCCCACCACCTCCGACATCACCTCCGGCGTGACCGCGGCGATCCGGGCCCTCGACCCGCCGATGGAATCCGTCACCGCCGTGA
The DNA here is from genome assembly GCF_900091725.1 of Streptomyces sp. DvalAA-43. GTDB lineage: Bacteria > Actinomycetota > Actinomycetes > Streptomycetales > Streptomycetaceae > Streptomyces > Streptomyces pulveraceus. The sequence continues at coordinate 190,750 of NZ_FMBW01000040.1, read as the reverse complement.
TGATCGGCACCACCCACTTCCTCAACGCACTGATCGAGGGCGCCCGGCTCGCCCCCGTCGCCGCGGTACGCCTCGGTCTGCCCGCCACCGCGGCGCTGCCGCCGATGACCGACTGGCCGGAGCGCCAGCGTGCGGCCGTGGGCGGACACGGTTATCTCTGCCACGGCGGGCGGGAGTTCGACGGCCGGCCGCTGTCGCCGCTCGACCCCGAGGAGCTGAGGCGGACCGCCGCCGACATCGCCGCGCGCGGGCTGACCTCGGTGGCCGTCTCGTCGGTGTTCTCCCCGGTCGCCGAGGAGGACGAGCGCCGGGCCGCCGAGATCCTCGGCGCCGAACTGGGCCCCGGTGTGCACTTCTCGCTGTCGCACGAGCTCGGCCGGGTCGGGCTGCTGGCCCGGGAGAACGCCACGATCATCAACGCGGCCCTGCGCGACCTGGCGACCGCGATCGTGGAGTCGTTCGCCAAGTCGCTCGCCGAGGTCTCGCTGACCGCCCCGTTCTTCCTCTCGCAGAACGACGGCACGCTGATGGACGTGGACTTCGCCCGCGCCTACCCGGTGGCCACCTTCGCGTCCGGGCCCACCAACTCGATGCGCGGCGCCGCCTTCCTGTCCGGTCTCGGCGACTGCGCGGTCGTCGACGTCGGCGGCACCACCGCGGACGTCGGCATCCTCGCGGGCGGCTTCCCGCGCGAGGCGGCGGGGGAGAGCGAGGCCGCGGGCATCCGTACCAACTTCCGTATCCCCGACGTCCTCTCGCTCGGCATCGGAGGCGGCTCCCTGGTGTCGCCGGACGGCGAGACCGGTCCGCGCTCGGTCGGATTCCGGCTCACCGAGGAGGCACTGGTCTTCGGCGGCTCCACCCTGACGGCGACCGATCTCGCGGTCGCCGCGGGCCGCGCCGACATCGGTGACCGGTCCAAGGTCGCCCATCTGGACCCGGAGTTCACCGCTCGCGCGCTCGACCGGATCGCCGGGCGGCTGGCGGAGACCGTCGACCGGATGCGTACCTCGGCGGGGCCGCTGCCGGTCGTCGCGGTGGGCGGCGGCAGTGTGCTGGTGCCCGAGGTCCTGCCCGGCTTCGACGATGTGCGCCGCCCCGGCCACTTCGACGTCGCCAACGCGGTGGGCGCCGCGATAGCCCAGGTCGGCGGCGAGGTGGACCGGGTCTTCCAGGTCCCGGAGGGGCGCCGGGACTCGGTGCTCGCCGAGGCCCGGGAGGAGGCCGTGGGCCGGGCCGAGAGCGCGGGCGCCCGGCCGGGCACGGTCCGCGTCGTCGACGTGGAGGAGGTCCCGCTGGCCTATCTCCCGGGCGGCGCGACCCGGATCCGGGTCAAGGCGGTCGGCGACCTCGACCTGAACGGCATCGGCAGCACCCGCGCCCCGGCCGGGGCGCGCGACACCCATGGAGCAGCGTCACATGCGTGAGATCAACCTCGACAACCTGGACGACATCGCGCGCGGCGCGGGCATCCTCGGCACCGGCGGGGGCGGCGACCCGTACATCGGCAAGCTGCTGGCCCGTGAGGCCATCCGGAAGTACGGCCCGGTCCGGCTCGTCGCCTTCGACGAGGTGCCGGCCGACGCGACCGTGGTGCCCGTCTCGGGGATGGGGGCGCCCACGGTGCTGCTGGAACGGGTCCCGGCCGGTGGCGAGGAAGTGGCCGCCCTGCGCGCCCTGGAGAAGCACATCGGCCGGGCCGCCACCCACATCGCGCCGATCGAGGTCGGCGGCGTCAACTCCATGCTGCCCATCGCCTGCGCCGCCGAGGCGGGGCTGCCGCTGGTGGACGGTGACGCGATGGGCCGTGCCTTCCCCGAGGCGCAGATGGTGCTGCCCGGCCTGATCGGGGTCGCCAACACCCCGATGGCGCTCGCCGACGACAAGGGCAACAGCATCATCGTCGACGCCGTCTCCAACCATGCCGCCGAGCGCATCGCGCGGGCCGTCTGCGTGGAGCTCGGCTGCCAGATCTCCAGCGCCGACACCGTGATGCGGGGCGACCAGCTCACCGACGGGCTCGTCCCCGCCACGCTGACGCTCGCCGAGCGGCTCGGCGCCGCCGTGCGCGAGGCGCGCGCCTCGCACACCGACCCGGTGCGCGCGGCGCGCGCCATGCTCTCCGGTACGCATCTGCTGACCGGCAAGGTGGTCGACGTGAGCCGACGGACCCAGGGCGGCTTCGCCCGGGGCGGCGCCCGGATCGAGGGCATCGGCGAGGACGCGGGCCGGGTGCTGGAGCTCGGCTTCCAGAACGAGCATCTGCTGGCCACCCGCGACGGCGAGACGGTCGCCACCACGCCGGACCTCATCTGCGTGCTGGACACCGACACCGGCGACCCGGTCACCACGGAGGGGCTCCGCTACGGCCTGCGCGTCAGCGTCCTCGCGGCCCCCTGCGACCCGCGCTGGACCACCCCGGGCGGCCTGGCGCTCGCCGGTCCGCGGTACTTCGGCTACGACGTGGACTATCTGCCGTTCCGGCAGGACTGACCCCCTGGCAGGACTGACCCCCTGGCAGGACTGACCCACCGGCCGCCACACCGGCTCCCGGCCGGACCATACCGGCGCCCGGCCGGTCCGCTCCACGGACCGGCCGGGGGCTTCCTCGCGCAGCCCTGCGCGCGGTGCCTTTCTCAGACCGGGCGCTTGCCGCTCTTCATGGATGCGCCGACGCAGACCAGTCCGAGCAGCACGGTCAGCCCGCCGATGATGATGTTGCTGATGACGACGCCGAGGCCGGGGCTGCTGCCGACGATCCACGTCGAGACGATGGTCCAGGCGCCCATGGCGCAGATGGCCCAGCTCAGGCCGTACATGCGCTCGGGCATGACGGTGAACCCGAGACCCAGCGCGGCGATCGCGATACCCATGATCAGGTTGTGCGTCGTGAGGGCGGGCTGGCTCGTCGTGAAGTGCAGCACCCACGGCGAGATGGCGCAGTAGAGACCGACGAGGAACACCGGTGCGTCCACCAGGGCCACATCGCGGCCACCGAGCATGCGGGCATAGCGATCGCGCATTTCGGATACATCGGGGTGACTGGCCATGTCACGGCCGGTGTGCGAGAGGTTTGACATGGGGTTCGTCTCCTTCGCTCGTGCAGACCGGAACGTCCCTTCCGGCGAAAGCGGCCTGCCCTGCCATTCTGCTCTTATATCTCCCTTATGTGTAGATTTGGGGGCCTGTGAAAATCCCATGGATCCGCATGAGCCCCCCCGGGGAGGCGTCCTCTCAGGAGACGTCCACCACCACCGAGTGCCAGCCGGTCGCCCCGTCGGGGACGGTGTCGGTCCGTCGTCCGGTCTGGGTGGCGCCGGTGCCGTCGGTCGCGCGGACTTCGAGCGTGTGGCGGCCCGAGCTGGCCGGCCACTCCCAGACCCACTGGCGCCAGGTGTCCCGGCTGTCCTCGGCCGCCAGCCGGGCCGGGTGCCACGGACCGCCGTCCACCCGGACCTCCACCCGTGAGATGCCTCGGTGCTGCGCCCAGGCGACCCCGGCCACCGGTACGGTGCCGGGCTTCGGGGACGCGGAGGCGCGGGGGGTGTCGATCCGGGACTCGGTCTTGACCGGTGCCTGCTGGGCCCAGCTGCGCCGGACCCAGTAGGCGTCGTACGCGGCGAAGGTCGTCAGTTCGATCTCCTCGATCCACTTGCAGGCCGACACGTATCCGTACAGGCCGGGTACGACCATCCGGACCGGGAAGCCGTGGGCGAAGGGCAGCGGCTGACCGTTCATGCCGAAGGCCAGCATCGCGTCGCGTCCGTCCATGACCGCCTCGACCGGCGTGCCGGTCGTCATGCCGTCGATGGACCGCGCCACGAGCTGGTCGGCGGGCCCGCCAGCCGAGGGCGGCCGCACCCCGGCCTCGCGCAGCAGATCGGCCAGCCGCACCCCGAGCCATCTGGCGTTGCCGACGTAGGGGCCGCCGACCTCGTTGGAGACGCAGGCCAGCGTGATGTCCCGCTCGACGGTCTCCCGGCGCAGCAGATCGTGGAGGCCGATCGTCATGGGCCGGGAGACCCCCTCGCCGTGGATCCGCAGCCGCCAGCCGGTCGCGTCGATCCGGGGCACGACCAGGGCCGTGTCCACCCGGTAGAAGTCCTGGTCCGGGGTGAAGAAGGGGCTCAGCCCCGGGATCCGCAGATCGGCACCGGCCGGGACCGAGGGGGCGGCGGAGTCGGGTACGGGCAGGACCAGGTCATGGCGCGAGGCGGTGGCCCCGGCCTGGACGGAGGAGGTGAGCCGCCGCCCCAGGAGCCCCGCACCGGCCGAGACCACCGTCGCCACGGCCGCCGTGACGACGAAGCCCCGGCGGTCGAAGGCGCCGTACGCCTCGCCGGCCCCGGGCGGCGGAGGCGGGGCCGTCGCGAGCCGTCCGGCCAGCAGGAAGAGCACTCCGGCGCCCGCCGCGGCCCCCACCACCGACGGCAGCGCGTCCGCCGCGGCACCCTCCGGCCGCCCCACCGCGGCCACCGCCCCGACCACGCCGAAGACCAGGACGGCCGCCGAACCGGTCCGCCGGTGGTGCAGCGCCCACACCCCGACCGCCATGGCGAAGAGCGCCAGCACCACCACGATGCCCAGTTGCAGCACCAGCTTGTCGCCGGTGCCGAAGTGCCGTACGGCGAACTCCTTCAGGGCCGGGGGAGAGCGGTCGATGACCGCCTCGCCCACGGCCGCGACGGGCCCCGCCTCGGGACGGACGAGGGCCGAGGCCAGCTGGGCCGCGGCCAGGGCACAGAACCCGGCGATCAGCCCGGCGAGCGCCGCGAGCGCGGTGCGGGCCGGGTGTCCTCCCCCGGCCCGGGAGGTTCCCTGACGTTGCGCGTCGGCTTCCTTCACACGGTCCGCCTTCCTGGCTGTGTCCGTACGGAACGGTCGGTGTGCGGGATCCTGTCACGCCGTCAGGAATTCGCGATACATCGTGGTTGACGCGTCTGGGTGAACGCGATATGTTCGCTCGCGAGTATTCGATGGCGAGGTAGAGAGTGGTGGGGTCGGTGGCCAAGCGGCGCAAGCTCAGCAACCCACTGGCGCTGACGGTCATGGTGCTGCTCGCCGAACGTTCCATGCATCCGTACGAGATCGCCCAGACGCTGCGGCGGCGCGGCAAGGAACACAGCGTCAAGATCAATTTCGGCTCGCTCTACACCGTCGTCCAGAACCTGGAGAAGCACGGGTACGTGGAGGTGGCCGGCGTCCAGCGGCAGGGCAACCGCCCCGAGCGCACGCTCTACGGCATCACCGAGGCCGGGCACGCGGAGATGCTGGACTGGCTCTCCGATCTGCTGGCCGTCCCCGCCGCCGAGTACCCGGTCTTCGAGACGGCGCTGTCGCTGCTGCCGGTGCTGCCGCCGCAGGACGTGGCGGAGCTGATGGAGACCAGGACGGCGGCGCTGGCGATCCAGGCGGCGGCGGTACGGGGTGTCCTCGGCCAGCTGGGGGAGAAGCTGCCCCGCGTCTTCGTCATCGAGACCGAATACCAGCTGCACATGCTCGACGCGCAGCTGGAGTGGATCAGGAACTTCCACACCGAACTCACCGACGGGACGATCACCGGAATCGAGGAGTGGAAGTCCTTCCATGAGACCGGCGAGGTCCCGCAGGACTGGAAGGACCTGGACGAACAGGAAATCGTCCTGGCCCCGGAACGGCACAGCCCGTAGACAAGCGGCGCGGCCCAGAGATGAGCGGCACGGCCCGTAGACACACGAACCAGACAGGGAAAGACCCCGGTCGGAGCTGTTGGAGCAGCGACGGCCGGGGTCTCGAACCCCGGACCGGTCACGCCGTGGAGGCGAGCCGGGCGATCGAGGTGCGGCACACCAAGGATAGCCCGGCGCTCTTCAGGCGGATCGGCTCGGCATGCCCGAGTGCTCGGTGCACCCGAGCACCCCGCCGACCACAGGAGAGCTCTGTCATGAGCACCCGTGCGCCCGCAGTAGCGGCGCGAGACCTGATCAAGACCTATCCCGGTGATGTCACCGCCCTGGCGGGCATGGACCTCACCATCGACGCCGGCACGGTCTTCGGACTGCTCGGCCCCAACGGCGCCGGAAAGTCCACCACCGTCAAGATCCTGACCACCCTGGCCCGCCCCGACTCCGGCACCGCGACCGTCGCCGGACACGACGTGCTCCGCCACCCCGACCGGGTCCGCCGCGCCATCGGCGTCGTCGCCCAGAAGTCCGGCGCCGATCCGGTCGCCACCGGCCGGGAGAACCTCCTGCTCCAGGGCAGGCTGTACGGAATGCGGGGCGCGGCGGTCCGGCACCGCACCGATGAGCTGCTGGACCGCTTCGACCTCGCCGACGCGGGCAACCGCCAGGTCAAGGGGTACTCCGGAGGGATGCAGCGACGCCTCGACGTGGCGCTCGGCCTGGTCCACCGGCCCGAGGTGCTCTTTCTCGACGAACCCACCACCGGGCTCGACCCCGAGGCCCGCACGGCGATGTGGGACGAGATCGCCCGGCTGGCCGGCGACGAGGGGCTGACCATCGTCCTGACCACGCACTACCTGGAGGAGGCCGACCGGCTCGCCGAGCGCATCGCGATCGTCGACCGCGGCCGGATCGTCGTCGAGGGCACCCCCGACGAGCTCAAGGGCGAACTCCGGGGCGACGCCGTCCACATGGAGCTGCGCGCCGAGGGCGACACCGGGACGATCACCGCCGCGCTCACCGGACTGCCCGGTGTGCACGAGGTACTGGTCGACGGCCGCCGGGTGAGCGTACGCGCCGGGGACGGCGCCGCGGCCGTGCCCCTGCTGCTCGCCGCCTTGGAGCGGGCCGGTGCGGCGGTCGCCGCCGCCACCGTGGCCCGCCCCTCCCTCGACGACGTCTACCTGCGCTACGCCGGACGCCGCTTCGCCGAGGCCGAGGCCGCGGACGCCCGCCACATCCCCGCCCTGACCTCGGCCGGAGACGCCCGATGAACAGCCAAGCACTCGCCCAGACCTGGTACATGACCCAGCGTCAGCTGATGGCGATCATCCGGCAGCCGGTCTTTCTGGTGATCTCCCTGGTCCAGCCGGTGATCTGGCTGTTCCTGTTCGGCAACCTCTTCAAGAAGGTCGTCGAGCTCGGCGGTTTCGGCACCACGTCCTATCTGGACTACCTGATCCCCGGCATCGTGGTGATGAGCGCGCTCGGATCGAGCATGTGGGCCGGGATGGGCACCCTGGAGGAGATCGAGCGGGGCACCCTCAACCGCTTCCTGACGACCCCGGTCAGCCGCAACGCGCTGATGAACGCCAACGTCGTGGAGAACGGCATCGCCACCGCCGTGCAGTCGGTCGTCATCGTGCTGCTCGGCTGGGCCGCCGGGGCCACCTACCAGGGCGGTGCGGGCGGACTGCTGGTCCTGGTCGTCGCCTCGGTGCTGCTCGGTACGGTCTTCGGCGCGCTCTCCAACGCGCTGGGCATGCTGGTCCGCCGACGCGAGTCGATCATCGGTATCAACACCTTTCTGCTGCTGCCGCTGACCTTCCTCTCCTCCTCCTTCATGGCCCCGAGCCAGATGCCGTCCTGGATGCGGCACATCGCCGACTTCAACCCGGTCAACTGGGCTATGGTGGCGGGCCGTTCGGCGCTGAACGGTGACCCGGACCGGGGTCTGGTGCTCGGCCGTGGGGGAGCCCTGCTGGTCCTCGCGGTGGTGGCGGTCGGGCTGTCGACCCGGACGTTCCGCTCGTACCAGAAGTCCGTCTGACGGGCGCGCCCACGGCGTCGTCGTGCCGCCGACCCGGTCCGGGGCCGAATCCCCGGGCCGGGTCCTCGGCCTCCGTGCCGCCCTCGGCGCGAGGAAGGCCGGCGGCCCGAACGGCGGGAGCGGGATCTCGAAGAGCGCGGCGGTCATGACACGAGTTCCTTCCGGGCAGGACCGGAACTCGAACCGGAACCCGGATCGGAATCGGAATCGGCCCAGGGCTCGGGAGTCGGTGGCGACGGCGGCGGTGGAGCGCGGCGGGTGGGGGACACCGACGGGTGATCCGGCGCCCCGGACATGGGTGTGCCCCGGCCGGGGGCCGGGGCACGTCCGGATGATCCGGTGTTACGCGGCGCTCTCCTGCTCGCGCTCCACCTGTGCGTTCCACTCGCGCTTGACCGAGCGCCAGGTGTCGTCGTTCTGGCCGAGCCGCCAGTAGCCGGAGATGGAGAGCCGGTCGAGCGGGATCCCGCGGTCGAGGCGCAGATGGCGGCGGATCTCCTTCACGAAGCCCGCCTCGCCGTGGACGAACGCCTGGACCTCGCCCGCGGGGAACTCCAGCTCCTTCACGGCGGCGGTCAGCGCCTCGCCGACCGGGCGCTCGCCGCGGTGCAGCCAGGTCACCTCTACGCCGTCGGGCGTCACGATCTTCTGCTCCTCGGAGGCGTCCGCCACCTCGACGAACGCGTGCACCACCGCGCCCGCCGGCATCTGCTCCAGGGCCGCCGCGACGGCAGGCAGCGCGCTCTCGTCCCCCACCAGGAGGTGCCAGTCCGCCGAGGCGTCCGGGCCGTAACCCCCGCCCGGTCCCAGGAAGGTCACCCGGTCGCCCGGGACCGCCCGCGCCGCCCAGGGCCCGGCGAGGCCCTCGTCGCCGTGGACCACGAAGTCGATCGCCAGCTCACGGGCGACCGGATCCCAGGAACGCACCGTGTACGTACGGGTCGTGGGCCACAGCTCCCGGGGCTGCTCCTCGCGGATGCGCGCCATGTCGAAGGGGTGCGCGTAGTCGGCGCCCTCGGGGGCGAAGCAGAGCTTGACGTAGTGGTCGGTGTACCCGGAGAGCCCGAAGCCGGCGAGGCCCTCACCGCCGAGCACCACACGCACCATGTGCGGGGTGATCTGTTCGGTGCGCACCACCTCGGCCCCCTGTGCCTGAGGTGCCTGCCGCGCCGGTCGTTCTGCCACGAGGTTCTCCCTGTATCGATTTCTTAGGCTTACCTAAGCTAGCACTTCCTCCCTGGAGTGGGGAGGGAGTGGGCACTTCATCTCTGCAGAGCGAGGAGCAGGCGCTGGAGCGCACCGCCCAGCCCCCACCGCCTCGCGAGGGCGTCGAGGGCGGCGGGATCGCGCGGCCCGGCGGGCAGTGCCGGGTCGAAGTCCGGCAGGGGTACGTCATCGGCGACCCGGACCACCTTCGGCGCGACGGCCACGTACGCACGCGCCTCGTCGAGCCGCTTGCGCCGGGCCGGCGTCAGCTTGGCCTTCGGGTCGTCGACGGCAGCCATGATCCCGGCCAGATCGCCGAAGTCCTCCAGCAGTTTCGCCGCGGTCTTCTCGCCGATGCCGGGGACGCCCGGCAGGCCGTCGCTCGGGTCGCCGCGCAGCAGGGCCAGATCGACATAGCCGGGGCCGTCGACCCCGTACTTCTCGCGCAGCCACGCCTCGTCCGTCAGCTGGAGCGAGCCGACGCCCTTCAGCGGATAGAGCACCCGCACTCCGCGTGCGTCGTCGACCAGCTGGTAGAGATCCCGGTCGCCGGTGACGATGTCCACGGGGCCGGTCGCCAGGCCGGTGAGGGTGCCGATCACATCGTCCGCCTCGTAGCCCGCGACGCCGACCCGGGCGATACCGAGCGCGTCGAGCACGTCCTCGATGACCGGCACCTGCGGGGCCAGGGTGTCCGGGGTCTCCTCCTCGTCGGGCAGCCCCTCCGTGGTCTCCACCGCGACCCGGTGCGCCTTGTACGACGGGATCAGCTCGACCCGCCAGTGGGGCCGCCAGTCCGCGTCCATGCAGGCGACCAGGTCGTCCGGGCGGTGGTCCTGCACCAGCCGCCCGATGAAATCGAGCAGCCCGCGCACGGCGTTGACCGGTGTGCCGTCCGGGGCGCGCACCGAATCGGGGACCCCGAAGTAGGCGCGGTAGTAGAGGGAGGCGGTGTCGAGGAGCATCAGGCGTCGCGTCACCCCACGATGATGCCGCACCCCTCTGACACCGGCCGTGGTGGACACCGGCCATCGGGGACGCCGGCCTTCGCCGATGGTCGCCGTCGCCGTCGCCGGCCACCCGCCGACACCGGCCGTCGGGGACACGGAAGGGCCGGGGACGGGTGACGGAAACCTTTCGTTCATATGTGACCTGGATCACTCTTGTGTTTGGGTTGTGTAAGTGGGGGCAGGCGCGCAGCCGGAGCGGATCACGTACCGGTTTCAACCAGTGCACGTGTCATGCGGACCGAATCCGCGCCGCTCCACGGTCTGCCGGAGGGGGTGGCAGACCGTTTTTCGGTTCAACCCGCGAGGTGTATGTGTCAAGGCTGCAAGCTGAACGCTTGTACAAAGTGTTCGGCAGACGACCCGATCAAGCCGTGCAGAAGCTCGAAGGCGGCGCCGACCGCGACGAGCTGCGGGCCGACGGAACGACCGCAGCGGTGATCGACGCCTCGTTCACCGTCGAACCGGGACAGATCTTCGTCGTGATGGGTCTGTCCGGGTCCGGAAAGTCCACGTTGCTGCGCATGCTCAACGGCCTTCTGGAGCCCACAGCCGGACGCGTGCTGTTCGACGGCCAGGACCTGACCGCCCTGAGCCCCGCCGAACTGCGCCATGTCCGGTCCTCCAAGATCAGCATGGTGTTCCAGCACTTCGCGCTCTTTCCCCACCGCAGCGTGCTGGAGAACGCCGGATACGGCCTGGAGGTCCAGGGTGTGCCGCGCGCCGAGCGCGAGAAGCGCGCCGCCGAGGCGCTGGAGCTGACCGGCCTGGCCGGCTGGGAGAAGTCCTGGCCCGACGAGCTGTCCGGCGGCATGCAGCAGCGTGTCGGCCTGGCCCGCGCCCTGGCCACCGACGCCGACCTGCTGCTGATGGACGAGTCCTTCAGCGCGCTCGACCCGCTGATCCGCCGCGACATGCAGGACCAGCTGCTCGAACTGCAGAAGCGGCTGAAGAAGACCATCGTCTTCATCACCCACGACCTCAACGAGGCCATGCGCCTCGGCGACCGCATCGCCGTGATGCGCGACGGGAGGATCGTCCAGCTCGGCACCGCCGAGGACATCCTCGTCACCCCGGCCAACGACTACGTCGCCTCCTTCACCCAGGACGTCGACCGGACCCGGGTGCTGACCGCGGGCGCCATCATGGCCGAGCCGCACACCGTCATGGGCACCAGCACGGACGACGGCAAGGAACTGCGCACCGCCGCCGATGTGCTCGCGGCCGCCCCGGCCACCGTCACCGAGTCCACGCCGATCATCGAGCTCTTCACGCCCTGCTCGCAGAGCGGGGTCGCGGTCGCCGTGACCGACGACGCCGGCAAGCTCATCGGTGTCGTACCGCGCGCCCGGCTGCTCGCCGTACTCGGCGAGCCGATGACTCCCGCCGAGGCCCCGAAGGACATCCGGACCGGTACGACCGCCACGAAGAAGGTGGCCAGTGTTTAGGCTCCCTCTCGGCGACTGGGTCGACTCCGCCGTCGACGGGCTCCAGACCCATCTGGCCTGGCTGTTCGACGCGATCAGCTCGATCGTCAGCAATATGTTCGACGGCATAGCCGCCGTGCTCTCCGCCCCCGCCCCGCTGCTCTTCGCGGGCATCGTCGCGGTCATCGCCTGGTGGCTGCGCGGTCTGCTCGCCGGGGTCCTCGCCTTCGTCGGCTTCGCCGTCATCGACTCCGTCGAGCTGTGGGACGAGGCGATGGACACCCTCACCCTGGTGCTCGTCGCCACCATCATCGCGTTGGTGCTGGCCGTACCGCTGGGGATCTGGGCGTCCCGCTCCAAGACAGTCAGCGCGGTGACCCGGCCGGTCCTGGACTTCATGCAGACCATGCCCGCCATGGTCTATCTGATTCCCGGCGTCATCTTCTTCGGCGTCGGCGTGGTGCCCGGCATCATCGCCACCATCATCTTCTCGCTGCCTCCGGGCGTCCGGATGACCGAACTCGGCATCCGCCAGGTCGACGGCGAGCTCGTCGAGGCCGCCGAGGCCTTCGGCACCACCAAGCGCAACACCCTGCTGCGGGTCCAGCTGCCCCTCGCGCTGCCCACGATCATGGCGGGCATCAACCAGGTCATCATGCTGGGCCTGTCCATGGTGGTCATCGCCGGCATGGTCGGCGGCGGCGGCCTCGGTGGCGCCGTCTACCGCGCCATCGGCAACGTGGACGTCGGCCTCGGCTTCGAGGCGGGCATCTCCATCGTCATCGTGGCGATGTACCTGGACCGGATGACCGGCGCGCTCGGCCGCGAGGTCTCCCCGCTCGCCCGCCGCGCGCTCGCCAGGGCGCAGTCCATGACCGGCGGACTCAAGATCTGGAACCACCGCCCGCAGCCCGTCGTCGCGGTCTCCGGCGTCGTGATCCTCGCGCTCGTCGCGGGCGCCCTGGGCATCTTCGGCTCCTCCGGTTCGGACCAGGACAAGAACACCGCCGACGGGTCCGACATCGGCGCGGGCAAGAAGATCAGCATGGGTTACATCCCGTGGGACGAGGGCATCGCCTCCACCTTCCTCTGGAAGGAGATGCTGGAACGGCGCGGCTTCGAGGTCGACGTCAAGCAGTACGAGGCCGGCGCGCTCTACACCGGTATGGCCAACGGCCAGATCGACTTCGAGACCGACTCCTGGCTCCCGGTCACCCACGCCAGCTACTGGAAGAAGTACAAGGACAACCTTGAGGACATGGGCTCCTGGTACGGCCCCACCTCGCTGGAGCTGGCCGTTCCGTCCTACATGAAGGACGTCCGGTCGCTGGAGGACCTCAAGGGCAAGGGCTCGCAGTTCAAGGGCCGGATCGTCGGCATCGAGCCGAGCGCCGGTGAGACGGGTCTGCTCAAGGACAAGATCCTGCCGGGCTACGGCCTGGACAAGGAGTACAAGGTCGTCGACGGCTCCACGCCCTCGATGCTGGCCGAGCTGAAGCGCGCGTACGCCAAGAAGGAACCGATCGTCGTTCCGCTCTGGTCGCCGCACTGGGCCTACAACCAGTTCGAGCTCACCAAGCTCAAGGACCCCAAGAACCTCTGGGGCAAGGGCGACGGCATCCACACCCTGGCCCGCAAGGGCTTCTCCGCCGACAACCCCGAGGTCGGCAGCTGGCTGAAGAACTTCAAGATGACCGAGGACCAGCTCACCAGTCTTGAGGCGCAGATCCAGAAGTCCGGCTCCGGCAAGGAGCAGGAGGCGGTCCGCACCTGGCTGAAGGCCAACCCGGGTGTCGCCGGCACATGGACCCCGGTCGCCAAGGGCGGTACGGCCAAGGGTGCGAACGGCAAGGACGAGCGTGACCGCGCCGTCGAGATGGCCTGGTTCCCCTGGGAGGAGGACATCGCCGCCACGTACCTGTGGAAGGCGGTCCTGGAGGAGCGCGGTTACAAGATCAACCTCAAGCAGTTCGAGGTCGGCCCGATGTACGCCGCGATGTCGCGCGGCCAGATCGACGTGCAGTTCGACGGCTGGCTGCCGTACACCCAGAAGAACTACTGGGAGAAGTACGGCTCGCAGCTGAGCGACCTCGGGTCCTGGTACGGCCCCACGTCGATCGAGGTCGCGGTGCCCTCCTACGTGAAGGACGTCAAGTCCCTCGCCGACCTCAAGGGCAAGGGCTCGCGGTTCAAGGGCCGGATCGTCGGCATCGAGCCGGGCACCGCCACGATGGAGAACCTCAAGAAGAACGTCCTGCCGGCCTACGGCCTGGACAAGGAGTACAAGGTTCTCGACTCCTCGACGCCCGGCATGCTGGCCGAGCTGAAGCGCGCGTACGCCAAGAAGGAGCCCATCGCGGTGCTGCTCTGGACCCCGCACTGGGCGTACAGCGAGTACGGCATGACGAAGCTGGCAGACCCCGAGAAGGCCTTCGGCAACGGCGACCGGCTGCACACCATCGCGGCCAAGGACTTCCCGAAGAACTACCCGCGGCTGACCAAGTGGTTCAAGGACTTCAAGCTGAGCGAGGACCAGCTCGCCGGTCTGGAGAACCAGATCCAGAAGCACGGCGCGGGACACGAGGAGGAGGCCGTGAAGGCCTGGATGGAGAAGAATCCGGGCATCGCGGACAAGATGGCTCCGCAGTAGGGCCTCCCGCAGGCCCCGAAGCACCGGAAAGGGTGGGTACCGCCGACGGCGGACCCGCCCTTTCCGGGTTTCCGGACGTTCACCGCCCGGCCGACCTTGCGCAACCGCATGCGTAATGTGCCCGCAGCCGGGAGGATGACGAGTCGGGAGGGAGCCGGACATGGACGAGAAGGAAGCACTCCGCGTGGGCGCCGCGGTCCGCCGGAGGCGCAGAAGCCTGGGGCTCACACTGGCCGCGGTCGCCGGCCGCAGTGGTCTGTCCGTGCCGTTCCTCAGCCAGATCGAGAACGAGCGGGCCCGGCCCAGCGCCCGGTCCCTGGACCGGGTCGCCGAAGCCCTGGAGACCACCACGGCACGGCTGCGCGCCGCCGCGGACTCCGCGCGCGCCGTCGATGTCGTCCGGGCGGGCGAGGGCGACGGGGCACGCAGGGTGGTGCGCGGACGCCATCAGCTCAGCGCCCTGGAGTTCACCGGGGAGCTCGACCTCGGGCGCGAGTTCCAGCACCGCAACGACGAGGTGATGTACGTGGCGCAGGGCGCCGCCGAGGTGGAGGCCGAGGGGCAGGCCTACCGGCTGGAACAGGGCGACACCCTCTTCCTCTCCGGCGGGGTCCGGCACCGCTGGCGGGCCACGGTGCCCGGTACGCGGCTGCTGTTCGTCGCGGTCGCCGAGCACATCGACGCCACCTATGACCCCCGCCGCTGAGGAGGGCCCGTCGTGCGAGTCGTCTCCCTGGTCCCCTCGCTCACCGAGGCCGTTGCCGTCACCGCCCCCGGCCTGCTGGTCGGGGTCACCGACTGGTGCACCCACCCGGCCGGACTGACCGCGGCCCGGATCGGCGGCACCAAGAATCCCGATGTGACCGCGGTACTCGCGCTCCGGCCCGATCTCGTCGTCGCCAACGAGGAGGAGAACCGCGAGGCGGACCTCGCGGCGCTCCGCGCCGCCGGAACCGAGGTGTTCGTCACCGCGATCCGCACTCTCGACCAGGCCTTCGAGGAGCTGGACAGGGTCCTGGTCACCGCCTGCGGGGCGGCCAGGCCGCGCTGGCTGGACGAGGCCGAGGCGGCCTGGGCCGCACTGCCGCCGCCCCGTGCGCCGCGCCGCGCGATCGTGCCGGTCTGGCGCAGGCCCTGGATGGTGCTGGGCCGCGACACCTTCGCCGGGGACCTGCTGGCCCGGCTCGGCGTCGAGAACACCTACGCGGACCACGCCGAGCGCTATCCCCGTATCCCGCTCGACGCGCTGAACGCGGCGGGCGCCGATCTGGTGGTGCTGCCCGACGAGCCGTACCGCTTCACCGCGGACGACGGGCCCGAGGCCTTTCCGGCCCTGCCCGCCAAGCTCGTCGACGGGCGGTACCTCACGTGGTACGGGCCGTCACTGGTGCGGGCGCCTGCGGTGCTGCGAGCAGCGCTCCGCTGAACAGCCCGCGCAGCGTCCGCGCCCCGGCCACCGCCCACGCCGTCACCAGCAGGACGTACAGCGCGACGGCCAGCCAGGTGTACGCCGTGAGACCGGTGTGCCGGGCCAGCCCCGCGGCGCCCGTGACACACGTACCGACCGGGAAGGTGAAGCCCCACCAGGTCATGCCGAAGGTCATCCCGTTCCGCGCCGCCCGCACCACCAGCGCGACGGCCAGCGCCAGCCACAGCAGCGCGAAACCCATCACCGGCACCCCGTACAGCACGGCGAAGACCCCGAGCCCCGAGGCATACGGTGCCCCGATCGCGCCCGGCGCCACATCGGCGAGCTGGTTGACCGCGGTCGTCGACTGCCCCAGCGGGCCGAGGACCAGGAACAGCGTGGGTGTCAGCGCGAGCGGCAGCGGCCCCTGGTGGACGAGCCGGGCGAAGATCAACGGCAGCATCACCAGCGTGGCCAGCAGGCTCAGCCCGAACATCGCGTAGCAGGCCAGCAGCATCGCCTCCCGCCACTGACCGGCCGGCAGCTCCGGCACCAGCAGCGGACCGAGAGCCGCGGAGACCATCGGGGCCACCACCGGCAACAGCCACACCGGCGAAGCGGTACCGGGCTCGATCCGGTGGCGTACGACCATCAGATACGGGATCGCGACCGCGGCGCCCAGCCCGATCAGCGTGCCCGCCGTGTACAGCACCACGTCCAGTGCGAGGGCCGCCCCGTGTCCGATGACATCCTTGCCGACCACCATCGACGAACCGCCGACGGCCAGCAGGGCCATCGACAGACAGCCGTAGAACGGGGCCACCGCCGGATCGAGAAGATGGCTGCGGGCCTGGTCGCGATGGGCGATCCAGTGCCCGGTACGGGCCACCAGCACCGCGGCGAGCGCGAGCGCCGCGAGCGCCCACACCACCGTGCAGGCGGTCCGCAGTCCCGGGACGTGCACGGGCAGCGCGACACCCGCGCTCGCCACGATCGCGGTGCCCATGACGGACGCGTACCAGTTGGGGCCGATGTACCGCAGGGACGGCAGCCGCTCGGCGGCCGGGATCGGAACGGGGGACTGCTGCGCCCGCTGTGTCTGCTGCGTCTGCGGAAAGATGGCCATGCCACGATTTTCCTGGCGGGCGTCGGCCCCCACCAGGGACTCCGCATCTATGAGGTCATAAGGTGGCTTTATGACCGGCGAAGCGCATGTCCCCCTCTCCCACCGGGTCCCCGACCTCGGAGCGCTGGAACTCCTGCTCGCCGTCGCCCGCCACGGCAGCCTGGGGCGCGCCGCCCGGGACGTCGGCGTCACCCAGCCCGCCGCCAGCAGCCGCATCCGGTCCATGGAGCGGCAGCTCGGCGTGGCCCTGCTGGACCGCTCACCGCGCGGCTCCCGGCTCACCGACGCGGGCGCGCTGGTCACCGACTGGGCGCGCAGGATCGTCGAGGCGGCCGAGGCCTTCGACGCGGGCGCGCAGGCGCTGCGCGACCGACGGGACTCCAGGCTGCGGGTCGCCGCCTCCATGACCATCGCCGAGTACCTGCTGCCCGGCTGGCTGATAGCGCTGCGCGCCGAACGGCCGGACACCGCGGTCTCGCTGCTCGCCGGGAACTCGGCGGCGGTCGCGGGCCGGCTGCTCGTGGGCGAGGCCGACCTCGGATTCGTGGAGGGCCTGTCCGTGCCGGAAGGGCTCGACGGCACGGTCATCGCCCACGACCGCCTGGTCGTCGTGGTCGCCCCGGCCCATGCCTGGGCCCGCCGCCTCACCCCCCTCACCCCGCAGGAACTGGCCGCGACCCCGCTGATCCTGCGCGAACACGGCTCCGGCACCCGCCAGGTCCTGGACGCGGCCCTCGCCGTGCACGGCGGCCTCGCCCAGCCGCTGCTCGAACTCTCCTCCACCACCGCGGTGAAGGGAGCGGCGGAGAGCGGAGCCGGTCCGTGTGTCCTGAGCGAACTGGCGCTCGGCGAGGAGCTGTCCTCGCGCCGCCTGGTCAAGGTCCCGGTCGCCGGAGTACGCCTGCGACGCCAGCTGCGCGCCGTCTGGCCCGCCGGCCACCGCCCGACGGGTCCGGCCCGCGATCTGCTCTCCCTGACCGCCCGGGACGGCCTGGCGCATCCGTGAGGTCCCGTACGCCCCGGTAAAACCGCTGGTGGACGGCGGTGCCGTGGTGAAGGATGCGCGGATGGACGTGATCGCTCCACCCGCCATGGGTGTCCGCCGGCACTGGGCCGACCTGCCCGCTTCCGTCCGGAGCGCCGTCGAGGACGTCCTCGGCGCCCGCGTCGTCGAGGCGCGCAGCCAGAGCGGCGGGTTCTCGCCGGGGGTGGCCGCCCGTGTCCGGCTCGCGGACGGGAGGCGCGCCTTCGTCAAGGCGGTGAGCGCCGAGACCAATCCCCACAGCCCCGACCTGCACCGCGCCGAGGCCCGGCACACCGCCGCGCTCCCGCCCGGCGCCCCCGTGCCCGGCCTGCTCGGTTCGTACGACGACGGCACCGTGGTCGCCCTCGTGCTCCAGGACATCGACGGCCGCCAGCCCCGCGTCCCCTGGGACCCCACCGAACTGGAGCGGGTCCTGGCGGCGGTCGGTGAGCTGGGCGCCGCCCTGACCCCGGCCCCGTTCGACGCGCCCGCCGTCGCCGTCAGCGAGGCCGAGGCGTTCAGCGGCTGGCGGAACCTGCTCGCCGCGGGGGATCCGGGGCGGCTCGACCCGTGGGCGGCCCGCCACCTCGGTCTGCTGGCGGAGCTGGAGTCCGGCTGGGCGGAGCCCGCCACCGGGGACAGCCTCGCCCACAGCGACCTGCGGGCCGACAACATCCTGCTCACCGACGACCGGGTGGTCTTCGTCGACTGGCCCCACGCGCTGCGGGCCGCCCCCTGGTTCGACCTGATGATGCTGCTGCCGTCCGTGGCCGCACAGGGCGGCCCCGATCCGGAGGCCGTCTTCACCGCCCACCCGCTGGGCAGGAACGCCGACGGGGCCGGCGTGACGGCGGTACTCGCCGCGCTGACCGGCTACTTCGTATCGAGCTCACTGGAGCCGGACCCGCCCGGCCTCCCGACGCTCCGGGCCTTCCAGTACGCGCAGGGCGCGGCGGCGCTGCGCTGGCTGCGGGGGAGACTCGGGCCCGGCGCTCCGTGAGGCCGCCCCTCGGACACAAGGTGCCAAAGGTGACGGATCAGACCTTTGTGTCGTCCGGGTGCTCCGGGCTCGGTCGTCCGTGTGCTCCGGGCTCAGGTCAGGAAACCGCGCAGCAGCGCGGCCGTCCCCGCGCAGTGCTCGCGCATCACCGCGCGCGCGGCCTCCCCGTCCCCGTCGAGGACCGCCTCGACGAGGCTGGTGTGCTGGTGCTGCGAATGCTCCAGGTTCCGTACGAGCAGCGGTATGCAGTCCAGCAGGTCGTTCAGGCCGGCCCGGACGGCCGCGTACTGCGTGGTCAGCGACGCGGACCCGGAGAGCTCGGCCAGGGTCAGATGGAACAGCGTGTCGCGCCTGCGGTAGTCCTGGAGCGGCGCCTCGTGCGTCGCCGTCAGGGCCGCGCGCAGCCGGTCCGCGCCCTCGCCGTCGAGCCCCCGCGCGGCGCACAGCTCGGCCGCCCCGGCCTCCAGCACCTCGCGGAAGCGCAGCACGTCCTCGATGTCGACGGACGCGATCCTCCGGCGCAGCTCGTCCTCGCCGGGGCTCTCGGTGCGCAGCAGCACGAACGTGCCGCCGTACCGGCCGCGCCTGCTCTCCACCAGACCCTGGTCCTGCAACACCTTCAGCACCTCGCGCAGGGTGACCCGGCTGATCCCCAGCAGCTCGGCCAGATCGCGCTCGGCCGGCAGCCGGCCGCCGCCCGGCACCAGCCCGAGCCGGATCACCTGGAGGATCTGCTCCAGCGCCTCCTCGAAGCCGTTCCCCGCCCGGACCGGCCGCAGCACGGGCATCAGGCGGTCGATGAACTCGCTCTCCCCTGCCACGCCCCGTTCCCTTCCCGGTCACCCGGCCGACCGTCGGATCAGTGGTCGACCGGTAATGGTTGACGGTCACACCTTAAGTCTTCCGCCGATCGGCCGGTCCGCGCCGGTGACCGGACCCTAGAGTGGGCGGATGAGCAACGCGACACCGCCCGGCTGGTACCCGGACGCCTCGGCACCGGGCACCGACCGCTGGTGGGACGGCACGGCGTGGACCGCGCACACCCGCCCGGCCGCCCCGGCACCCCAGGCATTCGGTCCGCCCGAGCCGGTCACCGCCGCGTCCGGCGACACCACCACCGCGGCCCGGGGCGGCACCCGGATCGTCGCGCTCGCCGTGGCCGGGCTGATCGTCGTCGGCGCCGCCGTCACCGGAGCCGTCCTGCTGGGCAGGGGCGACGACACCACGCGCCCCGAGGCCGGACCGAGCGGCTCCGTACCGCCGTCCACCACCGCGACGGCCACCCCGTCGCCCGACGGCTCACCGGCCGAGGACGACCCCAAGGTCCTCGTCGACCAGCTCAACGGCATCACCCTGCCGGTCCCCGACGGCTGGGAGAAGCCCGGCAGGACCGTCGAACCGGTCCCCACCATGCGCACCGTCGACCCCTACGAGTGCCCCGGCAGCTCCTCCGACTTCTGCTACCACGGCACGGTGACCAGCCGCACCGCGAGCGCCACCGACATCACCTCCGCCGAGCAGCTCGCCAGGCAGGACATCACCGCCGCCGCCGACCGCGCCTACGAGAAGAACATCGTCGGCGACCGGATCCACGGCGGCATCACCTCCCACGACCAGCTCGACTCCGCGCCCGTGAGCGTCGCCGGGCGGGCCGGGTACCAGGTGCGCTGGCGCGTGAACACGGCCAAGGGGCCCGGTGGTTACGTCCAGTCGCTCGTCTTCCCGTCCACGGTCGGCAGCGAATCGCTGATCATCGTGCGCTACGCCTTCGACGCGGGGCCCGACGGGCCGCCGCTCTCGCTGATGGACACCCTCACCAAGGGAATCCGGCCGATCGGCGACAGCGCGACGAGCGGTGGAGCGGGCAGCTCGATCGCGCCCTGACCCGGGCCGCCGGGCTCACAGGAACGTACGGCCCTCGCCCCGGTACGTCGGCACGGTCGCGGTCACCCGGTCGCCCTCGATCAGCTGCAACTCATCGAAGCGCTCGCACAGTTCACCGGCCTTCGCGTGCCGGAACCACACCTTGTCGCCGATCAGCAGATCGTCGGCCGGAGCGCCGAGCAGCGGGGTCTGCACCTCGCCCGGCCCCTCCTGCGGGTCGTAGCGCAGCCCCTCCGGCAGATACGGGACGGGCAGCCGGTCCGGGCCCGCGGGCCCGGACGCCGGATAGCCGCCGCCGAGGACCGTCACCACGCCCACACCCGGCCGGCGCACCACGGGATGGGCGAACAGGGCCGCCGGACGCGCCGTGAACGACGTGTAGTTGTCGAACAGCCTCGGTACGTAGAGCCCCGACCCGGCCGCGATCTCGGTCACCGCGCGCTCGGCCGCCGTGTGCTGCACGCTGCCCGTGCCGCCGCCGTTCACGAACTCCAGGTCCGGCGCCACCGCCCGTACCGCGCGCACCACCTCGGCCCGCCGGGCGGCCAGTTCCCTGCGGCCCGCGGCCTGCATCAGCCGGACCGCCCGGGAGCGCAGCGGCCGGCCCGCGACCGAGTCCCCGACCCCGGCGATATGACCCTCGTACGCCATCAGGCCCACCAGCCGGAAACCCGGCCGCCGGGCCACCGAGCGTGCCAGCTCGGCCAGTTGGGCGGGGGAGCGCAGCGGTGAACGCAGGGCGCCGACCCTGACCCGGCCGCCGAGCAGCCGGAGCGAGGTGTCCAGCTCCAGACAGACCCGGATCTCCTCGCCCCCGCCCGCCCGCGCCGCGTCGATCAGCTCCAGCTGCGCGTGGTCGTCGACCATCACGGTCACCGCGGCGGCCAGCTTCGGATCGGCGGCCAGCTCCGCGAAGGCGGCCCGGTCAGCCGACGGATAGGCCAGCAGCACGTCCTCGAACCCGGCCCGCGTGAGCCACAGCGACTCCGCCAGCGTGAACGACATGATCCCGGCGAAACCGGGCCGCGCGAGCACTCGCTCCAACAGGGCCCGGCAGCGCACCGACTTGCTCGCCACCCGGACCGGCTTCCCGCCCGCCCGGCGGACCAGATCGTCGGCATTGGCGTCGAACGCGTCGAGATCGACGACGGCGATCGGGGCGTCCAGATGGGCAGTGGCCCGGTTGTAACGGGTCCGGTCAGCGGCGCGGGCAGTCATGGCCGCAGCTTGCCAGACGTCCGTACCGCTGGGTAGGGGGATGATCCGCGCAGATCGTCCGGGGCCGGGCGGCCCGCTCCCGCAGGGGCCGTCCCACCCCGTAGAGTGACGGCACGCGGCAACCAACGGGCCTGCCTGTGACGTCGATCCGCGCACGGTACGGAATGGGA
The DNA here is from genome assembly GCF_900091725.1 of Streptomyces sp. DvalAA-43. GTDB lineage: Bacteria > Actinomycetota > Actinomycetes > Streptomycetales > Streptomycetaceae > Streptomyces > Streptomyces pulveraceus. Next base: position 168,917 of record NZ_FMBW01000040.1, on the reverse strand, counting down.
CCAGGGGGGCGGATGAGTACCGAGGCGCAGCGCGCTCCCGTCCCGCCCCGCCCCACCACCCCGCCCCCGACGCAGGACCCGGCGGCGACGACCGACGGCGTCCCCGCCCCGACGGGCCCGGACACCCCGCCGCCCCCGGCGGACGTCCCGCCCGTGGAGACCACGGCCCGGCTCCGGCCCGTGCCCCCGGCTCCCGCCCCACCCGCCGGCCCCCCGCCCGCGACCGTCCCCGAGACGCCCGCCGTCGTCCCACCGCGACCGGAACAGCCGCCCGCGGCGACCCGTCGGCGGCCCGTCGGTGCCGTGGACCTCACCCCGCGCCCGGGAGTGGCCCCGACCGGGCCGGCCCCCGTCCCGTACGCGTACCGACCGCCCCCGCCGTACCACGGCGTCCCTCCCGAGACGCCCGCCGAGACCACCACCCGGCTCCGCCCGATCCGTACCCGGCACCCCGCCAGGACCGCGAGCGCCGCGGTCTGCGTCGTGCTCGGGCTCGGACTGATCGGCGGCGCGGCCACCGGCGCCTGGCTCACCAGCGACTCCTCGGCCGACGCGACCGCCCACAGCGCCTACACCGTGGGCCGCTCCGCCTGGCACAGCGTCCCCGTGGACACCCTCTTCCCCCGCACGCTGAAGGGGGAAGGGGCGGGCCCCGGCGGCGCCGACCGGGTCTGGACCCGGATCGCCGTCGCCCCGGACAGCGGCTGCCGGGCGGCCCTGGACCCGCTGCTCGCCAGGACCCTCGGCCCGGTCGGCTGCGAGCGCCTGCTCCGCGCCACCTACACCGACGCCACCAGCAGCAGCGTCACCACGGTCGGGGTGATCTTCACCGAGGGCGACGCGGCGGCGATGAGGGCGCTGAACTCCCGCTTCACCGGCCAGCACCTCGGCCGGCGCACCGACCTGATGCCCCGCACGTACCCCGTCAAGGGCACGGCCGCCGCCGGATTCGGCGACCGGCAGCGGGCCAGCTGGACGGTCCACGTACTGACCGAGGTGCCCGTCGTGGTGTTCGCCGTGTCCGGCTTCGCCGACGGGCGCACCGTCACCGACCCGCAGCCCGTCGACAGCGCCACGGCCGCGGACGCCACGACGGCCGCCGCCCAGGCCGGGCTGGGCCACGAGGCCAAGGGCATAGCCGACCGGATCGAACGCGATCTGCGCCGGACCGTCACCGACCTCACGGAGAAGCCGGAATGAGCCGCCGCAGCCGCCGCCGCGCCCTGGGCGCGGTCTGCGCCGCCACCGCGTTCGCGCTCCTGCCCGCGTCCCCGGCCCGTGCCGACGCCATCCGGGACCAGCAGTGGGGCCTCCAGGCCCTCCACACCGACCAGGCGTGGCGGACCACCAAGGGGAAGGGAATCACCGTCGCCGTCGTCGACACCGGGGTCGACGGCAGCCTTCCCGACCTCACCGGACAGGTCCTGCCCGGCAAGGACATGATCGGTTTCGGCGCCGGGCGGGGCGACCGCGCCTGGGCCCGGCACGGTACCGCGATGGCGGGCATCATCGCCGGTCACGGCCATGGAGACGGGCGCGGCGACGGGGTGCTCGGCATCGCGCCCGAGGCGAAGATCCTCCCTGTCCGGGTGATCCTCGAAGCCTCCGACCCGGCCCGCGCCAAGGCCCGGGAGTCACGCGGCACCGCCCTCGCCGACGGCATCCGCTGGGCCGCCGACCACGGCGCCGACGTCATCAACCTCTCGCTCGGCGACGACAGCAAGTCCGCCCACCCCGAGCCGGGCGAGGACGCCGCCATCCAGTACGCGCTGAAGAGGGGGGCCGTCGTCGTGGCCTCCGCGGGCAACGGGGGCGAGAAGGGCGACCACATCTCGTACCCCGCCGCCTACCCCGGCGTGATCGCGGTCGCGGCCGTCGACCGGTACGGCACCCACGCCGCGTTCTCCACCCGCCGCTGGTACGCCACCGTCAGCGCCCCCGGGGTCGACATCGTCGTCGCCGCACCGGACCACCAGTACTACGTCGAATGGGGCACCTCCGCCGCCTCCGCCTTCGTCTCGGGCGCGGTCGCGCTGGTCCGCGCCGCGCACCCGGGACTCACACCCGCCCAGATCAAGAAGCTCCTCACGGACACGGCCCGCAGCGCCCCCTCGTCCGGCCGTGACGACGCCCGGGGGTACGGCGTCGTCGACCCCGCCGCCGCGATCGAGGCCGGGGCCGCGCTCCGCCCGGCCGGTCTGCGCGCAGAGTCCGCCGGATCGGGCTACCGCAAGCGGTACTTCGGCCCCGGCCCCGACCTCGGACACGACGAGAGCAGCCCCGCGGTCTGGCTCGCCGTCGGCGCGGGCGGTCTCGGAGCGGTCCTGCTGGCCCTGGCCGTGGTGCTCTGGCGCGGCAGGGGCCGAGGTCCGGCCGCCACCCGCGGCTGAGCCGCGGGCCCGCTCAGCGCGGGGTGCCGACCACGCCCACCGCGGCCCTCGCCACCCCTTCGACCAGCGCGATCCCCGACTCCTTCGTCGCGTGCCCGTCCGAGAGCACCGCGACCAGACAGGTGCGCCCGCCGGTCCGGACCCGCCCGATGCTGTTGATGTCCCACAGCCCGGTCGTCGTCCGCGGCATCCAGCCGTTCTTCAGGGCCCAGCCGCCGCCCGCCGCCGACACCCCCCACCGCTGACCGGGCTCGACCCGCGCCATCAGCCCCCGCAGATACGCGCGGGACTCCTCGCCCAGCTCCGAATCCGTGCCGAACACCGCCCGCAGCAGCGTCAGCTGGTCCGCCGCCGTCGTCCGGGTCAGCCCCCAGGCGCGCGCCGCCACGGTCCCGGTCAGCCCCAGGCGCCCATGGGCCGCGTCGAGCGCCGCCGGGCCACCGATGGCCCGCAGCAGGGCGGTGGCGGAGGCGTTGTCGCTCCGTACGATCATGGCGGTGGCGCGGTCGTGCTCGACGGCCGTCAGCGCGCGCCCCTCGTCCTGGGCGATGAGCAGCAGCGCCGCGACCAGGCCGACCTTGACGATGCTGGCGGTGTCGAACGCGCCGTCCCCGTGGACCGCCCGCGCCCCGCTCCCCGTGTCCAGCACGGCGGCCGACACCCTCGCACCACCCGCGTCCCTCAGCAACGGCTCCACCGCGTCGGTCAGCGCCGCGTCGAGATCCACCGGCCGCTCCTTACTCCTCGTCGCCGCGACCGACGATACGGACCCGGCCCCGGGGGCCGGCCGACGCCGACCTGTCGGCGGGGCGCAAGAGCCCAGGCACTACGCTCGCCCTGTGGCGCAGAAGAACATTCCGGACCCCGGATACTCCGACGACGACGGCACGGCCGACCCGGCACTCACCGAGGCGCTGGCCGCCTGGGCCGAGGACCGCAGAGCGGTCGGCCCGGTACTCGAAGCCCTCAAGGGCACCCGGCTCCTGGTCCCGGTCGTCGCGGTGCTCGGGGAGGTGGAGGAGGACGAGAACGGGCTGCGTCGCGAGAAGACCAGCGACATGGCCGTCCCCACCCTCCAGGCGGGGGACCGCCGTGCCCTGCCCGCCTTCACCTCGACGGCCTCGCTGGCCCTCTGGGATCCGCAGGCACGCCCCGTCGCCGTACCGCTCCACCAGGCGCTGCAGGCCGCCGCGCACGAGAAGGCGGACACGGTCGTCCTCGACCTCGCGGGCCCGGTCGCGTTCGAGCTGACCGGCCCGGCCCTGCTCGCCCTCGCCGAGGGCCGCAGCAGCGCCGACCCGCTGGACGACCCCGCCGTCACCTCGGCGGTGCGGAACGCGGTCGCCGCCGAGCCCGCGGTGGTCCGGGCCCATCTCGGCCCCGGCCGGGCCGACGGCACCCTCGCCCTCGTCCTCGCACCCGGTGCCGACCCCGCCGAAGCGGCCCGCCGGGTCGCGGAGCTGCTGGCGGCCGACGAGGTCCTGCGCGCCCGACTGGTGCGCGGACTGGACCTGGCGCTGCTGCCGGCCGACGCCGCCGCACCGGGTGAGCCCCTGTTCACGCGCTGAGCGTGCGTGAGCCCCCTGTCCGCGCCGGGCAGGGGGCTCACGCACGCTCGGGGAAGCCGGGTGGGATCAGCCGAAGACGGGGCCGGTGTACTTCTCGCCGGGGCCCTGACCGGGCTCGTCCGGTACGAGCGACGCCTCGCGGAAGGCGAGCTGGAGCGACTTCAGGCCGTCCCGCAGCGGGGCCGCGTGGAAGGAGCTGATCTCGGTGGTGCTGGCGTCCAGCAGGCCGGCCAGCGCGTGCACCAGCTTGCGGGCCTCGTCGAGGTCCTTGTGCTCCTCGCCGTCCTCGGTCAGCCCGAGCTTCACGGCGGCGGCGCTCATCAGATTGACCGCGACCGTCACGATCACCTCGACCGCGGGCACCTCCGCGATGTCGCGGGCCATGTCGTCGAAGCCGGGGGAATCACTGGTGGGGGTCGCGTCACTCATGCGCCATACGATAGGCCCACGCCGATGCCGCCCCGCTCGCGGGAGCGGTGGTCGCAGGCTGGTTAGCGTACGCCCGGGGGAGCTGCTAACCTTGTGTAACGACCGGCTGGGCAGCTATGTGCCCGGCCCACAAGTGGAGGCTCCGATCTCCCACCTGGCCGCTCTTCAAGGGCGGCGGGTCATCCGGTCAGGCGGTGGCCATCGTTCCGTACGGACGATGGGACCGCCCGATGTGCCCCGCGGTTGACCGCGGTGGTTCCGGTTGTTCCAGGAGCCCCGCCTGTGTCCCGTCCGGGGCATTTTTATTGCACTGGTGCGGTTGGTCTCACGAAACAGACGTTACGTGGCTGTCCGCCAGGCGGCCGCGTGGTGCTACCGAGGAGGATCCATCAGCGCCGAGCCCCGCATCAACGACCGGATTCGCGTTCCCGAGGTGCGACTTGTCGGTCCCAGCGGCGAGCAGGTCGGGATTGTTCCGCTTGCCAAGGCCCTGGAACTCGCACAGGAGTACGACCTCGACCTGGTCGAGGTGGCGGCGACCGCCCGTCCGCCCGTGTGCAAGCTCATGGACTACGGGAAGTTCAAGTACGAGTCGGCCATGAAGGCCCGTGAGGCGCGCAAGAACCAGGCGCACACGGTCATCAAGGAGATGAAGCTCCGGCCGAAGATCGACCCGCACGACTATGACACCAAGAAGGGTCACGTCGTCCGGTTCCTCAAGCAGGGCGACAAGGTCAAGATCACGATCATGTTCCGTGGTCGTGAGCAGTCCCGCCCGGAGCTGGGCTTCCGACTGCTCCAGCGTCTGGCTTCGGACGTGGAGGAACTCGGCTTCATCGAGTCCAACCCGAAGCAGGACGGCCGGAACATGATCATGGTTCTGGGCCCGCACAAGAAGAAGACCGAAGCCATGGCCGAGGCCCGCGAGGCCCAGGCCGCCCGCAAGGCGGAGCGTCAGGGTTCCACCCCCGACGCCGAGGCCGCGGACGAGGTTGCCGAAGCGCAGCCCGAGGCTCCGGCCGAGACACCTTCCGAGGCGTGACCTCAGGGGTCGCCATCCAGGCGACCCCGGGTCTCCCCGGAATTCCCACCAAGATCTGACGCCCCTGCTGCCCGGTGCCCGCACCGCGAGGGGCGCCACTGACGAGGAGAGAACGGCGCGATGCCGAAGAACAAGACGCACAGCGGTGCCAGCAAGCGCTTCAAGATCACCGGCTCCGGCAAGGTGCTCCGTGAGCGCGCGGGCAAGCGCCACCTTCTTGAGCACAAGTCGTCCAAGAAGACCCGCTCGCTGACCGGCACGGTCGTAGTGGCTCCGTCCGACGCCAAGAAGATCAAGAAGCTTCTCGGCAAGTGAGTCCGCGGCCCGCGGTGAACCCGTGGGCGGCGTACTCGACTCAGACCGGGACCAATTCGTTTCCGGGCCGTGTGAGTCCAACCACGGCCCCGCTACAAGGAGTTAAAAAGTGGCACGCGTCAAGCGGGCAGTAAACGCGCACAAGAAGCGCCGGGCGATCCTCGAGCAGGCCAGCGGTTACCGGGGCCAGCGCTCCCGTCTGTACCGCAAGGCGAAGGAGCAGGTCACCCACTCCCTCGTCTACAACTACAACGACCGCAAGAAGCGCAAGGGCGACTTCCGTCAGCTGTGGATCCAGCGCATCAACGCCGCTGCCCGCCAGAACGGCATGACGTACAACCGCCTCATCCAGGGTCTGAAGGCCGCCAACATCGAGGTGGACCGCAAGATCCTGGCCGAGCTCGCGGTCAACGACAGCAACGCGTTCGCCGCTCTCGTCGAGGTTGCCCAGAAGGCCCTCCCGAGCGACGTCAACGCCCCGAAGGCCGCCTGATCCAGGTCGCACTTCCTGTCTTCTGAGCCGGACCCGCAGGCGCTCGCCGTCTGCGGGTCCGGTGCGTTGCACGACACATTCCGCAACCCCGCCACCTCCGTACGCAGAGAGGCCCGCCGCCGACCATGGGCACCCCCGAACTGATCTCCCCGCGATCGCCGCGCGTCACCGCCGCCCGACGGCTGGCCAAGCGCAACTTCCGCGGCAAGGAGCGCAGGTTCATCGCCGAGGGGCCGCAGGCCGTGCGCGAGGCCGCCGAGCACCGCGGCAGCGACGGCGAGCCGACCCTGACCGAGCTGTTCGCCACCGTCGAGGCGGCCGAGCGGTACGCCGACATCGTCGCCGCCGCCCACGCGGCCGGCGCCCGGGTGCACCTCGCCGACGGCGAGGTGCTCGCCGACGTGTCCCAGACCGTCACCCCGCAGGGCCTGATCGGTGTCTGCCGCTTCCTCGACACCCCGTTCGACGCGATCCTCGCCGCGAAGCCGAAGCTCGTCGCCGTCCTCGCCCATGTCCGTGACCCCGGCAACGCCGGTACGGTGCTGCGCTGCGCCGACGCGGCGGGCGCCGACGCCGTCGTGCTCACCGACGCCTCGGTGGACCTCTACAACCCCAAGTCCGTCCGGGCCTCGGTCGGTTCGCTCTTCCACCTGCCGGTCGCCGTCGGCGTCCCGGTCGAACAGGCCGTGCGGGGGCTGCGGGAGGCGGGCGTACGGATCCTCGCCGCCGACGGCGCGGGCGAGGACGACCTCGACGACGAGCTCGACGCGGGCACCATGGGCGGCCCGACCGCCTGGGTCTTCGGCAACGAGGCCTGGGGCCTGCCGGAGGAGACCCGGGCACTGGCCGACGCCGTCGTACGGGTGCCCATCCACGGCAAGGCGGAGAGCCTCAACCTCGCGACGGCGGCGGCCGTCTGCCTGTACGCCTCCGCGCGGGCCCAGCGCCCGAGGTGATCGCGCCTCCGCGCCACCGCAGGGTGTCGCTCCGTCACCGACGACTAGTAGGGTGGCGAACTCGGGGGCCCACTGCACCGGTTCGAGAGGTGGGGTACGGGATATGGCTGTCGGCATGAGCAGGCCGCGCGAGACACATGCGGCCGTCGTGCGCGCCTGCGAACTCCCCGGCGCGGCCGGTGGACCGGACGGGAGCCCGGAGCTCGGAGCCATGGACATGAGTGTCGATCCCGACGACCTGCCCGACGGCCTGGTCGTCGCCGACGAGACCGGCCGGGTCATCTGCTTCAACTCCGCCGCCGCCCGGATCACCGCGGTGCCCCGGGCCGCCGCCCTCGGCCGCTCCCTGGAACACGCGCTGCCGCTGGAGGACCTCAAGGGCCGCCGCTGGTGGACCCTGACCGATCCCTACGGCGGCCTCGCCACCCGGGTCGGCCAGCCCGAGCGCAATCTTCTGCTGCCCGGCGGGCGGGAGGTCCTGGTCTCCGCCCGCTATGTGCGCGAGCACCCGACCGGCCCGGTGCGCCGGGTGGTGGTCTCGCTCCGCGGCACCGAGGCCCGCCGCCGCACCGAGCGCAGCCACGCCGAGCTGATCGCGACCGTCGCCCATGAGCTGCGCTCCCCGCTGACCTCCGTCAAGGGCTTCACCGCGACCCTCCTCGCCAAGTGGGAGCGGTTCACCGACGACCAGAAGCGCCTGATGCTGGAGACGGTCGACGCCGACGCGGGCCGCGTCACCCGGCTGATCGCCGAGCTGCTCGACATCTCCCGGATCGACTCCGGCCGCCTGGAGCTGCGGCGCCAGCCCGTGGACCTCTCCGCCGCCGTCGAGCGCCACATCCAGGCGTTCACCGCGAGCGGCCAGTCCCCCGACCGCTTCCTCGTCCGCACCTGCCAGCCGCTGCCCGCGGTCTGGGCCGACCCGGACAAGGTCGACCAGGTGCTGGGCAACCTGCTGGAAAACGCGGTGCGCCACGGCGAGGGAACCGTCACCATCGAAGTCGCACCCGCACCCGCGAAGAGCGACGAGAAGGGAACGGCCGTCACCGTGAGCGACGAAGGCCCCGGCATCCCCGAGGAGTCGATGGGCCGTGTCTTCACCCGCTTCTGGCGGGGGAGCAAGCGCGGCGGTACGGGCCTGGGCCTCTACATCGTCAAGGGCATCGTCGAGGCGCACGGCGGCACGATCACGGTCGGCCGCGGCCCCGGCGGCGGCGCGGAATTCCGGTTTATCCTGCCCGTGAGCACGCCGGCCTACCTGGTCTGAGCGGCCCACGGGCCTCCCACACATCCTGTGGCCCTTAGACTCGACCTTTGGCACCTTTGCGTCCTCCAGTCGTCGATCGGGGCCATGGGGGTCCGGGGCATCCCCCCGGTAAGCGCAGTATCAGCCAATCGGAAGCACGGGAAGAGATGTCGGCACCGAACAAGTCGTACGACCCAGTCGAGGTCGAGGCACTGAAACCGGAAGAGATCGAGCGCATGCGGGACGAGGCGTTCGCCGCCTTCGCCGCCGCCAGTGACCTCGACGCGCTCGCCCAGGCGAAGACCGCGCACACCGGTGGTACCTCGCCGCTGTCGCTCGCCAACCGCGAGATCGGCGCACTGCCGCCGCAGGCCAAGGCCGAGGCCGGCAAGCGCGTGGGCCAGGCCCGCGGCGCCGTCTCCAAGGCCCTCGCCGCCCGTCAGGCGGAGCTGGAGGCCGAGCGGGACGCCCGCGTGCTGGTCGAGGAGGCGGTGGATGTCACCCTGCCCTACGACCGCACCCCGGCCGGTGCCCGCCACCCGCTGACGACCATCATGGAGCGCGTCGCGGACGTCTTCGTGGCCATGGGCTACGAGGTCGCCGAGGGCCCCGAGGCCGAGGCGGAGTGGTTCAACTTCGACGCCCTGAACTTCGTGCCCGACCACCCGGCCCGGCAGATGCAGGACACCTTCTTCGTCCAGGGCGCCGACGGTGCCAGGACCGACGAGTCCGGTGTCGTGCTGCGTACCCACACCTCGCCGGTCCAGGCCCGTTCCCTGCTCGACCGGGAGCCGCCGGTCTACGTCGTCTGCCCCGGCCGCGTCTACCGCACCGACGAGCTCGACGCGACGCACACCCCCGTCTTCCACCAGATCGAGCTGCTGGCCGTCGACGAGGGCCTCACCATGGCCGACCTCAAGGGCACCCTCGACCACATGGTCCAGGCGCTCTTCGGCCCGGACATGAAGACCCGGCTCCGGCCGAACTTCTTCCCGTTCACCGAGCCGTCCGCCGAGATGGACATGGTCTGCTACGTCTGCCGCGGCGCGTCCGTCGGCAACCCGGACCGCCCCTGCCGCACCTGCGGCAGCGAGGGCTGGATCGAGCTCGGCGGCTGCGGCATGGTCAACCCCAAGGTGCTCATCGCCTGCGGCGTCGACCCTCAGAAGTACAGCGGATTCGCCTTCGGGTTCGGCATCGAACGGATGCTGATGTTCCGCCACAACGTAGAAGACATGCGAGACATGGTCGAGGGTGACGTCCGGTTCACCCGGCCGTTCGGGATGGAGATCTGATGCGCGTCCCGCTTTCCTGGCTGCGGGAGTACGTCGACCTGCCGGCGACGGAGACCGGCCGTGACGTACAGGCCAAGCTCGTCGCCGTGGGTCTGGAGGTCGAGACCGTCGAGCAGATCGGCGCCGGCCTCAAGGGCCCGCTGGTCGTCGGACAGGTACTGACCATCGAGGAGCTGGAGGGCTTCAAGAAGCCCATCCGCTTCTGCACCGTCGACGTCGGCGACGCCAACGGGACCGGCGAGCCGCAGGAGATCGTCTGCGGCGCCCGCAACTTCGCCGTCGGCGACAAGGTCGTCGTGGTCCTCCCGGGCGCCGTGCTGCCCGGTGACTTCGCGATCGCCGCACGCAAGACGTACGGCAAGACCTCGCACGGCATGATCTGCTCCACCGACGAGCTCGGCATGGGCGACGACGGCACGCACGGCATCATCGTGCTGCCGCCGGAGCACGAGGCCGGCACCGACGCGATCGAGCTGCTCCAGCTCGTCGACGAGGTCCTCGACATCGCCGTCACGCCCGACCGCGGCTACTGCCTCTCCATGCGCGGCGTCGCCCGCGAGACCGCCATCGCGTACGGGCTGCCGCTGCGCGACCCGGCGCTCCTGGACGTGCCCGCGCCGAACGCGTACGGCTACCCGGTCAAGGTCGCCGACCCGATCGGCTGCGACACGTTCACCGCGCGCACCGTCGTCGGCCTCCAGCCCGAGGCCCGCTCCCCGATCTGGCTCCAGCGCCGGCTGCAGAAGGCCGGGATGCGCCCGATCTCGCTCGCCGTCGACATCACCAACTACGTGATGCTGGAGCTCGGCCAGCCGCTGCACGCCTACGACCGCACCCGTGTCGACGGGCCGATCGGGGTGCGCCGCGCCCAGCAGGGCGAGAAGCTCACCACCCTCGACGGCACGGTCCGCGTCCTGGACGCCGAGGACCTGGTCATCACGGACAACCGCGGGCCGATCGGCCTCGCGGGCGTCATGGGCGGTGCCAACACCGAGATCGCGGACGCCCAGGACGGCGAGCACCGCACCACCGAGGTCGTCATCGAGGCCGCGCACTTCGACGCGATCTCGATCGCCCGGACCGCGCGCCGCCACAAGCTGTCCTCCGAGGCGTCCAAGCGCTTCGAGCGCGGCTCGGACCCGCAGGCCGCCGCTGCCGCCGCGCAGCGCACCGTCGACCTGCTGGTGCTGCTCGCCGGTGGCACCGCCGAGGCCGGGGTCACCGAGGTCAGCGCCCCGTCCGCGCCCCGCACCATCGCGATGCCCGCCGATCACCCCGACCGGGTGGCCGGTGTCGCGTACGGCCGCGAGACCGTCGTACGCCGCCTCCAGGAGGTCGGCTGCGACGTCTACGGGCAGGACGAGCTGATCGTCACCGTGCCGTCCTGGCGCCCCGACCTCAGCGAGCCGAACGACCTCGCCGAAGAGGTCATCCGGCTGGAGGGGTACGAGAACCTCCCGTCCACCCTCCCGACCCCGCCGTCCGGCCGCGGGCTCACCGACCGCCAGCGGCTCCACCGCAGGGTCGGCCGGGCGCTCGCCGGAGCCGGCTACGTCGAGGCACTGAACTACCCGTTCCTCGGTGACGCGGTCCTCGACCAGCTCGGGCTCGACGCCGACGACGCCCGTCGCCGTACCGTCAAGCTCGTCAACCCGCTCTCCGACGAGGAGCCGGCGCTCCGCACCACGCTGCTGCCGGGCCTGCTCGGCGCACTGCGGCGCAACGACGGCCGCGGCAGCCACGACCTCGCGCTCTTCGAGACCGGTCTGGTCTTCAGGCCGACCGGCGCCGAGACCAAGGCCGTCCGGCTGCCCGTCGACCGTCGTCCCACCGACGAGGAGATCGCCGGGCTCGACGCCGCGCTGCCGCGTCAGCCGCGCCGTGCCGCGGTCGTCCTCGCGGGCGCCCGCGAGCAGGCCGGCTGGTGGGGCAAGGGCCGCCCGGCCGACTGGGCGGACTCCGTCGAGGCCGCCCGCACGATCGCCCGCGAGGCGGGCGTCGAGGTGACCGTCCGCGGTGACCGGCACGCGCCGTGGCACCCGGGCCGGTGCGCCGCGCTGTACGTCATGGTCGACGGAGAGGAGACCCTCTTCGGACACGCCGGTGAGCTGCACCCGCGCGTCGTGAAGGACCTCCACCTGCCCGAGCGCACCTGTGCCATGGAGGTCGAGCTCGACGTCCTGGAGCAGGCCGTCGACGGCGCGCTCCAGGCGCCCCGGATCTCCACCTTCCCGGTGGCGACCCAGGACGTCGCGCTGATCGTCGCGGAGAACGTCCCGGCCGCCGACGTGGAACGGGCGCTGCGCGAGGGCGCGGGCGAACTGCTCGAATCGGTGCGGCTGTTCGACGTCTTCACCGGTGAGCAGATCGGTGCGGGCCGTAAGTCCCTGGCGTACGCGCTGCGCTTCCGCGCGGCGGACCGCACGCTGACCGTCGACGAGGCCTCGGCCGCGCGCGACGCGGCGGTGGCACTGGCCGCCGAGCGGACGGGCGCGGTGCTGCGGGGCGCGTAGCGTCACGCGGGAACACGGGCGAAGAGGGGCGCATCCGGTGGTGACCGGGTGCGCCCCTCCCGCATGCTCGCCGAGCGGCGCGGACCGCACCCGGGCTCCGGCGCGGCCCGGGGGAACACGGCTCCGGGCCGGCCCGCAGCCACCCTCCGATCCGTGGGCAGTGGGTCGTGCGGTCCGGCGCCGTCCGCGCTGCCGCGGAGTGTCGGGCAGGTCGGCAGAGCGGACGGCGCGGATGCGGGTCGTCGTGCTGTACGAGGGGGAGCAGACGACCCGTCCGCCTCTTGCGAGACGACTGATTCAACCGATCCGCGCGCCGGTGCGACAGGGTGCGCGGCGGGACGGTTCGGGCATTGCGTTCACACCCCGTGTGAATCGTGCTCCACTGGTGCGACACGCCTCGGCGTGCCGAACCACCGGAGGGGCACATGGGGGCAACGGAGCCCAACATTCTGCTGGCTGCCCTGATCGAGGAGGCGGGGGTCTCCCGGGCGGGTCTCGCCGCCCACATCAACCGGGCCGGCCGCTCCCGGGGGCTGCGGCTGCGGTACGAACACACCGCGGTGGCCCGCTGGTTGAAGGGGCAGCGTCCGCGCGGCCAGGTGCCCGACCTGATCTGCGAAGTGCTCGGCAACCGACTGAGCAGGCCCCTCGCGCTGGACGACATCGGCATGGCGGCCCCGGGCACGGCCCCGGCCGTGCCCGCCTCCTCGCTCACCGGCTTCGTGGAGCGGGCCACCGCGCTGTGGCACTCCGACGAGGGGCGGCGCCCGCACGCCCCCGTCCCGGCCGCCGTCACCGGCACCGCGGCGGTGATGCCCGTCTGGGAGTGGGAGAACCCGCCGGAGGACACCGATGTGTCGCGCGGCGGGCCGGTCCGGGTCTGCATGGCCGACATAGTGACCTTGCGCGCGGCCCGTGCCCACTACGAACTGATGTACCGCAGGGCGGGCGGAATCGCGACCCGGTCCCGCGTCGTCGGCTTCCTCAACGCCGAGACCGCCCCGCTGCTGCGCGGCGGCTACACCGACGCGATGGGCCGCCGACTGCACCGGGCGGCGGGCGGTCTGGTGGCGGTCGCGGGGATCTGCGCCTACGACTCCGACGCGCACGGGCTCGCCCAGCGCTACTTCCACCAGGCGCTACGGCTGGCCAAGGCGAGCGGGGACCGGGGGTTCGGCGGCTATGTGATCGCCCTGCTGGTCAACCAGTCGCTCCTGCTCGCCGACTACCGGCAGTCCGTGGCCTTCGCCCAGGCGGCGCTGCGGGCGGCCGGAGGCCACATCAGCCCCGCGCTCGCCGCCGATCTGTACGCGATGCAGGCCAAGGCGTACGCCCGCCTCGGCGACCCGGGCGGTGCCCGGGAGTGCATCCGGCGCGCCGAGTCGGAGGCCGGGCGCATCAGGCCGGGCCATGAACCGGACGAGACGGGGTACGTCCAGCCGGGCCTGGTCGATGTGCAGGTGGCCGAGGCCCTGCTCGGCATCGGTGATCTGGCGGGGGCCCGGGAGCACGCGGCGCAGGCCGTACGGATCCCGGCGCACGACCGGGGCCGGGTGCACCGGCTGGCCGTGCTGACCCATGTCGAGCTGCGTCAGGGCGAGGCGGACCGGGCGGCGGCCACGGCCGAGGAGATGGCGGAGCGGGCCAGGGGTATGGAGTCGCGGCGGCTGCGCGAGCGGTTGCGCGCGGTGCGCGAGGAGCTGGTCGCGAGCGGCTGCGCCGACGCGGGGCGGGCCGCGGACCTGATCGACGGGGCGTTGCGCGTACCGCTGTGAGTGCGCACCCGCGGGGAACGGTGTGTTCCGTTCCGATCCCGCTCCTGCTGCGATGTTGCCACCTACGTGTCGGAAGGTGGCAGAAACGTGCAATGGGCGAATCTGAACGAACAAACTGTGTATGAGAACCGTTGGTTCCGGGTCAATCTCGCGGATGTGGTCATCCCCGACGGGCGCCATCTCGACCACTACCTCATCCGGCTGCGCCCCGTCGCGGCGGCCACCGCCGTCAACGAGGCCGACGAGGTCCTCCTCCTCTGGCGGCACCGGTTCATCACGGACAGCTGGGGCTGGGAGCTGGCCGCGGGAGTCGTCGAGGACGGGGAGTCCCTCGCGGCCGCCGCCGCCCGGGAGATGGAGGAGGAGACCGGCTGGCGCCCCGGGCCGCTGCACCCGCTGCTGACCGTGGAGCCGTCGAACGGACTCACCGACGCCCGGCACCATCTCTTCTGGTCCGAGGAGGCCGCCTGGACCGGTGCGCCCAGTGACGGCTTCGAGTCCTCGCGCCGCGAGTGGATACCGCTCGATCGGGTGCCCGGGATGATCGCCCGGGGCGAGGTCCCGGCCGCCGGCATGGCCGCCGGGCTGATGATGCTCCGTCACTTACGGCTGGGGTGAGACACCGGGAACCGCGTACGGGGCCGGCCCGGGGATCGCCCGGACCGGCCCCGTACGGGCACGAGGGAGGGATCAGGAGTACGGGTAGAAGCCCGAGCCGGTCTTCCGGCCGAGCCTGCCCGCGTCCACCATGCGCTGGAGCAGCGGGGGAGCGGCGTACAGCGGCTCCTTGAACTCCGCGTACATCGAGTCGGCGACCGAGGCCACCGTGTCGAGACCGATCAGGTCGGCGAGCTTGAGCGGGCCCATGGGATGGGCGCAGCCGAGCTCCATGCCGTTGTCGATGTCCTCACGGCTGGCGATCCCGGACTCGAACATCCGGATCGCGGAGAGCAGATACGGAATCAGGAGCGCGTTGACGACGAAGCCGGAGCGGTCCTGGGCGCGGATCGGGTGCTTGCCCAGCACGTCCTGCACCAGCGCCTCGGCGCGCTTGACCGTCTCGTCGGACGTCGTCAGCGCGGGGATCAGCTCGACGAGCTTCTGCACCGGGGCCGGGTTGAAGAAGTGGATGCCGATGACCCGGTCCGGGCGGGAGGTCGCCACGGCCAGCTTCACCAGCGGGATGGAGGAGGTGTTGGAGGCGAGGATCGCGTCCTGCCGGGTCACCACCTGGTCGAGCACCTGGAAGATCTCGGTCTTGACCTGCTCGTTCTCCACGACGGCCTCGATGACCAGATCGCGGTCGGCGAACTCGCCCAGATCCGTGGTGAAGCTCAGCCGGGCGAGTGTTCCGTCGCGCTCCTCGGGAGTGATCTTGCCGCGCTCGGCGGCCTTGGAGAGGGAGTTGTGCAGCCGGGTCCGGCCGATCTCCAACGCCTCGCCGGTGGTCTCGGCCACCAGGACCTCGAGACCGCTGCGGGCGCACACCTCCGCGATACCCGCGCCCATCTGGCCACAGCCCACCACTCCGACGCGTGCAATGTCGGCCATAGAGTCCGTCACCTCGTGCCTTTCGCTGTTCTGCGTGTCGCAGGTTCCCGTCCGATTCCGGTGCCCGCCCCGACCCCCCGACGTTACCCGCGACCTACGGGTCATCGTGGGCCGGGGCGGGCATGCTCTGCGTTATGCCCGGATACCAGGGTGACGGACGCGGACAGAGAGACGGCAGGTGCAGCGAAATGCGGCAATTGGCCCGAAGAAGCTTTGTGGCGGGTGCGGCCGGGGTGGTCGCGGGGGTGGTGACCACCGTCACCGCGGCCGGTGAGGCGGCCGCGGTGACGCCCCGCCGGACCGGCGTACCGGCGCGCCCGGGTGGTCATCACGTCGAGCGGCGCGAGCTGCGCGGCATGTGGGTCGCCACGGTCGGCAATCTCGACTGGCCCTCGGCTCCCGGCCTGTCGCCGGCCGTGCAGCGGGCCGAGCTGATCGCGTACCTCGACGAGGCCGTGGCCCGGCGGCTGAACACCGTCGTCCTCCAGGTCCGGCCGACCGCCGACGCGTTCTGGCCCTCGCCCTACGAGCCGTGGTCCCAGTACCTCACCGGCGTCCAGGGCAAGGACCCCGGCTGGGATCCGCTGGGCACCGCGGTCGGCGAGGCGCACCGCCGCGGCCTGGAGCTGCACGCCTGGTTCAATCCGTACCGGGTCGCCAACCACACCGACCCGTCCCGGCTGGCCGCCACCCACCCGGCCCGGCTGCACCCCGACTGGGTCCTGCCGTACGGCGGGAAGCTCTACTACAACCCCGGGATTCCCGAGGTCCGCCGCTTCGTCCAGGACGCGATGCTCGACGCGGTCCGCCGCTACGACATCGACGCCGTGCACTGGGACGACTACTTCTACCCCTACCCGGTGGCCGGGCAGGTCTTCGACGACGACGCCACGTACGCCAAGTACGGCGCGGGTTTCCCGGACAAGGCCGCCTGGCGGCGCGACAACACCGACAAGCTGGTGCGCGAGACCGCCGAGCGCATCAAGAAGATCAAGAAGAACGTCCAGTTCGGGATCAGCCCGTTCGGGGTGTGGCGCAACGCCGCGACCGACCCGCTCGGCTCCGAGACCAAGGCGGGGGTGCAGACCTACGACGATCTGTACGCCGACACCCGCGGCTGGATCAGGAAGGGCTGGATCGACTACATCTGCCCGCAGATCTACTGGAACATCGGCTTCGCCGCCGCCGACTACGCCAAGCTGGTGCCCTGGTGGAGCGAGGTCGTGCGCGGCACGGGCGTCGACCTGTTCGTGGGGGAGGCGCTCTACAAGGCCGGTGACCCCGCCCAGCCCGCCGCCTGGCAGGACCCGGCCGAACTCTCCCGCCACATCGACTTCGCCGCCGCGTACGACCAGGTGCGCGGGCACGTGTACTTCGCCGGGCGGGACGTGGTCACGGACCGGGTCGGGGCCATGGACCGGGTGGTGCGCGACCACTACCGCAGCCGGGTCCGCCCGCCCCGCTGACAGGACGGCGCGCCCGCTCCGCCGACGCGAGAGGCGGAGTGGGCGCGGATGGGTGTCGGGGGCGGGCTGCCGGGAACCGGGCGGCCCGCCCGCGGCCCGGGGCGAAGGACGCTGCCGTCCGCCGGAGGCCGCTACGGAGTCGGGGTCTGCTTCCGGATGCCGGTGTGCTGTACGACGCTGTCGGGACCGGGCGCAATCAGGTGTTCGTGTCCGTCGTCGGAGCGGACGCGGTACGGGGGAGCGCCCCCGTCACCGAGCACTTCGACGATCTCTGCGACCTTGTCGTGCCGGCCCACGGTCCTGCCGTGTGTCACCAGCCGGTCGCCCGTGTGTGCCTCCATCGGGACTGACCTCCTCACGGGTGGCGGTCCATGTCGACAAGTCTATGACCGAACGGCGACTTCGCCCGGTGGAGCGGGCCGGGGCCTCACCGCGCGCGTCCCGTCCGCTGGGTGGCCGCGATGCAGACGAGCACCGCGAGGGCCGCCATCGGCGCCGCCGCCGGGACCTCCTCGCCGATCAGGAGGAACGACCACACCAGGGTCAGCAGCGGCTGCCCGAGCTGGAGCTGACTGGCCCGCGGCACCCCGATCTCCGCCATCCCGCGGTACCAGACGTACAGCCCGAGGAAGGTCGAAACGGTCGCCACCCAGACCAGGCCGATCACCCCGTGCGCGGTCAGCCGCACAGGCTCGGCCGGCAACGCGACCGCCGCACCCACCACCGCCAGGGGCAGACAGAGTACGAGGGCCCAGCCGACCACCTGCCAGCCCGGCATGACGCGGGCCAGCCTGCCCCCCTCCGTGTACCCCGCCGCACACACCAGCAGCGCACCGAACAGATACGCATCGCCGCCGGACAGCTCGCCCCCGCTCTGCTGCACGGTGAACGCGATCACCACGGCCGCGCCGGCCAGCGCCGCGACCCAGAAGGCGCGGGGCGGGCGCGCTCCCGTCCGCAACGAGGAGAACACCGCGGTGGTCAGCGGCAGCAGCCCCACGACCACGGCCGCGTGCGAGGTTGTCGAGGTCCGCAGCGCCAGCGTGGTCAGCAGCGGGAAGCCGATCACCACACCCGCGGCGACGACGACGAGCCCGGCCCGGTGCCGACGTTCCGGCAGCGCGACGCGTCCCAGTAGCAGCGCACCGCCCGCGATCAGGGCGGCGAGCAGGGTGCGCAGCGCCACCAGCGACCAGGGGCCGAAGCTCTCCAGCCCCCAGGCCGTGGAGGGAAAGGTCAGCGAGAAGGCGAGGACGCCGAACCCGGCGAGCGCGAGGCCGCCGCGGTTCGCGCCGGGGCCGGTGGCGGGGGCTGTCCCGTCGGTGACCGCCGTGTCGGTGCCGCTACCGGTCCCGGCGTCGGCCGATGAATCAACCGCTATCGTGCTGTTGGTAGTAGCGCTATTCTTGGCTCTCATGCATGAGCGTAGCAGCGTTGCCGACCTCGCAGGATCTCTCCGGAGCGAGCTGAACCGCTACTCACCCGGTGGAAAGCTGCCGTCCAGTCGGGCGCTCGTGGAGCGCTTCCGGGTCAGCCCCGTGACCGTCTCCCGGGCCATCGCCCAGCTCGTCGCCGAGGGCCTCGTGGTCACCAGGCCCGGCTCCGGTGCCTTCCGGGCGCAGCCCCGCCCCGATGTCCCCCCGTCGGGCGACACCTCCTGGCAGGAGGTCTCCCTCAGCGGCGACGGCGGTCCCGAAGTGGTGCCGCGCACCGTCGACGCCTCGGGGGTCCTGGTCACGCTCGCCGCGCCGCCGCCCGGGGTCATCGAGCTGAACGGCGGCTACCTCCACCCCTCCCTCCAGCCGGAGCGGGCGCTCGCCGCCGCCCTCGCACGGGCCGGCCGCCGCCCCGGCGCCTGGGGCCGGCCACCCACCGACGGCCTGACCGAACTGCGGTCCTGGTTCGCCCGCGAGATCGGGCCCGCGCTCACCGCCGCCGATGTCCTGATCACCGCGGGCGGCCAGAGTGCCCTGGCCACGGCGCTGCGCGCGCTCGCCCCGCCCGGCGCCCCGCTGCTGGTCGAGTCGCCGACCTACCCCGGCATGCTGGCGGTCGCCCGTGCCGCCGGACTGCGGCCCGTGCCGGTCCCCGTCGACGCCGACGGCGTACGGCCGGAGCTGCTCGACGCGGCGTTCCGGGCCACCGGCGCCCGCGTCTTCGTCTGCCAGCCGCTCTTCCAGAACCCGACCGGCGCGGTCCTGGCCCCCGGACGGCGTGCCGAGGTGATCCGGATCGCCCGCGCGGCGGGCGCCTTCGTCGTCGAGGACGACTTCGCGTGCCGGCTGGTCCACGACGACGCGGGGCCGCTGCCCGCGGCCCTGGCCGCCGACGACCCGGACGGGGTGGTCGTCCATGTCCGCTCTCTCACCAAGATCGCCTCGCCGAGCCTGCGGGTGGGGGCGCTCGCGGCCCGCGGGCCGGTGCTGGGCCGGCTGCGCGCCATCCAGGTCGTCGACAGCTTCTTCGTCCCGCGGCCGCTCCAGGAGGCCGCGCTCGAACTGGTCGGATCCCCGGCCTGGGGCCACCATCTGCGTTCCGTGGCGACCGCGCTGAAGAACCGCCGCACCGCCATGACGGCGGCCCTGGGCCTGGAGCTGCCCGCCCTCACGCTCCCGCACGTACCCGCCGGTGGCGGCAGTCTCTGGCTGCGCCTGCCCGAGGCGGAGGCCGGTACGGACGAGTCCGCGGTGGTCTCGGCGGCCCTGCGCGCCGGTGTCGCCATCGCACCCGGCCGCCCGTACTTCTGCGCGGAACCCCCGGCCCCGCACATCCGGCTGAGCTACTCCGCGGCCGCCGGGGCGGCCGAGATCGCCGAGGGGATCCGCCGGCTGCGGACCGCCTGCGACGACGTCCTGACCGGTGCCGGGGGCGGCCTCCGGCCCTGACCGGCGATGCCCACGAGGCCCGCGGGAAGGGCTGATTCAGGCCAATCGAGGACGCGCGTCACCGGACACGACCCCGACCGGGCCGGGCCGGAAGGACTCACGACGGCCCCCTTGACCGGCAGAGTGTTCGGATCCACGATCACCGCCATGACTTCTCGCGTCTCGTTGGTCGCCGCGGCACGCAGCTCCGCCCTGCTCGCCGAGCGCTTCGACGACGACCGGCCGCTCGACCACACCGGTCTGTACGAGGTCCGGCTCGCCGCGCCCGCCCTCATGCCGCTGGGCGCGGCCGAGCTGCGCTACTGCTCACCGACCCCGCGCAGCCGCGCGACCGGCGACGTACTCGGCTTCCACCCGCTCGTCCAGCCGGCCCTGCGCGACTGCGACATGGGCCGTTGGCGCGGCTGCACCCTCGCCGACGTCACGGCCTGTGAACCAGCGGCGGTCGACGCCTGGCTCGCGGACCCGCGCGCCGCCCCGCACGGCGGTGAGCCGCTGCTCGCCTTCATCTCGCGGATAGGGGGCTGGCTGGACACCCGCCCCGTGTGCGACGGAGCCATCGTCGCCGTCGCCGAACCGGCGGTCGTCCGGGCCGCGCTCGTCTACGCGCTCAAGGCCCCGCCGTCGACGTACTGGAACGTGGAGGTCGGACCGCTCTCCACGGTCACGCTCACCGGCGCGCCGGGCCGATGGAGCCTCCGGCTCGAAGCGGGGGTCCGCTGACCGTCCGACGTCCCCGGCGGGAGGGCTCCCGGCGGCCGCCCGGGTGCGGGATGCCCTGGTCGGCGGCCTGTCCAGGGCCGGGGGCCGACCGCTCCGCGCGGCCGGGCCCCCGTCGACCGGATCCCGTCCGCCCCGGCGCCGGGGCGGACGCTTCCTGGCCGGAATTGACCACGGCAGGGGCCGACGCCGACGTACGACGACCGGCGTCGGCCCCTGCCGTGCCTCCGGCGGGTGCCGCCCCGCTCAGTCCTTCTCCGGCGGGGCGGTGATCAGGGCGAGGGCTTCGGCGATGCCCGACTCGGCGGTGGCCTTGTCGATGCCGAGACCTGTCAGCACCCCCGCGCCGTCCTCCTGCTCCAGCAGCGCGAGAAGGATGTGCTCGGTCCCGATGTAGTTGTGGCCCATCCGAAGGGCCTCCCGGAACGTCAGTTCAAGCGCCTTGCGGGCCCCGGCGTCGTACGGGACGATCTCCGGAAGCTCGCCGGTCACGGCCGGGGGCAGTGCCTCGGTCGCGGCCCGGCGGACGTCCTCCAGCGTGATGCCCTGGGCCTTGACGAACGCCGCGGCCAGCCCTTCCGGCTCGCTGAGCAGTCCGAGTACCAGGTGTGTGGTGCCCACCTCGTCGTTGTGTGCCGCGCGGGCCTCGTTCTGCGCGGCCATCACGACGTTCCTGGCCCGCGGGGTGAAGCGGCTGAACCCCTGGCTGGGGTCGAGGTCCGACACCTCGCCGGGGTCCTTGGCCACGAACCGCTTCTGGGCTGCCTGCCTGGTCACCCCCATGCTCGTGCCGATCTCGGTCCAGGAGGCGCCCGAGCGCCGGGCCTGGTCCACGAAGTGGCCGATCAGATGGTCGGCGATGTCACCGAGGTGGTCCGCGGCGATCACCGCGTCGGAGAGCTGGTCGAGGGCGTCGGTGTGGACTTTCTTGATGGCCTCGATCAGGTCGTCGAGGCGCACGGGATGGGTTGGGCGTACGGGATTCTCCATGTGTCAACCGTAGGTTGACAGTCCCAGGGTGTCAACCGTTGGTTGACAGTGGGGATGGTGGTGGGGCGATGCGGCGCGGGGGCGAAGGGTGGTGCGTCGCGGAAGGCGTCAGCAGGGCGACGCGTTGCAGAACACGCACGGCTCCCAGTACGCCGGCGCGTACAGCACGCGGTGGCGTACGCACATGGCCATGGCGGCCTCCTCCGGGCCGGGGAAGGGGAGGGTGCCGCTCGTCCGCCCGGCGTCGGCGGGGTCGAACGCCTCGACCATCTCCCGGTACTGCCGCAGATATCCCTCGGCGAAGGGCGGGTCGTAGCCCAGCTCGTCCCACCGGTGCCTGCGCAGGGCCAGATCGAGCACCCGCAGGACGAAGTCCTTCGCCGCCGCCCGTTCGCGCGGGGAGCGGCCCCAGTCGATGTCCTCCAGATCGAATCCGACCACCCCGCGACCCATGACGCTCTGGTCCTGCAGGGTCACCAGGGTGGCGAAGCGGTACTCCCAGACGCTTTCGGCGAGATCGGAGACGGCCAGCATCAGTACATCGACGAAGACGGCCGTGCCCCCGTTGGACATGGACAGATCACGGCCCCCGCCGTGGAAGATGTTCCCCATCCCGGCACGGTACCGAGCGCGGCGGGCGCTGTCCGGCCGCCGGTACGACGGAGCGCGCCGCCCGGCGGGAATGCCGGGCGGCGCGCTCGTTCAGCGGAGGTGTGCGCGGCTCAGACGGTGCCGCTGTCCGCGATGGTGATCTTCGCCTGCGGGCGGCCGCTCTGCGAGCCGAGGGCCTCGATCTTCTTGACCAGCTTCATGCTGTCCTCGTCGTCGACCTCGCCGAAGACCACGTGCTTGCCGTCCAGCCACGACGTCACGATCGTCGTGATGAAGAACTGCGAGCCGTTGGAGTGCGGGCCGCTGTTGGCCATGGACAGCTGGCCCGGCTTGGTGTGCGACAGCTTGAAGTTCTCGTCCGGGAACTTGGCGCCGTAGATGCTCTGGCCGCCGGTGCCGTCGCCCCGGGTGAAGTCGCCGCCCTGGAGCATGAACTCGGGGATGATCCGGTGGAAGGACGACCCCTTGTAGCCGAAGCCCTTCTCGCCGGTCGCCAGCTGGCGGAAGTTCTCCGCGGTCTTGGGAACGACGTCGTCGAACAGCTTGAACGTGATCCGCCCTGCGGGCTCGTCGTTGATGGTGATGTCGAAGTAAACCTTGCTCGTCATGGAACCATCCTGACATCGACTCGTTCGGCGCCGACGGGCGGGCGGGTCGATCCATCCCCTTGGAGGGATCCGGGGCGTCCCGGGGATTCGGGAGGGTCCGGCAGGTCCGGGGCGGCTCGGGGGCGAGTGTCATGTCTCCTTCGATTTCCCCGATGTCGCCGGGAGCCGAGTGCGGTCGCATGCCGTGCGGCGGGAGCGGAGCGCGACCGGCGTGATCTATTTATTAGGTTAGCCTGACCTAAATATGATCACGGTGGGGGAGGCCGGCACAGTGACGGACGACAAGACGGTCGGGCGAGTGGGACTCGCCGGGATCGCGGGGGTTCTGGCGTCGATCGCCTGGCTCGCGGGCGACATCCTGCTGTTGGGCAAGCCGGTGGCGTCGGCCGGCCTGCATCCCGTTCTGGGTGACTACGACGGCATGTCAGGCGTCTCGCTGGCGGCGATGCTCCCGGCGTCCACGGCGCGGCTGGCGTGGGGAGCGCTGCTCGGCGTACTGACCGGCCCGCTCTACCTGCTCGCGTGCTGGCACCTGTACCAAGGGCTCCGGCCGGCGAGGCGCTCGCTCGCCCTGCCGCCGTTCCTGCTGCTGATCTCGGGCTTCGCGATCGCTCCCTTCGTCCACGGTTCGTTCTTCTACTGGGGGCAGGCGGTCAAGGCGATCGACGCCTCGGGGGACCGGTCCGCCGCTCTCGCCGCCCTGCCGCACGACATGGCGAACGTGCTGTTCACCGCCTACGCGGCGCTGATGGTCTGTTGGGTGCTGGGTTCGGTCTGGATGGCCGTGTGCGTGCTCCGGGGCGGTGCGGCCTTCCCGCGGTGGGCATGGTTCGTGAACCCGCTGATCTGCCTTCCGGTGGGTGGCCTCGTCGCGATGCTGGCGCCGGGGACCGCGCTCCAGGGGGCGCAGCTGAGCATCGGCAACCTGCTGCTCTTCACCCTGTCGACCGTCGTGCTGTGGAAGGCCCGTCCGGAGGCCGGGGCGGAGCAGCCGGTACCGGTGGCGGCCTGGGGCGCGGACGGGGCGGTGGGGCGGGAGGCGTCACCTGCGTGAGCGCGGGGGGCGGCACCGCGCCCGGACGGGCCCCGTCCGGGCGCGGTGCCGCCCGGCCCGTGGTGTCCGGGGTCAGACCATGCGCCGGAGATGGGTGCCGATCTGCAGGAACGCCGGGACGAGCGGGGCCATCGGGGCGACCGGGGACATCACCTGGGACCCGTAGTGGACGATGACGGTCTCCAGCCCGGGGGAGACGAAGAGGCGCTGGCCGTGAATGCCGCTGGCCATGAAGGAGCCGTCGGGGTCGTTCAGGATCCACCAGTAGTCGTGGTACGAGAGGGTGGCGGGGGTGCTGGGCGGTGCGGCGGGGAACCGGACGCGCTCGGCGTAGCCCTCCGGGGCGTCGGGGATGGCGGCGGTCACCGCTTCCGGAATGACCTGCCGGTCCGCGACGGCGCCGCCGCAGCGGATCATTTCGCCGAGCCGGGCCACATCGCGGGCGGTGGCGCTGAATCCACCGCAGGCGGCTTCGGTGCCCTCGCCGTCGAGGACGTAGTAGGCGTCCTCGTCGGCGCCGAGGTGGGACCAGACCATGTCGCTCAGCAGGGTCGAGGTGGTGGTGCCGGTGATGCGGCGGAGGATTTCGGCGAGCGTTTCGACATGGCCGTTCTCGTAACGGAACTCGGTCCCCGGCGCGGCTGTCGCGCGGGCGGTGGTGAGGTGCTCGCGGATGCCGGCGGGGCCGCTGTAGCCGTAGGGGCGCAGGGGTGGTGCGACGACCGCGAAGTAGCGCTGGGCCTCGACGGCCTTGTCGAAGGGGCGCCCGGCGTAGGAGACCTGGGTGCCCATGTGCAGCAGGTGGTCGACGGTGCTGTCCCCGAAGGCGGTGCCGGCGAGTTCGGGGAGGTGGGCGGAGGCCGGTGCGGCGCGGTCGAGGATGCCCCGGTGGGCCAGGGTGGCCGCCAGGAGGCCCAGGTACGACTTGGCGGCCGAGGCGTTGAAGTGGGGGTCGTGGGGCCCCAGTCCGTGCGGGTAGTGCTCGTAGACGACGGTGCCGCGGTGCATCACCAGGAAGGCATCGGTCTGGGCGGCCGCGAAGAGGTCCTGGAGGGTGAGGGTGCGGCCGTCCGGCGCGGTGATCGTGAGCCCGTCGATGCCCGCGCTGTCCGTCGGCAGGGCGCGGGCGGGGCCGGGTCCGCGCCACACCCGCCGGCTGGGCAGCAGCTCGCGGCCCGCGGTGGTGTAGCGGCGCACCCATGCCGGGTCGGTGTAGCCGCGGGACCAGTGGAGATCCGCCAGCGGTGCGTCGGTCATGCGCGCTCCTCAACATTGAGTGACGTTCTTGTCGTTACCATACGCAGTGTCTGGTTTTGATGGCGCGGGAGTCAAGAGCCGTCGCCTTCGATGGTCAGCTCCAGCGATCGGGCTGTGATGCGGAGCCTGACTTGTCACTGGAAGCATTGACCAGAAGTGGCCAGCAGGTTACGTTGCCGAATCAATAGCCTGTTAATGGACGTTTAGTTCAATTGATTTTCCGTCGCACCCCGACAGGGCGTGCCCGGACGGGAGTGGCGCCGCCACCCGCGTACGCCTGATGCCGGATCTCCCGTGACGGAGCACTCGCCCCCTGCTTCTTCCGAACCGCAGGAGTCTCCCCATGCCTTCGCAGCCCTCATCGCCGCCGGCTCTCGATGTGCCCGCCGACCTCGCGGCGCCGGTGTTCGACCGGCGCCGCGCCTGGCTCGTCACCGCGTTGATCGTCACGTTCATGATCGTCAATTTCGCGGACAAGTCGGTGCTCGGACTGGCGGCCGACCCGATCATGGACGAGCTGGGCATCAGCCACAGCGCCTACGGCCTGATCTCCAGCTCGTACTCGATCCTGTTCAGCCTCTCCGGGCTGGTCGTCGGCTTCTTCTCCGCACGGGTCTCCAGCCGCGTCCTGCTGTTCGTGATGTGTCTGGTGTGGGGCCTGGCCCAGCTGCCGGTCCTGATCGTGACGGCCGTGCCGGCGCTGGTCGCCGGCCGGGTGCTGCTCGGTGCGGCGGAGGGGCCGGCCACGCCGATGTCGATGCACGCGCTCTACAAGTGGTTCCCGGTGGGCCGCCGCGGTCTGCCCTCCGCCCTCCAGATCAGTGGTGCCGCACTGGGCACCCTGATAGCCGCCCCCGTGGTGACATGGCTGATCACCCAGTCCGGATGGCGTTCGGCCTTCGCCGCGCTGGCCGTGACGAGCCTGGTGTGGAGTGCGGTGTGGTGGTTCGTCGGGCGCGACGGTCCCTACGACCAGCCCGCCGCGCGCGTCCCGGCGAGGGCCGGCGGGCCGGTGCGCATTCCGGCGGGGACCGGCGGGCCCGTACGTGTCCCGGCGGAGCCCGGCGGGCCCGTGCGCGAACCGGCGGAGACCGAGGGGCCCGTACGCGTCCCCTACCGTCGCCTGCTGCTCTCCGGCACGGTGATCGGGAGCGTGACCAGTGCCTTTGGGGCGTCGTGGGCGATGGCGCTCAGCCAGGCGTGGCTGCCGTCGTACCTCAAGAACGAACTCACCATGAGCCCGGGAACGGCGGCGGCGGTGCTCAGTGCCGTGTCCGCCCTCAGTTTCGTACTGCTGCTGGCGCTGTCCCCCGCGGTCGACCGGCTGACCCGGCGGGGTGTGTCACTGCGCCTCTCCGGCGGTGTGCCGCAGGGTCTGGCGGTGGGGTGCGCGGGGGTGGCGATGGCGGTGTTCCCCTTCGTCGGCCCGCTGCCGGTGCGGCTCGCCCTGATCGCGGTCGCCTTCGCGGTGCACTCCATCGCCTTCCCGCTGCACTACATGACGGCCGCGGCGGTCGTGCCCGCCTCGCGGCGCGGCGCGCTCTTCGGGATCGTGGCCGCGACGGGGACCCTGCCGGGGCTGCTCGCCCCGTCCCTGACGGGCCGTCTGCTGGACACGGCGCCCTCGGCGGGCGCGGGCTACGCGCAGTCCTTCGCCCTGGCGGCGGTCGTCATGATCACCTGCGGTGCGGTGGCCGTCTGCTGCATCCGCCCGGCCCGGGACGCCGCGCGACTCGGCACGCTCCGGGGCCGGCCGGAACCGGTCAGTCCTGATCCGGTGCGGTGAAGCCGCTGGCCCAGTACCGGCCGTGCAGGGCCAGGTCCAGGAGCATGCGCACGACCTCTTCGGCCGGCATCGGAGGGGTGTCCTGCTCGGCCCACCAGCGCAGTACGGCGATCTGCTCGCCCACCCAGACGCGGGCCAGGAGGTCGGCGTCGATGCGCGGCTGGACGCTGTTGCGCTCGGCGCGGGCCTTGAACTCCTGCGCCGTCGCGGCGGCGCAGGAGTCCACGAACATCTGCAGGGGCTTGCCGTCCCCCTCGCCGCGCAGCACGACCCGGTAGGTGTCCCGCTCGTCGCTGACGTGCCGCAACATCTCCAGCAGCGGCTTGCCGGTGAACCCGACGGCACTGCCGGAGACCGCCGGCTCCAGGCGCTGCGCGAGCTGCTCCAGCAGGTCGGTGGCCACCCGTGCGAACAGGTCGTCCTTGCCCTTGAAGTGCGCGTAGAACGTGGCGCGCGCGACATCGGCCCGCTCGGTGATGTCCTCGACGGTGAGCGCGCTGAAGCCGCGCTCCAGCACCAGCTCCACCAGTGCGCTGCCCAGTGCCCTGCGGGTGCGCCTGGTGCGCCTGTCCTCGGCCATGCGGCCCCCTTCGCCTTCGATCCGTCGTGGTGCGCGCACAGTCTAGATGGCTCTTGACAGCCCACAAGATACAAAACATTGTGTCTGTAAACGTTCTTGCTGTATTCAATTGGTCGGTCTGCAAGTCTGGAGCTCATCGATGAACCTCGGCACCTACCTCACCCGCAGCGCCCGCTACTGGCCCGCCGCGACCGCTCTGGTCTGCGGCGAGCGGTCCTGGACGTACGCGGAGCTGGACAGCGCGACCAGCCGGCTCGCCGCGGCCCTGATCGCCCGCGGGCTGCGCCCCGGCGACGCGGTCGCCTCCCTGGCCTGGAACCGGGGGGAACTGGTAGAGGTCGAATTCGCCCTCTACAAGGCCGGACTGGTGCGCGCGCCCATCAACGCCCGCCTGGGGCGCGGCGAGATCGGGCACATCCTGGGATACGCGCCGGTGCGCGCCCTGGTGTTCGACGCGGCGCACCGCGACGACGCGCTGGCCGCCATCGAGGCCGCGGGCACCGACTGCCTTCCCGTACTCCTCGAAGACGGGCCGGATCCCACGGCGGGCCCGGCACCGGACGCCACCGCGCTCCTCGGCTACCGGGAGCTGCTCGCCGAGGCGGGAGCCGGCCCCGCCCCCGCCGCCATCGACGTGGAGGAGGACGCCCCCTGCGTACTGAACTTCACCTCCGGGTCCACCGGAGCGCTCAAGGCGGCCGTCCAGACCTTCGGCAACCGCCTCGCCAACATGCGCAAACTGCTGATGAGCGACGAGTCCCGGCCAGGACCGGGCACCCGCTACCTCGCCTGCGGCCCCATCACCCACGCCACCGGCATGACCCTGCTGGCCAATGTGTTCGCCGGGGCGACCACCCATGTGCTGCCGGTCTGGAGCGCCGAGGCGTTCGTCGACACGGTGGAGAGGGAGCGCATCACCACGACCTTCCTCGTCCCCGCCATGGTCAACATGGTGCTGGCCCACCCGGGGGCGACCGGACGGGACCTGTCCAGCCTGACCGGCGTACGCGTGGGAGGCGCGCCCATCTCGCCGCAGCGCCTGCGGGACGCCGTGCGGTTCTTCGGCCCGGTCGTGGCGCAGGGATACGGCCTCGGCGAGACCACCAGCGTGGTGGCGGGACTGAGCAGCCAGGAGATCGCCCGAGCCGTCGCGGACGACCCCGAACTCCTCCAGTCCTGCGGGCGGGCGATGTACGACACCGAGATCCGGATCGTCGACGAGGCCGGCCGGACGCTGCCGCCCCGCGAGGTCGGCGAGCTCATCGTCCGCGGCCCGGACTGCGTACGCGCGTACTGGCAGGAGCCCGAACTCTCCGCGCAGACGTTCCGCGACGGCTGGGTCCACACCGGCGACCTCGCCTGGATGCGCGAGGACGGCTATCTGTTCCTCGTCGACCGCAAGAAGGACATGATCATCTCCGGTGGGTTCAACATCTACTCCACCGAGGTCGAGGCGGCCCTCTACGAACACCCCGGTGTCCAGGAGGTCTGCGTCATCGGCGTGCCCGACGAGACATGGGGCGAGGCGGTCAAGGCCGTCATCGTGCCCCGCCCCGGCCACGAGCCGAGCGCCGAGGAGATCACCGCGTTCTGCGCCGAGCGCCTCGACCGCCTCAAGAAGCCCCGGAGCGTCGACTTCGTCGGCGAACTGCCCCACAACCGCAACGGAAAGCTCGACCGCAAGGCCGTGCGCGAACCGTTCTGGGCCGGCGCCGACCGCCGCGTCAACTGACCCCGCTCTCCGGCCGCCGCGTCAACCGAACCCACCCCCCGACCGCAAGGACCACCACGCCATGACCTTCTCTCTCCGCCCCGACCACGACGACCCCCAGGTCGCCGAGCTCGTCGACCGGCTCCGCACCTACCTCGACGGCGAACTCGCCGACTACGAAAGCGAGCGCGGCATCACCCACGAGAGCCGCCTCGGCCGCGCCGACCTCGAACCCGTCTGGCGGCGCAGCCGTGAACTGGGCTTCTACGGCATCCACCTGCCCGAGCAGTACGGCGGCCGGAACCTCTCCTACACCGCCCTCGCCGCCCTGAAGGAGGAAGTCGGCGCCTGCGGACGCGTCCTGGGACACAGCGTGCTCGGCGACATGGGCGGCCCGCTCCGGGCCGGCGACATCCTCGGCCACGCCACCGCGTACCAACAGGAGACGTACCTGCTGCCCCTGGTACGCGGCGAGCGCGCCTGCTGCTTCTCGCTGACCGAGACCGACGCCGGATCCGACGTCCGGTCCATGCGCACCACCGCCGTCCGCGACGGCGACGGCTACCGCCTGAACGGCCACAAGGTCTTCAGCTCCGCGGGCCCCTTCGCCGACTTCGCCATCGTCGTGGCCAGGATGGCGGGGACCGGCGAACAGGAGGGCGACAAGCCGTCCTTCTCCGCCTTCCTCGTCGACCTCGACAGCCCCGGCTGCCGGGTCGCCGACGGCGCCACGCCCATGTCCGGCGAGCACATCGAGAGCGACATCGTCCTGGACGACTGCCACGTCCCCGCACGCAACCTCCTCGGCGAGGAGGGCAAGGGCCTGCGGATCGCGCTCGGCCGCGTCACCACCAACCGGCTCCTGCACTGCCCCACCGTCATCGGTGCCACCCGCCGCGCCCTCGCTCTCACCCTGGAACGGACCCGCACCCGCAAGGTCGCCGGCGGCCAGCCGCTGCTGACCCTCCAGTCCATCCAGCACAAGGTCGCCGACATGGCCACCGAGCTGTACGCGGCCCGCTCCATGACCTACGCCGCGCTCGCCGCCCTCGACCAGGGCAAGGACGTACGCACCGAGGCGTTCATGAGCAAGCTGTTCGTCGCCGAGTCCGCCTTCCGCATCCTCGACCAGGCCGTCCAGATCCACGGCAAGGAAGGGCTCACCCAGGGCAACGAGATCGAGTTCCTGTTCCGCAAGATCCGTATGTTCCGCATCCTGACCGGCACCTCCGAGATCCAGCGCAACGGCATCGCGCACGGCCTCGCCTTCATGGGCTGACCCCACCTCTCCCACCGCAGGTCCTCCCGCCCACCGCACGTCCCCCTCACCCCGCAGGACAGGTGCACCCGATGACAACCCCCGCCCACCCCGCAGCCCCCGCCTGGTCCTCACTGACGGGCCGACGCATCCTCGACCTCTCCCGGCTCCTGCCCGGCCCGTACGCCACGTCCCTGCTCGCCGACCTCGGCGCCGACGTCATCAAGGTCGAATCCCCGGGCGCCGGCGACCCCCTGAGAATCGCCCCCGAGCTGTTCGAGGCGCTCAACCGCAACAAGCGGTCGATCACCCTCGACCTGCGCGACGAGGACGGCCGGAACACCTTCCTGGACCTGGTCCGCACCGCCGACGCCGTCGTGGAGAGCTTCCGCCCCGGCGTCCTCGACGGGATGGGCCTGGGCCTCGCCGCGCTCCACGAGGCCAACCCGCGCCTGGTGCTCTGCTCGCTCAGCGGCTACGGGCAGAGCGGGCCGTACGCACAGAAGCCCGGCCACGAGCTCAACTTCCTCGGCCTGTCCGGCTTCTTCGCCGTCCCCGGACGGCTCGACGGCGAGATCACCCGCCCCGGCGTCCGGATCGGCGACATGGCCGGAGCCATGCACGCGGCCCTCGCCCTGGCCGCTGCCCTCGGCGCCGGGACCGACACCGGGGGCCAGCACATCGACGTGTCCCTCAGCGAGTCCATCACCGCCTGGTGCTCCCTCTTCGCACTGCCGCTGCGCGACCTCCCCGACCCCCTCGAAGCCGGGCTGGTCCAGGGCGACAACGACGTCTTCACCACCGCCGACGGACGTCGGCTCTCCCTCGCCACCTTCGAGGACAAGTTCTGGTACCGCTTCCGCACCGGACTGGCGGCCGACTTCCCGGCGCTGGACACCCCCGACTACGACCGGCGCGCCGTCCGCACCGCCGCCCGGCAGACCGTGAGCGACCTGCTGCGCGGAGTCTTCCGGGCCCGCGACCACGCCTGGTGGCAGGAGCGCCTGGACGGCCTCGGCGCGCCCTGGGCCCCCGTCCTCACCACCCCCGCCGAACTCCTGGCCGACCCCCACACCACGGCCAGGCGGCTCTTCGACACCCCCGCGGACCCCGCCGCCTGCCCACAGGCCCGCTTCCCGGTGACCTTCGGAGCGCGCCTCGACACCTTCCGCACCCCGGCCCCCGCCCTGGGCGAGCACACCCGGGAGGTGCTCGGGGCGGAGCGGTCCGGCCCCGTCCGGTTACAGCGGTGGGACTGAGCGCCTCAGCCGGCGGATGTGCGCGAGAGCAGGACACGATCAAGCGCCGGCCGGCCCGCAGTTCCCCAGTTCGGCCGGCCTTGCCGGCCCCGCCGGCCCGTGCGCCCGGAACAGCTCCCGCCACTTGACCACCGTCGGCCGCGTCGAGTCCACCGCGGCCGCCACCGAGCACGTTCCCGCGACTGGTTGCGCACACGCCGGCACGATCCGCGTCCGCTCCACATACCCCGCCCGAATCGACCTCGACGTCAGGCGGTCCTGCTCCGAGAGCGGCAGTGGGGCAGGCCGCAGCGGGGCCGTGCCATCAGAAGCGATCCGGGCGGCAGCCCGACAGAGCCGGCTCTACGGTTCCGCCGACCAACTCGCGTGCGACCAGGCGGCCCACGGCCGCGGCGAGCGTGACCGCCGAGTGCATCACTGCCAGGTAGAGGCCGGGGACCTCGGCGACCGGGCCGACGATCGGCTCACCGTCGGCCGGCATGGGGCGCGCTCCGAGCCGGGTGCTGATCAGCTCGACGCTCCCGGCACCACGGAAAGCGGACCGGACGGCGGCAAGGGTCCGTTCGGGCGAGTCCGCGGCGGCGATCAGCCGGTCCGCGGCGACCTGACGGAGATCGAAGTCCTCGGTGTTGACCACGGTGCGGACCAGACAGGCCGGGGCGCGGAGCCCGAACAGCGGGCACGGCGACGGTTCCACCGGGACGCGGACGCCGAGCGACGCGCCCAGCGTGGCCGTGGCAACCCCGGCCGCCAGCACCACCGTCGCACCGGAGAGGAGGCCTGCTGTCGTCTCGACCCCGGCAATCCGGCCCGCCGTATCCCGGCGGACCGCGGTGACCGGCGTGTCCAGATGTACCCGGGCCCCATGGGCGCGAGCGCCCGCGACCAGCCGCTCGGTCACGCCCACCGAGTCGACAGCGCCGTCACCCGGCGCCCAGACGGCCCACTCCGGAGGCTGCCGAAGGTGGGGTTCGAGCGTCGCCACGGTGGCCGCGTCCACGATCGTCTGCCCGGGTCCGGCCTCCGGCGCACCGTCCTTGCCGGTCCAGCTCAGCGAGCCGGACCAGGTCACCGGGAGTCCCGGCAACTCGGCCCCGAGTCGGTGGTACTCCGCCGTCGCGGTGGCCCGCAGCCCGGCGGCCGGACCTTTGCGCACGCCGGACGCCCCGACCCAGGCGAACGAGTCCGCCGTCACGCCGGCGCCCGGCCGCCCGGCGTCGACCAACGTCACCGCGGCGCCCGCTCGGGCGGCGTGATAGGCCACCGATGCGCCGACAATGCCGGCGCCGACGACGACCAGGTCCCCACTCACCGATGAGCTCAACACGTTGGCGACCCTAGCGGCCGCCCGCGCTGCCTGGTGGGCCGACGCCCACCGACCGACGACTGCCCACGCCAACTGTCACCAGCGGCGCGCACACATGGACGCCCAACAGCCCCGACGGTGGAAGCCGCGTCAGAACCTGTGTGCCGTGCCGTGGCGGGCGCCGCTCCAACCGGTCACAGACCGGTGACGTCCCGGGCCGTTTTCAGCACGGAGTCGAGTGCGTCCACCGCGGCGCCGTGCCGCCTCGCGCGCGCCGCCCGGTCCGCCGGTACCAGCCGCGCGGCAGCCTGCACGGCATAGGCGTCCGGGTCGCCGAAAGCGGTCCGCGGGTGCTCGCCCGTATCCGCGCAGTGTGTCGTGACCTCCTTGACCGCCTGGAGCACCACTGCCCGGTCCACGCCCGGCTGCATGGCCAGCCGTACCTGGAAACGAGCCATCCACTTCTCGCGGTCCTTCTCCCCCGCCGCGTCCGCTGTCCGGTCCTTCTTCGCCACGTGCCCTCCCGGGTAATCGGCAGTCGTCCGTCAAAGGTTCGGACGCCTGGGTATCGAAATGGGTTGCGCAAGCAAGAAGCTGATGAGTCCCAGGTGACTGCGTGAGCCACACCGGCCTGGCCCACTGTCACGGAACGTCACAGGTCACAGGTCACCGGTCACAGACCTCCTGCCTCAGTGACAGCTGCCGTGCTTCGATTCGCTGAAGCGCTCAGTCACGAGCGGGTCACTCCGGCAGAAGCCAAAGCTTTGCATAAAAGTGCATAGTTGCGTATAGTCATGCCATCGACGAGGAGGTTTCGATGGTGGTACGCGCAGCAGTGGCAGGGGCGAGTGGATACGCCGGCGGGGAGCTGCTCCGCCTCCTGCTGGTTCACCCCCAGGTCGAGATCGGGGCGCTCACAGCCAACTCCAACGCGGGCCAGAGGCTCGGTGCGCTGCAACCGCATCTGCGGCCGCTCGCCGACCGGGTGCTCCAGCCGACCACCGCCGAGGTCCTCGCAGGCCACGACGTCGTCTTCCTCGCACTCCCGCACGGTCAGTCCGCCGCCGTCGCCGAGCAGCTCGGCGACGAGGTGCTGGTCGTCGACATGGGTGCCGACTTCCGGCTCAAGGACGCCGCGGACTGGGAGAAGTTCTACGGTTCGCCGCACGCCGGCACCTGGCCCTACGGGCTGCCCGAACTGCCGGGCGGCCGCTCGGCGCTGGCCGGATCCAACCGTATCGCGGTGCCCGGCTGCTATCCGACCGCTGTCTCGCTCGCGCTCTTCCCGGCGTACGCGGCCCGGCTGGCCGAGCCCGAGGCCGTGATCGTCGCCGCGTCCGGCACCTCCGGGGCGGGCAAGGCGGCCAAGCCGCATCTGCTCGGCTCCGAGGTGATGGGCAACATGTCCCCGTACGGCGTCGGCGGCGCCCACCGGCACACCCCCGAGATGATCCAGAACCTCAGCGCGGCGGCCGGTGAACCGGTCACGGTCTCCTTCACGCCGACGCTGGCGCCGATGCCCCGCGGCATCCTCGCCACCTGCAGCGCGAAGGCGAGGCCCGGTGTGAGCGCCGAGTCCCTCCGTGCGGTGTACGAGAAGGCGTTCGCCGACGAACCCTTCGTCGATCTGCTCCCCGAGGGGCAGTGGCCCGCCACCGCGTCCGTCCACGGTTCCAACGCCGTACAGATCCAGGTCGCCCACGACGCGGCCGCGGGCCGGATCATCGTGATCAGCGCCATCGACAACCTCGCCAAGGGCACCGCCGGCGGCGCCCTGCAGAGCATGAACATCGCCCTCGGACTCCCCGAGGACACAGGTCTTTCCACGATCGGAGTCGCACCGTGAGCGTCACGGCAGCACAGGGGTTCTCCGCGGCGGGCATCGCCGCGGGAATCAAGGAGAGCGGTAACCCGGACCTGGCCCTCGTGGTCAACCACGGTCCGCGTCGCGCCGCCGCGGGCGTCTTCACCTCCAACCGCGTCAAGGCCGCCCCCGTCCTCTGGTCGGAGCAGGTACTCAAGGGCGGCGAGGTCACCGCCGTCGTGCTCAACTCCGGTGGTGCCAACGCCTGTACGGGCCCCAAGGGCTTCCAGGACACCCATGCCACCGCCGAGAAGGCCGCCGAGGTGCTCACCGGCCACAACGCCGGTGAGATCGCGGTCGCCTCGACCGGGCTGATCGGCACACTGCTCCCGATGGACAAGCTGCTGCCCGGCATCGAGCAGGCCGCCGCCGCCCTCAGCGAGCACGGCGGCGAGAAGGCCGCCATCGCGATCAAGACCACCGACACCGTCCACAAGACCGCCGTCGCCGGCGGCGAGGGCTGGACCGTCGGCGGCATGGCCAAGGGCGCGGGCATGCTCGCCCCCGGCCTCGCCACCATGCTGGTCGTCCTCACCACCGACGCCGACGTCGACGCCGCCGGACTCGACGCCGCGCTGCGCGCCGCCACCCGCACCACCTTCGACCGGATCGACTCCGACGGCTGCATGTCGACCAACGACACCGTGCTGCTGCTGGCCTCCGGGGCGAGCGGAATCACCCCGGAGCAGGCGGAGTTCGCCGAGGCCGTACGGACCGTCTGCGCCGACCTCGCCCGGCAGCTCATCGGCGACGCCGAGGGCGCCTCCAAGGACATCCGGATCGAGGTCGTCAACGCGGCGACCGAGGACGACGCCGTCGAGGTGGGCCGCTCGATCGCCCGCAACAACCTCCTCAAGTGCGCCATCCATGGCGAGGACCCCAACTGGGGCCGGGTGCTCTCCGCGATCGGCACGACCCGGGCCGCCTTCGAGCCCGACCAGCTGAACGTCGCCATCAACGACGTCTGGGTCTGCAAGAACGGCGGCGTCGGCGAGGACCGCGACCTGGTCGACATGCGCTACCGGGAGGTAAAGATCACCGCCGACCTCGCCGCCGGCACCGAGTCCGCCGTCATCTGGGCCAACGACCTCACCGCGGACTACGTCCACGAGAACAGCGCGTACAGCTCATGACCCCGGCGCGGAAGCACACCGCACTCCCGAAGGCGCAGATCCTCATCGAGGCGCTGCCCTGGCTGACCCGGCACAACGGCAAGACCGTCGTCATCAAATTCGGCGGCAACGCCATGGTCGACGACGATCTGAAGGCGGCCTTCGCCCAGGACGTGGTCTTCCTGCGCCAGGCCGGCCTCAAGCCCGTCGTCGTGCACGGCGGCGGCCCGCAGATCAGCGCCCAGCTCGACAAACAGGGCCTGGTCAGCGAGTTCAAGGCGGGTCTGCGCGTCACCACGCCCGAGGCGATGGACGTCGTACGCATGGTGCTGGCCGGACAGGTCCAGCGCGAACTCGTCGGCCTGCTCAACCAGCACGGGCCCCTCGCCGTCGGCCTGACCGGCGAGGACGCCCACACCATCACCGCCGTCCGGCACCGGCCGACCATCGACGGCGAGCTCGTCGACATCGGCCGGGTCGGCGAGATCACCGCCATCGACACCGGGGCGATCCAGGCGCTGCTGGACGACGGCCGGATCCCGGTCGTCTCCTCCATCGCCCGCTCCGCCGACGACAACCACGTCTACAACGTCAACGCCGACACCGCGGCCGCGGCACTCGCCGCCGCGCTGGACGCCGAGACGCTGATGGTCCTCACCGATGTCGAGGGCCTCTACGAGGACTGGCCGCACAGCGACGACGTGATCAGCCGTCTCACCGCGACCGAGCTGGAGAAACTGCTGCCGGAACTCTCCAGCGGCATGGTGCCGAAGATGCAGGGCTGCCTGCACGCCGTGCGCAACGGCGTCGAGACCGCCAGGGTGATCGACGGCCGGGTCCAGCACTCGATCCTGCTGGAGATCTTCACCGACGAAGGAATCGGCACGATGGTCGTGCCCGACGCGCAGGGGGAGTCATGAGCAACCAGGAACTCGCACAGCGCTGGAACCACGCGCTGATGGACAACTACGGGACCCCGCAGCTGTCCCTGGTCCGCGGCGAGGGCGCCCATGTGTGGGACGCCGACGGCACCGAGTACCTCGACTTCGTCGGCGGGATCGCGGTGAACGCGCTGGGGCACGCCCACCCCGCTGTCGTCGAGGCCGTCTCCGCCCAGGTCGCCTCCCTCGGCCATGTCTCCAACCTCTTCATCGCCGAACCGCCCGTCGTCCTCGCCGAACGGCTGCTCCAGCTCTTCGGCCGGACCGGCCGCGTCTACTTCGCCAACTCGGGCGCCGAGGCCAACGAGGCCGCCTTCAAGATCGGCCGGCTGACCGGGCGGACCCACATGGTCGCCACCGACGGCGGCTTCCACGGCCGGACCATGGGCGCGCTGGCGCTGACCGGCCAGCCCGCGAAGCGCGAGCCGTTCCTCCCGCTGCCCGGCGACGTCACACACGTGCCGTACGGCGACGCGGAGGCCCTGCGGGCCGCCGTCACCACCGACACCGCACTGGTGATCATCGAGCCCATCCAGGGCGAGAACGGCGTGGTCGTACCACCCGCCGGGTATCTGGAGGCCGCCCGGGAGATCACCCGGGCCACCGGCACCCTGCTCGTCCTCGACGAGGTGCAGACCGGCATCGGCCGCTGCGGCCAGTGGTTCGAGCACCAGGCCCACCAGGGCATCGAGCCCGATGTCGTCACCCTCGCCAAGGGCCTCGGCGGCGGACTGCCGATCGGTGCGACCGTGGCCTTCGGCCCGGCGGCCGACCTGCTGCGTCCGGGCCAGCACGGCACGACGTTCGGCGGCAACCCGATCGCCTGCGCCGCCGGTCTCGCCGTCCTGGACACCCTGGCCGCCGACGGCGTCCTGGACCGGGTCAAGCGTCTCGGCGAGAAGATCCGCAGCGGTGTGGAGAGCCTCGGTCACCCGCTGGTATCCCACGTCCGCGGCTCCGGTCTGCTGCTGGGTATCGTGCTCAACCAGCCCCTCGCACCACAGGTGCAACAGGCGGCTCAGAGCGCCGGAATCCTGGTGAACGCACCCGCCCCCGATGTGCTGCGGCTCATGCCTCCGCTGATCATCGGCGACGCGGAAGTGGACGCGTTGCTCAGGGCACTGCCCGGCGCTCTCGACGCGGCAGACGGGGACGGACGATCCGGAGAATGAGGCGACGACGATGACCGAGGCGCAGGAAACCGAGCACGGCGGGCCGTCCGTGCCGCAGACCCGCACCGCACGCCACCGCCGGATCGTGGACATCCTGAACCGGCAGCCGGTGCGCTCGCAGAGCCAGCTGGCCAAGCTCCTCGCAGACGACGGGCTGAGCGTCACCCAGGCGACGCTCTCCCGCGACCTGGACGAGCTGGGCGCGGTGAAGATCCGCAACACCGGCGGCGAGCTGATCTACGCGGTGCCGAGCGAGGGCGGATTCCGTACCCCGCAGGCACCGCTGGGCGGGTCGGCGAAGGAGGAGCGGATGCGGCGGCTCTCCGCCGAACTGCTCATCTCCGCGGAGGCGTCCGCCAACCTCGTGGTGCTGCGTACGCCTCCGGGCGCGGCCCAGTTCCTCGCCTCGGCCATCGACCAGGCCGAACTGCACGACATCCTCGGCACCATCGCGGGCGACGACACCCTGATGCTGATCAGCCGTGACCCGGCGGGCGGCCAGGCCCTCGCCGACCATCTGCTGCGGCTGGCCCAGAACGAGCGCTGAGCGGCCCCGTACCGCCGGGGCCCGTCAGTAGCGCGTGATCGCGGTCGGGCCCGACCGGGTCCCGATGGCGATGTGCGGACGGCGGACCGGATCCACCCAGTCGAGGATCCGGTCCATCGCGGCCGCCGGTACGGAGACACAACCGGCCGTCGCACCACGCCCGTTGACATGGAGGAAGATCCCGGCGCCGCGGCCACGCACCGGCTTCGTGTAGTTGAACCCGATGACCAGCGCACGGGCGTACTGCGTCGGATACGCGCTCAGATGCTCGGCCTCGCCCGCCCGGCAGTCCGCGGGCCGCGGCTCCACCCAGCGGTTGTAGTCCCGCGCCGCGTTGTCCTCGCACCACCACGAGCGGCTGGTGACCCGCCGGTACGGATGGACGGTGCCGGCCGGCGCGGGCTTGATCCCGAAGGCGTACGGCAGCTCGTACAGGCCGGTGGGGGTGGTGTTGGTGCCCTGCTTGCGCGAGGCCCCCTCGGCCAGGCCCTTCGCACCGAACCTGGCGGGCGTGGACCCGCCCCTCACCCAGACCCCCCGGCGCAGGTTCCACCAGGTGACGGTGCCGGTGGTGGAACCCTTGGCCGGGGCCTCGGCCGTGATCAGCTGGGTGCCGCCGCCCGTGTCGGCCATCCGCTGCGGGAGCGGCGGCGCGGCGGCGGGCCGGGCCGCGACCGAACCCGCCAGCGCGAGCAGTACCGAAAAGGTCACCAGGGATCTGCGCATGCCCGGACGGTAGACCCTCCGGGCGGGCGCCACCCGTGGATCTGCTCCGTACGGCTTAATACCGATCCGCCGGGTCCCGGTCCGTCCGGGGCATCGCCGGCAGGGGGAGCGGCAGCCCCGGGAGGCCGTCGATGCTCGTCGCGATGTGTTCCTTCTTCTCGAAGTAGGCGCTGAGCGAGTCGTCGTCCTCGCGGGCGAAGCGCTTGGCGTGCAGCGGCCGGTCCTCGTCGTACGTCATGAACGGCACCGCGAATCCGCAGGTGTCCCGGATCAGCTCGGCCCGCACCACGATGATGGCGCGCAGCCCGTGGAGGCCGGGGTCCACGTCCGGGAAGTGGGCGAGCAGCCCGCCGAACCGCGGGTCGTCCCGGAAGACCGGCTCACCGCGACCGTGCACCCGCACGATGTTCGGCGGCCCCTGGAAAGCGCACCACATCAGCGTGATCCGGCTGTTCTCGCGGAGGTGGGCGACGGTCTCGGCATTGCTGCCCGCGAAGTCCAGATAGGCCACGGTCAGCTCGTCGACGACGGCGAACGAACCGCTGACGCCCTTGGGCGAGAGATTGATCGTGCCCTCACCGTCCAGGGGCGCCGTCGCCGTGAAGAAGATGTGCTGCTCTTCGATGAAGGTCCTGATCCGTCCGTCGATGCGTTCATATGTTTTCCCCATGGTGGCCATTGTCGGCGTCGACTTCGGCGGTGGCGAGGTGATTCCACGTGCCGGACGCCTTTCCGCGGCTCGGGGACGTCGGCCGGATCTTTGACAAAACATGCAGAGGTCTGCATAGTTATGCCTGTCGGTGATCGTGTCGTGCGGGGAGACCCGCGACCGGGCACAAGCCCGGTAAGCGTGACCTCGCCCGACCCCCAGCAGTTACGACTCCGCCTCCCCGGCCCACCACGCGGGGAGGCGGTCGCACACCCACCATCCTGTTCTTCCGAGGAGCACGCAGTGAGCAACGGCAACGGCAACAGCGACGTACGCCTCTGGGGCGCCCGCTTCGCCGACGGTCCGGCCGAGGCACTGGCCAAGCTGTCCGCCTCCGTCCACTTCGACTGGCGGCTCGCCCCGTACGACATCGCCGGTTCCCGCGCCCACGCGCGTGTCCTGAACAAGGCGGGCCTGCTCACCGAGGACGAGCTGAGCCGCATGGTCGCCGGTCTCGACCAGCTCGAAGCCGATGTCGCCGACGGCTCCTTCACCGGCACCATCGCCGACGAGGACGTCCACACCGCGCTGGAGCGCGGGCTGCTGGAGCGCCTCGGCCCCGACCTCGGCGGCAAGCTGCGGGCCGGCCGGTCCCGCAACGACCAGATCGCCACGCTCTTCCGGATGTACCTGCGCGACCACGCCCGGATCATCGGCGGTCTGATCGCCGACCTCCAGGGCGCACTGGTCGGCCTCGCCGAGGCGCACCCGGACGTCGCGATGCCCGGCCGCACGCACCTCCAGCACGCCCAGCCGGTGCTCTTCGCCCACCACGTCCTGGCCCATGCGCAGTCCCTGTCCCGGGACGCCGAGCGGCTGCGCCAGTGGGACGAGCGGACCGCCGTCTCCCCGTACGGCTCCGGCGCCCTGGCCGGGTCGTCCCTCGGCCTC
Source organism: Streptomyces sp. DvalAA-43 (assembly GCF_900091725.1). Taxonomy (GTDB): domain Bacteria; phylum Actinomycetota; class Actinomycetes; order Streptomycetales; family Streptomycetaceae; genus Streptomyces; species Streptomyces pulveraceus. The sequence continues at coordinate 127,890 of NZ_FMBW01000040.1, read as the reverse complement.
GACCCGGAGGCCGTCGCCGCCGACCTCGGCTTCGAGCACGGGTCGGTCGCCAACTCCATCGACGGAACGGCCTCCCGCGACTTCGTCGCCGAGTTCGCCTTCATCACCGCGATGATCGGCGTGAACCTTTCCCGCATCGCCGAGGAGATCATCATCTGGAACACGAAGGAGTTCTCCTTCGTCACCCTGCACGACGCCTTCTCCACCGGCTCCTCGATCATGCCGCAGAAGAAGAACCCGGACATCGCCGAGCTGGCCCGGGGCAAGTCCGGCCGGCTGATCGGCAACCTGACCGGCCTGATGGCCACGCTGAAGGCCCTCCCGCTCGCGTACAACCGCGACCTCCAGGAGGACAAGGAGCCGGTCTTCGACTCCTGCGACCAGCTGGAGGTCCTGCTGCCCGCCTTCACCGGAATGATGGCCACCCTCACCGTCAACCGCGCGCGCATGGAGGAGCTGGCCCCGGCCGGGTTCTCGCTCGCCACCGACATCGCCGAATGGCTGGTCAAGCAGGGCGTGCCGTTCCGCGTCGCCCACGAGGTCGCCGGTGAGTGCGTCAAGGAGTGCGAGCGGCACGGCATCGAGCTCGACGAGCTGACCGACGAGCAGTTCGCCAAGATCTCCGAGCACCTCACCCCCGAGGTCCGCACCGTCCTCGACGTGCCCGGCGCGCTCGCGTCCCGCAACGGCCGCGGCGGTACGGCCCCGTCGGCCGTGGCCGTCCAGCTCGCCGAGGTCAAGGCCGACCTCGCCGTCCAGCAGACCTGGGCCACCGCGAAGAACTGACCGCCGCGAGGGCGGCACCGGGGCGGGGAGCGGCCGTAGGCTCCCCGCCTTCCGGTTTCCACGAGCTGGGTTACGTTGACGGGGGAGCAGACCCCGATCGACGAGGAGTCCGACGATGCCTTTCGCCAGGCTGGCCGCAGCGACCGCACCGACCGCCCACATCGGGCTCGGCCTGGCGGCGGTCGGCAGGCCCGGCTACATCAACCTCCACCGCGACCGCGATCTGCCCGCCGACCGCAGCGTCGAGGCGATGCGCGCACGCACCCACGAGCTGCTCGACGCCGCCTACGCGCAGGGCGTCCGCTACGTCGACGCGGCCCGCTCCTACGGCCGTTCGGAGGAGTTCCTGGCCGACTGGTTGACCGCGCACCCGGAGGCCGACGACGTCGTCGTCGGCAGCAAATGGGGCTACACCTACACCGCCGACTGGAGCATCGAGGCCGAGGCGCACGAGGTCAAGGACCACGGCCTCGCCACCTTCCTGCGCCAGCGGGCCGAGACCGACGCGCTGCTCGGCGACCGCCTCGATCTCTACCAGATCCACTCGGTCACCGCCGACAGCCCGGCCCTCACGGACAAGGAGCTGCACGCACGGCTGGCCGAGCTCGCCGCGGAGGGCGTCAGCGTCGGCCTCTCGACCAGCGGACCCGCCCAGGCCGACGCGATCCGGGCCGCCCTCGCCGTCACCGTGGACGGCGAGCCGCTCTTCCGTACGGTCCAGGCCACCTACAACGCCCTGGAGACCTCCGCCGGGGCGGCGCTCGCCGAGGCCCGTGCCGCAGGACTCACCGTGATCGTCAAGGAGGCCATGGCCAACGGGCGGCTCGCCGGTACGGAAGCCCCCGCCGTGGTCCAGGAGATCGCCGCCGACGCAGGCCTCGGCGGCGACGCGGTGGCCCTGGCCTTCGTGCTGCACCAGCCCTGGGCCGGGGTGGTGCTCTCCGGTGCGGCGACCGTCGGCCAGCTCGCCGGGAACCTGCACGCGCCCCTCGTCGACTTCGACGAGGAGCGGCTCGCCCGGCTCGACGCGCTGGTGGAGGAGCCCGATTCGTACTGGCGGCACCGCGCCGGGCTGCGCTGGAGCTGACCGGGGAGCGCGCCCCCGGGGCCGGCCATCAGCGCGACGCGCCGTCCGCCCAGGCCGCGAGCGCCGCGAAATCGGACGGCAGCAGCCCGATGCCGGGGTCGATCCACCGGAGCAGCGCCTCGGTGGCGCCCCGGCGAAGGGCCCACTCCCGGTCCGGTGCGCCGATCTCGTCGTCGACCCAGGCGAACGGGCGGCCGGCCGCGTACTCCACGACGTACTGCGTCTTCCAGTACGTGCCGTCCGGGGCGCCGCCGTGCATCGCGGGCCAGTCGATGTACGGCAGCGGGGGCAGCCCGAGGCGTGGTCCGATCCAGATGTTCGCCTCGTCCTTCCAGGTCGTCGCCCAGACCAGCTCGTACCGGCCGGCCAGCGCGCGCAGCGCCCCGCCGTGCTCCGGGTTGAGCAGGACGGGCAGCGGCGGGCCGTAGTCCCACCCCGTCGGCCGCATCAGATGCTTCGCGTATCCCTCCGGTGGCCGCAGGTGCGCCAGGGCCGCGTAGGGATTGAGCGGACCGTCGATATCGATCAGCAGCAGCGGCTTCATGGCGCCATGGTCCTCCCTCCCACGAGGGGAGGACACGGTTCCTGATGAGACGTTGGTGTCTCATATGGTCTATGGTTGTCTCATGAGTCTCGACCGTGAGCAGGTACTGCGGAGCGCCGCCGCTCTGCTGACCCGCAAATCGACCGCCACCATGGACGAGGTCGCCAAAGCCGCAGGCATCGGACGCGCCACCCTTCACCGGCACTTCGCCGGACGGGACGCCCTGGTCAGAGCGTTGGAGAACCTGGGCATCCAGGAGTTCGAAGCCGCTCTGGACACCGCCGCGCTCGACGAGGGCGCCGCGCCGGACGCACTGCGCCGCCTCGTCGTGGCCGTCGAACCCAGCGCCGGACTGCTCGCCTTCCTCGTCACCGAGAACCAGCTCTTCGAGGGCGAAGAGGTGAACGAGGGCTGGAACCGTCTCGACGCCCGGGTCTCGGCCTTCTTCAGGCGCGGCCAGGAGCGCGGCGAATTCCGGATCGACCTCACCCCCGCCTGGCTGACCGAGGCCCTCTACGGGCTGATCTCGTCCGGCGCCTGGGCCGTTCAGGACGGCCGGGTCGCAAGCCAGGACTTCCCCTACATGATCGTCGAGTTGCTGCTCGGCGGTGCACGCCGGAGCGTGGAGCAATGAGCCGTATCGAACAGCGCGTGGAAACCTCGGACGAGACGCACCGTCCCGGGCGGTGGATCGCCCTGGCCGTGCTCGTCCTCGCCGTGCTGCTCGTGGCGATCGACGCCACCGTCCTCGGCCTGGCGACCCCCTTCCTCACCGAGGACCTCGAACCGACCGGTACCCAGCTCCTGTGGATCGGCGACGTCTACTCCTTCGTCATCGCCGGACTCCTGGTCTCGATGGGCAGCCTCGGCGACCGCATCGGCCGCAAGAAGCTGCTGCTCTGCGGCGCGACGGCGTTCGGCGCGGTCTCGGTGCTCAACGCCTACGCGCACACCCCCGAGATGATGATCCTGGCGCGGGCGCTGCTCGGTGTCGCGGGCGCCACCCTCATGCCGTCCACGCTCGCCCTGATCCGCAACCTCTTCCACGACCCGCGCGAGCGCAGCTTCGCCATCGGGATCTGGGGAGCGATGGCCTCCGCGGGCGCGGCCGTCGGCCCCGTGGTCGGCGGGCTCCTGCTGGAGCACTTCTGGTGGGGCTCGGTCTTCCTGATCAACCTGCCGGTCATGGCGGTCCTCGTGGTCGTCGGCGCCCGGATGATCCCCGAGTCCAGGAACCCGGCCCCGGGCCCCTGGGACCTGGTCAGCGTCGGGCTCTCCTTCATCGGCATGATCGGCGTCGTGTACGCCATCAAGGAGCTGGCGGCGCACGGCGCGAGCTGGGGGACGGTCCTGGCCGGTATCGGCGGTGTGGCCGCGCTCTGCTGGTTCGTCCGCAGACAGCTCACGCTTCCCGCGCCCCTGCTGGACATGCGGCTCTTCCACCACCGGGGCTTCTCGGGCGCGGTCCTCGCCGACCTGCTGACCATTCTCGGCCTGTCCGGACTGGTCTTCTTCCTCTCCCAGTTCCTCCAACTGGTGCAGGGGCGCGGACCGCTGGAGGCCGGTCTCGCCGAGCTGCCCGCGGCCGTCGGAGCCGTCGTCGCCGGTCTGATCGCCGGGCGGGCGGCCCGCCGCTTCTCGGTGCGCTCGGTGGTGACCGGCGGCCTCGGGGCGATCGGGCTGGCGCTCGCCGCCGTCACCCTGATCCACCGGGAGACCGCCTACCCGCTGATCGGGGCGGTGCTGCTGATCGTCGGCGTGGGCGCGGGCTTCGCCTTCACCGTCACCTCCGACGTGATCCTCTCCAGCGTCCCGAAGGAGCAGGCGGGCTCCGCCGGCGCGGTCTCCGAGACGGCGTACGAACTCGGCGCGGCCCTCGGCATCGCCCTGCTCGGCTCCATCGTCACCGGCGTCTACCAGACGTTCGACACGCCCCACGGCGTCCCGTCGGCCCCCGCCGCCGCGGCCCATGAATCGCTGGGCGGCGCCGTCGAGGCGGCCCACGGTCTGCCGTCCCAGCAGGGACAGGCCCTGGTCGCCGCAGCGCAGGACTCCTTCGTCGAAGGGCTGCGGCTCGCCGCGGGGGTCGGCGCGGCGGTCCTGCTGGCGACGGCCGTCGCCGCCTGGTTCCTGCTGCGCGGTCAGAAGCTGGAGGACGGCATCGTGCACCAGTAGCCGCCCCGGTCACCCGGACGCGCGAAAGGGCCCGTAGCACCGAGAACCGGGGTACGGGCCCTTCCATATGTCCTGCTGTCAGCGCGTCGCGCCCCGGCTCACGCGGCCTTGGCCTTCGTGGCGTACATGTCGACGTACTCCTGACCCGACAGCCGCATCACCTCGGCCATCACGGAGTCGGTCACCGCCCGCAGCACATAGCGGTCGCGGTCCATGCCCTCGTAACGGGAGAACTCCATCGGCTCGCCGAAGCGGACCGTCACCTTGCCGGGGCGCGGCAGACCCGACCCGCCGGGCTGCAGCTTGTCCGTGCCGATCATCGCGAACGGCACCACCGGCGCACCGGTCATCAGCGTCAGCCGGGCGATGCCCGTACGGCCCCGGTACAGCCGGCCGTCGGGGGAGCGGGTGCCCTCCGGGTAGATGGCGAACGCCTTGCCCTCCTCCAGTACCCGACGGCCCGTCATCAGCGCCGCGACACCGCCGCGGCCGCCGTCCCGGTCCACCGGGATCATGCCGCAGCCGGTGAAGAACCAGGCCATGGCCCGGCCCTTGATCCCCTTGCCCGTCACGTACTCGTCCTTGCCGATGTAGTACACCGGCCGGTCGCAGCAGATCGGCATGATCATCGAGTCGATGAACGTCAGATGGTTGCCCGCGAGGATCACCGGACCGTCCCCGGGGATGTTCTCCACGCCTTCCACCTGGGGGCGGAACATCAGGCGCAAGATCGGTCCGAGCACTGCCTTGATGAGTGCGTGTCGGGACAACGGTTCCTCCGGTGTAGTGGCCGGGACGGCCGAGGCGCGGGATCGTGACGGTCCATGCACGTGAGGACGATACTCGCGGGTACTCGCCGCCCGCACATCGGGTTCACGGACCGGATACGCGGTGTTGACATGAGTTTGCGCCATGTTCGCCCAGGAGCTGCCCCCACGACGGTACCGCTGCCTACGCTCGGGCCTCGCCCGACAGGTGCCAGACATCACACGTGAGGAGCATTCATGACTGAGAGCGCGCAGGCCGGTCCCGGCCGCCGGACCATGCTGGGGGCGGGAGCCACCGTACTGGGCACCGCCGCCCTCGGACTGGCAGGCGGCCCGGCCGCCGCCGACACCGCGGCGAGCGCCTCCCGGCGGCCCGGCGGTCACGGCTTCCGCCTCGACCTGCCGGTGCCCACCGTCATCGGACACCGCGGCACCAGCGGGTACCGGCCCGAGCACACCCTCGGCTCCTACCAGCTGGCCCTCGACATGGGCGCGCACATCATCGAGCAGGACCTGGTGCCGACCAGGGACGGCCATCTCGTATGCCGTCACGAGAACGACATCACCGCCACCACCGATGTCGCCGACCACCCCGAGTTCGCGAGCCGCAGGACCACGAAGAAGGTCGACGGGGTCTCCCTCACCGGCTGGTTCACCGAGGACTTCACCCTCGCCGAACTGAAGACGCTGCGGGCCAAGGAGCGCATCCCCGGCACCCGCCAGAAGAACACGCTCTACGACGGCCGCTGGGAGATCCCCACCTTCGAGGAGGTGCTGCGCTGGGCCGACCGCGAGGGCCGCCGGCGCGGAAAGCCCGTCTGGCTGTACGTCGAGACCAAGCACCCCACCTACTTCCGCGGTCTCGGCCTCGGCCTCGAAGAGCCGCTCGCCAAGCTGCTGCGCCGCTACAACCGGCACCGCGAGCAGTCGCCGCTGATCCTCCAGTCCTTCGAGCCCGGCAGCATCCAGCGGCTGGCCCGGCTGGTCGAGACCCCGCGCGTCGTGCTGCTCTCCGCCGCGGGCGAGCGCCCCTGGGACTTCGTGACGTCCGGTGACCCGCGCACCGTGGCGGACCTGGTGAAGCCCGCGGGGCTGAAGTGGATGGCCTCCTTCGCCCAGGGCATCGGCCCCACCCTGGACCTGGTCATCCCCAAGGACGCCTCGGGACGGCTCACCGCACCGACCACCCTGGTGCGGGACGCGCACGCGCAGGGCCTGGTCCTGCACCCCTACACCATGCGCAACGAGAACACCTTCCTGCCCGCCGACTTCCGGCGCGGCACCGACCCCAACGCCTACGGCGACGCGTTCGGCGCGTTCCAGGCGTACTTCGCGACCGGCATCGACGGCGTCTTCTCCGACAACCCGGACACGGCCCTGCTCGCCGCGGCGGACTTCACCGCCAAGTGACGCCAGGCGTCAGCACCCGGCCGGGGCGTGCCCCGGTCGGGTGGTGCTCGCCCGGTACGGCAACCGGCCGCACGCGCGGGCGCGTCGGCCCGTGCATGACCCTTCTCGATCATGCCCCCGCAGGACCCGCCCCCGCTCCCGCCTCCGTCGTCCGCGCCCTGTATCCGCTGGTGAGCGCCGAGGCCATGGCCGAGGCGACCGCCTCGGTGACCGGTGCGGCGATCGAACCGGCCGACCTCGAACAGGCCGTCTGGCTGCGGCTGCTGGAGCGGCTCGCGGGGGAGGGGCCGCCGGTGGACCCGGCCCGCTGGGTGCGGAACGCCGTACGGGGAGAGGCCCGCAGGGCCCGTCGTACCGCCCGGCACGAACGTCCCTACCGCGACGAGACCGCCGCCGATCCGGCCGGCTGCCCCGAGCGGCTCGCCGTCGGCGCCGATGAACGCAGGGCGCTGCGCGCGGCGGTGGACCGGCTGCCCGGCAGGTGCGCCCGGCTGATGGCGGCGCTGCTCGCGCCCAGCGATCCCACCTACCGGGAAATCGCAGGGAAGTTGGGTATGTCACAGGGGAGTTTGGGTCCGATCCGTTCCCGTTGCCTTGGATGTCTGCGCAGAATGCTCGCGGCGGAGGTTGCTGCTCCTGAACTGCGGGGAAAGGAGCGTTAGACAACCGGTGGATCAGGTGGGCGGAGGCATGCGCAGATGGGCATGAGCGTGATCATCTCGGCAGCGACGGCACAGGATGCCGAACAGATCTTGAAGCTCCAGTACCTCTGTTTCCAGAGCGAGGCGGAGCTGTACGGGAACTACCGGATCGACCCGCTCGTCCAGACCCTCGACTCCCTGCACGCCGAGATCGCCACCAATCTGGTGTTCGTGGCGCGGCTGGGTGACGAGGTCGTCGGCTCGGTCCGGGGAACGGTCGGACCGGACGGCGCGGGGGAGATCGGCAGGCTCTGCGTCCATCCCCGCCTCCAGGGCCACGGACTCGGCGCCCGGCTGCTGCGGGCGGCGGAGGCGGGGCTCGCCGACGAGCGGTCGGCCACCCGGTTCCGGCTGCACACCGGCCATCGCAGCGAGAACAATCTGCGGCTCTACCGGCGGGCGGGCTACGCCCCCGTGGGCAACGAGACCGGCCGGGACGGCGTCCTGATGATCCTGCTGGAGAAGGACGCCACCAAGCCCGCGTACGTGGCCAGCGCCTGAGTGGTGGCCGGGGCCGTCCGGGAGGCTACGCCTTCCGCGCCCGGCGCAGCCACATCATCCCGGTGATCGGCAGGATCACCGGGATGAACAGGTATCCCATGCCGAAGTCGGACCAGACGGTGGCGTCCGCGAACGCCGAGGGCTCCGCCATCGTCCAGGTCCCGACGACCAGCACTCCCAGCAGCTCGGCGGCGCAGCACACCAGCGCGGTCCTGCGCGCCGTCTCGCCCCCGCGCACCAGCGAGTACGTGATGAACCCGTACACCAGCGCGGCGACGGCCGACAGCACATAGGCGAGCGGCGCCCTGCCGAAGTCCAGGATCATCTGGACGATCGAGCGGGAGGCGGCGGCGACGGTGAACACCCCGTAGAACCAGACCAGTACCCGGCCGGGACCCGTGCCGAGGTCGAAGGGCTGCTTCTCGCCGGTGGCCGCCGCGGGAGTGCGTTCGGTGTCGGTCACGGTCAGTTTCCCCAGATGTCGTAGAGCCGTACTTCGAGGACGGCCAGCACGACCGCGCCCGCCGCCACCGTCACCGAACCCCACCGGGTCCGCTCCGTCAGCGACAGGAATCCGGCCGCGGGCACCGCGAGGAAGGACCCGATCAGATACGCGATGAAGATCGTCATGCCCTGCTCGGGCCGTTCGCCCCGGGACAGCTGCACGATGCCCACCACCAGCTGGGCCAGCGCCAGCAGCGAGACCACGGCCATCCCGATGAAGTGCCAGTCCTTGGTGGGCTGGTCCCGGTAGGCGGCCAGTCCGCACCAGGCGGCGAGGGCGAGCGCGGCCACGGCGACCGCGACCGTCAGGGCGTCAAGCATGGGGTCGAGGGTATTACGGGCCCGCCGGCCCCCTGCGTGCGCCCCCGTCCCGCCGGACCGCGGGCCGGACGGGCGACGAGGACGAAGGCCGTGGCCTTGGCCACAGCCCACGGCAGGTCCGGGCGGGGCGCGGACACGGCCTCCGATGCCCTCTCCGTCATATCGATGCAGGTCACAGCCGTGGTTGCGGAAAACGCGGCGACCGGCCGGACCGGTGCGCGGCACCATCCACGACTGTCCGCTATTCGGACAAGCGGGTCGGGTGGAACGTTACGTCTGTTTTACTTGCTCCATGACCACGACGAGCAACCGCATCCTTGCGACCGAGGCGATCACGACGCCCGGTGCTCGTTGTATGTGTCGAATGCGCACCTTCTGAGGGCCCACGCCTGAGCCTCGCGCCCCGAAGCGAGACCGAGCCCGCCGCCGTCCGCACCCAGCGGAACGAGCGCGCCCCAGCACCGCTGCCCGGCCACCCGCCGCCCCGAGCCGTGCCGAGACCCCGCTTGGAACGTCCGACCGAAACGTCCAGACAGTCTCATCAGACGAATGCCCCGTGCCCGGCGGACACCGCGCCGCGCACTCGACAGTGACGGAAACCCCTGTGATCACCACTTCGGGCCTCACGAAGGTCTACCAGTCGCGCGGCCGTGAGGTCACCGCCCTGGACGGCGTCGACCTGCACGTCCGCGAGGGCGAGGTGTACGGCGTCATCGGACAGAGCGGCGCCGGCAAGTCCTCCCTGATCCGCTGCGTCAACCTCCTGGAACGCCCCACCACCGGCACCGTGACCGTGGCCGGCCAGGACCTCACCGCACTCGCCGGACGGGGCCGCCGGGCCGGCAAGGAACTGCGCGAGGCGCGCAGCCGCATCGGCATGGTCTTCCAGCACTTCAACCTGCTGGCCTCCCGCACCGTCCAGGACAACATCGAACTCCCGCTGGAGATCCTCGGCGTCTCCGGCCGGGACCGCTCCCGCAAGGCCCTCGAACTCCTCGACCTGGTCGGCCTCGCCGACAAGGCCAGGGCCTACCCCGGCCAGCTCTCCGGCGGCCAGAAGCAGCGCGTCGGCATCGCCCGTGCCCTCGCCGGGGACCCGAAGGTCCTGCTCTCCGACGAGGCGACCTCGGCCCTCGACCCCGAGACCACCCGCTCCATCCTCCAGCTGCTGCGCGACCTCAACCAGCAGCTCGGCCTGACCGTCCTGCTCATCACGCACGAGATGGACGTCGTCAAGACGATCTGCGACTCCGCCGCGCTGATGCAGAAGGGACGCATCGTCGAGTCCGGCACCGTCGGCGAACTGCTCGCCACCCCCGGCTCCGAACTGGCCCACGAACTCTTCCCCGTCGGCGGCACGGCCTCCGGCCCCGAGTGCACGGTCGTCGACGTCACCTTCCACGGAGACGCGGCCGGCCGGCCGGTGATCTCCCAGCTCTCCCGTACGTACAACATCGACATCTCGATCCTGGGCGCCGCGATGGACACCGTCGGCGGCAAGCAGATCGGCCGGATGCGCATCGAGCTGCCCGGCCGCTTCGAGGAGAACGTCGTTCCGATCGGCTTCCTGCGCGAGCAGGGCCTCCAGGCCGAGGTCGTGGCGGACGACGACCCGGTCGTCCCCGTGCAGACCCCCGCCCCGCTCACCAAGGAGGTGGCGAAGTGACCTGGTCGGAAATGCAGCCGCTGTTGACCCAGGGAACCATCGACACCCTCTACATGGTGCTCTGGTCCACGGTCGTCACCGTGCTCGTGGGACTGCCGCTCGGCGTCCTGCTGGTCCTCACCGACAAGGGCGGACTGCTCCAGAACGCCGTGGTGAACAAGGTCATCGGCGTGATCGTGAACATCGGCCGCTCGCTGCCGTTCATCATCCTGCTGATCGCCCTGATCCCCTTCACCACCTGGGTCGTCGGCACCTTCATCGGCCCGTCCGCGATGATCGTCCCGCTCTCCGTCGGCGCCATCCCGTTCTTCGCCCGGCTCGTCGAGACCGCCGTCCGCGAGGTCGACCACGGGCTCGTCGAGGCCGTCCAGTCGATGGGCGGATCCATCCCGACGATCGTCCGCAAGGTCCTGCTGCCGCAGGCGCTGCCCTCGCTCATCTCCGGCGTCACCACCACCGTCATCGTGCTCATCGGCTACTCCGCGATGGCCGGCGCGGTCGGCGGCGAAGGGCTCGGCTCCAAGGCCGTCACCTACGGATTCCAGCGCTTCGACAACCGGTTCATGCTCATCACCGTCGCGCTGCTGATCGTCATCGTGACCGTGATCCAGCTGATCGGCGACGGAGCCGTACGGCTGCTGGCCCGCCGGGGCCGCACCGCCTCCTGAGACCTCCTCTCCGCTCACAGGCCCGAACTCCTTGTCCGGGCGCACCACCCTCACCACCAGAAAGAGGCACTTTTCGTGCGTAAGAACATCAAGATCACCGCGGCTGCCGCCGCCACCGCCGCCCTCGCCTTCGGCCTCACCGCCTGCGGCACCTCGTCCGACCCGGGCGCCAAGGGCGAGACCGGTGCCAAGGCCGACACCTCCAAGGCGCTCGTCGTCGCCGCGTCCCCGACGCCGCACGCCGACATCCTGGACTTCGTCAAGAAGAACCTCGCCGAGAAGGCGGGCCTCAAGCTGGAGGTCAAGGAGTTCACGGACTACGTCCTGCCGAACACCGCCACCGAGACCGGCCAGGTCGACGCCAACTTCTTCCAGCACCAGCCGTACCTCGACGACTTCAACAAGAAGAAGAACACCCACCTGGTCTCCGTCGGCACCGTCCACCTGGAGCCCCTCGGCCTCTACTCCAAGAAGGTCAAGGATCTGAAGGACATCAAGGCCGGCCAGACCGTCGCCGTCCCCAACGACACCACCAACGAGGGCCGCGCCCTCCAGCTCCTCGCCGAGAACGGCCTCATCACCCTCAAGGACGGCGTCGGCACCAGCGCCAAGCTGAGCGACATCACCGACAAGAAGGGCCTGGAGTTCAAGGAGCTGGAGGCCGCCACCGTGCCCCGCGCCCTGGACGACGTCGACGCCGCCGTCATCAACGGCAACTACGCGATCGAGGCCGACCTCAAGCCCGCCAAGGACGCCCTGGTGCTCGAAAAGGCCGACGGCAACCCTTACGCCAACATCATCGCCGTGAAGAAGGGCAACGAGAAGGACCCCCGCGTCCAGAAGCTCGTGAAGCTCCTGCACTCCGACGAGGTCAAGAAGTTCATCGACGACACCTACCAGGGTTCCGTCATCCCGGCCTTCGGCACCGCCGCCAAGTCCTGACACCCGTACGGCATTTGCCCGACGAGCCCCGCGCACCCCACCGAGGGGGCGCGGGGCTCCGCCGTGCGGACCCGCCCATGCACGACAACGGGCCGATGCTGCATGCTGTGCCTTTAACGGTCTTCGGCATGGAGCTGCGCATGAAATCCACCTTTCCGGACATCTCCATCAGCACGGACCGGTTGGTGCTGCGCCCCTTCGACATGGCGGACGTCCCCGCGTACATCGAGATGATGAACGACGAGCTGGTCATCGCCTGGACCGAGGCCCCCCACCCCTACACCCAGGTCGACGCCGAACGCTGGGTCCGCAGGATCGCCCCCGCCCAGCGCACCACCGGCGACGGCATCGTCCTCGCCGTCACCGAATTCCTCACCCAGCGGCTCGTCGGCTCGGTCCGGCTGCGCAACACCGACTGGCGCACCCTCGCCACCGAGGCCGCCTACATCACCGCCCCCTGGGCCCGTGGCGAGGGATACGCGACCGAGTCCATGCTGGCGGTGGCCCAGTGGCTCTTCCGCGACCAGGGCTTCGAACGCATCGAGCTGCGCACCGCCGCCGACAACACCTCCTCCCAGCAGGTCGCCCAGAAGCTCGGCTGCATCAGCGAGGGCGTCCTGCGCAACGCCCGCATAGCGCGCACCCGGACGGAGAACGGCACGGACGGCGGCTGGACCGACATCAGGACCGACCTGATCGTCTGGGGCCTGCTGCCCGAGGACCTCGAAGGCGTCGCCGAGCAGCTCGCCGACGCCGGCGGCTACGGCGCCTACAACGACTGGAACTGACCCCACGAAAGGGGCCCCGGCCCCGTGCGGCCACGCACCGGGTACTCTCACCCTGCCCCTTCCGCACCACCATCCCCACCTGCGACAACTCCAGGAGACTGACGACAGATGGCCGATCGGGTCACCGTGATCGGCTGGGACGGCTCGCCACTGACCGGAGCGGCCACGGCCGCCCTCTCGGCCGCCACGCTCGTCGCCGGAGCCGCCCACCACCTCGCACTTCCCGAAGTCCCGGCGAACGCCGAACGGATCCGCCTGGGCTCCATCGACCTGGCCGCCCGCCGGATCGCCGGCCACCGGGGCAGCGCCGTGGTCCTCGCCGACGGAGACCCCGGCTACTTCGGAGTCGTCCGCAACCTCCGCGCACCCGAACACGGCCTGGAGGTCGAGGTCGTCCCGGCCGTGTCCTCCGTCGCCGCGGCCTTCGCCCGCGCGGGAATGCCGTGGGAGGACGCCCGAACCGTCGTCGCCCACCCACGTACCCTGCGCCGCGCCGTCAACGTCTGCCGCGCCCACCACAAGGTCGCCGTCCTCACCTCGCCCGGCGCGGGCCCCGCCGAACTCGCCCTGCTCCTCGAAGGCGTCCACCGCACCTTCGTCATCTGCGAGGAACTCGGCACCGCCCGCGAACAGGTCACCGTCGTCACCTCCGACAAGGCCGCCGACCACGTCTGGCGCGACCCCAACGTCGTCATCGTCATCGGCGGCGGCCCCGAACCCCGCGCCGCCGGAGCCTGGATCGCCGGCCAACACCCCGCCCACCTCCACGGCGTACGCGGCTGGGCACTGCCCGCCGAGGCCTACCGGGGCGCCGGCGGGGAGAGCGGCGAGGGCGAGTCCCCGGGGCTGCGCGCCGCCCAACTGGCCCGCCTGGGCCCCCGGACCGGCGACCTCCTCTGGGACATCGGCTCCGGCAGCGGGGCCCTGGCCGTGGAGGCCGCCCGCTTCGGCGCGGCGGTCCTGGCCGTCGACAGCGACCCGGCCGCCTGCGCCCGTACCGCGGCGGCGGCGCGGGACTTCGGGGTCCAGCTCCAGGTCGTCGAGGGCCGGGCCCCCCACGCGCTGGAGCGGCTGCCGGAACCCGACATCGTACGGATCGGGGGCGGCGGGGTCCCCGTCGTCACCGCCGTCACCGATCGGCGGCCGGAGCGGATCGTGACCCATGCCTCGACGCGGGACGAGGCCGAGGCGCTCGGCGCCGCCCTCGGGGCGAACGGATACACCGTCCGGTGCTCGCTCCTCCAGTCCGTCGAACTCGACACGGCCGCATGGTCGGAGCGCGAACGCTCGGTCGTGTTCCTGCTCTCGGCGCTGCGCTCCGACCTCGCCCCGTGACCCGGTCGGCGTACAGCGGGAGGTAGGCTGGCCGATCGTTGCACCGCGCCTGGACGTTCGTCGCTTCGTTCGTCAATGTCCGGAAAAGGGGACTCTTTTGGCCCCCGTTGTGGTACGGCAGCACCGGGGGACGCGCAAAGTGGCGCAGTCCACAGCGGGCCGTGGCGAAATGAGCTGCCGCGGCGGCGAACGGCCGCGAGAATGCAGTATGTCCGCGACCGGTTCGTGCCGCGCGGCGAGCCCGCTCGTTCTTGTTGACGAGCACCGGCCTGCCGTGCTCGGGCGTCCCGGGCGTAGGGCCGAAGGAGCACTGACGATGGGCGAGGGGTACGCATGAGTGACACCGGCCAGATCCCGGGTGAGGGACTGCCGGAGAACGCAGGCATGGTGGAGCAGCCGGGCGTCGCCGCCCCGGATGCCTACGCCTACCTCGCTCCCTCCGAGCATGTCTCCGAGGACGACGACCTCCTCCTGATGCCGAGCCCCCAGGGCGCCTGGAGCGACCCGCAGACCGTGCCGGCCCCTGGCCAGTACCCCGAGGGCGCCGTTCGGACGCCGCTGCCCGGACAGGGCACCTACCAGGCCCAGCCGGTGGCACAGCCCTACGCCCAGCAGGCCGATGAGGCCCCCGCTCAGCCCCAGGGCCCCGTCCAGGTCCAGGTGCAGGAGTCTCCCGTCCAGACGCAGGCCGCGGACGCGTACGCCGCCCAGCAGACGGTGGCGGAGCCGCTGCCCGGGACCGGCCAGGGGACCCATGAGTCCGGTGGCCGCGACTCCGGTTCGGTCGACCTCAGGGGCGTACGCATTCCGTCGCCCGCCCCGGCCCCCGCTCCGGCGGCCCAGCCCCAGACACCGGTGCGCCGGCCGCTGCACCGCGGCCCGGTCGCGGCCGACGGCTCGCCGACGTACGGCGGGACGCCGACCGGCGGAGTGGTGCGTTCGCTCGCCGACCGCGGACCCGCGGGCGCGCCCCAGACGCAGGCCCGTACCCAGGCCCCCGCGCGGCACGCCGGTCCGCCGACCACCGGCCCGGAGTTCTTCGAGGCGCCGGCCGAGGACGCGTCCGCGCTGCCGGGCCCGCAGCTCGGGGAGATCCTGCCGCAGGGCGGCAGCCCGTGGGCGGCCCAGGCGCCGGAGCAGGAGGCCGTACCGTCGGCCGCGGAATCGGTCGTTCCGGAGCAGGCCGCCGAGCCCGTGCCGGCGGAGCAGCCGGTTCAGGCCGCTGAGGCCGTGGCGCCGGAGGCCGAAGCGGCTCCGGCCGTGACCGCTCCCGCCGTCGAGCCGATCCCGGCCGAGGCCGGGACGCCGGACGAGATCCCCGCCGACGCCGGGGCGCCCGCCGAGGCGATCGCGCCGCAGCGCGCCGCGGAAGCCGTTCCCATGGGCCAGTTCGTGCCCGTGGAGGGCTCGGTGCCGACGACACCGCACCTGGCCCCGACACCCATCGCGGAACAGCCCGTCGCGGCGGAGCCCGCGGTAGAAGTCGAGGCGGAGCCCGTAGCCGTGGCCGAGGCAGAGCCCGAAGCCGAGCCCGTGCGCGTGGCGATCGCCATGGAGCCCGTGCCGACTCCCCAGCCGGAGGCCGTTGAGGCCGTGGTGGCCGGGGGAGCCGTCGAGCCTGCCGAGTCGGCCGCGCCTGCTGCCGAGCCCGTCGAGCCTGCCGCGACCGCTGAGGTCGTCGAGGCTGCCGAGCCCGTCGTGAACGCTGAGCCTGCCGAGGCCGTCGAGAACGCTGCGACGGCCGAGGTTGTCGCGGCCCCTGAGCCCGCCCCCGCCGCCGAGGCCGAGGCCCCGGCGGTGACCGAGCGGGAGTCCGAGCAGGGCCCGGAGGTCATCGAGACCCCGGACCTCACGGACACCGCGGCCCCCGCGGAAGCCACCCCGCCCGCGGAGCCCACGGCGGCGGAGAGCACGGAGGCCCCGGAGACCGGGCACGTGGACCCCGTACAGCCCGAGGACCTGCCCCAGGAACCCGTCGAGCCGGAGGCCGCTCAGGCGGAAGCCCCCGAGGCGTCCGAGGCCGACGAGCCCGCGGCTGCCGCCGGTCCGCCGGCCCCCGGCTACGACGACGCCGAGCGCGAGGCGGTGCTCCGCGTCATGCGTGAGCGCCGTGACATCCGCAACGGCTTCCGCAGCGACCCCATCCCGCACGAGGTCCTGCTCCGCGTCCTCGAAGCCGCGCACACGGCGCCCAGCGTCGGCCACTCGCAGCCCTGGGACTTCGTCGTCATCCGCTCGGCGGAGACCCGTCGCTCCATGCACGAACTGGCCCAGCGCCAGCGCGACGCCTACGCCAAGTCGCTGCCCAAGGGCCGGGCCAAGCAGTTCAAGGAACTGAAGATCGAGGCCATCCTCGACACCCCGGTGAACATCGTCGTCACCGCCGACCCCACTCGCGGAGGCCGCCACACCCTCGGCCGGCACACCCAGCCGCAGATGGCCCCGTACTCCTCCGCGCTCGCCGTCGAGAACCTCTGGCTGGCCGCGCGCGCCGAGGGGCTCGGTGTCGGCTGGGTCAGCTTCTTCGACGAGCGCGAGATGGTCCGCGCCCTGGGCCTGCCCGAGCACCTCGAAGTCGTCGCCTACCTGTGCGTGGGTTACGTCGACGAGTTCCCCGAGGAGCCCGAACTGATGCAGGCGGGCTGGTCCAAGCGCCGCCCGCTGTCCTGGGTCGTCCACGAGGAGACCTACGGCCGCCGTGCCCTGCCCGGCGAGGAGCCGCACGACCTGCTGCAGGAGACCATCTCCAGCATCCGCCCGCTGGACGCCAAGGCGCTCGGCGAGGCGTGGGAGCGCCAGAAGCGGATGACCAAGCCGGCCGGTGCGCTCGGCATGCTGGAGATCATCTCGGCGCAGCTCTCCGGGCTCTCCCGGATGTGCCCGCCGCCGATCCCCGAGCCCGCGGCCGTCGCGATCTTCGCGGGCGACCACGGCGTGCACGCCCAGGGCGTCACCGCCTGGCCGCAGGAGGTCACCGGCCAGATGGTCGCCAACTTCCTCGGCGGCGGCGCGGTCTGCAACGCCTTCGCGGCCCAGGTCGGCGCCGAGGTGTGCGTGGTCGACGTCGGCGTGGCCATGGAGCTGCCCGCGACGCCGGGGCTGCTGCCCCGCAAGGTGCGCGCCGGGACCGCCGACTTCACGACCGGTCCCGCGCTCAGCCGCGAGGAGGTGCTCGCGGCCATCGAGGTCGGCATCGAGACCGCCCGCGATCTGGTCGCGGCGGGCAACAAGGGCCTGCTCACCGGTGAGATGGGGATCGCCAACACCACGGCGTCGGCCGCGTTGATCTGCGTGTACACGGGCATGGACCCGGCCGAGGTGACCGGTCGCGGTACCGGCATCAACGACGAGATGCACGCCCGCAAGGTCGACGTGGTCCGCCGGGCCCTCGAACTCCACCAGCCCGACCCGGCCGACCCGATCGGCGTCCTGGCGGCGGTCGGCGGCCTGGAGCACGCCGCGATGGCCGGCTTCCTGCTGGGCGGTGCCTCGCTCCGTACGCCCGTCATCCTCGACGGCGTGAGCGCGGGCGCCGCGGCCCTGGTCGCGCGGGCGATCGCCCCCGAGGCCCTGGCCGCCTGCATCGCCGGTCACCGCAGCGCCGAGCCCGGCCATGTCGCCGCGCTCAACAAGCTGGGCCTGCGTCCCCTGGTCGACCTCGACCTCCGCCTCGGCGAAGGAACGGGCGCGCTGCTGGCGCTCCCGATCGTCCAGAGCGCGGCGCGTGCGATGCACGAAGTCGCGACGTTCGACTCGGCGGGCGTGACGGAGAAGTAGACCGCACCCCGCTCCTCAAGCCCCCGGGCGGTCGAGGAGCGGGGTCCGGGGCGGAGCCCCGGCCATCGGGAAGGGGCGGGGGAGGGAAGGCCGGCCGCAGGCGCCCACTCCTGCCACCGCAGTGCCCGCCACACCCCCCGGCGCACCCCGTATCGTGGACCCACGCCCCACGAAACCGCACGTCACAGCCGCTCCATCGCCGCAGCGGCCCGCACCCCGCATCGCACGAGGAGTCCGCACCGCCATGGCCGAGCACGCCGATCACCCCGCGTACCCCGTCGGACTGCGCCTGAGCGGGCGCCGCGTCGTCGTCGTCGGCGGCGGCCAGGTCGCGCAGCGCCGCCTCCCGGCACTCATCGCGGCGGGCGCCGACATCACTCTCGTATCGCCGTCCGCGACCCCGTCCGTCGAGGCGATGGCCGACGCCGGCGAGATCCGCTGGGAGCGCCGCCGGTACGAGGACGGGGACCTGACGGACACCTGGTACGCGCTCATCGCCTCCGACGACGACGCCGCGAACGACGCCGCGTCCGCCGAGGCCGAGCGCACCCGTACCTGGTGCGTGCGCAGCGACAACGCCGACGTGGCCACCGCCTGGACCCCGGCCACCGGCCGCAGCGAGGGCGTGACCGTCGCCGTCCTCTCCACCGACGCCCAGGGCCGCGACCCGCGCCACTCCGCCGCCGTCCGCGACGCCATCGTCGAGGCGCTGCGCGACGGCACGCTCGCCGCCCCGCACCACCGCACCCGGCCCGCCCCCGGCGTCTCCCTGGTCGGCGGCGGCCCCGGCGACCCCGACCTGATCACCGTGCGCGGCCGCCGCCTCCTCGCCGAGGCCGATGTGGTCATCGCCGACCGGCTCGGCCCGCGCGACCTGCTCGACGAACTGCCGCCGCACGTCCAGGTGATCGACGCGGCGAAGATCCCCTACGGCCGCTTCATGGCGCAGGAGGCGATCAACCAGGCGCTCATCGAGCACGCCAGGGCGGGCAAGGCCGTCGTACGGCTCAAGGGCGGCGACCCGTTCGTCTTCGGCCGGGGCATGGAGGAGGCGCAGGCGCTCGCCGCCGAAGGCATCCCGTGCACCGTCGTCCCCGGTATCTCCAGCTCGATCTCCGTGCCCGGCGCGGCCGGAATCCCCGTCACCCACCGCGGGGTCGCCCATGAGTTCACCGTCGTCAGCGGCCATGTCGCCCCCGACGACGAGCGTTCGCTGGTCGACTGGGCGGCGCTCGCGCAGCTGCGCGGCACCCTCGTGCTGCTGATGGCCGTGGACAAGATCGGCGCCATCGCCAAGGCCCTCGTCGCCCACGGCAAGTCCCCTGACACCCCGGTCGCCCTGGTCCAGGAGGGCACCACGGCCTCCCAGCGCCGCGTCGACGCCACCCTGGCGACGGTCGCGGAGCGGGCCGCCGCCGAGGACGTGCGTCCCCCGGCCGTCATCGTCATCGGAGACGTCGTCGCCATCGGCCCCGACACCGCACCGCTCCCCGCCGGGTAGCCGGGCCGGGACGCCCCGCACCCCCGTCGAGTAACCAGCGGTAACGGATCTTCTCCCGAGCCGTTGGCACCACACACCGGACAAGGCAGTATCGAACCCGTGGCTGATCTCATCACCGTCGACGACCCCGACGACCCCCGACTGCGCGACTACACCGGACTCACCGACGTCGAACTCCGGCGCAGGCGGGAGCCCGCGGAGGGCCTCTTCATCGCCGAGGGCGAGAAGGTGATCAGACGCGCCCGGCACGCCGGGTACGAGATGCGGTCGATGCTGCTCTCGGCGAAGTGGGTCGACCTGATGCGGGACGTCATCGACGAGGTCCCGGCCCCGGTGTACGCGGTCAGCCCCGAGCTCGCCGAACGTGTCACCGGCTACCACGTCCACCGCGGAGCCCTCGCGTCGATGCAGCGCAAGCCGCTGCCGACGGCCGACGAACTGCTGACGACGGCCCGCAGGGTGGTCGTCATGGAGGCCGTCAACGACCACACCAACATCGGGGCGATCTTCCGCAGCGCCGCCGCCCTCGGCATGGACGCCGTACTGCTCTCCCCGGACTGCGCCGACCCGCTCTACCGGCGCTCCGTCAAGGTCTCGATGGGCGCGGTCTTCGCCGTCCCCTACGCCCGCCTCGACATCTGGCCCAAGGACCTGGAAGCGGTACGGGAAGCGGGCTTCAGGCTCCTCGCGCTGACCCCGGACGAGAAGGCCGGCAGCATCGACGAGGCGGCACCCCACCGGATGGACAAGGTGGCGCTGATGCTCGGCGCCGAGGGCGACGGGCTGTCCACCCGGGCCCTGGTCGCCGCCGACGAATGGGTACGCATCCCGATGGCGCACGGCGTCGACTCGCTCAACGTGGGAGCGGCCGCGGCGGTCGCCTTCTACGCCGTGGCATCGGGCCGCCCGCAGAACTGACGACAGACCCCGCGGGAGCGACCGGACCGACCGGCTAGAGGAGCGACCGGCCCTCGGGCGGGGTTTCGACCCGCGCCTGGACCGGGGTCCCGTGCCGGCCCGGATCCGTACCCAGCCCCTGGGACGGCCCCTGGCAGCCCTGGGCCGCCGCGATGCCGAGTGCCACCAGCAGCGTCACCACCACGAAGACGACGAGCCGCTGCCGCAGCAACCGCGGATTGGCGGGACGCAGCCCCGTCGACGTCGTACGGGTCCCGGGCCGGGTACCCGGCCGGCCGTTCGTCCCCTTCGCACCCTGCGGGCGCCTGCCCGGCCGCGTGCCCCGCGTCGGCTGATGCTGCTGGGGACGCGAACCGCCGGTCCGGGGCGATCCGGCCCGCGAGGACGGGGACGGCCTGCTGCCCTGCGGTTGCTTCTGCTTCTGCTGACGGGGCGCGGGAGGAGCCGAACGCCGGGTCTGCTGCTCGGTGTACGGGCCGTCGAGACGGCCGGTCGGCCGGTCCAGCTCCTGCGCCGAACGCTGCACGGGCGGGCGGCTCTCGTGCAGCCCCTGCGCCTCGCGCGCCGCGATCTCCTTGAGCCGCATGGAGAGTTGGAGCGTGCTCGGCCGCTCCTCGGGATCCTTCGCCAGACAGGCGCTCACCAGCGGTGCGAGCGCGTCGTGCACATCACGCAGCTGGGGTTCCTCGTGCACCACGCGGTACAGCATCACCTCGGAACTCCCGTGTCCGAAAGGCGAGTCGGCCATGGCCGCGTAGGCGAGCGTGGCACCGAGCGAGAACACATCGGTCGCAGGCGTCACGGCCGCCCCGCGCACCTGCTCGGGCGCGAGGAATCCCGGCGAACCCACTGCCGTACCGACATGGGTGAGAGTGGAGGCCCCGGTCGCCCAGGCGATCCCGAAGTCGATGATCCGGGGGCCCTTGGGGGAGAGGAGGATGTTCGACGGCTTCAGGTCACGGTGGACGACACCGGCCTCGTGCACCGCCACCAGCCCCTCGGAGAGCGCGGCCCCGATCGAGGCCACCTCCGCGGCCGACAGCGGTCCCTCCTCGGCGACCTTGTCGTGCAGCGAGGGCCCCGGGACGTACTGGGTGGCGAACCACGGGCGGTCCGCCTCCAGGTCCGCGGCCACCAGCCGCGCCGTGCAGCCGCCCCGGATCCGCCGGGCGGCGGACACCTCGCGCGCGAAACGGGACCGGAACTCCTGGTCCTCCGCCAGATCCGGGCGGATCACCTTCAGTGCCACCCGCTGTCCCCGCCGGTCGGACCCCAGGTAGACGACACCCATGCCGCCTGCTCCCAGTCGCCTGTGCAGCCTGAACGAGCCGACGACACGCGGGTCCTCGCGCCGGAGCCGCATCATCGCCATGTCTGCCCATCCCCGCTGCCTGGTCCGCCTGACGAGGCACAGCTTACGTACCCGGCGCCCGGGGCGCTCAGAGGCCGCGCCCTCACCTCTCGACCGATTGTCGGCGCCCGGCACGGCCCATGACGGACCGTACGGACGGGGCGGACCGGGCGCCGGACCGGACCCGGCCCCAAGACGGGTGCGGCGACGGGGGGTTGGAGCCGCACCGGTTGCCCGGCGCCGTGGCACGGGCCCCGGCCCGCACCGGCGCACGACGCCCGCGCCGGTGCACCGCGGCCGACCACAGGGAACCCGGGGCGGAAAGGGTGAGTGAAGTCACGGTGGACGCGGCCGTACGCACCGACGGGCCGCGCCCCCCGACGACGACTCCGCCATCACGGGACGTTCGCGGCGCCCCCTCCGGGATGTCCCCGGGATCATCAGCCCGGTCTCCACCCAGGGGAGTACATCGGTGGCCCGGGGCTCATCCTCCGGGAGGCCCGGCAATCGGTACGCGGGCATGACGCCCGCCGCCCCGCGCGTCCCTAATGTTGAGGTCAAGCGGTGGGTGCAGCACTCGTCCCCCGAGGTCACACACCCGCCGCCCCACATCGAGTCAGGAGAGGAACCATGGCGGACACGGCAACGCGGACCATGACCCGCGCGGGGCGCAGGGTCCCTGCCCCGTTCGGCGGCCGCCCGTCGTCCGGGACGCGCCACCCCCTGGTGGCGACGGCGATGGTTCTTCCTCTGGCGGCCCTGCTCGTGGTCGTCTTCGGCGGCTGGGACGCAGTGGTCACACAGGCGTCGTCCGTGGGCGTGATGCTGGGGCGCTGAGCGGCGCCCCGGGTCCGGAAGAGCGGTCCGGACCGGGACATCCGGCCAACAACCCCGTGGGGACGGGGGTGCGGCGGACGGCAGCGTTTGTCCGGTCAGCTGGGGAGCTGACCGGACATCGCGCTTTCCGGGCCCGTGCGCGACACGGTGCCGACCGCACCGGCCACGACGATCTCCCCGCCCGCGACCCCGTACGGCGCGCGTACGCTCATCGGCGGGCCCGGTGCGGACCGGGCCGCCCGTACCCGTTCACCACCGGGGGAGACCGTGACCACCGCAGCCGTACGCGTGCTGGGCGCCCTCGCCCACCGGGCCGCCCACGCACACCCCGAAGACCCCTGCGCCTGCCCGCCCCCGGCGGTGCTCGCGGACCGCGCGGACGGCACGGTGGTCCGCAGCGGGGCCGTCGTCGCCAAGGCCCACGCCCCCGGCACGGACGTCCCCGGCCTGCTCGCCCGGCTGAGCCTCGCGCACGACCCGCACCTCACCGGCATCCTGCTCGCCCCGCTGGAACCCCGGCCCGCCGCGCCGTCCGCCGCCCTCGACGGCCGCCCCGTCACCCTGTGGCCGCACGGCCGCCCCGTCGACCCCGGCGACCCCGACGCCGCCCCCTGGGAGGAGGCCGCCACACTGCTCGCCGGACTGCACCGGGCCCCGGTCCCGTCCGCCCGCGCGCTCCCGCCCATGCGGGGCCCCGCGAAGGCCGCGCTCGCCGTCGCCCGGATGCGCGCCGCCCGCCCGGCCGACCCGGTCACCGCCCCCGTACTCGAAGCCTGGCGCCGGCTGCCGGCCTGGGCCCGCGACGAGGCCCCCGCGCCCCCGCACCGCTCGGGCTTTCTCTGCCACGGAGATCTGCACCTCGGCCAGCTCGTCCGCCACCCGGCCCCGGACGGACCCTGGCTGCTCATCGACGTCGACGACGCCGGTATCGGCGACCCCGCCTGGGACCTCGCCCGCCCCGCCGCCTGGTACGCGGCCGGGATCCTGCCCTCCGAGGTCTGGCTCCGCTTCCTGGACGCCTACCGGGCAGCGGGCGGCCCCGCCGTGCGGGCCGAGGGCGACCCCTGGCCGGAGCTGGACGTACCGGCCCGAGCCCTGACCGTCCAGACCGCCGCGCTGGCGTTCGCCAAGTCCGCGACGGAGGGCCGGACTCCGGATGAGGTGGAGCAGACGATGATCGATGCCTGTGCCCGAATCGCGGCCCTCCCGCCCGAGTTGGGCGCCGCGCGCTCGTCGTAGGCTGAACCGACCGTCGGCGGGCACGCATTCCGTCGACGGCGACCCGACGGCGAGGAGTGAGCCGAACCATGCAGTGTCCCAAGTGCCACGCACAGATGCACACGTACAACCGCAACGGCATACAGATCGAGCAGTGCAGCGGCTGCCGGGGAATCTTCCTCGACTACGGCGAGCTGGAGTCCCTCACCCGCATCGAGGCGCAGTGGACGCAGCAGGCCCCGCCCGTCCCGCCGGCCCCGCAGGCCTACCCGGCCGCCCCGGGGCCCGCCTGGGGAGCCCCGCAGCACCACGGCGGCCACCACGGCGGTCACTACCGGCACAAGAGCTTCGGCCACATGCTCTTCTCGTCCTGAACGGGCCGAACGGGCCGACACCGGCGAGTGCCCGACCGTGGGCCCGGACATCTCCGTCCGGGCCCGCAGTGTCAGTGCGCCGGTACGCACGCCAGGCACGGAAAAGCCCCGGTCGTCGGAACGACCGGGGCTTTTGCTGGTGCGCGATACTGGGATTGAACCAGTGACCTCTTCCGTGTCAGGGAAGCGCTCTCCCGCTGAGCTAATCGCGCAGGGTGAACCTGCGTGTACTGCGTGCGCGATACTGGGATTGAACCAGTGACCTCTTCCGTGTCAGGGAAGCGCTCTCCCGCTGAGCTAATCGCGCGGGGATCCTTGCGGACCGGTGGACGATACTGGGATTGAACCAGTGACCTCTTCCGTGTCAGGGAAGCGCTCTCCCGCTGAGCTAATCGTCCTTGGAGGTGGAGACGGGATTTGAACCCGTGTAGACGGCTTTGCAGGCCGTTGCCTCGCCTCTCGGCCACTCCACCAGGGGTGGGGGTTCGGGAAGATCCCCCACCTTCTGCGAGCGGACGACCAGGTTCGAACTGGCGACCTCAACCTTGGCAAGGTTGCGCTCTACCAACTGAGCTACGTCCGCTTGTCTTTCCCGGTCCGCTTGCGCGTCCCGGCGACGTGTTGAACTCTAGCGGATTCCCGGGCCAGTACAAAAACGCGTTTGTGCAGCGTGCTGAGGTGCGCCCGCCCCGGCGCAGGTCATCGCGCACCGTCCTAGACTCGACGACGTGCTCGACCTCGCCCCAATGGCCCGCTTCGGCGGCCTCGTCGCGTCCGATCTGCGGGACGTGACCAGTGATCCCGCAGCCCTCGAATCGACCGGCTTCTGGGCCGTGTCCGCCGATTTCGAGGGCCGTCTCGTCTGCGCGCGCTTCGGCTCCGTACGCACCGAGGAGGTGCCCGCTCCCGTGCGGGGCGCCTGGCGCGGGCCCGCGGCCGGTGACTGGAATTCCTCCCTGGGCCGGGTCGCGTACCTCGCGGGCGTACGGCGGATCCGCGCGTACATCGAGGCGGGCGAGGTCTACCAGGCCAACCTCTGCCGGGTGATGACCGCGCCGCTGCCCGACCCGGACGCCGCCGACGTGGACGCGCTGACCGCGCTGCTCGCCCGCGGCAACCCCGCCCCCTATGCAGGAACGATTCGGCTTCCCAGGCACGGCGTGGAGATCGCCACCGCGTCCCCCGAACTCTTCCTGAGCCGGAACGGCCGGACCGTCGAGTCGGGACCGATCAAGGGCACCGGCCGCACCGAGGCCGACCTGCTGGAGAAGGACCACGCCGAGAACGTGATGATCGTCGACCTGGTCCGCAACGACCTGGGCCGGGTCTGCGCCACCGGATCGGTCAACGTCCCCGACCTCTGTGTGGTCGAGAAGCACCCCGGTCTGGTCCACCTCGTCTCCACCGTGCGCGGGGAGCTCGCCGAGGGTGCCGGCTGGCCCGAACTCCTCGGCGCCGCGTTTCCGCCCGGCTCGGTCACCGGGGCACCCAAGTCCAGCGCGCTGCGGATCATCGAGGAACTGGAGACCGCACCGCGCGGGCCCTACTGCGGAGGCATCGGCTGGGTCGACGCCGACCGCCGCACCGCGTCGCTCGCCGTCGGCATACGCACCTTCTGGATCGACCGGACCGGCACCGCCCCGGTCCTCCGCTTCGGCACCGGGGCCGGCATCACCTGGGGCTCCGATCCGGAACGCGAATGGGACGAGACCGAACTCAAGGCGTCCCGACTGCTCGCTGTAGCGTCGGGCGCTCACGAAACAACAGGAAGGACCGCGTGATGAGGATGTGGGTCAACGGCGAACTGCGCGCCGCCGAAGACGCCAGGGTGTCCGTGCTCGACCACGGACTCACCGTGGGGGACGGCGTCTTCGAGACGGTCAAGACCGTCGACGGCAGGCCCTTCGCCCTCACCCGCCACCTCGACCGGCTGGCCCGCTCGGCCCGCGGCCTCGGACTCCCCGCCCCCGACCTCGACGAGGTCCGCCGCGCCTGCGCCGAGGTCATCGACGCCAACCCGATGCCGCGGGGCAGGCTGCGGATCACCTTCACCGGAGGGCTCTCCCCGCTCGGCTCCGACCGCGGTGACGCAGGCCCCGGCCTCGTCGTCGCCCTCGGCGAGGCGGGCCGCCGCCCCGACACCACCGCTGTGATCACCGTCCCCTGGACCCGCAACGAACGCGGCGCGCTCACCGGGCTCAAGACCACTTCGTACGCCGAGAACGTCGTCGCCCTCGCCCGCGCCCATGAGCACGGCGCCTCGGAGGCGCTCTTCGCCAACACGGCCGGACAGCTCTGCGAGGGCACCGGGTCCAATGTCTTCGTCGTCCTCGACGGGCAGCTGCACACCCCGCCGGTCGCCTCCGGCTGCCTCGCCGGGATCACCCGCGCACTGACCGTGGAGTGGACGGGCGCACAGGAGACCGAGCTGCCGTTCGACATCCTGGAGCGGGCCGAGGAGATCTTCCTCACCTCCACCCTGCGCGATGTGCAGGCCGTCCACCGGGTCGACGGCCGGGAGCTGCCCGGCGGGCCCGGACCGGTGACCGCCAAGGCCATGCGGATCTTCGACGAGCGGGCCGGGAACGACCTCGATCCGTAAATCGAGGTGACGGACCCGGGCGCAGCGGATAGAACATCTGCGATGACCACCACCCTCCGGCCGACCGGGCCGGTCCAGCAGGGCGCCGACGGCGCTAAGAGCCGCACGTACGACGTGTGCGACAACGGGCGGCCCGTCGGCGCCGTCGAGATCGGCACCGATCCGGGATTCGGTACGGCCACCGGCGAGCTGCGCTCCCTGACCATCGACGAACCGAGCCGGCGCCGGGGCCGCGGCACCATCGCCTTGCTCGCCGCCGAGGAGGTGCTGCGCGGATGGGGCTGCGGCCAACTGCACCTGTCGGTGCCGGAGGGCAACGAGGGGGCCGGACGCCTGGCGGCCGCACTCGGGTACACCGGACGCAGCCGCAACATGCTCAAGGGCCTCGGCCCGACGGCCCCCGTGCTCCCGGACGGTGTCGTGGCCAGGGAGATGACGGCCGAGGAGTTCGCGGCCTGGCAGCGCACCAGTGTCGACACATACGCGCAGTCCTGGATCGACCAGGGTGTTCCGGTCGAGCAGGCCATGCACAAGTCCCGCTCCGACCACGCCCGCAACCTGCCGGCCGGAATGGACACCGAGGGCATGCACTTCCACGTCCTCGTCACCGGGGGAGTGG
Organism: Streptomyces sp. DvalAA-43; assembly: GCF_900091725.1. GTDB lineage: Bacteria > Actinomycetota > Actinomycetes > Streptomycetales > Streptomycetaceae > Streptomyces > Streptomyces pulveraceus. The sequence continues at coordinate 100,498 of NZ_FMBW01000040.1, read as the reverse complement.
TCGTCGGCCATGTGTGGGTGTCGGTGCGCGAGGGTGACGACGGCGAGGTGAGCGGCTTCGTCTACGACGTGGAGGTGGGCGAGGAGTACCGGGGCCGGGGCCACGGGCGTGCCCTGATGCAGCAGGCGGAGCACATCACCCTGGCCGCGGGTGCCCGGCGCCTCGGACTGCATGTGTTCGCCGCCAACACGCCCGCCCTGCGGCTGTACGAGTCGCTCGGATACCGGACGACCCAGTACAACCTGGCCAAGAACCTCTGAGGGCGGGGCCGCTCAGCCCTGCTCGGCGAGCAGCCGGTCGACGATCTCCTCGATCCGCTCGCGCAGCCCGTCCTGGCTCTTGCCGCCGTCCAGCCGCTCGTCGCCGATCACATAGGTCGGGGTGCCGGTGACTCCGATCGCCTTGCCCTCGGCCTCGTCGGCGTCGACGATCAGCGTGTGCCGGCCGTCGATCAGCGCGGTGTCCATCTCCTCGGCGTCCAGGCCGAGTTCCCGTGCCACCTCGATCAGCAGCGGCTCGCCGGTGCGGGCGAGGTCGGCGGTCCTGGCGAGCACCGCCTCGACGTACGGCCAGTCCTTGCCCTGCGCGGCGGCCTCCTCGGCTGCCTGCGCGGCGGCGTGGGCGTGCTTGTGCTTCTCCAGCGGGAAGTGCCGCAGCCGCACGTCCAGCCGGTCGCCGTACTTGGCCCGCAGGGCACGCACATCGGTGAGGGCCTGGTGGCAGTCGGGGCACTGGAGCTCGCACCAGAGGTCGAGGACGACGGGGGCCGCAGGGGTGGAATCGCTCATACGGCCAGTCTCCCAGGGCCCGCGCGAGCCTCCCAATCGGTACCCCCGGTTCGCCGGGGCACCGTACGACGGGTGCACCTCCGATCGGCACCTGGGGAGGATACCGGCCCTGAAATGTCCCTGATGCGGTCCCGGATCATGGCCACCCGACCGGTCACCGGTGCAGGATGGAAGGGACGTTTCCCCTTGCGCCTGGAGGCACCGATGCTTGCCGAGACCATCTGCTCCGCGGTGTCCGCGGCGGGCCTGGGCATCGCCGCCGTCACCGCCTGGCGAAAGCGCTTCCTCGCCGCGACCCGGATCGCCGCCTACTCCCTGGTCCCGATCGCCCTGGTGCTGACCGGGGTCGTGGACTGGGTCGCGGGGATCGCCTTCAAGCCGAGTGTCTGGATCGGCTTCGGGCTGCTCGCCGTGGCCTGGGTGCTGTTCTCGACCACCCGCGCGATCGAGCGCCGGGGCGGCGGCACCCGCAAGGAACGCAGGGCCGCCGCACGGGCGGCCCAGGGCGAAGCGGTGGCCCCCGCGGCCTCGGCGCCCTCGCTGGGGGCGGGGCTCGCGGACTCCCGGGCGCGTCCGGGGACGAAGTCCCCGCAGCGGTCCGCCGCTCCGGCCGAGGACTTCAGCGACATCGAGGCCATCCTCAAGAAGCACGGCATCTGACCCCTGCCCCTCTGCCCGGGGCGGGGGAGTGGACATCCGTACGATGAGGGCACGCCGCGGACCGGCGCGGCCGACGGCATCAGTGGGGCGGGGCGAGTGGCGCACGTGGCAGGGATCAAGGATGTGGCCCGGCAGGCCGGAGTCTCCGTGGGCACCGTCTCCAACGTGATCAACCGGCCCGAGGCGGTGCTGCCGGAGACCCGCGCCCGGGTGCTCGCCGCCATCGAGGAACTCGGATACGTACGCAGCGAGTCGGCACGCCAGCTCAGGGCGGGCCGCAGCCGGATCATGGCCCTGCTCGTCCTCGACATGGGCAACCCGTTCTTCGTGGACGTGGCCCGCGGCGCCGAGCGCGCCGCCCGGGAGGCCGGTCTCGGCGTCATGGTCTGCAACAGCGACCAGAGCCCGGCGGAGGAGGCCGAGTACCTCGGACTCTTCGCCGAGCAGCGGGTCTGCGGCGTCCTGGTCACCCCGACCGACGCCACCGGCCGGAACCTGGAGGCGTTCGGCCGGCACCGGATCCCCTTCGTGCTGGTGGACCGGGTGGCGCCCGGCACGGGGACCTGCGCGGTCTCCGTCGACGACGTGCGCGGCGGCGCCCTCGCCGTCGGCCATCTGGTCGCGGCCGGTCACCGCTCGGTGGCGTACGTCAGCGGGCCGGGCGATCTCCATCAGATCAGGGACCGGCGCGAAGGCGCCCTGTCGGCCCTCGCCGACGCCGGACTGCCGCCCGAGGCGCTCGTCGAGATCCCTTCCGACCGCCTGGACGTGTCGGCGGGCCGCGACGCCGGAGCCCGGCTGCTGGGCCTGGTGCCCCGGCCGACCGCGGTGTTCTGCGCCAACGACCTGCTCGCCCTGGGGGTGCTCCAGGCGTTGTACGCGGCGGGCGTCCGGGTGCCGCACGACATGGCCATCGTCGGCTACGACGACATCGAATTCGCCGCCGCCGCTGCCGTACCGCTCACCTCCGTCCGCCAGCCCGCGGCCGTGATGGGCCGGATGGCCGCGGAGCTCCTGCTGGAGGAGTCGGACGACGAGGACGGCACCCATGAGCACCGCAGCGTGGTGCTCCAGCCGGAACTCGTGGTGCGGGCCTCCAGCTCGACCCCGCGCTGAGGGCCTTCGGCGCGGGGTCGCGCCGAGGCCGGGGAAGTCGTAGCGGCAGAATCTCGAATTCACCCTGTGCGGGGCGGTGTTGGCCCGCCGAGGTGCGCGCGGGCTGCCGTATCGGCCTGATTTTCCCCGGAGTTGCGGCATAGGAGTGCCCCGGGCGGCGTGCGAATGTGTGGCGGCCGATCGGACGCCGGAGCGAATCCGGACCGGCCGGGGCGGGTGAACTCCCGGTGCGGGAGGGCGTATTGATCGCCAACGGTTCCGGAGTGAGTCATGATCGTCCCGCGATGGTCGACACCTCCCGGGGCGATGCCCCCACCACCCCTGCCGAAGAGCCGCGCGGCTGCCTCTTCGCGCTCTCCCAGCCCCCTTTGATGATCTTCCTCGCGGTCGTCGGCAGCCTGCTGCTGATGGCCGCGGTGCATGATCTCTTCATGCTGTGAACGGTCAGCCGGCCGCTTCCTTGCGGCGTGCCCGGTACGCGGCCACATGCAGACGGTTGCCGCAGGTGCGGCTGGAGCAGTAGCGCCGGGAGCGGTTCCGGGACAGGTCGACGAAGGCGTGCCGGCAGTCCGGTGCCTCGCACCGCCGCAGCCGTTCCTGCTCGCCCGCCACCACGATGAAGGCCAGCGCCATGCCGCAGTCGGCCGCGAGGTGGTCGGCGATCGACGCGTCGGGCGCGAAGTAGTGCACATGCCAGTCGTAGCCGTCGTGATTGCTGAGTTGCGGCGTCGTGCCGGCCGCGGCGACGAGCGTGTTGACGAGCGAGGCCGCGGTCTGCGAGTCGTCCGTCGCGAAGATCTCGGCGAAGCGCGCCCGTACGTCCCGTACGGCCCGCAGGTCCTTCTCGTGGAGCTCGCCCACGCCGCTGATGCGGTGGCGCCGCGCGAAGTCGTACAGCGCCGTGATGTCGGCGAGGCCGTCGCTCCGCTCGGCCTCCGGCTGCCCGCCCGACGGCGGTTCGCTCTCCGGTGCGGTGTTCACCAGATCGACCACCGTGTCGAGGGCGATCCGGGTGTCGTGGGGGATCAGCACGCTTTCGCTCCCTGCCTCCGGCGGGCGGGTGTCCGCCGATGCGGGCTGACTCTACTGGCTCCGCCGTGGCGCACGGCGGCCCGAGAGGGCCCGTGGGGGGCGCGGAGAGCGGGTACCGGCCATGGGGCGGTATCTCTGGGCCGGTGGCTGCCGTGGCCGCGGCAGGAGAGGTGCTGAGAGCCCCGGGCGCGCGCCGACGCCGTCACCACGGTGGATTCCGTGACGACGGCGCCGGTGTCAGCCGTATGAGGTTTTCCGCGCGGCGCCGTCTCCCCGAGTCGGACGGCGCCGTGCAGCTCTCGGCCTGGCTCAGCTCTCGGCCAGGATGTGTGAGAGCTCCGTATCGAGGTCGAAGTGGCGATGCTCGGTGCCCGGCGGCACCGCGGCGTCGGTCCTCTTCAGGAACGACTCCAGGGCTCTCGCCGGGGCTTCGAGCAGGGCTTCGCCCTCTGGGGAGCTCAGCGCGATGCAGACGACGCCCTGGCCGTGACTACGGGATGGCCAGACGCGGACGTCTCCGGTGCCGGTGGGCCGGTGCAGCCCCTCGGCGAGGAGGTCGCGGGCGAATACCCATTCGACCGTCTCCTCCGCTCCGGTATGGAAGGTGGCGTGCACGGCATACGGATCGGCCGTGTCATACCGCAGGCCCGCGGGTACAGGCAGTGAGGACTCGCTCGACACAACGAGGCGCAGGTGCAGCTCGCAGCTGACCGTGGTGTTCATAAGCGCCAGGGCCTTTCGCTCAGTGTGCGCTCGGGGATTCGCACGTCGGCGAAATCGACATGCCACCTACGGTGGCGTTGTAAACCCCTCTGACCTTTTTGTGTTCCTTCAGGTAGCTCGTACGGCGGTGTGTAACTTTCGGTTATGCGGCCATTCCGGTGATGAAGGCCGTTCCGGTAGGTTGACTCCTATGAATGCGGAGCGTGACGCGCGGGACGGGGACGCCGCACCGGCGGCACCGGTGTCCGCCGCGGGGGACAGGACGGACGGCATGACGGACGAGGTCGCGGAGGGTGTGGCCAAGGTGCGGGAGCTCGGCTCCCGGGCGCCCGGGTTCATCAAGGCGTCCCGGCCGCTGCATCTGAGCTGGCAGGTCGGCGTCTTCGTGGTCGGCTTCGCCGTGGTCGTGGCGGGCATCATCATGCTGCCGCTGCCCGGGCCCGGCTGGCTGGTGATCTTCGGTGGCATGGCGATCTGGGCGACCGAGTTCGTCTGGGCGCAGCTGGTGCTCCGGTGGACCAGGCGGAAGGTCACCGAGGCCGCTCAGCGGGCGCTCGACCCCAAGGTCCGGCGGCGCAACATCATCCTCACCTCGATCGGCCTGGTGATCATCGCGGTGCTGGTGGGGATCTACGTCTGGAAGTTCGGCATCACCATGCCGTGGAAGATCCACGAGTGACCCCGGGGTGGTCATGGGGCGCCGCTGACATGGGGTAATGTTTGGCCTGCGCCCGGGGCGATTAGCTCAGTGGGAGAGCGCTTCGTTCACACCGAAGAGGTCACTGGTTCGAACCCAGTATCGCCCACCCCGGACAGAAGGCCCGTGAGACCGCAGAGTCTCACGGGCCCTCTGCGTTTTCCGCGTCCGTCCGGGCCGTCCGCCGAGTCGGGTTCCGGCCGTGTCTCCTTGGCGAATTCGCCCGCGCATTCGTGAACGATGCAATCCGGATGGCCACGTACGGGGCCGTCCGCCGATCGAGCGGGGGCATCCGGATATCCCGGCCGGACGGCCTTCTCCGGCCGCCGGAATTCCCGGAAAGGGATCGGCCGCCGGTATCCGTGGCCGATGCTCCGGCGATGTCGAGAACTGCGTTGCAATTTCGCGGGAGCGGCTACAGGTGCGAACTGCTGTATTTCACGGGCGAGTTCGCCGCGTACGCCTCCTGCGCGCGGCCCGGAGCGTCCCGTCGGGGAGCTCCGGGCCCGTCGTGCGACGTACCGTCAGCGCATCCGGCCCACGGTCTCCTTCAGCCGCCGCGCATCGCGCAGCCGCTGTTCGTACGTCGCCCCGACCACCAGCAGCAGCACCCCGGCCAGGGCGGGCGGCAGCCAGCGCGGGAGCGCGCCGACGACCTGGACCACGTACGGCGCCAGTTCGTGCACGGCGTCCATGGCCAGCACCGCTCCGCCGAGCAGCAGCAGCGCCTGCAGCCGCAGCCGGGCGCCCGCCAGGGTGATCGCCAGTGCCGCCACACCGAGCAGCAGCGGCCGCACCCAGTGCGGATCGGCCCAGGCCGCGAAGAGGCTCGGGACCAGCGTCGCCGCGAGGCCCGCCCCGTACGCCGTCCACGACGACGCCTCCGGGTCGCGGCGCCGGCGCAGCACACCGATCGCCAGCGCGGGCACGGTCACCGGCAGCGTGTACGCCTCCGGGGCCGACACCCCCGAGGCCGAGAGCCGCACCCAGTTCGCCAGGACGAACAGCGCCACCGCCAGATACCCGGCCACCGGCCGCCGCTCGGCCCGCACGGCCGTGCCCGCAGCGAGCACTCCGCTCAGCGCCAGCACCAGCGCCAGGAACGGCCGGTCCGGCAGCGCCATGAGCACCGCGGCCACGGCCGCCACGGCCCCGGTCAGCTCGACCGGAAGCGCCACGGGGCGGCCCCGCAACCGGGCCCCGAGCAGCGCCGTCACCGCGGGGACGACCAGCAGGACCGGCGCGGCCCGGTACCCGTCGAGCCCCAGCGAGGCCCCGGCCGCGCGGGCGAGCACCATCGCGCACACCACGGCCCCGCAGGCCGGCACCGCCTGGGCGACCCTCAGTGTCTGCACCGCACGCCCCGCACGGGCGTCCGGCAGCGCCCGCACGGCCCGCGCAAGGGCGCCGTCGAGCAGCACCGCGGCCGCTCCGAGCACCACCAGCACCAGCGCGAACACCGCGTACGTCGCCGCCTGCGACGCGAGCGCGAGGAACCCCGCGCTCACCGCTCCGACCATCCCGCACACCAGCGCCGTCGTCCCCAGGGCGCCCGCACCGCGGCGCAGACCCAGGACCGCCACCGCGAACGCCCCGGCGACCAGTGACAACTGCACCGACACCGCCGCCGCGTACGACAGGCCCAGCACCGCGGGCAGCGCGGTGAGCCCCGCCCAGCAGAGCGCCGAGGCGGCGGCCCCCGCCGCGCCCCGCCGGCCCGTACCCGGCGGGAACACCGGCCCGGCCACCCGCACCAGCCGGTCCCACGACCGGTGCGCGAGTCCCAGCAGGGCGGCCGCCATCAGCAGTCCCACCGGGGCCCCGGCCAGGTGGGACCACGCCACGTCCGCCGTACCGAGAGCGCCCCGGACACCGCCGTCGGGAACGCCGGACCACACACGGGCCAGCTGCGACACCGTACCCATCAGCGACATGCCGACCGGCGGTGCCGAGAAGAGCACCGCGGCCGCGGTCACCGCCGACGAGGCCCACAGCAGCCCCTGCCCGACCGGGCGCGGCAGCGGCGCGCGCACCGCCACCAGCAGCACCGCACCGCACAGCAGATACACCGGCACGGACCAGCCCCAGGCGGTCCCGGCGCGCAGCACACCGCCCACCGCGGCCACCCCGCACAGCCCGGCCAGCGTCCCGCCCGCCACCGCGAGACCCGTGGGCGCGCGCCACGCTCCGAACAGCGCGACCGCCGCACCCGCGAGCAACAGCGCGGCCGGGCCCACCGCCCCCGCCGCCGTCTCGGCGGACATCGACTGCGTCAGGGCCACCAGCAGTCCCAGCAGGCCCGTCGTCCAGCAGCCGGCACAGGCGGTCACCCGGACCGCCACGCCCCGGCCCCACACCGCGATCGCGCAGTCCAGCGCCGCCGTCAGCAGCAGCGCCCAGCCGAACACCGAGGCGCCCGCCCCCGCCGACCAGGCCCACAGCAGCAGCGGCAGCTGGGCGCTCACCACCGCCAGGGGCAGCGGCAGCCGCAGCCGGCCGAGCAGCAGCCCGTACCCGCCCCAGGCCACCGCCAGCACCGCCGAGGCGGCCGCGGCGAAACCGAGGCCGTCGGCCTCCGGCACCGCCACCCGGTGCAGCGCGTAGGCGTCGAGGATCATCAGCACGGACGCCAGGGCGGCGAGCGACTCGGCCGTCGCGGACAGCCCGCGACGCAGCAGCACGGCGGGCGCGGCGAGCGCCGCGAGCGTCACCACGCCGAGCACCGCCGAGCGGCCGGCGATTCCCAGATGGCCCCAGCTGACCAGGGTGAAGGCGATCGCCGCGACCGTCAGCAGCAGACCGCCCAGGGTGAGCAGCACGTTCTGCGCGCTGTGCGCTCCGGCCCGCGCGGCGGGCGGCCCGAAGGGAGCCGCGAACGGCGCGGGCGGCCCGGACGGGGCGGCGAACGGCGTCGGCGCCGTGGCGGGAGGCCTGGCGGGCGGCGTCAGCACGCTCAGCAGCCAGGCACGGCGAACCAGCAACTGGGACCGGTGGGCGTCCAGCCGGGCCAGTTCGCGATCGAGCAGCGCCAATTCCTCGGCGGGTGGCGGCACATGTTCCATGGACGTGAGTGTGGTGCGGGCCACGGGATCGGACATGCGCTCGGATACTCAGTTCCCCGGCTGAGTACGCGCAGACTGGAGCCATGGACTGGAGCCACTACCGATTTGTGAGTATCTGGGACCTGCCCGCCCCACCCGATGCCGTGTACGGGATCCTCGAACGCGCCGAGGACTACCCGCGATGGTGGCCGCAGGTCCGCGAGGCCACCCCGGTCGACGGCACCACCGGCACGACCCGGATCCGCTCCCTCCTCCCGTACGACCTCGTCCTGACGGTCCGCGAACGCCGCCGCGACCCCCGGGCCCGGGTCATCGAGGCGACGCTCAGCGGCGACCTCGACGGCTGGGTCCGGTGGACGGTCACCTCGCACGGCGGTGGCAGCCGGGTCGTCTACGAGCAGGAGGTCAAGGTGCGCAGACGGCTGATGCGGCTCCTGGCGGTGCCCGGACGCCCGGTGTTCCGGGCCAATCACGCGCTGATGATGCGTGCCGGACGGCGGGGTCTCGCGGCCCGGCTGGCAGCGGTTTGAACCGGACCCGCCGAGCCCTGTATGGTTCAACCCGTTCCCGGGCGATTAGCTCAGTGGGAGAGCGCTTCGTTCACACCGAAGAGGTCACTGGTTCGAACCCAGTATCGCCCACCCGGGAGAGGCCGGTCCGTCAGCAGAATCGACGGACCGGCCTCTGCGTGTCCGGAACCCCCGAGGAAGCGACGGGACACCCGCTCACGCCGCGGCGGGAAGAACCGGGCGCAGCGGCCAGGCCGGATCCACCATCTCCGCCGTCCCGTTCTTCGCGAACCACGCCTGCAGCCCACGCGCCTGCGCCGCATGCCACACGGCCTGCAGGGTGTGCAGCTCCGGCGGCGTCAGCCGTTCCAGACGGGACGAGAACCGCCGCCCCACCGCGCGGACCAGCTCCAGCGAGGCCGCCGCGTCGGCCGCCGCGTCATGGGCGCCGTCGAGCACCACGCCGTAGAGTTCGCAGAGGTCGGTGAGGGTTCGCCGCCCCTTGCGGTAGCGGTCCAGATGCTTGTCGAGCACCCGCGGATCCAGCACGCACAGCGGGGAGTTCTGCAGATACGCCGCGAGCGAGGACGCGCGATGGCGCTTCAGTTCGCGGTCCAGCAGCGTCAGGTCGAACGGCGCGTTCATCACGACCAGCGGCCGCCCGGCCGCGCACTGCTCGGCCAGCGCACGGCCTATCTCCTCCACCACCGGTGCCGGCCAGCGCCCGTTGCGCTGGAGGTGATCGTCGGTCAGGCCGTGGATCTCGGTGGCCCCCACGGGCACCGGTATCCCCGGATTCACCAGCCAGCGGGTGACGCGCAGCCGCCCGCCCGCCGTGTCCTGGACGACCAGGGCGGCCGAGACGATCCGGTCCCCCTCGACGTCGACTCCTGTTGTCTCGGTGTCAAAAGCGGCCAGTGGCCCTTCGTACCAGTGCGTCATCCCCGAACTCCTCGTGCCCGAACGGCAGATGGTGTGATTCCCCTGCCCGGTTCGGTGATACCCGCGCCCTTTGCCTGATACGCCGTTTGCGGGCCGTCCGGTGCGGTGACAACACAGGTGTGGGGAGCGGAAGTTGTCCGTCACCCGCATCGGAGAACCGATCGGCACGGCCCGGAAGGCACACGCAGCCATGGCGCTCGCGCAGCCCGAACCGAGCGGGCTGCTGTCCCAGCGGATCGAACCGCTGCGCGGCACACTCGCAACCACCGCCTGCATGGAGACGCTCCAGGTGGGCTATCTGCACGCGGTCGCGGCCGCGGCGGGGTGCTCCCTGTCGCAGCCCTTCCCCGACAACGGCATCGACTGGCACGTCAGCCACGGCGCCCCCGGCCATGCCGTGGACGACGAAGTGACCATAAAGGTGCAGCTCAAATGCACCTATCAGCTCCCGCCGCACCCGCCGGGACCGACATTCGCCTTCACGCTCGACAACGCCCATCTCGTGAAGCTCGCCCGGACCCCCGTGTCCGTGCACAAGATCCTCGTCGTGATGATCGTGCCGCGCAGCCAGGACGACTGGCTGCGCGCCGGACACGACCGGCTCGACCTGCGGCACTGCTGCTACTGGACCAACCTGGCCGGCCACGCGGTGACGGGCCGGCACCGGACCACCGTGCGGATCCCGACCTCGCGCATCTTCGACGACCGGGCACTCTGCGAGATCATGACCCGCGTAGGGGCGGGAGGGAGGCCCTGATGCACCGGCCGATGGACGAATACGACGCGCACACGGACGGAGCGGTCCCGTCCGCCAGCCGCCCGCACCCCGCCGAATCCGCGGGGCCGTGGCCCGACGCCTCCCCGCCGCCCGGCGGGATCCCCGACCCCGCCCGCGTCGATCCCGCGGTCCTCGGCGCCCTGCTCGGCCGGCACGGCTGGCAGCGCCGCGGCGGGGCGGCCGGGCGATACAGCCGCTGGACCCCGCCCGGACCGCCGGCCCCGCCCGGGGGCGCGACCAGCCTCCTGGTCCCCGACACCACCGCCTTCCCCGACAGCGAGGACCTGCTCGGCGAGGCGCTGACCGCACTCGCCCGCAGCGCGGCGCCCTCCGCCCGCGAGGTCCTGGTCTCGCTCGCCGTACCCAGCGACGAGATCCGCTGGTGGCGCGAGGTCCCCGAAGAGATGGCAGGTGTGGCGGGCGCGGTCGGCTGGACCGGGGCGGAGCGGCTGCACACCGCCGCCCGGCAGATACTGCTGGCCGGAGCCCTCGCCGTACGCAAGAGCACCGGCTACCACGGCGCACGCCACCGGCGCAGGGCCCGCGCGGCGCTCGAAGGCATCCTCGTCGGGCCCGCTCCCGGCGGGCGCGAGCTCGCCGCGTTGGTGCCGGTCGCATCCGGCCGTGCCGTCGCCGTACGGCTCTACCAGGCCCTGCACGCCACCCGCGAGGCCGTGGACTACCAGCGGGCCACCGGCGGCTTCGACGCCTTCGGCACGGCCGTCGAGGCAGGCGTCAGCCGGGAACTGACCGAGGCCGTCGTCGCCCTCGTCCAGGGCTCGGAGGGGGCGCGGATCGCCCTGCAGTGGGCGCCGGCCGCCGGGACCCCCGAAGGCTGCCCGGACCGCCCCGACCCGGTGGAGTTCTCGCCGGGCGACCTGCCCGCCCTGCGCCGGGCGGGCGCCCGCTACCTCCGGGACGAACCGGCCGTGACGGTGCGGATCACCGGCGCCGTCGTCCGGATGCGCCGCTCGGCGCCGCGCGGCGCCGGGATCGTGCGGCTGCGGGTGCTGGCCGGCGCCGAGGTGCCGCACGTCCGGCTGGAGCTGGACGAGGAGGCGTACCGGATCGCCGGCCACGCCCATCTGGTGGGCTTGCCGATCCGGGTGGAGGGCAGGCTGGAGAGCCGCAGTGGCTTCCGGCGGCTGACCCGGACCTCGCACGTCGTGCCCGTGCAGGTGGACGACGCCGAGCGGGACCGGCTGATGAAGTCCCTCCAGGAGAACGTCGACCAGTTCGAGGAGGCGTGCACCGGCGAGTAGCGGGCCGGAGGCCCCGGGATCCGGCCCTTTCGCAATGGGGGCCGTCGGCTCGGTACGATTCCCCTGGCACGCGCAAGAGGAATGCGGGTGCGCCCCCTGAGTCAGGAGAGACCGGTGTCAGACGTCCGTGTGATCATCCAACGCGATTCCGAGCGGGAAGAGCGCGTGGTGACGACGGGCACTACGGCAGCCGAGCTCTTCCCCGGCGAGCGCACCGTCGTCGCCGCCCGGATCGCCGGTGAGCTGAAGGACCTCGCGTACGCCGTCGCCGACGGCGAGGTCGTCGAGCCCGTCGAGATCTCCTCCGAGGACGGCCTGAACATCCTGCGGCACTCCACCGCGCACGTGATGGCGCAGGCCGTGCAGCAGCTCTTCCCCGAGGCCAAGCTGGGCATCGGTCCGCCGGTCAAGGACGGCTTCTACTACGACTTCGACGTCGAGAAGCCGTTCACTCCCGAGGACCTCAAGGCCATCGAGAAGAAGATGCAGGAGATCCAGAAGCGCGGGCAGCGGTTCTCCCGCCGGGTCGTGACGGACGAGGCCGCCCGCGAGGAGCTGGCCGACGAGCCGTACAAGCTGGAGCTCATCGGCATCAAGGGTTCCGCGTCCTCGGACGACGGCGCGGACGTCGAGGTGGGCGGCGGCGAGCTGACCATCTACGACAACCTCGACCCGAAGACCGGCGACCTGTGCTGGAAGGACCTCTGCCGGGGTCCGCACCTGCCGACCACCCGGTTCATCCCGGCGTTCAAGCTGATGCGCAACGCCGCGGCGTACTGGCGGGGCAGCGAGAAGAACCCGATGCTCCAGCGCATCTACGGCACCGCGTGGCCCACCAAGGACGAGCTGAAGGCGCACCTGGAGTTCCTGGAGGAGGCCGCCAAGCGCGACCACCGCAAGCTCGGCAACGAGCTGGACCTCTTCTCGTTCCCGGACGAGATCGGTCCCGGCCTCGCGGTCTTCCACCCCAAGGGCGGCATCATCCGCCGGGCCATGGAGGACTACTCGCGCCGGCGTCACGAGGAGGAGGGCTACGAGTTCGTCTACTCCCCGCACGCCACCAAGGGCAAGCTCTTCGAGAAGTCCGGCCACCTGGACTGGTACGCCGACGGCATGTACCCGCCCATGCAGCTCGACGACGGGGTGGACTACTACCTCAAGCCGATGAACTGCCCGATGCACAACCTGATCTTCGACGCGCGCGGTCGCTCCTACCGTGAACTGCCGCTGCGCCTCTTCGAGTTCGGCACGGTGTACCGGTACGAGAAGTCCGGCGTGGTGCACGGTCTGACCCGCTCGCGCGGCTTCACGCAGGACGACGCGCACATCTACTGCACCAAGGAGCAGATGGCGGAGGAGCTCGACCGTACGCTCACCTTCGTCCTGAACCTGCTCCGCGACTACGGTCTGACCGACTTCTACCTGGAGCTCTCCACCAAGGACCCGGAGAAGTTCGTCGGCTCCGACGAGATCTGGGAAGAGGCCACCGAGACGCTGCGCCAGGTCGCCGAGAAGCAGGGCCTGCCGCTGGTCCCGGACCCGGGCGGCGCCGCGTTCTACGGCCCGAAGATCTCCGTGCAGTGCAAGGACGCCATCGGCCGCACCTGGCAGATGTCGACCGTGCAGCTCGACTTCAACCTGCCGGAGCGCTTCGACCTGGAGTACACCGGCCCGGACGGCACCAAGCAGCGCCCGGTCATGATCCACCGCGCCCTGTTCGGCTCCATCGAGCGCTTCTTCGCGGTGCTCCTGGAGCACTACGCGGGCGCCTTCCCGGTCTGGCTGGCCCCGGTCCAGGCGGTCGGCATCCCGATCGGCGACGCGCACATCCCGTACCTCCAGGAGTTCGCGGCCAAGGCCCGGAAGAAGGGGCTGCGGGTCGAGGTGGACGCCTCCTCCGACCGGATGCAGAAGAAGATCCGGAACCAGCAGAAGGCCAAGGTTCCCTTCATGATCATCGCGGGCGACGAGGACATGGCCAACGGCGCCGTCTCCTTCCGCTACCGCGACGGATCGCAGGAGAACGGCATCCCGGTCGAGGACGCCATCGCCAAGATCCAGAAGGCCGTCGAGGACCGCGTCCAGGTCTGACGGATACGCGACAGAAGGCCCCCGGAGAGCTACCCGCCCTCCGGGGGCCTCTTCTCGTCCTCCCGGGTGAACACCTGCAACAGCCACGACGAGAACGAACCCGTCACCGCCCCCAGCAGCCCCAGCCCGCAGACCATCAGGCCCGTGGCGACGACCCGGCCGCCCGCCGTGACCGGCACCGCGTCCCCGTACCCCACCGTCGTGAGCGTCGCGCACGCCCACCACAGCGCGTCACCGAAGGTACGGATCGTGGCGTCCGGGGCCCTGTGTTCCTGGTGGTAGACGGCCAGCGCGGCGGAGAAGCCGAGCAGCAGGGCGGTCGCGCCGGCGTAGGAGATCACGCGGGCGTACAGGCTCAGCCGCGGTCGCTCCCGGCGCCGCTGGACCGCGGTGTAGACCCGGATCAGGCGCAGCGGCCGCAGCAGCGGAAGCAGCAGCACCACCGTGTCCAGCCAGTGCACCCGGACGAAGCGGTGGCCGAGGCCGCTGAGCCGGAGCCGTACGGCGTAGTCCACCGCGAAGACCAGCCAGGTGGCGCCGACCAGCGCGAGGGCGAGGTTCCGCCAGGGCTCGGCGTCCTCGGGGGCGAGCACCCGGACCGCGTAGCCGAGCAGGAAGAGGAGGGAGGCACCGAAGAGCGGCACCTCCGTGCGCTGCTCCCAGCGCCGGAAGCGAAGCGGGGCGGAGTCGGCGGAGGGGACGCTCATCGCCTCAGCATCCCCGTACGCCGACGGGGGCGGCCCCGGCGACACGCACCCCGGGAGTGAAGCAATATGCTGATCGCCATGACGAGTGAGCCGGAGCAGCAGATCGGAGTGGGGACGCCCGACGCGTTCCAGCGCCTGTGGACGCCCCACCGGATGGCGTACATCCAGGGTGAGAACAAGCCGACCGGTCCGGAGGCCGGCGACGGCTGTCCGTTCTGCGGGATCCCGTCGAATTCGGACGAGGACGGGCTCGTCGTCGCCCGTGGCACCCATGTCTATGCCGTGCTGAATCTGTATCCGTACAACGGTGGCCATCTCATGGTGGTGCCGTACCGGCATGTCGCCGACTACACGGAGCTGGACGGCCCGGAGACCATGGAGCTGGCCGATTTCACCAAGCGGGCCATGGTGGCCCTGCGGGCGGCGTCCGGGGCGCACGGATTCAATATCGGGATGAACCAGGGCGCGGTGGCGGGGGCCGGGATCGCCGCCCATCTGCACCAGCACCTGGTGCCGCGCTGGGGCGGTGACACCAACTTCATGCCGGTGGTCGGGCACACGAAGGTGCTGCCGCAACTCCTCGCCGATACGCGCAAGATGCTGGCCGACGCCTGGCCGGTCGACTGATCCCGGCCGTAGCCTCCGCTCGTGGGCCGCCCCGGCTCGTGTTCTGCACCGGGGCGGCCTTCGTGCGTCCGGGCGCGCGGCTACGCGTCGTACAGGTCGGCCTTGCGCGGGGACGGGTCCTGGACCAGACCACTGAGGACCATCGAGCGGTTGTCGAAGCGCTCGACGTCGACGCCGTTCTCCTTGAGGACGCGCAGGGCGGCGCTGTGGACGGCGCGCAGGACGGGCGTCGCGGCGCGCATCGCGTCGTCCGCCATGAAGCGGTGACGCCACGGCTTCTCGGCCCAGGCGTGGCGCAGACCGAACGGCTCGGGCAGGGCGATCTTGCCGCCCAGGTAGTCCAGCAGCGGCGGGTACCAGGTGAACGGGGCGCGCAGGGCGAGGCGGACGACCTCGCTGGACTCCACCAGCGGCAGGGTGATGTCGCGGGTCTCCCAGAACCGGACGGTCTTGTTGACCGTCCTGGTCTTGGCCGCGGGCTTGCTGGTGAAGAGCGAGTGGACCGGACCGAGCGCGTATCCGGTGACCTCGATGCGCAGGGTCTCGTGGAGCACTGTGACCGTGATCATCATGGTGATGATCAACTGGCCTTCCCAGAGGGTGAACTGGACGCCCAGATAGTGCCGGTCGCCGCTGCCGAACTGCTGGTGGTTGCAGATCCGCTGTATCTCGTGCGGCTTGACCTGGAAGGTGGCGACGTCCTCGCCGTCGGGGCGGGAGACCGAGTCGGCGTTCTCCCCGACGGGGGACACGATCCAGTGGGTGACCGACGGGGTGGGGAACCCCCCGGTGTTCAGCGGGCCCCGCTCCAGCATCTTGAGCTGGTCGTGGATGGCCCGTATCAGGTCCCAGCTGCGGAACTGGTGGAACTCCTTGCCGGGCTCCTTGGCGACGAGTTCCTCGGCGAGCTGCCAGCTGCCCCAGCGGGTGCCCATGCCGAGGATTCCCTTGGGGCCCGCGTAGAAGACCGAGTTGGACTGCTGCTCGGCGGAGAGCTTCTCCAGGCCCTGGCGCAGCGCCTCACGGGAGGTCTCGTTGGGGTTCTTCGGCACGGCCTCGGGGATCTTGGCGATGACACCGCCGCCGGAGAGCAGCCCTTCCCAGCGGGCGCGCATGTCCTTCGCGGAGGACTCGGCGATCCGCTTGGCGATGAGCCAGCCGACGACGGGGGCGATGATCATCAGGCGGACGTAGAGAGCCAGGAATCCGTTGAGCGGCAGCTTGACCAGGAGGATCAGCGCCACGATGCCGATGATCGGGAGCAGGGCGCTGCCCAGCGTGGACAGGGCCTTGTCCTTGGTCTTGCCGAGGAGGTCGCGCAGGCGGAACGCGAGGAACCACAGCAGCATGCCGGGCAGGAAGAGGAAGCCGAACAGCGCGGTGACGGCGGTGAGCTGGGTGTCGCGGCGCTTGCGGAGACGGGTCGCGGACAGGCAGTGCTCGACGACGGTCTGCGGATCCATCCCGAAGGACTGGATGAGCGCCTTGCGGGCGCCGCCCAGCATGCGTTCCTGGACGGCGCGGGAGAACGCCTCACCGAGATTCGGCTTGAAGTAGTCGGACTTGAAGAGCTTGGAACGGCCCACCTTGACATCGGACTTGTGCCACTCGCTGTTGGCGTCAAGGATTTTCTCCACCGGGCTGTCCCGGTACGCGGCGGAGGCGAGGGCGTTCGTCGCCACCGCCTGTCCGCCGGAACCCTGGAGCGGGATCTGTGCTCCGGGAGAGAAATCGAATCCGTCGCTGGCCACTGTCGCCCCCACTCGGCGCCGAGGAACTGCTCCTGCGGCTGTTTCCCAACTGCCGTGCCCGGCACACCTTCTGAGCTGGGACCAAAGCGTATCGTCCGGATCGCCACGCCGTCCGCCCCTGTGGACAAAGACGGGTGACATGGCTGATCACGCGTCGTTCGGGTTGTTCTCCCGCTGCTCCCCGAGGCGTTCGGCGAGCTGCGGGGGCATGGCTTCGTGCCGGGCGTACGCCCGGTCGAAGCGACCGGCGCCATGGGAGAGGGAGCGCAGGTCGACCGCGTACCTGCCGATCTCCAGCTCGGGCACCTCGGCCCGTACGAGGGTGCGGCCGGGGCCGGACTGCTCGGTTCCGACCACTCTGCCGCGCCGCCCGGACAGATCGCTCATCACCGGCCCGACATAGTCGTCGGGGACCAGGACCTGGATCTCGGCGACGGGTTCGAGCAGTTGGATACGGGTCTCCGCGGCGGCTTCGCGCAGGGCCAGCGCCCCTGCGGTCTGGAACGCGGCGTCGGAGGAGTCCACCGAGTGGGACTTGCCGTCCCGCAGCGTGACGCGGACGTCGACGAGCGGGTGTCCGGCCGCGACCCCGCGGGCCGCCTGGGCGCGTACGCCCTTCTCGACGGACGGGACGAACTGGCGGGGCACCGCCCCGCCCACCACCTTGTCGACGAACTCGATGCCGGAGCCCGCGGGCAGCGGCTCCACGTCGATCTCGCAGATGGCGTACTGGCCGTGGCCGCCGGACTGCTTCACATGCCTGCCGCGCCCGGTCGACGGGGCGGCGAAGGTCTCGCGGAGCGACACCTTGTGCGGGACGGCGTCCACCTGGACGCCGTAGCGGTTGCGCAGCCGGTCCAGCGCCACGTCCTGGTGGGCCTCGCCGAGGCACCACAGAACCACCTGGTGGGTGTCCTGATTCTGTTCGAGGCGCATGGTCGGGTCCTCGGCGACCAGCCGGGAGAGCCCCTGGGAGAGCTTGTCCTCGTCCGCCTTGCTGTGCGCCTCGACGGCGAGCGGCAGCAGCGGGTCCGGAGCGGCCCAGGGGTCCATCAGCAGTGGCCGGTCCGTGCCGGACAGGGTGTCCCCGGTCTCGGCGCTGCCCAGTTTGGCGACGCAGGCCAGATCTCCCGCGATGCAGGCGGTCAGCGGGCGCTGCTGCTTGCCGAAGGGGGAGGAGAGCGCGCCGACGCGCACCTCGGTCTCGTGGAAGGGACGGCTCTCCCGGCCGTGGTCGGTGAGGCCGCGGCCGAACACATGGACGGTCTCGTCGGAACGCAGGGTGCCGGAGAAGACACGTACCAGCGAGACCCGGCCGACGTACGGGTCGGAAGCGGTCTTGACGACCTCGGCGACCAGCGGGCCGTCCGGATCGCAGCTCAGCTCGGGCAGCGACGCCCCGTGCAGGGGGGTGACACCGGGGAGCGGGCGCTCCAGCGGCGTCGGGAAGCCACGGGTGACCAGGTCGAGGAGCTCGACGGTCCCGATGCCCTGGCGGGCGCCCGCGGCGGCCGGGGCCGCGGCCAGGACGGGGTGGAAGGTGCCCCGGGCGACGGCGCGCTCCAGATCGTCGACGAGTGTCCCGACCTCGACCTCGGCCCCGCCGAGGTAGCGGTCCATCAGGGTCTCGTCCTCGCTCTCGGCGATGATCCCCTCGATGAGCCGGTCGCGGGCCTCCCGGAGCGCCGTCCGCCGGTCCTCCCGGGGCGGGTTCTCCTGCCGCTCGCCCGAGGAGTAGTCGAAGACCCGCTCGGTGAGGAGCCCGGTGAGCCCGGTGAGCGGGGCGTGGCCGTCGGCGCCCTCGGGGCCGTGGACGGGGAGGTAGAGCGGGAGCACGGCGTCGGGGTCGTCGCCGCCGAAGATCTCACCGCAGATCCGGGTCATCTCGTCGAACGAGGTGCGTGCCGTGTCCAGGTGGGTGACGACGATGGCACGCGGCATGCCGACGGCCGCGCACTCCTCCCACACGGCCCGGGTGGTCCCCGCCACCGCGTCGGCCTCCTGGGCCGCGGACACCACGAACAGGGCCGCGTCCGCCGCCCGCAGCCCGGCCCTGAGCTCCCCGACGAAATCGGCGTATCCGGGGGTGTCCAGCAGATTGATCCGGTACCCGCCCCATTCGACGGGGACCAGGGAGAGCTGTACGGAACGCTGCTGGCGGTGCTCGATCTCGTCGTAGTCGGAGACGGTGGCGCCGTCCTCGACCCGGCCGGCCCGGTTGACCGCGCCCGCGGTCTGTGCGAGGGCCTCGACGAGCGTGGTCTTTCCGGAGCCGCTGTGGCCGACCAGCACCACATTCCGTACGGATGAGGGCCGGTCGGCCGTCGCTGCCCTGCCGGCGGCCCCGGTGTGTGCGTGTGTCCTGTCGCCCATGATGCGTGCCTCCCGGGTAGTGGCGCGGATTCGGAAGAAATACCGACGCGAAGTGGGGGAGAGATGCACGGGAACCGGGGAGCCGCCACGGCGGCTACGACGACGCCCGCGGTAATTCGAGCTTTCCACTCGGGCCGGGCCGCGTCCATACAAGGCACCGCGCCGCGCGAGGCCGGGTGCCCGGACGGTGGAGTCCGGCGGGCGTGACTACGATGGGCCAGCCGGTGGCCGAAGGGGCCGCTCGGCCCACCGACCCTCGGGAAGGCCATGCTGAACAAGTACGCGCGTGCATTTTTTACGCGTGTCCTCACACCGTTCGCCGCGCTGCTGCTCCGTCTCGGCGTGAGCCCGGACGCGGTCACTCTGATCGGTACGGCCGGGGTGATGGCAGGTGCGCTGGTCTTCTTCCCCAGGGGGGAGTTCTTCTGGGGCACGATCGTCATCACGATCTTCGTCTTCTCCGACCTCGTCGACGGAAACATGGCCCGGCAGGCCGGTATCTCCAGCCGCTGGGGCGCGTTCCTGGACTCGACCCTGGACCGGGTCGCCGACGGGGCGATCTTCGGCGGCTTCGCGCTCTGGTACGCGGGCAGGGGCGACGACAACGTGCTCTGCGCCGTCGCGATCTTCTGCCTGGCCAGCGGCCAGGTGGTCTCGTACACGAAGGCGCGTGGCGAGTCGATCGGGCTGCCGGTCGCGGTCAACGGTCTCGTGGAGCGCGCCGAGCGGCTGGTGATCTCGCTGGTCGCGGCCGGGTTGGCGGGTCTGCACAAGTTCGGTGTCCCCGGGATCCAGGTCCTGCTGCCGATCGCGCTGTGGATCGTCGCCGTGGGCAGCCTGATCACGCTCGTTCAGCGGGTCGTGACCGTGCGCCGCGAGTCCGCGGAGGCCGACGCGGCCGAGGCCGCCGCAGGGCCGGGGAGCGGGACCGCCCGGTGAGCGACGACCCCGGGGCCGCCCGGCCCGGCCTGCGGGACCGGCTGACCGACGGGCTGTACGGGCTCGGCTGGACCGCCGTCAAGAAGCTCCCCGAGCCGGTCGCCCGGACGCTCTTCCGGACCATCGCCGACCAGGCGTGGAAGCGGCGCGGCAAGAGCGTGCTGCGGCTGGAGTCGAATCTGGCCCGGGTCGTGCCCGACGCGTCACCGGCCCGGCTGGCCGAGCTCTCCAGGGCCGGGATGCGCTCGTACATGCGGTACTGGATGGAGTCCTTCCGGCTGCCCACCTGGAGCCCGGCGCGGATCAAGGCGTCCATAGAGGTGACCGACGCGCACCGGCTGACCGACGCCCTCGGCACCGGCCGCGGCGTCGTCCTCGCCCTGCCGCACCTGGCCAACTGGGACCTGGCGGGAGCCTGGGTCACCACCGACCTCAAGGTGCCCTTCACCACGGTCGCCGAGCGGCTCAAGCCCGAGACGCTGTACGACCGGTTCGTGGCCTACCGCGAGGGACTGGGCATGGAGGTCCTGCCGCACAGCGGCGGCGCCGCCTTCGGCACCCTGGCGCGGCGGCTGCGGGCGGGCGGGCTGGTCTGTCTGGTCGCCGACCGCGATCTGTCCGCCTCCGGCGTCGAGGTGACCTTCTTCGGCGACACCGCGCGGATGCCCGCCGGGCCCGCGCTGCTGGCCCAGCAGACCGGGGCGCTGCTGCTGCCCGTGACGCTCGGCTACGACGACACGCCCGTGATGAAGGCGCGGATCCATCCGCCGGTCGAGACGCCCGGGTCAGGCAGCCGCACGGAGAAGACGTCCTCCATGACACAGGCGCTGGCCGACGCCTTCGCCGTCGGGATCGCCGACCATCCGGAGGACTGGCACATGCTGCAACGGCTCTGGCTCGCCGACCTGGAGACCCGGGAGGACCCGACGTGAAGATCGGCATCGTCTGCCCGTACTCCTGGGACGTGCCGGGCGGCGTGCAGTTCCACATCCGCGACCTGGCCGAGCACCTGATCCGGCTGGGGCACCAGGTGTCGGTGCTGGCGCCCGCCGACGACGAGACCCCGCTGCCGCCGTACGTGGTGTCGGCGGGCCGGGCCGTGCCCGTCCCGTACAACGGCTCCGTCGCCCGGCTGAACTTCGGCTTCCTCTCGGCCGCCCGGGTGCGCCGCTGGCTGCACGACGGCACCTTCGACGTGATCCACATCCACGAGCCGACCTCGCCCTCGCTGGGGCTGCTCGCCTGCTGGGCCGCGCAGGGGCCGATCGTCGCCACGTTCCACACCTCCAACCCACGCTCCCGGGCCATGATCGCGGCGTACCCGATCCTCCAGCCGGCCCTGGAGAAGATCAGCGCGCGCATCGCGGTGAGCGAGTACGCCCGGCGCACCCTGGTCGAGCACCTGGGCGGCGACGCGGTCGTCATCCCGAACGGGGTCGACGTCGGCTTCTTCGACAGGGCCGAGCCCAGGCCCGAATGGCAGGGCGGCACGATCGGCTTCATCGGGCGCATCGACGAGCCGCGCAAGGGCCTGCCGGTCCTGATGAGGGCGCTGCCCGCGATCCTCGCCGCCCGCCCGGACACCAGGCTGCTGGTCGCCGGCCGGGGCGACGAGGAGGAGGCCGTCGCCTCGCTGCCTGCGGCGATGCGCGAGCGGGTCGAGTTCCTCGGCATGGTGAGCGACGAGGACAAGGCACGGCTGCTGCGCAGCGTGGACGTGTACGTCGCGCCCAATACCGGCGGCGAGAGCTTCGGGATCATCCTGGTCGAGGCGATGTCGGCCGGTGCCCCGGTCCTCGCCAGCGATCTGGACGCGTTCGCCCAGGTGCTCGACCAGGGCGCTGCGGGCGAACTCTTCGCCAACGAGGACGCGGACGCGCTGGCGGCGGCGGCGATCCGGCTGCTCGGCGACCCGGAGCGGCGCGCGGAGCTGCGCGAGCGGGGTACCGCGCACGTGCGGCGGTTCGACTGGTCGACGGTCGGGGCGGACATCCTCGCGGTGTACGAGACGGTGACGGACGGCGCGGCCTCGGTGGCCGCCGACGAACGCACCGGCCTGCGCGCCCGGTTCGGGCTGGCCCGGGAATAGGTCCGGTCCGCGCGCCCCCGCGCTGGCCCGGAAGGCCCCGCCGCCCGCGCCTCGGCGGTAGCCTTGCCGCCCGTGATCGAAACCCTCATCTGGATCGCCGTCGCGGTCGTCGCGATCGGTATGTACCTCAGTTGGACCGCCGGCCGCCTGGACCGGCTGCACACCCGCATCGACGCCGCGCGGGCCGCCCTCGACGCGCAGCTGCTGCGCCGTGCGTCGGTCACCCAGGAGCTGGCCACGTCCGGTGTCCTCGACCCGGCCGCCTCCATCGTCCTGTACGAGGCCGCGCACGCCGCCCGGCAGGCCGAGGAGGAGCACCGCGAGGTCGCCGAGAGCGAGCTGAGCGCGGCGCTGCGGGCGGTCTTCGGCGAGACGGCACAGGTGGAGGCGGTGAAGGAGATCCCCGGCGGTGAGGAGGCGGCGTCCGAACTCGCCGCCGCCGCACGCCGTGTCCCGATGGCCCGGCGGTTCCACAACGACGCGGTGCGCGCGGCCCGCGCGCTGCGCCGGCACCGCAAGGTGCGGTGGTTCCGGCTGGCCGGGCACGCCCCGTTCCCACTGGCCTTCGAGATGGACGACGAGCCCCCGGTGGCCCTGGCGGACCGTCCCGTCAGCTGACCGGACGGCCGCATGCGTACGTGACGGGGGCCACATCCCTTCGCGTACGCGTTCAAAACGATCCACCGGCCTGTCATTGGCCCTTGCAGTGGACTGGTCCCGGAGAGTTTGCTCGGCACTGCACCAACCAGCGCTTTTCAGCAACTTTTTCTCCGAGTGAGGTCGATCCATGTCCACGCTTCCCACCACTCCGCAGTCCGCAGACTCCCCGGCCACCGGCACCGCGCGCGTCAAGCGCGGCATGGCCGAGCAGCTCAAGGGCGGCGTGATCATGGACGTCGTCGACGCCGAGCAGGCGAAGATCGCCGAGGACGCGGGCGCCGTGGCCGTCATGGCGCTGGAGCGGGTGCCGGCCGACATCCGCAAGGACGGCGGCGTGGCCCGGATGTCGGATCCGAACATGATCGAGGAGATCATCGAGGCCGTCTCCATCCCGGTGATGGCGAAGTCCCGCATCGGCCACTTCGTCGAGGCGCAGGTCCTCCAGTCCCTCGGCGTCGACTACATCGACGAGTCCGAGGTCCTCACCCCGGCCGACGAGGTCAACCACAGCGACAAGTTCGCCTTCACCACCCCGTTCGTCTGCGGCGCCACCAACCTGGGCGAGGCGCTGCGCCGGATCGCCGAGGGCGCCGCCATGATCCGCTCGAAGGGCGAGGCCGGCACCGGCAACGTCGTCGAGGCGGTCCGCCACCTGCGCCAGATCAAGAACGAGATCGCCCGGCTGCGCGGCTACGACAACAACGAGCTGTACGCCGCCGCCAAGGAGCTCCGCGCCCCGTACGAGCTGGTCAGGGAGGTCGCGGAGCTCGGCAAGCTGCCCGTCGTGCTGTTCTCCGCGGGTGGTGTCGCCACCCCCGCCGACGCCGCGCTGATGCGTCAGCTCGGCGCCGAGGGCGTCTTCGTCGGCTCCGGGATCTTCAAGTCCGGGGACCCGGCCAAGCGCGCCGCCGCGATCGTGAAGGCCACCACCTTCTACGACGACCCGAAGATCATCGCGGACGCCTCCCGCAACCTGGGCGAGGCCATGGTCGGCATCAACTGCGACACCCTGCCCGAGGCCGAGCGCTACGCCAACCGTGGCTGGTAGTCACCGATGAGCGACACCCCTGTGATCGGAGTCCTGGCCCTCCAGGGCGACGTCCGGGAACACCTGATCGCCCTGGCCTCGGCCGACGCCCTGGCCAGGCCGGTCCGGCGTCCCGAGGAACTCGCCGAGGTCGACGGCCTGGTCATCCCCGGTGGCGAGTCCACCACGATGTCCAAGCTGGCTGCCCTCTTCGGCCTGCTGGAACCGCTGCGCGAGCGGGTACGTGACGGGATGCCCGTCTACGGCACCTGCGCCGGAATGATCCTGCTCGCCGACAAGATCCTCGACCCGCGCTCGGGCCAGGAGACGGTCGGCGGGATCGACATGATCGTGCGCCGCAACGCCTTCGGGCGACAGAACGAGTCCTTCGAGGCGGCGGTCGAGGTCGCCGGTGTCGAGGGCGGCCCCGTGGAGGGTGTGTTCATCCGCGCCCCCTGGGTGGAATCGGTCGGCGCGCAGGCCAGGGTCGTGGCGGAGCACGGCGGCCACATCGTCGCCGTACGTCAGGGAAACGCCCTGGCTACGTCGTTCCACCCGGAATTGACCGGCGACCACCGTGTTCACGCGCTGTTCGTGGACATGGTGCGCGCAGTCGGCTGACTCGATCCCGGTAGGATCTCTCGGGTTCGAATCGTTTTTGGTGACGCGAAGGAGAAGGCAGATGTCCGGCCACTCTAAATGGGCTACGACGAAGCACAAGAAGGCCGTGATTGACGCCAAGCGCGGCAAGCTCTTCGCGAAGCTGATCAAGAACATCGAGGTCGCGGCCCGCACCGGCGGTGTGGACCCCGAGGGAAACCCGACCCTCGTGGACGCGATCCAGAAGGCGAAGAAGAGCTCCGTACCGAACAAGAACATCGACTCCGCGGTCAAGCGCGGTGGCGGTCTCGAAGCGGGCGGTGTCGACTACCAGACGATCATGTACGAGGGCTACGGTCCCAACGGTGTCGCGGTGCTCATCGAGTGCCTCACCGACAACCGCAACCGTGCCGCGTCCGACGTACGGGTCGCGATGACGCGCAACGGGGGCTCGATGGCCGACCCGGGTTCGGTCTCGTACCTCTTCAACCGCAAGGGCGTCGTCATCGTCCCCAAGGGCGAGCTGTCCGAGGACGACGTCCTGGGTGCCGTGCTCGACGCGGGCGCCGAGGAGGTCAACGACCTCGGTGACACGTACGAGGTCGTCAGCGAGGCCACCGACATGGTCGCGGTCCGCACCGCGCTCCAGGAGGCCGGCATCGACTACGACTCCGCCGAGGCCAACTTCCTGCCCACCATGCAGGTCGAGCTGGACGAGGAGGGCGCGCGCAAGATCTTCAAGCTGATCGACGCGCTGGAGGACAGCGACGACGTGCAGAACGTCTTCGCCAACTTCGACGTCTCGGACGAGGTCATGGAGAAGGTCGACGCCTGAGCCGCGCTCAGCGCAGTCTTCACGGACGGGCCGACGGGGACACACCCCGTCGGCCCGTCGCATTGTCAGTGCGAGCCGATAGCCTGCGGGAACAGTTGACCGATCGGTACGGAGGGGGTGTCCCATGCGGGTGCTGGGCGTGGACCCGGGGCTGACCCGGTGCGGTGTCGGCGTCGTCGAGGGCGTCGCCGGCCGCCCCCTGACGATGCTCGGCGTGGGCGTCGTCCGCACCCCGGCCGACGCGGAGCTCGGCCACCGGCTGGTCGCCATCGAGCGCGGCATCGAGCAGTGGCTCGACGAGCACCGGCCCGAATACGTCGCCGTGGAGCGGGTGTTCAGCCAGCACAACGTCCGTACGGTGATGGGCACCGCCCAGGCCAGCGCCGTCGCCATGCTCTGCGCGTCGCGCCGCGGCATACCCGTCGCCCTGCACACCCCCAGCGAGGTCAAGGCGGCCGTCACGGGCAGCGGGCGTGCCGACAAGGCGCAGGTCGGCGCGATGGTCACCCGGCTGCTGCGGCTCGACGCCCCGCCGAAACCGGCCGACGCGGCCGACGCCCTGGCCCTCGCCATCTGCCACATCTGGCGGGCCCCCGCCGTCAACCGCCTCCAGCAGGCGCACGCGGCGGCCGCCGCGGCCCGCACCCCACGCGTACCCCGTACACCCGCAGTCCCCGTCCGGAAGGTCCCCCGATGATCGCCTTCGTCAGCGGCCCCGTGGCCGCCCTCGCCCCGACCACGGCCGTGATCGAGGTCGGCGGCATCGGCATGGCCGTCCAGTGCGCGCCGAACACCCTCGCCGGCCTCCGGATCGGCACGGAGGCCAGGCTCGCCACGTCCCTCGTCGTCCGGGAGGACTCGCTCACCCTCTACGGCTTCGCCGACGACGACGAGCGGCAGGTCTTCGAGCTGCTCCAGACCGCCAGCGGGGTCGGGCCCCGGCTCGCCCAGGCCATGCTCGCCACCCACAGCCCGGACGCCCTGCGCACCGCGGTCGCCACCGGCGACGAGAAGGCGCTCACCGCCGTCTCCGGCATCGGCAAGAAGGGCGCACAGAAACTCCTCCTCGAACTGAAGGACAGACTCGGCGAGCCCGTCGGTGCCCACATCGGCCGCCAGGGCATCGGGACCGCCGTCACCTCCTCCTGGCGCGACCAGCTCCAGGCCGCCCTCATCGGCCTCGGCTACGCCACCCGCGAGGCCGACGAAGCGGTCACCGCCGTCGCACCCCAGGCCGAGGCGGCGATCGCCGGAGGCGGCCAGGCTCCCGTGCCGCAGCTGCTGCGCGCCGCACTGCAGACCCTCAACCGCGCGCGCTGACCGCGGCGCGGCACCCCGACGCCGGGCCGGGCACCGCACGGCACCGAAACACCCGAGGCGGGACAGACTGAATGAACTGGGACGAGACCGGACCCGACACCGACGAGCGGCTCGACGAGCGCCTCGTCCAGGCCGACGCGGACGGCGAGGACACCGCGGTCGAAGCGGCGCTGCGGCCGAAGGACCTCGACGAGTTCGTCGGCCAGGAGAAGGTGCGCGAACAGCTCGACCTGGTCCTCAAGGCGGCCCGCGCCCGCGGCGCCACCGCCGACCACGTCCTGCTCTCCGGCGCCCCCGGCCTCGGCAAGACCACCCTCTCCATGATCATCGCGGCCGAGATGGGCGCACCGATCCGGATCACCTCCGGCCCCGCCATCCAGCACGCGGGCGACCTCGCCGCGATCCTCTCCTCCCTCCAGGAGGGCGAGGTCCTCTTCCTCGACGAGATCCACCGCATGTCGAGGCCGGCCGAGGAGATGCTCTACATGGCCATGGAGGACTTCCGGGTCGACGTCATCGTGGGCAAGGGCCCCGGCGCCACCGCCATCCCGCTGGAACTGCCGCCCTTCACCCTGGTCGGCGCGACCACCCGGGCCGGACTGCTGCCGCCGCCGCTGCGCGACCGCTTCGGCTTCACCGGCCACATGGAGTTCTACGCACCCACCGAGCTGGAACGCGTCATCCACCGCTCCGCCCGCCTCCTCGACGTGGAGATAGACGTGGACGGCGCCGCCGAGATCGCCGGCCGTTCCCGCGGCACCCCCCGTATCGCCAACCGGCTGCTGCGCCGCGTCCGGGACTACGCCCAGGTCAAGGCCGACGGGAGGATCGACCGCCCGGTCGCCGCCGCCGCCCTCGGGGTGTACGAGGTCGATGCCCGCGGCCTCGACCGGCTCGACCGCGCGGTGCTCGGTGCCCTGCTGAAACTCTTCGGCGGCGGCCCCGTCGGGCTGTCCACCCTCGCGGTCGCCGTGGGGGAGGAGCGCGAGACCGTCGAGGAGGTCGCGGAGCCCTTCCTGGTCCGGGAAGGTCTGCTGGCCAGGACGCCGCGGGGACGGGTGGCGACCCCCGCGGCCTGGGTCCATCTCGGTCTCGTACCTCCGCAGCACGGCGGAAAGGGACAACAGGGCCTGTTCGGGGCGTGATCTGTCACAGGTTGACCGGAGCAGGAACCACAGGGCGACGCTGGGCGTTGTTCCATCGATGCGGACTCGCTTAGACTCCGCCGATGCCGCCCTTACAGGTCGGTGTACCCACCCCCGTAGATACAGGCCGCCTTCCAGCGCGGTCGTGCGAAGGAAACTCGTCCCGTGAATCCCGTGACTCTCCTCCCCTTCATCGTGCTCATCGGGGCCATGTTCCTGATGACGCGGTCCGCCAAGAAGAAGCAGGCGGCCGCCGCCCAGATGCGCAACGAGATGCAGCCCGGCACCGGCGTCCGGACGATCGGGGGCATGTACGCCACCGTCAAGGAGCTGCACGACGACACGGTTCTCCTTGAGATCGCGCCCGGCGTCCACGCCATCTACGCCAAGAACGCCATCGGCGCCGTCCTCGACGACGCGGAGTACAACCGCATCGTCCACGGCGACGACGAGAGCGGTCTCGACCTCGACGGCACGGTCGTCCCGGACGACGCCTCCTCGCTGACCGAGAGCGACGAGGACGCCTCGGACGACTCCCGGATCGACCTGGGCAAGAAGTCCGAGGAGAAGACCGACGAGGCCGAGCCGAAGGACGCCGACTCCGGCAAGAAGTCCGAGGGCAAGGACGACGGCGAGGCCGACGCGAAGTAAGCCACGCCCGGGGAATGCCGTGAGCCCACCGGCGTCCGGCACTCCCCGGTCCGTGCGATCTTCTGCGGGGGCGGGTCCCCACTACACTTCGTGGCCGCTCGGGCGCGTACCCGGCGCGGGGCGGTTGGACAGGGAGAAACGAGAAGGTGGCAGCACCGAAGAAGAGCCGGGGACCGGCCGGCGGTCAGGGCAGGCCGGGGCGTTCCCTGGCTCTGATCCTGATCGCCATGGTCGCGCTCACCGGCGGGATGTTCCTGGCGGATCAGCCGACCCCACGGCTCGGCATCGACCTGGCGGGCGGTACCTCGATCACGCTTGAGGCGAAGAGCGAGCCGGGCCAGGAATCGGCGATCAACAAGACCAACATGGACACGGCGGTCCAGATCATGGAGCGCCGTGTCAATGGTCTTGGTGTCTCCGAGGCCGAGGTCCAGACACAGGGCGATCGCAACATCATCGTCAACATCCCCAAGGGCACGAACTCCGCCCAGGCCCGGGAGCAGGTCGGTACGACGGCCAAGCTCTACTTCCGGCCGGTGCTGACCGTCGCCCAGGGCACGCCCACCCCGACGCCCAGTGCCTCGTCGTCGGGCAAGCCCACCCCGTCCGGCAGCCCGAGTGCTCCCACCGCCGACAAGGGCAAGGGCTCGTCGACGCCGGATCCGAGCGCCACCACCCAGGGCCGCGCGGTCACCGGCGCCCTCAAGGCCGACGCCACACCGAAGGCGAGCACCACCCCCAAGGCCGACGCCACGCCGTCGGCCTCCGCTGCTGACCAGGCCGCCGCGGCCGAACTGCAGAAGAAGTTCGCGGCCCTCGACTGCTCCAGCAAGGCGTCCCGCGCCGCAGCCGCACGGGGGGCCAAGCCCACCGACGCGGTCGTCGCATGCAGCTCCGAGGGTGACGCGAAGTACGTCCTCGGCCCGGCCGAGGTGTCCGGCACCGAGGTCGACAACGCCAAGGCCGGTTTCGACCAGTCGCGCGGCATGTGGATCGTCAACATGGAGTTCACCAAGCAGGGCTCCAAGCAGTTCCAGACGATCACCAAGAAGCTCTCCGCCCAGCAGTCCCCGCAGAACCAGTTCGCCATCGCGCTGGACGGCGAGGTCGTCTCCGCGCCCCAGGTGAACAGCACGCTCAGCGGTAGCGCCGAGATCTCCGGCAGCTTCACCCAGCAGTCCGCCGACGACCTGGCCAATGTGCTTTCCTATGGTGCGCTCCCGCTCTCGTTCAAGGAGCAGAGCGTCACCACGGTCACCGCCGCGCTCGGCGGCGAGCAGCTCCAGGCCGGTCTGATCGCCGGTGCCATCGGTCTGGCCCTGGTGGTCATCTACCTGGTGGCCTACTACCGGGGCCTCGCGTTCATCGCCCTCCTGAGCCTCCTGGTCTCCGGCATCCTGACCTACACGCTCATGTCGCTGCTCGGTCCGGCCATCGGCTTCGCGCTGAACCTCCCGGCGGTCTGCGGCGCCATCGTGGCCATCGGTATCACCGCGGACTCCTTCATCGTGTACTTCGAGAGGGTCCGCGACGAGATCCGCGAGGGCCGTACGCTCCGCCCGGCCGTCGAACGGGCCTGGCCGCGCGCCCGGCGCACCATCCTGGTCTCCGACTTCGTGTCGTTCCTCGCCGCCGCGGTGCTCTTCGTCGTCACCGTCGGCAAGGTCCAGGGCTTCGCGTTCACGCTGGGTCTCACCACCCTGCTCGACGTCGTCGTGGTGTTCCTCTTCACCAAGCCCGTCATGACGCTCATGGCCCGTACGAAGTTCTTCGCCGGCGGTCACCCGTGGTCCGGACTGGACCCGAAGCGGCTCGGAGCCAAGCCGCCGCTGCGCCGCTCGCGCCGTGTCAACGCCCCCACCGACCCGAAGGAGGCGTGAGATGTCGCGACTCGGCAGTCTCGGCGCCCGTCTCTACCGCGGCGAGGTCGGCTACGACTTCATCGGCAAGCGCAAGATCTGGTACGGGATCTCGATCCTGATCACCATCACGGCCATCGTCGGCCTGGCGGTCAGCGGCCTGAACATGGGCATCGAGTTCAAGGGCGGCGCGGTCTTCACCACCCCGAAGACCAGCGTCACCGTCGCCAAGGCGGAGGACCTGGCCACGGAGGCCTCCGGCCACCAGGCGATCGTCCAGAAGCTCGGCAACGGCGGTCTGCGCATCCAGATCACCGAGGTCGACACCGCGAAGTCCGACGAGATCAAGGGCAAGCTCTCCAAGGACCTCGGCGTCCCGGCGGAGAAGATCGCCGCCGACCTGGTCGGCCCCAGCTGGGGTGAGCAGATCGCCAACAAGGCCTGGACCGGCCTCGGCATCTTCATGGTCCTCGTCGTGATCTACCTGGCCATCGCCTTCGAGTGGCGCATGGCCATCGCGGCCCTGGTCGCGCTGATCCACGACATCACCATCACGGTCGGCGTCTACGCCCTGGTCGGCTTCGAGGTCACCCCGGGCACCGTGATCGGTCTGCTGACCATCCTCGGTTACTCCCTCTACGACACGGTCGTCGTCTTCGACAGCCTCAAGGAGGGCACGAAGGGGATCACCAAGCAGACCCGCTGGACGTACAGCGAGATCGCCAACCGCTCCATCAACGGCACGCTGGTCCGTTCCATCAACACCACCGTCGTGGCCCTGCTGCCGGTCGCCGGTCTGCTGTTCATCGGTGGCGGTGTCCTCGGCGCCGGCATGCTGAACGACATCTCCCTGGCGCTCTTCGTCGGCCTCGCCGCCGGTGCCTACTCCTCGATCTTCATCGCCACGCCGCTCGTCGCCGACCTCAAGGAACGCGACCCGCAGATGAAGGCCCTGAAGAAGCGGATCCTGGCCAAGCGCGCGGCAGCCGCCGCCAAGGGCGAGTCCGCCGAGGACGAGTCGTCGGAGGACGACTACCCGGACGACACCGCACCCGCCGCCGCGGTCGTCGGCCAGCGCCAGCAGCCCCCCAGGGGCCACGGCCGGACCCCGGGGAAGCGTCGATGACCAGCACCACCGAGAGCACCCGCGAGCTCCTGCTCAGCCGGATCCGTGATGTGCAGGACTACCCGAAGCCGGGGGTGCTGTTCAAGGACATCACCCCGCTGCTCGCGGACCCGGTGGCCTTCGCGGCCCTCACCGACACCCTGGCGGAGCTGTGCGTACGGCACGGCGCCACCAAGGTCGTCGGTCTGGAGGCGCGCGGCTTCATCCTGGCCGCGCCGGTCGCGGTCCGGGCCGGGCTCGGCTTCGTCCCCGTCCGCAAGGCGGGCAAGCTGCCCGGAGCCACGCTCGGCCAGACGTACGCGCTGGAGTACGGCACCGCCGAGATCGAGATCCACGCGGAGGACCTGTCCGCCGACGACCGGATCATGGTCATCGACGACATCCTCGCCACAGGTGGCACCGCCGAGGCCTCGGTGGAGCTGATCCGGCGGGCCGGTGCCGAGGTCGCGGGCGTCGCCGTCCTCATGGAGCTCGGCTTCCTGCCGGGACGGGCCCGGCTGGAGAAGGGCCTGCGCGGCGCTCCGCTGGAGGTTCTGATCACGGTCTGAGCCGCCCCGGCCGTACGCGGCAAGGGCACACGCGAACAGGACGGGCACCCGGGAACAACCGGGTGCCCGTCCCGCGTTCTCAGGAGTCCCGCGGTCCCCGGGGGAGGTCCGGCCGCAGGCTCGATACGATGGCCTCTCCGGGTACCCGGATCCGCACGAGGAGCGCTCTTGCCAGACGAGGCCCAGCCAGTCGCCGCCCCGCAGCCCGACAAGCCCGCGGCGGCCCCAGCCACGCCCGGGAAGAAGCAGCCCGCGGACAAGCCGAAGCCCCCGGCACCCGAGCCCGGCACGGGCCCGGACCGGGCGAGCGTCCCGGCATCCGGTGCCGCCCCCGCTTCCCCCGCGCAGCCGGCCGCGCCCGTCACCCCGGCGGCGTCCGCCCCGAAGCCCCCGGCGAAGCCCGCGGCCCGACCGGTGCCCGCCACCGCCCCCACGACCCGCTCCGGCGGCTCGTCCAACCGGGTGCGGGCCCGGCTCGCCCGGCTCGGCGTGCAGCGCTCCAGCCCGTACAACCCGGTGCTCGAACCGCTGCTGCGCATCGTCCGCAGCAACGACACCAAGATCGAGACGGCCACGCTGCGCCAGATCGAGCGCGCCTACCAGGTCGCCGAGCGCTGGCACCGCGGCCAGAAGCGCAAGAGCGGCGACCCGTACATCACGCACCCCCTCGCCGTCACCACGATCCTGGCCGAGCTGGGCATGGACCCGGCCACGCTGATGGCCGGGCTGCTCCACGACACCGTCGAGGACACCGAGTACGGCCTGGACACCCTGCGCCGCGACTTCGGCGACCAGGTCGCCCTGCTCGTCGACGGCGTCACCAAACTGGACAAGGTCAAGTTCGGCGAGGCCGCCCAGGCCGAGACCGTGCGCAAGATGGTCGTCGCCATGGCCAAGGACCCCCGGGTCCTGGTCATCAAACTCGCCGACCGGCTGCACAACATGCGCACCATGCGCTACCTCAAGCGGGAGAAGCAGGAGAAGAAGGCCCGCGAGACGCTTGAGATCTATGCCCCGCTGGCGCACCGCCTGGGCATGAACACCATCAAGTGGGAGCTGGAGGACCTCGCCTTCGCGATCCTCTACCCCAAGATGTACGACGAGATCGTGCGTCTGGTCGCCGAGCGTGCCCCCAAGCGTGACGAATACCTCGCCATAGTGACCGACGAGGTCCAGGCCGACCTGCGTGCCGCCCGGATCAAGGCCACCGTCACGGGACGGCCGAAGCACTACTACAGCGTCTACCAGAAGATGATCGTGCGGGGCCGGGACTTCGCCGAGATCTACGACCTGGTGGGAATTCGCGTCCTCGTCGACACCGTCCGCGACTGCTACGCGGCGCTCGGCACCGTCCACGCGCGATGGAATCCGGTCCCCGGCCGGTTCAAGGACTACATCGCGATGCCCAAGTTCAACATGTACCAGTCGCTGCACACCACGGTGATCGGTCCCAGCGGCAAGCCCGTCGAGCTGCAGATCCGCACCTTCGACATGCACCGCCGCGCCGAGTACGGCATCGCCGCGCACTGGAAGTACAAGCAGGAGGCCGTAGCGGGCGCCTCCAAGGTGCGCACCGACGTCCCCAAGAACACCGGCCGCGGCCAGGACACCGTCAACGACATGGCGTGGCTGCGCCAGCTCCTGGACTGGCAGAAGGAGACCGAGGACCCCAGCGAGTTCCTGGAGTCGCTGCGCTTCGACCTCTCCCGCAACGAGGTCTTCGTCTTCACGCCCAAGGGCGACGTCATAGCGCTCCCCGCCGGTGCGACCCCGGTCGACTTCGCGTACGCGGTGCACACGGAGGTCGGCCACCGGACCATAGGAGCACGGGTCAACGGGCGGCTCGTACCGCTCGAATCGACGCTCGACAACGGCGATCTGGTGGAGGTCTTCACCTCCAAGGCGGCCGGCGCCGGACCCTCCCGGGACTGGCTGGGCTTCGTCAAGTCGCCGCGCGCCCGCAACAAGATCCGCGCCTGGTTCTCCAAGGAGCGACGCGACGAGGCGATCGAGCAGGGCAAGGACGCCATCGCGCGCGCCATGCGCAAGCAGAACCTGCCGATCCAGCGCATCCTCACCGGCGACTCCCTGGTCACCCTCGCCCACGAGATGCGCTACCCCGACATCTCGTCGCTCTACGCGGCGATCGGCGAGGGCCATGTCGCGGCCGCCGGAGTCGTGCAGAAGCTGGTCCAGGCGCTCGGCGGTGAGGACGAGGCCAACGAGGACATCGCGGAGAGCTCACCGCCCTCGCGCAGCCGCAACAAGCGCCGCTCCAACGCCGATCCGGGCGTGGTCGTCAAGGGCGTCGAGGACGTCTGGGTCAAGCTGGCCCGCTGCTGCACGCCCGTCCCCGGCGACCCGATCATCGGCTTCGTCACCCGGGGCAGCGGCGTCTCCGTGCACCGCGCCGACTGCGTCAACGTCGACTCGCTGTCACAGCAGCCGGAACGGATCCTGGAGGTCGAGTGGGCGCCGACCCAGTCCTCGGTCTTCCTGGTCGCCATCCAGGTCGAGGCCCTCGACCGGTCCCGGCTGCTCTCGGACGTCACCCGCGTCCTGTCCGACCAGCATGTCAACATCCTGTCGGCGGCCGTCCAGACCTCCAGGGACCGGGTGGCCACCTCGCGCTTCACCTTCGAGATGGGCGACCCGAAGCACCTCGGCCACGTACTGAAGGCGGTACGGGGCGTGGAGGGCGTCTACGACGTCTACCGGGTGACCTCGGCCCGCAGGCCGTAGAACGGCCCGGCACCCGTAGGCGGCGAGGCTCCGGCCCCGCCGCCTGCGGACGTCACCCGGCTACGCGTCGACCTCGTACTGGCCGTACTCCAGGAAGTACCGCATCTCCTCCGGCGTACCGTCGATCGCCTTGCTGACCGCCGCACGCATCGCTTCGCTGATGTCCGGGCGGGCCAGGATGCGGACGAGGGCGACGCGGTCGTCCTCGGCCTGGGCCAGGCGGTAGCCGGTTTCCAGCCACTGCCGTATGTCCTGCGCGGTGCCGCTGTCGAGGAGTTGGTTGATTTCCTTGATGACCCGCTTGCCCGAGTCGGGATTGGCGAGGATGCGGACGAGGGCGACGCGGTCGTCCTCGGCCTGGGCCAGGGGATAGCCGGTCTCCAGGAAGTACCGCATGGCTTCCGTGGTGCCGTTGTCCAGGGCTTCGTTGGCCTCCCGGATGACCCTCTTGCCGCTGTCCTCGTCCGCCAGGATGCGCAGGATGGCGATCCTGAGCTCCTCGTCGGACATCTCACCCACCGGTGTGCCCGAGCCGTCGGCCGCCGATGCCGCGGACACGGTGGTGGACGGGGAAGCATTCCCGGCGGCGAAGGCCGGGCCGGTCAGCAGAAGCGCCGGGGCCAGGGCGGTGGCCGCGGCGGTCAGGGCGGCACGGGTCAGTCTCATCTATGGACCTGCCTCAAGGACGTAGTGATCTCGGCGGACCCGGCAGCCGCACGGAGCGTGCCGGGTACGGGAATCATCTCGCCCGTCCCTGCCGCAGGTCACTGTCCGGTTCCGGCAGTTGTCATGGATCTTCGCTGCCGACTTGCGTACAGCAGGCCGCGGCCGTGCGGTGCGGCACGCGCACCGTGACGACACCACGGCGACACCGGTGGGCGCTCCATGGGGCCGGGCACGCGGGAGGGGCTTCCCCGCGTGAACGCGGAGAAGCCCCTCGGACGAAGTCAGGAGGCGTCAGCCGCCGAACTCCTCCAGGCCCTTGAGCGCCTGGTCCAGCAGTGCCTGCCGGCCCTCCAGCTCCCTGGCCAGCTTGTCGGCACGGGCGTTGTTGCCCGAGGCACGGGCCGTGTCGATCTGCGTACGCAGCTTGTCCACGGCCGCCTGCAGCTGACCGGTCAGACCCGCGGCGCGCGCACGCGCCTCAGGGTTCGTCCGCCGCCACTCCGACTCCTCGGCCTCCTGGAGCGTCCGCTCCACCGCCTGCATCCGCCCCTCGACCTTCGGGCGGGCGTCACGCGGTACGTGGCCGATGGCCTCCCAGCGCTCGTTGATGGCCCGGAACGCGGCCCTGGCCGCCTTCAGGTCCCGCACCGGCACCAGCTTCTCGGCCTCGACCGCGAGCTCCTCCTTGAGCTTGAGGTTCTCGCCCTGCTCCGCGTCCCGCTCGGCGAAGACCCCGCTGCGGGCGGCGAAGAAGACGTCCTGCGCACCGCGGAAGCGGTTCCACAGATCGTCCTCGGCCTCGCGCTGGGCGCGGCCCGCCGCCTTCCACTCCGTCATCAGGTCGCGGTAGCGGGCGGCCGTGGCCCCCCAGTCGGTGGAACCGGAGAGCGATTCCGCCTCGACGACCAGCTTCTCCTTGGCCTTGCGGGCCTCCTCGCGCTGGGCGTCCAGCGATGCGAAGTGGGCCTTGCGGCGCTTGGAGAACGCCGAGCGGGCGTGCGAGAAGCGGTGCCACAGCTCGTCGTCGGACTTGCGGTCGAGCCGGGGCAGGCCCTTCCACGTGTCGACGAGCGCGCGGAGCCGCTCGCCCGCGGAGCGCCACTGCTCGCTCTGCGCCAGCTCCTCGGCCTCGGCGACCAGGGCCTCCTTGGCGTGCTTCGCCTCGTCGGTCTGCTTCGCCTTCTGGGCCTTGCGCTCCTCGCGCCGCGAGTCGACCGTCGCGACGAGCGCGTCGAGCCGCTTGCGCAGCGCGTCGAGGTCACCGACGGCGTGATGCTCGTCCACCTGCAGACGCAAGTGCTCGATGGCGGTCGTCGCGTCCTTCGCCGACAGGTCGGTGGTCTTCACCCGCCGTTCGAGGAGGCCGATCTCGACC
This sequence comes from Streptomyces sp. DvalAA-43, assembly GCF_900091725.1. Lineage (GTDB taxonomy): Bacteria > Actinomycetota > Actinomycetes > Streptomycetales > Streptomycetaceae > Streptomyces > Streptomyces pulveraceus. The sequence continues at coordinate 63,798 of NZ_FMBW01000040.1, read as the reverse complement.
ACAATGCCCTCGTACTTGCGCTCGAAGTAGGCCAGAGCCTCCTCGGGGGAACCCGCCTGCCACGATCCGACGACCTGCTCGCCGTCGGCTGTCCGCACGTACACGGTGCCGGTCTCATCGACACGGCCCCACGGGTCGCTGCTCACAGCGCCTCCTCCACCTGATGCCCGCGAGGGGGTTCGCCCCCCTGGCATCGTCCACAGTTTCCTGGGGCGGGCAGCGCCCGCCCTGCACAACGCCAATCTAGGCGACCGGCCGCCCGGCTGTCCGCACTCAGCGCGGCCGAAAAAAATCCGTCCCGCCGCCAGGACCTGTCAGGGCCGGGCCGGCCGCTCCGGGCCGGTCACGACTTGTCGACAGCGGCCTTCGTGATCTTCACGGCCTTCTTCGGCGCACCGTCGGGGGCGCCGCCCTCCGCGCCCGCCGCACCGATGTCCTTGACGACCTTCAGCGAGGCGGCGTCCATCGTGCCGAACGGGGTGTAGTTGGGCGGCAGTTTGCTGTCCTTGTACACCAGGAAGAACTGGCTGCCACCGGTCTGGGGGCCGGCGTTCGCCATCGCCACCACGCCCGCCGGGTAGGTCACCGTGCCGTCGGCGCCCGCCTTGCCCAGCCCCGTCAGGTTCTCGTCCGGGATGGTGTAGCCGGGGCCGCCGGTGCCGTCGCCCTTGGGGTCGCCGCACTGCAGGACGAAGATGTTCTGCGTGGTCAGCCGGTGGCACTTGGTGCCGTCGAAGAAGCCCTTGTCGGCCAGGTACTTGAAGGAGTTCGTGGTGTGCGGGGTCTTCGCCGCGTCCATCGTGAACTTGATGTCGCCCTGGCTCGTCTTGAGCGACATCGCGTACCCGGCCTTCTTGTCGATCTTCATCGCCGGCTCGGGCGCCTTGCTCTCGCTCGGCGACGGGGACGCGGGGTCCGACGGGCCCGGACTCGCGGCGGCGTCCGCCTTGTCCTTCGTGTCGTCGTCGCCGAGGGCGAGATACGAGCCCACGCCTATGACCGCCACCACGGCCACCGCGGACGCGATGACGACCGTCAGCCGTCTGGTCCTGCGGCGGGCCTCCTCCCGGCGCTGCTGCTGCCGCTCGAACTTCTCCCTGGCGAGCTGCCGCCGCCGCTGATCGCTGCTGACCACCGGGTGATCTCCTTGATAGGTCGTGTGATGGGGCCTTGGCTGCCCCGTACCGTATATGGGTTAGCTGTGGAATGAGGAGCGCCGGTAGGCTCTGAACTGCCGCGACCCTCTCAGTCGCGATCCGCCGTCGGACGACCATTAAGGACGATCGTGCTCATTGCCGGGTTCCCCGCAGGGGCCTGGGGGACCAACTGTTATCTGGTCGCCCCGGCCGCAGGCGAGGAGTGCGTGATCATCGACCCGGGCCACCAGGCCGCGGCCGGAGTCGAGGAAGCGCTGAAGAAGCATCGGCTGAAGCCCGTCGCCGTCGTACTGACCCACGGCCACATCGACCACGTCGCCTCGGTCGTCCCGGTGTGCGGCGCACACGACGTCCCCGCCTGGATCCACCCCGAGGACCGGTACATGATGAGCGACCCGGAGAAGGCCCTCGGCCGCTCCATCGGGATGCCGCTCATGGGCGAGCTGACGATCGGGGAGCCGGACGACGTCAAGGAGCTGAGCGACGGCGCCCGGCTGGAGCTGGCCGGTCTGGAGTTCGGTGTCGCGCATGCGCCCGGCCATACCAAGGGGTCGGTGACGTTCAGGATGCCCGAGGCCGCGGATGTTCCGCAGATCCTCTTCTCGGGCGACCTGCTCTTCGCCGGCTCCGTCGGACGCACCGACCTGCCCGGCGGCGACCACGCCGAGCTGCTCGAGTCGCTGGCCCGCGTGTGCCTGCCGCTCGACGACTCGACCGTGGTGCTGTCCGGCCACGGCCCCCAGACGACCATCGGCCTCGAGCGCGCCACCAATCCGTATCTGCACGGTATGGACGCGCCCCGACGAGGAATGTGACGAGAGACAGATCCCGTGAGCACTTTCAAGGCCCCCAAGGGCACGTACGACCTGACCCCGCCCGACTCCGCGAAGTACCTCGCGGTGCGCGAGGCCATCGCCGCGCCCCTGAAGAACTCCGGCTACGGCTACATCGAGACGCCCGGCTTCGAGGACGTCGCCCTCTTCTCGCGCGGTGTCGGTGAGTCCACCGACATCGTGACCAAGGAGATGTACACCCTCACCACCAAGGGCGGATCCGAGCTGGCGCTGCGCCCCGAGGGCACCGCCTCCGTGCTCCGCGCCGCGCTGGAGGCCAACCTCCACAAGCTCGGCAACCTGCCGGTGAAGCTCTGGTACTCCGGCTCGTACTACCGCTACGAGCGCCCGCAGAAGGGCCGCTACCGGCACTTCTCGCAGGTCGGTGCCGAGGCGATCGGCGCCGAGGACCCGGTGCTGGACGCCGAGTTGATCATCCTGGCCGACCAGGCGTACCGCGCGCTCGGCCTGCGCGACTTCCGCATCCTGCTCAACTCGCTGGGCGACAAGGAGTGCCGCCCCGTCTACCGGGACGCGCTCCAGGGTTTCCTGCGCGAGCTCGACCTGGACGAGGAGACCCGCCGCCGCATCGAGATCAACCCCCTGAGGGTCCTCGACGACAAGCGGCCCGAGGTGCAGAAGCAGCTGACCGGCGCCCCGGTGCTGCGCGACTACCTGTGCGACGCCTGCAAGGCGTACCACGAGGAGGTGCGCGAACTCCTCTCGGCGGCAGGCGTGGTGTACGAGGACGACGAGAAGCTCGTCCGCGGCCTCGACTACTACACCCGCACCACCTTCGAGTTCGTCCACGACGGACTCGGCTCGCAGTCCGCGGTGGGTGGCGGCGGCCGCTACGACGGTCTGTCCGAGATGATCGGCGGACCGGCGCTCCCGTCGGTCGGCTGGGCGCTCGGCGTGGACCGCACGGTGCTCGCGCTGGAGGCGGAGGGCATCGAGCTCGAACTTCCCGCGGCCACCAGCGTCTTCGCGGTGCCGCTCGGCGAGGAGGCCCGCCGGGTGCTCTTCGGCGTCGTCACGCAGCTGCGCCGCGAGGGCGTGGCGGCGGACTTCGCGTTCGGGAGCCGGGGCCTCAAGGGCGCGATGAAGAGCGCGAACCGGTCGGGAGCCCGCTTCACGATCGTCGCGGGCGAGCGGGATCTGGCCGAGGGCGTCGTCCAGCTCAAGGACATGGAGTCCGGCGAGCAGACGCCCGTGCCGCTGCCCGACGTGGTCGCGGCGATCCGCGAGCGCCTGGCCTAGGGACTGTCCGGCGGGTCAGGGCCGGACAGGCCCTGGTCCGTCCGGTGCGGCCGACGCGCGGAATTCCGCCCGCCGGCCGCACACGTACCGGAGAGCGGCAGCCCCGTACCTCCCGCTCACGCACCGTCAACTCGGCAGGCACGGATTCATCCTGCCGGACGATGCCTACCTGTGAACGCCCGCGGTGGTCGGCGCGAGCCGGGTCGTCGACGGCGGCCGGTCCGCCGAAGTGCTCCTTCAGGCCGCTCACCTCCAACGCGAGTTCGGTCATGGTGCGGGCGTTTCTCCGGGGCCCTCGGGTTCGGCGCCGGGAATGCGCAAGCCGTTGCGTACACCTTTATGTCCATCGAACAGAGCATCGCTGCCGTGGTGCGGCACAATGACCGTGCCCAGCAGGCCACTCACTGATGGAACGGCGATATGACGACTGCAGCGGTAGACCATCCCTCCTCCGAACAGGACGAGGACGGCGGGAAGAGGACCTTCGGCGGCAGCCGCGCGCTCGCACTGCTGCTGGTGATCACCGGCGCCGCCGGGCTGCTCGCCGCGTGGGTCATCACGATCGACAAGTTCAAGCTGCTGGAGGACCCCAGCTTCACCCCGGGGTGCAGCCTCAACCCGGTGGTCGCGTGCGGCAACATCATGAAGAGCGAGCAGGCGGCCGCCTTCGGCTTCCCGAACCCGATGCTCGGCCTGGCCACCTACCCCGTGATCATCGGGATCGGGCTGGCGCTGCTCGCGGGTGCCCGCTTCCGCAGCTGGTACTGGCTCGGGATGAACGCGGGCGCGCTGTTCGGAGTCGGCTTCTGCACCTGGCTCCAGTACCAGTCGCTCTACAACATCAACTCGCTCTGCCTCTGGTGCTGCCTGGCCTGGGTCGCCACGATCTTCATGTTCTGCTACATCACCACGCACAACATCAAGCACCGGATCATCCCCGCGCCGAACTGGCTGCGCAACGGCCTGACGGAGTTCCACTGGGTGCCGCCGGTCCTGTGGATCGGCATCATCGGCATGCTGATCCTGACCCGCTGGTGGGACTTCTGGACCAGCTGACCGGCCGCCCGTCCCTCCCGGGCGGGACCGGCCCGGCAGGGATGTCGGTGCCGTGACATAGGCTTCAAAACGTGGAGCCCGACCTCTTTACCGCAGCAGCCGAAGACCGCCAGGAGAAGGACCCGTCCAGCAGCCCACTGGCTGTCCGGATGCGCCCCCGTACCCTCGACGAGGTCGTCGGCCAGCAGCATCTCCTCAAGCCGGGCTCACCGCTGCGCCGCCTCGTCGGCGAGGGGAACGGCGGGCCTGCGGGCCCGTCGTCGGTGATCCTCTGGGGCCCGCCCGGCATCGGGAAGACGACTCTGGCGTACGTGGTCAGCAAGGCCACCAACAAGCGCTTCGTCGAGCTCTCCGCGATCACCGCGGGCGTCAAGGAGGTGCGCGCCGTCATCGAGGGTGCCCGCCGCGCCACCGGCGGCTACGGCAAGGAGACCGTCCTCTTCCTCGACGAGATCCACCGCTTCTCCAAGGCACAGCAGGACTCCCTGCTGCCTGCGGTGGAGAACCGCTGGGTGACGCTGATCGCGGCCACCACCGAGAATCCGTACTTCTCGATCATCTCGCCGCTGCTCTCCCGCTCGTTGCTGCTCACCCTGGAATCGCTCACCGACGACGACCTGCGCGGACTGCTCCGGCGCGCGCTGACCGACGAGCGCGGGCTCGGCGGCGCGGTGACGCTGCCGGAGGAGGCCGAGGCGCATCTGCTGCGGATCGCGGGCGGCGACGCCCGCCGGGCGCTGACGGCGCTGGAGGCCGCGGCCGGTGCCGCGCTGTCCAAGCAGGAGAAGGAGATCAGCCTCCTCACCCTGGAGGAGACCGTCGACCGGGCGGCCGTGAAGTACGACCGGGACGGCGACCAGCACTACGACGTGGCGAGCGCGTTGATCAAGTCGATCCGCGGCTCCGACGTGGACGCCGCGCTGCACTATCTGGCCCGGATGATCGAGGCGGGGGAGGACCCCCGGTTCATCGGCCGACGGCTGATGATCTCGGCCAGCGAGGACATCGGCCTCGCCGATCCCACGGCGCTGCCCACCGCCGTGGCGGCCGCCCAGGCGGTCGCCATGATCGGCTTCCCGGAGGCGGCGCTCATCCTGAGCCATGCCACGATCGCCCTGGCCCTCGCCCCCAAGTCCAACGCGGCGACGCTGGCGATCTCCGCCGCCCAGGAGGACGTGCGCAACGGCCTCGCGGGGCCCGTCCCGGCCCATCTGCGCGACGGTCATTACAAGGGCGCCGCCAAGCTGGGCCATGCCCAGGGCTATGTGTATCCGCACGACGTCCCCGGCGGGATCGCCGCCCAGCAGTACGCACCGGACGCGGTCCGCGACAAGCACTACTACCGGCCCACGCGCTACGGCGCGGAGGCGCGTTACGCGGATGTGGTGGAGCGCGTCCGCGAGCGGCTCGGCCGCACGGCCGGCGACGGCACCGGACCGTCCACGGGCTGAGGCCGGGCGGGGCCGCGCCCCGTTCGGTGTGCCGTGCCTCCTTCAGCGCGCCGCGGCCTCGAAGAGCGTGTGCATGGCCTGGCTCAGCTCGATGACGTCGCACACCGGATCGGGGAACTCGAAGCGCGCGTCGTAGCACCGCCCCCGGTCCTCGCACAGCCGCAGCCGCAGCCCGTACCGGTCGAGTGCGAGTGGTACGACGGCGGGCGGATGGGCCGGGCAGTGACCGGCCGACCGTTCGCCCAGCAGCCCGCAGAGCGTCGCCAGCTGCTCGCCGTGCGCCGCGTGCAGATGCTGGAGCAGCTCCGTCTCGTGGCCGGCCAGCGGATCGGGCACCGCGTCCCGGAATTCCTCCGGCCGCACGTCCTGCGCGCCCCACAGGTCGTCGACGTACACCTCGCCCGTCTCCAGCCTGAGCGTCGTCCGGCCGGGCCCCGACAGGCCGGGTACGGTGGTGAGCCAGCCCGAGACCCACGCGCGGCCGCGGATGCGGTGCGGGACGGAGACCGGGGCGACGTCCGTGATCTCCAGCACGGCCGTCAGCTCGTCGTCCTCGGCGTGCGTCGCGGCCCGTACGACCGGGGAATCCGCGGGCAGCTCCAGGAACAGATCCCCGTCCGGACCCACGCTCCTGGCCAGGGGCATCAGCTGGTCCGAGCCGGCCGCCTCCAGCCCGGGGACGAGCAGTACCGACGAGCAGGTACTCTGTACGAGAGTTCGTGTGCGCTCGGCTGCTGACGGCATCCGAGTGTTTTCAAGCCCGCCGGGACGCGGCTGACCACGATCTGATCGGTCCTCCGTCGTATCGGCACCCTGAGCGGTGTCGACGCTGTCAGTGCTGTCCGTGATGTGACTGGTGTTCCCCGGGCGAGACATGCGATCTCCTCAAGTAAGGTGAGCCTAACCTAACCTACAACGGAGGTCTGGAGAACGTGCCTAACCAGTCGCGTCCCAAGGTCAAGAAGAGCCGCGCGCTCGGCATCGCGCTGACGCCGAAGGCCGTCAAGTACTTCGAGGCCCGCCCCTACCCGCCGGGCGAGCACGGCCGTGGCCGCAAGCAGAACTCGGACTACAAGGTCCGTCTGCTGGAGAAGCAGCGTCTGCGCGCCCAGTACGACATCAGCGAGCGCCAGATGGCGCGCGCCTACGACCGTGCCAAGAAGGCCGAGGGCAAGACGGGCGAGGCGCTGGTCGTCGAGCTCGAGCGCCGTCTCGACGCGCTGGTCCTGCGTTCGGGCATCGCCCGCACCATCTACCAGGCCCGTCAGATGGTCGTGCACGGCCACATCGAGGTCAACGGTGGCAAGGTCGACAAGCCGTCGTTCCGTGTCCGTCCGGACGACATCGTGATGGTCCGCGAGCGCAGCCGCGACAAGCACCCCTTCCAGGTGGCCCGCGAGGGTGGGTACGACACCGACGGTGAGACCCCGCGCTACCTGCAGGTGAACCTGAAGGCCCTGGCCTTCCGCCTTGACCGGGACCCGAACCGCAAGGAAATCCCCGTCATCTGCGACGAGCAGCTCGTCGTCGAGTACTACGCCCGCTGATCCAGGCGCAGCCACTCTCACCAGCGCTCGGGCCCGCCCCTCCCGGAAGTACGGGAGGCGGCGGGCCTGCGTGTTTTCCCCGGGCCCGGCAGCGTTCCGGGCAGCCGCGCCGATGTCTCCCGGCGGTCCTCGGGGCCGCTCGCCAGCGCCCTGGCCACCGCCGCGTCCGGATCCAGCTGTCCACCCGCACGCAGTCCCGACGCGTACCGCTCGTCGCCCAGTTCCCGGCGGGCCAGCTCCGCGCAGCGGACCCGGGGCTGCCCGTAGTACGCCGATCCGAACAGCGGCAGTCCCACGGACGGCCAGATCCGGTCGGCGGCCCCCTGGAGCACCGCCGCCTCCGCCGCGTCGCCCTCGATCGCCGTGACCAGCGCCAGCAGCTCCAGGGCGAGCACCGATCCGAGCAGATCGTGGAAGGCGTGGCTGATCGTCAGCGACTGACCGAGCAGTTCCCGCGCCCGGTCCGGCCGGTCGCGCTGGAGGGCCGCGAAGGCCAGCACGTACAGCGCGTACGACAGGGTCCAGCGCTCCCCGTGGTCCTCGCAGATCTCCCGGACCTCCTCGCAGATCGTGGCGGCCCCGTCCAGATCCCCGTGGAAACCGACCGCCATCGCGAGCTCGACCTGGCCCATCAGCACGTTGCTGTTCAGCTCGCCGAGCTCCTGATAGCGGCGCAGCGCGTCCTCCAGCAGCTCCTTGGCCCTGGCCAGGTCGTCGGTGACGAGCGCCAGGCAGCCCTGCCGGTGCACCGCGTAGGCGAGCGCCGTGGCGTCGTCGGCCCGCTCCGCCGCGTCCCGGCACTCCTGCAGCGAGGCGACCGCACCGACCGCGTCGCCCTGGAGCACGGCCACGTACCCGAGCACCCACAGCGCCTTCAGCCGCGAGGAGTCGTACGGGGTGTCCTCCTCCAGTACATGGTCCAGCCAGTGCCGGCCCTCCGAGAGCCGCCCGCAGCCCACCCAGAGGAACCACAGGGTGCCGGCCAGATACTGGGCGAGATGGGCCTCGCCCGGACTCTCCAGCGAATACTCCATCGCCCGCCGCAGATTCGGCAGCTCGCTCCCGGCCCGTGCGGCCACCTCGCCCTGCCGCTGACTGAACCAGTCGAGCTCGCACCAGGTCGCGAGACCCAGGAACCAGTCCCGGTGACGGCGCCGCAGCCGGTCCGTGTCATCGGTGGCCGCCAGCCACTCGGCGCCGTACTCCCGCACCGTGTCCAGCATCCGGTAGCGGGTGCCGTGCGCCGCGTCCTCGCGCAGCACGACGGACTGCGCCAGCAGCGCGGAGAGCACATCGAGCACCGACTCGGCCGGCAGATCGGCGCCGCTGCAGATGTACTCGACGGCCTCCAGATCGAACTGCCCGGCGAACACCGAGAGCCGTGCCCAGAGCAGCCGCTGTTCCGGAGCGCACAGCTCGTGGCTCCAGCCGATGGCCGTACGGAGCGTCTGATGGCGTGCCTGCGCGCTGCGGCTCGAACCGGTCAGCAGCCGGAAGCGGTCGTCCAGACGTTGCAGCACCTGGGCGGTGGACAGGGCGCGCAGCCGCCCGGCGGCGAGTTCCAGCGCGAGCGGGATTCCGTCCAGGCGGCGGCACAGCTCCAGGGTGGTGGCGCGGTTGTCGTCGGTCAGCCGGAAGTCCGGCCGCACGGCGGCGGCCCGCTCCGCGAAGAGCAGCATCGCGTCCTCGTCCGTCATCGGCGGGAGCGGGAAGGTGAGCTCCCCGTCCAGCTCCAGCGGCAGCCGTCCGACGGCCAGCACCCGCAGCCCCGGGGCCCGGCGCAGCAGTTCCCGCACCAGCCCGGCGCAGGCGTCCACGAGATGCTCGAAGCCGTCGACCACCAGCAGGAGCCGGCGCCCGGCCAGGTGCTCCACGAGGGTCGTGCGGGGCGGTCTGCTGGTGTGATCGGTGAGCCCCAGGGCGTCGATGAGCGCGTGTTCCAGCAGCTCGGAGTCGTGGATGGCGGAGAGCTCGGCCAGCCAGACGCCGTCGCAGTACCGTTTCTCCAGAAGCGCGGCGATCCGGGTGGCGCAGCGGGTCTTGCCCACGCCGCCCACGCCGACCATGGTGACGAGCCTGGACTCTTCCAGGAGCTGAGCGAGACGGACGAGTTCGTTCTCCCGTCCCACGAATCTGTTCAGTTCCGCCGAGAGATTTCCGGGGGCGGTGGGGGCACCCGGATCGTGGGGGGAGGGAACGGTGCGGTGGGGGCGTCGCATGAAACACGCAGGGTACTGGTACGAAAGCTCTCCGTACAATCTCCTCGGGGCAACGCCCGTCCGTCCCGTCGGTAATGCGGTACGGGGTGCGACCACCGGCGCGATAGGCTCGGGGGACGACGATCGGCTGTTGCGACGGCCGTCGCCGGACCGAGCAGAGACAGACAGTACGCAGAAACAGACAGTACAGAGACAGCGACAAGCTAGAGAGCGGTGCACTGTGTCCGGTGGAGAGGTGGCCGGGATCCTGGTGGCCGTCTTCTGGGCGATCCTGGTTTCGTTCCTCGCCGTCGTGCTGGTGAGGCTGGCCCAGACGCTCAGGGCGACCACCAAGCTCGTGGCGGACGTGACCGAGCAGGCGGTCCCGCTGCTCGCCGACGCCTCCGACACCGTGCGCTCCGCGCGGACCCAGCTCGACAAGGTCGACGCGATCGCGACGGACGTCCAGGAAGTCACCTCGAACGCCTCCGCGCTCTCCACCACCGTCGCCTCGACCTTCGGCGGCCCGCTCGTCAAGGTCGCCGCGTTCGGCTACGGGGTACGGCGGGCCATCGGCCGCAAGTCCGACCCCGAGCCGGAACCCGCCCGCCGTTCGGTGCTCGTCGGCCGCACCGTGCCGTCCGCGCGCGGCAGGAAGCGCAACGGCAGAAACCCCCGCGGACCGAAGGACTGACGCAGCCATGTTCCGCCGTACGTTCTGGTTCACCGCCGGTGCCGCCGCCGGTGTCTGGGCCACCACCAAGGTCAACCGGAAGCTCAAGCAGCTGACCCCCGAGAGCCTTGCGGCGCAGGCCGCGGACAGGGCGATCGAGACGGGGCACAAGCTCAAGGACTTCGCCCTGGACGTCCGTGAGTCCATGGCCCGGCGCGAGGCCGAACTGGGCGAGGCGCTCGGCCTGGCGGCCCCGGTCGACCAGGACCTCCCGGTCCGCCCGCACTACGTCGTCGAGGCGTCCGAGCCCGTCGGGCCCGACCGGGCTCTCAAGGCCACCGCACACCGCAAGCTCCCCTACACGTCGTACAACCGGAATGAGGACCACTGATGGAGTCGGCTGAAATTCGTCGCCGCTGGCTGAGCTTCTTCGAGGAGCGCGGTCACACCGTCGTCCCTTCGGCGTCGCTCATCGCGGACGACCCGACTCTGTTGCTCGTCAACGCGGGCATGGTCCCCTTCAAGCCGTATTTCCTCGGTGAGACCAAGCCGCCCGCCCCGCGTGCCACCAGCGTGCAGAAGTGCGTGCGTACGCCGGACATCGAAGAGGTCGGCAAGACCACCCGGCACGGCACGTTCTTCCAGATGTGCGGCAACTTCTCCTTCGGCGACTACTTCAAGGAAGGGGCCATCGGCTACGCCTGGGAGCTGCTCACCGGTTCCGTGGCGGACGGTGGCTACGGCCTCGACCCCGAGCGGCTGTGGATCACGGTCTACCTCGACGACGACGAGGCCGAGAAGATCTGGCGCGAGAAGATCGGCGTTCCCGCCGAGCGCATCCAGCGCCTGGGCAAGAAGGACAACTTCTGGTCCATGGGCGTCCCCGGTCCCTGCGGCCCCTGCTCCGAGATCAACTACGACCGCGGCCCCGAGTTCGGCGTCGAGGGCGGCCCGGCCGTCAACGACGAGCGGTACGTGGAGATCTGGAACCTGGTCTTCATGCAGTACGAGCGGGGTGCCGGTGACGGCAAGGAGGACTTCCCGATCCTCGGCGACCTGCCGTCGAAGAACATCGACACGGGTCTGGGCCTGGAACGCCTCGCCATGATCCTGCAGGGCGTACAGAACATGTACGAGACCGACACCCTGCGCGTCGTCATGGACAAGGCCACCGAGCTGACCGGCGTCCGCTACGGCGACAAGCACGACTCCGACGTCTCGATGCGCGTGGTCGCCGACCACATCCGCACCTCCGTGATGCTCATCGGCGACGGCGTGACGCCCGGCAACGAAGGCCGTGGGTACGTGCTGCGCCGCATCATGCGCCGCGCCGTCCGCAACATGCGCCTGATGGGCGCCACCGGACCGGTCGTCAAGGACCTGGTCGACGTCGTGATCGAGACGATGGGGCAGCAGTACCCGGAGCTGATCACCGACCGCAAGCGCATCGAGACCGTCGCCCTCGCCGAGGAGGCCGCCTTCCTCAAGGCGCTCAAGGGCGGCACCAACATCCTCGACACCGCCGTCACCGAGACCAAGGCGGCCGGCGGCCAGGTCCTCGCCGGCGACAAGGCGTTCCTGCTCCACGACACCTGGGGCTTCCCGATCGACCTCACCCTGGAGATGGCCGCAGAACAGGGCCTCTCGGTGGACGAGGACGGCTTCCGCCGCCTGATGAAGGAGCAGCGGGACCGCGCCAAGGCGGACGCCCGCGCCAAGAAGACCGGTCACGCCGACCTGTCGGCCTACCGCGAGGTCGCCGACAACTCCGGCGCCACCGACTTCACCGGCTACACCACCACCGAGGGGGAGTCGACCATCGTCGGGCTCCTCGTCGACGGCGTGTCCTCCCCGGCCGCCTCCGAGGGCGACGAGGTCGAGGTCGTCCTCGACCGCACCCCGTTCTACGCCGAGGGCGGCGGCCAGATCGCCGACCAGGGCCGGATCAGGCTCGACACCGGTGCCGTCATCGAGGTCCGCGACGTCCAGAAGCCGGTCCCCGGCGTCCACGTCCACAAGGGCGTCGTCCAGGTCGGCGAGGTCACCGTCGGCGCTCCGGCCTTCGCCTCGATCGACGTCAAGCGCCGCCGCGCCATCGCCCGCGCCCACTCCGCCACGCACCTCACGCACCAGGCCCTGCGCGACGCGCTCGGTCCGACGGCCGCCCAGGCCGGTTCCGAGAACCAGCCCGGCCGCTTCCGCTTCGACTTCGGCTCGCCGAACGCCGTCCCCGGCTCGGTCATGACCGACGTCGAGCAGAAGATCAACGACGTGCTCTCGCGTGAACTCGACGTCCAGGCCGAGGTCATGTCGATCGACGAGGCCAAGAAGCAGGGCGCCATCGCCGAGTTCGGCGAGAAGTACGGCGAGCGGGTCCGGGTCGTCACCATCGGGGACTTCTCCAAGGAGCTCTGCGGCGGTACGCACGTCCACAACACCGCCCAGCTGGGTCTGGTGAAGCTGCTCGGCGAGTCGTCCATCGGTTCCGGCGTGCGGCGCATCGAGGCCCTCGTCGGCGTCGACGCGTACAACTTCCTCGCCAAGGAGCACACGGTCGTCGCCCAGTTGCAGGAGCTGGTCAAGGGGCGCCCCGAGGAGCTGCCGGAGAAGATCGCCGGAATGCTCGGCAAGCTGAAGGACGCCGAGAAGGAGATCGAGAAGTTCCGCGCGGAGAAGGTCCTCCAGGCCGCCGCCGGACTGGCCGAGTCCGCCAAGGACGTACGCGGCGTCGCCCTGGTCACCGGCCAGGTCCCGGACGGCACGTCGGCCGACGACCTCCGCAGGCTCGTCCTCGACGTCCGTGGCCGCGTCCAGGGCGGCCGGCCGGCCGTCGTGGCCCTGTTCACCACGGCGAACGGCCGCCCGCTGACCGTCATCGCCACCAACGAGGCCGCCCGCGAGCGTGGCCTCAAGGCCGGTGACCTGGTCCGTACCGCGGCCAAGACCCTCGGCGGCGGTGGCGGCGGCAAGCCGGACGTCGCCCAGGGCGGCGGCCAGGACCCGGAGGCCATCGGCGCCGCGGTCTCCGCCGTCGAACGCCTCGTCACCGAGACGGCGTGACGACGGGAATGACGCAGATGCGCCGCGGTCGCCGTCTCGCGATCGATGTCGGGGACGCCCGGATCGGGGTCGCCTCGTGCGACCCCGACGGGATCCTCGCCACGCCGGTGGAAACCGTTCCGGGACGTGATGTCCCGGCGGCCCACCGGCGGCTCGGGCAGATCGTCGAGGAGTACGAGCCGATCGAGATCATCATCGGCCTGCCGCGGTCCCTCGGCGGCGGTGAGGGACCCGCCGCCGCCAAGATCCGGGTCTTCGCCCAGGAGGTCGCCCGCTCGGTCGCACCCATTCCGGTACGGCTGGTGGACGAGAGGATGACCACAGTGACGGCCAGTCAGGGACTGCGCGCTTCGGGCGTGAAGTCCAAGAAAGGCCGATCCGTCATCGACCAAGCTGCCGCTGTGGTGATCCTTCAGAACGCTCTGGAGTCCGAACGGGCGTCAGGCACGGCACCCGGCGAAGGCGTCGAAGTGGTTGTCTGATCGCGATACGGTAACGTTCCGCGCGATGCGGCGGTGTATCGAACAAACACCGCACAGCAAAGAGACGGAATAGCGTCTCGCGGCTCTAGGGGATCGATGACTGAGTATGGCCGGGGCCCCGGCTCCGAACCGTGGCATCCCGAGGATCCCTTGTACGGGGACCAGGGATGGGGAGGACAGCAGTCCGCCCACGGCCAGAACCAGTACGGCCAGCAGCAGCCCTACCCGCAGGACCCGTACGCGCAGCAGCAGCAGCAGCCGCAGCAGCCGCACGACCCGTACGCGCAGCAGCCGCAGCAGCCGCACGATCCGTACGCCCAGCAGCACTATCAGCAGCAGCCTGACTACGGAGTCCCGCAGGACCCGTACGCGCAGCAGCCCCAGCAACCCCAGCAGCCGCAGTACGACAACGGCGGTTGGGACACCGGGCAGCAGTCCGCCGGGATGCCGTACGCCGCCCAGCCGGCCGACCCGTACGGCGCCGGGCAGGCCGGCTACGGCGAGACGCACGACTACTACGGCACACCGGAGGCCTACCCGCCGCCGCAGCCGCCGGGCCGTCGTGAGGCCGCCGCTCCCCAGCAGGCCCCGGCGGAGAACCCGGACTGGGACCCGGAGGTCCAGCCGGAGGAGACCCATCCCTTCTTCACGGGCACCGACACGCCTGACGACAACGGCGACGACAAGGACGACAGGGGCGACGAGTACGACGACTCGCGCGCGTCGCGTCGCGGCAGCCGTGGCGGCAACGAGCGGCGCGGCAAGGGCAAGAAGAAGAGCCGCAACGGCTGTGCCTGCCTGGTCGTCTCCCTGGTCCTGGTCGGTGGTCTCGGCGGGGTGAGTTACTTCGGTTACTCGTACTGGAAGGACAAGTTCGGCTCGGCGCCCGACTACGCGGGCAGCGGCTCGGGGTCGGTCGAGGTGGAGATCCCCAAGGGTTCCTTCGGCTCCGACATCGGCAACATCCTGAAGAAGAAGGGTGTCGTCAAGAGCGTCGACGCGTTCGTCTCCGCGCAGAGCGAGAACCCCAAGGGCAAATCGATCCAGGCCGGTGTCTATCTCCTCCACGAGAAGATGTCCGCGGCCGAGGCCCTGAAGATGATGGTCGACCCGAAGAGCCAGAATCTTCTGGTGATTCCCGAGGGTTACCGCAATGTCGCCGTCTACGAGATGGTCGACAAGAAGCTGGGCCTCAAGAAGGGCACGACCGAGGACGTCGCCAAGTCCGGGACGTCCGAACTCGGGCTGCCCGACTGGGTGAGCAAGAACAAGGACATCAAGGACCCGCTGGAGGGGTTCCTTTACCCGGCCGCCTATCCGGTCACCAAGCAGACCAAGCCGGAGACCCTTCTGAAGAAGATGGTCTCCCGCGCCAACGAGGAATACGACAAGCTCGACCTCGAAGGCGCGGCCAGGAAGTACAAGCTGGACGGACCTTGGCAGGTTCTCACGGTCGCCAGCCTGGTCCAGGCGGAAGGGCTCACGCATGACGACTTCCGCAAGATGGCCGAAGTCGCCTACAACCGCCTGAAGCCCGACAATATCGCCACGAACCGCAAGCTCGAATTCGACTCCGCGTTCAATTACCTCAAGAAGCAGAGCAAGATCAAGATCGGGTCGAACGAGATCCGGACCAATCCGGACCCGTACAACACCTATTATCACGCGGGCCTTCCGCCCGGCCCGATCAGTAATCCGGGCGACGAAGCCCTGCGGGCCACGCTCAATCCCACCCGTGACGGGTGGATGTTCTTCATCTCGCTCGACGGCAAGAAGACCCAGTTCACCAAGACGGCCGCCGAGCACGAGAAACTCAACCAGAAATTCAAGGAACAACATGGCCTCGGCTGACCGGCGCCACCGCGCAGCCGTCCTCGGTTCGCCCATCGCGCACTCGCTCTCGCCGGTCCTGCACCGGGCCGCGTACGCCGAGCTCGGGCTCACCCACTGGACATACGACCGGTTCGAGGTCGACGAGGCCGCACTGCCCGGCTTCGTCGAGGGGCTCGACTCCAACTGGGCCGGGCTCTCGCTGACCATGCCGCTCAAGCGGGCGGTCATTCCGCTGCTGGACTCCATCAGCGAGACCGCGTCGTCGGTGGAGGCCGTCAACACGGTCGTCCTCACCGAGGACGGCCGGCGGACCGGCGACAACACCGACATCCCCGGGATGATCGCCGCGCTGCGCGAACGCGGGGTGGAGGAGACCGGGTCCGCCGCCGTCCTCGGCGCCGGGGCGACCGCGTCGTCGGCGCTCGCCGCGCTGTCCGAGATCTGTACGGGACCGGTCACGGCCTACGTCCGCAGCCGGGAGCGGGGCCGGGAGATGCGCGGCTGGGGCGAACGCCTCGGTGTGGACGTCCGGATCGCCGACTGGGCGGAGGCCGAACGGGCACTGCACGCCCCACTGGTCATCGCCACCACCCCGGCCGGTGCCACCGACGCCCTGACCGACGCCGTACCGGAGCACCCGGGCACGCTCTTCGACGTGCTGTACGAGCCCTGGCCCACCCGGCTCGCCGCCGCCTGGACGGCACACGGAGGCGCAGTGGTCGGAGGTCTGGACCTCCTGGTGCACCAGGCCGTCCTCCAGGTCGAGCAGATGACGGGCCGCGCGCCCGCGCCGCTCGCGGCCATGCGGAAGGCCGGGGAAGCGGCGCTCGCCGCCCGCTGAACCCCCGCGCCCGCCGGTGCGATCCGTCCGGCTGCTGGACCGGCGGCCGGTCCGGCCCCCCGGTCGTGGGAGGATCGGAGACGGCGGGCCAGGGCCGCGCACCCGGTCGCGCCGTCGCAGTTCCAGGCGCGAGCATGAGGAGCACCGTTGAGCAGGTTGCGCTGGCTGACCGCGGGGGAGTCGCACGGCCCCGCACTCGTGGCGACGCTGGAGGGTCTTCCCGCCGGCGTCCCGATCACCACGGAGATGGTGGCGGACGCACTCGCCCGGCGGCGGCTCGGGTATGGCCGCGGTGCGCGGATGAAGTTCGAGAAGGACGAGGTGACCTTCCTCGGCGGGGTGCGCCACGGTCTCACCATGGGCTCCCCGGTCGCCGTGATGGTGGGCAACACCGAGTGGCCCAAGTGGGAGCAGGTCATGTCGGCCGACCCGGTCGACCCCGACGAGCTGGCCGCGCTGGCCCGCAACGCCCCGCTGACCCGCCCGAGGCCCGGCCACGCCGACCTCGCGGGCATGCAGAAGTACGGCTTCGACGAGGCCCGGCCGATCCTGGAGCGCGCCAGCGCCCGGGAGACCGCGGCCCGCGTCGCACTCGGCGCCGTCGCCCGGTCGTACCTCAAGGAGACCGCCGGCATCGAGATCGTCAGCCATGTCGTCGAGCTGGCCGCGGCCAAGGCGCCCTACGGCGTCTACCCGGTGCCCGCCGACGTAGAGCGCCTCGACGCCGACCCGGTGCGCTGCCTGGACGCCGACGCGAGCAAGGCGATGGTCGCGGAGATCGACCAGGCCCACAAGGACGGCGACACCCTCGGCGGCGTCGTCGAGGTGCTGGCGTACGGGGTGCCGGTCGGCCTCGGCTCGCACGTCCACTGGGACCGCAGGCTCGATGCCCGGCTCGCCGCCGCCCTGATGGGCATCCAGGCCATCAAGGGGGTCGAGGTCGGCGACGGCTTCGATCTGGCGCGGGTCCCCGGCTCCAAGGCGCACGACGAGATCCTGGTCACCGAGGACGGCATCAAGCGCGCCTCCGGCCGCTCCGGCGGCACCGAGGGCGGTCTGACCACCGGTGAGCTGCTGCGGGTCCGTGCCGCGATGAAGCCCATCGCGACCGTGCCGCGCGCGCTCGCCACCGTCGACGTCGTCACGGGCGAACCCGCCAAGGCCCACCACCAGCGCTCCGATGTCTGTGCCGTTCCGGCCGCTGGCATCGTCGCCGAGGCGATGGTCGCCCTGGTCCTGGCCGACGCCGTCGCGGAGAAGTTCGGCGGCGACAGCGTCCCCGAGACCCACCGCAACGTGCAGTCGTACCTCGACCACCTCCAGATCCGATGAGCGGCCCGCTGATCGTCCTCGTCGGCCCGATGGGCGTAGGCAAGTCCACGGTCGGCGAGCTGCTCGCCGACCGGCTCGGCACCGGCTACCGGGACACCGACGCGGACGTCGTGGCCACGGCCGGCAAGCCGATCCCCGAGATCTTCTACGACGAGGGCGAGGAGCACTTCCGCGAGCTGGAGCGGCAGGCGGTGCACACCGCCGTCGCCGAGCACACGGGTGTCCTCTCCCTCGGCGGCGGCGCCGTGCTCGACGACACGACCCGCGCCCTGCTCGCCGGCCGCCCCGTCGTCTATCTCTCGATGGACGTGGAGGAAGCCGTCAGACGGGTCGGCCTGAACACCGCCCGCCCGCTGCTCGCCGTCAACCCGCGCCGGCAGTGGCGCGAGCTGATGGACGCCCGCCGCCATCTGTACACCGAGGTGGCCCGGGTGACCGTCGCCACCGACGAGCGCACCCCCGAAGAGGTCGCCCAGGCGGTCCTCGACGCACTGGAACTGCCGGAGCGCACGGGCGAGCCCGTCACCTCCGGCCGGGAGAACACACGTATGACCGAGCAGGGCCCCACCCGTATCGCGATCGCAGGCAGCGCGGGCACCGACCCGTACGAGGTGCTGGTCGGCCGACAGCTGCTGGGCGAGCTGCCCGCGCTCATCGGCGACCGTGCCAAGCGCGTCGCGGTGCTGCACCCCGAGGCGCTCGCGGAGACCGGTGAGGCGGTCCGCCAGGACCTCGCCGACCAGGGCTACGAGGCCATCGCGATCCAGTTGCCGAACGCCGAGGAGGCCAAGACCGTCGAGGTCGCGGCGTACTGCTGGAAGGCGCTCGGGCAGACCGGCTTCACCCGCACCGACGTGATCGTCGGCGTAGGCGGCGGTGCCACCACCGATGTGGCCGGGTTCGTCGCGGCGAGCTGGCTGCGCGGGGTGCGCTGGATCGCCGTACCGACCACCGTGCTCGGCATGGTCGACGCGGCCGTCGGCGGCAAGACCGGTATCAACACCGCCGAGGGCAAGAACCTCGTCGGCGCCTTCCACCCGCCGGCCGGGGTCCTCTGCGACCTGGCCGCCCTGGACTCGCTGCCCGTCCACGACTACGTCAGCGGAATGGCCGAGGTGATCAAGGCCGGGTTCATCGCCGACCCGGCCATCCTCGGCCTCGTCGAGGCGGACCCGGAGGGCGCCCGTACGCCCACCGGACCGCACACCGCCGAGCTGATCGAGCGCGCCATCAGGGTCAAGGCCGAGGTCGTCTCCAGCGACCTCAAGGAATCCGGACTGCGCGAGATCCTCAACTACGGCCACACCCTGGCGCACGCCATCGAGAAGAACGAGCGCTACAAGTGGCGGCACGGCGCGGCCGTCTCGGTCGGCATGGTCTTCGCCGCCGAGCTGGGCCGGCTCGCCGGGCGCCTCGACGACGCCACCGCCGACCGGCACCGCACCGTCCTGGAGTCCGTCGGGCTTCCGCTCACCTACCGGGGCGACCAGTGGCCCAAGCTGCTGGAGAACATGAAGGTCGACAAGAAGTCCCGCGGCGACCTGCTGCGCTTCATCGTCCTGGACGGCCTGGGCAAGCCCACCGTCCTGGAGGGCCCCGACCCGGCCGTGCTGCTCGCCGCCTACGGGGAGGTGTCGGCGTGACCCGCCGGGTGCTCGTCCTCAACGGCCCGAACCTCGGGCGGCTGGGCTCCCGGGAGCCGGATGTGTACGGCGCCACCTCCTACGCCGGGCTCGTCGAGACCTGCCGGGCGCTCGGCAAGGAACTCGGCTTCGACGTGGACGTCCGCGAGACCAACGACGAGGGCGAGCTGATCCGCTGGCTCCACGAGGCCGCGGACGGTTCAATTCCGGTCGTTCTCAACCCGGGCGCCTTCACCCACTACTCGTACGGGATGCGGGATGCGGCCGCCCAGCGGACCGCCCCGCTGATCGAGGTGCACATCTCGAACCCGTACGCGCGGGAGGAATTCCGCCACAACTCCGTGGTCGCGCCGGTCGCCACGGGGACCGTGGCCGGATTCGGCATCGGCTCCTACCGCCTCGCCCTGCGTGCCCTCGCGGACGAGCTGACCGACTGACGGACCGGGTTTTACCGGCCGACCGGGCACTGTGACGCGTCCCCGACCGTTGTCCCTGCGGCGGCCGGGGACGGTACGGTTGCCGTTCCACCAGCGCCAGTTGCCTGTACGAGACGGAGTGGCACCGGATGCAGCACGCAGTGGGGGCCCCGCTGCCGCCGCCCCAGGGACCGGGAAGCGGACCTGTCGGCTGGTCGCACCAGGCCCAGCACCCCGGCCACCCGGGCCCGCCGCCCACCACCCCTCCCGCGCCCGGCGGATGGAGCGGGCCGGCCCCGCACCATGCCCCGGGCCCGCCCTCCAGGGAGACCACCGGGCACGTCCAGCTGCCGCCCGGCGGCCCCGTCCCGCTGCCCGCACCGCCCGCCGAGCCCGGCACCGGCAGCGCGACCCTCGCCGTCCTGCTGATCGGCCCCGCGGGCGCCGGAAAGACCACCGTGGCCAAGCTCTGGGCCAGCCGCCGCCGGGTGCCCACCGCCCATGTCAGCCTCGACGACGTCCGGGAATGGGTCTGTTCCGGCTTCGCCGATCCGCAGGCCGGGTGGAACGACCACTCCGAGGCGCAGTACCGCCTCGCCCGCCGCACCTGCGGCTTCGCCGCCCGCAATTTCCTGGCCAACGGCATCTCCTGCATCCTCGACGACGCCGTCTTCCCCGACCGTCCGGTCGTCGGTCTCGGCGGCTGGAAGCGCCATGTCGGCCCCGGACTCCTGCCCGTCGTCCTGCTGCCCGGCCTGGAGATCGTCCTGGAGCGCAACGCCGCCCGCAGTGGGAACCGCCGTCTCTCGGACGAGGAGGTGGCCAGGATCCACGGCAGGATGGCCGGCTGGTACGGCTCCGGACTGCCGATCATCGACAACTCGACGTACGACGTGGAGACCACCGCCCGCGTCCTGGACGACATACTCGCCCGCTCCATAACCAGCCCCCCGGCCTGGTGAACCGCCACCGCGCGACGCTCCCGGCCCGGCGGCGCCCCCCGGTCGGATGCGCTGACCGAGCAGGTCCGCGCCACCGCTCGTAGGCTCGTGGCATGTCAGACGTGTACGCCGTCCGCCGCGGGCAGCTCCGCGACCGGTGCGCCGCCGTCGGATCCGCGGCCGCACTGGTCTCCCGCCCTGCCAACGTCCGCTATCTCGCGGGCGGGGCGCCCTCGGGGGCCGTGCTGCTGCTCGGACCCGGCGGGGACGTCCTGCTCTCCCCCCGTGCCCCGGGCGGTGATCCCGCCGACGGCCGTACCGACGACCAGCTGCGGGTGTCGGTGCTGCCTGCCGCCGACGGCGATCCGGTGGTCGCGGCCGCCGATCTGGCCACGTCCTCCGGCGCGGAGTCCCTGGCCGTGGAGGAGCACCATCTGACGGTCTCCCGCCACCGGGCCATGGGCTCGGTCGCCCCCCGCCTCCGGCTGGCCGACCTCGGGGCCACCGTCGAGCAGCTGCGGGTGGTCAAGGACGAGGAGGAGATCGCCTGTCTGCGGATCGCCGCGGAGATCACCGACCAGGCCCTGGGCGAGCTCCTCGAATCCATCCTGGTGGGCCGCACCGAACGGCATCTCGCCCTGGAGCTGGAGCGCCGCCTGGTGGACCACGGCGCCGACGGCCCGGCCTTCGCCACCTCCGTCGCCACCGGCCCGAATTCCGGCCAGGGGCGGCACCGCCCCTCGGACCGGCGGGTGGAGGAGGGAGATTTCCTCTCCGTCTGCCTGGGCGCGAACTACCGCGGCTACCGCTGCGAGATCGGCCGCACGTTCGTCATCGGGACGACGCCGGCGGACTGGCAGATCGAACTCTACGACCTGGTTTTCGCCGCTCAGAGGGCCGGCCGCGAGGCTCTCGTACCGGGCGCCGCCTACCGCGACGTGGACCGCGCGGCCCGCTGTCTCCTGGACTCCGCGGGGCACGGCGGGGGCCTGGCGCCCTGGACCGGGCACGGGGTGGGACTCGAAATCGACGAGGACCCGCAGTTGGCACCTGCGGCCATGGGTAAACTGGACGCTTGTGTGCCGGTCACCGTCGAACCGGGGGTCCACCTCCCGGGCCGGGGCGGGGTCCGGATCGATGACACGCTCGTCGTGCGCCCCGAGGCGGACGGCGGACCCGAGCTACTCACCATTACGACCAAGGAGCTGCTCGCGCTCTAGCGCGCATCCTCGGCCGTTCCACCAGCTTCAGTCCAGGAGATTCCGCAACCGTGGCTTCCACGAACGACCTCAAGAACGGCCTGGTGCTCAAGCTCGACGGAGGCCAGCTCTGGTCCGTCGTCGAGTTCCAGCACGTCAAGCCCGGCAAGGGCCCGGCCTTTGTGCGCACCAAGCTCAAGAACGTGCTCTCCGGCAAGGTCGTCGACAAGACGTTCAACGCCGGCGTGAAGGTCGAGACGGCCACCATCGACCGTCGCGACATGCAGTTCTCGTACATGGACGGCGAGTACTTCGTCTTCATGGACATGGACACCTACGACCAGCTCATGGTCGACCGCAAGGCCGTCGGCGACGCCGCCAACTTCCTCATCGAGGGCTTCACCGCCTCCGTCGCGCAGCACGAGGGCGAGGTGCTCTACGTTGAGCTGCCGGCCGCCGTCGAGCTCGTCATCCAGGAGACCGAGCCGGGCGTCCAGGGCGACCGCTCCACCGGTGGCACCAAGCCCGCCACCCTGGAGACCGGGTACCAGATCCAGGTCCCGCTCTTCATCACCACGGGTGAGAAGGTCAAGGTCGACACCCGCACCAGCGACTACCTCGGCCGGGTGAACAGCTAACCGTGGCTGCCCGGAACAAGGCCCGCAAGCGCGCCTTCCAGATCCTCTTCGAGGCCGACCAGCGCGGCGAGTCCGTGCAGACGGTCCTCGCGGACTGGGTGCGGCACTCGCGGGCCGACAACCGTCAGCCGCCGGTCACCGAGTACACGATGGAGCTCGTCGAGGGGTACGCGCAGTACGCGGACCGGATCGACGACCTCATCGTGACCTACGCGGTGGACTGGGAGATCGACCGCATGCCGGTCGTCGACCGGAACATCCTGCGGCTCGGTGCCTACGAGCTGATCTGGGTGGACGGCACCCCGGACGCGGTGGTGATCGACGAGGCGGTCCAGCTCGCCAAGGAGTTCTCCACCGACGACTCCCCGTCCTTCGTGAACGGGCTGCTGGCCCGCTTCAAGGACCTCAAGCCGAACCTCCGCCGGGAGCAGTAGCCTCCGGCGCTGTTCGGCCTCCGAAGCGCCCGCGGTCGTCGGACCGCGGGCGCTTCGGCATGCGGTGGACGACCGCGCGTCGACCGGCGCACACGAAAAAGCCGTACCGGCACGGGCACCCGAAAGAGTGAACCCGCACTGGTACGGCGGCACGTTTCTTCAGCGGGGCCTCAGCCCTCTTCGTGGGCCACGGCGCGACGCGCGTCGGCGTCCAGCACGCCCCAGCTGATCAGCTGCTCCGTGAGCACGGACGGCGACTGGTCGTAGATCACGGCCAGGGTGCGCAGGTCGTCCTGGCGGATCGAGAGCACCTTGCCGTTGTAGTCGCCGCGCTGGCTCTGGATCGTCGCCGCGTAGCGCTGCAGCGGACCGGCCTTCTCCGGCGGGACGTGGGCGAGGCGCTCCAGGTCCAGGACCAGCTTCGGCGGCGGCTCGGCGGCCCCTCCGGGCGTCGTACCGGGCAGCAGCTCCTGCACCGGGACCCCGTAGAAGTCCGCGAGCTCAGCGAGGCGCTGCACGGTCACGGCACGGTCGCCGCGCTCGTACGAACCGACGACAACGGCCTTCCAGCGGCCCTGGGACTTCTCCTCCACGCCATGGAGGGAGAGGCCCTGCTGGGTGCGGATGGCACGGAGTTTGGCCCCGAGCTGTTTTGCGTATTCGCTGGACATATGGCTCCCCGGACGCTGGGACATTTCGCGGCTCCGCCGCGTTGCTGGTAACTCACTGTGAGGTTACGCAGCGTTACTTGGATGCGTCAAGCCGAATGGTCCGGACCGGCGCCTCCCGGGGGTGCGATCAGAGGGCGGCGCAAGCCCTGGTAACGTGGATGACGCAATTTCGACGTCCTTTAAGGTCCGTCCCGTGAGGCGGAGAAGGAGGTCCGTTTCTTATGGACGCACAGCACGAAGCCCCCGGCAATGCGGCACGCCCCGTTCTGGAGGCTCCCGACATCGCCCGGGTACTGACCCGGATCGCCCACGAGATCGTCGAACGCGCCAAGGGCGCCGACGACGTGGTGCTCCTCGGCATCCCGACGCGAGGCGTGTTCCTCGCCCGCAGGCTCGCCGAAAAACTCGAAGAGATCACCGGCGGAAAGATGCCGGTCGGCTCCCTCGACATCACCATGTACCGCGACGACCTGCGGCTGCGCCCGGCGCGCGCCCTGGCCCGCACCGAGATCCCCGGCGAGGGCATCGAGGGCCGCCTGGTCGTCCTGGTCGACGACGTCCTCTTTTCGGGACGCACGATCCGTGCCGCGCTCGACGCCCTGGGCGACATCGGCCGGCCGCGTGCGGTGCAGCTCGCGGTCCTCGTCGACCGTGGCCACCGCGAACTCCCGATCCGTGCCGACTACGTCGGCAAGAACCTCCCCACGTCGCTGCGGGAGACGGTCAAGGTCCAGCTCGCCGAGGAGGACGGCCGGGACGCCGTGCTGCTCGGCGTCGAGCGGACCGCCCCGGCGGGCGGGCAGTAGCTCCACCACACCCGTACGGCCCCCTCACGGGCCCGTACGGCTGCTTCCGCACGCCCGCATGCCTGAATCCTCCAGCCCCCGGAGAACACCCAGATGAAGCGCCACCTCATCTCGGCCGCCGATCTCACCCGCGACGACGCCGTCCTGATCCTCGACACCGCCGAGGAGATGGCCAGGGTCGCGGACCGGCCGATCAAGAAGCTCCCGACCCTGCGCGGCCGTACCGTCGTCAACCTCTTCTTCGAGGACTCGACGCGTACCCGCATCTCCTTCGAGGCCGCCGCCAAGCGCCTCTCCGCCGACGTCATCAACTTCTCCGCGAAGGGTTCGTCCGTCTCCAAGGGCGAGTCGCTCAAGGACACCGCGCTGACCCTGGAGGCGATGGGCGCCGACGCCGTCGTCATCCGGCACGGCGCCTCCGGCGCCCCGTACCGCCTCGCCACCTCCGGCTGGATCGACGGCGCCGTCGTCAACGCCGGTGACGGCACCCACGAGCATCCCACCCAGGCCCTCCTGGACGCCTTCACGATGCGCCGCCGCCTGGTCGGGGCCGACAGCGGTCTCGGCCGGGACCTCGAAGGGCGCCGGATCACCATCGTCGGCGACATCCTGCACAGCCGGGTGGCCCGCTCCAACGTCCATCTGCTCAACACGCTCGGCGCCCACGTCACCCTGGTGGCCCCGCCGACCCTCGTGCCGGTCGGCGTCGAGCAGTGGCCCTGCGAGATCAGCTACGGCCTCGACGAGGTGCTGCCGGAGTCCGACGCGGTGATGATGCTGCGTGTGCAGCGCGAACGGATGAACGCCGCGTACTTCCCGACCGAGCGCGAGTACTCCCGCCGCTACGGTCTGGACGCCGACCGCATGGCGCGGATGCCCGAGCACGCCATCGTCATGCACCCCGGCCCGATGGTGCGCGGCATGGAGATCACCGCCGAGGTCGCCGACTCCGACCGGTGCACGGTCGTCGAGCAGGTCGCCAACGGCGTCTCGATCCGCATGGCCGTCCTGTACCTGCTGCTCGGGGGGTACGAATCCGCCGCCCCCGCCGCCCCGTCCCGTACCGAGGAGAACAAGTAACCATGAGCAAGATCCTTATCCGCGGCGCGAGGATCCTCGGCGGCGCCCCCCAGGACGTCCTCATCGACGGCGAGACCGTCGCGGCGGTCGGCACCGGCCTCGACGCCGGGGACGCGACCGTCGTCGAGGCCGAGGGCCAGATCCTCCTGCCCGGCCTGGTCGACCTCCACACCCATCTGCGCGAGCCCGGCCGCGAGGACTCCGAGACCGTCCTGACCGGCACCAAGGCGGCGGCGGTCGGCGGCTTCACCGCCGTGCACGCCATGGCCAACACCTTCCCGGTCGCGGACACCGCCGGTGTGGTGGAGCAGGTCTGGCGGCTCGGCAAGGAGTCCGGCTACTGCGACGTGCAGCCGATCGGCGCCGTCACGGTCGGCCTGGAGGGCAGGAAACTCGCCGAGCTCGGCGCCATGCACGATTCGGCCGCCGGGGTGAAGGTCTTCTCCGACGACGGCAAGTGCGTCGACGACGCGGTGATCATGCGCCGCGCGCTGGAGTACGTGAAGGCCTTCGACGGCGTCGTCGCCCAGCACGCCCAGGAGCCCCGCCTCACCGAGGGCGCCCAGATGAACGAGGGCGTCGTCTCCGCCGAACTCGGCCTCGGCGGCTGGCCCGCCGTCGCCGAGGAGTCGATCATCGCCCGCGACGTCCTGCTCGCCGCCCACGTCGGCTCCCGGGTGCACATCTGCCACCTGTCGACCGCCGGTTCCGTCGAGATCGTCCGCTGGGCCAAGTCCAAGGGCTGGAACGTCACCGCCGAGGTCACCCCGCACCACCTCCTGCTCACCGACGAACTCGTACGGTCCTACGACCCGGTCTACAAGGTGAACCCGCCGCTGCGCACCGAGGCCGACGTGATGGCCCTGCGCGAGGCGCTCGCCGACGGCACCATCGACTGCGTCGCCACCGACCACGCCCCGCACCCGCACGAGGACAAGGACTGCGAGTGGGCCGCCGCCGCCATGGGCATGGTGGGCCTGGAGACCGCGCTCTCCGTGGTCCAGCAGACGATGGTCGACACCGGGCTGACCGACTGGGCGGGCGTCGCCGACCGGATGTCGTTCCGCCCCGCCGCCATCGGCCGGCTCGACGGACACGGCCGGCCCGTCTCGGCCGGTGAACCCGCCAACCTCACCCTGGTCGATCCGGCTTACCGTGGTGTCGTGGACCCCGCGGGCTTCGCGTCCCGCAGCCGCAACACTCCGTACGAGGGGCGCGAGCTGCCGGGCCGAGTCACCCACACCTTCCTGCGGGGCCGTGCCACGGTCGTCGACGGGAAGCTCGCGTGACATCACTCATCCCCCTGCACCAGCTCGCTGCCGAACAGAAGTCGGCAGAGGTGACCGACTGGTCCGCCCGGATCAGCTGGGTCATCGGACTGATCGTCCTCATCGCCTTCGTCTACTGGCTGATGCGCCAGGGATGGAAGTGGCGGGGCAGCCTCCAGTCCGGTCTGCCGGAACTCGCCTCCACCCCGGAAGGGTTCGCGGACGGCGAGAAACCGCTCACCCTGACCGGCCGGTACCACGCTTCGACCACCGCCGGGCAGTGGCTCGACCGGATCGTCGCCCACGGCCTCGGCACCCGCAGCCGCGTCGAACTCACCCTGACCGCTCAGGGCCTCGACGTCGTACGCCCCGGCGCGGCCGACTTCTTCGTGCCGGCCGCCGCGCTGCGCGAGGCCCGGCTCGACAAGGGCATCGCCGGCAAGGTCCTCCCCGAGGGCGGCCTGCTGATCATCACCTGGGCCCACGGCGACCAGCTGATCGACTCCGGCTTCCGCTCCGACCGCTCGGCCGAGCACCCCGCCTGGGTCGAGGCCATCGACCAACTCACCAGAACTACGGAAGGCACCGCACGATGACGATCTCCACCCGGGGAGCCGTGAAAGCTCCCGCCGTACTCGTCCTGGAGGACGGCCGCGCCTTCCGCGGCCGCGCCTACGGGGCCGTGGGGGAGACCTTCGGCGAGGCGGTTTTCTCCACCGGCATGACCGGCTACCAGGAGACGCTGACCGACCCCTCTTACCACCGCCAGGTCGTCGTGATGACCGCCCCGCACGTCGGGAACACCGGGGTGAACGACGAGGACCCCGAGTCCGGACGGATCTGGGTCTCCGGCTACGTCGTCCGCGACCCCGCCCGGGTGCCCTCCAACTGGCGCTCGCGGCGCTCGCTCGACGAGGAGCTGGAGCGTCAGGGCGTCGTCGGCATCAGCGGCATCGACACCCGCGCCCTCACCCGCCACCTGCGCGAGCGGGGCGCCATGCGCGTCGGCATCTTCTCCGGTGACGCGGTCGCCGACGAGGCCACGCTGCTCGCCCGGGTCCAGCAGGCCCCCGAGATGGTGGGCGCCGACCTCTCCGCCGAGGTCGCCACCAAGGAGGAGTACGTCGTCCCCGCGATCGGCACCAAGAAGTTCACCGTCGCCGCGATCGACCTCGGCATCAAGGGCATGACCCCGCGCCGGATGGCCGAGCGCGGCATCGAGGTGCACGTGCTGCCCGCCACCGCCACTCTGGAGGACGTGTACGCGGTCGAGCCCGACGGCGTCTTCTTCTCCAACGGCCCCGGCGACCCCGCCACCGCCGACCACCCGGTCTCCGTCATGCGGGGCGTCCTGGAGCGGAAGACCCCGCTCTTCGGCATCTGCTTCGGCAACCAGATCCTGGGCCGCGCCCTCGGCTTCGGCACCTACAAGCTGAAGTACGGCCACCGCGGCATCAACCAGCCCGTGCAGGACCGCACGACCGGCAAGGTCGAGGTCACCGCGCACAACCACGGCTTCGCCGTCGACGCCCCGCTCGACAAGGTGTCCGACACGGAGTTCGGCCGCGCCGAGGTCTCCCACGTCTGCCTGAACGACCAGGTCGTCGAGGGGCTCCAGCTCCTCGACCAGCCGGCCTTCAGCGTCCAGTACCACCCCGAAGCAGCCGCCGGCCCGCACGACGCCGCGTACCTCTTCGACCGTTTCGTCTCCCTGATGGAGGGCCAGCGTGCCTAAGCGCTCCGATATCCAGTCCGTCCTGGTCATCGGCTCCGGCCCGATCGTCATCGGCCAGGCCGCCGAGTTCGACTACTCCGGCACCCAGGCCTGCCGCGTCCTCAAGGCCGAGGGCCTGCGTGTCATCCTGGTGAACTCCAACCCGGCGACGATCATGACCGACCCGGAGATCGCCGACGCCACGTACGTCGAGCCGATCACCCCCGAGTTCGTCGAGAAGATCATCGCCAAGGAGCGCCCCGACGCGCTGCTCCCCACCCTGGGCGGCCAGACCGCGCTCAACACCGCGATCTCCATGCACGAGAACGGTGTCCTGGAGAAGTACGGCGTCGAGCTCATCGGCGCCAACGTCGAGGCCATCAACAAGGGCGAGGACCGCGACCTCTTCAAGGGCGTCGTCGAGGCCGTCAACGCCAAGATCGGCCACGGCGAGTCCGCCCGCTCGGTCATCTGCCACTCCATGGACGACGTCCTCGCGGGCGTCGAGACGCTCGGCGGCTACCCCGTCGTCGTCCGCCCCTCCTTCACCATGGGCGGCGCCGGCTCCGGCTTCGCGCATGACGAGGACGAGCTGCGCCGCATCGCCGGACAGGGCCTCACGCTCTCGCCGACCACCGAGGTGCTCCTGGAGGAGTCCATCCTCGGCTGGAAGGAGTACGAGCTGGAGCTGATGCGCGACCGGAACGACAACGTCGTGGTCGTCTGCTCCATCGAGAACTTCGACCCGATGGGCGTCCACACGGGCGACTCGATCACCGTCGCCCCGGCGATGACGCTCACCGACCGCGAGTACCAGCGGCTGCGCGACATCGGCATCGCGATCATCCGCGAGGTCGGCGTCGACACCGGCGGCTGCAACATCCAGTTCGCCATCGACCCGGTCGACGGCCGGGTCATCGTGATCGAGATGAACCCGCGCGTCTCCCGCTCCTCGGCGCTCGCCTCGAAGGCCACCGGCTTCCCGATCGCCAAGATCGCCGCCAAGCTGGCCGTCGGCTACACGCTCGACGAGATCCCCAACGACATCACCGAGAAGACCCCGGCCTCCTTCGAGCCGACCCTCGACTACGTCGTCGTCAAGGCCCCGCGCTTCGCCTTCGAGAAGTTCCCCTCCGCCGACTCCACCCTCACCACCACCATGAAGTCGGTGGGCGAGGCCATGGCGATCGGCCGGAACTTCACCGAGGCGCTCCAGAAGGCGTTGCGCTCGCTGGAGAAGAAGGGCTCGCAGTTCGCCTTCACCGGCGAGCCCGGCGACAAGGCCGAGCTGCTGGCCGAGGCGGTCCGCCCGACCGACGGCCGGATCAACACCGTCATGCAGGCGATCCGGGCCGGCGCCACCCAGGAGGAGGTCTTCGACGCCACGAAGATCGACCCCTGGTTCGTCGACCAGCTCTTCCTGATCAAGGAGATCGCCGACGAGCTGGCCGCCGCCGACGAGCTCGGTCCCGAGCTGCTCGCCGAGGCCAAGCGGCACGGCTTCTCCGATGCCCAGATCGCCGACATCCGCAGCCTGCGCGAGGACGTCGTGCGCGAGGTGCGGCACGCGCTGGGCATCCGTCCGGTCTACAAGACGGTCGACACCTGCGCCGCCGAGTTCGCCGCGAAGACGCCGTACTTCTACTCCAGCTACGACGAGGAGAGCGAGGTCGCGTCCCGCACCAAGCCCGCGGTGATCATCCTCGGCTCCGGCCCCAACCGCATCGGCCAGGGCATCGAGTTCGACTACTCCTGCGTCCACGCCTCCTTCGCGCTGAGCGACGCGGGCTACGAGACCGTGATGGTCAACTGCAACCCGGAGACCGTCTCCACCGACTACGACACCTCCGACCGCCTGTACTTCGAGCCGCTGACGCTGGAGGACGTGCTGGAGATCGTGCACGCGGAGACCCTCGCGGGCCCGGTCGCCGGTGTCATCGTCCAGCTCGGCGGCCAGACCCCGCTGGGTCTCTCGCAGGCGCTCAAGGACAACGGCGTGCCGGTCGTCGGCACCTCCCCGGAGGCGATCCACGCCGCCGAGGACCGCGGCGCCTTCGGCCGCGTCCTGGCCGAGGCCGGGCTCCCGGCCCCGAAGCACGGCACGGCCACCACCTTCGACGAGGCCAAGGCCATCGCCGACGAGATCGGCTACCCCGTCCTCGTCCGCCCCAGCTACGTGCTCGGCGGCCGCGGCATGGAGATCGTCTACGACGAGGCGCGGCTCTCCTCGTACATCGCCGAGTCCACCGAGATCAGCCCCACCCGGCCGGTCCTGGTCGACCGCTTCCTCGACGACGCGATCGAGATCGACGTCGACGCCCTCTACGACGGCACCGAGCTCTACCTCGGCGGCGTCATGGAGCACATCGAGGAAGCCGGCATCCACTCCGGCGACTCCGCCTGCGCGCTGCCCCCGATCACCCTCGGCGGCCACGACATCAAGCGGCTGCGGGCCTCCACCGAGGCCATCGCCAAGGGCGTCGGCGTACGCGGGCTGATCAACATCCAGTTCGCGCTCTCCGGCGACATCCTCTACGTCCTGGAGGCCAACCCGCGCGCCTCGCGCACCGTCCCCTTCACCTCGAAGGCGACCGCGGTCCCGCTCGCCAAGGCCGCCGCCCGCATCTCGCTGGGCGCGACCGTCGCCGAGCTGCGCGCGGAGGGGCTCCTCCCGGCCAACGGCGACGGCGGCACCCTCCCGATGGACGCGCCGATCTCCGTCAAGGAGGCCGTCATGCCGTGGTCGCGCTTCCGCGACATCCACGGCCGCGGCGTCGACACCGTCCTCGGCCCGGAGATGCGCTCCACCGGTGAGGTCATGGGCATCGACTCGGTCTTCGGCACGGCGTACGCCAAGTCGCAGGCCGGCGCCTACGGTCCGCTGCCCACCAAGGGCCGCGCGTTCATCTCGGTCGCCAACCGCGACAAGCGCTCGATGATCTTCCCGGCGCGCGAACTCGTCGCCCACGGCTTCGAGCTGCTCGCCACCTCCGGCACCGCCGAGGTCCTCAAGCGCAACGGCATCAACGCCCGCGTCGTGCGCAAGCAGTCCGAGGGCGTGGGCCCGCAGGGCGAGAAGACCATCGTCCAGCTGATCCACGACGGCGAGGTCGACCTCATCGTCAACACGCCGTACGGGACCGGCGGCCGCCTCGACGGCTACGAGATCCGTACCGCGGCCGTGGCCCGGTCCGTGCCGTGCCTGACGACGGTCCAGGCGCTCGCCGCCGCCGTCCAGGGCATCGACGCGCTCACCCACGGAGGCGTCGGCGTCGGTTCCCTCCAGGAACACGCGGAACATCTGACCGCGGCCCGCGACTAGCAGACCGGCAGGGGGACACCGGAAACGGTGTCCCCCTCTCTGTGAGGACACTCCCGATGTACAAGTTCTTCTTCCGGCTGGTCTTCAAGCGGATGGACCCCGAACAGGCCCACTACCTGGCCTTCCGGTGGATCCGCCTCGCCGCCCGCGTCCCCGTGCTGCGCACCTTCGTCGCGGCCGCGCTCGCGCCCCGCTACGAGGAGCTGCGCACCGAGGCCCTCGGTCTGCGGATGCACGGCCCCTTCGGCCTCGCCGCCGGCTTCGACAAGAACGCCGTCGCGATCGACGGCATGGCGATGCTCGGCTTCGACCACGTCGAGATCGGCACGGTCACCGGCGAGCCGCAGCCCGGCAACCCCAAGAAGCGCCTGTTCCGCCTCGTCGCGGACCGCGCGCTGATCAACCGCATGGGCTTCAACAACGAGGGCTCCGCGGCCGTGGCCGAGCGCCTGGCCGCCCGTGAGCCGGTCTTCCGGACCACGGTCGGCGTCAACATCGGCAAGACCAAGGTCGTGCCGGAGGCCGAAGCGGTCGGCGACTACGTGAAGTCCACCGAGCGCCTCGCCGCCCACGCCGACTACCTGGTCGTGAACGTCTCCTCGCCCAACACCCCCGGGCTGCGCAACCTCCAGGCCACCGAGGCGCTGCGGCCCCTGCTCAGCGCCGTGCGCGAGGCCGCCGACCGCACCGTCACCGGGCGGCGGGTCCCGCTGCTCGTCAAGATCGCCCCGGACCTCGCGGACGAGGACGTCGACGCCGTCGCCGACCTCGCGGTAGAGCTGGGCCTGGACGGCATCATCGCGACCAACACCACCATCGCCCGCGACGGCCTCGGCCTGCGGTCCTCGCCGTCCCTGGTCGCGGAGACCGGCGGCCTCTCCGGAGCCCCCCTCAAGGCCCGCTCACTGGAGGTGCTGAGCCGCCTGTACGCGCGGGTGGGCGACCGGATCACCCTGGTGGGTGTCGGGGGTGTCGAGAACGCCGAGGACGCCTGGCAGCGCATCCTCGCGGGCGCCACGCTCGTCCAGGGCTACAGCGCCTTCATCTACGAGGGCCCGTTCTACGCCCGCGCGATCCACAAGGGCCTGGCCGCGCGCCTGGCCGCCTCCCCGTACACCACCCTCGCCGAAGCCGTCGGCGCCGAGACCAGGAAGGCCACCGCATGAGCCCCGAACCGTTCGGCGCGCGCCTGCGCCGCGCCATGGACACCCGCGGTCCGCTGTGCGTCGGCATCGACCCGCACGCCTCGCTGCTCACCGCCTGGGGCCTGAACGACGACGTCGCCGGGCTCGAACGCTTCACGCGCACGGTCGTCGAGGCGCTGGCCGACCGGGTCGCCGTGCTCAAGCCGCAGTCCGCGTTCTTCGAGCGCTTCGGCTCGCGCGGCATCGCCGTCCTGGAGAAGGCGGTCGAGGAGGCGCGGGCGGCCGGCGCGCTGGTGCTGATGGACGCCAAGCGCGGCGACATCGGCTCCACCATGGGCGCCTACGCGGCGACCTACCTGGAGCAGGGCTCGCCGCTGTTCTCGGACGCGGTCACCGTCTCGCCGTACCTCGGCTTCGGCTCGCTGCGCCCGGCGCTCGACGCGGCGGTCCTCTCCGGCGCGGGCGTCTTCGTGCTCGCCCTCACCTCCAACCCGGAGGGCGCCGAGGTGCAGCGGGCCACCGCCGCCGACGGCCGTTCGCTGGCCCAGCTCATGCTCGACCACATGGCCGCCGAGAACGAGGGCGCGGCCCCGCTGGGCTCCGTCGGCGCGGTGGTGGGAGCCACGCTCGGGGACGCGGGCGCCGACCTGGCGATCAACGGTCCGCTGCTCGCCCCCGGGATCGGGGCGCAGGGCGCGACGCCCGCGGATCTGCCCGGAGTGTTCGGTGCCTCGGTGGGCAATGTGGTGCCCAGCGTGAGCCGCGGCGTACTGAGCCAGGGTCCGGACGTGACGGGGCTGCGCGAGGCCGCCGAACGGCTCACGGGCGAGATCCGGGCAGCTGTCGCAGGTAGGTGAGCATGCCACGTAACAGGGTGTTGACTCTTTCCTGACCAAAAAACTCGGTTGTTATGCCAGAAATGTCCTGGTCGGCCAAGGCTGACCAGGACTTTTCGTTGGTTCTCGCTGACTCCGGCGGTCCTGGCCGCTAGTCTCCGTCGAGAGCCGACGTACACGAGGTGTCCGTCGCTCACCTGGTGTGGAGCGTTCAGCTTCCTCACCGGTCCGTATCCGACAGATCGACATCCGAGGTGACGTAGGCGTGGCTCTTCCGCCCCTTACCCCTGAACAGCGCGCAGCCGCGCTCGAAAAGGCCGCCGCGGCTCGCCGGGAGCGGGCCGAGGTCAAGAATCGACTCAAGCACTCCGGCGCCTCCCTCCACGAGGTCATCAAGCAGGGCCAGGAGAACGACGTCATCGGCAAGATGAAGGTCTCCGCCCTGCTGGAGTCCCTGCCGGGCGTGGGCAAGGTCCGCGCCAAGCAGATCATGGAGCGGCTCGGCATCTCCGAGAGCCGCCGGGTCCGGGGTCTCGGCTCCAACCAGATCGCATCCCTGGAGCGTGAGTTCGGCGGCAGCCCCGCCTGACGTTCTCAGGCACTCCTGAGAACCTGGATAATCGCTCCATGGCTGCAACATCCCGGGGGACGTCCCCCGTACCCCCGGACGTACGTCCGCGGCTGACCGTGCTCTCCGGCCCCTCCGGGGTCGGCAAGAGCACGGTCGTCGCTCATATGCGCAAGGTCCACCCCGAGGTCTGGCTCTCGGTGTCGGCGACGACCCGCAGGCCGCGCCCCGGCGAGCGCAACGGTGTCCACTACTTCTTCGTGGACGACGAGGAGTTCGACAAGCTGATCGCCAACGGCGAGCTGCTGGAGTGGGCTGAGTTCGCGGGCAACCGCTACGGCACGCCCCGCCGCGCCGTGCTCGACCGCCTGGAGGCGGGTGAGCCGGTGCTGCTGGAGATCGACCTCCAGGGTGCCCGGCTGGTCCGGCAGTCGATGCCGGAAGCACAGCTGGTCTTCCTGGCCCCGCCCAGCTGGGAGGAGCTGGTCCGCCGGCTCACCGGTCGCGGGACCGAGGCGCCCGAGGTGATCGAGCGCAGGCTCGCCGCCGCCCGGGTCGAACTGGCCGCCGAGTCCGAGTTCGATACGACGCTGGTCAACACCTCCGTCGAGGATGTGGCCCGTGAGCTGCTAGCCTTGATGTTGGAGGTTTCCGGCCACCGTGCCGACAGCGACTGACGAAGTCGGTACGCACACCACCGCGAGTCTCCGCACGTCAAAGGTTTCTTTGATCTTTACCCCCTTCGGAAGGCAGAGAGTGTCCTCTTCCATCACCACGCCCGAGGGCATCATCAACCCGCCGATTGATGAGCTCCTCGAGGCCACCGACTCGAAGTACAGCCTCGTGATCTACGCCGCCAAGCGCGCGCGCCAGATCAACGCGTACTACTCGCAGCTCGGCGAGGGTCTCCTGGAGTACGTCGGTCCGCTCGTCGACACCCACGTGCACGAGAAGCCGCTCTCGATCGCGCTCCGCGAGATCAACGCGGGCCTGCTCACCTCCGAGGCCATCGAGGGCCCCGCGCAGTAAGCAGGAATTGCACCTTCACCTCAGGCCCGGCGGCCACGGCTGCCGGGCCTGAGGTGTGTCCGGGGCGACAGCATCGGACCCGCCGCGGTGAGGCAGCATGGGGGTTGTTCGTATCCGAGTGCGGGGAGACGCAGTGGACAAGCCGAAGGTCGTTCTGGGGGTCAGCGGGGGCATCGCCGCGTACAAGGCGTGCGAACTGCTGCGCCGGCTGACCGAGTCCGGTCACGATGTGCGCGTCGTACCGACCGAGTCGTCGCTGCACTTCGTGGGCGCCGCCACCTGGTCGGCGCTCTCCGGCCACCCGGTGTCCACCGAGGTCTGGAACGACGTCCACGAGGTGCCGCACGTCAGGATCGGGCAGGGCGCCGATCTGGTGGTCGTCGCCCCCGCCACCGCCGACCTGCTCGCCAGGGCCGCCCACGGCCTCGCCGACGACCTGCTCACCAACACGCTCCTCACCGCCCGCTGTCCCGTCGTCTTCGCACCCGCCATGCACACCGAGATGTGGGAGCACCCCGCCACCCGGGAGAACGTCGCCACCCTGCGCCGCCGGGGCGCCGTCGTCATCGAGCCGGCCGTCGGCCGGCTCACCGGCGTCGACACCGGCAAGGGCCGGCTGCCCGACCCGGGGGAGATCTTCGAGGTCTGCCGCCGGGTGCTGGCCCGGGGACCCGTCGAGGCCGATCTGGCCGGCCGCCATGTCGTCATCAGCGCGGGCGGTACGCGCGAACCGCTCGACCCGGTGCGCTACCTCGGCAACCGCTCCTCCGGCAAGCAGGGCTACGCCCTGGCCCGGACCGCGGTCGCCCGCGGCGCCCGGGTCACCCTCGTCGAGGCCAACACCGGACTGCCCGACCCTGCCGGTGCCGACGTGCTGCACGCGGGGACCGCCGTGCAGCTGCGCGAGGCCGTGCTGAAGGCCGCCGCCGACGCCGACGTGGTCGTGATGGCGGCGGCGGTCGCCGACTTCCGGCCCGCCGAGTACGCGCAGGGAAAGATCAAGAAGAAGGACGGCCAGGAGCCCGCGCCCCTCACACTCGTCCGCAACCCGGACATCCTCGCCGAGGTGGCCGGCGAACGCGCCCGGCCGGGGCAGATCGTCGTCGGATTCGCCGCCGAGACCCACGACGTCCTCGCCAACGGCCGGGAGAAGCTCCGCCGCAAGGGCTGCGATCTCCTCGTGGTCAACGAGGTGGGGGAGCGCCGGACCTTCGGCTCGGAGGAGAACGAGGCGGTGGTGCTCGCCGCCGACGGCGGCGAGACCCAGGTGCCGTACGGACCCAAGGAGGCACTCGCCGACACGGTCTGGGATCTCGTGTCGTCGCGTCTCGGATGAAATTCTTGTGTCACGTCCGCGACCGGGCCGAAACCCTTGAAATATGGGCGTAAATGACGTTGTCCCGGGGCGGCCGGCCCGCCTCGGCGGGCCGTGCCTCAGGTCACAGAACTCCCAAAGGGCGAGACACGCTGTCCGCCGGACGGAAGCGACCGATAAACTGACCCCGGACCATGCCGGGCGCAGCTCCCGGCCAGTCCGCCAAATGATCAGCCAGCAGCCGCTGCAACCCCAGGGAGCGATGTGTCCCGCCGTCTCTTCACCTCGGAATCCGTCACCGAGGGTCACCCCGACAAGATCGCTGACCAGATCAGCGACACCATTCTCGACGCGCTGCTCCGCGAGGACCCCCGGTCCCGCGTCGCCGTCGAGACCTTGATCACCACCGGTCTGGTGCATGTTGCGGGTGAGGTCACGACCAAGGCCTACGCCGACATCCCGACCCTCGTACGCAACAAGGTCCTGGAGATCGGCTACGACTCCTCCAAGAAGGGCTTCGACGGCGCCTCCTGCGGTGTCTCGGTGTCCATCGGAGCGCAGTCCCCCGACATCGCGCAGGGCGTCGACACCGCGTACGAGCAGCGGGTCGAGGGCGACGAGGACGAGCTCGACAAGCAGGGCGCCGGCGACCAGGGCCTGATGTTCGGCTACGCCTGCGACGAGACGCCCGAGCTCATGCCGCTCCCGATCCACCTCGCGCACCGGCTCTCCCGCCGGCTCTCCGAGGTCCGCAAGAACGGGACCATCCCGTACCTGCGCCCCGACGGCAAGACCCAGGTCACCATCGAGTACGACGGCGACAAGGCCGTCCGTCTCGACACGGTCGTCGTCTCCTCGCAGCACGCCAGCGACATCGACCTCGACTCGCTGCTCGCGCCCGACATCCGCGAGTTCGTCGTCGAGCACGTGCTCGGGCAGCTGATCGAGGACGGCATCAAGCTGGACACCGACGGCTACCGGCTGCTGGTCAACCCGACCGGGCGCTTCGAGATCGGGGGCCCGATGGGTGACGCCGGTCTGACCGGCCGCAAGATCATCATCGACACCTACGGCGGCATGGCCCGCCACGGCGGCGGCGCCTTCTCGGGCAAGGACCCGTCGAAGGTCGACCGCTCGGCCGCCTACGCCATGCGCTGGGTCGCCAAGAACGTCGTCGCCGCGGGCCTCGCCGCCCGTTGCGAGGTGCAGGTCGCGTACGCCATCGGCAAGGCCGAGCCGGTCGGTCTCTTCGTCGAGACGTTCGGCACCGCCGCCGTCGAGACCGAGAAGATCGAGCACGCCATCGGCGAGGTCTTCGACCTCCGCCCGGCCGCGATCATCCGCGACCTCGACCTGCTCCGCCCGATCTACGCCCAGACCGCGGCCTACGGCCACTTCGGCCGTGAGCTCCCCGACTTCACCTGGGAGCGCACCGACCGCGTGGACGCGCTGCGCGCGGCGGCCGGTCTGTAGGACCGCCGCTCCTTCGTCCGTACGCCGGGGCCCGGACACCGCACGCGGTGTCCGGGCCCCGGCACGTCCGGCCTCCGGCGCCGCCTCGTCGGGGCCGCTGTCGGTGGTGTCTGGTAGGTATGTGGCTGTGAGCAGCGACGACGAGCGATCCGAGGACCCCGGGGACGGGGCCCCGGAGCAGCTTGCGCTGATCCGGGAGACGGTACGGAAGGCCAAGGTGCCGCGGGCCAAGCCGCGGACCTGGCGCGGCGCCGCGCTCGCCAAGGAGCTGCCCGTCGCCCGGGTGCTGGTCAACAAGGGCGTGCTCCATCTCGACCAGTACTTCGACTACGCGGTGCCCGAGGAGCTCGACGCCGAGGCCCAGCCGGGGGTGCGGGTGCGGGTGCGCTTCGGGGCCGGGGGCGCCAGGTGCGCGGCGGCCGGCGCGAGGGCGGCGGGCTGATCGACGGCTTCCTGGTCGAACGGCGCGCCGAATCGGACTACCCCGGCGCCCTCGCGGCCCTCGCCTACGTCGTGTCGCCCGAGCCCGTGCTCGGGCCCGAGCTGCTCGCGCTCTCGCGCGCCGTCGCCGACCGGTACGCGGGCAGCCTCGCCGATGTGCTCCAGCTCGCCGTGCCGCCCCGGAACGGCAGGGCCGAGTCCAGACCCTCGCCCGAGCCGCTGCCGCCCCCGCCCGCGCCGTCGGCCGGGAGCTGGGAGCGGTACGCGCAGGGTCCGGCTTTCCTGCGGGCGCTGTCCGAGGGCGGTGCGCCCCGGGCCGTGTGGACGGCGCTGCCCGGACCCCACTGGCCCGAGGAGCTCGCCCGAGCCACGGCCGCGACCCTCGCGTCCGGGCGCGGCGCCCTCGTCGTCGTCCCCGACGGCCGCACCGCGGGGCGGGTGGACGCCGCGCTCACCGCACTGCTCGGCCCGGGACGCCACGCCCTGCTGACCGCCGACTCCGGCCCGGAGAAGCGCTACCGCGAGTGGCTCGCCGTACGGCGCGGCTCGGTGCGGGCGGTCGTCGGGACCAGGGCGGCGATGTTCGCCCCGGTCGCCGACCTCGGCCTGGTCGCCGTCTGGGACGACGGGGACGCCAGCCACAGCGACGACAACGCCCCCTTCCCGCACGTCCGCGAGGTCCTCGAACTACGGGCCGCGCACGGCCGGTGCGCGTTCCTGCTCGGCGGTACGAACTGCACGGTGGAGGCCGCCCAGCTGGTGGAGAGCGGCTGGGCGCTGCCGCTGCGCGCGGACCGGGAGCAGCTGCGGATCGCGGCACCCCTGGTGCGCACGGTCGACGACGGGGAGCTGGCGCGCGACGGCGCGGCGCGCGCCGCGCGGCTGCCCAGCCTGGCCTGGCAGACGGTACGGGACGGGCTGCGCCGCGGCCCGGTCCTGGTCCAGGTGCCACGCCGGGGATACGCGCCGCGGCTGGCCTGTGAGCGCTGCCGCGAGCCCGCCCGGTGCCGGCACTGCGCCGGACCGCTCCAGGCGCCGGACCAGCGGGATCTCGACTGCGCCTGGTGCGGGCGGCCCGAGACCGCCTGGCACTGCGCCGCCTGCGGCTCCAACCGGCTCCGGGCCCGGATCGTCGGCGCCCGCCGGACGGCCGAGGAGCTGGGCCGGGCCTTTCCCGCCGTGCCGGTGCGGACGTCGGGCCGCGACCACATCCTCGACTCGGTGCCGGACGCGCCCGCGCTGGTCGTCAGCACCCCCGGCGCCGAGCCCGTCGCCGACGGTGGCTACGCGGCCGCGCTGTTGCTGGACGGCTGGGCGATGGTCGGCCGCCCCGATCTGCGGGCGGGCGAGGAGGCGCTGCGCCGCTGGACGGCGGCGGCCGCGCTGGTGCGCGGGCAGCCGGAGGGCGGCACGGTGGTGGTCGTCGCCGAGCCGACGCTGAGGCCCGTACAGGCCCTGGTGCGCTGGGACCCGGTCGGGCACGCCCGCCGTGAGCTGGCGGAGCGGGCCGAGCTCGGCTTTCCCCCGGTGTCCCGGATGGCTTCGGTGACCGGCACGCCGGAGGCGCTGGCCACGTTTCTCGCGGCGGCCGCACTGCCGCCGGAGGCCGAGGTGCTGGGTCCGGTGCCGGTGACCGGACCGGGCAGGCCCCGCAGGCCCGGGGACGCACCGCCGGGCGAGACCTGGCAACGGGCGCTGCTCAGGGTGCCGCCGGGCAGCGGGGCGGCGCTCGCGGCCGCGCTGAAGGCCGCGCAAGCGGCGCGGATGTCCCGGGGGAACGCCGAGCAGGTCCGGATCAGGGTGGACCCGCCGGACATCGGATGACGGCGCGGACATACGGCTGCCCCGCCGTGCGTCGGGCGCGGCGGGGCAGGGGACGGGCGGGGTGGTCAGCCGTTGCGCGGGCCTGGGAAGGCGCCGGGGCGCAGGTCCTCGCGCAGTGACGGGCGGTCCGCCGATGGCTGCGGCGGC
This sequence comes from Streptomyces sp. DvalAA-43, assembly GCF_900091725.1. Classification (GTDB taxonomy): domain Bacteria; phylum Actinomycetota; class Actinomycetes; order Streptomycetales; family Streptomycetaceae; genus Streptomyces; species Streptomyces pulveraceus. The sequence goes on along the minus strand of NZ_FMBW01000040.1, from coordinate 23,165 downwards.
ATGGAGCGTGCGGCGGGTACGGCGGGCAGCGCGGGTGCGTTGCCGGAGCCGGGCACGACGGGCAGGGTGCGCGGCACGGCGCCCTCCCCGGCGGTCTCGGCCCCCGGCTGCCGGGCGTTGCGGCGTGCGCCGTAGCGGCGGTGCACGGCCTGCTTGGTGACCCCGAGCGCGGAGCCCACCGCGTCCCAGGAGAAGCCCAGCGAGCGGTCGAAGTCGACCGCGGCGGTGACCAGGGTCTCGACGCTGTCGCGCAGTTCCTGGGCCAGCCTGACGGTGGGGGCCGGGGCCCTGCCGTAGACGACGAAGCCCGTGGACGGGCCGGAGCGGCGCGGACGGTAGACGTTGCCCAGTTGGGCGGTGAGCGTGCGCAGCGCGTCCACCTGCCGCCGGACCCGCTCGATGTCCCGCACCAACAGATGCAGACTGGCCCTCGCTTGGGCGTCGTGGGTTGCGTGGTCGGCCATGAAGAAGCCTCTCGAACCGGCGTTGAAAGGGATCGGGCCGCACCATGGCGGCTCGCTTCGGTCAATCTCTCTTGACCAACGCCTCAGCCGTGGATCTGGTCACGCTTCAGGGGCGCGTGCGCCCTTCAAAGGGGCGCACGGCCATGCGTACGCCCCCCGGCCGCCCGGCCCATAGACTTGTGCGTTGCTCGTCACCGCACGTTTCGGCCCGAGAGGCAGTCAGCCACCCATGAAGCTCGTCTTCGCAGGCACCCCCGAGGTAGCCGTACCCGCCCTGGACGCCCTGATCGCCTCCGACCGGCACGAGGTGGCCGCCGTGGTGACCCGGCCCGACGCCCCCGCCGGGCGGGGCCGCCGTCTGGTCGCCAGCCCGGTCGCCGAGCGCGCCGAGGAGGCCGGCATCGAGGTGCTCAAGCCCGCCCGGCCGCGCGAGGCGGACTTCCTCGCCCGGCTGCGGGAGATCGCCCCGGACTGCTGCCCGGTCGTCGCCTACGGGGCGCTGCTCCCCAAGGAGGCGCTCGCCGTCCCCGCCCGTGGCTGGGTCAACCTCCACTTCTCGCTGCTGCCCGCCTGGCGCGGCGCGGCCCCGGTGCAGCACTCGGTCATGGCCGGGGACGAGGTGACCGGCGCGTCGACCTTCCTGATCGAGGAGGGGCTCGACTCCGGCCCGGTGTACGGCGTCCTCACCGAGGAGGTGCGCCCCACCGACACCAGCGGCGATCTGCTCACCCGGCTGGCGTTCGCCGGCGCGGGACTGCTCGTCGCGACGATGGACGGCATCGAGGACGGCACCCTGCACGCCGTGCCCCAGCCGGCCGAGGGAGTCACCCTCGCACCGAAGATCACCGTCGAGGACGCCCAGGTGCGGTGGTCGGCGCCCGCCCTGCGGGTCGACCGGGTGGTGCGCGGCTGCACCCCCGCTCCCGGCGCGTGGACGCTGTTCCGCGGCGAGCGCCTCAAGCTGATCCAGGCGGTCCCCGTCCTGGACCGCACCGACCTGGCGCCCGGCGAGCTCTCGGCGGCCAAGAACAACGTGTACGTGGGCACCGGATCGCACGCGGTCGAGCTGCTCTGGGTCCAGCCCCAGGGCAAGAAGCCGATGCGGGCCGCGGACTGGGCGCGCGGGGTGCGGATCGCCCACGGCGAGCTGCTGGGGAGCTGAGGCCCGCCGGGCCCGGGGCGGCGACGTAGGCTGGGAGGGTTCGCCCCCTCACCATCAGCGGAGCACCTTCCACGTGAACGACCAGCAGCCTCGCCGTCCCGCCAAGCCGCACCGCCGCCCCAAGAAGGACCCGGTCCGGTTCCTCGCCTTCGAGGCACTCAGGGCCGTCGACGAACGGGACGCCTACGCCAACCTCGTCCTGCCCCCGCTGCTGAAGAAGGCCCGTGCCAAGGGCGACTTCGACAACCGGGACGCGGCGCTGGCGACCGAGCTGGTCTACGGCACGCTGCGCCGCCAGGGGACGTACGACGCGATCGTCGCGGCCTGCATCGACCGGCCGCTGCGGGAGGTCGACCCGCCGGTCCTGGACGTGCTGAACATGGGCGTGCACCAGCTGCTGGGCACCCGTATCCCCACCCACGCGGCGGTCTCCGCCAGCGTGGAGCTGGCCCGGGTGGTGCTCGGCGAGGGCCGGGCCAAGTTCGTCAACGCCGTGCTGCGCAAGGTCTCCGCGGACGATCTCGACGGCTGGGTGGCCAAGGTGGCCCCGTCGTACGAGGAGGACGCCGAGGACCACCTCGCGGTCGTGCACTCGCATCCGCGCTGGATCGTCTCGGCGCTGTGGGACGCGCTGGGCGGCGGCCGCGCCGGGATCGAGGACCTCCTCGAAGCGGACAACGAGCGGCCCGAGGTCACCCTGGTCGCCCGCCCCGGCCGCTCCACCACCGACGAGCTGCTCACCGCCCTCGGCGACGAGAACGGCCTGCCGGGCCGCTGGTCGCCGTATGCCGTACGGATGGCGGAGGGCGGCGAGCCCGGCGCGCTGACCGCCGTCCAGGAGGGCCGGGCCGGGGTCCAGGACGAGGGCAGCCAGCTGGTGGCCGCGGCCCTCGCCGCCGCACCGGTGGAGGGCCGTGACAGCCGTTGGCTCGACGGCTGCGCGGGTCCCGGCGGCAAGGCCGCCCTGCTCGCCGCGCTCGCCGCCGAACGGGGCGCCGCCCTGCTCGCCGCCGAGAAGCAGCCGCACCGGGCCCGTCTCGTCGAGCGCGCACTGGCCGGCAACCCCGGCCCGTACCAGGTGATCACCGCCGACGGCACCCGGCCGCCGTGGTCGGCCGGCAGCTTCGACCGGGTCCTGATGGACGTGCCGTGCTCGGGCCTCGGCGCCCTGCGCCGCCGCCCCGAGGCGCGCTGGCGCCGCCGCAAGGAGGACCTGGAGAATTTCGCGCCGCTCCAACGCGCCCTGCTGCGCGAGGCGTTGAGCGCGGTACGGGTCGGCGGCGTGGTCGGCTACGCGACCTGCTCGCCGCATCTCGCGGAGACCCGGGTCGTCGTCGACGACGTGCTCAAGGGGCGCGGCGGCCGGCCCGTCGAGGCCGAGTGGGTGGACGCCCGCCCGCTGATGCCGGGCGTGCCCGCGCTGGGCGACGGCCCCGACGTCCAGCTGTGGCCGCATCTGCACGGCACGGACGCGATGTACCTGGCCCTGCTGCGGCGCACCGCCTGAGAGCCTGTCGCGATGCGCCCCGGGCGGCCCCGCGTACCACCGGGCCGCCCGAAACGCCCGTATCGCGCTGCCGGAGGGCCTCGATCGCGCGAACTGTAATGATCCCGTGAGGCTTTGGCCCGCACCGCGGCGGGGAAGCGGCGCGGAACATGGCAGGCTTGGGGGCATGGCCCAGATCAACCCCAGCATCCTGTCCGCCGACTTCTCCCGTCTCGCCGAGGAGGCGAAGGCGGTCGAAGGCGCCGACTGGCTCCATGTCGATGTGATGGACAACCACTTCGTGCCCAATCTGACACTCGGCGTGCCGATCGTCGAATCGCTCAGCCGGGCCACGGACACCCCGCTGGACTGCCATCTGATGATCGAGGACCCGGACCGCTGGGCTCCCCAGTACGTCGAGGCCGGTGCCGGTTCCGTGACCTTCCACGCGGAGGCCGCGGCGGCCCCGGTGCGGCTGGCGCGGGAGATCCGGGCCAAGGGCGCCCGCGCCTCGATGGCGCTCAAGCCCGCGACGCCCATCGAGCCGTACGAGGACCTGCTCCCCGAGCTCGACATGTTGCTGATCATGACGGTGGAGCCGGGCTTCGGCGGCCAGGCCTTCCTGGACATCATGCTGCCGAAGATCCGCCGCACCCGTGAGCTGATCTCCAAGCACGGTCTGGAGCTGTGGCTCCAGGTCGACGGCGGCGTCTCCGCCGCCACCATCGAGCGGTGCGCCGAGGCCGGGGCGGACGTCTTCGTCGCGGGTTCCGCGGTCTACGGGGCGGCGGACCCGGCCGAAGCGGTGCGGTCCCTGCGTGACCGGGCGGCCGGGGCCACCGCCTCGGCGGCCTGGGCGTGCGGCCACTGACGCCGGAGACGGCCTCCGTCCGCGCTTGCGGGTCGGTGGGGCCAAGGGCAGATGAACTCGGTCCGACGGGACCGATCAGGGAACGCCGGATCTGACAGGATGAACGGCGTATCGAGAGTGTGAACAGCAGTGAGGAGATCGCGGTGTCTGCAATGTCGGCGGGACGGTCCGCCCTGCGGATGGGGCCCGCGGAGCTGGTGCAGGCGGCGGCCATGGCCCGCCGCTTCTACCTTGAGGGAAAGTCGAAGATCCAGATCGCCGAGGAGTTCGGCGTCAGCCGCTTCAAGGTGGCCCGGGTCCTGGAGACGGCCCTTGAGCGCGACCTCGTACGGATCGAGATCCGCGTCCCCGCCGAACTGGACGCCGAGCGCTCCGACGCGCTCCGGGCCCGCTACGGGCTGCGCCACGCGGTCGTCGTCGAATCCCCGGCCGAGGAACAGGACGACGCACCCGACCCGGAGAACCTGGGCGAGGTCGCGGCCGATCTCCTCGGCGAACTGGTGAACGAAGGCGATGTGCTGGGTCTGGCCTGGGGCCGCTCCACCATCCACATGGCCGCGGCGCTCGACCGGCTGCCGCCCTGCACGGTCGTGCAGCTCACCGGGGTGTACGACGCGGGGACGGCCGAGCGCGGCTCCGTGGAGGCGGTCCGGCGGGCCGCCCAGGTCTCCGGCGGCGAGGCCCACCCCATCTATGCGCCGATGCTGCTGCCCGACCCGGCCACGGCCGCCGCGCTGCGCCACCAGACCGGTATCGCCCGCGCCTTCGACTACTTCGACAAGGTGACGGTCGCGGCGGTCTCCATCGGCTCCTGGGAGCCGGGCATCTCGACCGTCCACGACATGCTCAGCGACGAGGAGCGGGCGCACTACGCCTCGCTCGGCGTCGCGGCGGAGATGTCGGCGCACCTCTTCGACACCGAGGGGCGGCGGGTCGGCCGGGACCTGGGGGAGCGGTGCATCACGGTCGAGGCCGACCGGCTGCGCCGGATCCCCGAGGTGGTGGCGATCGCGGGCGGTCAGCGCAAGGCCGCGGCGATCGGGGCGGTGCTGCGGTCCGGGCTCGTCACCAGCCTGGTGACGGACACGGCGGCGGCCGACTATCTGCTGACGGAGTCGGCGGCGCCGCAGCGGCCGGCACTGGAGCGGGCCGACCCGGACGGGGACTGAGCGGTCCCGGGGGCGGTGACCGCCGCCCCCGGTACACGGTGGACAGCGGACGGCCCGGACAGCGCACAGGCTGTCCGGGCCGTCCGCTCCGGTGGCCCGGTCCGACGGTTCAGTCCGAGGCCACGCCCAGGACCGTCGCCTCCAGGTACTCCTCCGGCTCCTCGTACTGGCTCACATCGGCCGGGTTGTAGCGCGGGGTCTCCCGCGACCAGTCGAGGTTGCCGCGCATCCAGCTCCGCATGCCGTCCAGGTACGGCGTGAGCATCCAGGACAGCTGCGGATACGCGGCCAGCAGCTCCGCCTCGGCGGTGAGGAAGCGCTCCGTCTCCGTGGTGATCTCCGCGCAGACGTGTTCGAGCGCCTGCCGCTCGCCGTAGCCCCGATGGTGCCGGACCAGGTGGACGAGGTTGTGGATCTCGCCGAGCACCTGTTCCTTCTCGTACGAGTACACGTCGTTGGCCCAGCACACGACGTTGCACGAGGCTTCCAGCGCGGTGATGAACCGGGAGTCGTTGTGGATCGACTCGGGAGCCTCGATCCCGGCCACGATCTCTATCAGGTCCATGCAGACATGTATCGCCCCGGTGTGACGACGCTTGGCGATGTACGTCGCCTCGGACGGCACCACTCCGGCGGCCCGGTTCCCCGCCTCCCACGTGGTGGCCGTCGTGAGATACGTGGTGAGGTGCCAGCCGAACCGGGTGCGCCAGTGCGCGGCGGCGGACGGAGTGGTCCGCTCCCACAGATCGGCCAGGGCGACCACCGCGGCGGGAAGCCGCCCGTCCGGCAGGGCACCCGGGGTGTCGCCCTCGATCACGGTCCGCATCAGGCCGACCACGTCCCGCACCCGCTCCGGGCTGCGGCCGAGATGACCGTCGTCGAGCTGGTCGTCGACGAGAAACAGCCAGACGAACCAGTCGGCGACGAGGTCGAGATTCTTGCTGTCGGCGGTCGGGTACACCATGCCGACGAACGAGCCGAAGTCCGCCTGGACGAAGCGGTCCCTGGCCGAATCGCGGTGCACCAGACCGGTGTTGCGCGTCCATTCGTCGAGGTGGACTCTGGTGTGCCCGACGTGCGGGTTGGTGCGCTGGGGGAACGGGCAGTAGATGTCCGGCAGTTCGCTCTCCACGGGTGGGTCGTGATCCTCTCCGGTCGTACGGATGACGGAAGTTGTGACCCTTCCGGCTGTTCCCCCGGGGCGCAGACGACACCCACGGGACCTGCGGGTTTGAAGCTACCGGACCCCTTGTGGCCAGGTCCAGGGAAGATGATCGGGAATGATTCGAACGTCCTTCGGGTAGGGTCCGCCGGCAAGGCAGGTTCCACTTGCCCGGGACTCCCGCCCGGTTCCTTCGGAGGAACATACGAACGCGGGTGTCTTTTGTTGTGTCTTCGTGGAAGCGACCTGCTCCGTTTCGTGTGAAAAAATGAGCGATATGCGTTTCCTTGAGCCCGGTACTGGTCGTTACACAGAGTCCCCTTCGGTCCCGTACGACCTCACCTACGACGACGTCTTCATGGTCCCGGGCCGTTCGGCAGTCGGTTCCCGCCAGGGTGTCGACCTCTCCTCGCCCGACGGCACCGGCACCACCATCCCGCTCGTCGTCGCGAACATGACGGCCATCGCGGGCCGCCGGATGGCCGAAACGATCGCCCGCCGCGGTGGGCTCGTCGTCATCCCGCAGGACATCCCGATCGAGGTCGTCACCGACGTCATCTCCTGGGTGAAGACGCGCCACCTGGTGCTCGACACACCGATCGTGCTGGCCCCGGGCCAGACGGTCGCCGACGCCCTGTCGCTGCTGCCCAAGCGCGCGCACGGCGCGGGCGTCGTCGTCGACGAGGAGCGGCGCCCCGTCGGCGTCGTCACCGAGCACGACCTGGCCGGCGTCGACCGCTTCACCCAGCTCTCCGAGGTCATGTCCAAGGACCTGGTGCTGCTGGACGCGGACATCGACCCGCGCGACGCGTTCAACAAGCTGGACGGTGCCAACCGCAAGCTCGCCCCCGCGGTCGACGCCGAGGGCCGGCTCGTCGGCATCCTCACCCGTAAGGCCGCACTGCGCGCCACCCTGTACACCCCCGCCACCGACGCCGACGGCAGGCTGCGGATCGCCGCCGCCGTCGGGATCAACGGTGATGTCGCGGGCAAGGCCAAGCAGCTCCTCGACGCGGGCGTCGACACGCTCGTCGTGGACACCGCCCACGGCCACCAGGAGTCCATGATCAGCGCGGTCCGGGCCGTGCGCGCGCTCGACCCGCAGGTCCCGATCGTCGCGGGCAACATCGTCGCCGCCGAGGGCGTGCGCGACCTCGTCGAGGCCGGCGCGGACATCATCAAGGTCGGTGTCGGACCCGGCGCCATGTGCACCACCCGGATGATGACCGGTGTGGGCCGGCCGCAGTTCTCGGCCGTCCTGGAGTGCGCCGCCGAGGCGAAGAAGTACGGCAAGCACGTCTGGGCGGACGGCGGCGTCCGGCACCCGCGCGATGTCGCCATGGCGCTCGCCGCGGGCGCGTCCAATGTGATGATCGGCTCCTGGTTCGCCGGTACGTACGAGTCGCCCGGCGACCTCCAGCAGTCCGCCGACGGCCGCTTCTACAAGGAGTCCTTCGGCATGGCGTCCGCGCGCGCCGTGAAGAACCGCACCTCCGACGAGTCCGCGTACGACCGGGCCCGCAAGGCGCTCTTCGAGGAGGGCATCTCCACCTCGCGGATGTTCCTCGACCCGGCCAGGCCCGGCGTCGAGGACCTGATCGACTCGATCATCGCGGGCGTCCGTTCCTCCTGCACCTACGCCGGTGCGGCCTCCCTGGCGGAGTTCGCCGAGAAGGCGGTCGTCGGGGTGCAGAGCGCCGCCGGATACGCCGAGGGCAAGCCGCTGCACGCCAGCTGGAGTTGATCCCCGGATCACGCGACACCGATGCCCCTCCGAGCCGTTCGGGCCCGGAGGGGCATCGGCGTTTTCCGGGGTCCTGGCCGGGTGGCACGGATGTCCGGTTCCGTGTCCCGGCAGGCGCGGCGATCAGCTTCAACCCCTTTGGAATGTAAGTAACATGAAGCCCAGTCAGCCGCCCGTTCCTCTGTGGTAAGGGATCTCATGTCCTTCTTCACCGACCTGGCCCATCAGTACATCGACGGAGAGTGGAGGCCGGGCAAGGGCTCCTGGGACATCATCGACTTCAATCCGTACAACGGTGAGAAGCTCGCCTCGATCACGGTGGCCACGGCCGACGAGGTGGACCAGGCCTACCGGTGCGCGCAGGACGCCCAGCGGGCCTGGGGCGACACCAACCCGTACGACCGCCGGATGGTGCTGGAGAGGGCGCTGCGCATCGTCGAGGAGCGCGAGGCCGAGATCGGTGACGCGATCGTCGCGGAGCTGGGCGGCACCCGGCTGAAGGCGGCCTTCGAGCTGCATCTCGCCAAGGAGTTCCTGCGCGAGTCGGTCCAGCTCGCGCTGCGGCCCTCCGGACAGATACTGCCCTCGCCGACCGAGGGCAAGGAGAACCGTGTCTACCGGGTGCCCGTCGGAGTCGTCGGCGTCATCAGCCCGTTCAACTTCCCGTTCCTGCTGTCGCTGAAGTCGGTCGCCCCCGCCCTGGCCCTCGGCAACGCGGTGGTGCTCAAGCCGCACCAGAACACCCCGGTCTGCGGTGGCACGCTGGTGGCGAAGGTGTTCGAGGAGGCCGGGCTGCCGGCCGGTCTCCTGAACGTCGTGGTCACCGACATCGCCGAGATCGGCGACGCCCTGCTGGAGCACCCCGTACCGCAGGTCATCTCCTTCACGGGCTCGGACAAGGTGGGGCGGCACGTCGCCACGGTGTGCGCGGCGAACCTCAAGCGCGCCGTGCTCGAACTGGGCGGCAACAGCGCGCTGATCGTCCTCGACGACGCCGATCTGGACTACGCCGTGGACGCGGCCGTGTTCAGCCGGTACGTGCACCAGGGCCAGGTCTGCATGGCCGCCAACCGGATCCTGGTCGACCGGGCGGTGGAGAAGGAGTTCACCGAGAAGTTCGTCGCCAAGGTCGCCTCGCTGCCGGTCGGCGACCCGGCCGCCCCGGGGACCGTGATCGGCCCGCTGATCAACTCCACGCAGGCCGAGGCCATTTCCTCGCTCGTCGAGCAGGCCGTGGCGGCCGGTGCGACGGCCCTGCTGCACGGCCGGGCCGAGGGCAACCTGGTGAGCCCGTCCGTGCTGACCGACCTGGCCGCCGATTCCCCCGTGCTGTCCCAGGAGATCTTCGGCCCGGTCGCGCTCCTCGTGCCCTTCGACGGCGAGGACGAGGCGGTGCGGATCGCCAACGACACCCCGTACGGCCTCAGCGGCGCGGTGCACACCGGCGACATCGAGCGCGGCGTACGGATCGGGCAGCGGATCCACACCGGCATGATCCACATCAACGACGGCACGGTCCACGACGAGCCGATCGTCCCCTTCGGCGGCGAGAAGAGCTCGGGTCTCGGCCGGCTGAACGGCGACGCCATGGTCGACGCCTTCACCACCCAGAAGTGGATCTCGGTGCAGTACGGCCGCTCGCGCTTCCCGTTCTGACCGGTCACGCCCCGCGGTGAGCGCGCCCGGCCGGGCGCGCCATGGTCTACTTCGGGGGCGGCCCGCGCCGCCCCCGACACCGGCCCATCGCAGAGAAGTGAACCGCCCGACGTGCGCCTGAACGACCTCGACGAACGCATCGTCCACGCCCTCGCCGAAGACGCCCGGCGCTCCTACGCGGACATCGGCGCGATGATCGGCCTCTCCGCGCCCGCCGTGAAGCGCCGGGTGGACCGGCTGCGCGCCGAGGGCGCCATCACCGGCTTCACGGTCCGGGTGGACCCGGCGGCGCTGGGCTGGGAGACCGAGGGCTTCATCGAGATCTACTGCAGCCGCAACACCTCGCCGGAGGCGATCAAACAGGGGCTGGCGCGCTATCCGGAGATCGCCTCGGCCTCCACCGTCACGGGCGAGGCCGACGCGATCGTGCAGGTCTTCGCCGCGGACATGCGCCACTTCGAGCAGGTCCTGGAACGGATCGCGGGCGAGCCGTACGTGGAGCGGACGAAATCCGTACTGGTGCTCTCACCGCTGCTGCGGCGCTACTCCTCGGGCGCGCCGGACTGAGCGCCGTCCCGCATGAGACCTGAATCACCCTTTTGACCTGCGAAGACGCCCCACGCAACGAATCGCCGCGCACGGTGGTGGGCGCGCAATGGATCGACGGTGCACGCGCAATGGTCGCGTCTTGTAGGGCGCGGGCGGCGGACCGTACCTTCGATACGTCCCCGTCCCGCCCGCACCGTCCGAGGTCAGCCATGCCGCCGTTGCGCACCGCCCTGCTCCAGAACTCCGGACGTCCCGGGCACGTGGACGAGAACATCGAGGTGCTCGACGGTGCGGCACGGCGCGCGGCCGACGCCGGGGCGCGGCTCCTGGTCTGCCCCGAGCTGTTCCTGACCGGCTACGCGATCGGGGCCGAGATGGACCGGCTGGCCGAGCCGGCCGACGGGCCGGCCGCCCTGGCCGTAGGCGAGATCGCCGACCGGCACGGGCTCGCCGTCCTCTACGGCTACCCCGAGCGCGCCGGTGAGCGGATCTTCAACGCCGCACAGCTCATCGGCCCGGACGGGACCCCGCTCGCCAACTACCGCAAGACCCACCTCTTCGGCGCCTTCGAGCACGAGTGGTTCACCCCGGGCGAGCAGGCCGTGGTCCAGGCCGAACTGGACGGCGTACGCATCGGGATCATGATCTGCTACGACGTCGAGTTCCCGGAGAACGTCCGCGCCCACGCCCTCGCGGGCACCGATCTGCTGCTGGCGCCCACCGCCCAGATGCACCCCTTCCAGTTCGTCGCCGAGTCCCTCGTCCCGGTCCGCGCCTTCGAGAACCAGATGTACATCGCGTACGTCAACCGGACCGGTCCCGAGGGCGAGTTCGAGTTCGTCGGGCTGAGCTGCCTGGCCGGTCCCGACGGCGCCGTCCGCACCCGCGCCGGACGCGGCAAGGAACTGGTCGTCGGTGAGGTGGACCCCGCGCTGCTGAGCGCCTCGCGGACCGCCAACCCGTATCTGCGCGACCGCCGCCCCGGTCTGTACGGCTCCCTCGTCTGAGCCCGCCCGCCCCGTTCCCCCTCTTCACCCGCGCAAGGAGTCCGCACCCCATGACGTCCACGGTGCCCAACGCCGTCCAGCACACCGACGCCACCGAACCGATCACCATGTTCGGGCCGGACTTCCCCTACGCGTACGACGACTTCCTGGCGCACCCCGCCGGGATCGGGCAGATACCCGCGACCGGGCACGGCACCGAGGTCGCCGTCATCGGCGGGGGGCTCTCCGGCATCGTCGCCGCGTACGAGCTGATGAAGATGGGGCTCAGGCCCGTCGTCTACGAGGCGGACGAGATCGGCGGCCGGCTGCGCACCGTCGGCTTCGACGGCTGCGATCCCGAGCTCACCGCCGAGATGGGCGCGATGCGCTTCCCGCCGTCCTCCACCGCGCTCCAGCACTACATCGACCTGGTCGGCCTGGAGACCAGGCCGTTCCCCAACCCGCTCTCCGCGGCCACCCCGTCGACCGTCGTCGACCTCAAGGGCGAGTCGCACTACGCGCGGACCATCGACGACCTGCCGCAGGTCTACCGCGATGTGATGGACGCCTGGAACCGGTGCCTGGAGGAGGGCGCGGACTTCTCCGACATGAACCGCGCCATGCGCGAGCGCGACGTGCCGCGCATCCGGGAGATCTGGGCGAAGCTCGTCCAGAAGCTCGACAACCAGACCTTCTACGGATTCCTCTGCGACTCCGACGCCTTCAAGTCCTTCCGGCACCGGGAGATCTTCGGCCAGGTCGGCTTCGGCACCGGCGGCTGGGACACCGACTTCCCCAACTCCATCCTGGAGATCCTCCGCGTCGTCTACACCGAGGCCGACGACCACCACCGGGGCATCGTCGGCGGCAGCCAGCAACTCCCGCTGCGGCTCTGGGACCGCGAGCCGCAGAAGATCGTCCACTGGCCGCTCGGCACATCGCTGTCCTCGCTGCACGACGGCACGCCGCGCCCCGCCGTGACCCGGCTCAACCGCACCGCCGGGAACCGGATCACCGTCACCGACGCCGACGGCGACATCCGTACCTACCCGGCCGCGATCTTCACCGGGCAGTCCTGGCTGCTGCTCTCCAAGATCGACTGCGACGACGCGCTCTTCCCGATCGACCACTGGACGGCGATGGAGCGCACCCACTACATGGAGTCGTCCAAGCTCTTCGTCCCCGTCGACCGGCCGTTCTGGCTGGACGAGGACGAGGCGACGGGGCGCGACACCATGTCGATGACGCTCACCGACCGGATGACCCGGGGAACGTATCTGCTGGACGACGGCCCCGACCGGCCCGCCGTCATCTGCCTCTCGTACACCTGGTGCGACGACAGCCTGAAGTGGCTGCCGCTCTCCCCGAACGAGCGCATGGACGTCATGCTCAAGTCGCTCGGCGAGATCTACCCGGACGTCGACATCAGGAAGCACATCATCGGCAACCCTGTGACCGTCTCCTGGGAGAACGAGCCCTGGTTCATGGGCGCGTTCAAGGCCAACCTGCCGGGCCACTACCGTTACCAGCGGCGGCTGTTCACCCACTTCATGCAGGACCGGCTGCCCGCCGACCGCCGGGGCCTGTTCCTCGCGGGCGACGACATCTCCTGGACGGCCGGGTGGGCCGAGGGCGCCGTACAGACCGCGCTCAACGCCGTCTGGGGCGTGATGACCCAGTTCGGCGGCGCGACCGACGCGACGAACCCCGGCCCCGGCGACGTCTTCGACGACATCGCCCCGGTCGAACTCCCGGAGGACTGAGCGGCCCCGGGTCCCGTTACGCGGGCCGGCAGACGCTGCGCTGCCGGCCGAGGCCCGAGATCTCGACCTCCATCACATCGCCCGCCCCCAGGTAGGGGAAGCGGCCGGAGAGCGCCACGCCCTGCGGGGTACCGGTGTTGACGATGTCACCGGGCTCCAGCACCAGGTACTGCGACAGATGGTGCACCAGGTGCGCCACGCTGAAGATCATGTCCGCGGTGACGGAGTCCTGCCGGGGCTCGCCGTTGACGTAGCTGCGCAGCCGGAGCTGCTGCGGGTCGCCGACCTCGTCGGCCGTCACCAGCACCGGGCCCAGCGGGTTGAACGTGGCGCAGCTCTTGCCCTTGGACCACTGGCCGCCCGACTCCTCCAGCTGGAAGGCCCGTTCGGAGACGTCGTTGCTGACGGCGTAGCCCGCGATGTGCGCGGCGGCGTCGGCGGGGGAGTCCAGGTAGGAGGCGCGGCGGCCGATGACGACGGCCAGCTCCACCTCCCAGTCCGTCTTCTTCGAGCCGCGCGGGATCAGCACGTCGTCGTACGGGCCGACGACGGTGTTCGGTGACTTGTAGAAGAGGATCGGCTGCTCGGGCGGCTCGGCACCGGACTCCGCCGCGTGGGCCGCGTAGTTCTGGCCGATGCAGAGCAGCGCGGAGGGGCGGGCCACGGGGGCGCCGATCCGCCGGCCCGTGATGTCGATCTCCGGGAGCACCGGCTCGGCGGGCACCAGGTGCGGGTTGTCGGCGAGCGCGGCGAGGAACGCGCCGTCGATGTCGTCGGTGATGCCGGACAGGTCGTAGTGACGGCCCTCGGGGCAGACGAGGACCGGGCGCTCCTGGCCCGGCTCGCCGATGCGCATCAGTCGCATGAAGTGAAATCTCCTGATCGGTACGGGGGGCGAGGGCTCGGTGAGCCCTCAGTGCAGACGGGTGAGGGCGTCGGCGGTGACGGCGTGCACCGGGGGACGTCCGGCGAGCAGCCGCAGCACCTCGTTGACGGCGCTGGCGCCCAGCCGCTGCCGGCACTCGACGCTGCCCGCCGCCTGGTGCGGGGTGAGCAGCACGTTGGGCAGCGAACGGAACGGGTGGTCGGCGGGCAGCGGTTCGGCGTCGAACACGTCGATCGCCGCGTCCAGCCGGCCCGGGGCCAGTTCGGCGAGGAGCGCGTCCTCGTCCACCAGCCACGACCTGGCGGTGTTCACCAGACCCGCCCCGTCCGGCATCAGCGCCAGCTGCTCGGCGCCGATCATCCGGTGGGTCTCCTCGGTGACCGGTGCGTGCACGGCCACGATCCTGCTGCGCGAGAGCAGCGTTTCGAGGGGTACGGACTCCACACCGAGCGCCTCGGCGTCCGCGGCGGACAGATACGGGTCGGTGACGCTCACCCGCGCGCCCATCGCCCGCACCAGGGCGATGTAGGCGCGCCCGGTGCGGGAGGCACCGATCACGCCGATGTCGCTGCCGTGGATCTCGTGGCGCGGCGGGGCCTCGCTCGCCGCCGCCCACTCCAGACCACCGCGCAGCGCGTGGTCGAAGCGCTGGATGCGGTGCAGCAGCGAGAGCGTGAAGGCGAGGGCCACCTCGGCGACCGGGCGGGCCATCTCGTCACCGGCCTGGGTGACCAGGATGCCGCGCCGGAACACCTCCTCGGTGACATAGGGCGCGACCGCCGAACCGGTGTGCGCCACCAGCTCCAGCCGGTCGGCCGAGGCGAGCAGCCCGGCGTCCACCTTGGGCGCCCGCCACGAGGTGATCAGCGCCCGGGCGCCGGGCAGCGCGGCCGTGACCGCCGCCCGGTCGGAGTGCTCGTCGACGACGGTGAGTTCGGCGGCCCGCTCCAGCTCCCGCCACACCTCGGCGGTGAAGAACTGGGCCCGCAGGCCCGGCGGTACGGCGACGACCACCCGGGAGCGGTCGGCAGGGTCAGGAGAGCCAGGCATCGAGGTGCTCCGCAACGAAGGCGTCATCGGTCAGCCAAGGGTAGGCCGCGGCCACCCGGCTGATCTCCTCGGCCTGTCCGGGGGAGAGCGTCTCGGCCGGGTCCAGGCACCGGATGTTCGCCAACAGGCCCTGGCGGCGCAGCACTTCGTGCACCCCGGCGATGCAGCCGCGGAACGCGCCGCGCACATCGAAGACCGCGCTGTTGGCATCGGTCAGCTCGGGGCGCCGGGCCAGACAGCGCACCATCGCCTCGTGGTCCCCGCCGCGCGCCCTGCGGACATCCTCCAGGAGCGTCACCGCGGAGCCGGTCCACACGGCCCACTGGCCGAGGAGCCCGCCCGCGAACCAGCGCTCGGTGCCGCCCGCCGTCTCGTACGGGGTGAGCAGATCACCGATGATGTCGTCGTCGTTTCCGGTGTACAGCGCCACCTCGTCGGCCCGGTCGGCGGCGGCCACGGCGCGTACGACATCGGCGGTGCGGTAGCGGTCGAACGGGGCGATCTTCACCGCGGCCGTGTTCGGCAGATCGGTGAACGACGACCAGAAGTGCGGCGACAGATACCGTCCGCCGACGGCCTCCTGGAGGTAGAAGCCGATCACCGGCAGCACCTCGCCGACCGCCCGTGCCCGCTCCAGCAGGCCCTTCTCGTCCGCGCCGGGCACGGCCGGGCTGAGCAGCACCGCGTCGTAGCCGAGTCCGGCGGCGGTCTCCGCCTCGGCGACGGCCTGGGCCGTGTAGCCGCAGGCACCGGCGACCTTGATGAACGGGCGGCCGGCCTCGGCGTCGATCGTCTCGGCGGCGAGTTCCAGCACCGGCCGGAACAGGCCGACCTCCGGCTCGCGGATCTCGAACTGGGTGGTGTGCACGGCGACGGCGACGCCGCCCGCGCCCGAGGCGAGGTAGTAGCGGGTCAGCGCCCGCTGCCGGCGCTCGTCGAAGGAGCCGTCGTCGTGCAGGGCGAGCGGGTGCGCGGGGATCACGGCACCCTGGGCGAGCGCGTCCAGGGCGGGGGTCGACGCGAGGGAGGGAGTGGACATGGAGTGGATCAGAACCTTCCGTCACGGACCTGGAACTTGGTGGGCTTGCCGGACAGCGGCAGCCCGCGGCGCAGCCAGTCGGCCTGCCACTCGACGAGGGTGCGCAGGGCGACGTCCGGGTAGCCGAACAGCGCGTGGCAGCGGCTCGCGTCGGAGAGCAGCGCGGTGGGCGCCTCCTCGCCGGCCAGCACCGGCTCCTTGCCGAACTCCTCGCCGAACCACTGGGCGATCCGGCGCACCGAAGCGGTCTCGGGGCCGGTGAGGTTGAGGGTGAACGCCTCGCCGTCGGTGGCGTGCAGCAGCGAGCGCAGCGCGACCTCGTTGGCGTACCCCTGCCACACCACGTTGGCATGACCGGTCGTCACATCGACGGGCTCGCCCGCCTGTACGCGGTAGGCGATGTCGGCGAGGACGCCGTAGCGCAGATCGACCGCGTAGTTGAGGCGGATGTTGGCGACCCTGGTGCCACGGGTCAGCGCCGCGTGGCCGAAGATCCGCTCCCGGCCCAGGCAGGACATGGCGTACTCGCCGACCGGGCCGACCGGGCCGCTCTCGGTGCAGCCGCCGGAGGCGACCGGGACCAGCGGATACACATTCCCGGTGGAGAACGCGGCGATCCGCGCCCCCGACCAGCGGCGCGCCACCCGGTCCGGCATCGCGGCGTTCACCGCCCAGGCGTGCGAAGGAGCCCCGGCGGAGCCGAACTTGGCACCGACCATGAAGACGACGTTCCCGGCGTCCGGCAGTTCGGCCAGGTCGGCGGCGGGGTCCATCAGGTCGAAGGCGACGGTGGAGACCCCGGCGGCCTCCAGCTCGTCGGCGGCGGACTTGTCGGACCAGCGGGAGACCGCGTACACGGTCACGTCCTGGCGGCCCGCGGCGTCCAGCGCCCGGCGGGCCAGCCGGCAGAGGCTGGGGCCCATCTTGCCGCCGGCGCCGAGCACCAGCAGATCGCCTTCGAGGCGGCCGAGATCGGCGACGAGCGCGGGGGAGGGGGTGGCGAGCCGCTCTTCGAGCGCGGCCTCATCGGTGAACATTCGTAGCTATCCCTTGATTCCGGACGCGGTGACGCCCTCGGTGAAGTAGCGCTGGCCCACCATGTACGCGGCGAAGATGGGCACGAACGCGATGACGGAGCCGGAGAGCACCACATTGAGCGGCACGTTCTGCTGCTGGAGCGAGGCGATGCCGACGGTCAGGGTGCGCATGTCGGTGGACTGGCCGATGACCAGCGGCCACAGGAAGTCGTTCCAGTGCCACAGGAAGACGAAGACGCCGAGCGTGGCCAGGATCGGCTTCAGCAGCGGCAGCACGATCCGGTAGAAGATCTGCCACTCGTTGCAGCCGTCCAGCCGGGCCGCCTCGAAGAGCTCGTCCGGCAGCCCCTGGATGAACTGCCGCATCAGGAACACCGCCTGGGCGTTGGCGAGGGTCGGCACGATCAGACCCCAGTACGTGTCCACGCCGCCCAGCTTCGCGATCATCGCGAAGGTCGGGATCATCGTGACGTGGTACGGGACCATCACCATCGACAGGAACGACCAGAACATCGTCTCCCGGCCCGGGAAGCGCTTCTTGGCGAAGGCGTACCCGGCGAGCGAGGCGAGCAGCAGCACGCCGACGACCGAGACCACCGAGTAGATCAGCGTGTTGAGCAGCCAGCGTGGCACGTCCTGGGCGTTCATGACGGTGTCGTACGCCTCGCCGGTCAGCGGCCAGGGCAGCAGGCTGCCGGGGAACTCGACCGCCGCGGACGGCTTCAGGGAGAGCACGACCATCGCGTAGAACGGGAAGATCGTCACGAGCGCGGCCACCGTCAGCAGGACGGCGCGGCCGATCCGGCCGGCCCGGGTGGGCCGCATGCCGTACGGGACGGTGTCCTGCTCCGAGAGCTTGCGCAGCTTGCGTTCGGCGCGGCGGGCGGCCCGGTCGGGGGCCGCGGGGGCCTTCGCCTCGGGCGGGGCCTCGGTCTGGGCGGGTGCTGCGGTCATGGTCACTGGTCCTTCCCGATCACGAGCCGCTGGATCACCGCGACCACCACGGTCAGCGCGAAGAGCGCGACGCCGATGGCGGAGGCGTAACCCAGGTCGAAGTACTTGAAGCCCGCGTCGTAGAGCTGGAAGACGAGCGTGTAGCTGGCGTTGGCGGGGCCGCCGCCGGTCATCGTGTAGACCGCGTCGAAGACCTGGAACGAGGCCGTCGTCTCGATCACGGCGAGGAAGAACAGGGCGGGCTTGAGCTGCGGCAGCACGATGTACCGGAACCGCTGCCAGGGGCCGGCGCCGTCGGTGAGGGCCGCCTCCTCCAGCTCACGCGGGATGTCCTGCATCCGGGCCAGCAGGATGAGCATCCCGTACCCGAAGCGGGACCAGACGCCGACGATCGCGAGCGCGGGCAGCACCAGCACGTCGTCGGAGAGCCAGGAGCCCTCGGACATCCCGAACCAGCTCATCAGGGTGGACCAGGGCCCGCCGGTCGAGAAGATCCAGACGAAGACGGTGGCGGCCAGCACCAGCGAGGTGACGACCGGCAGGAAGAACACCGAACGGAAGAACTTGGCGCCGCGGAACGCGCGGCGGGTGATCAGCGCCAGGGACACCGAGGCGATCAGCGTGCCCGGCACCGCGAGCACCGTGTAGAGGACGGTGACCTTGAGCGCCTGCCAGAACAGCGGGTCGTCCCACAGGCGGGTGAAGTTGTCCAGCCCGATGAAGCTGCCGCCGCCCGTGAGGGAGTAGTCGGTGAAGCTCATCAGCACCCCGGCGATGCCCGGACCGAACCGGAACGCCAGGAAGAGCAGGAAACACGGAAGGACGAAGAGCAGGCCGATCCGGGCCTCGCGGCGCGCCTGCGGCCCGCTGCGACGGCCCCGGCGGGTTGGTTCCGCGACGACTGCCACGGGGATCTCCTTGCGGTACGGGGGAATTGCGGGGGTGGGGGCGGGGAATGCCCCGGGGAGGAGCGGTATCGGGGTCCGGGTGCGGCCGGACCCCGATACCGCGCCCGATCAGCGGCCGAGCATCGCCTGAGCGGCCTTCTGCGCGGCGTTCAGCGCCTCCTGCGGGCTCTTCTTGCCCAGCAGCGCCGCCTGGATCTCCGGCGCGAGGACGCCCTGGACCTCACGGGCCTTGTCCTGGAGCGGGCCCACGGTCATGCTCGGCAGGGTGGCGCCGACCGCCGTCTGAAGGGCGTCGCCCGGGTACAGGTCGCCGCCGGACTCGCGGGCCGGGAAGTAGCCCGCGGCCTTCTGCAGACCGGCCGCGTTCTTCGACTCGGCGACGAAGTTCAGCCAGTCGCCGGTGTTCTTCTTGTCGGCGCCCTTCAGCATCGACAGCGCGCCGACCGTGCCGTAGCCGACCGACTTCGCGTCCTTCAGCGGCGGCTGGACGACGATGTTCTCCTTGCCCCAGAACGGCTCGACGTCCGCCGGGGTGTTCTGCCAGGTGCAGGCGATCTTGCCCTTGGCGGTCGGGGTCTGCTCCAGCTTGGGCGTGGTGGTGACCAGGTCCTTGTCGGTGTAGCCGCCGTCCACGAGCTTCTTCAGGTACGTCAGCGCCTTGACGCCGGCCGCGTCGTTGAAGGTGACCGTCTTGCCGTCCTCGGAGAAGACGTCGCCGCCGGCCTGCCACAGCAGCGGGTAGAAGGTCATGTTCAGGGTCTGCTGGGTGTCACCGCTGTAGCTGGTGGCGTAGTAGCCCTTCGCCTTCAACTCGGGGGCCAGCGCCTCCAGGTCCGCCCAGCTCGTCGGGTAGGTCTTCTCACCGATCGCGGCGAACACCCGCTTGTCGCAGATCAGCGGGTTGGCGCTGGTCAGGATCGGGGTGCCGAGCGCCTTGCCGTCGACCGTGACCGACTTCAGGGCGAAGTCCGTGTAGTCCGACTTGGCGTCGGCCGGCATGTAGTCGTCGGCCGGGACGATGTTCTTGGCGTACTTCGGCAGCTGGTCCGGGATCAGGTAGACCGCGTCCGGGCCCTTGCCGGAGGCGATCGCGGTGGCCAGCGCGGTGTCGCGGTTGGCCCACGGGAAGGTCTCCACCTTCACCGTGACGCCCTTGTGCTCCTTCTCGAACGCCTTGACCAGGCCGTCCCAGTACGCCTTGTTCTTGGCCTCGTCGAAGATGACCGGGTAGGTCCACATGGTGACGGTGTTGCCGTCGCTGCCGCTGCCGGAACAGCCGGCCAGCGCACCGACCGCGAGCGCGGTCGCCAGCACGGGGGCGGCTACGGCGCGGACTCTGGAACGGCGGGTGAGAAGACGGGACATGAGCTGGTCCTCCGAGGACGTGAGGGTGGGGCCGGGAAGAGTGGGGGTCACGTGGCCGGGACCGTCTGGACGGTGCCGGTGTGCCGGGCGCGTTCGGCGGCGAACGCCGCGAGATGGCTGCCGAGCGAGGTGGCGGGACCGGAGCGGACCGCCCCGGGGTCACCCGTGGCGACGGCGGTGACGAACGCCTCGACGAGCGCGGCGTCCCCGCCACCGTGCCCGTCCGCCGCGTTCGAACCGGACGCGCCGAGTTCATGGACGGTGGTCTCGCCGGTCCGGAAGTCCTGGACCGTGACCCGCTCGCCGTCACCGGTCAGCCAGCCGTGCGAACCGAAGATCCGGGTCTGGCGGTGCGTCTGCTCGGTGAACGCCACCATCTGGAAGGTCGCGGTCACCCCGTCCGTCAGCTGCATGGCGAGCACCTGGTGGTCGACCACGTCGTTGTCGCCGCGGTACGCGCAGACGCCGTACGGGCCCTCGCGCAGCGCCTGCACGAGACCGGCCTCGTCGGTCGCCTCGGTGACATGGGTGACCGGCCAGACCGCGCCCTTCTCGCGCAGCGTCGGCATGTACAGCTTCAGGGCGCTGTACGGGCAGTCGGCCTCGACCGCACAGTCGAGGCAGCGATCGGCGGACCCGGCCGGGGCGTTCTCCGGACGGAAGTGCTTCAGCCCGCCGAAGCTGGACACCCGCTCGATCCGGCCGCCCATCACATAGGTGATCCAGTCCAGGTCGTGGCAGGACTTGGCGAGCAGCATCGGCGAGGAGTCCTTCTCGCTGCGCCAGGGCCCGCGCACATAGCTGTGGGCGTAGTGCCACCAGCCGACCGGCTCCAGATGGTCGAGGGAGACCAGCTGACCGAGCACACCGGAGTCCACGACCTCCTTCACCAGGTCGGTGTACGGGGTGTACCGCATGACGTGGCACACCGCGAACAGGACCCCGGCCCGCTCCACGCCCTCGACGATCCGCCGGGTCTCCTCCTCGGTCGGGGCGAGGGGCTTCTCGGAGAGGATCGCGTAACCGGCCTCGGCCAGGGCCAGCACCGGCTCCACATGGAAGCGGTCCTGGGTGGCGACGACGACGGCGTCGGCGATGCGGTTCTCGACCAGCGGCCGCCAGTCGTCGAACTCCACGGGTGCGCCGGCGGCGGCCCGCGCCGCGTGGCGCGGATCGGCGACGGCGACGAGCTCGGCGCGCTCGGGGTGCGCCTTGATCCACTCGGCGTACGTCAGACCGCGGTTGCCGGCGCCGACGAGCGCGACCCGTACGGGCCGGCCGGTGATCGGGGTATGCGTGGACACGGGAATCCCTGGTGCTCGATGGGTCAGGGCCTCTCGTCCGGACCGGGGCGCGGGCCGGAGTCCGGGACGGTCCGGACGAGAGGTCCTGAGGTGGTCAGATGCGCAGCGTGGCCGCGGTGTGGGCGACGCGGTCGCCCTCGTCCGGCAGCGCGGTGCGCTCGGTGCCGTCCTCGACGCAGCCGGTGTGCAGCAGGTGGCTGTCGCCGGTGAACGCCGCGGGCCGCAGTTCGAGCCGGCCGCCGGTGAAGGTGGAGCCGGTGGCCCGGTAGCGGTTGGGGCCCTCGGTGACCAGCAGATGGGCGGTGCCCTTGGGCGCGGCCGAGTCGAGGCCGGACAGCTGCCAGTCGACGGTCCGTCCGGAGCCGGTACGGGCGAGCAGGGCGCCGTCCTTGTTGGTGCCGCTCAGCCGGGTGCCGTCGACACGCAGCCGCTGGTCCTTCGCCGAGGTCAGCTTCAGCCCGGTGTCGCGGAGTTCGCCGCCCAGGACGGTGATGTCGGTGTGGGCGAGCGAGACCGGGGCGGTGTCCTTGGAGCCGGTCAGGGTGCACTGGTCCAGGGTGAGCGGGCCGGTGCCGTTGAACACCGCGCCGTCGACGCCCTTCAGGGTGGAGCGCTGGAGGGTGAGCGGTGCGGTGACATTGGCCTGGGTGATCTCCGCGCCCGCCGCGAACGCGAACGAGGAGTCGGCGATCACGTTGGGGCGGGCGGAGAGGTCGGAGGCCCGGGAGACGATCAGCGGGCCCGTGGCCGTACAGCCGCGCATCTGCACCCCGTCGGCGTTGACCCAGAGCATCCCGGAGCCTGCGAGGGACTTCTTGCCGATGACCAGGACGTCCTCCAGGGTCAGATCGGTGATCTTGACCCGGGCCACGAACCAGGAGCAGGCGTGCCGGCGTACGGTGATCCGCTTGGCCCGGCCGCCCCAGGCCGCACCGGAGTTGGCGAAGGTCATCAGGCCGGAGTTGCCGGTGTAGACGAGGTCGTGCTCGAACTGGCCGTGCGTCACGAACGGGCCCTCGTCGTCACCGTCGCCGTGGCAGTTGGTGACGTAGCAGTAGGCGGAGGCCGTGAAGTCGTTGAGATGACGGGCGTTGGAGGTGTGACAGTCCTCCACGTGCCCGTACAGGCAGTAGATCTGCTGGGTGAGATAGCCCGCGCCGCCGTAGGTGACGGACTTCGGATTGGTCAGCGAGCACTGCTCGGTGCGGTAGTACGTGCACCAGCGGCGCATCACCACCGGCCAGAAGGTGCCGATGGCCTCGATCCCGGAGACGTCGCAGCGCACCGCGTACTCGTACGCGACCGGGTGCGAGCCGGTCATCTCGTCCTCGCCCCAGCCCTCGAAGACCATGTTGCGGACGTGGGCGCGGTCGACGGGCTCGACGCGGGTCCAGGTCAGTGTGCGGCCCGCGGCCAGGTCCCAGCCGATCTGGTAGTTGACCCGGATGTGCGTCGCGTCGACGACCTCGGTGACCTGGACGAGCCGCTGGATCTCCTTCTCGTACTTCCCGGCCAGCGCGTTGATCTCCACGGCCCACCACTGGCCCACGGCGAACTTCGACGAGTCACCGACCTCGAAGAGGTCCGACAGGTCCGGCATCGCCGCGCTC
>NZ_FMBW01000044.1 GCF_900091725.1 Streptomyces sp. DvalAA-43 | reverse complement strand
GGCGCCCGCCGCCCCGGTCGCCGCTCCGGCTCCGGTGGCTCCGGCCGCCCCGGCGCCCGTCGCCGCCCCGGCTCCGGTCGCCCCGGCCGCGACCTCCGGTGACGACGGCGCCTACGTCACACCGCTGGTCCGCAAGCTCGCCGCCGAGAACGGCGTCGACCTGGGCGCGGTCAAGGGCACCGGCGTCGGTGGCCGCATCCGCAAGCAGGACGTCGTCGCCGCCGCGGAGGCCGCCAGGGCCGCCGCCGCTGCCCCGGCTCCGGTCGCCGCCGCCGCTGCTCCGGCCGCCTCGAAGGCGCCGAAGCTGGAGGCGTCCCCGCTGCGCGGTCAGACGGTCAAGATGACCCGCATGCGCAAGGTCATCGGCGAGAACATGATGAAGGCCCTGCACTCGCAGGCCCAGCTGACCTCGGTCGTCGAGGTCGACGTCACCAAGCTGATGAAGCTGCGCAACAAGGCGAAGGACGCGTTCGCCGCCCGCGAGGGCGTCAAGCTGTCCCCGATGCCGTTCTACGTCAAGGCGGCGGCCCAGGCGCTGAAGGCCCACCCGGTCGTCAACGCCCGGATCAACGAGGACGAGGGCACCATCACGTACTTCGACTCGGAGAACATCGGCATCGCCGTGGACGCCGAGAAGGGTCTGATGACCCCGGTCATCAAGGGTGCGGGCGACCTGAACATCGCCGGTATCTCGAAGAAGACCGCCGAGCTGGCCGGCAAGGCCCGCGGTGGCGGCCTGACGCCGGACGACATGTCCGGTGCCACCTTCACCATCAGCAACACCGGTTCGCGCGGTGCGCTGTTCGACACCGTCATCGTGCCGCCGAACCAGGCGGCCATCCTGGGCATCGGTGCCACGGTCAAGCGCCCGGCGGTCATCGAGACCGAGGAGGGCACCGTCATCGGTGTCCGCGACATGACGTACCTCTCGCTCTCCTACGACCACCGTCTGGTGGACGGCGCGGACGCCGCCCGTTACCTGACCTCGGTCAAGGCGATCCTGGAGGCCGGTGAGTTCGAGGTCGAGCTCGGCCTCTGAGCACCACTGCTGTAACCAGCCTCACCAGCGGCGCCCCCGTACGGAACACTTCCGGACGGGGGCGCCGCCGTATTGTCTAGACACCACCGGTCGCCCCGGCAATCGTGATGGTGCGAAGGCACCGGTTTGCCCCGAAGGAGCCCCTCATGACCCCGCCCGTCGTCCACTCGCTGCGCGAACAGATCCGCGAGCACATCGTGGACGGGATCGTCAGCGGGCGCTGGAAGCCCGGTGAGCGGATCGTGGAGCGCCGGATCGCCACCGAGCTGGAGGTCAGCCAGACGCCCGTACGCGAGGCGCTGAGGGAGCTGGAGACGCTCCGGCTGATCGAGTCGGCGCCCAACAAGGGCGTACGGGTCCGCAATCTCACCGCCGCCGACCTGGAGGAGAGCTATCCGGTACGGGCCGGTCTGGAGCAGATCGCGGCGGAGCTGGCGGCGCCCACCCTCGGCGAGGACTGCTCGCGCCTCACGCCGCATGTGACGGCGCTCTACGAGGCGGACCGGCTGGCCGACGGCGAGGCGCAGGTCCGGCACACCGTGGGCTTCCACCGCGAGATGGTGCGGGCCGCCGGGAACGCGGTGCTGCTGCACACCTGGGAGGGGCTGGGCATCGAGGTGTTCACCGCCCTGTCGATCCGGTGGCTGGGCACGGTGCAGAAGTCGTACGCGGAGGAGCACGAGGCCCTCATCGAGGCGTTCCTGCGCAAGGATCCGGACATCGGGGTACTGGTCAAGGCCCATGTGCTCGGCTGCGCGCCGCGCGCCTGAGGGCATCCGAGGGCGCCATACGCATCTGTCGCAGGGGGCGCTCGCCTGTGCGGTTGGGCGCCCTATTTGTACGATAAATCCCGTCACTCCGTGCCCCCTTTCGCGGCACCGCATGCCAATTTCTTCATATCGAGAAGTTTTGCCCTTCACCCTTTGATCGATCATCGATCGGCGCCTTACAGTTCACTCCGCGGGCCCACCGGCCCCATCGCCCTGTCCTGCCAGTCAGGGCCTTCTCCACCCCCCTCCACTCCGGAAGGCGGCGATCATGACCGACCCCGTAGGAAAGCTTCCGAGCGAGCTCGACCAGCTCCCGGACCGTGACCCCGAGGAGACCGCCGAATGGGCGGCCTCCCTGGATGCCGTCACCAAGGCCGCGGGCCCGCACCGCGCCGCGTACCTCATGCGGCGCTCGCTCCAGCACGCGGAGGGCGCCGGCATCGCGCTGCCCAAGCTGCTGGAGACCGATTACGTCAACACCATCCCGACCGCCGCCGAGCCCGCGTTCGACGGCGATCTGGAGATGGAGTCCAGGATCACCGCCTGGAACCGCTGGAACGCGGCCGCGATGGTCACCCGCGGCGCCCGCTACGGCGTCGGCGGCCACATCGCCACCTTCGCCTCGGCGGCCTGGCTGTACGAGACAGGCTTCAACCACTTCTTCCGCGGCAAGGAGGGGGACGGCTCCGGCGACCAGCTCTACATCCAGGGCCACGCCTCCCCCGGCATCTACGCCCGCGCCTTCCTCGACGGCCGGCTGAGCGAGCAGCAGCTCGACAACTTCCGCCAGGAGGCGGGCGGCGACGGACTGCCGTCCTACCCGCACCCGCGGCGGCTGCCCTGGCTGTGGGAGTTCCCCACCGTGTCGATGGGCCTCGGCCCGCTCTCGGCGATCTACCAGGCGCGCTTCAACCGCTACCTGGCCAACCGCAACATCAAGGACACGTCGAACTCGCACGTCTGGGCCTTCCTGGGCGACGGCGAGATGGACGAGCCCGAGTCGACCGCCGCCCTCGCCCTCGCGGCCCGTGAGCGGCTCGACAACCTGACCTTCGTCATCAACTGCAACCTGCAGCGCCTCGACGGCCCGGTCCGCGCCAACTTCCGTGTGGTCCAGGAGCTGGAGGGCGCGTTCCGCGGCGCAGGCTGGAACGTCGTCAAGACGCTCTGGGGTTCCGCCTGGGACGAGCTGT
Source organism: Streptomyces sp. DvalAA-43 (assembly GCF_900091725.1). Classification (GTDB taxonomy): domain Bacteria; phylum Actinomycetota; class Actinomycetes; order Streptomycetales; family Streptomycetaceae; genus Streptomyces; species Streptomyces pulveraceus. Next base: position 604,824 of record NZ_FMBW01000044.1, on the reverse strand, counting down.
TCCGGCTGGACACCACGGGCGCGCTGGTCCGCCGGCTCCGGGAGGTCCCGGACGCGCAGTTCCAGACGTACGCCACCCGTGACGTCGCCTACATCCGCGAGCACTTCTTCGGCGCCGAGCCCGCGCTCGCCGAGCTGGCGAAGCTGCTCACGGACGCGAAGATCGCCGAGTGCTTCTACACCTCGCGCGGCGGCCACGAGGCCCGCAAGGTGTACGCGGCCTACCGGGCGGCCCTGGCGCACAAGGGCGCGCCGACCGTGATCCTCGCCCAGACGGTGAAGGGCTTCACGCTCGGCAAGGGCTTCGAGTCCAAGAACGCCAACCACCAGATGAAGAAGCTCTCGGTGGACGAGTTCAAGGACATGCGCGAGCTGCTCGGACTCCCGATCCCGGACAGCGCCTTCACCGACGGCCTGGTGCCCTACGGCCACCCGGGCGCCGACTCCCCCGAGGTCCGCTACCTCCAGGAGCGCCGTGCCGCCCTCGGCGGCCCCGCCCCGGCCCGCCGGGTGCACGCGGTGGCGCTGCCGCAGCCCGAGGAGCGCGCGTTCGCCGCGCTGAAGAAGGGCTCCGGCAAGCAGGAGATGGCCACCACGATGGCCTTCGTGCGCCTGGTCAAGGACCTGATGCGGGACAAGGAGACCGGCAGGCGCTGGGTTCCGATCGTCCCGGACGAGGCCCGTACCTTCGGCATGGAGTCGCTGTTCCCGTCGGCCGGCATCTACTCGCCCCTGGGCCAGACGTACGAGCCGGTCGACCGCGACCAGCTGATGTACTACAAGGAGGCCAAGGACGGCCAGATCCTCAACGAGGGGATCACCGAGGCCGGGGCCATGGCCGACTTCATCGCCGCCTCGACGTCGTACGCGACGCACGGCGAGACGATGATCCCCTTCTACATCTTCTACTCGATGTTCGGCTGGCAGCGGACCGGCGACCAGATGTGGCAGCTCGCCGACCAGCTCGGCAAGGGCTTCATCGTCGGTGCCACGGCGGGCCGTACGACGCTGACCGGCGAGGGCCTCCAGCACGCGGACGGCCACTCGCAGCTGATCGCCGCCACGAACCCCGCGTCGCTCAACTACGACCCGGCGTTCGCGTACGAGATCGCGGTGATCGTCAAGGACGGTCTGCGGCGGATGTACGGCCCCGAGGCCGAGAACGTCTTCTACTACCTGACGGTCTACAACGAGCCGAAGCCGCAGCCCGCGATGCCGGAGGGCGTCGAGGAGGGCATCGTCAAGGGTCTGTACCGCTTCAAGGAGGGCACGCCGGCCTCGCCGGAGGTCCCGAGGGTCCAGCTGCTGGCCTCCGGCACGGCGATCCACTGGGCCCTGGAGGCGCAGGAGCTGCTGGCCGCGGACTGGGGTGTCACGGCAGATGTCTGGTCCGCCACCTCCTGGGGCGAGCTGCGCCGCGAGGCGCTGGAGTGCGACGAGGCGCTGCTCCGCGGTGAGCAGCGGGTTCCGTACGTGACCCAGGCACTGGAGGGCGCTCCGGGCCCGGTCGTCGCGGTCAGCGACTGGATGCGTCAGGTCCCGGACCAGATCAGCCAGTGGGTGGAGCAGGACTGGTCCTCGCTCGGCACGGACGGCTTCGGCCTCTCGGACACCCGTGACGCGGCCCGCCGCCACTTCGGCGTCGACGCCCGTTCGATCGCGGTCGCGGCCCTGGCCCAGCTGGCCCGCCGCGGCGAGGTCACCGCGTCCTCGGTCAAGGAGGCCCGGGAGCGGTACGGGCTGTGATGTGCGGGCGGCCGGGCACACGCCCGGCCGCCTCCGCGCGGCATGCGGCCACAATGGCCGCATGCGTGCTGCCCGTCTGATCAGAATGGTGCTGCTCCTGCAGTCCCGCCCCGCCATGACCGCCGCGGAGCTGGCCCGGGAGCTGGAGGTGTCCGAGCGGACCGTCACCCGGGACGCGCAGGCGCTCTCGGAGGCGGGTGTCCCGGTGTACGCGGACCGGGGCCGGGCCGGGGGCTACCGGCTGGTCGGCGGCTACCGCACCCGTCTCACCGGCCTCGCCCGTGACGAGGCCGAGGCGCTCTTCCTCTCCGGACTGCCGTCCGCCCTGCGCGAGATGGGTCTGGAGGACGCCGCGTCCGCCGCCCGGCTCAAGGTGTCGGCGGCCCTGCTGCCCTCCCTGCGGGACGCCTCCGACAGCGCCGGCCGGCGCTTCCACCTGGACGCTCCCGGCTGGTACCAGGAACCGGTCACCCCCGAACTGCTGCCGGCCGTCGCCGAGGCCGTCTGGGACGACCGGATCGTCCGCGCCCGCTACCGCCGGGGCGGTGCGGACGGCGAGGTCGAGCGGGAGATGGCACCGCACGGGCTCGTCCTGAAGGCCGGGGTCTGGTACGTCTGCGCCCGGGTGGGGGACGACTTCCGGGTGTACCGGATCGACCGGTTCTCGGCCGTGGCGGTGTCGGAGGAGCGGTTCGAGCGCGACGAGCGGTTCGATCTGCCGGGCTTCTGGGACGAACGGGCCGCCCAGTTCGCCCGGTCGCTGCTGCGGGCCGAGGTGACGGTACGGGTGTCGCCGGAGGGCGTACGCCGACTGCCGTACACCATGGACCGTTCGGCGGTCCAAGAGGCGCTGGACGCGGCCGGGCCGCCCGATGCCGAGGGGTGGCTCACGGTCACCCTGGCGGTCGAGTCCTACGAGGTCGCCTACGGTCAACTCCTCGCCCTGGGGCCGGAGTCGGAGGTCCTGGAACCGGCCGCCCTGCGGGAGCGTTTCGCCGTGGCCGCCGAACGCCTGCGCGAGCTCTATCGCTGAGGGTTTCTTTTCCCCGCGCCCGCGTGCGTCGGCTCCTGCCAGGGCCGATGCTTGTCCCGTGATGGACGAGACGGAGTTCTGGGAGATCGTCGACAGCACCCGCGCGGCCGCCGAGGGCGACCCCGAGGACCAGGCCGAGCTGCTCGTCGAACGGCTGGTGCGGCTCGATCCCGACGCGGTGCTGGACTTCGCCCGGCACTTCGAGGCCCGTTTCAACCGCGCCTACCGCTGGGATCTGTGGGGCGCCGCCGCGGTGCTGCTCGGCGGCGCGAGCGACGACGCCTTCGACTTCTTCCGCTGCTGGCTGATCGGCCAGGGCCGGGAGGTCTTCGAGGGGGCACTGCACGATCCGGACGGCCTCGCCGATCTCCTCGACGACTTCGACGAGGAGATCGACGGGGACGCCGAGGAACTCGGCTACGCCGCCGACGAGGCGTACGAACAGCTCACCGGCGTGGTCGCCCCGGACCTCGGCCTGCCGCCCCAGGCCGCCGAGCCCGAGGGCACGCCCGTGGACTTCGAGGACGACGCGGCCCTGGCGGAGCGCTTCCCCTCGCTCTGGCGGCGGTTCGGGCCGGGCTGAGCTCTGGCGGCGGTTCGGGCCCGGCTGACGGGCCCTTTCACACCGTCGCGTCAGAAGTGGGTTCCGCCGTCGATGCGGATCTCCGTACCGGTGATGAACGCCCCGTCCCGGGAGCCGAGCATCGCGACGACGCCGGCCACGGTGTCCGGGCTGGCGAAGCCCGCCCCGAGCGCCGGGGAGAGCTTCGTGAAGAGCGACATGTCGGCATCGGCGGGCAGCCCCGGACCGTTGCCGCTGGTCATGTCGGAGGAGATCGAGCCGGGCGCCACGGCGACGACCCGCAGCCCCCGCTTGCTGTACTCGCTCGCCAGCGCGTGCGTCATCGACTGGATGCCGCCCTTGCTCGCCGCGTACGCCGACATGTACGGGTGCGCGAAGCTCGCCGAGGTGGAGGAGAAGTTCACGACGACCGGCTCGTGGCCGGCCAGCAGGGCCGGTATCGCCTCGCGGATCATCAGGAACGTACCCGTGAGGTTGACCGCGAGGATCTTGTTGAAGAACTCCAGCGTCGTCTTGTGGGTGTGCTCGGAGCGCAGGATTCCGGCGGCGTTGACCAGGACGTCGAGCCCGCCGAGGGTCTCCACGGCGGAGGCGACGCCGGCCTGGACCGCGGCCTCGTCCGAGATGTCCAGGACCAGGGTGGTCAGGCGCCCGTCGGTGCCGTTCGCCACGGCGGTGTCGTGGGTGGCCTTCAGCCCGGCCTCGTTGACGTCGGCCGCGACGACGCGGCCGCCCTCGGCGAGGACGCGGTGGACGGTGGCCTGTCCGATGCCGGAGCCGCCCCCGGTGATGAGTGCGCGGCGGCCTTCGTAACGGTTCATTTTCTTTCTCTCCCGATCCCGGTTGCTGCCCGGTGACTGCCCGGTGACAGCTGTACCGAAGCGTCTCGGCGGCGCCCCGATGACGTCCCGATCGATGTCTACCGTACGCCTAGGTGGCACGTTTTGCCATGGCGGCATTTCGCGTACACCTCGCCCCTTCCGGGGTAATCTCCGGGGAATGAGCACCGAGCCGACCCAGCCGTCCCTCACCGAGCGCCGCAAGGCCGCGACCCAGCTGGACATCGCGCGCGCCGCGGCCGCGCTCTTCGCCGAGCGGGGACCCGACGGCACCACGGCGGAGGACATCGCCGGCCGGGCGGGCGTGGCGCTGCGCACCTTCTACCGCTACTTCCGCTCCAAGCAGGACGCGGTGGGCCCGCTGCTCTCCGGCGGCGCCGAACGCTGGCGGGCACTGCTGGAGGCGGCCGAGCCCGGGGACCCGCTCGCCGGAATCCTGGAGCGGGCGGTCACCGAGGCGCTCCGGGCGCCGGGCGCCGACGCCGCCGAGCAGCTCGGCTGGACGCGCGGGCTGCTGCGCGCGGCGGCACAGGACCCGGCGCTGCGCGCCGTCTGGTACCGGGTCAACCAGGATTCGGAGGAACGGCTGCTGCCGGTGCTGGCGCGACTGGCGGGCGACGGGGCGGACCCGCTGGAGGTCCGGCTCGCCGCGGCCGCCGCCACGGACGCGGTACGGGTCGCCCTGGAGGCCTGGGCGGCGACGGACGCGCCGACGGCCGGGCCCGGCTCACCCGCCGATCTGGCGGTCCGCTGTCTGCACCACCTCATGGGCGGCATGCGGCTGTTCAAGCCGTAGCGGTCGGGTCACGGGGCGAGTCAAGCCGTAGCGGCCGGAGCACAGGGCGAGTCAAGCCGTAGCGGCCGGGTCACGGGGCGAGCGGGCGGCCCATCAGTATGTCGTCGACGTAGCGCCCGTCCAGGAAGAACTCACCGGGCAGCACCCCCTCGACGACGAACCCCTCCGACTCGTACAGGGCGCGCGCGGGCGCGTTGTGCCCGAGCACCCGCAGGGTCATCCGGTTCGCCCCGTCGCCGCGCGCGGCCGCGAGGGCGGCCCGCAGCAGGGCCCTGGCGATCCCCCGGCCACGCGCCCAGTCGGCCACGGCGAGGCCCTGTATCTGCCGGACATGGGCGTTGCAGGCCAGCGGGGTCGGCGGGACCACCCTGGTGTATCCGGCCAGGCGCGGTTCGCCCGCGCCGTCCTGCGCCTCGGCCACCAGGAAATCCTCGGGGCGGTGCCGGTCGTCGAAGAACGGCGCGTACGGCGGCTGCGGCCTGGGCATCACGGCGTGCAGCGTCGACCAGGTGGCGCGGTCGAGTTCGCCGAGCGCGGCTTCGTCGTGGGGGGCCGCGGGGCGGATGCGGCAGGGCGGATACGTGTGGACCTCGGACATGCGCGCCACTGTGCCACGGCGCCCCTCGCCCGGTCAGCCCGGTTTCTCCGCCCGGTCAGCCCGTTTCTCCGCCCGGCATGCCGATGACACGAGAGGCCGCCGGGCCCGGCAGGCGGGTCCGCCGGGGCCGTTGGGGCAGGATGGACCCCATGCTGCACTCCCGTATCGCTGTCAGCGGAGCATCCGGACTCGTCGGAACGGCGCTGGTGCGTTCACTGCGGGCCGACGGGCACGAGGTGGTCCGCCTCGTACGGCGTCCGGCACGGTCCGGCGACGAGGTGGAGTGGGACCCCCGGCGCGGCTACGTCGACGTGGCGGGGCTGGTCGGCTGCGATGCCGTCGTCCACCTCGCCGGGGCCGGGGTCGGTGACCACCGCTGGACGGAGGCGTACAAGCGGGAGATCCGGGACAGCCGGGTGCTGGGCACGGCGGCGGTCGCCGAGGCCGTCGCCTCGCTGGACGTACCGCCGAAGGTGCTGCTGTCCGGGTCGGCGATCGGCTACTACGGCGACACCGGGGACCGCGCCGTCGACGAGGGCGCCCCGGCCGGCGAGGGCTTCCTGCCGTCCGTCTGCGTGGAGTGGGAGGCCGCCACGGCCGCCGCCCAGCAGGCGGGCGTACGGACCGTGCACGCGCGCACCGGTCTGGTCGTCGCCCGCGAGGGCGGGGCCTGGGGACGGCTCTTCCCGCTGTTCCGGGCGGGGCTCGGCGGCCGGCTCGGCAGCGGGCGCCAGTACTGGAGCTTCATCGCGTTGCACGACGAGGTCGCGGCGCTGCGCCACATCCTGGACACGGAGTCGCTGTCCGGCCCGGTGAATCTGACCGGACCCGATCCCGTCACCAACAGCGAGGTGACGGCCGCGATGGGGCGGGTGCTGCACCGACCCACGCTCTTCACGGCTCCGGCCCCGGCCCTGCGGATCGCCCTCGGGGAGTTCGCGCAGGACGTGCTGGGGAGCCAGCGGGTGCTGCCGGGCCGGCTGCTGGACTCGGGCTTCGTCTTCGCCTTCCCGGGGATCGACGCGGCCATCCGCGCGGCGCTGAGCTGAGCGCGCCTCCACCGCGCCACCGACGCGCCGCGGGAGCACCGTTACCCGCCGGGCCGCGCCCCGCGCACCGCCGGCCGACGCCCCCGCCGCGGAATCGGAAGGACATGCGACCCCGTGCAACGGTGCCCCGGGCACGCGCGACTGCGCCTTCGTCGGCCACCCTCCTAGCCTCCTTGCGAACTCGGGCATTCCGGGGGCCTGTTGGGGGCAAGAGCCTCCCAGCAGTCGCGCCGACTCGGGGAGGGGCACGTGCTCAGCACGGCACACCACGCGGACGTCGTCATCATCGGGGCCGGGATCGCCGGCCTGTCAGCCGCCCACCGATTGACCAGTGCAGGGGTAAGTGTCAGCGTCCTGGAGGCCGGCCCCCGGGTCGGCGGCCGGATGTCCACCGCGGAGCTGGACGGCTTCCGGCTCGACCACCTCGGCCCGCTCCTCAGCACCTCCTACCCGGAGCTGCGCACGACACCCGGTCTCGAAGGACTGGTGCTGCGCAATTTCGCCCCGGGGGTTCTCGTCCACAGCGAGGGGCGGCTCTACCGCACCGGCGATGTACGGGGCGCTCGGGGCGCGCTCAAAGCGGCGCGCGCCCTCGCAAGCGCCCCCCGGCCGCCGATGGGCGGGCCGATCGACCAGGCCCGGCTGGGCGCCGCCCTGACCCGGCTCGCCGCCACCCCGTCCGCCCGCATCCTGGCCCGGCCCGAACAGACCGCGCTCGCCGCCCTGTCCCACCGCGGCCTGCCCTCCCGCACGGTCAACGGCTTCCTCCGCCCGCTGCTCGCCGCGCTGCTCAGCGACCCCGGGCTCAGCACCTCCAGCCGGTGCGCCGACCTCGCCCTGCGCGGCTACGCGCGCGGCAGGCTGTGCGTGCCCGAGGGCGGCTCGGGGACCCTGCCCGAACTCCTCGCGGCGGCGCTGCCACCGGGCACCGTGCGCACGGGCGTGCATGTCACGGCCGCCGACATCACCTCGGTGCGCACCAAGGAGCACGGCGAACTGGGCTGCCGTTCCCTGCTGCTGGCGACCGGGGCGGGTGCCGCCGCCGAGCTGCTGCCCGGTCTGCGGGTGCCGCCCTTCCACCCCGTGACGGTCCTTCACCACACGGCTCCCGTCGCCCCGCCGACCGGTGCCGCACTGCTGCTGGACGCCGACCGCTCGGGCCCGGTCGCGCACACCGCGGTGATGAGCGCGGTCGACCCCTCGCGCGCCCCGCACGGCCGTACGCTGATCAGCTCGACGGTGCTCGGCACCCCGCCCGCCGACCTGGACCGCACGGTCCGTACCCATCTCGCCGCCCTGTACGGCACCCCCACCGACGACTGGGAGCTGCTGGCCACCCACCACGACCCCGAGGCGGTCCCCGCGATGCCCGCTCCGCACGATCCGCGCCGGACGGTGCGGCTGCTGGCCGGTCTGTACGTGTGCGGCGACCACCGGGACACGAGTACGGTCCAGGGCGCCCTGTTCTCGGGCCGCCGGGCGGCCGAGGCGATCCTCACCGACCTGGGCGTACGACCGGGCAGCGGGACGGCCCTGCCGGAAGCGGCGTAGGACCGGGACAGAACCCAGGACGGCGCGGGTCTCACGCCGACGCGGGTCCCATGACGGCCGGGGCGGACCGGCGGGCCGCCCCGGGCTCACCCGAGCCCGGCGACCCGGTCTCGGTAGCCGCGTACCGCGACGGCGTCCCGGTAGGGCTCCAGGCGCCGCTCGAAGTCCCGTACGTACTCCGTCGCCCGCACCGAGCGCATCTCCGCGGCCTGCTGGGCGGCCTCGGCGCCGAGCGCGCACGCCTGGTCGAGCTCACCGAGCCCGAGCCGGGCGGAGGCCAGTACCACCTGGCAGAACAGCCGGCTGCGGGCGTACGCCGGGGAGCGCAGCTGGAGGGAGCGCTCCGCGTGCTGCGCCGCGGCCCGGTACTGCTGGAGGTCCCGGTGGCAGTGCCCGAACTCGTCGGCGAGCTGGGCCTCGTCGAAGTACCGCGCCCAGTGCGGCACCTCGTCCCCGTGCCGGGCGATCTCCAGGGCGTGTTCCGCCCGCGCCAGTGAGGTGGTGCAGGGCCTGGCCTCGCCGAGGACCCCGTGGCCGCGCGCCTCGACGGCGTGCAGCAGGGCCTGGACGACGGGCGGCGCCGACGAGCCGATGCCCTGCTGGGCCACCCGGGCCAGCTGCACGGCCTCCCTGCCGTGGCCCAGGTAGACCGCCTGCCGGCTCATGGTGATCAGGACGTAGCTGCCGTACGCCCGGTCCCCGGCGGCCTGGGCGAGCCGCAGCGCCTGGACGAAGTACCGCTGGGCCAGGCCGTGGGCCGCGATGTCGTACGAGGTCCAGCCCGCCAGCCGGGTCAGGTCGGCGGCGGCGGAGAAGAGCCTGCGCCCGGTCGCCTCGCCGTACGTTCCCCGGAGCATGGGTTCCGTCTCGTGCTCCAGGTACCGGACGAGGGCCTGGCGGGCGTGGCCGCCGCCGTAGGCGTTGTCGAGGGTGCGAAAGAGCTCGCCGACCGAGCGCAGGGCGGCGACGTCACCGCCGCTGACCCGCTGGCCGGGGCCGCGCTCGGACTGCCGCTGCCGGGGGACGCCGGGGGCGCCCGGCAGCGGCAGCCCGGCGCCCGAGGGGACCGGAGCCTGCGGGGACGGTGGGGAGCCCGGGGGCGCGGAGGGCCCGGAGGGCCGGGAGGGCACCGGCCCGCGGGGCCCGCCCCGGCCACCGGCGCCGGACGCCCCGCCGTGCGCCCCGTACAGGCCGTGCGCTCCCGGCACTCCGCGCGCCCCGCCGGGGCCGGTGGGGCCGCCGGGCCGCACGGAACCACCCGCCTCGACGCCCCCCGCCGCACCACCGGCCCTGCCGACCCCGCCCGGCCTGCCGATCCCACCGGCCCCATGGGCTCCACCGGCACCATGGGCCCCACCGGTCGTGTGAGCCCCACGGGCCCCGGCAGCGCCATGGGCCCCACCGGCCCCGCCGTGCACCTGGGCCGGGGGCTCGCTCGCCCGCCCCACCCACTCGTCGGCCCGGCCGATCAGCCAGTCCCTGCTGGGGACGACGAGCCCGGCCGGGGTGAAGGCGATCTTGCGCAGCTCCGCATGGCTGCCCGAGTCCTTCCGCCACAGCCCGCTGACGATGTCGACCGCCTCCGCGGGCGTGGCCGCGAATTCCAGGCCCGCGTAGACCGGAGCGCACGCGTCGAGGCCCAGGTCCTGTGCGGTGAGGCGGCGCCCGAGCCGCCGGGTGAAGACCTCGGCGATCAGCGCGGGGGTGGTCCCCCGGGGCTGCTGGCCGCGCAGCCAGCGGGTCACGGACGTCTTGTCGTACCGCAGGTCGAGGCCGTGTTCGAGGCCGAGTTGGTCCACCCTGCGGGCGAGGCCGGCGTTGGAGAAACCGGCCTCGGTGATGAGCGAGGCGAGTCGGCGGTTGGGGGTGCGCTGCGGAGGTCGTTCCGACATCAGCTGTACGGTCTCCTGCCTTCGGGGCCGGGCGGGCAGCCCTTATGGAACGGCGCGAATTTAGCGGCCTCCGCAGCAGTCGAAGCCACCTTCGCTTCACTTTCATCCGATCGTGTGAGGATTGAGGACGGCGCTGACGGGAAGACCTGCCGGGCCGCCGCCCGGGAGCCGGTCGTACAGTGGCCCGGGGCGTGATTTCTGTGCATGGTGACGCGGCTCCGGACACCCCCCGGCGCCCGGCACCGCGAGTAGGAAGGCATCTGTCGTGGCTGAGCTTCGGTTCGTCCGGCTGGGATTCGGCGAGCAGGCCGTCGACTACCAGGAGGCCTGGCAGAAGCAGCGCGAGGTGCACGCGGCCAGATTCGAGGACACCGTCCCGGACACCTGCCTGCTGCTGGAGCACCCGCCCGTCTACACGGCCGGACGGCGCACGACCGACAGCGAACGCCCACTGGACGGCACCCCCGTCATCGACGTGGACCGCGGCGGCAAGATCACCTGGCACGGCCCCGGGCAGCTGGTCGGCTACCCGATCCAGAAGCTGCCCCGCCCGGTGGACGTCGTCGCGCATGTCCGCCGGCTGGAGGACGCGCTGATCCGTACCGCCGCCGAGTTCGGCGTGGAGACGACCCGGGTCGAGGGCCGCAGCGGTGTCTGGGTGCTCGGCGATCCGGTCGAGGACCGCCCGGCGATCGGCGGGCTCGCCCTGGACTTCGACCCGCGGCTGCACGACGAGGAGTTCGACGCCCGGCTGAACGGCCCCGAGTACGCCCCCTCCAACGCCGGCCAGCGCCGCGAGGACCGCAAGCTGGCGGCGATCGGCATCCGGGTGGCCAAGGGCGTGACCATGCACGGCTTCTCGTTCAACGTGAACCCGGACAACACCTGGTTCGACCGGATCGTGCCGTGCGGCATCCGGGACGCGGGCGTCACCTCACTGGCGTACGAGCTCGGCCGCGACATCACCATCGCGGACGTGCTCCCGGTCGTCGAGAAGCACCTCAAGGACGTCCTGGAGAACGCCGCTCTCGCCCCGCGCACCGTCGAGCGCCCGGCCGATGCCGTGGCCACGGCGTGACGTACGGATCATCCGGCGGGGAATAGGCCCTGCCGGCCACAGGTTGGCCAGACGTAAAGCCGTCTGAACCACGGGCGTACCCTGGTGTTCGCCGAAGAATCCAATGCAGTGAAAGCAAAGGGGAGTGCCGGAGTGTCCGCTGTCGCACCCGACGGGCGCAAGATGCTGCGCCTGGAGGTCCGGAACAGCCAGACCCCCATCGAGCGCAAGCCCGAGTGGATCAAAACCCGGGCGAAGATGGGCCCCGAGTACAACCAGCTGCAGAAACTCGTGAAGAGCGAGGGTCTGCACACGGTGTGCCAGGAGGCCGGCTGCCCCAACATCTTCGAATGCTGGGAGGACCGCGAGGCCACCTTCCTCATCGGTGGTGACCAGTGCACCCGGCGCTGTGACTTCTGCCAGATCGACACGGGCAAGCCGCAGGCGCTGGACCGGGACGAGCCCCGCCGCGTCGGCGAGTCCGTCGTCACGATGGACCTGAACTACGCCACCATCACCGGCGTCGCCCGCGACGACCTGGAGGACGGCGGAGCCTGGCTGTACGCGGAGACCGTGCGCCAGATCCACGCGCTGACGGCGGAGCGGGAGGCCGGCCGCACCAAGGTCGAGCTGCTGATCCCCGACTTCAACGCGGAGCCCGAGCAGCTCGCCGAGGTCTTCTCCTCGCGCCCCGAGGTGCTCGCGCACAACGTCGAGACGGTGCCGCGGATCTTCAAGCGGATCCGCCCCGGCTTCCGTTACGAGCGCTCCCTCGAAGTCATCACGCGGGCCCGCGAGGCCGGTCTGGTGACCAAGTCCAACCTGATCCTCGGCATGGGCGAGACCCGCGAGGAAGTCAGCGAGGCGCTCCAGGACCTGTACGACGCGGGCTGCGAGCTCATCACGATCACGCAGTACCTGCGGCCGTCCGTGCGCCACCACCCGGTGGAGCGCTGGGTGAAGCCGCAGGAGTTCGTGGAGCTGAAGGAGGAGGCCGACGAGATCGGCTACTCCGGTGTGATGTCCGGGCCGCTGGTCCGTTCCTCGTACCGCGCGGGACGTCTCTTCCAGCAGGCGATCGAGCGGCGCGGCGCCGTCGCCGCGGCGCCCACCGTGTGAATCCGAGCACAAGAAGCTACCGCTGAGTAATAGCTGAGCCGGTGCGGCCCGTACGCTCCCCGCAGGTCGGAGGCGCGTATGGGCCGCTTCGACGTGCGCGGCGCCCGTATCAAGGTTTCATTGGTGTTTGACCGACCGGTCATGCGCTGGTAACACCGAGCAGTGACGCTGGGTGCACACGGCGCGGTGGCCGGCGGCGGCCGTCCGGCCGCTGCCGCCCCGCTTCCCGCGCCCAGCGCACGCCACCCACTTCGCGCAACGCAGTCCCGGGCAGTTCGGTCCGGGCAACTGAGTCCCGCAACTCAGTCCGCACATCCGCTCCGAGGAGATCTCCACGATGCAGGCCGTGCCGGTACGCGCCACCGCCATCCCTTCCGTCACCGATGCTCTCCGTGCCGTCGAGTCGCTGGTCCTGGCCGGCGGCCAGCGCACCGCCCGCCGCAACGCATGGACCGCCGTCCTGGAGGACCGCCGCCGGGCCAAGGACAGGGTCGAGGCCGAGTACGTACTGGAGGCCGCGGCCGACCACCGTTCCCAGGCCACGTAAACTTCTGTACATGGCGAGGAAGGCAAACACTGAAGGCGCGGACAGCGCCGAGAACGCGGGGCGGCTCAAGCAGATCGCCCTGACCTACAAGATGGCCAGGCGGTCCGACCCGAAGGTCGGTCTTGTCGTCGCGGGCGTGGGAATTGTCACCTTCGGTGTCCTCCTCGGGGTCGGCTTCCTGATCGGCCACCCGATCTATCTGGGCATCCTGGGCTTCGTGCTGGGCCTCCTCGCGATGGCGATCGTCTTCGGACGGCGTGCCGAGCGTGCCGCCTTCGGGCAGATGGAGGGCCAGCCGGGCGCCGCGGCGGCGGTGCTGGACCGCGTGGGGCGGGGCTGGACCACGACTCCCGCGGTCGCGATGAACCGCAGCCAGGACGTCGTCCACCGCGCCGTCGGCAAGGCGGGCATCGTGCTGGTCGGCGAGGGCAACGCGAACCGGGTGAAGCTGCTGCTCGCGGCCGAGAAGAAGAAGATGGCGCGCATCCTGGTCGACGTACCGGTGCACGACATCATCGTCGGCAACGACGAGGGCCAGGTGCCGCTCAAGAAGGTGCGCACCAAGATGCTGAAGCTGCCGCGCGTCCTCACCGGCCCGCAGGTGACGGCCGCCAACGACCGGCTGCGCGCGATGGGTGACCTGATGAGCAACATGCCGCTGCCCAAGGGCCCCATGCCGAAGGGCATGCGGATGCCGCGCGGCGGAAAGATGCGCTGACGCCGGACACGTACGAAGAGGCGGGGCGCGAACCGGATCGGTTCGCGCCCCGCCTCTTCGTCTTCTGCCGTCTCCTGCCGCCGTCTGCGCCTCAGAAACGGACCTGGACGGCGCGGGCCAGCCGGTCGTGCAGGCCGCGGCCGTCGCGGTCCCAGACCAGGGCCGGGATCACCAGGCAGACCAGCGCGCTGCGGACGATCACCCGTCCGAACGTCAGCCGCCCGCCGTTCTCGGCGACGACCCTGATGCCCAGGATGCGCTTGCCCGGCGTACAGCCGATGGTCCCGACGGTGAGCACGCTCAGTACGAAGAAGATGCCCAGCGCCCAGTTTCCGGCCGCCTGCTGGTCACCGCGGGCGAACAGCCCGTATGCGATCAGCAGGCACAGCGCCCAGTCGATGAAGAGCGCGCCGAAGCGCCGGCCGAGCGGTGCCACGGAGCCCGGTCCGTGCTCGGGCAGGCCAAGCCGCTTGCCCCGGTAGCCGAAGTCGGCCCCCATCTCCTCGGCGGCCGCGCGAGGACCGGAGAGCCACGATCCGATTACTTGCCTGTTGTCCACCCGAACACGGTACTGCGCCCGTCCGCCCGCCCGGCCGGGCGGGTGCCACGGCCGGCCCCCGGAGCGGCCGGGACACGGGCCTCTATCGGGCCACGGGGCGCCGGTCACACCCGCCCCGGTTAACTTCTGCGAAACAAATGGGTCATGCTTGAGAAATCCGGTCTGCCTATGGTCGGGTCCAGCGTGTGCCACCGCACTGGCCGCACCACGAGCTACAACCCCGTCCCTCCCGGGCCGGGAGTAGGAGGAGTTGGATGTTCCAGAACGCCGACGACGCGAAGAAGTACATCGCCGACAATGACGTCAAGTTCATCGACGTCCGGTTCTGTGACCTGCCCGGTGTGATGCAGCACGTCACCGTCCCGGCGGCGACCTTCGACCCGGCCGACGAGCTTGCCTTCGACGGCTCGTCGATCCGCGGCTTCCAGGCCATCCACGAGTCCGACATGGCGCTGCGCGCGGACCTGTCGACCGCCCGGGTCGACCCCTTCCGCCGTGACAAGACCGTCAACATCAACTTCTTCATCCACGACCCGATCACCGGCGAGCAGTACAGCCGTGACCCGCGGAACGTGGCCAAGAAGGCCGAGGCGTACCTCGCCTCCACCGGCATCGCCGACACCGCGTACTTCGGCCCCGAGGCCGAGTTCTACGTCTTCGACAACGTCCGCTTCCAGACGTCGGCGAACGAGAGCTTCTACCACATCGACTCCGAGGCCGGCGCCTGGAACACCGGTGCGGTAGAGAACAACCGCGGCTACAAGGTCCGCTACAAGGGCGGTTACTTCCCGGTCCCGCCGGTCGACCACTTCGCCGACCTGCGTGCCGAGATGTCCCTGGAGCTGGAGAACAGCGGCCTCCAGATCGAGCGCCAGCACCACGAGGTCGGCACCGCCGGCCAGGCCGAGATCAACTACAAGTTCAACACGCTGCTCGCCGCGGCCGACGACCTGATGCTCTTCAAGTACATCGTGAAGAACGTCGCCTGGCGCAACGGCAAGACCGCGACCTTCATGCCGAAGCCGATCTTCGGCGACAACGGCTCGGGCATGCACGTCCACCAGTCCCTGTGGGCCGGCGGCGACCCGCTGTTCTACGACGAGCAGGGTTACGCGGGCCTCTCGGACATGGCCCGCTACTACATCGGCGGCATCCTCAAGCACGCCCCGTCGCTGCTGGCCTTCACCAACCCGACGGTGAACTCCTACCACCGCCTGGTCCCCGGCTTCGAGGCCCCGGTCAACATGGTGTACTCGCAGCGCAACCGCTCGGCCGCGATGCGCATCCCGATCACGGGCTCCAACCCGAAGGCCAAGCGCGTCGAGTTCCGCGCCCCGGACCCGTCGTCCAACCCGTACCTGGCCTTCTCCGCGCTGCTGATGGCGGGCCTGGACGGCATCAAGAACAAGATCGAGCCGGCCGAGCCGATCGACAAGGACCTCTACGAGCTGGCTCCCGAGGAGCACGCGAACGTCCAGCAGGTCCCGACCTCCCTCCCGGCCGTCCTGGACGCGCTGGAGGCGGACAACGAGTACCTCCAGGCCGGCGGCGTCTTCACGTCCGACCTGATCGAGACCTGGATCGACTACAAGCGCACCAACGAGATCGCCCCGATCCAGCTGCGCCCGCACCCGCACGAGTTCGAGCTGTACTTCGACCTCTAAGGTGCGGAGCCGGATGAGCTGGGGCCGAGCCCCGGAGACCGGCTTGGACGAGGGCCGCCACCCCGCGATCGGGGTGGCGGCCCTCGTTCGTCCGCGTACCCGTTCGCTCGGTGGTCGCCGTACGTCGCGAGGGGCGCCGATCACTCGCGCCGAAGAGATGCACGCCTCGGAATCGACTTCGGGGCCCTGGAGACCGGCGATCCCGGGCAACCGCTCCGCCGACGTAGTCGTGCCCAAGGGGCGGTCGTCCCGTCAGTGCCGCAGGGCCGTTCCCACGTCGGCCTTGATGTCGCCAGACAGCTTGCGGTTGCTGCGGGCCACGGCGTCCTTGGCTGTCCTGGCGGCTACGTCGGCGACCGTCACCACCACCGTGTCCTGCAGATTGCCTTTTCCGTCGCGGAAGTTGACCTGCACCGCATACGACTTCGACGAGTCGGTGGTGTTCTTCACGGTGACCTTCGCGGTGGCGCGGCCGTCGCCGTCGGTGGTCGGTCTGCCCAGCTCGACGTCGTCCTTGGCGTTCACGCCGTTCTTGAAGCTGTTCAGTTTCTCGCTCGCGGCGGCCGTCGCCGAGGCGACCACGTCGGCGCCCCGGGAGGCCACCGATGCCGCGGCGGACGCGGCCCTGGACGCGGTGCTGGAGGTGCCGCCGTCGTCGGAGCAGGCAGCGGCCGTCGAGATCACGGCTGTTGTCAGCAGTACGGCCCACACGCCTCGCGCGGCTTTCCTCGTCATCGTGCCTCCAGCGGTTGCCCTTTCGTCCCAGTCAACGGGGCGGTGGGGCGGGGCGCATGCCGTGTATGCCGGACGGGTGAGGGCCAGGACCTCGATTCGCGACGTGGTGGAGGGCGGTCGAGGCTGGGGGCATGTGCGATCAGGGCGTGGACGGCGCACCGGAGGCGATGCCGCGTGGGCGACGGCGGTGGCCGTGGGTGCTGCTGGTGGTCGTGCTCGCGCTGGCCACCGGGGGTGCCGTGGCCGTCGAGCTGGTCGCCGGTGCGCTGTCGAGGGACGGGACGGAGCCGCGCCGGATCGGCTACCGGGTCACCGGCACCGCCAAGGACGTCACCGTCACCTATCCGACCTGGCGCGACGGCGACCTCGCGACCGCGCGGCTGACTCTGCGGACGCTGCCGTGGGCCGCGGAGACGCGGACCAGGGGCTTCATGAACGGCGGCTCCTTCGCCGTCACCCTCGGTGCGTCGGGCGGCGAGGTGGCCTGTGCCGTGACGGTGGACGACGGGACCGTACGGACGGCCACGGCCTCCGGGGCCTTCGCCACGGCGACCTGTGACGGGTTCTGAGGCAACGGCTGTGCCCCCGGGCCCCGGAGGGCGCGGGGGCACAGCCACGGGTGCGCCGGCCGTCAGCGGCCGTAGCGGATCAGGGCACGGACCATGCGGCAGGTCGTGTCGGACGGCGGGTGGATGCCGGTGCGCTCGGCAGTGGCCCGTATCTTGTCGTTGGTCGCGGTCGACGGGTAGTAGACGCCCGTGTCCAGCAGGGCGATCGCCAGCCGCATGGCCTTCAGGCGGCGGTTGTGGGAGACGTACCACTCACGGGGTCGGCCCGCGGGGAGCGGCTTCTTCGTCAGGGGCTTGTGGAGCGGCTTGGTCGTGACTGTGGCAACGGCCATGGGCAACCTCCTGGCACGGTCGTGGAACCCTCACGAACTGCCTCCATTTTACTGCCCGGCACTGACAATCGGCCCTGGCCAGAGGGGCTTTCGGGGAGTACCTCGCGTACCTTGGGCCCCATGGAGATCTGGATCAATCCCGCCTGTTCCAAGTGCCGCGGCGCGGTGCGGCTGCTCGATGCCGAGGGTGCCGAATACACCGTTCGCCGCTATCTGGAGGACGTGCCCTCGCCGGAGGAGATCCGGGCCGTGCTCGACCGGCTCGGGCTGGAGCCGTGGGACATCACGCGGACGCAGGAGGCCGATGCGAAGGAGCTCGGGCTCAAGGAGTGGCCGCGCGAGGCCGGTTCGCGTGAGCGGTGGATCTCCGCCCTCACCGAGCGGCCCAGGCTCATCCAGCGGCCGATCATCACCGCGGACGACGGGACCGCCGTCGTGGCGCGCACGGACGAGGCGGTACGCGAGGCGCTGGGGCGCTGAGCCTCCCCGGGCGGCCCGTGCGACCGCCCGTCACCCGAGGAAGTCCTCGATCCTGCGGTTCAGCTCGCCGGCCGTCGGTCCGTGCAGCGGCAGTGTGTGATGGGTCGCGCCGGGAATCGTCGCCGTCGTCACTCGTGGGAGCAGCCGGTTCGCGGTGGCGGCGACGCGGGCCGGGTCGTGGGCCCGGCCGCGTCCGGCGAGCAGGAGCAGGGTCGGTACGTCCAGTCGGCGCAGGGCCTCGGGCGTGGGGCGGGGCCCGGTGACCGGGCGGGTGAACGGGAATCCGGCGGCCGCGTCACGCAGGCGCAGCCAGGCCGGGTCGAGCGCGGCGCCGCCCGTCTCCCACTCCAGGAAGGCCCGGGTCCGCCGTGCCGCGGGCCGGATCAGCATCGGCAGTGCGTGCAGCAGGTAGCCGGGCCGGAATCCGGCGAAGCACTGCGTCGGGTCCACGAGGACCAGCTTCGGGACGCGGTGAGGCGCGTGCAGGGCGTACTGGAGGGCGATCCAGGCCCCGTAGGAATGCCCGCCCAGCGCGGTGCGGTCCGCGCCCAGTCCGTCCAGCACCCCGTCGAGCCAGGACGTCAGGTCCCGCACCGTGCGGATCGGGTACTCCCCCGCGACGCTGCGGCCCGGGTCGCCGATCAGGTCGACGGCGTGGACGCGGTGGGTACGGCCCAGGTGGGCCGCCTGGGCGTACCAGACGGTGGAGGTGGCGCCGCCGCCGGGCAGCAGCACCAGGGGCGGGGCGTCCGCGGGGCCGCAGCTGTTGACGCGGGTGGTGCCGTACGGGGTGGTGACCCTGGAGTACGTCGTGCCGGCGGGCCAGGCGGCCGCCAGGACCTCTTCGTACTCCTCGTGGAACGACGCGGGTGGTGCCGTGACTGTCATGGGTGCCTCCCTGGCCGTGCTGCTCCCGGATTCCGCATATTATCTCGCTCGGCGAGACAATGGACTCGTCGGAGCGGAAGGAGAGTCGATGAGCGAGCCGGGGCCGGAGCTGGAGATCGTGCATCTGCTGCGCAAGGTGACCGTCGAATTCGGGCTGCGCCAGGCGGAGTTCGCGGCCCTCCACCACATGCACAGCACCGATGTCCGCGCCCTGATCTGCCTGCTGGACGCCGAGCGGGCGGGGACGGACGCCACCGCCGGGTGGCTCGGCGCACAGCTCGGGCTCAACTCCGCGGGCACCACCGCCGTCATCGACCGTCTGGAACGGCTCGGCCATCTCACCCGCACCCGTGATCCGCGCGACCGACGGCGGGTCCTGCTGGCGGTCGACGATCGGGCGGTGGAGCTGGGGTGGGCGTTCTTCGGGCCGCTGATCGAGAACACGGTGGCGGTGCTGCGCGATTTCGACGAGAGCGAGACGGCCGCCGTCCGGCGCTTCCTGTACGCCGCGCACCGGGCGGTCACCTCGATCCCCTGACCCCCGGGGCGCGTCCGCCCGGGTGGCGCCCGACGGCCCCGGGTGCCACCGCTCGCCGTGCTACGCGCCCGCCTGCTGCTCCGCCTGGGCCAGCAGCTCCGTCAGGCGCAGCCCGAACCGTACGTCGCACGGGTGCGGGTCCCCCGTACGCACCGAGTGGATCAGCGCGTCGACCGCCGCCCGGAACGAGCCGACCGCGTCGCCCCACCGGGGCAGGGCGGCCGTTCCCTGTTCACCCCTGAGCTCGATCTCCATGGCGGCGGCGCCGGGGGGCGCCCCCAGCGCGAGCGTCACGGTGCTGGACGCGCCGGAGGCGTGGCGGAGGATCAGATGCGTGGTGTCGGCCGGGCCGCGGGCCGCGGTCAGCCCGGTCACATCGCCCAGTACCGGGATCAGGACCGACAGGACGTGCGGGCCGACGTCCCACAGGCCGCCCTTGTCGCGGCGCCACGGCGAGGCCGCGTACTCGTTCGTCGCGCCCGGGGCGAACAGGGCCCCGATCCACTCGCCCCGGGCGGTGAACCAGCCGTCCACGGCGGCCTGTTCCTCGATCCACGCGGATGTCTCGGCCGCGAACCGCAGGGTGCAGAAGACGAGGGAGGCGACCCCGGTCTGCTCGACGGCCCGGACCACCTCACGGGCGCCCGCGACGGTGGTCGCGACCGGCTTGTCCAGCAGCAGGTGACGGCCGGTGGCCGCGGCGCGGGCGGCGAGCGGGGCCTGGACGTCCGGCGGCAGGGCGAACGCGACGGCGTCGCTGGCGGCGAAGAGCTCGTCGATGCCCGCCTCACCGCTGTACGCCGTGGTGCCGTGCGCGGCGGCCAGCTCCTTCGCGGCCTCGGGGCGGCGGCCCCAGACACCGCTCAGTGCGACGCCGGGGTGGGCGGCGAGGGCGGGGGCCTGGGTGTTGTGGGCCCAGGGGCCCGCACCGACGAGGCCGATGCGCAGGGGGGTCGGGGGAAGTGTCGTCATGGGGCAAGTCTGCCGGGTGCGCCGGTCCGGACCCGTATTGAGTTGGCGTGGGGCGGTGTCGGTGGCTACGTTTGCGGAGCCGGCCGCGGGACTCCGGCGCGACTTCCGGGACTTGCCTATGAAGCAGTGATTTCGCTGTTCGCGCCCCCATTCCCCGGCCGGCGCTCCGCCTCCGTGCACGGCGGCGCGCGACACCACGGGGGGACGATGACCACCAGCAACGGAACCGACGCGGGTCTCGTCGCGGCCGAGGACGTGCTGCTCTTCGTCAACGCGGCGATCACCGCGACCGGCCAGCGCGAGTTCCGCTCGACCGCGTACCAGCAGCGGCTCTCACTGGACTTCCTCCATGAGTACGTACGGGTCAACTACCGCCGGGTGTACGCCGCCGCGCTCGCCCTCGACATCAACGACCACAACGCCGCGCTCATCGTCCGGGGGCTGCTGGAGCACGCCGCCGACGCGAGCGCCGGGGAGCGGCGCGCCGAGGGCCGGCTGATCGCCGCCCGGCTGGCGAAGCTGCCCCCGCAGCGCGTGTACCGGCTGTTCCGGGCGCTGCGCGCGGCCGGGGTGAACAACCGGCGCACCCGCGCGATCATGCGGGACTGGCTGACCGCCCGGCCCGATCCGGCGCACGACGCGGTGAAGTACCGCGCCGGGCTGAAGACCGCGGCCCGCCACGTCCACCTGCGGTTCGGCGGCGCCGGGGAGCCGGACGAGACGGGCGACTTCCTGTTCCGGCCGGGCCGTCGGACGAGCTACCGGCACGGGCTGCTCGACGCCTGGCGGCGCGCCCATTACGAGCAGGGGGCCGTCGAGGAGCTGCCGCTCACCGTCGCCGAGGGCTTCGCCGCCCGGCGCGGAATGAAGCGCGAGGTGTTCCTGGAGCGGATGGCGCCGCGGATGACCCGGCTGGAGCGGCTGCGGACCCTGGAGCGGCGCGGTACCGGAAAGGACGCGCGGCCGCCCGCCGATGTGGACCTGGCCGTGATGCCGCTGACCCGGCTCGCCCTGTACGTCCTGTCGCTCGGCTTCGAGGCGCGGCGCGGGCGCCGCGCGGAGCTGACCCGGGCGCTGCGCGCGGCGGCCCGTCGCGCGGCGGGCCCGCACGCCGGGAGCTGGGGCCGGGTCGCCGCCGTGCTGGACGACAGCTACTCGTCGTCCGGGTCGGGCGAGAAGCGGCGGCGCCCGCTCGCCGTGGCGCTGGCCTGCCACTTCCTGCTGGAGGCGCTGGCCGCGCCGGGTGCGTACAGCGCGCTGTGGACCTCGGGGCGTACCGATCCGCTGCTGGTCAGGCCGTGGGGGCCGACCCCGCTCGGCAGCCGTGTGCTGGACGCGCTGGAGCTGGGCCCCGACCGGCTGGTCATCGTCTCGGACGGCTGGGACAACGCGCCGCCCGGACTCGCCGGTGAGGTGCTGCGGGTCTGGCGGACCCGGCTCGATCCGGAGCGGCGCACCGCGGTGGTGCATGTGAACCCCGTATACGACGCGGACGGTTTCGATGTGCGGCGCCTCGCGCCGGGGGTGCCCACGGCGGGTGTCCGGGACGCGGAGGACCTGCCCGCGCTGGTGGAGATCGCGGGGTTCGCCGAGGGACGCACGGGAGCGGCGGCGCTGTACGCCTATCTGGACCGGCAGGTGGCGCGATTCGTGGGCGACGACGGGGCGGGAGCGACTTCGTGAACAGGCTCGAACTGACCGGGCTCGCCACCCGCCCCGCCCAGGTGTGGGGCGGCATCCGGCTGGTGCCGCTGGTGCGCGAGCGGCCCGTGGAGGGGTTGCGGCTCCACGAGGAGCTGTACCCGGACCACGGGTACGGCGTCGTGGACCTCGGGCCGCGCGCGCACTACGCCTCGGTCATCCCGCACGGCTTCGTCGCCGACTGGTCCGGCGAGGGCGAGCAGTCCGCCGCGTACGGTACGCAGCTCGGCGCCCCGGGCACCCGGCCGCGGACCGCACGGCTCCAGCGCCACCGGCACCACCGGATGGCGAAGCGCCGACCGGGCGACCGGCTGCGTTTCCTGCCGCTGCACCTCGCGCTGGAGGGCTATCTCGCCCTGCACTTCGGCGGGCCCGCCGTCGCCTGGGAGGAGTGGTCGCGGCAGGCGCTGCGCGACGGGCTCTCGCCGCGCGCCGAGGACGCGTACCTGGGGTGGTCGGTGCGCGGGCTCGGTGACGCGCTGCGGGTCTTCGAGATCCACCCCGGCCAGTGCGGAGTGATGGTGTACGCGGCCGACGCGCTGGCCGCCGCGTTCGTCGTGCCGCATCCGGACGACTACCGGGTGCTGCACCCGTCACTCGTCGAGGACCTGTACGGCGAGCTGATCCACCAGTACGCGCTGTACGGCGCTCCCGTGCCGGAGTTCTCGGCCCGGATACCCGACGGTCCCGGGCTGCGGACGCTCGCCGGTCTGCGGGAGGCGGCGCGGGCGCAGGAGCGGGCGTGGGCCGAGGCGCACGACACCCTGTTCGCGGGTGAGCTGCTGGACACCTCGTACGCCTTCGACCGGGTGTACCGGATGGGGTCGTTCACGCTGTGGCGGTTCCTGCCGCCGTTCCGGACGGGCGGGGCGGGGCAGCACATCGGTGAGACGATCACCGACCACAAGGGGCAGGTCGCCTATCTGAAGACGTTCCGGCTGTCCGAGGCGCAGATCAGGCGCGGCCATCTGCTGCACCGGCTCGCCGCGGCGGACTGGCGGCTCGCGGGGGCGGCCGAGGCGCTGGGCACCACGCGGGAGGAGTTGGTCCGCCGGATCCGCGCGGCCGGTTTCGAGTCGCTGCTGAGGGCCCGTGCGTAGCGCGGAAATGCCCGGTAACACGGGGTTCACATCCGGGCAACGGACGGGAAATCGCGTCTTGCGAAGCTGCGCTGCGTAGACCGGACCGCAACACCGCAGCACCCGCAAAGGATGGCTTCCGTGACGTTCAAGGCTGAGTACATCTGGATCGACGGCACCGAGCCGACCGCCAAGCTCCGCTCCAAGACGAAGATCATGGCCGGGAGCTCCTCACAGGACGTGGCGGAGCTGCCGATCTGGGGCTTCGACGGTTCGAGCACCAGCCAGGCCGAGGGCCACGCCTCCGACCGGGTGCTGAAGCCGGTCTTCAGCTGCCCGGACCCGATCCGCGGCGGTGACGACATCCTCGTGCTGTGCGAGGTCTTCGACATAGACATGACGCCGCACACCTCCAACACCCGTGCCGCGCTGCGCCCGGTGGCCGAGCGGTTCGCGGGCCAGGAGCCGGTCTTCGGCATCGAGCAGGAGTACACCTTCTTCGACGGCCACCGGCCGCTCGGCTTCCCCGAGGGCGGCTTCCCGGCCGCGCAGGGCGGCTACTACTGCGGGGTCGGCGCCGACGAGATCTTCGGCCGCGAGATCGTCGAGAAGCACCTCGACAACTGTCTGGAGGCGGGCCTCGGCATCTCCGGCATCAACGCCGAGGTCATGCCCGGCCAGTGGGAGTTCCAGGTCGGCCCGCTGTCCCCGCTGGAGGTCTCCGACCAGCTGTGGGTGGCCCGCTGGCTGCTGTACCGCACCGCCGAGGACTTCGGTGTCTCGGCGACCCTCGACCCGAAGCCGGTCAAGGGCGACTGGAACGGGGCGGGCGCGCACACCAACTTCTCCACCAGGTCGATGCGCGAAGGGCCCGATGGCTACGACGCGATCATCACGGCGTGCGAGTCGCTGGGCGAGGGCTCGAAGCCGATGGACCACGTCAAGAACTACGGCGCGGGCATCGACGACCGGCTGACGGGTCTGCACGAGACGGCCCCGTGGAACGAGTACAGCTACGGCGTCTCCGACCGCGGCGCCTCGGTCCGTATCCCGTGGCAGGTCGAGAAGGACCGGAAGGGCTACATCGAGGACCGCCGCCCGAACGCCAACGTCGACCCGTACGTCGTCACGCGGCTGATCGTCGACACCTGCTGCACCGCGCTGGAGAAGGCCGACCAGGTCTGATCCCGGCCCGCCGTCCGCACGAGGGGGCGCCCGTCCTGCCGGGACGGGCGCCCCCTCGTTGCCGTGTGCCGGGCAACCGGCGCGGGCGGCCGGTGGGTTGGGCGATGGGTTGGGCGATGGGTTGGGCGGGCACCGGCCGATGCGGGTGCCGGACCGCCGGTTGCGGCGGGCCGGGGTGAGGAAGGTAACGCAAAGGGTTCGTATCGACGGGTGGGAGAGGTCTGCTGCGCCGTGAGGTTCTCTGGTTCAATGGGGACATGGCCAGCTTCCAGCACCCCTCGACAGGTCGCAGCGACCTCGAACCGTTCTGGCCTTCCCGTCAGCACCATGACTTCGACCGGGTGTGTTGTCGCGCGTCGAACGCGCAGGCCCTCTAAAGCCGCCTCACCCCGGCCTTCGGCCCGCGCGCAAGCAAGTCCGTCCACCGACGACTCCTTCGCGCGAAAGAGCTGACCCCTCATGGCGAACACCCGTACCTTCTCCGCCGCGGCCGCTGCCACCTCAGCGTCCTCGGCGTCCGCTGCGGCCACCACCTCCGCCCGCTCCCTCTCCCCCAACCGCCACCGGCTGCGTGCCGTCGCCCCCGACGAGGTCGTCCAGCTGGCCGATGTGGCCGAGTTCCTGCCGCCGGGTGCCACCTGGCTGCCCGCGCCCCAGCACACCGTTCCGGCGCTGCCCGGCCGGCCGCCGATGATCGGCTATCTGGTGCTCGTACCGGCCGACCAGCAGCCCGCCGTCACGGCGGCGGCCGCCGCGGCCGCCCAGTACGTGGTGCCGACGCCGGTGGAGGAGCCGGCCGCGGGCCCGGTGCGCATCGATCCCGTGCAGCGCACCGCCGCGGTGGACGGGAGCACCCTCGATCTCACGTACCTGGAGTTCGAGCTGCTCGCCCATCTGGTCGCGCACCCGCACCGGGTGCACACCCGCGACCAGTTGGTGACCACGGTCTGGGGCTACGGGCACGTGGGGGACGGCCGCACCGTGGACGTCCACATCGCCCGGCTGCGCCGCAAGCTGGGCGCCGAGCACCGCCGTTCGATCCAGACGGTGCGGCGCGTCGGCTACAAGTACACGCCCTGACGACGCCGCGAGCACGGAGGAGCGGCCCTGGTCCGGTACGTACCGGACCAGGGCCGCTCCCCGTACCGGGTCAGCCGCGCCGGCCGGCCACCACCGGCTCCCGCTCCTGCCCCGGCTCCTCGTGGCCCAGGCCCGGCAGCCGGGTCAGCGCGCGCGGGGTGCGCCAGTTCCGCTCGCCCAGCAGCGCCATCACGGAGGGCAGCAGGATCATCCGTACGACGGTGGCGTCCAGCAGCACGGCGACCGCGAGGCCCACGCCCATCTGCTGCATGTCCTGCATCGACAGCGTGCCGAAGACCGAGAAGACCGCGACCATGATCACGGCCGCGCCGGTCACCGCGCCCGCCGTGCTCCGGATGCCCTCGTCGATCGCCGCCCTGGTGGTCAGACCGCGGCCGCGGGCCTCACGGATCCGGGAGACCACGAACACGTGGTAGTCCATGGAGAGTCCGAACAGGACGACCAGGACGAACAGCGGCATCCAGGACTCGATCGCGCCGACCCCCTCCGAGCCGATCAGCGAGGCCCCCCAGCCGTGCTGGAAGACGGCGACCATCACCCCGTAGGCGGCGGCCACGGAGAGCAGGTTGAGCACGATCGACGTCACGGCGACGACGTACGAGCGGAAGCAGAACAGCATCAGCAGGAAGGTCACCGCCGTGATGAAGGCGAAGACGGGGACGATGCCGCGCTTGAGCTGGTCGTTGAAGTCGACGGATCCGGCGGTCTCCCCGGTCACGTACACCTGGGCGCCCGTGCCGTCGAAGGCTGCGGGCAGCCGCTCCCCCCGGAGTTCGGCGAGCGAGGACCGGCCGTCCGGGAGCGGTACCTCGATCTCCGCGACGTTCTGCGCCCGGTGGACGGTCACCTTGTCGAAGCCGTGGAACGCCTTGCGCAGCGCGGGTGCCCCGATGTCGTCGGCCTTGACCACCACGCGGGCCGGGTCGGGGCCGCCGGGGAAGCTCTCACTGATCTCCCGGTAGGCGACGGAGAGCTGCGAGTGGGAGCCGAACTGCTTCTCCAGACCCAGCTGTTCGGTCTTCATGCCGAGGGCGGGCGCGGCCAGGGCGAGCAGGACGACGACCGAGGCGACCGCGAAGGTCCTGGGCCGCGACAGCACCGGCCGCAGCACCGTACCGGCGATCCCGCCGCCGGTGCGTGCGCGCCGGCTCCCCCGCCGGCCGAGGAAGGGCACCCGTCCCGCGTCGATCCGGTCGCCCAGCCAGGACAGCAGCGCGGGCAGCACCGTCACCGAGCCCAGCATGGCGACGAGGACGACGATGATGGTGGCGAGCGCGAAGCCCTTGAACAGCATCAGCCCGGACAGGAACATGCCGGCCATCGCGACCATCACCGTGAGCCCGGAGACCAGCACCGCCCGGCCGCTGGTCGCCGCGGCGATCCGCAGCGCCGTCTCCGCGTCGCGTCCCGCCGCCCGCTCGTCGCGCTCGCGCCGCAGGTAGAACAGGCAGTAGTCGACGCCGACGGCGAAGCCCATCAGGAACATCACCGAGTACGTGGTCTGGAACAGGTGCAGCTGATGGCTGGCGAGCGACAGCAGTCCGAAGGCGGCCATGCAGGCGGTCAGGGCCAGCCCGACCGGGAGGAGCGCCGCGACGACGGCCCCGAAGGCGACCAGCAGAATGCCCAGGGCCAGGGGTACGGCGGTGAATTCGGCCTTCTTGAAGTCCTCGGAGAGCAGGTCGCCGAGCCACTTCCCGGCACTGGCCTCGCCGAACTGGTGGATGGTGACGTCGGGGTGGCCGGCCCGGACCCCGTCCACCGCGTCGAGCACGGGCTGCACCCGGTCGGGCGCCGTCGCCGCGTCGCCCTTCAGGTCGAAGGTGATCAGCGCGTCCTTGCCGTCCCGGGAGGGGACCGGCGCGGTCAGGGCCGCCACCTCGGGGGTGTCCCCGAGGGCTCGGGAGAGTTCGCGGGCGGCACCCTTCCAGTCGCCCGCCTTCGTGGCGGACACCATGACCAGCTCGCCGGCGGGCCGCCCGAGTCCGGCGTCGTCGAGGATCTGCTCGGCCCGCGCCGAATCGCCCGCGCCGTTCTCCGCGGTGGTCATCTCCACCATCCCGGACGCGCCACCGATGCCCGTGGCGAGTACGACGAAGAGCAGCCAGCCGAGTACGGCGGTCTTGCGGTGGTGCGCGCTCCACACACCGATGCGTGCCGCGAGGTTGCGCCTCATGGCGTGTTCGCCCCCAGAAGTTCAGACAGAAGTCAGATGTGGTCGGAAGAAATGCGGCGCCGGACGCGCCGCCGCCGGACACCGATGAATCTAGGAACGGGGAGCCGCCCGCCCCAGCCGCCTCGGCCCCCTCTCCCGGAGCCCTGGGGCCAGTTCGCCGGGGTGGTGCTGGGTACACCCCGCCCGGGTGGCGAACCGGCTGACGCCCGGGGCCGCCGCCGGGTGAGACTGTCTGCGGAACGGGCCCGGCACGAGGGCCCGGCGAGGGGAGACGGACCGGAATGAACTCGGAAAAGGGACGCATACGCGGCGCGCTGCTGGCGGCCGGGCGCGGCTTCGTGGTGTCGATCGCGACCTTGGCCGGTTCGATCACCCTCTTCGTATGGGCCGTGCTCTCGATCGTCTTCATCCCGCTGGGCATCGGACTGGTCACCACCCCCTATGTGCTGGAGCTGGTCCGCAAGCACGCCAACCAGCGGCGGCTGCTCGCGGTCACCTGGTCCGGCATCCGCGTACCGGTCCCGTACCGCCCCTTCCCGAAGGATGTGCGCACCGGGTTCACCGGGCAGGTGGAGCGGACCACGCTGATGCTGAAGGACCCGGCGACCTGGCGCGATCTGCGGTGGCTGCTGGTCGACATGACGGTCGGCTATGTGACGTCGAGCCTGCCGTCCGCGCTGCTCCTGTACGCGCTGGAGGGGCTCGTCCTGGCGGCGGGCCTGTGGCGGGTCTTCACCGACGACCGCTACTGGTACGGCTTCGTCCCGGTCTCCAGCCAGGCGACGGGGCTGGCCGCCGCCGCGCTCGGTGCGGTGCTGTTCACGACCGGTGTGCTGTTCGGCGAGCGGCTGCTCCGGCTGCACTTCGTGATCGTCCGCGCGATGCTGGCCCCCACCCAGGAGGAGGCGCTGGCGCGGCGGATCGACCGGCTGACCGAGACCCGGCACGAGGCCGTGGACACCGCCGCCTCCGAACTGCGGCGCATCGAACGCGATCTGCACGACGGTGCGCAGGCCCGGCTGGTCGCGATGGGCATGAATCTGGGCACGGTGGAGGCGCTGATCGAGAAGGACCCGGCGCAGGCGAAGAAGCTCCTGGCGATGGCCCGGGAGTCGTCCGCGGAGGCGCTGACGGAGCTGCGCGACCTGGTCCGGGGCATCCATCCGCCGGTCCTCGCCGAGCGCGGGCTCGGCGACGCGGTCCGGGCGCTGGCGCTGCGGCTGCCCTTCGAGTCGGAGGTCGAGGCGGAGCTGGGCGGCCGCATGGACGCCGCGGTGGAGTCGGCGGCGTACTTCGCGGTGAGCGAGACGCTGACGAACGCCGCCAAGCACGCGGGGGCGGACCGCGTCTGGGTGGACATCCACCACGAGAACGCCACGCTGCGCATCTCCGTCACCGACAACGGCAGGGGTGGTGCGTCGGTCGGCGGCGGCTCCGGACTGAGCGGAATCGAACGCCGACTCGGTACATTCGACGGCATCATGGCCGTCAGCAGCCCCGCGGGCGGTCCCACCATGGTGACCATGGAGATCCCTTGCGAGTTGTCCTAGCCGAAGATCTCTTCCTGCTGCGCGACGGGCTGGTCCGTCTGCTGGAGGCGTACGGGTTCGAGATCGCGGCAGCCGTCGAGACCGGGCCCGAGCTGACCCGCGCCTTCGCCGAGTCGGAGCCGGACGTCGCCGTCGTCGACGTCCGGCTGCCGCCGTCCCACACGGACGAAGGCCTGCAGTGCGCGCTGGCGGCCCGGCGGGCCAAGCCGGGGCTGCCGGTGCTCGTGCTCTCGCAGCATGTGGAGCAGTTGTACGCCCGCGAGCTGCTGGCGGACGGCAACGGGGGCATCGGCTATCTGCTCAAGGACCGGGTCTTCGACGCCGACCAGTTCGTCGACGCGGTGCGCCGGGTCGCGGCGGGCGGCACCGCGATGGACCCGCAGGTCATCTCGCAGCTGCTGACGCGGCGGTCGCAGGACAAGCCGATGGGCATGCTCACCCCGCGCGAACTGGAGGTCATGGAGCTGATGGCCCAGGGCCGTTCGAACGCGGCGATCGCCTCGCAGATGGTGATCACCGAACGGGCCGTGGCCAAGCACACGTCCAACATATTCGCGAAGCTCGCCCTGCCGCCGTCCGACGACGACAACCGTCGCGTCCTCGCGGTGCTCGCCTATCTGGACCGGGGCTGAGCGGCCCGCACGGCGGGGCGCCGCGACCGGCGCCCCGCCCGTACCGGTCCGTCGTCCACCGGGTCCGGGCCCGCGGCCGTCTCAGTCGTTGAACCAGCCCGGCGCGTCGAGCCGGAGCGCGTCGGCGGGCACCATCGCGCGCAGATCGTCCTCCATCGCGCGCACCCGGTCGGCGCCGAGCGCCTCGGCCCAGCGGGCCCGCAGCCGGTCGAACCCCTCGGCCGATCTGACCAGGACGTCGACGCCCCGCGCGGTCAGCCGGACCAGCTTGCGCCGGCCGTCCCGGGGATCGTCGACGCGCTCCACGTAGCCGAGCCCTTCGAGCTTCTCCACGGTCTTGCCGGCCGCCTGCTTGGAGACCCCGAGCCGTCGGCCGATCTCGCTGGCGGTCGCCCCGTCGCGGCCGACGGCCTGAAGCGCGTAGCCGTACGCGGGGCGGACGTCGGCATGGCCCTGTTCGGCCAGGTCGCGGTGCAACTCGTCGATGAGCGACCGGAATCCGGCGAACAGCAGGAGGGGCAGCTCGAAGCCCGCCCCGTCCTCCCGCGCTGCTCCTCCCCGCCGCTCAGCCATTGCGGAACTCGACAACCTGGTTTACCTTTTCGTCAATCACGTTGTCTATTTTAGCGTGCGCACCCGTCCGAGAGGTCAGCCATGCCCATGCCCACGTCCGCCTTCCCCGACCACACCCTCGAATCCGCCTCCGCCGCCGCCCGCCGCACCATGGAGGCGGTGACGAGGAAGCAGGGCCATCTGCCTCCCGCCGTCGCCCGGCTCGCCACCTCGCCGGAACTGCTCGACGGCTTCCTGAGGGCGAGCGCCGTCTTCGAGTCCACCACCCTCGACCCGCTCTCCCGCGAGGTCCTGATCATGACGATGGCCACCCGCAACGACTGCCACGTCTGCGTGGCGATGCACACGGCGAAGCTCACCGCGCTCGGCGCGGAGCCCGAACTGATCGCGGCGCTGCGCGAGCGGCGGCCCCTGGCGGACGAACGGCTGGAGGCGGTACGGGAGTTCACCCTGGCCGTGCTCGCGACGGCCGGCGCCGTGGACGACGCCACGCTCCGGGCGTTCCTGGGGCACGGATACACCGCCCGCAACGCGCTGGAAGTGGTCCTGGGCATCGGCACGTACACGATGTCGACGCTGGCCAACCGGATGACCGGGGCGCCGCTCGATCCCCGGCTCGCCGCCTTCGCCTGACGGCCGGACGCCCGGCCGCACCGGTGTGACGGCCGAACGGCTGGATCGGAACGAACCGCCGAACGCCCCATTGCCCGCCCCCTCACCCGTCATTAGCGTGCGCACCGCACGCACTTGTTGTCGCATGCACCACCATGAACAACACCGAGGAGTGCGGATCATGACGGAACCCTCCCTGCCCTTCGGCTCCTCCCGGCCGACGAGACGTACGCTGCTGGGCACCGCCGGAGCCGTCGGCGCCGCCGCGGTGGTCGGCGCCGCCACCCCCGCGCACGCCGCTCCTCCGGCCGCCGCTCCGGCCCCGGACCTCGCGGCCGCGCACGAGGCACTGCGCCGGCTGCTGCCGGACCACGCGGACCAGTTCCGGCTCCGCGCCCTCCCCCGGGGCGACGGCGCGCCGGACCGCTTCCGGGTCACCGGCACCACCGGGCGGATCGAGCTCGCCGCCACCACGCCGGGCGCCGCCCTGACGGGGGCGCACTGGTACCTCAAGTACACCTGCGACGCGGTCATTTCGTGGGCCGGCAGCCGTACCGGACTGCCCCGTCGGCTGCCCGCCCCGCGCACCCCCGTCGAGCGCTCCGCGACGGTGGCGCACCGGTTCGCCCTCAACGACACCCATGACGGCTACACCGCCCCGTACGCCGACTGGCCGCGCTGGGAGCGGCTGATCGACGTCCTGGCCCTGCACGGCTGCAACGAAGTCCTGGTCACCGCCGGGCAGGAGGCGGTCTACCACCGGCTGCTCCAGGACTTCGGCTACACCGACGACGAGGCCCGCGCCTGGCTGCCCGCCCCCTCCCACCAGCCGTGGTGGCTGCTCCAGAACATGAGCGGATACGGCGGCCCGCTCTCTCCCGGGCTGATCGGCCGGCGCGCCGCCCTGGGCCGGCGGATCACCGACCGGATGCGGGAGCTGGGCATGGCACCGGTCCTCCCCGGCTACTTCGGCACGGTCCCGGACGGCTTCACGGACCGCAATCCGGGGGCCCGTACCGTCCCGCAGGGCACCTGGAACGGGCTGCGCAGGCCCGACTGGCTCGACCCGCGCACCCCCGTCTTCGCCGAGATGGCCGCCGCCTTCTACCGGCACCAGGAGGAGCTGTTCGGTCCGGCGGACCACTTCAAGATGGATCTGCTGCACGAGGGCGGCACCGCCGGTGACGTCCCGGTGCCGGACGCCGCCCGCGCCGTCGAATCGGCCCTGCACACCGCGCACCCGGGCGCGACCTGGGTGATCCTCGGCTGGCAGGCCAACCCCCGGCCGGCGCTGCTGGAGGCGATCGACACCGACCGGATCCTGATCGTGGACGGCCTCTCCGACCTGGACACCGTCACCGACCGGGAGAAGGACTGGGGCGGGGCGCCGTACGCCTTCGGCACCATCCCGAACTTCGGCGGCCGTACGACGATCGGGGCCAATACCGACCGCTGGACGGAGAAGTTCACGGCCTGGCGCGACAGACCGGGCAGCGCCCTGGCCGGCACGGCGTACATGCCGGAGGCGGCGGAGCGCGATCCGGCGGCGTTCGAGCTGTTCGGCGAGCTGGCCTGGCGGACCGAGAAGATCGACCGGGAGGCGTGGTTCCGGGCGTACCCGACGTTCCGGTACGGCGGCCGCGACCGCTCGGCACAGGCGGCCTTCGCCGCGCTGGCCGCCACGGCGTACCGGCTGACGAGCACCGACGGCCGCCCCGTCGACTCGCTCTTCTCCCGTCGCCCCAATATCGCCGCGTCCGTCAACACCGCCTTCGACCCGGCCGGTTTCGACCGGGCGTTCGCGGCGCTCCTCGACGTGCGCCCGTCCCTGCGCGACTCGGACGCCTACCGCCACGACCTCACCGATCTGGCCCGGCAGGCGCTCGCCGACCGCTCCCGGATGCTGCTGCCGCAGCTGCGGGCCGCCCAGGCCGACCGGGACGTGGCCAGGTTCCGGGAGCTCGCCGCGCTCTGGCTGAAGCTGATGCGGCTGACGGACACGGTGTCGGGGTGCCACCGGTCCTTCCTGCTGGGGCCGTGGCTGGAGGACGCCAAACGGCTGGCGACGAGCCCGGCGGAGGCGGGGCGGCTGGAGTGGACGGCGCGCACCCTGATCACCACCTGGGCGGACCGGACGGCCGCCGACGACCTCAGCAACTACGCCAACCGCGACTGGCAGGGGTTGATGGGGCAGCTCCATCTCCCGCAGTGGCAGGCGTACTTGGACGAGCTGACCGACGCGCTGGTGGCGGGCCGGGCCGCGAGGCCGTTCGACTGGTACCCGGGCGAGGAGGAGTGGACCCGCCGGACCGACAGCCTTCCGGTACGGGCGACGGGCGATGCCCACCGCACGGCGCGGCGCGTCTTCGACACCCTGTCCACCGCCCCCTACCAGGGCACCGTCACGGTCACGGCCGATCCGGTGGTGTTCGCCCCGGCCAGCACCGGCACGGTGACGGCCGCCTTCCGCAATCTGAACGGCCTGCGCCCCACCGGCCGGATCGACTTCGCGCTCACCGGCCTCGACGCCACCGCGACGGGCCCCGCCTTCCTCGACGAGGTCGCGGCGGGCGGCTCCGGCTCGGTGGGCTGGCGGGTCACGGCCCCGTCCGCACCGCTGACCACTCCGCTGGTGCCGATGCCGTACGGGCTGAGCACCGCGTACGGGCCGCGCGGCGAGGACCGGGTGACCGATCTGCGGCGCGGCGCGGTGTACCTGGCGGCGCCGCTGGAGCCGGGCTGGCACACCTATACGGCGAACGCGGCGGTCTTCGGGCAGCTGGACGGGCGGTTCGCGATCAACGGGGCGGGCCAGGACCTGTGGAAGGGCACCAGCCAGTTCGGCACCGCGTACCGGGCGGGGGCGTGGACCGACGGGGCGGAGGTGACCGTGCGGGTCGACGCGCAGGAGAACACCGGGGGCTGGGCGCGTGCGGGGATCGTGGTGCGCAACGGCCTCGGGACGCCGGGCTCCGCCGGGTTCCTGAATCTGGCGGTGACGCCGTCCAACGGTGTGGTGCTCTCGTACGACACCAACGGCGACGGCACCCTGGACGCCTACCGGCAGATCACCGGGGTCAGGGCCCCGGTGCTGCTGCGGCTGGTCCGGTCCGGGGCCGGGTGCACGGGCTCCTGTTCCACCGACGGCGGGGCGAGCTGGCGGACGGTGGCGACGGTCGCCGTGCCGGGCGCGGCGGCGGCGCAGGACGTCGGGATCTTCATGAGCGCGACGAACGGCGGGAGCGGGCTGCGCGGCACGGCCGGGTTCAGCGGGTGGGAACTGCGGTGAGGGGGCGCCCCGTCGGGCAGCACACGGGCGGGCCGGGGTGACCATCCCATGATTCGCTCGTTCTGCTGAACGTGCGTCCACTGCCAGAAGTACCTTCCGCAGCCGCCCCGTCCGACGGGGAGCAGGCCGGGGCGGCGCTCGTCGAGCACTATCCCCGGCTGGTCCGGCTCGGCTATCTGGTGCTGCCGCCGTCCCTCGGCAGCCACCGCCGGGTGCTGAAGGCGCACGCGCTGGCCCAGCGGTGCCTGCTGGCCGGGCGCCGGGTGGGAGACGGAGGCGGCGGCGTCCGGGGGCCGCGCGGGCCCGGCGGCGCGGCAACGGTGGATCCGTCCTACGCGCGGGCCCGTGGGCGGGTGCTGCGGGCGGCCCTGACGGCGGGCCGGCCACGCCGGTTCGGCCGCGCCCGGCCGTCGTTGCTACCACTGGTCTGGGGGCTGCGGCTGTTCCCGCACTCGGGCGGATCGGACGGACTCGCCCTGGAGAACGCCCTGTCGGCGCTCTCCGGTCCGGCGCGCGCCGCCCACGCCCTGCGCGGTCTGGAGGGGCTGACCGACGCGGAGGTGCGCCGGGTG
Source organism: Streptomyces sp. DvalAA-43 (assembly GCF_900091725.1). Taxonomy (GTDB): domain Bacteria; phylum Actinomycetota; class Actinomycetes; order Streptomycetales; family Streptomycetaceae; genus Streptomyces; species Streptomyces pulveraceus. Next base: position 570,090 of record NZ_FMBW01000044.1, on the reverse strand, counting down.
CTCGCGGCCGCCGGGGTCGCGGACCCGCATGCGGCACTCGCGGCGGCGGAGGGCGTTCCGGCGCCGTACGCGCTCCTCGGCTCCCCGGAGTTCGACCCCTGCTCGCTCCAGGCCCGGCCGCCGGATCTGCTGCGCCGCCGGCAGTACGCGAAGGCGGCGCTGGCGGCCGTCGCGGCGCTGCTGGTGTGCGGGGCGCTGCTGGGGCTGCCGGGCCACGGCTGGGGGCGCGACGCCCGGTCCGCTTCGGCGTACGCCCATGACGCCGCCGTTCGGCAGGCCCTCGATCCGGACAGGGTGAGCCGGATCTCCGCGGATTTCTGGCGGAGTTCGCCGCGTACCGACTTCACCGCCTGGCCCACCCGGGGCGACCGCGCCGGGGACACCGGGCTGCTGCGCCGCGCGCTCGCCGTCTGGGCTCACCCGGACGGCGCGGCACGCATCTCGACCACCCCGGAGACCCCCATCGGGCCTCCGATGGGTGCGCCGCAGCTGCTGTACGCGGGCGAGGTGGGCCGGGCCGCGGTGGTGCTGTTCTACGACGGGCTGCGCGTCGTGCGGTACGCGGAGCCCCGTGACGCGGACCGGGCCGAGGGCGTCGCGCTGGACTTCGCCCGGGTCGACGGCGCGGACCAGGCGTCGGCCGCCGCCCTGATCGTGGTACGCGCGGGCGACCGGATCCGCTATCTCACCGCGCCCTGGGTGACCGCGGTGGCGGTGCGGGACCTGCTGGCGCCGGACGGTGCGCCGCGGCCGCTGGAGCGCCGCCCCGACGGGGTGACCGCCGCGCTGACCAGCCCGGTGACGGCCCGCGACTGCCGTGCCTGGGAGGCGGTCGAGCTCCACGAGGGCCCGGCGGTCCGGCTGATGGCGGACCTCGGCGAGCTGGCCCCCGCCCGGCTGACCTCGGGCCCGCCGTCCGCACCGCACGATGTCGCGGGGCGGGCGGAGCGGGACAGCTGGGCGCGGACCGCCTGTCTGCTCCCGGCGGTGCGGTCGCACGGGGTGCGGTCGGTGAACTCCTGGCAGTTCGCCGAACAGCCGCTGCCCGAGGGCAACGGGTCCGCGCGCTGGCTCTGCACCAGGGCGGAGACCTGGCGGGGTACCGGGAGCCGGGTCCTCGCCCAGTTCCAGGCCCCGTCGGCACCGGACGTCGCGACGGGCGGCCCGCCCGGGACGGTCGCCGCCAGGGCCGAGGACTCCCCGGCCTGCGGGGTGCGCGACCCCCGGGTGCTGGCCGGGGTGCTGTGGAAGTCGCAGGGCGGTCGCTGGTACGTACTGGCGGCGGGCAGCGAGCAGTTCGCCTCGCTGACCGCGTCGGGCGGGGTGGAGGGGCGCTCCGACGGCCGCCTCCTCGCGGTCCCGGCCAGGGCGGGCGACCGGGCGCGGCTCAACGGGACGCTGACGGACGGCAGTCGGGTGGGCGGGCTGCACTGACGCCCCGGGCTCCGGGTCGTCAGGAATTCGCCGCACGCCCCTGTTCCTGCGGGCTACCTCTCAGTACATTGACAATATGTCTAACACGCAGCCAGCGGCGGTCGCGTCGGAGCGGACGCCCCTCAAGGCCCGCAAGGTCTCCTTCGCCTGGGAGAAGACCCCTCTGCACTGGGTGCCGGGCGATCCCTTCACCACGCACACCATCAATGTGCTCCACCTCCTGCTGCCCGCCGGGGAACGCTGGTTCATCCACGTGTACCGGCAGGTGCTGCCGTACATCCACGACGAGCGGCTGCGCCAGGACGTCATCGGCTTCATCGGCCAGGAGGCCGTGCACTCCCAGGCCCATGACGATGTGCTGCCCCGTCTGAAGGAGCTCGGTCTCGACCCGACGCCGTACACCGCGCAGGTCGACTGGTTCTTCGAGAAGCTGCTCGGGGACCGGACGCTGCCGCCGGGCCGGGCGGGCACCTGGTGGCTGATGGAGCGGGTGGCGCTGATAGCGGCGATCGAGCACTACACCGCCTTCCTCGGCGACTGGGTGCTGAACGCCGACGAGCTGGACCGGCGCGGCGCCGATCCGACGATGCTGGATCTGCTGCGCTGGCACGGCGCGGAGGAGGTCGAGCACCGCTCGGTCGCGTTCGAGGTGTTCATGCATGTCGACGGCGGCTACCGGCGGCGGGCGCGCACCTGGGCCACGGCGTTCAGCGCCCTGGTCTTCCTCTGGCAGCGCGGCATCCGCTTCTTCATGGAGAACGACCCGAGCCTGCTGGACGGCAAGGGCTCGTTCAAGGAGTTCTACCGCAGCGGCAAGCGCGGCACCCTGCCCGCCACCGGCGATCTGCTGCGTTCGGTGCCCCGCTATCTCAGCCGCGGCTACCACCCCTCGCAGGAGGGCAGCACGGCCCAGGCCATCGACTATCTCGCCCACTCGCCCGCGGCCACGGCCGCCGAGGCCCGTATGACGGGAACCAGCTGACCATGCCGCTCCCCCTGCCCCGTCTGCGTACCGTCGTCCTGGTCGCGGGCGCCGCACTGCTGGCCAAGCGCGCCCTGCACCGCCGCATCCGGAACTCCCCGCTGTGGCCGCTCCCGGCGCTGGCCGAACCGGTCTCGGGCCACGCCGAGCGCCGCACCACCGCCACCCGCCGGCTGCTGATCACCGAGCGGACCACCCCGGCCGAGGGCGTCGTCCAGCTCCGGCTCAAGGGCTCCGGCCTGCCCGCCTGGCAGCCCGGCGCCCACCTCGACCTGCTGCTGCCCTCCGGTCTGGTCCGCCAGTACTCGCTGTGCGGGGACCCGGCCGACCCCGACACGTACACCGTCGCGGCGCGGCTGGTGGAGGACGGCCGCGGCGGCTCCCGCGAGGTCCACGCGCGGCTCCGGGAGGGCGAGGAGGTGGAGATCCGCGACCCGCGCAACCGCTTCCCGCTCGCCGACGCCCCCGCGTACCTGTTCGTCGCGGGCGGTATCGGCATCACCCCGATCCTGCCGATGCTGCGGTCGGTCGCCGCCTCGGGCGCCGAGTGGCGGCTGCTGTACGGCGGGCGGACCCGCGCCTCGATGCCGTTCCTGGACGAGATCGAGGAGCTGGGCGCGGAGGGCGGCCGGGTGACGGTCGTCCCCGCGGACGAGGCGGGCCGTCCGGACGCCGCCGCGGCCCTGGCGGAGACGGCGGAGGGCACGGCCGTCTACTGCTGCGGCCCCGAACCCCTGATGGACGCGGTCGCCGCCGCCCTCCCGCCCGGCCGCACCCTCCATCTGGAGCGCTTCACGGCGGCGGCCGCGTCATCGGCCGGTTCCGCCCCCTTCGAGGTCGAGCTGCGCCGCTCCGGCCGTACGGTCCAGGTGCCCGCGGACCGGTCGGTGCTGGCCGCGGTGCGCGACGCGCTTCCGTATGTCTCCTACTCCTGCGAGCAGGGCTTCTGCGGAACGTGCCGGCAGAGCGTCCTGGCGGGCGAGATCGACCACCGCGACGAGCTCCTGACCGACTCCGAGCGGGACGACTCGATGCTGATCTGCGTCTCGCGGTGCCGGGGCGAGCGACTGGTCCTGGATCTGTAGGCGCGGACCATGGCCGCCCGCCACCCCTCCCCCAGCCCTCCACTCGGTACGCTGTCCACCATGACGACCGGGGTGCGGCGCAGGATGGGCGTCGAGGAGCGCAGACAGCAATTGATCGGTGTCGCGCTGGAGTTGTTCAGTCACCGCGCCCCGGACGAGGTGTCGATCGACGAGATCGCGGCCGCCGCGGGGATCTCGCGGCCCTTGGTCTACCACTACTTCCCGGGGAAGCAGAGCCTGTACGAGGCCGCGCTGCGGCGGGCCGCCGACGAGCTGGCGGCCCGGTTCGTGGAGCCCCGCGAAGGGCCGCTCGGCACCCGGCTGCTGCGGGTGATGCGGCGGTTCTTCGACTTCGTCGACGAGCACGGGCCCGGGTTCTCGGCGCTGATGCGGGGCGGGCCCGCGGCGGGGTCCTCGACGGCGAACGCGATGATCGACGGGGTGCGGCAGGCCGCCTGCGAGCAGATCCTGGCCCATCTGGGGGTCGAGGAGCCCCCGGCCCGGCTGGAGTTGGTGGTGCGTTCCTGGGTGTCGCTGGCCGAGTCGACGGCCCTGATCTGGCTGGACGGGCGGCGGATCGCCCGCGCGGAGCTGGAGCTCCAGCTGGTGCACGACTTCGCCGCGCTGGCCGCGGTGAGCGCCGCGTACGACGCGGAGATGGCGGGCATCGTGCTGCGGGTCCTCGGGCAGGAACCGGCGGACGGGCCGTTCGGGGAACTGCTGGAGCGGCTCTCCGCCCTGGCGCCCGCCGTACCGGCCGTTCCCCCGCAGCGGCTGCCGTAGGCCGGGTCCGGGAAGCCCGCCGGGCGTACGGCGGGCTTCCCGGACCCGGCGTAACGCCCGTCCGGCTCGCGTTACATGAGCAGTTCGCCCTGGAGCGCGGCCGCCAGGCCCACCTCCGCGTTGTCCGCCCGGCCGCGCTCGAAGGCCCGCTGGTAGGCGGCGTCGCCGACGGCCTCACGGGCCCGGCGTTCGCACGCCTCGCGCAGTGGTCCCAGCTCCGGGGTGCCGCGTTGCGGGTGGCCGACCATGTGCCAGTACACCTGGCCCGTGCCGTAGACCCGGGCGGCGCGGGCACCGGCGCCCTGGGCGGCGATCGCCGCGGCCAGGATGTCCAGGCCGAGCGCGATGCCGAAGCTGTCGCGCATGCGGTGCTTGCCCGCGAGCATCGAGCGGGCGTGGACGGCGGAGGATTCGGCGTCGCCCTGGAGCAGGGCGATCAGGGCGAGCTGGTAGTCGACGTAACTGCGGGTCCAGCACTCGTCCAGGGCCTCGCAGGACGCGCGCAGCACCGCGGCCGCCTCCGCCGCCTCGTCCAGCCGTCCGAGCCCGGTCAGGGCGAAGACCGTGATGAGCCGGCACCGCAGCCGGTAGGCCCGCTCCAGCGGGGTGGCGGTCCCGGTCGAGCGCAGGACCCGGTCGACCTCCCGGAGGCCCGCCTCGGGGCGGCCGGTCATCAGATGGGTGAGGCCGCACAGATAGGCGGCGGCGAGGATGCCCTCGTCGGTGCCGTCGCGCGCCGCTGCCCTGCTGCACTCCCGGCCCAGCCTGCGGGCGGCCGGGTAGTCGCCCTGGAGCATGACGGTGATGCCCAGCACCCACAGGGCGCGGGTGCGGTGGGGGCCCTCGGCCGGTCCGGCGGCCAGGGCGCGCCGGGCGTACTCGCGGGTCTGCGGGAGATGGCCGCAGCAGCACCAGAAGAAGCCGATCCGGCCCGCCATCTCCTGGGCGGCGGCGGTGTCGTGGACCAGCAGGTGGTCGAGGGCGGCGCAGAGGTCGGCGTGCGCCTCGGCGATGCGGTGGTACCAGCTGATCTGGTCGTCACCGGTCCAGCCCGCGTGGGCGTTGCGGGCCAGGCCGAGGAAGCAGGCGGCGTGCCGGTCGGCGGCGGCCCGTTCCTCGCCGAGTTCGGCGAGCCACATCCGGCCGTACTCGCGGATGGTGTCGAGCATCCGGTGGCGTGCGCCGTCGCGTGCGACGACGGACTTGGCGACCAGGCCGTTCAGCGCCCGGCTCACGCCGTCCGCGGTGAGCGGTCCCCCGGCGCAGACCTCGCGGGCCACGGCCTCGTCGAAGTCCCCGCGCAGGACGGTCAGCCGGGCCCAGAGCAGCCGTTCCAGGGGGGCGCACAGCTCATGGCTCCAGCCGATGGCGGTGCGCAGGGTGCGGTGGCGTGGCGGCCAGAGCGAGGTGTCGTCCGGTACCTCGAAGCGGGACCTGATCCGTGCGGCGACCTGTTCGACGGTGTCCCGGCCGAGGGCTCCGGCGGCGAGTTCGATGGCGAGCGGAATGCCTTCGAGGCGGCGGCAGATCTCGGCGGCGGCCTCGGCGTTCCCCGGTTCGTCGAGGGCGAGTCCGGGGGCGGAGGCGGCCGCCCGGTCCCGGAACAGCGTCAGCGCGTCGGCCGCGCCCTCGACGGGCAGCGGATCCACCTCGACGACCTGCTCGCCCCTGATGTCCAGGCGCTGTCGGCTGGTGGCGAGCACGGTGAGGCCGGGGGACGTCGTGAGGATCTCGCCGAGCAGGTGCGCGCAGGCGTGGCGCAGATGCTCGCACGAGTCGAGGGTCAGCAGCATCTCCTTGTCGACGAGCCATTCGCACAGCGCGTCGATGGGCATGCGCAGGGTGTGGTCGGAGAGTCCGACCGCGTCGGAGACGGTCGCGATGAGCAGTCCGTCGTCGTGGAGCGGTGACAGGTCCGCCCACCACGCGCCGTCGCGGTGGGCGGATGCCGACTGCCGGGCCGCGCGGACGGCGAGCCTGGTCTTGCCGACACCGCCGCTGCCGGTGAGCGTGGTCAGCCGGTGCGTGGCGAGGGTGTGTTCCAGCCTGGCAAGTTCCGCTTTCCGTCCGACAAAGCTGCTTGTCTCCTCGGGGATGTTGCTCGCCATGGTCACCGTCGCCGAAACAGGTGGACCGGCCGGCCCCGGCCCCTGGTTCCCGTACGGCGCAGGCACACGAGGACGCCTGGCGTACCGGAGAGGGGCCGGGACCGGCCGGGGGGTGGGAGGGCGCGCCGGGGGTGCGGTGCTGCGGCATTCCCCGACGGCTTGCTGCCTCCCAACCTAGCGCTGTCCTGGCTCAGTTCCGGGAGAACATCGCCACCGTACGTCCCGGAACGGTGAACCTTCCCGAACTCTCCTCATAGGTGGACTTCTTGACAGTAGAATCCGCGCCCGCAGCCTGGACCGGATGGAGTGCGTACCCCTTGCCCGCCAGTGCGGTGACCGTCTGGCGCACGGTGCCGGGGGTCGCGTTGAGGACGACCACCAGCTTCCCGAGCCGCATGGTGATCACGCCCGGTGTCTCGGCCTTCCCGGAGAGCGGGAAGGACAGGGCGGACTGCACCTGCCCGGTGGTGGCGAGACCGAAGTCCCGCTCCGTGGCGCGGATGGTGAGCAGGTCCCGGTACGCGGCGGAGGCGCCGTTGATCCGCGCGCAGCCGGGACGGAGCGCGGGATCGGCCAGCAGCGGCTTCGCGTAGGACCATTTGGGCTCGTTGTCGGCGGCCGGCGGCAGTCCGCGGCCGAAGCCGTTGCCGTCGCGGCAGTCCCAGTGCAGGGCGTTGAACCAGTCGCCGCTGTCGTACGAGTTGCGGTCCAGGGACTTGGAGCGCAGCAGGTCGGTGCCCGCCTGGGAGAGCGAGGGGCCCTGCGAGAGGGTGGCCGTCGCCATGGCCAGGACCTGCATCCGGGCCCGGTCGGCCGCCGAGGTGCCCGCCGGGAGCTTGAAGGCGAGCGTGTCGTAGAGCGATTCGTTGTCGTGGGCGTCCGCGTAGGCGAGGGCGTCGCCGGGGGCGGCGGCGTATCCGGCGGGGGCGCCGTTGTAGTCGACGCCGGAGCCCTTGACCGTGTTCCCGGTGGAGTCGGTGAAGGTGTAGTCGGCGAGGTTGCCGGTGAGACCGACCTTGATCAGGTCCTGATAGTGCAGCAGCCGGGCCTTCTGCTCGGCCTTCGTGCCGTTGGCGGCCGAGGAGTTGGGGTCGGTGTAGAGGCCGGTGGCGAAGCCCTGTACGCCGGGGTCCTCGTCGAAGGGGCTGCCGCCTCGGACGGCGTCGCGGGACCGGTCGGAGAAGGTGGCGATGCCGGTGCCGGCCATGTTCTTCTGGGTGGCCTGGACGAAGCGGGCGTCGTCGGCGATCTCGCCGAAGTTCCAGCCCTCCCCGTACAGGATGATCTTCTTCCCGTCGACGCCGTCCTCGGCGATCGTGAGGGCGTCGAGCGCCTTGCGGACGGCGAGGATGTTGGCCTTGGGGTGGTGGCCCATCAGGTCGAAGCGGAAGCCGTCGACCTTGTACTCCTTGGCCCAGGTGACGACCGAGTCGACGACCAGCTTGCCCATCATGGTGTTCTCGGGGGCGGTGTTGGCACAGCAGGTGGAGGTGGCGACGGTGCCGTCGTCCAGCAGCCGCTGGTAGTAGCCGGGCACGATCCGGTCGAGTACGGACTTGTCGTCCTGGCCGGCGGCGACGGTGTGGTTGTAGACGACGTCCATGACCGTCCGCAGCCCGGCGCCGTTCAGCCCCTGCACCATCTGCCGGAACTCCACGGTGCGCCGGGTGCCGTTCGGGTCGGAGGCGTAGGAGCCCTCGGGGACGGTGTAGTGCAGCGGGTCGTAGCCCCAGTTGAAGCCGTCCTTCGCGGCGGCCTTCGCCACGCAGGCCTGCTGCTCCTGGGAGTCGGGGGCGTACACGGCGAGGTCGCAGGCCGGTTTCCGCTGCGCGGACTTCTTCTCGGGAATGGTGCCGATGTCGAAGGCGGGCAGCAGATGGACGTAGGAGGCGCCGGAGTCGGCGAGCAGCTTGAGGTGCTTCATCCCGTCGGAGCGGGTGTCGGTGAAGGCGAGGTATTCGCCGGGATGCTTCGAGGTGCGGTCCGCGATCGAGAAGTCGCGGATGTGCAGCTCCTGGATCTGGGCGTCGCGCAGCGGGACGGCGGCGGGCTTCCGCAGCCCGGACCAGCCCTTCGGCGCCAGCTTCGGGTCGTCGAGGTCGACGACGAGGCTGCGGGCGGAGTCGGTGGTCAGGGCGGTGGAGTACGGGTCGGTGACCTTGTTGGTGACCATCGTGCGGACAGTGGGCGCCCAGACGTTCACGGCGTACCGGTAGGGCTTGCCGTTCCAGCTCCTCGGTCCGGTGACCGACCAGACGCCGGTGCGGTCGTCGCGCCGCATCGGGACGTTCTTCCCGTCGAGTTCGAGGGCGACGGTCCGGGCGGTGGGCGCCCAGACGGAGAGGGTGGGGCGGCCGCGGTGGTCGAAGACCGGGCCGAGCGCTGCGGTGGCCGCGTGCCTGCCGTACAGGTCGTCGAGCACGCCCGCGCTCTGTACGCCGGTGGCCGCGAGCAGGGCGCCGTTGGCGGCGCGCTGGGTGGCGATGAGCTGGCCGCGCAGGGCCTCACGGACCCGGTCGCGGTCGCGGACGTCGACGGTGAACGCCGGGTAGTCCTTGAGGTTCGGGTGCTTCGCCTTCTGTGCGTCGGTGAGCGCGGAGGGGGTGAGCCGCAGCCACTGGCCCTCGTCGGAGAGTGCGCCGTCGACGACGGAGATGCCGCCGTTCCTCGCGTAGACGAGTTGCTGGCTGGTGGCGCCGGTGGTCTTCACCTTCCATACGACGGTGTCGGCGTCGATCCACTGCGCCTCGGCCCCGGAGAGGTCGGGGGTGGGTACGCCGCCGGTCTGGGGCAGCAGGTAGCCGGGGGTGGCGCCGAGCGTCCAGACCTCGTGCCCGTAGGTGGTGAGGTCGAGCGACTGGTCGCTGGGGAGGTCCTTCTCGTCGCCCTTGTGCAGGATGTAGCTCAGCGAGGTGGCGCCGTCGGTGAGCGGCACCTCGAAGGTGACGCCGGAGGCGTCCTTCTTCGCCGGCTGGAGGGGCCTGGCCCAGTCGGTGGGGTCCTTGGCCCCGGTCCAGGTGTGCAGCCCCCAGCCGTCGTAGTCGCCGTCGGGACGGTAGTAGTGCAGGACGGCCTTGGTGGTGTCCTGCGGCGGGTAGGCGCCGTCGGGGGCCGTGTCGGCCTGGCCGTCCTCGCCCTGCCCGATCCAGACCTGTCCGGTCCGCGCGAGGTCGACGGTGCGCTGCGGTCCGTCGGCGGTGCCGTCCTTCTCGACGGTGTACGGGACGGTGGACGCGTCCTCGTCGAGCTTCAGCCAGGCGAAGGCCCCGTAGGCGTCGCGCCCGGTGAAGGCGGCCGTGGTGTCGCCGGACCTGAGCTTCCAGCCGTCGTAGTCGCCGTCCGCGCGCCGGTAGTGGACGACGGCGTGGTCGCGCTGGACGGCCACCGGCTTCGGCTCGGCGGGGGCCTGTCCGGCGGTGCTCGTGGCGAGGGCGCTCGCGGTGCGGCCCGTGCGGTCGACGACGACCGCCTTGTAGCGCAGCGGTGTGCCGGCCGCCACCTTGCCGTCCAGGTGCTGGGTGACGCGGTACGGGGCGTGGTCGGCGGAACCGAGCGTGGCCCACTTCCCGTTGCCGGTCTGCGCGGCGAACACGACCCGGTTCAGCTGCCCGCCGTCGACGTCGGCGGAGAGCTCGACGGTCCCGGTGGCTCCGGCGGCGGGCGCCGTGAGCGTGATCGAGGGCTTGGTGGCCGGGGCGCCCAGGGGCTTCTCGGCGCGCAGCACGAGGCTGGAGAGGGCGGGGACGGTGACGGTGATCTTCCGGTCGGCGCCATTGCGGACCGTGCCCGAACCACCGTACAGGGTAAGGAAGTTCGTGTTCGGGGATGCGGTGGGGAGCTCGACGGTCCTCGGGGCGGTGCCGTTGTTGGCGGCTACCAGGTACTCGTCGGGCTTCTCGGGGTCCGTGCGGGAGAAGGCGTAGACGGAGCCCTCGGCGTAGCGCTCGGTCTGGACGCCGTCGCGCAGCGCCGGGTTCTTCCGGGTGAGTGCGGAGAGCGCGGCGATGGTGCGGTACAGGGGGTGCTTCGTGTCGTACGCGTCGGTGGCGTGGGTGCGGTCGGTCCCCAGCTCGTCGTCGTCGAGGTAGTCGGCGGTCTTGGAGGCGAACATGGTCTGGCGGGCGTCCTTGTCGCCGCCCGCGCCGGTGAAGCCCTGCTCGTCGCCGTAGTAGACGACGGGGTTGCCGCGGCCGAGGAACATCAGCTCGTTGGCGAGTCCGGCGCGCTTGACCAGCTCGGCGTCGTCCGCCTTCGGGTTGTCCTGCTTCAGGAACGTGCCGATGCGGCCCATGTCGTGGTTGCCGAGGAAGGTGACCTGCTCGTAGGCGTTGGCCTTGTCGGTGGTGTACCGGTAGTCGTCGCCGAAGACGGCGGCGAGCTTCGAGGCCGGGGCACCCTGCGAGGCGTACTGGCGGGCCGCTTCCTGGAACGGGAAGTCGAGCGTCGCGTCGAGCCGGCCCCGGGTGACGTAGGGCGAGGTGATCGCGGTGTCGGCGGAGTAGACCTCGCCGAACATGAAGAAGTCCTCGCGGCCGTGCTTGGCCGCGTAGGTGTCCAGGGCCGTCGCCCACTGGGTCCAGAAGTCCAGGTCGACGTGTTTGACGGTGTCGATCCGGAAGCCGTCGATGTCGAAGTCCCTGACCCACTTCTCGTAGATCTTCTCCATGCCGGAGACGACCTCGGGCCGTTCGGTCCACAGGTCGTCCAGCCCGGAGAAGTCGCCGTACGTGGCGGACTCCCCGGCGAAGGTCGAGTCGCCCCGGTTGTGGTACATCGTCGGGTCGTTGAGCCAGGAGGGGACCTTGGCCCCGGCGGTCCCGGTGTTCTTGGGGGTGTACGGGAACGAGTCCGTGCCCACCTTCGCCAGGCCCTTGGCGTCGTCGAAGGGGCGGCCGTCCCTGTCCAGGTACGGATAGGCGCCCTTCGGCCGGTAGCCGTAGGTCCGCTCGGCGTAGTCGACGGTGTCCGCGGTGTGGTTGGTGATGACGTCGAAGAAGACCTTCATGCCCTTGCCGTGGGCCCGGTCGATCAGCTTCGACAGGTCGGCGTTGGTGCCGAAGTGCGGGTCGACCTGGGTGAAGTCGGTGATCCAGTAGCCGTGGTAGCCGGCCGATGCGTCCTTGCCGGTGCCCTGGACGGGGCGGTTCTTGAAGATCGGGGCGAGCCAGATGGCGGTGGTGCCGAGGCCCTTGATGTAGTCGAGCCGGTCGGTCAGGCCCTTGAGGTCGCCGCCCTGGTAGAAGCCCTTGTCGGTGGGGTCGTACCCGGTCTCCAGGCGCGAACCGGTGAGCCCGCCCCGGTCGTTGGAGGTGTCACCGTTGGCGAACCGGTCGGGCATGACGAAGTAGAACTGTTCGCGCGTCAGGTCGTGACGGGCGGGTTCGGCGGCCAGCCTGGCGTCCGAGGGCGGGCCCGGGGGTCTCGACGTGGCCGACGCGGTTGCCGCCGGGACGACGGGGAGGAGCGCCGCGCAGAGTGCGGCGACGGCTCCCCGTCCGAGGGTGGAACGGGACACGGGCTGGGTCTCCTTGTGTGCGGGTGGGGGCTCGGGGTGGGCGGACTTGTCGGGTGGCGGGGTGGGGCGGGGGCCCACCAGGGCGTCTCCTCGGACGGCGCGGACTCACCCGACACCGCGAGTGAGCCGTTCTATTACCGCGCCGCCCTGCGGGGATCGCCCTGGTATGCCCCCGCCCCCGGTGTCGCCCCGGTCAGCCCGTGGTGCCGACGCCCGTGCAGGTACGGGCGTTCACCTGGAGGGCCAGTGCCGTGTTCGCGCCCAGGGTCGCGGTGAACTGGCCCGAGCCGTTCACCGTGACGCCGTTGCCGGACTGGATGTCGCAGTAGTCTCCGGCGGGCAGCGAGGTCTGGAACGTCCGGGTCAGCGCGGAGCCCTCGTGGTTGATGGCGACGTACGCCTTGGCTCCGCGGCCGAAGGCGATCCGGTCGCCGCCGTCGTCCCACCAGTCGGTGACGGCCTCGCCGCGCGCGGTGTTGCGGAAGCCCACCATGGAGGCGATCTCGCGCCAGGCGTGCTGGCACTTCCATCCGTCGCTGTAACAGGCGTTCACCGTGCCGCCGTTGGGCGGACCGGCGTCCTTGTCGGACCACTCGTAGCCGGAGTGGACGTCGGGCGAGCCGTAGGGCCAGGCCAGCATGAAGACATTGGCGAGGGTGTAGTTCGCGCCGTCCTTGTAGTTCAGTGTGTCGCCGCCGCGCTCGGTGTCGTGGTTGTCGACGAACACCGCGGCCTTCGACGACGGCATGAAGCCCCAGCCCTCGCCGAAGTTCTTCAGATAGGCGAGGTTCTCGTTGTCGAAGACCTGCTTGAGGCTGCGGGCGTAACGGAATTCCTGGACGTCGCCGGTTCCGGTGTACTCGTCGGGCTGGACGGCCTCGCCCGCCCCGTATATCGCCTCCTGCTTCCAGTAGACGTTCGGGTCGCTCAGCCGTGACTTGATGTTCGCCAGGTCGGCGGCGGGCATGTGCTTGGCGGCGTCGATGCGGAAGCCGTCCACGCCCAGGGAGCGCAGGTCGTCGAGGTAGGCGGCGATCCGGCCGCGTACGTAGTCCTCGCCGGTGTCCAGGTCGGCGAGGCCGACGAGTTCGCAGTTCTGGACGTTGGCGCGGTCCTGGTAGTTGGTGATCTGGGCGGTGCAGTCGTCCATGTCGGCCGCGGAGTACACGCCGGGGTAGTCGTACTTGGTGTACGACGACCCGCCGGTGCCGGTGCCCGATCCGGCCGACATGTGGTTGATGACGGAGTCGGCGACCACCTTGACGCCCGCGGCGTGGCAGGTGCCGACCATGGCGGCGAAGGCGGCGCGGTCGCCGAGCCGTCCGGCGATCCTGTAGCTGACCGGCTGGTACGAGGTCCACCACTGGCTGCCCTGGATGTGCTCCTGGGGCGGCGAGACCTGTACGTAGCCGTAGCCGGCCGGGCCGAGGGTGTCCGTGCACGCCTTGGCCACGGAGTCGAACTTCCACTCGAAGAGGACGGCGGTGACGTCCTTGTCGCCGGGGGCGGCGGCCTGGGCGGTGGTGGCCGGGGATATGAGGGCGGCGGCGCCCGCCGCCAGGGCGAGCGCCGCGGAGAGTGGTCTGCGTGCCATGTTTCCTCCTGCTGTGGGGGGAAATGCGGGTGACGGTGCAGCCTCACATGGCAACGCGCCCTGCCTTCAAGGCTCCTGAAGGTTCTTGCTGCAAGAATGCAAACCTTGCCGCGACGCAGACCGTACGAGCCCGTCAGTCCCCGGTCAACCCCTTGGACACCGTCCGCTCACATCCAGGAAATACGGCAGTTTTCTTTCTGCAAGGTCTTTCGCAAAACATTGCAGCGCTGTTACGTTTCTCCCGACTCCGGTCCGGCCGGCCGGGGGTTCCGGCGACCCCGGACCCCACGCGCCCGGCCGGCCGGGCCGGTCACGGACAAGAGAGGCACCCGGAGTCGCACTCCCCGCCGGCCCATTCAGGGCCGACTCCCGGTGCCTCTCCTGTACGCCCGGACCGGCCCCGCGGGCCTCAGACCCCCCGGACCGCCGCGGTGGATCCCCGTACCACCAGCTCCGGCTGGAACACGTACTCCGTACGCTGTACCGGGCTGCCGCCGATCTCCTCCAGCAGGGCGCTCACCGCCGCCGCCGCCATGGCCTGTACGGGCTGACGCACCGTCGTCAGCGGCGGATCGGTGAACGCGATGAGCTGCGAGTCGTCGAAGCCCACCACCGACACGTCGCGCGGCACGCCGAGCCCGCGCTCCCGGGCCGCGCGCACCACGCCCAGCGCCATCAGGTCGCTGCCGCAGACGATGCCCGTGCACCCCTGGTCGAGCAGCGCCCCCGCCGCGACCTGGCCGCCCTCGACGCTGAACAGCGTGGGGCAGACCAGGAGTTCGGCCTCGGCACGGTCCAGCCCCAGCAGCCCCACCGCGGCGTCGAGGAACCCCTCGCGCTTGCGGCGGGACGGCACATAGCGCTGTGGTCCGATCGCCAGGCCGACCCGGCTGTGGCCGAGGTCGGCGAGGTGCCCGACGGCCATCCGCACGGCGGCGGCGTCGTCGGGCGAGACGAACGGGGCGCTGATCCGTTCGTTGTAGCCGTTGATCAGGACGAACGGCACGCCGCGGTCGGTGAGCGCGGCGTACCGGACCGGGTCGGCCGACAGGTCGGCGTGCAGCCCGGAGATGAAGACGATCCCGCCGACGCCGCGTTCGACGAGCTGCTCGACGAGTTCGTCCTCGGTGGCGCCGCCGGGCAGCTGGGTGCAGAGCACCGGGGTGTAGCCGTGCCCGGCCAGCATCTGTTCCACGGCCTGCGCGAACGCCGGGAAGATCGGGTTGGTGAGCTCGGGCGTCACCAGTCCGATCAGCCCGGCGCTGCGCCTGCGCAGCCGTACGGGACGTTCGTAGCCGAGGATGTCCAGCGCCGCGAGCACCCGCTGACGGGTGGGGTCCGCGACGCCCGGTTTCCCGTTGAGCACCCGGCTGACGGTCGCCTCGCTGACCGCCGCCTGACCGGCGATGTCCGAGAGTCTCGGCGCACCGCCGGTCCCGGGGCCTCCCTTCCGGGCCCTGCCGGGCTCGTCCGGCAGAGAGGCCCTGGGCAGGGGGACGGTCACACCGTCCACCACACCGTGGTGTCCGCGGGCAGCTCGATCTCGGCGCCGTCGGTGACGACCGGGCTGCTGGACAGCAGGACGTTGCCGCGCACCGGGATGCGCACCGGGCGGCCCGTCGTGTTGACGGTGCAGACGAAGCCGGGGCGGGCGAAGATCAGCAGCCCCTCCGGGGCCCCCAGCCACTCCACCGAGGCTCCGGCGCCGAGCCCCGGGTGGGCCCGGCGGGCGGCGATCGCGGACCGGTACAGCTCCAGCGTGGAGCCCTCCTCGCCGGTCTGCGCCTGGACGCTCAGCTCGCCCCAGCCCTCGGGCTGGGGCAGCCAGCTGCCGCCGTCGCCGAAGCCGTACGAGCTGCCGTCGCGGGTCCACGGGATCGGCACCCGGCAGCCGTCGCGGAAGCCGTCCTGGCCCTCCGCGCGGAAGAACGACGGGTCCTGGCGGACCTCGTCGGGCAGGTCGGTGACGTCGGGCAGGCCGAGTTCCTCGCCCTGGTAGACGTAGGCGGAGCCGGGCAGCGCCAGCATCAGCAGGGTGGCGGCGCGGGCCCTGCGCAGGCCCAGGTCGCGGTCGCCGGCGGTGCGGATCTGGGTGCCGAGGCCGGGCGGGTTGGCGAACCGGGTGGTGTGCCGGGTCACGTCGTGGTTGGAGAGCACCCAGGTGGTGGGGGCACCGACCGGGCGCATCGCGTCGAGCGAGGTGTCGATGACCTTGCGCAGCTCGGCCGCGTCCCAGGCGGTGGAGAGGTACTGGAAGTTGAACGCCTGGTGCATCTCGTCGGGGCGCACGTAGTTGGCGGTGCGCTCGACGGTGGGGGTCCAGGCCTCGGCGACGAGGATGCGCCCGCCCGTGGCCCACCACCGCCCTTCCGACGAGGGCCCTCCGGGGCCCTTCTTCTCGGGGTACTCGTCGAGGATGATGCGCCAGGAACGGTAGATCTCGTGCACCCCGTCCTGGTCGAAGAACGGCATGACGTCGTTGCCGAGCAGCTTCAGCTGGTCGTGGCTGCCGAGGTCGGGCAGACCGGCGGCCTTGACCAGTCCGTGGGCGACGTCGACCCGGAAGCCGTCGACGCCCATGTCGAGCCAGAAGCGCAGGATCGAGCGGAACTCGTCGGCGACGGCCGGGTGTTCCCAGTTGAAGTCGGGCTGCTCGGGCGCGAAGAGGTGGAGGTACCAGTCGCCCGGGGTGCCGTCCGGGTCGGTGGTCCGGGTCCAGGCCGGGCCGCCGAAGATGGACTCCCAGTCGTTGGGCGGCAGTTCGCCGTCCGCGCCCTTGCCGGGGCGGAAGTGGTAGCGCTCGCGCAGCGCGGAGCCAGGACCCTCGGCGAGGGCGCGCCTGAACCACTCGTGCCGGTCCGAGGAGTGGTTGGGCACCAGGTCCACGATGATCCGCAGGCCCAGGTCGTGGGCGTCCCGGATCAGCGCGTCGGCGTCCAGCAGGGTGCCGAACATCGGGTCGATGGTTCGGTAGTCGGCGACGTCGTAGCCCGCGTCGGCCTGCGGGGAGGCGTAGAACGGGCTGAGCCAGACCGCGTCCACACCGAGGTCCTTGAGGTACGGGAGTCTGCCGCGTACGCCGGCGAGGTCGCCCATGCCGTCGCCGTTGCCGTCGGCGAAGCTCCGTGGATAGACCTGGTAGATCACCGCGTCCTGCCACCAGCCGGTCTGGTGGGCCGGAGCGTCGCCGGACGTGCCGGTGGAGGGGGCAGCGAGGTGCTGGGTCATGTCGTCCCTGAGGTGTCGGGGTGGGAAGCGGCGCCGGGACCGGGTCGGAACACCGGCGACCGCCCCGGTGCGGGATCGGCCCGGACCGGGGGCGTGGTCGGTTGTGGTGGGGAATCCGGTTCCCCGGGGTACCTGCGGACCGCCGTGACGTGGTGCGTGCGGGTCGTGCGGGGCGTGCTGGGTCAGCCCTTGACGGCTCCGGCGGACATGCCGGTGACGAGGTGCTTCTGCGCGAACAGGAAGACCAGGGCCGCGGGTATCGCGATCAGCACGGACGCGGCGGTCATCGGGCCCCACTGGGCCCCGTACCGGTTGACGAACAGCTGGAGTCCGCCCGCGAGCGTGAGGTTGTCCTCGCCGACCATGAAGGCGGAGGCGTACGCCACTTCACCCCATGCGGTGATGAAGGAGTAGAACGCGGTGACGGCGAGGCCGGGCTTGGCGAGCGGCAGGACGAGCCGCCAGAACGTGCCGAACGGGGTGAGGCCGTCGACCTGGCCCGACTCGTCGATCTCGCGCGGGATGGTGTCGAAGAAGCCCTTCATCATCCAGGCGCAGAACGGCACCGAGATGGTGAGGTAGGTGATGACCAGACCGGCGGGCTGGTTGAGCAGCCCCATGGTCGCCATGATGTTGTAGATCGGCACGATGAGGACGGCGACCGGGAACATCTGGGTGATCAGCAGCGTCCACATCAGCCCGCGCTTGCCCGGGAACCGGAAGCGGCTGACGGCGTAGCCGGTGGAGGCGGAGACGATGACGCCGGCCAGGGTGGTGAGCCCGGCGATGAGCAGCGAATTGCCGAACCAGGTGAGGAACTTCGTGTTCTGGAGGAGGTTCGTGTAGTTCTCGAACGTCGTCTCTCTGAAGAAGTCCGTGGTGGTCGCGTACGCGGCGGGCTTCAGCGAGGTGAGCAGCACCCACAGCACGGGGAAGACGGCGATCACGGACGCGACGATCAGCGTCAGGTGCAGCGCGGTGGAAGCCAGCGGCGAACGCTCGCCGCGCAGCCGGACCTTGGACGCGGAGTGCCGCGCGGAGGGGGCGGGGGCCGTGGTCACCAGTCATCTCCCTGGGTGCGGAGGACTCGCCGGTACACGGCGGCGAAGACCATCAGGAGTACGAGGATCAGCACGCCCCAGGTGGAGGAGAGCGCGAAGTCGCGCGGGCTGATCTCGAAGGAGAACTTGTACGCCTGCGTCACCAGGATCTGGGTGGCGTCGCCGGGTCCGCCGCTGGTCAGCAGGAAGATCACCGGGAACATGTTGAAGGTCCAGATGGTGGAGAGCAGGATCACCGTCGTGGAGACGGGGCGCAGTCCGGGCAGGGTGATGTGCCGGAAGCGCTGCCAGGCGCTCGCGCCGTCCATCTCCGCGGCCTCGTAGTGCTCGCTGGGGATGGACTGGAGCCCGCCGAGGAGGGCGACCATCATGAACGGCACGCCGAGCCAGACGTTGACGGCGATGACGGAGATCTTCGCCCAGGTCGGGTCGTTGAGCCACGGGACGCCGTCGAAGCCGGACCCCGAGAGGATCTTGTTGAGCAGCCCGCGGTCCTCGTTGTAGAGGAAGCGCCAGGCGAAGACGGAGACGAAGCCGGGGATGGCCCAGGGCAGGATGAGCGCCATCCGGTACGCGGAACGCCCGGCGATCCTGCGGTTGAGGATGTTGGCGAGCGCCATGCCGAGGGCGAAGGTGACCGTCACGCAGGAGACCGTCCACACCAGGGTCCACCCGAGCGTGCCGAGGAACTCGTTGCCCGTGAGCACGTCGGCGTAGTTGTCCAGACCCACGAACTTGTACGACGCGGGGATGTGGTTGACGCCGATGGACCGTTCGACGTTGCGCTCGTTGGCGTCGGTGAGCGACAGGTAGATGCCGCGGACCAGCGGATACCCGATGATCACGCCGATCACGAGGACGACGGGGGCGACCATGGTCCAGGCGTACCAGTGGGTCGACAGCGCCCGCCGGAGCCTGCCCGGTCGGGGTGGGTTGCCAGTGCCGCGGCTCCGGCCGCGGGCGACGACGTCGTCGCCCGCGGCCTTCGCCACCGACTGGCTGGTGTGGACAGCCATCAGCCGGCCTGCCTTCCTGGGTTACTTCCAGCCCTTGAGGAGCTTGCGGTAGGAGTCGCCGGTCGTCTTGACGGCCTTCTCCGGCGTGGCCTGTCCGGTGAGGACCTTGGTGTACTCGGTGACGAGCGGGGCGAAGAGGCTGCCGGTCTCCGGGATCCAGGGGCGCTCGACGGCGGTCTCCACGACGGGCTTGAAGAAGCCGACGATCTCGTTGTCGACGACGTCCTGGCGGGCGTAGGCGGAGGTGCGGGTCGGCAGGAGGCTCAGTTCCTTGGTGACCTCGGCCTGGGTCTCCGTGGACGTCATGTAGTCGACGAACGCGTAGGAGGCTTCGAGGTTCTTCGAGCCCGCGTAGACGGCCAGGTTGTGACCGCCCTGCGGGGCGCCCTGCGCGGCGGAGCCGGCCGGGACCGGGGCGATGCCCAGGTTGGCCTTGTCCTTGAACTCCTTGCCGGCGAAGGTGTCGGCGACGGCCCACGGGCCGTTGATCATCATGGCGACCTTGCCGTCCTTGAAGGACGCCTGCATGTTCTCCCAGCCGTCCGTGGCGTCGGTCTTGGCGACACCCGAGTCGACGAGGTCCTTGACGACCTTCATCGCCTTGACGCCCTCGGGGTTGTCGATGGTGACGGACTTGGTGGACGCGTCGACCATGTCGCCGCCCTCGCCGTACAGGAAGGAGAGGAACCAGTAGGCGTCGTCACCGCGCAGGTACATACCGGTCTTGCCGGTCTTGTCCTTGATCTTCTTGGAGACGGTCTTCAGCTCGTCGACGGTCGTGGGGACCTCGACCCCGGCGTCCTTGAAGATCTTCTTGTTGTAGAAGATGCCCATGGAGTCGATGACCTGCGGCACCGCGTACGTCTTGTCCTTGTACTTGGTGGACGCGGCGGCCTGCTTCAGGAAGTCGTCCGGGTTCTTCAGCGCGGCGGTGCCGTCGAGCGGGGCCAGGTAGCCGAGGTCGGCGAACTCGGGGGTCCAGGCGACCTCGGAGCGGATGACGTCGGGGGCGTCGGAGCCGGCCTGGGCCGCGTTCTTGAACTTGTTCTGCGCGTCGCCGAAGGGCACGTTGACGTAGTTCACGTGGACCTTGGGGTGCTTCTTGGTGAAGCCCTCCGCGATCTTCTTGAAGACCTTGTCCTCGCTGCCCGCGGTGGAGGTGTCCCACCACGTCACGGTGCCGGAGAGCTCGCCCGAGCTCTTGCTCGTACCGTCGGACTCGCTGCCGCTGCCGCAGGCGGTCGCCGCGAACGCCAGGGCCGCGACCAGGGCGGTGGCCGTTATGCCACGTCGCATCTGAACTCCTTCAACTGCCGTACCGCTCCGTCGCGGCGCCGGGTCGACGTGAACGTAACAAGGATGAAAGAAGGCCGAAAGAGTTTGCGGAAGATTTCTGCAAGCACCGACGATCGTTACATTCGCGTGTCCTCACGGTTGCCGTCAAGCCCCTTGACGACGGACGCCTCGCCCTGGCAGCGGCGGGCCACGGCCCTCGGCCCGTGCGGTGCGACGATCCGACCGCCGTCCGCAAACCCGCACCGCAAGTCCTTGCAAGATGTTGCCGGGAATCCACCGCGGAGCGTCACGCGGGGGCCACTGTCCGATTCATGCACATGGTGGGCAATCCGACATACGCCCGGTACAGTCCACTTCCATGACCGCACGGCTTGCCGATATCGCAACTCAGGCGGGGGTCAGCGAAGCGACGGTCAGCCGCGTACTGAACGGCAAGCCCGGTGTTGCAGCGGCCACCCGCGAATCCGTTCTCGCCGCGCTCGACGTCCTCGGCTACGAACGGCCCGTACGGCTGCGCCGGCGCAGCGCGGGGCTGGTCGGGCTGATCACGCCCGAGCTGGAGAACCCCATCTTCCCCGCCCTGGCCCAGGTCATCGGCCAGGCGCTGACGCGGCAGGGCTACACACCGGTGCTGGCGACCCAGACCCCCGGCGGCTCCACCGAGGACGAGTTGACCGAGATGCTGGTCGACCGCGGCGTCGCGGGCATCATCTTCGTCTCCGGACTGCACGCCGACACCTCGGCCGATATGCAGCGCTATGAGCAACTGCGCGCCAAGGGCGTTCCGTTCGTCCTGGTCAACGGCTTCTCGCCCAAGGTCCAGGCGCCGTTCATCTCGCCGGACGACCGGGCGGCGATGCGGCTCGCGGTGACGCATCTGGTGTCGCTGGGCCATCAGCGGATCGGGCTGGCGGTCGGCCCGAAGCGGTTCGTGCCGGTCCTGCGCAAGATCGAGGGCTTCCGCGCCACCGTCCAGGAGCAGTTGGGCCTCGCGCCGGACGCGGCGGAGGAGCTGATCCAGCATTCGCTGTTCACTCTTGAGGGCGGACAGGCCGCGGCGTCGGCGCTGATCGAGCGGGGCTGTACGGCGGTGGTGTGCGCGAGCGACATGATGGCGCTCGGCGCGATCCGGGCCGCCCGCCGGCTGTCGTTGGAGGTGCCGCGCGATCTGTCGGTGGTCGGTTACGACGATTCGCCGCTCATAGCGTTCACCGATCCGCCGCTGACCACGATCCGTCAGCCGGTGACGGCGATGGGCCAGGCCGCCGTGCGCACCCTCCTGGAGGAGGTCGGCGGCACACCCGCCCCGCACAGCGAGTTCGTCTTCATGCCCGAGCTGGTCGTTCGCGGTTCAACGGCCGCGGGCCCCGGGCCCGCACCGGCCGCCACCGCCTGACCCGCCCAGGATCCCACGCCCGTTCGCGGTACGCAGTCCGAACACTCGCTTCCGGGACTCTTGACGGCACTCCTGACGGGACTCCCGATTGCGCTCCCTGCGGCACCCCGGCATGCGGCTTCCCGGTGCTCCCGGCGGCCGTGCTGATGTGCGGCCCGGACCCGGCCGGAGGATGATCGGGCGAAGGGCCACTTTCTGGCAGACTCTGTGCCTATGGGTGAATTGAGCGTGACATCACAGGAAGGCCGGTCGGAGGCCACCCCGTCACCCATCGTGAACGAGGCGGCCCCCGTGGCGAACCCGAAGCAGAACACCGGACGGCGCATCAGCGGCCTGGCGGGACTGCGCTCTCGGCACTCCCCCCGCCGACCGCGCATCTGGTTCGAAATCCTGCTCGTCGCCGCCAGTTACTGGGTGTACTCGCTGGTGCGCAACGCCGTCCCGGAGCAGCGGACCGAGGCCCTGCGCAACGCCGACCGGATCTGGTCGGCCGAGCGGTATCTGGGCATCGCCGTGGAGCAGTCGGTCAACCACACGGTGAATTCCGTGACATGGCTGATCGTCTCGATGAACTACTACTACGCGACACTGCACTTCATCGTCACGGTCTGTGTGCTGGTGTGGCTGTTCCACTGGCACCCGGGCCGCTACGCGGCGGCCCGGCTGGCGCTGTTCGCCACCACGGGCGTGGCGCTGCTCGGCTACTACCTGTATCCGCTGGCGCCGCCCCGGCTGATGAACGGCGGCCACTTCGTCGACACCGTCCTGGTCCACCACACCTGGGGTTCGATGGCCTCGGGCAACTTCAAGAACATGTCGAACCAGTACGCGGCGATGCCGTCGATGCACATCGGCTGGTCGCTCTGGTGCGGTCTGACGGTCTTCGCGCTGGCCTCCGCGCCCTGGGCCCGCGTCCTGGGCCTGCTCTATCCGGCGGTCACCCTGGTCGTCATCGTGTCGACCGCCAACCACTTCTGGCTGGACGCGCTGGGTGGCATGGCGTGCCTGGCCTTCGGTTACGCGGTGTCGTACGCCTGGTACGGCTCGCTGCCGCACCATCTCCCGAAGCGGGTGGCGCCGCCGTGCGGGAGGGCGCGGCTGGCCGGTCTGTCCGCGCGTACCCCGGTCCGGACCCGGCGCCCGGCGGCGGACGCGGCGGGGGCGGGCCGCCGCTGAGGGCGGACGCGGCGGCGGGCCGCCGCTGAGGGCGTCGTCGGCCCGTCCGCCGCCGCCGGAACCTCACCCCTGGTGCACCACGCGTCCCCCGCACACCGTGAGCCGCACCGGCGCCTCGGACAGCTCGTCCGCCGGTGCCGCCACCGGATCCACCCCGAACGCCGTCAGATCGGCCCGGAAGCCCACGGCGATCCGGCCCGCGACCTGCTGTTCCCCGGCGGCGACCGCCGCGTGCGAGGTGCAGCCCTCCAGCGCCATCAGCCCGGTCAGCGCCTGCTCGGCGGTGACCGGCTCGGTGTCGTACGCCCCGGGCAGCCGCCGCAGCCGGGCCGTGGCCAGCACCTGCCGTACGTCGTAGTGGGCGATCGGCCAGTCCGAGCCCAGCGCCAGGTACGCTCCGGCATCCCGCAGGTCCCGGCAGCGCCAGGCCCGTCCGGCCCGTTCGTCCCCGAGCCGCTTCGACCACTCGTCGCTGTGGTCGGCGCGGGTGTACGCGGTGTGGGTGGGCTGCATCGAGGCGATCACCCCGAGCGCGGCGAACCGGGCGGCCAGGCCGTCCGGCACGGTCTCGATGTGCTCGACGCGGTGGCGGAGCCGGCCGCTCTCCCCCAGCGCCTCCACCGTGTCCAGCACATGCCGCACGGCGGCGTCCCCGATGGCGTGCGTGGCGGTGCGCACCCCGGCGCGGTGCAGACGGGTGACGGCGGCGGTGTACGCCCCGGGGTCCGGCCAGAACGCCTCGGTGCCCTCACCGTGGCAGTCGGCGTGCTCCAGCCACGCGGTGCCGCCCTCGACGGTGCCGTCCATGAAGAACTTGACGCCGCCGACGCGCCAGAGCCGGCCCGCCTCGCGCTGGACGCGTACCAGCTCGTCCAGGGCCTCCTCGTCCGCGCCCGGCATGCACCAGGGGGCCAGCCGCAGCCGTACCGGCAGGTCGGTCTCCTCCTCCACGGCGGCCAGCAGCTCGGGCACGGAGCCGTCGGCGAGGTCCATCACATGGGCCCCGGTGAGGCCGGTGGCGGCCATGTCGGAGAGCAGCTCCACGAGGCGGGTGCGGCGTTGAGCGGAGGAGGGCCTGGGCAGCCGGCCGCCGACCAGGTCCATCGCGGCGTGCTCGATCAGGTGCCCGGTGGGGCGGCCGTCGGGGTCGCAGACGACGGTGGAGCGCTGAGCGAAAGTACGCGGGCCGGTGATCCCGGCGCGTTCCAGTGCGGCCCCGCTGGCCAGGGCCGAGTGGCCGTCGTAGAGCCGGATGAAGGCGGGGGCACCGCCGACGGCGTCCTCGATCAGGGCCCGGTCGAGGGGACGGCCGCCGAAGGCGTTGTGGTCCAGGCCCCAGGCGACGACCCAGCCCTCGGTCCGCTCGGCCGCCGCCAGGGCGGCGCGCAGCCGGCCGAGGTCGCGGACGGCGGTGAGGTCCGTGCCGGTGGCCATCTCCAGGCCCCAGACGGGGTGGCTGTGCGCGTCGACCAGGCCGGGGGTGAGGGTGGCCCCGGCCAGGTCGACGCGGACCGTGCCGTTGCCGTGCCACTCGCGCAGCCCGGCCTCGTCGCCGACGGCGGTGATCACCCCGTCCTTGACCGCCACGGCGGTGGCCTCCGGCCGGGCCGGATCGAGGGTGCGGACACGGGCTCCGGTGAGGAGGAGGTCGGCTGCGGGCACGGTGGGGCTCCTTAGACGGTGGTGGAGGTGGGGGCGGCGGGGGCGGTTGCGGCCCCGGTCTCCGGTGGCGGTGCTGTCGACGGTTCGGCCGCGAACCGGGCGTACACCTCGGGCTTGTCGCGCTTCAGCCGGTACGCGAGCGCCAGGCCGGTCAGGAAGACCGCGGGCACCAGCGAGACGAGCACGGTGTTCACGGTGGTCGAGGCGCCGGAGAAGAGATCGACGTGATCGGTGACCAGGAAGATCGCGACTGCCAGCAGCACGGCGGCGACGACCGGCGCGACGACGGTGCGGAATCTGCCCTCGCCGTGCGCGAACCGGCGGAAGAACAGCGGGACGGCGATCGCGGCGAGCAGTTGGAGCAGCATCAGGCCGAGCATTCCCGGGGTGTTGACCCAGAGCAGCAGCTGGGCGTACGGGTCGGCGCCGGCCGCCGCGAAGCCGATGACGATCACGGCGCCGAGGACGATCTGGGCGAGTCCGGCCACGTAGGGGGACCGGTGGCGCGGGTGGACGCGGCCCAGGGCCGCGGGCAGCACCCCTTCCTCGGCGAGCGCGAGTCCGTACCGGTTGATGGCGTTGTGGAAGGCGAGCAGCGAGGCGAGGACGCTGGTGACGATGAGGATGTGCATCAGGTCCGCGGCCCAGGAGCCGACGTAGTGGGTGATGGCGGAGAAGAACAGCCCGCCCGGGTCGGTGGTGGCCGCCCGGACCACGTCCGCGTCGCCGAACGCCTGGATGACGGTCCAGACGATGAACGCGTAGAACAGCCCGAGGAACGCCACGGCGATGTAGGTGGCGCGGGGGACGGTACGGTCCGGGTTCCGTGCCTCGCGCCGGTAGATGACCGTGGACTCGAAGCCGGTGAAGGCGGCGAACGCGCAGGCCAGTACGGCCGCCGTGCCGGGTACGAGGACATGGCCGGGGGCGAACGAGGCGAGCGAGATCCCTTCCGCTCCGCCGTCCAGCAGCACACCGCCGGCGAGCAGGACGAGGATGCCGGTCTCGGCGACGAGCAGTACCCCGAGGACCTTGGCGCCGAAGTCGATGGAGCGGAAGCCGCCGTACCAGATGAGCAGCAGTCCGGCGAGGGAGACCGGCAGCCAGGGGATGTCGATGCCCCACAGGGCCTGGGTGGTGTCGGCGGTGGCGGAGCCGAGCAGTCCATAGACGCCGATCTCCATACCGTTGTAGCCGAGCATCGCGAGCAGGGCGGCGGCGATGCCGACCGGGCGGCCCAGGCCCCGGGTGATGTACGCGTAGAACGCGCCACCGCTGCGGACATGGCGGCTCATCGTGGTGAAGCCGATGGCGAAGATCGCGAGGGTCACTCCGGCCAGCAGATAGCCGACGGGGGCGCCGATGCCGCCGAGCATGATGGCGATGGGGGCGACCCCGGCCATCACTGTGAGCGGGGCGGCCGCCGAGATGACGAAGAAGGCGATGTCGGCGGTGCCGAGGGTGCCTCTTCGGAGAGTGGGCGCGGACATGTGGGAGGGAGCCCTTCTGCGACTGGCGGGGAGCAGGGACCGGCAACCAGAAAACCTAAAGTCTTTCGGTTTTGCGCAATGTAGCCTCACCCACGGGCTTCCGGGAAGACCTCCCGGGGAACACACGTCAGGAGAACCACGCATGGGACGGCCGCGCACACCGCTGCTGGACCGGGAGCGCATCACCACCACCGCGCTCGAACTCATCGACGAGCAGGGCGAGTTCAGCGTCCCGCAGATAGCGCGACGGCTCGGGGTGCAGACCGGGTCGCTCTACCACCATGTGGACGGAAGGGGCGGGGTCGTCGAGCTCATCCGGGAACGGGTGTGCGCCGCGATCGACTCCACGACCCTCGACGCGGGGCCCTGGGACACGGCGATGACGGCCTGGGCCCGCTCCTACCGTGCCGCGTTCGCCGCCCACCCGCGCGCGATCCCGCTGCTGACGACGTCACCGGTGCGCGCCCCGAAGGTCCTGGACCAGTACGAGCGGGCGGTCCGGCTGCTGCTGGGCGTCGGCTTCGCGATGGCCGAGGTGATGACGGTGATCACCGCGCTGGAGAACCTGGTCCTGGGTTCGGCGCTGGACCTGGCGGCCCCGGAGACGATGTGGGAGCTCCCGGACGAGACCACGACCCCGCGCCTCGCGCAAGCGCTGGCCGCGGTGGGCACGGGCCGGGCGGACGCGGCGTTCGAGCTGGCGCTGGGCGCGTTCATCGGACACTGCCGCGGGCTGCTGGAGGCGAAGGAAGCATGAGGCCGGGGTACGCGGCGCGGTGACACGGGTACGCGTCCGCACGGCGCGGTGACACGGGTACGCGTCCGCACGGCGCGGTGACACGGGTAAGCGTCCGCACGGCGCGACAGCGCCTGCACGCGTCCGCACGGCAAGGTGGCGCCTGTACGCGTCCGCGCGGCGAGGCCACGTGGGCGCGCGCACCGCGCCTCACGCCCCGTAGAACCGCTCCTCCATCACCGCGCGCGCCCGGCGGGTGATCCGTCGGTAGTCGTCCAGCATGTCGCCGACGTGCCCCGGCTCGTATCCCAAGTACCGGCCGACCGCGGTGAGTTCGCGCGGACCGGACGGGAAGGTGTCGCCCGGCCGGCCGCGTACCAGCATCACCGCGTTGCGCACCCGGGTCGCCAGCACCCACGCCTCGTCCAGCGTCTGCGCGTCCTCGCCGGAGATCAGCTCCGCCGCGCACGCCGCGGCCAGCGCCTCGCGGGTGCGGGTCGTCCGCAGTCCGGGCTCCGCCCAGCCGTGCTGCATCTGCATCAGCTGGACCGTCCACTCGACATCGCTCAGCCCGCCGCGCCCCAGCTTGGTGTGGAGCGTCGGATCGGCGCCGCGCGGCAGCCGCTCGGACTCCATCCGGGCCTTGAGGCGCCGGATCTCGCGGATCGCGTCCTCCCCCAGACCCTCCGCCGGATAGCGCAGCGGATCGATCAACTCGATGAAGCCGCGGCCGAGTTCGGCATCGCCCGCGACCGGCTCGGCGCGCAGCAGCGCCTGGCTCTCCCAGACCAGCGACCAGCGCCGGTAGTAGGCCCCGTACGACGCCAGCGTACGCACCAGCGGCCCGCTCCTGCCCTCCGGGCGCAGATCCGCGTCGATGATCAACGGCGGGTCGGCGGTGGGCAGTTGGAGCAGTCGGCGCATCTCGGAGACCACCGCGTTCGCGGCCCGTCCCGCCTCCTGTTCGTCGACCCCCTCGCGCGGCGCGTGGACGAACAGCACATCGGCGTCGGAGCCGTAGCCGAGCTCATGGCCGCCGAACCGGCCCACGCCGATGACCGCGAACCGGGTGGGCAGGGTGTCCCCCCACCGTTCGCGCACGGCGGCGCGCAGGGCGCCCGCGATCGTGGCGGCGTTCAGATCGGTGACCGCGTTGCCCACCCGGTCGACCAGGGCCCCGGGGTCCTCCTCGGCGGGGCGCTCCTCCGTACCGTAGGAGCTGATCAGGTCCGCGGCGGTGGTCCGGAACAGCTCGCGCCGCCGCACTCCGCGCACCACCGCGACGGCGGACTCGGCCCCCTCCGCACGCTTCACCGCGGCCAGGACCTCCTGGTCCAGGTTCTCCCGGGTGCGCGGTTTCAGCCCCTGGGGGTCACCGAGGATCGCCACCGCCTCCGGGGCCCGCAGCAGCAGGTCGGGGGCGAGCCGGCCTGCCGACAGCACCCGGGCGAGGTTCTCCGCTGCGGCGCCCTCGTCCCGCAGCAGCCGCAGGTACCAGGGGGTCTTGCCGAGCGCGTCGGACACCTTGCGGAAGCCGAGCAGCCCGGCGTCCGGGTCCGCGGAGTCCGCGAACCAGCCGAGCAGCACCGGCAGCAGGGTGCGCTGGATGGCGGCCTTGCGGGACACCCCGGAGGACAGCGCCTCCAGGTGCCGGAGCGCGGCGGCGGGATCGGCGTAGCCGAGGGCTTCGAGCCGGTGCCCGGCCGCCTTCGCGCTGAGCCGGGACTCGCCGGGGGCGAGCTGGGCGACGGCGTCGAGCAGCGGCCGGTAGAACAGCTTCTCGTGCAGCCGCCGCACCACGGACGCGTGCCGCTTCCACACCTGGTTGAGCTCGGTGATCGGGTCCGTGCGCATCCCGAGGGAGCGTCCGAGCCGCCGCAGGTCGGCGGCGTCCTCCGGGACCAGATGGGTGCGGCGCATCCGGTAGAGCTGGATGCGGTGCTCCATGGCGCGCAGGAAGCGGTAGGCGTCGTCCAGCTGCGCGGCGTCCACCCGTCCCACGTAGCCGCCTTCGGCGAGGGCGCGCAGGGCCTCCAGCGTGGTGCCGCTGCGCAGGGTGGTGTCGCTGCGGCCATGTACCAACTGGAGCAGCTGTACGGCGAATTCGACGTCCCGCAGCCCGCCGGGGCCGAGCTTGATCTCGCGGTCGACCCGGTCGGCGGGGATGTTGTCGACGACGCGGCGGCGCATCTTCTGCACGTCGGGGACGAAGTGCTCGCGGTCCGCCGCCTGCCAGACGAGCGGTGAGACGGCCTCGACGTACTCCGCGCCGAGCTCGGGGTCGCCGGCCACCGGCCGGGCCTTGAGCAGCGCCTGGAACTCCCAGGTCTTGGCCCAGCGCTGGTAGTACGCGAGATGCGAGGAGAGCGTCCGTACCAGGGGGCCGTTGCGGCCCTCGGGGCGGAGGTTGGCGTCCACCGGCCAGATGGTGCCCTCGACGGTCGTGTCGGAGCAGATCCGCATCATGTGCGCGGCCAGCCGGGTGGCGGCCTGCACGGCCGCGCTCTCCTCGGAGCCGTCGACCGGTTCCGCGACGAAGATGACGTCGACGTCGGAGACGTAGTTCAGCTCGTGCCCACCGCACTTGCCCATCGCGATGACGGCGAGCCGGCACTGCGCGGCGTCGGCGGGTGCGGCCGTACGGGCGATGGCGAGCGCCGCCCGCAGGGTCGCGGTGGCCAGATCGGCCAGTTCGGCGGCGGCCTCGGCGACGTCGGTCGTCCCGCACACGTCGCGGGCCGCTATGGCCAGCAGGCAGCGGCGGTAGGCGACGCGCAGCGAGTCGGGGTCGTCGGCCCCGGCGAGGCCCTGCTCGAATTCGGCCACGCCGGGGTGGAGGTCGGTGGCCTCGTACGTGACGAGGGCCTGCCAGTCGCGGGGGTGGCGGGCGAGGTGGTCGCCGAGCGCCTCGGACGCCCCGAGCACCCCGAGCAGCCGGTCCCGCAGGGGCTTGGCGGTGACGAGGGTGTCCAGCAGGATCTGCCGCTCGTCCGCCTCCTCGGCCTCCACCAGCCGGGCGAGCCCGTGCAGGGCCAGATCGGGGTCTGCGGTGGCGCCGAGCGCTTCGAGCAGCACCGGGTCGGCGCGTACCGATGACAGCTCGGGCAGGTCGAGCAGCCGCTCGGCGGCGGAGGGGTCGGTGAAGCCGTGCCGCAGCAGTCGGGTGAACGTGCTGCTCCTGCGCCCCGGCACCGTCGTCATTCCGTGCTCTCCCGCTCGCCGCTCACACACCATCCAGCGTTCCGAGCCTAGCCCGGCACCGATGAATTCGGAGCGAGTGCGGGGTCTGTACTTCGCAGGCACGATCATTCTCAGGACCACACCGGGAGGCCCCGCATGTCCGGATTCCAACCCTATGCCGAGCTGGACGGCAACTACAGCGACGCGAGCGCGACGGCCTGTCCGTGGCCGGTCGCGAGGGACCTGCTGACCGGGGCGGAGGTGTACTGGCTGTCCACGGTCCGCCCGGACGGCCGCCCGCACGTCACTCCGCTGATCGGGGTGTGGGCGGACGGCGCGCTGCACTTCGCGACCGGCGCCGAGGAGCGCAAGGCCAGGAATCTGGCCGCCAACCCCGAGGTGGTGGTGACCACCGGCAACAACACGATGGGAGAGGGGCTCGACGTGGTGGTCGAGGGCCGGGCGGAACGGGTGCGGGACGACGGCCGGCTGAGCCTGCTGGCCACGGCCTGGGAGGCGAAGTACGGACCGGAGTGGCACTTCGACGTCCGGGACGGCGCATTCGCGAGCGGCGGCCGTTCGGCGCTGGTGTTCCAGGTACGCCCCCGCACGGTGTTCGGTTTCGGCAAGGGCGCCCTCTTCAGCCAGACACGGTGGCGGTTCAGCTGACCCGCCCGGCCGGACGGCCGGGAGGCCGTCCGGCCGGCCGTCCCCGACCCCGGCGGCCCCGGCCGCTCCGGGCCCTGGTCGGCTCAGCCGCCGGACGGAGCCGCCGGGCCCGGCCTGGTCGCGATGACGACGGTGGCGTACAGCTCCTCGGAGCCGACCACCCGCGGGATCAGGCCGCTGCGGGCGACGGTCTCCTCGGCCCGCGCCGCCTGCCGCTCGCTCGTCTCGACCAGCAGATGCCCGCCCGGCGCCAGCCATCGCGGGGCCTCGGCGGCGACCCGGCGCAGGACGTCCAGGCCGTCCGGGCCCCCGTCGAGCGCCACCCGCGGTTCATGGATGCGGGCCTCCGGGGGGAGCAGTCCGACGTCGTCCGTGGGTACGTACGGCACATTGGCGAGCAGGATCTCCACCCGGCCGCGCAACGACCGGGGCAGCGGCTCGAAGAGGTCGCCCTCGTACACCTCGCCCGCCGCGCCGATGTTGCGGCGGGCGCACCGCACGGCGGCGGGTTCGATGTCCGTGGCGTGCAGCTCGACCCGGCCCGGCAGCGCGGCGAGCGCGGCGCCGAGGGCTCCCGAGCCGCAGCACAGGTCGACGACGACCGCTCCGGGCCCGGCGAGCGCGGCGGCCTGCCGGACCAGGAACTCGGTGCGGCGGCGGGGTACGAAGACGCCGGGGTCGACGGCGATCCGCAGACCGCCGAACTCGGCCCAGCCGAGGACGTGTTCCAGGGGGAGACCGGCGACCCGGCGTTCGACCATGGCCGCGAGGGAGGCGGGGTCGGCGGCGGTGGAGACGATCAGTTCCGCCTCGTCCTCGGCGAATACGCAGCCGGCGGCGCGGAGTGCGGTGACGATGGTGGAGACGGCGAGCGGTGATGCGGGAACCGACATGTGCGGAGCCTTTCGGGGAAGCCGATGGGCGCTCCGCGGCCGATTATGTCGGGTCGACCACGCGATCGTGAGGGAGGAGCACCCAGCCTGATACAGCGGTAATGGGTCTCACCTCCTCGGTCGGCCCCCGTGTGGGGATGCGTCACATTACACCGCTCGCCGCACGGGTATCAGCCCGCGGTCCCCGCCACCGCCACCGGTGACGCCCCTCCCTCCACGGCCACCCGGGGCGTGCCCGTCCCGTCCGCGGGAACGGTCCAGACGTCGCTCCCCCGGCCCGACGCGCCGGGCAGCGCGTAGGCGAGCGTGTCGTCGTCCAGCCAGGCCGCCTGGTCGTCGACGCTGTGCCGTTCCGCGAGCGGTGTCTCGCGCATGGTGCGCAGATCGAGGACGTACAGCCGCCAGGGCGCCGCCGGGTCGTCGGAGACCTTCTTCTTGAAGGCGAGCCGGGTGTTGTCGGGTGACAGGGAGGGGCACTCGACGTTCTGCCGCAGCGCCTTCGCCGTCCAGTTCCGCATGTTGCCCTCGACGAGGTAGGTGCGGCCCTTGGTGGAGACGGTCGCGTAGAAGCGGTTGTCGTCGCGGGCGAAGGTCACGCCCCAGTAGTTGACGTCGGGGGCGTGGTAGCGGGCGCCGTCGATGGTGAGCTGGATGTTCTCGATGGACTTGATGAGGTATCCGGTGCGCAGGTCGAGGATGGCGGTGCGGGTGGAGAAGGCGGTGGTGGCGTAGGAGTCGCCGGTGGCGAACACCGTCCAGGAGAGCATCCGCCCGGAGACGGAGACCCGGGCGCGGGTGGGAACGCCCGGCACGGTGATCCGGCGTTTCTCGCGCAGCTGCCGGTCGAGGACGATCGCGTACGTCTTCGGCAGCACCCCCGGCTTGGCGCGCAGGCAGAGCGCGCCGTCGTCGGAGGCGTAGAACCGGTCGCAGGCGGGGCCGCCGGTGGTACGGGCCCCGGCGGTCCGGACGCCCGCGGTACGGGCCCCGGGCGCGCGGGCTCCGGCGAGCGGCTGGTGGGCGACGCGTCCGCTGGCCGTGTCCCGGAAGTACAGCGCGGGCCCGCCGAGGGCGAACGAGGCGTCGGCCTCGGTCCGTTGCCCCTCCGTCCGCTGCCGGGCGTGCATCACGTACCCGACGGAGCCGCCCACCAGGAGCAGCACCGCGGTCACCACGACGGCGATCCGGGCCCGGGGTCCCAGCGGGGTCGCGGTTCTCGGGGAGCCGACGGCACTCATGCGGTCCGCCTTTCGGGGATCTGGGTTCCCGGTTTCCCGGGAGCGGGGGCGTCGACGGGGTTGCGCGGCAGCAGTGCCCAGCCGCCCACGAGGGCGACGAGCAGGGCCGAGAGCGCCGCCCACAGCGCGGGGCCGGCCCCCCACAGGGTCCAGGCGGCGCCGAAGCCCGCCGCGGCGAGCATCCTGGCCAGTGCCTGGCCGGTCTGGAGCACGGCGAGTCCGGCCGCCCTGCCGTCGGCGGGGAGCACGGGTCCGGCGAGCGCCATCAGCACCCCGTCGGTGGTGGCGTAGAAGACGCCGAGCAGGGCGAGGACGGGCACCAGGAGCAGCGGGGCCGGGCCGCCGACGGGGGCGAGCAGTGTGGCGTACACGCCGAGCAGCGCGAGGTGTCCGTAGAGGAACGGCAGCCGTCTGCCGACCCGGTCGGCGATCCGGCCTGCCGGTATGGCCAGCAGCAGGTAGCACGCCGCGGCGCCTAGCGGCAGCAGCGGGAACCAGCTGACGGGGAGGTCGAGCCGTTGCTGGAGCAGGAGGTAGACGAAGGCGTCGCCGACGGTGGCGGCACCGAGCAGGGAGGCCGCCGCGAGGATCCGCCGGAAGGCGGGGTCGTGGAGCGCCCCGAACGCCTTGCGCCCGCGGGGGGCCGGGATCAGGGGCGGCGGGGCCGGCTGGTGCGCGGGAACGTAGAGCACCAGGAGCAGCACCCCGAGCAGGCCGACGCAGAAGCTGACGACGAACACCGCGTCGTAGGCGTCGGCGGTCGCCCAGAGCAGGGCGAACGCGGCGAGCGGACCGAGCAGGGCGCCGGTGGTGTCCATCGCCCGGTGCACGCCGAAGGACCGGCCGAGCGCCTCGGGCGGGCTGCTCAGGGTGATCAGCGCGTCGCGGGGTGCCGTGCGGATGCCCTTGCCGACCCGGTCGGTGGCGAGGGCGGCCGCGATCCCGGCGGTGGCGCCGCCCGCGAGCAGCAGGCCGATCCGGGAGAGTGCGGAGAGCGCGTAGCCGAGTCCGGCGACGCGTTTGTGTCCGCGGCCGCGGTCGGCGGCGTATCCGCCGAGCAGCCGCACGATGGCGGCGGCACCGTTGAACAGGCCGTCCAGGAAGCCGAATTGGAGGGGTGAGAGACCGAGTCCGAGGACCAGGTAGAGCGGCAGCACCGCGGTGACCATCTCGGAGGAGACGTCCGTGACGAGGCTGACCGTGCCGAGTGCGAGGACGGTGCCGGGGACGCGCCGGCCCGCCCCGCCGCTGCGGGGCGGGGCCGGCGTGTCCCGGCGGCCTGTGGTCGCCAGGTACATCAGTGGCAGGTGTACTTCGGGCTGGTGTCCTTGGTCTTGCCGTCGGTGCCGACGTAGTCCCAGCTGTAGCCGGTGTCGGTGAAGTTCATCTTCAGGACGCCGTATTCACCGCTGATCCGCTTCTGGCTGTTCGGCTGGACCTCCTCGATCGGGTAGGGCTCGGCGCCGCCCATCCCGCCGACGATCTCGGTGATCCCGTCCGCGACGGCCTTTCCGTCGGGGTTCTGCGGGGCGAACCGCTCGTAGTGGTGGTCGTGTCCGTTGAGCACGAGGTCGGCCTTGGCGCCGTAGAGGATCTTCCAGACGGGCCTGCTGACCGGGTCGTTGCCGTGTCCGCCCGAGGAGTACAGCGGGTGGTGCCAGTACGCGGCGATGCACGCCTTGCTGTTCTTGGCGATGTCGGCCTTGAGCCAGTCGATCTGCGCGCTCTTGTCGAAGGAGTTGGAGTCGAGGGCGATGAAGTGCCAGTTGCCCTCGTCGAAGCTGTAGTAGGTCTTGCCCTGGGGGTACGCGATGGCCCCGAAGTAGGCCTTGTAGCCGGCCAGTGACCCGGCCGGGTCGTACGTCTCGTGGTTGCCCGGCACCGGACGCGTCTTGTCCTTGAAGGCGCCCCAGGTCTTGTCGTAGTAGGCGCGGAAGTCGGAGATCCGGGCGTCGTCGTACTGGCTGTCGCCCATCGTCAGATAGAACTTCGGGTTGATCTTCTGGGCCAGCGCCGCGGTCTTGGGGTGGGCGCAGCCGCTGTCGGACGCGGTGCACTGGGCGGCGATGTCACCCGCGGCGACCACGGTGAAGCCTCCGGTCTGCGGGGGCTCGCTGCCGGGGGTTCCGTACACCTCCATCTCGTAGAGCGAGTAGCCGTAGGCGGTGCCGCGCGCGGTGCCGTACACGCGCAGGTAGCGGCCCTTGCCGGAGAGGGAGGCCCAGTCGTCGGTGCCGCCGTTCCCGGCCGTTTCGTCGGCGAGCCGGGTCCAGTTGGTGTTGTCGGGGGAGATCTCGATCCGGTACGCCTTGGCGTAGGCGTCCTCCCAGTTCAGCTTCACCCGGGTGACCTCGGCGCCGGCGCCGAGGTCGACGGCGAGCCACTGCGGGTCCTTGCCCTCGACGCTCGCCCAGCGGGTGGCCGGGTCGCCGTCGAAGGCGTTCTGCGGTCCGAGGTCGGAACTTTCGTCGGAGGAGGCGGTGGCGGTCCTGCCGCGCGAGATGAGGGGGTCGGCGGCTGCGCCGGCCCGTTCCGGGTAGGCGAGCAACAGGCCGCCGACGAGGACGAGTACGGCGGCGACGACCACGCCCACCGTACGGCGCCGCGTGGGCGTGAGGAGCAAAGCTGAGCCGTTCGGGTGCATCCCTGGACTCCTGGCCTTGTGGGGGTGGCGAGAGCTGGGCATCGGTGCGTGTGACCCCGCACCCTGCCCGCGCACGGGCGGGAGGACGGGGTCGTGGTGGCCGGGCCAGAGCTCTCACTGAGCGCGTCATACCCGAGCGGCGGGCACCGCGCCGAGCCACCGCCGGGAATGCTAGCGAACAGGAAACTTTCCTACCAGTCCCCCAACTGGCTTCGTTCCACGGCCCGTTCGGCCACCGGTTCGACACCGGCCGGCGGCCGGACGCACTCCGGGCCGGAGGCATACCGCCTCCGGCCCGGATCGTCGCCGCGTCACCGCGATGTGGTCACAGCACCGGCAGCAGCGCCTTCAGCTCGAAGGCGGTGACCTCGCTGCGGTACTCCTCCCACTCCTGCTTCTTGTTGCGGAGGAAGAAGTCGAAGACGTGCTCGCCGAGCGTCTCGGCGACCAGTTCGCTCTTCTCCATCAGCGCGATGGCCTCGCCCAGGTTCTGCGGCAGCGGCTCGATGCCCATGGCGCGGCGCTCCGCGTCGGACAGGGCCCAGACGTCGTCGTCGGCGCCGGCCGGGAGTTCGTAGCCCTCCTCTATGCCCTTGAGGCCCGCGGCGAGGAGCACCGCGTACGTCAGGTAGGGGTTGGCGCCGGAGTCGATGGAGCGGACCTCCACGCGGGCGGATCCGGTCTTGCCGGGCTTGTACATCGGGACGCGGATGAGCGCGGAGCGGTTGTTGTGGCCCCAGCAGATGTACGAGGGGGCCTCGCCGCCGGCGCCCGCGGCGCGGGAGGAGCCGCCCCAGATGCGCTTGTAGGAGTTGACCCACTGGTTGGTGACGGCGGAGATCTCCGCCGCGTGGGTGAGCAGACCGGCGATGAAGGAGCGGCCGACCTTGGAGAGCTGGTACTCGGCGCCCGACTCGTAGAAGGCGTTGCGGTCGCCCTCGAAGAGGGAGAGGTGGGTGTGCATGCCCGAGCCGGGGTACTCGGAGAACGGCTTCGGCATGAAGGTCGCCTGGACGCCCTGCTCCAGCGCGACCTGCTTCATCACCAGGCGGAAGGTCATGATGTTGTCGGCGGTGGAGAGCGCGTCCGCGTACCGCAGGTCGATCTCCTGCTGGCCGGGGGCGCCCTCGTGGTGGCTGAACTCGACCGAGATGCCCATGGATTCGAGCATGGTGATCGCCTGGCGGCGGAAGTCCATGCCGACGTTCTGCGGGGTGTGGTCGAAGTAGCCGGAGCTGTCGGCCGGGGTGGGGCGGCTGCCGTCGACCGGCTTGTCCTTCAGCAGGAAGAACTCGATCTCCGGGTGGGTGTAGAAGGTGAAGCCCAGGTCGGAGGTCCTGGCGAGGATGCGCTTGAGGACGTAGCGGGGGTCGGCGAAGGACGGCGAGCCGTCGGGCATCAGGATGTCGCAGAACATCCGGGCCGTGCCCGGGGCCTCCGCCCGCCACGGCAGGATCTGGAACGTGCCCGGGTCCGGCTTGGCGATCATGTCGGACTCGTACACCCGGGCGAAGCCCTCGATGGCCGAGCCGTCGAAGCCGATGCCCTCGTCAAACGCCTGTTCCAGCTCGGCGGGGGCCACGGCGACGGATTTGAGGTAGCCGAGGACATCGGTGAACCACAGCCGTACGAAGCGGATGTCGCGCTCCTCAAGCGTCCTGAGGACGAATTCCTGCTGCTTGTCCATAGCCACATCCTTGCAGTTCAGACGGTCCGTGCACCACCGCCCGGGGTAGGGGAGGAACTCCAGTATCACGACCCGGGATTTCACCCAGATTACGCACACGGAGTGAGATGGAGCACCCGGCCACCCACTACGATCGGCGCCCATGGCGCGCAGGGGGTGGAGCGGTTTCGCCACGGCCCCGCGCAGGCCTGTTCTTCCAGGGTCCCTCCTCGGGACCCTGCCTGTATCCGGGCGGGAGGCCCCGGCCCTCCGCCCTCCGTTCCCGCCCCTTCCCAGAAGGACCTGACGACATGAGTCTCGACCCCAGGACCCCCATGGCTCAGCAGCACGACGCCCACCGCGCGCGGCAGCGTCGCGACCGTGCCCTGGCCATAAGCCTGAGCGTGCTCGTCGTCGTGGGCCTGGTCGGCTTCGGCTCGTATCTGTTGCTGGAGAAGTCCGAGGCGTCCGACCAGAATCGGGCCGCCGCCCCGGCCGAGGACGCCAAGGCGCCCTCGGAGGAGCCGGTGAAGCCCGCCGACGGGCCGATCGCGGGGCTGCGGACGTGGGACGCGACGAAGCTGACCCGCAACCACGTCACCGGGAACGTCACGTACCCGATGAAGCCGCCGGTCGGGGGTGACCACAACCCCGTTTGGATGAACTGCGACGGCGAGGTCTACAAGAAGGCCCTCCCCGATGTGAACGCCGTGCACTCGCTGGAGCACGGATCGGTGTGGGTGACGTACACGGACAAGGCCCCGGAAGCCGATGTGGCGAAGCTCGCCGAGCGGGTCGGGCGGACGCCGTACTCGCTGATGAGCCCGTACGAGGGCCAGTCCGGGGCGATCATGCTGACCGCCTGGGGCAACCAGGTGACGGTGGACGGCGCCGACGACCCACGGGTCGGCCGGTTCTTCTCGAAGTTCGTGCAGGGCCCGCAGACACCCGAGCCCGGTGCGACGTGCACGGGCGGGCTGGGGACGCCGTGACCGCGGTGAGGCGCGTCCGGCGCGTCGAGTGGGTGGCGGGCTCCGCCGTGGTGCTGGCGCTGCTGTTCGCGGGGGTGGCGACGGTCGCCTCCGCGCGCGGCGACGGGGACGGGGCGGACCGCGTGGCGGCCGCGCCGCGCACGCCCTCGGTGGACTCGGCGGACGCCGGTTTCGCCCGCGACATGGCGGTCCACCACCAGCAGGCCGTGGAGATGTCCTTCATCGTGCGCGACCGCACGAAGGACGAGGAGGTACGCCGTCTCGCGTACGACATCGCCAATACGCAGGCCAACCAGCGCGGCATGCTGCTCGGCTGGCTGGATCTGTGGGAGCTGCCGAAGGCGGCCTCCGGGCAGGAGCCGATGGACTGGATGGCGGCCGGGCACGCGGGGCACTCGACGCAGGGCACGGACGGGATGGACGGCATGGAGGGGATGGGGAGCGGCTACCGGCCCCATGACGGCTCACTCATGCCCGGCATGGCCACCAGGACCGAGCTCGACCGGCTCCGGACGGCGAACGGCAGGGCGGCCGAGGTGCTGTACCTCCAGCTGATGACCGACCACCACAAGGGCGGCATCGACATGGCCCGCGGCTGCGCCCGGCTGTGCACGGTCGGGGCGGAGCGACGGCTCGCCCGGGGGATGGTCGAGGCCCAGCAGTCGGAGCTGGACGCGATGGCCCACATGCTGGCCGCGCGAGGGGCCGCACCCCGGTCCTGAGAGATTCCCGCCGGGCCGCAGGTGCACCCGAACGGGTGATAGCGGTCGCGTCCCCCGAACGGGCCCATGACGATGGGTTCGCTCGGGGTCGTACAGCATGCCCATCGGCACGCAGGAGGAATCCCTCATGACCACTGCCAAGGACATCATGCACACCGGGGCCACATGGATCCCCGCGCACGAGACCCTCGACCGGGCCGCGCAGCTGATGCGCGACCACAAGGTCGGGGCGCTGCCCATCTCGGCCAACGGCGAGCAGGACCGGATGATCGGCATCCTCACGGACCGCGACATCGTGGTCGGCTGTGTGGCCATGGGCCACGATCCGTCGAAGATGACGGCGGGCGACCTCGCCCACGGCACGCCGCGCTGGATCGACGCGGAGGCGGAGGTGGAGACGGTGCTGGAGGAGATGCAGACACACCGCATCCGCCGGCTTCCGGTGGTCGAGAACAAGATGCTGATCGGCATGATCAGCGAGGCCGATCTGGCTCAGCACCTCAGCGACGAGCAGATCGCCGGCTGGGCGGCGAAGGTCTACGCGCACGGCTGACCCCGCCGCCGTACGGCCCTGCGGCCACGGCCCGTCACCACGGCCCGGCCCCCTGTGTCCGAGGGGTGCCGGGCCGTCACGCGGCCCCGGCGCCGGGGCCGTACGGACGCGGTCGCGGGACGCGCGACGGCTCCGCGCGCGGGTGATACCCGGCGGGGGTAGTGTGCTCGTCATGACCCTGAGTGGACGTATGACATACGGACGGTCGCCACTGTCCGCCTC
The DNA here is from genome assembly GCF_900091725.1 of Streptomyces sp. DvalAA-43. Taxonomy (GTDB): domain Bacteria; phylum Actinomycetota; class Actinomycetes; order Streptomycetales; family Streptomycetaceae; genus Streptomyces; species Streptomyces pulveraceus. Next base: position 530,749 of record NZ_FMBW01000044.1, on the reverse strand, counting down.
GCTGATATAGGAGGGGCGCGCCTCCCCCTCCCCCAGCAGACCGACCCGCCGAAACACATTTCGAGGTGCACTCCGTCATGCGTACTCCACCCACCCGACGCGCCGTGCTCGGCGCCGCTGTCGCCACCGCCGGTTCGGCGGTACTGGCCGGCTGCTCCGACGATTCCGGCACGGGCCGCGGCGGCCGGACGACCGAAGGCGCGAGCGCCGGTGGTACGGGCCGCGGCAGCGCGAACCGCGGGGGCTCCTCCCCCGGCGGGCGATCCAAGGGCGAGTACGTCTCCCCCGACGGGCCGGAGGTCGCCGCGGCCGAGACCGCGCGGGGTTCGGGCCCGCTGCGGAAGGTGAGCCTCGTCGCCGCCCCGGCCCGGCTCGAACTGGGCGCCGGGATCACCGTCGACTCCTGGGCGTACGACGGCCGGCTGCCCGGCAAGGAGCTGCGGGTCACCGTCGGCGACACCCTGGCGCTCACCCTGGCCAACAACCTCCCCGCGGAAACGTCACTGCACTGGCACGGCCTCAATGTGCGCAACGACATGGACGGCGTGCCCGAGGTGACCCAGGCGCCCATCGGGCCCAAGACCGAGTACTCCTACCGATTCACCGTGCCGCACCCCGGAACGTTCTGGTTCCACCCGCACACGGGCGTCCAGCAGGACCGGGGACTGTACGCGCCCCTGATCGTGGACGACCCGAAGGAGCCCCTCAAGTACGACAAGGAGTGGGTCGTCGTCCTGGACGACTGGGTCGACGGGGTGGCCGGCTCGACGCCCGACTCGGTGCTGAACGAGCTGAGCGGCGGCCGGGGCGGCATGGGCCACGGCATGAGCCACGGCGCGGGCGGGCACGGCGCGCCCGGGAAGCCCGCCAAGTCCAACGGCGGGAAGCCCCTCAGCGGGCCCTCGCGGCTGGAGAAGAACTCGTACAGCAGACTGCTCGACAGCCACGGGGGCGATGTCGCCTATCCGTACTACCTGATCAACGGCCGCGTACCGAAGGCTCCCACCACCTTCGACGCCAAGCCCGGCGAGCGCATCCGGCTGCGCATCGTCAACGCGGGCGGCGACACCGCCTTCCGGGTGGCGCTCGGCGGCCACAAGATGACGATCACCCACACCGACGGCTACCCGGTCCAGCACACCACGACCGACGCCCTGCTGCTCGGCATGGGCGAGCGGTACGACGTGGTGGTCACCGCGGGCGACGGGGTCTTCCCGCTGACCGCGCTGGCGGAGGGCAAGAACGCCACGGCGCTGGCCCTGCTCCGCACCGGGAAGGGGACGGCCCCCGCCGCGACCGTCCGTCCCAAGGAGCTGGACGGCCGGCTGGTCGAGGCGCACGAGCTGATGCCGGACCCGTCCGTGGAGCTGTCCCGGCGCGAGCCCGACCGGATCCGCCGGTTCAAGCTGACCGGCAACATGCGGGCGTACAACTGGGCCTTCGACCACGACCCGTACAACCCCCACCAGCGCCACCCGGTGCGGGCGGGCGAGCGGGTCAGACTGGAGTTCTACAACGCCACGGAGATGTGGCACCCGATCCATCTGCACGGGCACTCCTTCGGCGTGGTCGGCCCGGCCGGGCGGCGCCACCAGGCCACCGAGCGGGGCCGGGCCCACTGGGCGCGCAAGGACACCACGATCGTCCGGCCGAACAGCTCGCTGGCCGTCGAGTTCGACGCGAACAACCCGGGGCTGTGGATGCTGCACTGCCACAACATCTACCACTCGGACATGGGCATGATGACGGTCCTCGGCTACCTCACCTGACCCGCCCCGGCCCGGTCCTCGCGGCCCGCGGACGGGATTCCGCGGCCCGCGAGGACATTGCGTCAGTCAGACGATTACACTGGTGCGCGTGCCTCAACTACGTCTCGCACTGAATCAGATCGACTCGACCGTCGGTGATCTCGCCGGCAACTCCGAGGCGATCGTCCACTGGACCCGGCACTCCGCCGAGCAGGGCGCCCACCTGGTGGCGTTCCCGGAGATGGCGCTGACCGGCTACCCCGTCGAGGACCTGGCCCTGCGCCCGTCCTTCGTCGAGGCCTCGCGGCAGGCGCTGCGCGCGCTCGCCGCCCGGCTCGACGCGGAGGGCTTCGGGGAGCTGCCGGTGGTGGTCGGCTACCTCGACCGCTCCGAGACGGCCCAGCCCCGCTACGGCCAGCCCGCCGGCTCCCCGCAGAACGCCGCCGCGGTGCTGCACCGCGGACGGGTCGCGCTGACCTTCGCCAAGCACCATCTGCCCAACTACGGCGTCTTCGACGAGTTCCGGTACTTCGTGCCGGGCGACTCGATGCCGGTCGTGCGGGTGCACGGTGTGGACGTGGCGCTCGCGATCTGCGAGGACCTCTGGCAGGACGGCGGCCGGGTGCCGGCCGCGCGGGCCGCCGGCGCCGGGCTGCTGCTGTCGATCAACGCCTCGCCGTACGAGCGGGACAAGGACGACACCCGGCTGGAACTGGTCCGCAAGCGGGCCCAGGAGGCGGGCTGCACCACCGCGTACCTGGCGATGATCGGCGGCCAGGACGAGCTGGTCTTCGACGGCGACTCGATCGTCGTCGACCGGGACGGCGAAGTGATCGCCCGTGCCCCGCAGTTCGCCGAGGGCAGCGTCGTGCTCGACCTGGAGCTGCCCGCGGCCGCCGCCGAGCCGCCGTCCGGGGTCGTCAACGACGGACTGCGGATCGACCACGTGGTCCTCTCCGAGGAGCCCCTCGCGGCCTACCCGGCGGAGCTGACCGGCGGGTACGCGGAGCGGCTGGACGACGACGAGGAGCTCTACTCGGCGCTGGTCGTGGGCCTGCGGGCGTACGCGGCCAAGAACGGCTTCAGCAGTGTGCTGATCGGGCTCTCCGGCGGAATCGACTCGGCGCTGGTCGCCGCGATCGCCTGCGACGCGCTGGGCGCGCAGAACGTGTACGGCATCTCGATGCCGTCGAAGTACTCCTCGGACCACTCCAAGGGCGACGCGGCCGAACTGGCCCGCCGTACCGGGCTGAACTTCCGCACCGTGCCGATCGAGCCGATGTTCGACGCGTACATGGGCTCGCTGGGGCTCTCCGGTCTCGCCGAGGAGAACCTCCAGGCGAGGCTGCGCGGCACGATGCTGATGGCGGTCTCCAACCAGGAGGGCCAGATCGTCCTCGCGCCGGGCAACAAGTCCGAGCTCGCGGTCGGCTACTCGACGCTGTACGGCGACGCGGTCGGGGCGTACGGCCCGATCAAGGACGTCTACAAGACGTCGGTCTTCCGCCTCGCGAAGTGGCGCAACCGGGCCGCCGAGGAGCGCGGGCAGACCCCGCCGATCCCGGAGGCGTCCATCACCAAGCCGCCCAGCGCCGAACTGCGCCCCGGCCAGGTCGACACGGACTCGCTGCCCGACTACGACGTACTGGACCGGATCCTGGAGCTGTACGTCGACCGGGACCAGGGCCTGGCCGAGATCGTCGCGGCCGGGTTCGACGAGGCTCTGGTGGCGAAGACCCTGCGGATGGTGGACACGGCGGAGTACAAGCGGCGCCAGTACCCGCCGGGCACGAAGATCTCCCCGAAGGGCTTCGGCAAGGACCGGCGGCTGCCGATCACCAACCGGTGGCGCGAGTCGGCCTGAGCGGTGCGCGGGCGCGGTGACCGGGCGGACCGGTCACCGCGCCGTCGCGTTCCGGCGTATGCGCCTTTCGGCGTTCTGGCGCATACGCTTTTCGCGTCCCGGCGTGCGTCCGGCGCGCACCGCGTCCCGGTGTTTCAGCGCGCGTCCACCGGGGCGTCCTCCCGCGCGGGCCGCACGTCCGCACGGGCCACCACCCTCGACGTGCCCGGCGTACGCTCCCGGTCCAGCAGACCCGCGATGACCGCCACCGCCAGGCCCACGACCGCGAGGGCCGCGCCGACCGGGGCCGGGGAGGTCCACCCCCAGCCGGCCGCGATCGCGGCGCCGCCCAGCCACGCGCCGCCCGCGTTGGCGAGGTTGAACGCGGAGTGGTTGGAGGCGGACGCCAGGGTCGGGGCGTCCTTGGCCTTGTTCATGACCAGCATCTGGAGCGGTGTGGTCGTCATGAAGCCGACCCCGCCGAGCAGCACCACCAGCACCGGCGCGGCCCACCGCACCTGGACGGCGAACGGGAAGACGGCGAGGACGACGGCGAGCGCGCCGAGCGATCCGTACAGCGTCGGCCGCAGTGCCCGGTCGGTGAGCGGTCCCGCCGCGAGTGCGCCGAGGGTCATGCCGATGCCGAAGAGCGCGAGCACCGGCGTCACCGCGGACTCGCCGAAACCCATCACCTCGGTCGTCATGGACGAGAGGTAGGAGTACACCGCGAAGACCCCGGCGAAGCCGAACACGGCGGTGAGCAGGCCGAGCAGCACCTGACGGTCGCCGAGGGCGCGCAGTTCCCGGCCCAGGCCCTGGTGGGCGTCGAGGGGCACCTGCGGTACGAGCCGGGCGAGCGCCGCCAGTGCGCAGAGCCCGATCGCCGCGACGACCAGGAACGTGGCCCGCCAGCCGAGGTGCTGGCCGAGCAGGGTGGCCGCCGGGACGCCGACGACATTGGCGACGGTGAGCCCGAGGAACATGGTGGCCACGGCCCGCGCCCGGCGTCCCTCCGGGACCAGCCGGGCCGCGACGACCGCGCCGACGCCGAAGAACGCCCCGTGCGGCAGTCCGGCCAGGAACCGGCCGCCGAGCAGCCAGCCGAAGCCGGGGGCGACGGCGGAGGCGAGGTTGCCGACCGTGAAGAGGGCCATCAGCAACAGGAGCATCCGCTTGCGCGGGATCCGGGAGCCGACGGCGGTGAGCAGCGGGGCTCCCACCACGACACCGATCGCGTACGCCGAGACGAGGTGGCCGGCGGTGGGTACGGAGGTGCCCAGGTCGTCCGCGACCTCGGGCAGCAGCCCCATCATCACGAACTCCGTGGTGCCGATGCCGAAGGCGCTCACCGCGAGTGCGAGCAGGGCCAGGGGCATGAGGAGAGACCTTTCCGCAGGGACGCCGGGCCCGCCCCGGCCGGGCACGGCCGATGGACGGAAGGCACGGGAGGGAACCGGGCGGGACGGCGCGCGGCCGGTCCGGCGCCGTTGCCGGACGCCCTTGGTTCCCGAGCGGAACAAATTCTCTCAGACGGTCGGGTCCCGCGGGTGAACGGACCGTTTCGTCAGCGTTCGCACCCGGTGGCGGAACGGCTCACCGCGTCACAGCTCCACGCGGGCCACGAGCGGCAAGTGGTCGCTCTCCGTCGCCGCGAGGGTCCACGAGGACATCGGCTCGACGCCCTTGACCAGGATCTGGTCGATCCGCGCCATCGGGAAGGAGGCCGGCCAGCTGAAGCCGAAGCCGTCGCCGGCCGCGCCCTGGGTGGAGCGCATCTGGGCGGTGACGCCGTTCAGCGCGCGGTCGTTCATCGTGCCGTTGAGGTCGCCGAGCAGGATCACCTTGCCGAGCCGCTCGTCGGAGATGGCCTCGCCCAGGGCGTCGGCGCTGTCGTCGCGCTGGTTGGCGGTGAATCCGGCGTGCAGCTTGACGCGTACGGAGGGCAGATGGGCCACGTAGACGGCGACCTTGCCCTTCGGGGTCGTCACCGTGGAGCGCATCGCCCGGGTCCAGCCCATCTTGATGTCGACCGGCCTGGTGCCGCTCATCGGGTACTTGCTCCACAGACCGACGGTGCCCTGCACCGAGTGGTACGGGTAGCGGTCGGCGAGCGCCGCCTTGTACGCCGCCACCTTGCCGCTCGGCAGCTCCTCCAGGGCGATGACGTCGGCGCCGGAGTCCGCGACCGTGCGGGCGGTGCCCTTGGGGTCGGGGTTGTCGGCGTTGACGTTGTGGGTGGCCACGGTGAGGTCGCCGCCGCTGCCGGACTTGTCGGTGAGCAGGCCGCCGAAGACGTTGAACCAGACCACGACCGGCAGCAGCAGGGCGATCAGCGCGGTCGCCGAGCGGCGCACCAGGCCGAGGACCAGCAGCAGCGGGACGAACACCCCGATCCACGGCAGGAACGTCTCGGAGAGGCTGCCCAGGTTGCCGATGGTGTTGGGGATCCTGGCGTGGAAGGCCATCACGAGGGTGAGGAGGACCGAGCAGAGCGCGAGGACGATGCCGCGCCGCCAGATGCCCGGGTCGCGGGTCCACCGGTCGCGCAGGTCCCGGAGGCGGGATCCCGATCCGGCGCGCTCCGGTTCCGGCTCCGCGCGGTCGTTCCCGGTGTCCGCTCCGTACGCCTGCACCATCGCGTTGTCCTCACTGCCTTGCCGTGCATGTCGCCGCGCCCACGACCCTAGGCGATGAGCGGCGTGTTTCGTGCCGTCGACGACGGCCGTACTGCCACGAGGACGAAGGGCGGGGTGCCGCGGGTTCCTGCCGGGCGGGGTCCGCCGGGGCTTGTGACAGAACGATCACACTCGGAAGGCTCCGGTTCCGCTTACGCGGCAGGTCCGGTTCCGCTTCCGTGGCGGGGCTGGTTCCGCCGGTGCAGAGGGCCTGGTTCCGCTTACCTGTACGGGCGCGTCAGGGACCGGCCGCCGGGCGGGGCGCCAGGCCCTCCACCAGGACCTGGACGATGCGGTCGGCGAGATCCTCGGGGAGCGGCGCGTCGGGCCGGTGGATGGTGCGTACGAGCATGGGGCCCAGGAACAGGTCGTCCATCAGCCCCACGTCCAGGTCCGCGCGGAGTTCACCGGCGTCGACCGCGCGCTGCACGGCGGCCAGCATGGCGATGCGGCGGGGCGCGATGACATTGCAGTGGTACTCCGCCCACAGCTTGGGGTGGCTCTTCATCTGCGCGAAGACGTTGTGCAGCAGGGCCGAGGAGCGCTGGGCCAGGCCGCGTCTGCGCAGTGATTCCAGCAGCAGCCGCAGGTCGGCGAGGCCGGCGGTGCCGGAGACGACGGGTTCTGGCGGCTCCATGTCCCTCAGGACGTCGACGAAGAGCTCTTCCTTGCCGCTCCACCGCCGGTAGATCGTCGCCTTGCCGACCCCCGCGGTCCTGGCTATCCGCTCGATGGACAGGGCCGCCAGCGGCTCGCCGGCCTCCAGCAGCTCGACGACGGCGTCCAGGATCGCCCGCTCGGCCGCCGCGCTGCGCGGCCGGCCCCTGCGCGGTTCCGGTTCTTCCTGGACCGGGCGGTCCCGGTCCTGCACCTGCGCCTGTACCCGCACGTCGTTCCGCCTCTCGCCGCACCGTCCGACCGCCGTCCCGATTCTCGCCGACGGTGGGGGTGGCTCCGCGCGCCGCCCCCGGGGCCCGGGGTCCGCCCGGTTCTCCCAGGGGCGGCGCTCTCCGTTCTTCCGGGCCGCCGGTCTCAGCGGCCCGCCCCCGCAGCGCGCACCGACCGGTCGCCCTCGCCGGATCCGCCGGGCGCCCCTTCCGCGGCGGGCCTCCCCGGCAGGAACAGCGCGACCACGAGGGCGCCCACCAGGGCGATGGTCGCCGAGCCGACGGCGGTGACGTGCATGGCCTTCAGGAACGCGTCGTTGGCCGAGGCGACCAGCGGGGCGCCCGCCGGGCCCATCTTCTCCGCGATGCCGAGCGTGGCCTCGATCGACTCCCCCGCCGCCTGTCTGGCACCGGCCGGGACCGCGCCGAGGTGTCCCTCGATGTCGCCCCGGTAGACGGTGGAGAGCACCGAGCCGAGCACGGCGACCCCGAGCGCCCCGCCGACCTGCCGGAAGGTGTTGTTGACGGCCGACCCGGAACCGGCCTTCTCGCGGGGCAGCGCCTGCATCACCGCGACGGTGACCGGCGTCATCACATGGGCCATGCCCGTGCCCTGGATGAAGAACAGCAGACAGAGCACCCAGACCGGTGTGGTGTCGTCGAAGAGCGCGAACGAGGCCAGTCCGGCCGCGACCAGCAGCATGCCGACGGTGCAGGTGACGCGGGCGCCGAAACGGTCGACGAGCAGCCGGGCCCGGGGCGCGAAGATCATCTGGGAGGCGGCCAGCGGCAGGAGCATCAGCCCCGCCTGGAGGGCGCTCCAGCCACGCACGCTCTGCATGTAGAACGCGGAGAAGAAGGTCACCCCCATCAGCGCGAAGAAGACCAGCGCTATGGCGGCGACGGCCGCGGCGAACGACGGCTCCTTGAAGTACGTGATGTCGATGGCCGGGTGGCTGCTGCGCTTCTCGTGCCAGACGAACCCGGCCAGGACGAGCAGGCCGCCGATGCTCGACAGGAGCACGACGGGGTCGGTGAAGTCGGCGAGCTGGCCGCCGCGGATGATGCCGTACACCAGCAGCACCAGGCCGACGATGGAGAGCAGGACGCCGAGCGGGTCGGTCCGGCCCGGGTTCGGGTCCCTGGAGTCCGGGACCAGCAGCACCATCGCGATCAGCGCCACGATCACCACGGGCACGTTGACCAGGAAGATGGAGCCCCACCAGAAGTGTTCGAGCAGCAGCCCGCCGGTGATCGGACCGATCGCGATGGCCACACCGACGCTGCCCGCCCATATGCCGATGGCCCTGGGCTGCTCGTCGCGCTCGAAGACGTTCATCAGGACGGCGAGGGTGGCCGGCATGACGAACGCGGCGCCGAACCCCATGAGGGCGCGCCAGGTGATCAGCTGGGCGGGCGAGCCGGACATGGCGGCCAGCGCGGAGCCCGTCCCGAAGAGCAGGATGCCGAAGAGCAGCACCTTCTTGCGGCCGATGCGGTCGCCGAGCAGGCCCGCGGTGAACAGGAGCCCAGCGAAGACCAGGGTGTAGGCGTTGATCGCCCACTCCAGCTGGCTCTGGGTGGCCCCGAGTCCCGTGGGTGCGGGGCTGGCGATGGTCTTGACCGCGACGTTCAGGATCGAGTTGTCCAGCACGACGATGAGCAGGCTGAACATCAGGACGACGAGGATCGCCCAGCGGCGACGGTGGACCGCCTCCGGGATCTGGGATTCGGCAGCGCGAGCACCTGACGGTATCGACATGGCAGGAGCTTATCCGATTTCGATACGAGACCGTCTCGTATTGGAAATACCCGGCCGCCACGTTCGGGAAGTACCCAACCGCTCCGCATTGCCCGGCCGCGGACGCCTTCCGGCCCTGTCCGCACCCGCATGTGCGGACCCACTTCCCGTGGACCGCGGCGGGATGCCACCATGGAACCGGTCCGGGGACGCCGTCAGGGCGCCTCGAGATGACGAAGGAGCCGTTGGCAATGTCGCTTCAGGCTGCGCAGAATCAGTCCGCAACACCCCCCGCGGGCACCCGCACCGACAGCAGCAAGGCGCTGTACGGAGGCAAGAGCACCCGCCGTATCTCCATCCATGACATCGCCGCCGCCACCGAGCGCGGCGAGAAGTGGCCCATGCTCACCGCCTACGACGCGATGACCGCGTCCGTCTTCGACGAGGCCGGGATCCCGGTCATGCTCGTCGGCGACTCCATGGGCAACTGCCATCTCGGTTACGAGACCACCGTGCCCGTCACGATGGACGAGATCGCGATCCTCTCCGCAGCGGTCGTACGGGGCACCAGTCGTGCCCTGATCGTCGCGGACCTGCCCTTCGGGGCGTACCAGGAGGGCCCCGTCCAGGCCCTGCGCAACGCCACCCGGCTGATCAAGGAGTCGGGCGTCGGCGCGGTCAAGCTGGAGGGCGGCGAGCGCAGTCACGAACAGATCAAGCTGCTCGTCGACGCCGGTATCCCGGTGATGGCCCACATCGGCCTGACCCCGCAGTCCGTCAACGCGATGGGCTACCGGGTGCAGGGCCGCGGCGAGGAGGCCGCCCAGCAGATGCTGCGCGACGCCAAGGCCGTGCAGGACGCGGGCGCGTTCGCCGTCGTGCTGGAGCTCGTACCGGCCGAGCTGGCCGCCGAGGTCACCCGCACCCTGCACATCCCGACCATCGGCATCGGCGCCGGTCCCGACACCGATGCCCAGGTGCTGGTCTACACCGACATGGTCGGGCTGACCGGCGGCAAGGTGCCGCGCTTCACCAAGCAGTACGCCGACCTGCGCAAGGTGCTGGGCGACGCGGCGAAGGAGTTCGCGGAAGAGGTCGTGGGCGGCGCCTTCCCGGCCGCCGAGCACACCTTCCACTAGCTCCACCGGTTCGTTCCATCTGAGCCACTGCCCGCACCACCGGCAGCCCGCCGACATCCCCCATCGGCGGGCTGTCGGCCCGCTGTCGGTGGGTTGTCGGTGGCGGCTGGTCTGATGGTCCGCATGACGCGAATCGACAAGAACCCCAGGAGCGGCGCGAACGCCGTAGAGGTCCGGGGGCTGGTCAAGCACTACGGCTCGACCAAGGCTCTGGACGGCGTGGACCTCGATGTCCGCGAAGGCACCGTGCTCGGTGTGCTCGGCCCCAACGGCGCCGGGAAGACCACCCTCGTACGCTGCCTCTCCACCCTGATCGTCCCCGACGCCGGACATGCCACCGTGGCGGGTTACGACGTGGTGAAGCAGCCCCGGCAGCTGCGCCGGACCATCGGCCTGACCGGGCAGTACGCCTCGGTCGACGAGAAGCTCTCCGGCTGGGAGAACCTCTACATGATCGGGCGGCTGCTCGATCTGCCCCGCAAGACCGCGCGGGCCCGCGCGGACGAGCTGCTGGAGCGCTTCTCGCTCACCGAAGCGGCCCGGAAGGCCGCGATGGACTACTCCGGCGGCATGCGGCGCCGGCTCGACCTGGCCGCCTCGATGATCGGCAGCCCGGCCGTCCTGTACCTGGACGAGCCGACGACGGGGCTGGACCCCCGGACCCGCAACGAGGTCTGGGACGAGGTGCAGCGGATGGTCGCGGAGGGGGCGACCGTGCTGCTCACCACCCAGTACATGGAAGAGGCCGAGCAGCTCGCCAACGAGCTGACCGTCATCGACAAGGGAAAGATCATCGCCCGCGGCGGGGTCGACGAGCTGAAGGCGAAGGTCGGCGGCCGCACCCTCCAGCTCCGGCCCTCGGACCCGGCCCAGCTGGCCGCGATGGCGCAGGCCATCAGGGAGGCCGGTCTGGACGGTGTCGCGGGAGCTCAGGCCGTCCCGGACGAGGGGCTGCTGTACGTCCCGATCCTCAGCGACGAGCAGCTGACGTCCGTCATCGGTCTGCTCGGCACCCGGGGCTTCCCGCTGGCGCACGTCGCCACCGCACTGCCCAGCCTGGACGAGGTGTTCCTGGCCATCACCGGTGAGAAGTCCGCTTCCGCCACCGACACGATCCCCGAGGAGGTCGCGGCATGAGCACGGCGACTCTGACCCCCACGTCCACGCCCACCGGGTCCGGCCGGGCGAAGCCGGTCCACGACGAGGGCCGGATCGGGCTGCGGAACAATCTGCGCCACATCGGGGCGCTGGTGCGGCGCAACCTGCTCCAGATCAAGAAGGATCCGGAGTCGATGTTCGACGCGCTCCTGATGCCGATCATCTTCACGCTGCTGTTCGTGTACGTCTTCGGCGGATCGGTCGGCGGCAGCATGGGCGGCGGCCGGCAGGAGTATCTGAACTACCTGATACCCGGCCTGATGGCGATGATGGGCATGAACATCGCCATGGCGGTCGGTTCCGGTGTCAACGACGACTTCCGCAAGGGCGTCATGGACCGGTTCCGGACGATGCCGATCGCCCGTTCCTCGGTGCTCATCGCGAAGATCGTGGTCGAGCTGGGCCGGATGATGGTCGCCACGCTCATCCTGCTGGCCATGGGCTTCGCGCTCGGCATGGAGCTCCAGGAGTCGGTGCTCGGGCTGCTCGGGGCGATCGCGCTGTCGGCCGCGTTCGGCGCCGCCATCATGTGGATCTTCATCCTGCTCGGGCTGACCATGAAGACCGCCCAGGCGGTTCAGGGAATGGGGATGCTGGTGCTGATGCCCCTCCAGTTCGGCTCCTCGATCTTCGCCCCGACGAAGACGATGCCCGGCTGGCTCCAGACATTCACCGACTACAACCCGCTGTCCAACCTGGCCGACGCCGCACGGGCCCTGATGATGGGCGGCCCGCTCGCCCACTCGGTCCTGGTGACGCTCGGCTGGACCGTGGTCATCACCGCGGTGATGGCCCCGCTCGCGGTCTCCAAGTTCCGCAAGAAGTCCTGACCCGGCGGGTTCATTCCCGGTACGCGTCCACGAGGGCGGTGGCCTCCTCCAGACGGAGGCCGCCGCCCTCGGCGTAGACGGTCTCGTAGGCGGCCCGGCCCAGTACGGCGACGGCCAGTTCCTCCGCCCGTGCCCAGTCGTCCCGTTCCATCGCCGTCGGTACGTGGCCCGGGGGCAGCAGAGGCCGGCCGGCCCCCAGCAACCGGGCCGCGGTCGTGGCCCGGCGCTCGCCGCCGATGCCGGCCAGCGAGCGGGCGACGGAGACGAGACCGATGACGGACATCTGCGGGGCCACCAACTGCGACAGCCGGTCGTGGGACCGCTCCAGCGCGACCAGCCCCAGGGTCAGGGCCTCCGTGTACAGCCCGTCCTGGTTGTCCAGCCAGGCCATCGCGCCCAGCACGACCCCTTCGAAGATCGCCATGGTCTCGGACTGGAACTCCCCGCGCAGCACGTCGAGTTGCTCGCGCGCCTCGCCGGTGCGGTCGGTGCGTCCCAGCCACATGGCCAGATGGAGCCGGGCGATGGACCTGCTGTCGTGCCGCCCGGCGACCACCTCGCGCAGGATCGTCTCGCCCTCGGCGCCCCGGCCCATCTCGGTGAGCACGGCCGCGTATCTGGTGCGCAGGACCGCCACCTGGGAGGGTGCGCCCAGCTTCTCCGCGTAGCCGATGGCGACCTGGAAGTCCTCGGCGGCGCGCGCGTACTCGCCGCGCCGCTCGTGGGCCTCGCCCCGCGCCGAGAGCGCTTCGGCGACGCCCCAGTCGTCACCGAGCCGGCGGAAGAGCTCCACGCTCTCGTCGGCGTCGGTGCGCGCGTCGCCCGCCCACTCGGGCCGGTTGGCCAGCACGTTGGCCCGCATCTGGAGGGCCGCGGCGAGTTCCCACACGTAGCCGAAGTCCCGGCAGGCGCGGACCGTCTCGTCCAGCAGCTCGCGCAGCCTGCCGGTCTCGCCGACGAGCATGACCGCGAAGAACCAGAGCGACGCCGGGATCCGGCAGGTCTGCGGCTGGCCGGCCCGGTAGGTGTCCGCGATGACCCGCAGCCGGGCCATGCTCGCCTCGTCGGTCCACCGCTCCGCGGCGTGGTCCATGCTGACCAGCCGGATCAGGCCCGCCTGGCGGCGTGCCTCCTGGAGCAGCTCGGGCCCCATGGGCGGGGGTGCCTCGGTGCAGCGTTCGTGGATCGAGGGCGCGGGCTCGGCGGGCGGGGCGAAGGGGTCGGGGCCCAGCGTGGCGGCGGCGTCGGACCAGTGCAGCGCGTCGCTGACCAGGTCGCGCATCTGCCAGTACCAGCACAGCGAGAGCACCATGCAGAGGGTCTCCTGCTCGTCGCGGGCGGCGACGGCGTGGCGCAGGGCGGTGCGGATGTTCTCGTACTCGCGCTGGAGGAGCGCGATGGCGGAGCGTTGTCCGGCGCCACGGAGCCGGGGTTCCGCGGTACGGACCAGCTCCCGGAAGAACACCTGGTGGCGCCGGACCACGGGGGCCCGCTCCGCCGCCTCGTCGAGCCGGGCGGCGGCGTACTCGCCGACGGTCTCCAGCAGCCGGTAGCGCATCTCGCCGTCCTCGGCGGGTGCGGCGACGACCAGCGACTTGTCGACGAGGGAGCCGAGCAGCCCGGCGGCCTCGGGCGCCTGGTCCGGCCCGTCCGCGCAGACCGCCTCGGCCGCGGTCAGGGTGCAGCCGCCCGCGAAGACGGAGAGCCGGCGCAGCACCGCGCGTTCGGGTTCGTCGAGGAGGTCCCAGGACCAGTCGACGACGGCGCGCAGGGTCTGCTGGCGGGGCAGTACGGTACGGGCCCCGCTGGTGAGCAGGCGGAACCGGTCGTCGAGCCGGTCGGCGATCTGGCGCGGGGTGAGCATCCGCAGCCGGGCGGCGGCGAGCTCGATGGCGAGCGGCAGGCCGTCGAGGCGGCGGCAGATCTCCGCCGCGGCGGCCGCGGTCTCCTCGTCGGCGTCGGTCCGGAAGCCGGGCCGGGCGGCGGCGCCGCGTTCGGCGAACAGGCGCAGCGCCATCGCGTCGGGCAGCGGCTCGACGGGGCGGACGAACTCGCCCGGTACGCCGAGGGGTTCCCGGCTGGTGGCGAGCACGGTGAGGTGCGGGCAGTGGGCGAGCAGGTGGTCGGCGAGGGCGGCGGCGGCGCCGACGAGATGTTCGCAGTTGTCCAGGAGCAGCAGCATGCGGCGCCGGGAGCAGTGCTCGGTGAGGCGTGCGAGGGGATCGTTCGCGTTTCCCTCGGCGACCCTGAGCTCCTCGGCGCCGGCGCCGCGCAGCACGGTCTCGCGGGCGCCGAGCGCGGTGAGCACGGCCTCCGGTACCGCGTCGGGGTCGTCGACGGGGGCGAGTTCGGCGAGCCAGACGCCGTCCGGCCAGGCGGGCGCGACGGATTCGGCGGTCTCCTGGGAGAGCCGGGTCTTGCCCGCGCCTCCGGGGCCCAGGAGAGTGACCAGCCGGGCGTGCGAGAGGTCTTCGCGCAGGGCGTCGATCTCGCCCTCGCGCCCGACGAAGCTGGTGAGCCGGGCCCGGAGGTTGCCCCTTGGTGCGGCGGGGGCGGGCGGGGGCGGGACGGCCGGGGCGGCGGGGCGGACCGGGTCCTGGCGGAGCAGCTCGGCGTGGAGCGCGCGCAGCTCGGGTCCGGGGTCGGTGCCGAGGCGGTCGGCGAGCACGGTGCGCACCTCGTCGTAGGCGGCCAGGGCCTGCGCGGTGCGTCCGGCGTCGCGCAGGGCCCGCAGCCGGAGCGCCTGGAGGGGTTCGTCCATCGGGTGCTCGGTGCACAGGGCGACCAGTTCGGGCAGGGCCTCGTCCGCGCGGCCGAGCGCGAGTTCCGCGCGGAGGCGGTTGCGGCGGGCGTCCAGGCGCCGGGCCTCCCAGCGGGGGACGGCGGCACCGCGGTCGGGCAGATCGGCCAGGACCGGACCGCGCCACAGGCCGAGCGCGTCGTCGAGCACGGCCCCGGCCTTCGCCGCGTCGCCCTCCTCCAGCGCCCGCGCGCCCTCCCCCGCGAGCCGCTCGAAGCGGTGCAGGTCGACGGCGTCCGGCTCGGCGGCCAGCCGGTAGCCGCTGTCCGCCGAGACCACCGCGTCATGGCCGACGGCCCGCCGGAGCCGGCCGACGAGCGCCTGGAGGGCGCCCACCGCGTCGGCCGGCGGCTCGCCGTCCCACACCTCGTCGACGAGCACGGCGGCCGGGACGGTGCGGCCGGGGCGCAGGGCGAGGACGGTGAGCAGGGCGCGCAGCCGCGCCCCGCCGAGGGGGACGGCCGTGCCGTCGTCGCGGAGTGCCCGGGTCGTTCCGAGGATGCAGTAGCGCACCGGCCTATTCTCCGCGACCGGGATGGTGATGGGCACACACGTCCGGCCGATCCCCTGTGAGCCGTACTCCGGGTCGAGTCGTCATGCCCCCACCCTTCACGGAACCACCGCCCCGACGCGAGACGTTTATGCCGTGTCGGCGGTACGGTCGCTCTCGCCGCCCGTCGTGCCGTTCCCTTTCCGGCCACCCGTCAGGAGTTCGCCGATGACCACCGCAGCAGCCCGCAGCGACCGGCGGATCAGCCCGGTCTTCCTCGGGATCGTCGCCGTGGCGGCGGTGTCGGGATGGGCGGTGTGGACGGGCACCGGACATCCCTACGGACTCGCGGTCTTCGTCTTCGTGACGGCGGCGTGGGTGGTCTCGCTCTGCCTGCACGAGTACGCGCACGCCCGTACCGCGCTGCACAGCGGGGACATCTCGGTCGGCGCGAAGGGGTATCTCACCCTCAATCCGCTCGCCTACACCCATGCCCTGCTCAGCATCGTGCTGCCGGTGCTGTTCGTGATCATGGGCGGTATCGGTCTGCCCGGCGGGGCCGTCTTCATCGAGCGGGGACGGATCCGCGGGCGCTGGCGGCACAGCCTGATCTCGGCGGCGGGCCCGCTGACGAACGTGCTGTTCGCGCTGGTGTGCACGGCGCCGTTCTGGCTGCACGCGCTGGGCGGCGTCCCGAGGGAGTTCCGGTACGCGCTGGCGTTCCTGGCCCTGCTCCAGGTCACTGCGGCGATCCTGAACTTCCTGCCGGTCCCGGGGCTGGACGGGTACGGGGTGATCGAGCCCTGGCTGTCGTACCGGATCCGGCGCCGGGTGGAGCCGTTCGCGCAGTTCGGGCTGTTGGCGGTGTTCGGTGTGCTGTGGATCCCGGAGATCAACCACGTCTTCTTCGACGTGGTCCGCGGTGTGCTGGATTCCCTGGGAGTGAGCGGGCTGGAGACGGAGTGCGGCCGGGCCGCGTACCGCTTCTGGGAGAACGGGAACGGGGAGTACCCGGTCTGCGCGGTCAGCCCTTAGGCGCTGCGGAGTCCCGGCCCGCAGGAGCCGCGGGGCCCCGGCTCATTCCGCGGTCCGCGCGCGCTGCCGGCGCAGGTAGAACCACGCCATGTTCGACGAGAGCCCGGCCAGCAGCACCCACACGATCCCGAGCAGGCTGCCCTGGACGAACGAGATCACGGCCGCGACGACGGCCAGGACGCAGACGGCGATGGCGTAGAGAGCGAGGCGGGGCATGAGGGGCGGCTCCTGTCGGGGTGGTGCACGGTCCCGTCCAGTGTCCCCCATGCCCCTTTCCGCTCGCCGCAGGGTGGGCCCGGGAGCGGCTCGGGCCCGGACGCGGTGGTGGGCCCGGGAGCGGGTCCGGCTCAGACGTCGGTGGTACGGAGCCCCGCGTGGGCCTTGTAGCGGCGGTTGACCGAGATCAGGTTGGCGACCAGCGACTCGACCTGGTGCGCGTTGCGCAGCCGCCCGGCGAAGACGCCGCGCATACCGGGGATCCGGCCCGCCAGGGCCTGTACGAGGTCGGTGTCGGCACGGGCCTCGCCCAGCACCAGCACATCGGTGTCGATCTCCTCGATCGCCTCGTCCTGGAGCAGCACCGCCGAGAGGTGGTGGAAGGCGGCGGTGACCCGGGACTCCGGGAGCAGGGCGGCGGCCTGCTCGGCGGCGCTGCCCTCCTCGGGCTTCAGCGCGTAGGCGCCCTTCTTGTCGAAGCCGAGCGGGTTGACGCAGTCGACGACGAGCTTGCCCGCGAGTTCCTCGCGCAGCGACTCCAGGGTCTTGGCGTGGCCGTCCCACGGCACGGCGACGATCACGATGTCGCTGCGGCGTGCGCACTCCGCGTTGTCCGTGCCCTCGACGCCGTGGCCCAGCTCCTCGGCGGCGCTCCGCGCGCGGTCGGCGGCCCGGGAGCCGATGATCACCTGCTGTCCGGCGCGGGCGAACCGGTAGGCGAGGCCGCGTCCCTGGGGGCCGGTGCCGCCGAGCACACCGACGGTCAGCCCGGAGACGTCGGGGAGGTCCCAGGGGTCCTTGGCGGGGGGCTTCGCCGCGCTGTCACTGCCATGCGTAGTCATGGCTCCGACATTACTGCCCGCCACGGGTCGGGACCCGAGGTCACCCCTCGTTCCCCGTTCGGCTGGTCCGGAGCCGTTCCCCGGTGCCGGGCACGGGTCCTGGGGCATGATGCCGGGCCATGGATGCCGTACGCGTCGCCCTGCTCCGTGAAGTGCTCGCCGGGACCGAGTGGCCCGCCGCGACCCGGCGGTTCGCCGGAACGCTGAGGTCGTCCGTGGTCCCGCACGGCGGCGGTCTGCTGCTGGTGGGGACGGCGGCGTACGAGCCCTGGCATCTGGCGGCCCATCTGGTCGACGAGTCCACCTGGTCCGGGCTGCCGGAGCTGGCCCCCACCCTGGTGCGCCACCGGGTGGAGCCGGGCGGCCCCGCGCATCTGGCCGTCGGCCTGGGCAGGATCGAGGCGGCCGGGCGGGGCGAGACGCTGCTCCTGGTGGCCCCGGAGCGGCCCGGCGCGGGGCTGCTGGAGCGGGTGCACGACGCGCGGCGCGCCGGGGCGACGGTCCTCTCGCTGAACGACGGGGACCCGGAGGTGTGCGGGCTGGCCCACGAGACGCTCGCGGTGACCGGCGCCGACGACGTGGACCTGGACACCGTGCAGCATCTGGTGAGCGCGGCGGCCGGGGAGAACAGCGCCCCCGCGCCGCGCGGCCGCCGCGGCTTCCGGGACCGGCTGTCCCGGCTGGCCGATCAGCTGACGGCGCCGCCCCCGGCCCGCTGGTGACGGTGCGGGGCCGGTGACGGTGCGGAATATTGCGTTGCGGCTCCACCCGGCGGCGCCGGAACATGGCCCTCTGTGACCACTGCTCCGTCCCCGGCCGCCCGGCTGGCCGCCCTGCTGCCCGACCTCTCGCCCCTGCGCTCCTCCGCCGATTTCCGGCTGCTGTGGGTCCAGGGCCTGGTGACGTACTTCGGCAGCTTCATGGCGATGATCGCGCTGCCGCTCCAGATCAAGGAGCTGACGGGTTCGCCGCTGGCCGTCGGCGTGATGGGCGCGGTCGAGCTGGTGCCGCTGATCGTCTTCGGCCTGTACGGCGGGGCGCTCGCGGACGCCGTGGACCGCCGGAAGGTGATCCTGGGCACCGAGGCGGGGCTGGGGCTGCTCGCCCTGGTGCTCCTGGTCAACGCGGCGCTGCCCACCCCGCTGCTCTGGCCGCTCTATCTGGTGGCGGCCGGGGTCTCCGCGCTCTCCGGGCTCCAGCGGCCCGCGCTGGACTCCCTGATGGCCCGGATCGTGCCGCACGAGCAGCTGACCGCGGCCGCCGCGCTGAACTCGTTGCGCTGGCAGTTCGGCGCGATCACCGGCCCGGCGGTGGCGGGGCTGGTGGTCGCCTACGCCGGGCACGCCACGGCGTACACGGTCACGGTGGCCACCTTCGCCGCCTCCGTGCTCCTGTGTCTGCGTCTGGCGCCCGCGCCGCCCGCCCGGGACAACACGAAACCGTCGCTGCGCGGCATCGTGGAGGGCGCGAAGTACGCCTGGAGCCGGCCGGTGCTGCTGGGGACGTACGCGGTCGACATGGCCGCGATGTTCTTCGCCTTCCCGAACGCCATCTTCCCGTTCCTGGCGGACGACCTGGGCGCCGACTGGTCGCTGGGCCTGATGTACGCCGCGGACTCGGTCGGCTCGCTGGTGCTGGGGCTGACCAGCGGCTGGACGTCGCGGGTGCGGCGGCACGGGCTGTTCGTGGTGTTCGGGGCCGCGGTCTGGGGGCTGGCGATCGCGGCGGCCGGGTGGTTCGGCAATGTGTGGCTGGTGCTGGTCTGCCTGGCGGTGGCGGGCGCGGGCGACATGCTCAGCGGCCTGGGCCGCTCCACGATCTGGAACCAGACGATCCCGGAGGAACTGCGAGGCCGGCTGGCGGGCATCGAGGTGCTCTCGTACAGCGTCGGCCCGCAGCTGGGTCAGGTGCGGGCCGGTGCGATGGCGGGCTGGACGGGGACCAGGGCGGCGATCTGGAGCGGGGGCGTGGCCTGTGTGGCCTCGGTCGCGCTGCTCACGGCAGCGCTCCCGAAGCTGCTCACCTACGACTCCGCGACGGACGAGGACGCGCTGCGCAGGCGGGAGGCCAGGGAGTCCCGGCCGTCCGCCGCCTGAGGAGCGGGCCCCCGGGGCGGGGGCCCGGTGCCGCGCCCCCGGTCACTCCTCCGGGTCGCGCGGTGTGCCCCCGTCGTGCCACTTGGGGTCGTTCTCCCACTCCAGGTTCCGCTCCTTGGCGGTGTCCATGGCGTGCTGCGCCTCCTCACGGGAGGTGTACGGCCCGAAACGGTCCTTGGCCGGGCACTCGGGGCCCTCCTCGACCTTGTGATGTTCCAGGCAGTAGTACCACTCGCCCGGCTTGCCGACCGTGCGCTTCTTGAACAGGGCCATCAGCGGCTCCTTCCCTCGGGGCCATGCTGCCCCAAGCGCGCTGGTTAGACTCGCTGACATGTCTGGCCAGTCGCTGCTCGTACCCGGGGAGATCACTCCCGTCCGCTCCGTGCCCGGAAAGATCCGGCGCCCCGAATACGTGGGCAAGCCGGGACCCACCCCGTACACCGGTCCGGAGGTCCAGGACTCCGACACGGTCGAGCGGATGCGCATCGCCGGCCGGATCGCCGCGCAGGCGATGGCGGAGGCCGCGAAGCACATCGCCCCCGGCGTCACCACGGACGAACTCGACCGAATCGCCCATGAGTTCATGTGCGACCACGGCGCGTACCCGTCGACGCTCGGCTACCGCGGGTTCCCCAAGTCGCTCTGCACCTCGCTCAACGAGGTGATCTGCCACGGCATCCCGGACTCCACGGTGCTGCGCGACGGCGACATCGTGAACCTCGATGTCACGGCGTACATCAACGGTGTGCACGGCGACAACAACGCCACGTACCTCTGCGGCGACGTGGACGAGGAGTCCCGGCTGCTGGTGGAGCGCACCGAGGAGTCGCTGAACCGGGCCATCAAGGCGGTCCGGCCGGGGCGGCAGATCAATGTGATCGGGCGGGTCATCGAGTCGTACGCCAAGCGCTTCGGCTACGGCGTGGTGCGGGACTTCACCGGGCACGGGATCAGCACCTCGTTCCACTCCGGCCTGATCGTCCCGCACTACGACAGCCCGCACGCGACCACCGTGATGCAGCCCGGGATGACGTTCACCATCGAGCCGATGCTGACGCTGGGCAGCCATGACTACGACATGTGGGACGACGGCTGGACCGTGGTGACGAAGGACCGCAAGCGCACCGCGCAGTTCGAGCACACGCTGGTGGTGACGGAGACGGGCGCCGAGATCCTGACGCTCCCGTAGCCCGCGCCCCCGAGCAGTTCCTCCCCGAAAGCGGCCGCCCACCGGGCGGCCGCTTTCGCGTACCCACCGTCACCCCCACTGCCCCGCGCGGAGACGGAAGCAGGCGTATCGTTTTTACCGACAGAGCGTCGGGAAGCAATTGACTTAGGTAAGCCTAAGTAGGAGGATCGAGGTGGTCGACAGCCTCCGCGGTCCCCGCGGTCGCTGCCGATATTTCCGTCTCTTTCCGGACATCCCGTCCCCCTCGGTCCCCGGAGGCCCGCCTTGGACGCAACCGCCACCACTCCCTTCTCGACGCTCATCCGCACCGCGTCGCACGAGCAGCACACCGAGGCGGAGACCTCGACCTTCATGAGCGACCTGCTGGGAGGGCGGCTCGGAGTGGACGCGTACACGCGCTACACCGAGCAGCTGTGGTTCGTGTACCGCGCCCTGGAGGAAGGGGTGCAGGCCCTGCACGACGACCCGGTCGCCGGTCCCTTCATCCGGCGCGAACTGCTGCGCACCGCCCAGCTGGAGCGCGATCTGGCCCATCTGCGGGGTGCGGACTGGCGCGAGGGCTTGGAGCCGCTGCCCGCCACGGCCGCGTACGCCGCCCGGGTCGCCGAGTGCGCCCGCGACTGGCCGGCCGGTTATGTCGCGCACCACTACACCCGCTACCTCGGCGACCTCTCCGGCGGCCAGATCATCCGTGACCGGGCGGAGAAGGCCTGGGGCTTCGCGCGCAAGGGCGACGGGGTCCGGTTCTACGTCTTCGAGGAGATAGCCAACCCCGCCTCGTTCAAGCGGGGTTACCGCGAGCTGCTGGACGCGGTGGACGCGGACGACCTGGAGAAGCAGCGGATCGTCGACGAGTGCAAGCGCGCGTTCGCGCTGAACACGGCGGTCTTCCGGGAGCTGGGCGAGGTGTTCCCGCTCAGCGCGTGACGCCTTGCGCGGCGCAGCGGGGTGACCGGTCCACCGGTCACCCCGCGTCAGCGCCGGGCGCGGACGGCGGCGAGTGACACGCGGCCCCCGACCTCCACCGTGCCGTCGGGCGCGGGAGCGGTGAGGATCTGGGAGCCGCGTCCTTGCGTGATGTTGAGGGCGCGCCCCAGCTCCGCGCTGAGCAGCAGCGCCGCCGCCCCCGTCGCCTCGTCCTCCACGATGCCGTCGTCGCGCCGGGGGAACGCCCGCGCCCTGACCCGGCCGGCCGCCTCGTCCTCCCAGGCCCATACGTACAGCCAGCCCTCCCCCGGGGGCGGCCCGGTGAGCGCCTCGACCTCGGCGGCGGAGCCGTACCGCTCCAGCGTGCGCGGGGGCGCCCACTCGGGGCGGGCGGTGATCCAGGTGAACTCGCCGTCCTGACGGGCGAAGACCTCCCCGACCGGCAGCTCCAGGACCTCCAGGTCGAGCAGCCAGGCCGCGCCGACGAGCGGATGCCCGGCGAACGGGAGGCGGAGCCCCGGGGTGTAGATCTCGACGTGTCCGCGCTCGGGGTCGTCGACGAACACCGTCTCGCTGAAGCCCAGCCTGGCGGCCAGCGCCTGCCGGGACGCCCGGTCCGGGTGGGCCCGGCCGTCGCGCACCACGCCGAGGGCGTTGCCGTGCCGGCCGTCGGGGCCGCAGAACACGCGCAGTACGTCGATGCCGGCGGTTACGTCGAAGTCGCTCTCGCTCACAGGGGGCATTCAAGCACCGCCCGGGTGGTGGCCGTTCGGCCGGTCCACCCGGGCGGTGCCGTCCCGGGACGCGGACGGGTCAGGCGGTACGGCGGCGGCGGGCCGCGATCACCACTCCGGCACCGGCCGCCACGACCACGCCCGAGGCGGCGATCAGGGCGCCCGTGGGGAGGTCGGAACCGGTGGCGGCGAGGGAGCCCGCGCCGCCGACGGAGCCGCCACCGACCGAGCCGCCCACGCTGCCGCCGGTGGCCGTGGAGCCGCCCGTCGAACCGGTGGTGCCCGCGGTGCCGGAACCGCCCGCGGCGCCCGGGAGTTCGGCGTCCTTGTCGAGGGCGACCGCGACGGTCAGCGCGTCGAGCTGCTCACCCGCCGGGTACATGCCGCCGAAGGCCTTGGTGCCGTCGGCGGTGAGGGCCGCCGGGACGGCCGAGAGGTTCACCACGCCATTCTTGGCGGCGAGCCGCCCCTTCGGCAGCTTCAGGTCCGCGACGGCCAGATTGGTGTACGTGGAGACCTTCTTGGTCGCGCGGTCCTTGGTGGAGACGTCGGCGATCAGGGTGCCCCGGGCGCCGTTCACCTGGATCTCCAGGCCGGTCAGGGAGAGGTCGAGGGTGTACGCGCCGTTCTCCTCGTGGCCCAGGAAGCGGACCTTGCCGTCGAATTCGGCGTTCAGGGTCTGCTTCGCGGCGTCGAAGTGGCCGGTCGCGTCGGGGAACCGGTAGCCGTCGCCGGACGCGGTGGCACCGGCCGTCGTCTCGATCCTGCCGTGGGCGATCGGGCCCGTGACGTACGAGCGGAAGGACTTCTTGACGCCCCAGTCCAGGGTGCCGCCGACGATCTCGCCGCTGTCGACGGCCGGTTCGTCGGTGGTGCTGTCCGAGGGGGACGTGGTCGAGGTGGGCTTTCCGGTCGGGTGGGTGGTCGGCTCGGTGGGCTTCGTGGTGGGCTTGCCGGTGGGCTCGGTGGTCGGCTCCGTGGAGGGCTTTCCGGTCGGTTCCTCGGTCGGCTTCCCGGTGGGCTCGGTGGTCGGGGCCGATACGGCCTTCACCGAGAGGGTGGCCGGGTCGAGCGCGTCGCCCTCCTTGTACTGGCCGTCGAACGCCTCGGAACCGGCCTTCGTCAGCGTCGCCGGGATGTCCTTGAAGACCATCGCGCCGCCCTCGCCCCGGCCCGGCTTCACCGCCGAGAGGTCGAGGTCCGCGAACCTCACGTCGTCGCGGGTGCCCTTGGGGGTCGTGACGTCGACGGTGATCGCGCCGCCGGTACCGGTCGTGGCGAGCTTCACGTCGGAGAGCGTGATGTCGAGAACGCCCCCGTGGGCGTAGAAGTTGACGCCGCCGCCGAAGGCGGTGTCGGTGCCGTGCGTGGCCGTGTCGTACGTGCCCTTGCCGTCGGCGAAGGTGAACACCCCGTTGCCGGGCGCCTGGACGGCACCGTCCTTGACGGTGATCTTCCCGCCGGAGAACGACGAGGCGAGGTACTTGCGGAAGGACTCCTTGACACCCCATTCCAGCGTGCCGTCCTTCAGCTCCAGCTCGGGCGCCGCGGTGGGCGCGCCGCCGTCGGCGGCGAGCGCCGGAAGGGCGAACACGGTGGCGCCGAGGGCGGCCGCCGTGGCGACAGCGGCGGTGAGGGCTATGGGACGGCGGGTGGCTGCCATGGTCGTTGATCTCCTCAGGAAACGGGGGGGGGGTGGGACGGGGGTCTATTCGGTGGTCCGGCGGGTGCCGCGGCGACGGGCGAGGTACAGCGCGCCCGCCGCGGCGACGAGCACGCCGCCGCCGAGGCCCAGGTACAGGCCGGTGCTGGAGTCGGCCGCCGCGGCCGCGGCGGGGGTGGCCTTCTCCGTGGCCGGGGCGGACGGCTCGGACGAGGGGTCGGGGGCGCTGCCCAGGTCGGGCAGGGCGGGCAGTTCGGCCCCGGCGTCGACGGCGACGGCCAGCGAGACCGGGTCCATCGCGGTGCCCGCCCGGTAGAGCGAGCCGAACGCCTTCGCGCCGTCGGCGGTGAGGGTGGCGGGGGCTTCGGTGAGGACGGCGAGACCGTCCTTCGGCGCGAAGTCCCTCGCGGTGAAGGTGATGAGTGGGACGCCCTCGCGCCGGTCGCCGTCGCTGTGGACGTCGGCCGAGAGCGTGCCCTTGCCCGCCTTCACCCGGACCGCGACGGACGACAGCTCCAGATCGAGCCCGTCGGCGCCGGTGAACCGGACGCTGCCCGCGAATCCGGCGTCCAGGCTCTGCTCCTCCGGGTCGTAGGTGCCCTTGCCGCGCGGGAAGCGGAAGAGTGCCCCGCCGTCCTGGGCTCCGTCGGCGAGGGTCCACTTCCCCTTGCCGATGGAGCCGGTGACGTACTCGCGGAAGGTCCGGCGGACCCCCCAGTCGACGGCGGCGTCCTCGAAGCGCCCGGCGGCCGCCGCGGTCTTCTTCGGCTGCGGCTTCTTCCCGGGGGACTTCGAGGGGGCCGGCTTCCCGGCCGGGGCAACGGTGTCCACGGAGAGGCTGACCGGGTCGAGCGGGGTGCCGGCCGTGTAGTAACCGGCGAACGCCTTGGCGCCCTGCGCGGTCAGGGTCGCCGGGATGTCGCGGAGGGCGACGGGGGTGGTACCGCCCTTCATCTCGATCCCGGACAGGCCGAGCGTCGCGAGCGGCACCTGGGCGGCCGAGGTCACCCGGCCGCTCCCCCGGTCCTTGCCGACCATGTCGGCGTACAGGGTGCCGCCGCCGCCCGCGATGCGGACGGTGGGGCGGCTGATGGTGAGGTCCAGTTCATGGCCGCCGTCGGACTTGCGGTGGCCGAGGAAGTGGACCCCGCCGCTGAAGGCCGAGGTGAAGGCCCCGGTCGCCGGGTCGTAGGAGCCGGTGGCGGAGTGGAACCGGAACTGGCTGCCGCCGACCGTGGCGGCTCCGCCGGTCAGGCTCCAACTGCCGTTCGCGATCGGGCCGGTGACATAGCTCTGGAAGGAGGACTTGATGCCCCAGTCCAGCCTGCCGCCCTGCACCGTACGGCTCGCCGCCTGCGCGGAAGCGACCGGGAGCAGGGCTCCCAGCACCGCCGTCAGAAGCATGACGGCAAGTGCGCGGGCAGGTCTGGACGGCAGCATGGAACCCCTCCGGAATCGAGAAACTGAGGTAAGGCTAACCTAAGCACTACGCGACATGTGGAGGGACCCCTTCCGCCACATTCTTCGCGGACCGTGACGAACCACCGCCGCACAACGACAGGAAGGTGCCCCCGTGCGCTTCTCGCAGGACTTCGCCCCACCGGGGCAGGCCGGCCGGCGGCCAGGGCGCGGGCGGGCCGGGGCCCGTCGGCCGCTCGGCGCCCTGACCGCCGCCCTCGCCCTGGCCCTCGTCCTGACCGGCTGCGGCGGCAACACGGACACCAAGGCCCCCGCCGCCGCTGCCGGTACCACCGCCGACCGGATCGAACCCCTCGCCACCACGCCGAAGCCGCGACTGCCCGTCACGGTGAAGTCGGCGGACGGCGCCGAGGTCACCGTCGCCTCGACGGACCGGATCGTTCCGCTGACCGGAGGGCTGAGCGAGATCGTCTTCACGCTGGGCCTCGGCAAGCAGGTCGTGGCCCGGGACATCACCGCCACCTTCCAACAGGCCGCGAAACTCCCCGTGGTGACCCGCGCCCATGACGTCTCGGCCGAGAGCGTGCTGTCGCTGAAGCCGACCCTCGTGCTCGCCGAGTCCACGACCGGCCCGGCGGAGGCCATCGACCAGATCCGGGATGCCGGTATTCCGCTCGTCGTCGTCGCACCGGCCAAGCAGCTCTCCGACGTCGGCCGCCGGATCGACACCGTGGCGGCGGCCCTGGGCGTACCGGACTCGGGCACCGAACTGAAGTCGCGCACCGAGTCACGTATCGACGCCGCACAGAAGTCCGTGCCCGCCCCGGCGGACGGACGGAAGAAGCCCCGGGTCGCCTTCCTCTATCTGCGCGGCTCGGCCTCGGTCTATCTGCTGGGCGGCCGGGAGTCCGGCGCGAGTTCGCTGCTCGAAGCGGCCGGGGCCGTCGACGCGGGCAAGGCGTCCGGGCTGAAGAAGGACTTCACCGCCATCACCAGCGAGGCACTCGCCAAGGCCGCCCCCGACGCCATCCTGGTGATGAGCAAGGGGCTCGAATCGGTGGGCGGTGTCGACGGTCTCGTGAAGATCCCGGGGGTCGCCGAGACCCCGGCCGGGATGGACCGGCGGATCGTCTCCGTCGACGACGGGGTACTGCTGAACTACGGCCCGCGCACGGACCGGGTGCTGAGCGAACTGATCGCACGGCTCTACCCGGAGGACGGGGCCGAGAAGTGACCACCGCCTCCACGGAACGGACCCGGGCCGACGACACCGCCGAGCCGGACCGGCCGACGACACCGAAACCCCGGCGCTCCTCGTCCTTCGCCCTGACCGCCGGACTGCTCGCCGCCCTCCTGGTGTGCTGCCTGCTCTCCGCCGGGCTCGGCGCGTACAGCATCCCGCTCGGCGACGTCCTCTCCTCCGTCCAGCACCGGCTGGGCCTCGGCGGGGCCGCGCTGGACCGGGTCGGCGAGAGCGTGCTGTGGAACGTACGGCTGCCGAGGGTCGTCCTCGCCCTGCTGGTCGGGGCGTCGCTGGGCTGCGCGGGCGCCCTGATGCAGGGGGTGTTCGGCAATCCGCTCGCCGAGCCCGGGGTGATCGGGATCTCCTCCGGTGCCGCGGTCGGCGCGGTCGCCTCGATCGCGCTCGGGCTGAACTTCTTCGGCAACTGGACCGTCACCGTCTGCGCGTTCGCCGCCGGACTCGCGACCGTGCTGCTGGTGTACGCGCTGTCGCGGTCGGGCGGGCGGACCGAGGTGGTGACCCTGATCCTCACCGGGATCGCGGTCAACGCCTTCGCGGGCGCGCTGATCGGACTGTTCATCTTCTTCGCCGACAACGCGCAGATCTCGCAGATCACCTTCTGGCAGCTGGGCTCGCTGGCCCAGGCGACCTGGCCCAAGGTGCTCGCGGTGCTGCCATGTGCGGTACTCGGACTGCTCGTCGCGCCGTTCCACGCCCGGAAGCTGGACCTCCTCGCGCTCGGCGAGCGGCCCGCCCGGCATCTGGGGGTCGATGTCGAACGGCTCCGGATCGTGCTGGTGCTCGTCGTGGCGCTGCTGACCGCCGCCGCGGTGGCGGTCGCCGGGATCATCTCGTTCGTGGGGCTGCTGGTGCCGCATCTGCTGCGGATGGCCAACGGCCCCGGTCACCGCTTCCTCGTCCCCGCCAGCGCGCTCGGCGGCGCCCTGGTCCTGGTGGTGGGCGATCTCGCGGCCCGGACCGTCGCCGATCCCGCCGAGCTGCCGCTCGGTGTGCTGACCGCGCTCTTCGGCAGCCCGTTCTTCTTCTGGCTGCTGCGCAGGACCCGTCGCAAGCAAGGTGGTTGGGCATGAGGGCCCTGAAGAATCCGTTCCGGGCACGGGGGCGGCTGCTGCCCTCCCCCGTCCCTCCCGGCTCCCCCGTCGCCGAGGCGCGCGGGCTGCGGGTGCTGCTGGGGCAGCGGCCGGTGCTCGACTCCATCGACCTGGCCGCGCACGCGGGCGAGGTGCTGGCGCTGGTGGGGCCCAACGGGGCGGGGAAGTCGACCCTGTTGGCGGCGCTGGCCGCCGATCTGCCCGCGGACGGCGGTGAGGTCCGGATCGACGGACGCCCGGCCTCCGGCTGGTCGGCCGCCGAACTGGCGCTGCGCCGGGCCGTGCTGCCGCAGTCCGCCGCGCTGTCGTTCCCCTTCCCGGTGGAGGACGTCGTACGGATGGGGCGGGCGCCGTGGGCCGGTACGGACCGGGCGGACGAGGACGATCCCGCCGTCGCCGCGGCGATGGCCGCGACCGAGGTCACCGAATTCGCCGCACGCCCCTTCTCCGCGCTGTCCGGCGGCGAGCGGGCCCGGGTCGCGCTGGCCCGGGTGCTGGCGCAGCGCGCCCCGCTGCTGCTGCTCGACGAGCCGACGGCCGCGCTCGATCTGCGCCACCAGGAGCTGGTGCTGAGGATCTGCCGGGAGCGGGCCGCCGCCGGGGACGCGGTCGTCGTGGTGCTGCACGACCTGGGCCTCGCGGCGGCGTACGCGGACCGGGCGGCCGTGCTGCGCGACGGGCGGATCGCGGTGGCCGGGCCGCCCGCCGGGGTGTTCACGGGCGAGCTGCTCGGCGCGGTCTACCGGCAGCCGGTCGAGGTGTTCCCGCACCCGCGGACCGGGGCGCCGCTCGTCGTACCGACCAGAGATCCTTGACCATCACTTGACCCTTCCATAGGAAGTCCATGGGTCGTCCGTGATCAGCCCGTTCCCGGGCCGCCGGGATGAGAGCTGAATCACTGCACGGGTGGGTATCGCTGAGGTAAGCCTCGGTTAAGTTAGGTCCGCCTCACCTGCCTTTGTCCCGATCTTCTCCCTCTTCTCCTTCGTCCTCATGTGGAGCCCGTATGCGAGCCGTTCGTTTCTCCGTCGTCACCGCTGCCGCCACGGTGGCCGCTCTGACCGCCGTCACGGGCTGCGCGCAGAAGAGCGACGGCAAGGGCGACGGCGCCGTGCAGGTCGTCGCGAAGGACGACTCCTGCGAGGTGTCGAAGAAGAAGCTGCCGGCCGGTCACATCGAACTGGCCGTGCAGAACAAGGGCTCCAAGGTCACCGAGGTCTACGTCCTGTTCCCGGACGACCGCATCGTCGCCGAGCGCGAGAACATCGGCCCCGGCACCAAGGCCACCATCACGGCCGAGATCAAGGCCGGTTCGTACGAGGTCGCCTGCAAGCCCGGCATGAAGGGCCACGGCATCCGGCAGAAGCTGGAGGTCACCGGCGCCAACGCGGCCAAGCGCAGCCCCGGGATGGACAAGGCCGTCGCGGAGTACCGCACCTACGTCCAGGCCCAGGCCGACGAGACGCTGCCCAAGGCCAAGAAGTTCACGGACGCCGTCGCCGCCGGTGACATCGAGGCCGCCAAGAAGATCTACGCGGACTCCCGGCTCGGCTGGGAGCGCACCGAGCCGGTCGCCGAGTCCTTCGGCGACATCGACCCGAAGGTCGACATCCGCGAGGACGGCCTGGAGGACGGCCAGAAGTGGACCGGCTGGCACCGCCTGGAGAAGGCGCTGTGGCAGGACAAGAAGCTGGGCGCCGAGGAGAAGGCCCTCGCCCCGGTCCTCTACAAGGACCTGGTCGACTGGCAGAAGCGGGTCGGCACGGCCGACATCACCCCGACCTCGATGGCCAACGGCGCCAAGGAGCTTCTCGACGAGGTCGCCACCGGCAAGGTCACCGGTGAGGAGGAGCGCTACAGCCACACCGACCTGATCGACTTCAAGGGCAACGTCGAGGGCGCCGAGAAGTCCTACGAGCTGCTGAAGCCGATCGCCTCGAAGAACGACGCGGCGCTGACCACCACCCTGGACAAGCGGTTCGCGGAGCTCAACACGCTGCTGGACAAGTACCGCGAGGACAAGGGCTCCTACGCGTTCACCTCGTACGAGAAGGTCGGCAAGGCGGA
This sequence comes from Streptomyces sp. DvalAA-43, assembly GCF_900091725.1. Classification (GTDB taxonomy): domain Bacteria; phylum Actinomycetota; class Actinomycetes; order Streptomycetales; family Streptomycetaceae; genus Streptomyces; species Streptomyces pulveraceus. The sequence goes on along the minus strand of NZ_FMBW01000044.1, from coordinate 500,895 downwards.
CCGCAAGGAGCTGTCGGACGCGGTCAACGCGCTGGCCGAGCCGCTCTCCCGGCTCGCCGCCGCGGTGACGAAGTAACGAGCGGAAGGGCTTCGGGCATGTCCGATCAGACGCGGGCCGACGAGACCCCGCAGCAGACCTCCGGTTCCGCCCCGTCCCGCCGGGCACTGCTCGGCTGGGGCGGCGCGGGCCTCGCGCTGGGCGCCGTCGCGGCCGGTGGCGCGGTCGCCGCGGTGCACACGGGGAACGACCCGGTCCCGGCCGCGGACAGCGGTGCGGCCGTGCCGTTCCACGGCGCGCACCAGGCCGGTATCGCCACCGCCGTACAGGACAGGCTGCACTTCGCCGCGTTCGACGTGACGACCAAGGACCGCGCCGAGCTGATCGCGCTGCTCAAGGAGTGGACGCGGGCGGCGGAGCGGATGACGGCCGGGCACGCGGTCGGCGACGGGGCGTACGGCGGTCTCGCCGAGGCCCCGCCGGACGACACGGGCGAGGCGCTGGGGCTCAAGCCGTCCCGGCTCACCCTGACCATCGGCTTCGGCCCCTCGCTCTTCGCCAGGGGCCGGTTCGGCCTGGAGGACAAGCGGCCCGAGGCGCTCGTCGAGCTGCCGAAGTTCCCGGGCGACAACCTCGACGCGGCCCGCAGCGGCGGCGATCTCTGCGTCCAGGCGTGTGCGGACGACCCGCAGGTCGCGGTGCACGCCATCCGCAACCTCGCCAGGATCGGCATGGGCCGCACCGCGATCCGCTGGTCCCAGCTGGGCTTCGGCAAGACGTCCTCGACGACGCCGGACGCCCAGACCCCGCGCAACATGATGGGCTTCAAGGACGGCACCCGGAACATCGCCGGCACCGACACCGCCGCCCTGGACAAGCACGTGTGGGTCGGCGCGAAGGACGACGCGGGCTGGATGACCGGGGGTTCGTACCTGGTGGCCCGCCGCATCCGGATGCACATCGAGACCTGGGACCGCGCCCCGCTCCAGGAGCAGGAGGACGTCTTCGGCCGCGACAAGGGCGAGGGCGCCCCGGTCGGCAAGGCCAAGGAGCGCGACGAGCCGTTCCTGAAGGCGATGCTGCCGACCGCGCATGTGCGGCTCGCCCACCCGGACAGCAACGGCGGTGCGACGATCCTGCGCCGCGGCTACTCCTTCACCGACGGCACGGACGGCCTCGGCCGGCTCGACGCCGGGCTGTTCTTCATCGCCTACCAGCGCGATGTGCGCAAGGCGTTCATCCCGCTCCAGCGGCGCCTCGCCGCGCACGACGCACTCAACGAGTACATCCAGCACGTGGGTTCGGCGCATTTCGCCGTCCCGCCGGGCGTCCGCGACAAGGACGACTGGTGGGGCCGGGCGCTGTTCTCGTAACGGGACTCGAAGCAGAAAAGGAGAACCGAGACGTGTTCAGCAACTTCCTGATCGGCCTGCGCGAGGGCCTTGAGGCCAGCCTGGTCGTCTGCATCCTCATCGCCTATCTGGTGAAGACCGGCAACAAGAACAAGCTGGTACCGATCTGGACCGGTGTCGGGATCGCGATCGTCGTCAGTCTCGCGTTCGGCGCCGGGCTCGAATTCGGTTCGCAGGAGATGACGTTCAAGGCCCAGGAGGCGCTCGGCGGTTCGCTGTCGATCGTCTCCGTCGGTCTGGTCACCTGGATGGTCTTCTGGATGCGGCGCACCGCGCGCCACCTGAAGACGGAGCTCCACGGCAAGCTCGACGCGGCGCTCGCGATGGGCACCGGTGCGCTGGTCGCCACGGCGCTCCTCGCGGTGGGCCGGGAGGGCCTGGAGACCTCGCTGTTCGTGTGGCGTGCGGTGCACGCGGCGGACGACGGCTGGCACCCGATGATCGGCGCACTCCTGGGCATCGCGGCCGCCGTCGTGCTGGGCTGGCTGTTCTACCGGGGCGCGCTGCGGATCAACCTGTCGAAGTTCTTCACCTGGACCGGCGGCATGCTGGTGATCGTCGCGGCGGGCGTGCTCGCGTACGGCGTCCACGACCTCCAGGAGGCGGAGTTCATCGGGGGCCTGCACAACCAGGCGTTCGACATCAGCGCCACGATTCCGCCGGACAGCTGGTACGGCACGCTGCTGAAGGGCACCTTCAACTTCCAGCCCGACCCGACCGTTCTCCAGATCACGGTGTGGGCGCTGTATCTGATCCCCACCCTCGCGCTGTTCCTCGCCCCGGTAGGGTTCGGACGGTCAGAAAGGGCGACGGATCAGAAGGCGCGGAAAGCAACGGATGAGAAGTCTGAGGCCGGTTCGGCTGGTGACGGGGCTCGCGACGGCGACGGTGCTGTCGATGACGGCGAGCGGTTGCGTGACGGTGCACGGCGAGCTGGAAGTGGTGCCGGGGGCAACCAGGTCTGAGGCCGCGAAGGCCCTCTCGGATTTCACCACCGCGTACAACGCGGCGGACAAGGCCTACGACCCGGCCCTGGACGCGGGCCGGGTCACGGGCGCGCTCGGTGCGATCAACCAGGCCGGGCTGAAGGCGCGGCAGAAGAACCATCCGGACGGCAACCCGGACCACTCGCCGCTGGAGCTGACCGACGCCAGGTATCTCATCCCGAAGAAGGCCGGCTGGCCGCGGTGGTTCCTCGCGGACACCGACTCCAACCGCGACCAGGACCACGGGAAGCTGGACACCCGCTGGCTGCTCGTCTTCGTCAAGTCCGGGCCCGATGCCGGGTGGAAGGTCTCCTATCTGTCGGTCGTGGCCACCGCCCAGCTGCCCGCCTTCGCGAAGGACGGCGACGGCGGGGCCAGGCCGGTGGCCGCGGACAGCGCCGAACTGGCCGTGGCCCCGAAGGACTTGAGCACCCAGTACACCCAGTACCTGCAGAAGGGCACCCCGGACGTCTTCGCCCCCGGCACCGCCACCTCGGGCTGGCGGGAGGAGCGCCGGACCACCCGGCGGGCGGGCTTCTCGTACCAGTACATCGACCAGCCGCTGGACAGCGGCGCGTTCGGTCCGCTCGGCCTGGAGACGGAGGACGGCGGGGCGCTGGTCTTCTTCAGCAGCAAGCACTTCGAGCGGCAGACCGCGGCGAAGGGGCTGCGCCCGCCGCTCAACCCGGACGTGGAAGCGCTCCTGTCCGGTGAGGTGAAGTCCACCCTCACCAAGGAGCGGGTCTCCGGCGAGCTGGTGTACGTCCCGAAGAAGGGCTCGTCGAAGGGCGGCGGCAAGGTGGCCGTGCTGAACCGGCTGCCGGGCCTGACGGCGGCCAAGGGCTCATGACGGCGGCGCAGAACTCATGACGGAGCCGGGGCCGCCCCGGCTTCGGGAACGGCCCCGGTCATGACCGGTCGGGCGGGCGGCCTCAACGGCTCAGCGGCCACGCCACCGAGTCGTGGTCGAGCTCGCTCTGGTCCGCCGCGTCCGCGTACTGGGCGCAGGCGTCGGTGAGCGTCTCCAGCAGGGTCAGCGGATCGGGCAGCGGGTTCTCCGGCCCGCGCACCCACCGCACGTCCAGTTCACCGGGGAGCCGGGCCGGCGGCAGGAGCGCATAGCTGCCGCGGCAGTGCCAGCGCAGCCCGGGGTGCTCGTCCATGGTCTCGGGGTGGCAGTCCAGCTCGCACGGCCACCACTCGTCCTCGTCCTCGGGCGTGCCGCGGGTGGCGGTGAAGAAGAGCATCCGGTCGTCGCCGGAGCGGGCGACGGGGCCGACGTCGATGCCCGCGGCGAGGAGGCGTTCCAGCGCCTGGCTGCCCGCGGAGAGCGGCACGTCGAGAACGTCGTGGATCATGCCGGTCGCGGTGATGAAGTTGGCCTGCGGCTGGCTGCGGGCCCAGCGCTCGATCTGCGCCCGGTCGGTGGTGGACTGCGTCTGCCAGGCGAAGGAGATGGGGTGCCGGGCGGGGGTGGGACAGCCGATGCGTTCGCACGAACATCGGTATCCGACCGGATGGGCGGCCGGCGCGATCGGCATTCCGGCCTCGGCGACGGCCAGGAGCAGTGCCTCCCGGGCGGTGTCGTCGACCTCGCTCTGGTGCGGTTTGGGTCGGCGGCGAAGCCATTGGGAAAATTTGCTCTCTGAGCCGCGATAACGGCCGAAATCGGCGCCCATCTATCCCCTTACCTCAGCGTTGCCCTTGCCCATGGTCCCACCATCCTGCGCCTCGGGGGGCCGGACTTCCGAAGCGGGGTGCGGGCGACGCCGCCTTGAGCTGGACACTATGCACCTTCTTGTCGTGAAATGACGGGTGCGTCTCGGGGTGCCAGTCCGCGCACGGCATGGTCGACGATCGCGTCCGCGTACGCATGGGTGAGCGGGAGGGTGCGCAGCAGCCAGCGGTGGGTGAGCGGGCCGACGAGCAGCTCCGCGGCGGTGCGCGGGTCGATGTCGGCGCGCACCTGGCCCGCCTCCTGGCCGGCCCGCAGCCGGGCGGTGTACAGCTCGAACGAGGGGTCGAGCAGCTTCTCGACGAATACGGCGCCGAGCCGCGGGTCGACGATCCCCTCGGCCGCGAGCGCCCTGGTCGGCGCCTCGAAGGCGGGGTCGTTCAGCTCGTCGACGGTGGCCCGCAGGACGGCCTTGAGGTCGGCCGCGAGGTCGCCGGTGTCCGGGATCCCCTGCGCCGCGTCCGCGCCGCTCCGCCCGGCGGTCCGCTCGCCGAGGCCCAGGAAGGCCTCCAGGAGGACGTCCGCCTTGGACGGCCACCAGCGGTAGATCGTCTGCTTGCCGACACCGGCCCGCGCGGCGATGGCCTCGATGGTGGTCCTCGGGTAACCCACCTCCGCGACCAGGGCGAGCGCCGCGTCGTGGATCGCGCGGCGGGAGCGCTCGTTCCGTCGGCTGGCATCGGGCTGCCGGTTCTCTACCATGCCGGCCAATCTAGCAGCGGGACGAGGCGGTACGTATCGTCTCCCGGCCGCAGGGAACCACCCGTTCGGATCACTGCGCGCGGGGCCCCGGAGAGCGGACCATGGGCTCACGCACACACCCGTGCGATGTCCCCGGCAGGCAACCCCTGCCTTTCGTGAGGAGCCCTTCTTGCCTCGTGAAGCCGTTTCCCGCCGCTACCTGATGTGCGCGCCCACGCACTTCAGGGTGACGTACTCCATCAACCCCTGGATGGACCCCAGCAAGCCCGTGGATCTCCCCCTGGCCCAGACCCAGTGGGAGGACCTGCGCGACCGGTACCGCGCCCTCGGGCACACCGTGGAGCTGCTCGACCCCCGCCCCGACCTGCCCGACATGGTGTTCGCCGCCAACGGCGCCACCGTCATCGGCGGCCGGGTGCTGGGCGCCCGCTTCGCGTACCGGGAGCGGTACGAGGAGGCCGGGGCCCACCGCGCGTGGTTCCGGGCGAACGGCTTCACCGAGATCCATGAGCCGGACCACGTCAACGAGGGCGAGGGCGACTTCGCGGTCACCGCGTCGTACGTCCTGGCCGGGCGGGGCTTCCGGTCCAGTCCGCTCTCGCACGGCGAGGCGCAGGAGTTCTTCGGGCGCCCGGTGATCGGACTCGATCTGGTCGACCCGCGCTACTACCACCTGGACACGGCGCTGTCCGTGCTCGACGACGCGGGCGACGAGATCATGTACTACCCGGGGGCCTTCTCGCCGGGCAGCCGGTCGGTGCTGGCCCGGCTCTTCCCCGACGCGCTGATCGCCGGGGAGGCGGACGCCGCGGCGCTGGGCCTGAACGCGGTGAGCGACGGGCGCCATGTGCTGCTGCCGCAGGCCGCGACGGGGCTCTTCGATCCGCTGCGGGCGCGGGGCTTCGAGCCGGTGCCGATGGACCTGGGCGAGCTGCTCAAGGGCGGCGGCAGCGTGAAGTGCTGCACGCAGGAGCTGCGGGGGTGACCCGGCGGGTGGCCCTCAGGCGTTCCCGCCGGGCGGCCACTCGTCGCCCCACGCGACGTCCCGGGCGGCCCGGTACAGCTCGCCGTGCCGCTTGGTGACCGTGGCCCGCCGCAGGGCCTCGTCGCGGGTGCACAGGTCCAGCAGCACCTGTCCCTTGCGGATCTGCGGCTTGCGGATGACCCGCGCCCCGACGGGCTGGGCCAAGAAGCGGGTCGCCACCACATAGCTGAACTTCTCGTCCTCGTACGGCAGCGAGCCGCCCTTGACCTGCCGGTGCAGCGAGGAGCGGCTGACCCGGGCCGAGAAGTGGCACCAGTCCGTGCCCGGCTCGATCGGGCAGGCCTCGCTGTGCGGGCAGGGCGCGGCGACGCTCAGCCCGGCGGCGATCAGCCGGTCGCGGGCCTCGATGATCCGGGCGTAGCCGTCGGGGGTGCCCGGTTCGACGACCACGACCGCCTGGGCCGCCGCGGCGGCGGTGTCGACGAGGGCTGCCCGGACGTCCGCCGTCAGCTCCTTGAGCACGTAGGAGACGGTGATCAGGTCGGTGGGGGCGAGTTCGAGACCCGCGCCGATCCGGGCCCGGCGCCACTCTGCGGCGGTCAGGGCGGGAATGCCGGAGAGACCGGCCAGCTCACGGCCGAGGGCGAGTGCGGGCTCGGCCCAGTCCAGCACGGTCGTCCGGGGCCCCTCCCAGGCCCCCGCCACGGCCCAGCTCGCCGCTCCGGTGCCGCCGCCGATGTCGGTGTGGGTGGCGGGCGCCCAGTCGGGGGCGGCTTCCCGGAGCGCGGCGAGGGCGGACCGTACCGCCTCGAAGGTGGCGGGCATCCGGTACGCGGCGTACGCGGCGACATCGGAGCGGTCGCGGAGCACCGGCGCGTCGGTCGGGGTGGTCCCGCGGTAGTTGGCGATGAGCCGGTCGACGGCCTGGGCGGCCTGCTTGGGCGGCAGCCCGTCGAGCAGTCCGGCCAGCGTCGCGCGCAGGGCTTCCGCGGTGGGGAGGGTGGCGTTCACCGACGAATTGTAGGCAAAGCCGACCGAGTCGCCGCCGCCCCGGTATCCGCGCCGAACCGCACGGAATCCGAACTGCCGCGATGCCCGCGCCAGTTGCTACGCTGACCGCCGCGAGGTCGGGATTGCCCATCGAGGGGAACCATGAGACAGAAGATCGTGCGCCTGGTTCTGGTCGGCGGAGTGCTCGTGCTTGCTCTGCTTCTTCTCCTCGCCACCTGCGGCAGCGGTGAGAAGGCCGCGGACAAGCCGAAGAAGCAGGCCAGGAAGAGCGAGACCGGGGTGACCCAGCTCACCGTTCCCTCCGCGTACGCCACGGAGCGCGGCTGGGAGCTCATCGGGACCTCGCCCGACTACGCCATCTCCCGGACGACAGGCCGCCTCGCCTACCTGGTGCGGGAGTCGGAGACCAAGTACCAGCTGCGGACCATCGACTCCAAGACGGGCCGGGCCGGCTGGCACGGCGAGAGCTGGCGGCCCCCGTCGCCGCACCAGTTCCCGAGGCTCCTCCAGGTCACCGTCGACGACCACGAGTACTTCGTGACGTGGGCGTACGGGAAGGTCGGCGAGAACGCGCTGACCCCCGCCGACACCATCGTCTCGCTGGACGTCTACGACGTGGAGGACGGCTCCCGTCGACGGGTCGAGGTGCCGTGGAACTCCGTCCCGACGGTCTCCACCACCGGCCCCGGCATCCTCATCAGCGACGGCCGGACGAACAGCGCGGTGGTCGACCCGGTGACCGGCCGGGTGACGAACGTCACGGCGCCCGCGCTCAAGTACCCGAAGGACTGCAAGACCTGCAAGCAGCTCACCGAGGTGTGGGGGCTGACGCAGAAGGGTCTGCTGGTCAGCGGGTCCAAGGAGTTCTGGGTGCAGGGCGGCTGGTTCAGCCGCGATGTCGCCCCCAAGGGCACGGACAAGTTCAGCGGCATCCCGACGTCGGTGGTCCCGGGTCTGATCCTGGCGAAGTGGCAGCTCGCGAAGGGCGCGAAGCGTGCCACCACGCACGACATGTGGGCGGTGCACGACGCGGAGACCGGCAAGCCGCTGGCTTCGGTGGAGTGCAGCAAGCCCGCGATAAAGCCGGGCCAGTACCCGCAGCTCGTCTCAGCGCCCTCGGGCTCCTACCTGGTGGCCGGGCCGCTCGCGTTCGACCTGGCCACGAAGCGGGGGTTCTGCTTCGAGGGCGCGGACGGCACCAAGCCGCTGACGCTGGCGTCGGTGAACGACGAGGGCACCGCGTACGGCGCGGCGAGCGCACGCAACGCGGCGGATGTGCTGGCCGGCGGCGGCGCCCCGGTCGCGGTCGCCGTCCGGAGCGGCTCCACGGGCGCCCTGCCCTCGAACGTGATGGTCCCGGGCATGGAGACGTCGGACGGGGTCGGCCTGTTCCGCTGGACCGACGAGAAGGACCGGCCGCATCTGATCGGGTACCCGAGGTCGTCGTAGCGGCGCGCGGGCATCGCGGAGAGCGCCGAGAGGTGTCGCGGGGTCCGGGGCGGGGCGTCGGGGAAGCTCGTTCGGCCGGACCCGGTAAGCGGCGGGACCTGGGGCTGAACCACGGCCCCCGGTCCCGCCGCCCGTGTCACGAAGTCCGCTGCCAGGGCCGGCACAGGCCGAGGAAGCAGGCCATCGCGCCCACCGCGCACACCAGCTGGACCAGGGCCATCGGGACGGCCGTGTCCTCGCCCGCGATCCCGACGAGCGGGGAGGCGATGGCGCCGATCAGGAACGAGGAGGTGCCGAGCAGCGCGGAGGCGGACCCCGCGGCGTGCTTCGTACGCATCAGTGCCTGCGCGTTCGTGTTCGGCATCGCCAGCCCCATCGCCGACATCAGCACGAACAGCCCGGCCGCGACCGGGACCAGGCCGACCTTCCCGAAGACCCCGGACGTCATCAGCAGCAGCGCGGACGCGGCCAGCACGATGACCGAGAGCCCGAAGGCGAGCGCCTTGTCCAGGCTGATCCGGCCGACCAGCACCTTGCCGTTGATCTGGCCCACGACGATCAGGCCGACCGAGTTGATGCCGAAGAGCAGGCTGAACGTCTGCGGCGAGGCGCCGTAGATCTCCTGCATGACGAACGGCGACGCGCTCACGTAGGAGAAGAGGGTGGCGAAGGCGAGGCTGCCCGCGATCATGTAGCCGGTGAAGACGCGGTCGGCGAGCAGTCCGCGCATGGTACGCAGCGCGTCGCCGACCCCGCCGGTGTGCCGGTCCTGCGGCGGCAGCGTCTCGTGCAGCCACTTCCAGACGACGAGGGTGAGCAGCAGGCCCACGAGGGTGAGGACGGCGAAGATGCCCCGCCAGTCGGTGAAGCGCAGCACCTGTCCGCCGATCAGCGGGGCGACGATCGGTGCGACGCCGGAGATGAGCATCAGGGTGGAGAAGAACTTGGCCATCTCCACGCCGTCGTACATGTCGCGCACCACCGCACGGGCGATGACGATGCCCGCCGCACCGGCCAGGCCCTGGAGCAGGCGGAAGCCGATGAGGAGCCCGGCGGTGGGGGCGAAGACGCAGATCGCGGTGGCGGCGACGTAGATGATCATGCCGAGGAGCAGCGGCCTGCGCCTGCCCCACCGGTCGCTCATCGGCCCGACGACGACCTGTCCGAGCGCCATGCCGGTGAGGCAGGCGGTGAGGGTGAGCTGAATGGTCGCGGCGGGGGCGTGCAGGGACTCGGTGACCGCGGGCAGGGCCGGGAGGTACATGTCCATGGAGAGCGGCGGCAGTGCGGTGAGGCCGCCGAGGACGAGGGTGACGAGGAGTCCGGTGCGCCTGGCCGCCTGGGCGGCGGCCGGTTTCCCGGAGGGGGTGCCGGTGGCTCCGGGCTCGGTGGCCCCGGTCCCGGCGGTCGGTATGTCTGGGCGTTCCTGCTGGGCCGGGCTTGCGCCGCTCTCCGGCATTTGTCATCTCCATGTCGTTGAATCCGCATCTATGCTCTCAGCTCAGCCGGACTGGTCGGGACCTCTGTGGGGAGCAGGCATGACAGGCATGAGTGGCACTGTGCGGTGGGGTGTACTGGCGACCGGCGGTATCGCCGCGGCGTTCACCGAGGATCTCCGGTCGATGCCGGACATGGAAGTGGTGGCCGTCGCTTCTCGGACAGACGCCTCGGCGCAGGCGTTCGCGCAGCGGTTCGGGATACCCCGGGCGTACGGCAGCTGGGCCGCGCTCGCCGCCGACGAGGAGGTCGACGTGGTGTACGTCGCCACACCGCACTCGGCGCACCGGGAGGCGGCCGCGCTCTGTCTGGAGGCCGGGAAGCACGTGCTGTGCGAGAAGGCGTTCACGCTCAACGCCCGGGAGGCGGACGAGCTGGTGAAGCTCGCCCGGGACCGGGGCCTCTTCCTGATGGAGGCGATGTGGACGTACTGCAACCCGGTGATCCGGCGCATGACGGAGCTGGTGCGGGACGGTGCGATCGGCGAGATCCGCTCCGTACAGGCCGACTTCGGGCTGGCGGGCCCCTTCGGCCCCGGGCACCGGCTGCGCGACCGGGCGCTGGGCGGCGGCGCGCTGCTGGACCTCGGGGTCTATCCGGTGTCGTTCGCGCACCTGCTGCTGGGTGAGCCGGACCGGGTGCAGGCCGACGCGGTGCTCTCCCCCGAGGGTGTCGATCTGCACACCGCGATGGTGCTGGGCTGGTCGGAGGCGGGCGCCTCGGCGCTGCTGAACTGCTCGATCGTCGCGGACACCCCGCAGACCGCCGCGGTCACCGGCACGAAGGGCCGGATCGAGTTCCCGCGCGGCTTCTTCTACCCGGAACGGTTCGTGCTGCACCGGGCGGGACACGAGCCCGAGGAGTTCACCGCGGGGGCGGCCGGTGCGGGGCTGCGGGGCCTGCAGTTCGAGCAGGCCGAGGTGGTGCGGGCGCTGCGGGCGGGCGAGACGGAGTCGCCGCTGGTGCCGCTGGACGGCTCGCTCGCCGTGATGCGGACGCTCGACGCGGTACGTGACCGCATCGGCGTCCGCTACCCGGCCGACGACCTCGGCTGACCGGGACCGGCCGTCCGGGAGGGGCCTCACGCAGGGGTGAGGCCCTGGTTCCCGACCTCGGTGACGAAGGAGCCGGCCGTCGCGAGGGGCGCGCCGGGCGTGGTGACGGCGGACACCGTGCGGAAGTCGGCGCGCGCCCGCTCCCGGCCCAGGGTGACGACGGCGTATCCGCGCCGGCCGTTGAAGAACTTCATGTGCGGGTTGGCCTTCATCTGGTTGTTCCAGCTGCCGGGCTTGTCCGAACCGTCCTTGCCGCTGGTGATGGAGGTGGCGACGATCTCCGTGCCGACGGTGCGGGAGGCGGGGTCGTCGAAGTCCTTCTTCAGGTCGAAGCCGTAGCCGACGTGCACATCGCCGGTGAGCACCATCAGGTTGTCGACCCCGGCGGACTCGGCGCCCTTCAGGATGCGGCTCCGGGAGGCGGGGTAGCCGTCCCAGGCGTCCATGGACAGCTTGAAGGCGTCGGTGGGTACGTCGCGCCGCTGGGCGAAGTTGACCTGCTGCGGCACGACGTTCCAGGTGGCCTTCGAGGCCCGCCAGCCGTCGATCAGCCAGCGCTCCTGGGTGGCGCCGGTCATGGTGCGCGCCGGGTCCTGGGACTCCGGTCCGGGCGTCTGCCAGCCGTCGCCGTACGCCTGGTCGCTGCGGTACTGGCGGGTGTCGAGGATGTCGAACTGGGCGAGCCGGCCGAACTGCAGGCGCCGGTAGAGCCTCATGTCCGGTCCGGTGGGGCGCTGCGGGGCGCGCAGCGGCTGGTTCTCCCAGTACGCGCGGTACGCGGCGGCGCGGCGCAGCAGGAACTCCTCGGGCGGGACGTCGTTCTCGGGGATGTCGCCCGCGTAGTTGTTCTCGGTCTCGTGGTCGTCCCAGGTGACGACGAAGGGGTGCGCGGCGTGGGCGGCGCGCAGATCGGGGTCGGACTTGTAGAGGGCGTACCGCAGCCGGTAGTCCTCCAGCGTGACCGTCTCCCGGTTGTAGTGGGCGGGGAGCCTGCGGTCGGTGTACTTACGGGCTCCGCCGGTCGCGTCGACGGCGTACTCGTACAGGTAGTCGCCGAGGTGAAAGACGACGTCGACGTCCTCCTCGGCAAGGTGCTTGTACGCGGTGAAGTAACCGTCGTGGTACGCCTGGCAGGAGACGGCGGCCAGGCTCAGCTCGCTGGTGCGGGCGAAGCGGGCGGGCGCGGTGCGGGTCCGGCCGACGGGGCTGGTCCAGGTCCCGGTGCGGAAGCGGTAGTAGAAGACGCGGCCCGCGTCGAGGCCCTTGACCTCGACGCGGACGCTGTGGTCGAACTCCGGGTGGGCGGTGGCCGATCCGCGCCGCACGATGCGGGTGAAGCGCTCGTCGCGGGCGAGTTCCCAGCGCACCTGGACCCGGGCCCGGGGCAGTCCGCTGCCGGCCTCGTAGGGGCGCGGTGCGAGCCTCGTCCACAGCAGGACCGAGTCGGGCAGCGGGTCGCCGGAGGCGACGCCGAGGGTGAACGGGTCGTCGCCGATCTTCCTGACGTCCAGCTCGGCGGCGCTCGCGGTGCCCGCGGCGGGCAGGTTGACCGAGAAGGCGAGCGCGGCGGCGGCTCCGGTGACGGTGAGGAAGCGGCGGCGCCCGACCTGCCTGGCGGCCTCGCGCATCTCCTGCTGGTGCGATGAGTCTGTCATCTGACCCTCCCCTGGCTGGTGGTGTACGTGGGCAGTTCACCGGCTCAGCACATCGAGCGGCTGTCGTGCTCGCGTCGCTCGGGCGTCGCGTGGATGAGGATTGCGGCAGCAATGGGTCCGCGGGGACAAAGCACGCATCCGCGACGGGAGCCATGATCGTCCCCGGTGGCCGCCCGGAGGGTGAACGCGCCGCCCCACACGCCGCCTTGACCCCATGTGGCCTCACTCGCACCGCCGGAGGAAGGGCGTACGCTGCGGCCCCATGAGCAACAAAGTGTTGAATTCCGATGGGTTGGATTCCGGCGCGAGGACGGCCGTCGTGACGGGCGCGGGCTCCGGGATCGGCCGCGCGATGGCGCTCGCCCTGACCGGCGCCGGCTGGTCGGTGGCGCTCGCGGGCCGGCGCCCGGAGCCGCTCGCCGAGACCGCCGCGCTGGCCGGGGAGAACGCCCGGGTGATCACCGTCCCCGCCGATGTGTCACGCCCCGACGACGTGGCCGCGCTCTTCTCCTCGGTACGGGAGTGCTTCGGCCGCCTCGATCTGCTCTTCAACAACGCCGGTACGTTCGGCCCGCGTTCCGTCCCCGTGGAGGACCTCTCGGTGCAGGAGTGGCGCGCGGTGGTTGATGTGAACGTGACGGGCGCGTTCCTGTGCGCGCAGGCGGCGTTCCGGCAGATGAAGGAGCAGGACCCGCAGGGCGGCCGGATCATCAACAACGGCTCGGTCTCCGCCCACGCGCCGCGCCCCCACTCGGTCGCCTACACGACGACCAAGCACGCCATGACGGGGCTGACGAAGTCGCTCTCGCTGGACGGGCGTCCGTACCGGATCGCCTGCGGGCAGATCGACATCGGCAACGCGGCCACGGACATGACGGAGCAGATGCGGACCGGCGTCCTCCAGGCCAACGGCGCACTCGCGGTCGAGCCGGTGATGGCGGCGGCGGACGTGGCCCGGACGGTGCTGCACATGGCGGAGCTGCCGCTGGAGGCGAACGTGCAGTTCGCGACGGTCCTGGCCACGGCGATGCCGTACGTGGGGCGCGGCTGACGAGGCGGCCCGACGGACCGCCCGCCGGGGGGCGGTCGCCACCCGGACCACCGGATCCCGGGCGGAAGGCGCCCACCCGCATCCCGGAGTGCCGTGCGCTGCCCTTATGCTGACAGGCCTTCACCGGAACTCCACAGAAGGAACACGGCATGCGCATACGCACCGCGGCCCCCCTCGCCCTGGCGGCCGCCACCGCCCTGGCCGGCTCCCTGCTCGTCGTGGCCCCCGCCTCGGCCGCCGCGCACCAGGGCGGGCTGCACCTCGGCAAGATCCAGTACGACAGCCCCGGCAAGGACACCCGCAGCAACACGTCCCTCAACGCCGAGTGGGTGGACATCCACAACAACGGCAAGTCCAAGCTCCAGCTCAAGGGCTACAAGCTCAAGGACAACACCGGTTACACCTACACCTTCGGCAGCTACACCATCGGCGCGGGCAAGACCGTCAAGGTCCACACCGGCCGGGGCAAGAACACGTCGAGCAACGTGTACTGGAACCGCGGTTCGTACGTCTGGAACAACACCGGCGACAAGGCCCGGCTGATCAAGCCGAACGGCAAGCTCCAGGACTCCTGCTCCTGGACGAAGTCGAGCAAGGGCACCAAGAACTGCCACTGAGCGGGACGGCGGCGGCCGGGGCGCCGCCCCGGCCGAGCCCCGGGGCGGGAATGTCCCGGGGCTCGGCCGGGTTGACCTGCGGCATGAGCCAGAATTCAGGTGCCGAGGTCCTGCGCTACACCGCGTTCTCCGCCGATCCGGAGGGCGGCAATCCGGCCGGTGTCGTGCTGGACGCGTCCGGTCTCGACGACGCCGCCATGCTCGCCGTCGCGGCGGAGCTGGGCTACAGCGAGTCGGCGTTCCTGACCGGGCGGGACGAGCCGGGCAACGAGACCTCGCGGGTCGAGCCGGTCGGCGAGGGGGCACCCGCCGCCCGCCCGTACACCATCCGCTACTTCAGCCCGAAGGCCGAAGTCCCGTTCTGCGGCCACGCCACGGTCGCGACGGCGCTCGCGCTCGCCGAGCGCGACGGCCCCGGCGACCTGGTGTTCCGCACCCGCGCGGGCACCGTCCCGGTCACCGTCGCCCGGGAGGGCACCGAGCTCCGTGCCACGCTCACCAGCGTCGCACCGCACGTCCTGGACATCGCCCCCGGCGACCTGGCGGAGGCGCTCGCCGCCCTGGACTGGCCCGCCGCCGGTCTCGACCCGGCCCTGCCGCCCCGGATCGCCTTCGCGGGCGCCCGCCATCTGGTGCTGGCCGCCGCGACGCGTGAGCGGCTCGCCGACCTCGACTACGACTTCACTCGCCTCGAAGCGCTGATGCACCGGCTGGACCTGACGACCCTGCAACTGGTCTGGCGGGCGGCGCCGACGGTCTTCCACGTCCGCGACCCGTTCCCGGTCGGCGGTGTCGTCGAGGACCCCGCCACCGGCGCGGCGGCGGCCGCCTTCGGCGCCTATCTGCGCGCCGAGGGCCTCGTTCCCGACGCCGCGGTCCTCACCCTCCACCAGGGCGAGGACATGGGCCGCCCCGGCACGCTCACGGTCGAGCTGCGGGCGGGCGACGACCGGGTCCGGGTGAGCGGGACGGGCACCCGCATCGAGGGCTGACGGGCCGGGTGCGGCCGGCAGGCTGAGCATCGCGGACCAGCCGTTCCCGGCCGGGACGCGCGCGGCGCCGCGGCGCGCCCGCGCGCCCCGTCCCGGCCAAGGATCACGGGGCATGGCGGGGCGGCAACGGGTGGCTGAATAACGGGCGACCATCCCTTGCGACTACGATCACGGGCACCGCAGCGAGACCAGGAGTGCCGACCGTGTCCCAACCGCGCATCGCCGTATCCATCGTCACCATGGGCGATCGCCCGCAGCAGGTCGAGGCCCTGCTGGCCTCGGTGGCCGGGCAGGATGTCCGTCCGGCCCGCCTCGTCGTCGTGGGCAATGGATCGCCCCTCCCGGACTTCGGCGCGTTTCCCGGCCTGTCCGATCTGCCCGGCGGTGTGACGACGATCGAGCTGCCGGAGAACCTGGGCTGCCCCGGGGGCCGCAACGTCGCCCTGGCCAAGCTGGCGGAGTTCGGCGACGTGGACGTCGTCATCGAACTCGACGACGACGGGCTCCTGGTCGACGACGGGGTGTTCCGCAAGGTACGGGAGCTGTTCGCCGCCGATCCCCGGCTCGGCATCGTCGGCTTCCGGATCGCCGACGAACACGGCGAGACCCAGCGCCGTCACGTGCCGCGCCTGCGCGCCACCGACCCGATGCGGCGCGGACCGGTCACCGCGTTCCTCGGCGGCGGCCACGCCTTCTCGATGGAGATGCTCGCCCAGACGGGGCACTGGCCCGCGGAGTTCTTCTTCACCCACGAGGAGACGGACCTGTCCTGGCGGGCGCTCGACGCGGGCTGGAAGATCCTCTACGAGCCCGATCTGCTGCTCCAGCACCCCAAGACCTCCCCGGCCCGGCACTCCGTCTACTACCGGATGACGGCCCGCAACCGGGTCTGGCTGGCCCGCCGGAACCTCCCCCTCCCCCTGGTCCCGGCCTATCTGGGCATCTGGACCCTCCTCACCGTGGCCCGCACCCGGTCGGCGACGGGTCTGCGCGCCTGGGCCGGCGGCTTCGCCGAGGGCGTCCGTACCCCGTGCGGGCGAAGGCAGCCGATGCGGTGGCGCACGGTGTGGCAGATGACGAAACTGGGACGGCCGCCGGTCATCTGATCCGCGTCGGGTCCGCCGGTGGCGGGCGGCACGAAGTCAGTCCCGCGACAGGAGTTTCCGATGTCCGTCAGCAGAATCGTCCCCAACATCCGGACCGCCGACGGCCCCGCCGCCGAAGGGATGGAGCGGAGCGCGGAGTTCTACGGTCTGCTGGGCCTCCAGGAGGTCATGAACCACGGCTGGATCATGACGCTCGCCTCCGCGTCCGACCCCGCCGTCCAGCTCAGCATCATGGGGGCCGACGCCACCGCCCCGGTCACCCCGGACCTGAGCATCGAGGTGGCGGACGTGGACGCGGCCCACGCGGCGATGCGGGCGGGCGGCGCGGAGATCGTGTACCCGCTGCGCGACGAGGAATGGGGCGTACGCCGCTTCTTCGTCCGCGACCCCAACGGCCGGGTCGTCAACGTGCTGGGCCATCGCTGACGGACCCCGGACCGATGGCACCCCCGCCCTCGCCGTCGTACGGGAGGATCTGCCGCAGCAGCCCCCTGGGGTGGCCCCGCTTGCGCCATTCCCGCGGGTAGCCGATGGAGACCTCCTCGAACCGCACTCCGTCGTACCAGGTCGTCCGGGGAATGTGCAGATGCCCGTAGACCATCGCCGCCACGTTGAAGCGCCGGTGCCAGTCCGCGGTGAGCTCCGTGCCGCACCACTGGGCGAACTCGGGGTACCACAGGACGTCCATCGGCTCACGCACCAGGGGCCAGTGGCCGGCGACGACCAGCGGGATCTCCGGGTCGTGTGCCGCCAGGCGCCGTTCGGTCTCCGCCACCCGGGCCCGGCACCAGTCGTCGCGGCTCGGGTACGGGTCGGGGTGCAGCAGGTACTCGTCGGTGCACACCACCCCGGTGCGGCGCGCGTACGCCAGGGACTCCTCCTTGGTCGTCGTGCCCGGCGCCCGGAAGCTGTAGTCGTACAGCACGAACACGGGCGCGACGGCCACCGGCCCGTCGGGGCCGGGCCACAACGCGTACGGGTCCTCGGGGGTGGCCACCCCGAGGCTCCGGCACAGCTCGACCAGGTGCGCGTACCGCTCCTGGCCCCGCAGCCGGACCGGATCGCGCTCGGGCGTCCACAGCTCGTGGTTCCCGGGGGTCCAGATCACCCTCGCGAACCGGTCCGCGAGCAGCCGCAACGCCCATTCCACGTCCGCCATCCGCTCCGCGACGTCACCGGCGACGATCAGCCAGTCCTCGTCCGAACCGGGCCGCAGGGACTCCAGGATGGGGCGGTTGTCCGCCATACCCACATGGAGGTCGCTCACCGCCAGCAGCGAGCCGCGGCTTCCATCGGTGCGATCGGACATGAAGAACCTTCCCGCCGGGTGCCTGAACGAAATACTGCCCCACCGAGGGCCCGTCCGGTCGGTGCGCGGCGAGATCCCGGCCGTCGGAACTGGCGGCCGGGGTGAGCGGAGGCATGATGGAGACGTCCGCGGGCGCGGCGCGGGGCCGCCGGCAGGGCCGGGAAAGGGAGCTGAGGACCAGGTGGACGGCAAGACCCTCCCGGGCGTTCCCGGACACAGCGGGCTCCCGTTCGCGGACAGCGCGGCCGGGGCCCTGCTCGACGCGGACGGAGTGATCATCGGCTGGACGGCCGCGGCGGCGGAGCTGTTCACGCTCCCGGCCGAGCAGGTCTGCGGCCGTCCCGCCCTGGAGCTGCTCGCGGCCCCGGCCGTCGGTGGCGAACCACCGGCCGGACACCCGGAGGCCGCCTGGTCCGGCGAGGCCGTGGTGCGCACCGGCCGGGGCGAGGACATGGGCGTCGTCTTCCATGTGCTGCCGCTGGCGGCCGCCGACGGCGCGGGCCGGTACTTCGTGCTCTGGGCCCCGGCCGGGACGGTCGACCGCTGGCGGCAGGACCAGGCGTTCACCCGGGAACTCTTCCTGCAGGACCGGCTGGGGCTCGCCGTGTTCGACGCGGATCTGCGGCTGGTCAGGACCAACACCCATCTGCTGCCGTACACCGGGCTCCTGCCCGACCTGCGCCACCGGAGCCTGGGGGACTTCCTCCAGCCCGAGGGCGCCGCGGCGGTCGAACGACGGCTGCGCGAGGTGCTGCGGACCGGCCGGCCGCTGATCCTGTCGGAGGAGACGGTACGGACCATCGAGGATCCCGGCGACGGGGTGGTGATGGCCGTCTCGGCGTTCCGGCTCCAGTCGCCGGACGGGCAGGTCTTCGGCGTCACCGCGCTGTTCACGGACGTCACCGAGCAGCGCCGCTCCGACGAGCGCCTGGCGATCCTGCACCACGCCACCGCGGCCGTAGGCGGCTCGCTGTCGGTCGCCGGGACCGGCGAGGAACTGGCCGCCGTGCTGGTGCCCCGGCTGGCCGACCTCGCCGTGGTGGAGATCGCGGAGGCGGTGTTCAGGGGCGAGGAGCCGGCCCCCGGCGAGGACGGGCTGCTGCCGCTGCTCCGGACCGCGGCGGCCGGGGAGCGGGCGGCGGAGGTGCCGACCGGCTCCGTGGTCCCGGCCGATGCCGGCTGCGCCCCGGCCGTCGGGCACGCCCCGGCGTCGATGACCGCCCCGCTGCGGGCCCGGGGCATCTTCCTCGGCCGGGTGACCGTCCGGCGCGGCCCCGACCGGTCCGACTACACACCGGCCGACCTGGACCTCCTGTGCGAGATCGCCGCCCGCGCGGCGCTCGCCCTGGACAACGCCCGCCGCTACACCCGGGAGCACCGGGCCGCCGTCGGCCTGCAACGCAGTCTGCTGCCGCCCGCGCAGGCCGAGACCGCCGCCGTGACCACCTCCGGCTTCTATCTGCCGGCCGACACCGCCACCGGCGTCGGCGGCGACTGGTTCGACGTGATCCCGCTGTCCTCCGCCCGGGTCGCCCTGGTCGCCGGGGACGTGGTGGGCCACGGTCTGGCGGCCACCGCCACCATGGGGCGGCTCCGTACCGCCGTCCGCACCCTCGCCGATCTCGACCTGGAGCCGGACGAGCTGATGGTCCATCTCGACGACCTGGTCTCCCAGCTCCGCGACGAGCCCAACGAGCCCGGGGAGCCGGGCGGACCCACCGGACCCGGCGGACCCGTTCGGCCCAGCCGCCTCACCCGGTCGGACGGGGCGGACGGGGACGGGGCGGACGGCGGCCACCGGGCCGACCCGGTCGGCGCCACCTGTCTGTACGCGGTCTACGACCCGGTCTCCCGGAGCTGCGCGATGGTCTCCGCCGGACACCCGCCGCCCGCCGTCGTGGATCCGGACGGGACCGTCTCGTACGTGCCCCTGAACCCCGGCCCGCCGCTGGGCGTCAACGGCCTGCCCTTCGAGGTGGCCGAGGTCCGACTGACGCCCGGCAGCCTCCTCGTGCTCTACACCGACGGGCTGATCGAGGGACGCGACAGCGACCTCGACGAGGGCATGGCCGAGCTGCGCCGCCGGCTGTCCCGGCCCGGCGCCGCCAGCGCACCGCTGCGGGAGCTCGGCCAGGAGATCATCTCCACCCATCCCCCGCACCAACTCGCGGACGACGTCACGCTGTTGCTGGCCCGCACCCATGCGGTGCCGCCCGGGAACACCGCGGCCTGGCCGGTGGACGCCGACCCGGTCGCCGTCGCCCGGGTCCGGCAGGAAGCGGCCCGGCAACTGCGCGAGTGGGGGCTGGAGGAGCTCGTCTTCACCACCGAACTGGTGCTGAGCGAACTGGTCACCAACGCCATCCGCCATGCCGGCGGCCCGGTCGAGGTACGGCTGATCCGCGCCGGACAACTGACCTGCGAGGTCTCCGACCCCAGCGCCACCCAGCCCCGCATGCGCCGGGCCCTGCTCACCGACGAAGGCGGGCGCGGTCTGTATCTGGTCGCCCAGCTCACCAGCCGCTGGGGCAGCCGCTACACCCGGCGCGGCAAGACGATCTGGGCCGAGCAGCCGCTCCCCGACGCCCCGCACGGCCAGAGCGGCTGATCCGTCCGGGCCCTCGGTGACGCCGTACTCGCCGGCCTGGTCGCGGACGGACTCGTTCCGGCACCGGCCGACCAGCCGGGGCGGTCCCCCCGCGCAGCCTCGTCCAGCACGTCGTACTCCCCCGCCGGAAGGATGGGCCAGGGCTCGGGCGACCCCTTGAGTCCCCCAGCGCCCCCATGCTAGAAAACGCTTACCACTCTGGCATTCCCGCATGGGCTCACTCTTCCTCCGGAGCTTCGATGACAACTGCCTGGTCCCGTCGTGCCCTGCTGGCCACGGGCGGCGGTGCGGCGCTCGCCCTCGGCCTGCCGGCCGCCGCGTCCGCATCCGACTCCGCCTCCCCCTCGGCCCTCCCGAACGCCGCCGCTGCCGCCGACGCCGCCGACGAATTCGCCGCTCTGCGTGCGAAGTGGCGCGATCTGTATCTGGGAACCGGTTTCAGCCCGACCGCCGAGCCCTTCAAGTCCAAGCTCGCCGATCTCGGTACCCAGGCAACCGGTTACCACGCCACGATGGCCCCCGCGCGCGGCTCCCTCTGGCCGGACCTGGTCTACCTGGACCCCGATCCGGACACCGACACGGAGTCGTTCGGCTTCTCCGCCAACATGAACACCGGCTACAACCGGCTGCGCACCATGGCGGAGGCGTACTCCCAGCCCGGCACCGGGGTCACCGGCGACACCGGCCTGCGGGACGCGGTCATCACCGGCCTCGACCACCTCCACGCCGATGTCTTCAACGAGACGACCACGCGCTACGGGAACTGGTGGAACTGGCAGATCGGTGCGCCCCAGGCCCTCATGGACACCTGCGTACTGCTCCACGACGATCTGACGGACGCCCAGCGGGCCGCCTACTGCAAGGCGGTCGACACGTTCCTGCCCGACTCCGCCGTCGGTTCGTACACCGGCACCAGCACCGGCGCCAACCGGGTCGACCTGTGCCGCGGCATCATCCTGCGCGGCATCGTCGGCGCCGATGCCGCCAAGATCGCCCTGGCGGTCGCCGCGCTCTCGCCGGTCTTCCCGTACGTCACGACGGGCGACGGCTTCTATCCGGACGGCTCCTTCGTCCAGCACACCTCCATCCCGTACATCGGCGGCTACGGCGCGGTCCTCAACGACGGGCTCGGCCGGCTCTTCGCCCTGCTGCGCGGCTCGACCTGGGAGATCACCGATCCGGGCAGCCGTCAGTTCCTCGACACCATCGACGCGGCCATCGCCCCGTTCATCTACGACGGCCTGATGATGGACAACGTCTCGGGCCGGGGCATCACCCGCGTCGGGTCCAGCGACCACACCCGCGCCCACGGCGTCATGGCTTCCATCGTGCTGCTCGGCATGGGCGCCGGACCCGAGGAGAACGCCCGCTGGCGCGCCATGGTCAAGGGCTGGCTGAAGCGCGACTACCACGCCCCGGCGCTGAAGTCCGGCTCCCTGAGCCTGGTCAACACCGCCCGGTTGCAGACCCTGCTGGACGACACGGCCGTCACCGCGTCCCCGGAGCCGTCCGCGCACCACGTCTTCCACAACATGGACCGGGTCACCCACCGCCGCCGCGGCTGGGGCGCCGGTCTCTCCATGGCCTCGGCCCGGATCGCCCACTACGAGTTCGGCAACGGGGAGAACAAGCGCGGCTGGCACACCGGCTCGGGCTGGCTCCAGTGGTGGGGCGACGGCGCGGGTCTGGAGCAGTACTCGGACGCGTACTGGCCGACCGTCGACCCGTACCGGCTGCCCGGCACCACCGTCTCCCGGAAGAAGCTCACCGACGGGCAGGGCGGCGCCTGGGCCAACCCGAAGCCGGGCACGAAGTGGGTCGGCGGCACCGGGGACGGCGAGTTCGGCACCAGCGGCCAGCACCTCCAGGGCCTGGCGAGCACGATGCACGCCCGCAAGTCGTGGTTCTGGCTGGACGACTGCGTGGTCTGCCTCGGCTCCGGCATCACCTCCGCCGACGGCGCCGGTGTCGAGACGGTCGTCGACAACCGCTGCCTCGGCGCGAGCGGCACACCGCGGCTGCTGCTCGACGGCCGGGCCCAGCCCACCACCCAGGGCTGGACCACCACCCGCACCACCACCTGGGCCCATCTCGACCGGCACGCCGGATACGTCTTCCCCGGCGGCACCGAACTGCACGCGCTGCGCGAGGAGCGCACCGGGGCCTGGAAGGACATCAACGACGACGGCACCACCGCGCCCAACACCCGCCGCTACGTCACCCTCTGGCAGGATCACGGCACCGACCCGGCGGACAGCGGTTACGCGTACATCCTGCTGCCGGGCGCGAGCAGCGCACGCACCGCCGCCCGTGCGGCGGACACCGGCTGGCTCCAGATCCTCGCCAATGACGCCCGGCGCACCGGAATCCGCGTCCCCTCCCTCGGATTCACCGGCGTCAACTTCTGGGAGGCGGGCACGGCGGGCAAGGTCACGGCGAGTGCGCCGGTCTGCGTGCAGATCCACGAGAAGCGCGACGGCACCGCCACGATCTGCGTCTCCGACCCGTCCCGTACCGTCACCGGCCTCACCCTCACCTGGCGGCGGCCCGTCAAGTCCGTGCTGTCCAAGGCGGACACGGTGAGCGCCGTCCGGACCGGCTCGTCGGTGACCCTGACCTACGGCGACCTGAGCGGAAGCCGCGGCGCCACGCACACGGTGCGCGTCCGGGTGCGGTGATCGAGGGCGGGGCACGGAGCACGGGGTACGGGCCGGGCGTCGCCGGGAGATCCCGGACGCCGGGGTTGCGGT
The DNA here is from genome assembly GCF_900091725.1 of Streptomyces sp. DvalAA-43. Classification (GTDB taxonomy): domain Bacteria; phylum Actinomycetota; class Actinomycetes; order Streptomycetales; family Streptomycetaceae; genus Streptomyces; species Streptomyces pulveraceus. The sequence continues at coordinate 477,977 of NZ_FMBW01000044.1, read as the reverse complement.
TGCCGCAGCGGCAGCTTCTACCGTCCTGACCAGGGCCGGCCCGGCGCAGGCTCGTCGGTCTCCCGCGCCCCCACGAGCGGCAGGGAGCGCTCAGGCTGCTCACCACCGCTCTGCCGGTCACCGCCCGACGGCCGGATGACGGGCGGGCGGCGTCCGCTGCCGGGGCGGACGCCCGCCCTAGGCGGCGGGCGCCGACCGGCCCCGGTCATCGGCGAACCGCCGCCCCCTTTCAGGCCGTGGCCCCTTCCGACGCGTCCCCGCCGTCCGCGCCCTCGGCTGCGGGTGCGGTGCGCAGGGTCAGCAGGGCGGCGAGGCCACCGGCCACGGCGAGGGCCGCGGCTCCGAGGAAGGCGGCGGAGAAGCCGTTGGTGAGGGCCACCGGGTCCCCGGGCTCACGGGCGCCCTGCGCGGCGGCGATCGCGGTCATGGCGGCGAGGCCGAGGGCGGAGCCGACCTGGTAGCTGGTGTTGACGATCCCGGAGGCGAGGCCGCCCTCCTCCGGACGGGCGCTGGAGAGCGCGGTGCCGAGCGACGGGATGAACGCCAGCGACATGCCCACCGCCGAGAGCAGCGAAGCGGGCAGGACGTCGACGAGGAAGTTCCCGTCCGGGCGGGCGAGCGAGAGCCAGAACATGCCCGCGCCGAGCGCGAACAGCCCGATGACGATGAGCGGCTTGGGGCCGAACCGGGAGATCAGGCGCGGCGCCAGCACGATCATCATGATCATGATGGCGACGGTCATGGGCAGCAGCGCGGAGCCGGAGGCGAAGGCGCCCAGTCCCAGGACCTGTTGCAGGTAGAGGTTGAGGAAGAACCACATGGGTATCCACGCGGCGGCCATGAGGAGCTGGGCGATGTTGGCACCGGCCAGGTTGGGCGCCCGCCAGATACCCAGCCGCATCAGCGGTTCGCGCCGCCGGGACTGGATCGCGACGAACGCGCCGATCAGCGCCGCGCCCGCCAGCAGAACCAGCCAGGTCTCGGCGGAGCCCCAGCCGGTCTCGGGGGCACGGACCACGGCGTAGACGGCGGCGGCCAGCCCCGCCGTGACGGTGACCGCGCCGGCCAGGTCGATCGAGCCGCGCCGTCCGGCGCCCGAAGGCATGACGGCGGGCGTGAGGGCCAGGACGATCAGGGCGACGGGGATGTTGATGTAGAACACCCAGGGCCAGCTGGCGTACTGGGTGATGACCCCGCCGAGGAAGACTCCGGCGGTGCCACCGGCCGGGGCAGCCGCGCCGTACAGCGCGAAGGCCTTCCCCAGCTCCTGGGGCCGCGAGCCGAAGAGCGTCATCAGCAGGGTGAGGGCGGACGGGGCGATCAGCGCGGCGCCCACGCCCTGCAGGGCCCGCCCGGTCAGCTCGACCCAGACCTCACCCGCGAGGCCCGCGGTCAGCGAGCCCGCGGCGAGGACGACCCATCCGGCGCTGAACAGGCGCCTGGCGCCGAGCAGGTCCGACAGCCGTCCGCCGAGCAGCAACAGCCCGCCGAAGGCGACGACATAGGCGTTGAACACCCACGACAGGTTCTCCTGGGAGAAGCCCAGGTCGGTCTGCATCTCGGGCAGGGCCACACCAATGATCGACGTGTCCATGATGACGATGAACTGGGCCAGAGCGATCAGCGCGAGCGCGGACCATCTCCGCGAATCGGTTGACGCGGCGGGTGGAGCCGACATGGCCATAGCAGGCGCTCCTATACGGGAGGGGGGTATCTATGGATCGCGAATATACCCCCTAGGGGTATCAATGGCCAGCACTCGGCAGCACCCGGCGGCGCCCGGCGGCACGGGACGGGCGAAGGAATCCGGCCGAAGTCGAATGACCCGCCGACCCTCCGTTCGATAGCCTGGCCACAGGAGTTGACAGAACGTCAGATACTCCGGCAATCAGATGCAACCCGTACGGAAAAGGGCAGTCATGACAGAGACGTATCGCGCCGTGGAGTTCTCGGAGTACGGAGGCCCCGAGGTCTTACGCGTGGTGGACCGCGAGATGCCCCGCCCGGGTCCCGGGCAGGTGCTGGTGGAGGTCCGCGCCGCCGGGGTGAATCCGCTGGACTGGCAGCTGCGCAGCGGGGCCGTCGCGGCGATGATGCCGGTGGAGTTCCCCTCGGTGCCCGGCGGTGACGTGGCCGGTGTCGTCGCGGAGACCGGTCCGGACGTGACCGACTTCGCCGCGGGCGACGAGGTCTTCGGTTCGATCGGTTCCGGCGGCTACGCCGCGTTCGCACTGGCGCCCGCGGCCCAGCTCGCGCGGAAGCCCGAGGGCGTGCCCTGGGAGGTCGCGGCCGGGCTGCCGGTGGCCGTCAACACGGCGTACCAGGTCCTCGCGGACCTCGGGGTGAAGGCCGGGGAGACCGTGGTCGTGGACGGGGCGGCCGGTGGCGTCGGTTCGGTGGCCGTACAGATCGCCAGGCATCTCGGCGCGACCGTGATCGGTACCGCCGGCGAGCACAACCACGCCTATCTGCGCTCGCTCGGCGCCGAGCCCGTGACGTACGGCGAGGGGCTGGCCGAGCGGGTTCGCGCCATCGCCGCGCAGGGTGTGGACGCGGCGTTCGACGCCGCCGGGAAGGGCTCGCTGCCCGCGCTCGTCGAGCTGACCGGCGGACCGGAGCGCGTGGTCACCATCGCCGATCACCGGGCGGCGGAACACGGAGCGCGCTTCTCCTTCGCGGGCCCCGACGCGATCCGCGAGCGCCTTGAGCGGGCGGCCGCACTGGTAGTGAGCGGCGGACTCACCCTGTCCGTGGCCCGGACGTACCCCCTGTCCCGGGCGGCCGACGCCCACCGGGAGAGCGCGGGCGGCCACGTGCGCGGCAAGCTGATCATCGTGCCGGACTGACACCGGTACGTCACGCACCGCACAACAGGCAGCACACAGCGGACCTCTCCATGAATCCACTAATTGCGAAATTCTGCAATTCACTACATGCTGTGGGTGGTCGCGCCCACAGGTAGCCGTGGGCGCGACCACCAGGGCGCCCCGGGAACCGGGGTGGTGAAGGGAGTCCGAGGACCGTGCCGGTTCCGCTGTACCAGGCCAAGGCCGAGTTCTTCCGGATGCTCGGACACCCGGTCCGCATACGCGTGCTGGAGCTGTTGCAGGACGGCCCGATGCCGGTACGGGATCTGCTGGCCGCGATCGAGGTGGAGCCGTCGACGCTCTCCCAGCAACTGGCCGTGCTGCGCCGCTCCGGCATCGTGACCTCGGTCAGGGAGGGCTCGACCGTGCTGTACGAGCTGTCCGGCGGGGACGTGGCGGAGCTGATGCGGGCCGCGCGCCGGATCCTGACCGAGATGCTGGCCGGACGGAACCAGCTCCTGGCCGAACTGCGGGAAGCCGAGGTCGCGACGGCGTGAGTACCGTGCTCGCCCGGTCATGGGACCGGGTCGCTTCCCTGCTGCCGGCCCGCGCCGACCTCGTGGTCATGGGCCGCGATCCGCGTCGGGATCTGCTCGCCGGTCTGACCGTGGCGATCGTCGCGCTGCCGCTCGCGCTGGGCTTCGGGGTCTCCTCCGGGCTCGGCGCCGAGGCGGGGCTGGCGACCGCCGTGGTGGCGGGCGCGCTGGCGGCCCTGTTCGGCGGCTCCAACCTCCAGGTGTCCGGGCCGACCGGGGCGATGACGGTGGTGCTGGTCCCGATCGTGGCCCAGTACGGGCCGGGCGGGGTGCTGACGGTCGGACTGATGGCCGGCGCCCTGCTGATCGTGCTCGCGCTGCTGCGGGCCGGACGCTGCATGCGCTACATCCCGGCGCCGGTGGTGGAGGGCTTCACGCTCGGGATCGCCTGTGTCATCGGTCTCCAGCAGGTGCCGAACGCACTGGGGGTGGCCACGCCGGAGGGCGACAAGGTCCTGGTGGTGACCTGGCGCGCGGTCGAGGAGTTCGTACGCGCCCCGAACTGGACCGCCGTCGCCCTCGCGGCGGGCGTGGCGGCCGTGATGCTGCTGGGCGCCCGGGTGCGGCCCACCGTGCCGTTCTCCATCGTCGCGGTGGTCGCCGCCACCCTCGCGACCCAGCTCTTCGACCTGCGCCGGGCCGCCCCGATCGGTGAGCTGCCCGCCGGGCTGCCCGCGCCCTCCCTCGGCTTCCTCGACCTCTCCGCGCTGGGGTCCCTGCTGGCCCCGGCCGTCGCGGTCGCGGCGCTGGCCGCGCTGGAGTCGCTGCTGTCGGCGACCGTCGCGGACGGCATGACGGTCGGTCAGCAGCACGACCCGGACAAGGAGCTGTTCGGGCAGGGCATCGCGAACCTGGCGGCCCCGCTGTTCGGCGGGGTGCCCGCCACCGCGGCGATCGCCCGTACCGCCGTCAACGTCCGGACCGGCGCGGGATCGCGGCTCGCCGCCCTCACCCACGCCGCCGTCCTGGCCGTGATCGTCTTCGCCGCCGCCCCGCTCGTCTCCAGGATCCCGCTGGCCGCGCTCGCCGGGGTGCTGCTGGCGACCGCGATCCGGATGGTGGAGGTCGGTTCGCTGCGGGCGATGGCCCGTGCGACCCGCTCGGACGCGATCGTGCTGGTGCTGACGGCCGCCGCCACGCTCGTGCTCGACCTGGTGTACGCGGTGATCACCGGCCTGGTCGTGGCGGGCGCCCTGGCGTTGCGGGCGGTCGCCGCTCAGGCCCGGATGGAGCAGGTCGACTTCAGGGCGGACCTGCCGGGCGAGCACAGCGAGGAGGAACACGCGCTGCTGGCCGAGCACATCGTCGCGTACCGGATCGACGGGCCGCTGTTCTTCGCCGGTGCCCACCGCTTCCTGCTGGAGCTGAGCGAGGTCGCCGACGTCCGGGTGGTGATCCTGCGCCTGTCGCGGGTGTCGACGATGGACGCCACCGGCGCCCTGGTCCTCAAGGACGCCGTGGAGAAGCTGAACCGGCGCGGCATCGCCGTGCTGATCTCCGGCCTCCGCCCCGGTCAGCGCCAGGCCCTGGAATCGGTCGGCGCACTGGACGTGCTCCGGCGGGAGGGCCGGGAGTACGCCACCACGCCCGAGGCCATCGCCGGGGCCCGCGCCCATCTGCGCCGGGCCGGGGTCCTGCCCGGCGCCCCTGATGCCGCGGAGGCCGTCCGGTGAGCGGTCGGCTCGACGCCCTGCCCCTGCGGCACGTGCTGACCCTGCCCGCGATGGGCCCGGCCGTACGGATCGCCCGCGAGACCACCGAGCAGGTCCTCACGGAGTGGGGCATCGTCCGGCACCATCCCGCCGTGGATCCGGCGCTGCTGATCCTCTCCGAGCTGGTCACCAACAGCGTCCGGCACGCGGCCCCGCTGTCCCCCAACCTCACCGTGATCTACGCGGCGGGCCAGGACACCTTCGCGTTCGCCGTCCACGACCGCCACCCGTACCAGCCCCCGTTGCTGTCGGCGGTCACCCGGACCGGCGGCGGACTGGGCACCGTCATGGAGCTCACCCTCGGCCTGGGCGGCACCGCGGTCGTCCGGGGCGACGCGGACGGCAGGGGCAAGAGCATCTGGATCACCCTCCCCCTGCGAACGCCCTCGCACAAAGCCTGATACGAACACCACACAGCACCGACCGCACACCTGAAACAAGGAAAACCATGAACGACGTGACCGAGACGCCGCCGCCGTGCCCCGAGTGCTCCGGCGTGTACACCTACGAGATGGGTGCGCTCCTGGTCTGCCCCGAGTGCGGCCATGAGTGGTCGCCCGCCGCCGAGCCCGCGGGCGAGGGCCCGGCCGCAGGCATCAAGGACGCCGTCGGCAATGTGCTCGCCGACGGCGACACCGTCACCGTGATCAAGACCCTGAAGGTCAAGGGCAGCCCGAGCGGCATCAAGGCAGGCACCAAGGTGCGCAACATCCGCCTCGTCGACGGTGTGGACGGCCACGACATCGACTGCAAGGTCGACGGGTTCGGCCCCATGCAGCTCAAGTCCAGCGTGGTGAAGAAGGCCTGACCCGCGTCTCCGGCCCGCCAGGGGCTGACGAGGACGGTTCCCGCGTTGATAATCTTGGCAATTCCCGAAGTCATCACGCCGGTGTGAGGGCGCGAGGATGTCCTCATGGTGAAGAGTCTTGGGTGGATGCGATGCACGGTGCACGCACGACAGCGGCCGTCCGGCATCCCGGCGGCCCTCGTGGGCGCGGGGCGGGTGCGGTGAGTACGCCGCTGTACCAGCTGAAGGCCGAGTTCTTCAAAACGCTGGGTCACCCGGTACGGATCAGGGTGCTTGAGCTCCTGAGCGAGCGGGAGCACGCCGTCTCCGAGATGCTGACCGAGATCGGCGTGGAGGCGGCCCACCTCTCCCAGCAACTGGCCGTCCTGCGTCGCGCCAACCTCGTCGTCCCCCGCCGGGAGGGCTCGGCCGTCTACTACTCGATGACCGATCCGCAGGTGGCGGAGCTGTTGCGGGTCGCCCGGAGCATCCTGTCCGGCGTACTGGCCGGTCAGGCCGAACTACTGGCCGACCTCAAGGCCGCCGAATCCGCCACCGGACGCCCCGAGACGTCCTGAGGCTGTCCCGCCGTCCCTGACGCCGCCCGCCCGCCAGGGATTCCAGGGCAGCCCTTGGACGACCCACGCCTCCGAAAGACCGGAAAGGGCTCTCCGACCCACGTCGGAGGGCCCTTTTCCGCGGGGCCGATCGAGCCGCGGCATGTCCGGAGTGCCGGCTCTCCGACCTGGGCCGACGATCCGGCATCTGCCGGGTGAAGCGCCGCAGGACGGCAGCGCTCGGCTCCCGTCGACGCGGAGCCCGTACCGGTGGACTGCCCGCCGCCCGCCGCCGGACCCCGCGCGCGGTCCGTGCGCGCGCGGTCCGTGCGCCGCCCGCCCGCGCAGGGTCTGCCCGCCCGCGCAGGGTCCGCCCTCCCCCGCAGGGCCGGCAGAGTCGTCGGAAAGCAGTTGTGTCCAACCTCTTGCCGGGTCCACCCGATCTCCCTAATGTGAACCTTCAAATTCCCAGGAAGCACGTACAGCACGCTCCGTTAGGGCAGATTTTTGAACGATCAAATCCATCAGCTCCCCGAAGCCGCCACCCATGCGGCTCCCGGTCCGACCCCCGGACCGGCTCCCGCCCGCGGTCCGATGGCGGGTTACCTCGACTACGCCAGGGTCGGCCCGCTCTCCCGCCCGGCCGCCGCCGCACTCGCCGACGCGACCGCGCTCGCCGCACGCGTCGACCCCGCCGACCTCGACCGGATGTTCGCCCTCGGCGACGCCGCCCTGGCCTCGGCGGCCCGGCTGCTCGACGCCCGTCCGCACGAAATCGCCCTCGCCCCGTCCACCAGCAACGGCCTGTTCACCGTGGCCGCCGCACTCCAAGGCCCCGGCACCGTCCTGGTGCCCCGTGGCGAGTTCCCCGCCAACCTCTACCCCTGGCTCCGCTTCTCCGGCCGCGGCGGGCCCGCCGTCCGTCTCGTCGACCCGGCCGGGCAGCGCCAGATCACACCCGACCTCCTGCGCCGCCACCTCACGCCCGATGTCACCGCCCTCACCGTCAGCGCCGTCGACTCGCTCACCGGCCACCTGGCACCGCTCGCCGCCCTCAAGGAGGTCCTCGGGCCCTCCCGGCTGCTGATCGTCGACGCCATCCAGGGCCTGGGCGCCGTCGCGCTCGAAGCGGATGCCGCCGACATCCTCGTCAGCGGCGGCCAGAAGTGGCTACGGGCCGGCTGGGGAGCCGCACTGCTCCTGATCCGCGACCGGTGCGCCGACCGCCTCGTTCCCGGACTCGGCGGCTGGGCCGGCGTAGCGGATCCCTTCGCGCCGCGGCATCCGGCGCCGCCGCTGCCCGGGGCCGCCGCCCACCTCGCCACCAACCCGGACTTCCCGGCCGCCGCGGCCCTCGGCGCGGCGATCGACGCCCTGGTCGGCCAGGGTGGACCGGCCGTCGTCGGCGGCCGCATCCGCGCCGTCCTCGGCGAACTGCTCGACCGTGCGCGCCGGGCCGGTGCCGAGGTCCTGCTGGACGGGCTCGGGCCCCAGGAGCGCGGCGGCATCGGCGCTTTCCGGCTGCCCGGTCATGATCCCGCCTCCGTCCACCGCGCCCTCGAAGCGGGCGGGGTCATCACCACCCGCCGCGACGAGTGGATCCGGCTGTCCCCCCACGCCTCGACCCCCGACGCCGCGGCGGACCTGCTCACCGAGGCGCTGCGCGCCGTCACCCGCCCCACGTCCCACTCCACGTCCCACTCCCAGGAGCCCATATGTCCCACCAACTGAGCCGCCGCCGTCTGCTCCAGCTCGCCACCGCCTCCGTCGCCGGACTCGGCCTCACCGCCTGCGGCGACAACGGATCGGGCAGCGCCGGAGACGACGGCGACAGCGGCAGGATCACCGTCTGGAGCTGGACCACCGCGGCCAAGGGCCTGCGCAGCGTCGTCCCCTCCTTCGAGCGGGACAACCCCGGCATCGAGGTCGACGTCCAGGACGTCGGCAACCCGGCCATCTGGGACAAGATCACCGTCGGCCTCGCCTCGGGCGGCAAGGGCCTCGCGGACGTCCTGCACATCGGCGTCGACTACCTGCCCGGCTACCTGGACAAGTTCCCCGACGGCATCGCCGACCTGTCCAGGCTCGGCGCCGACACGTACGAGGACGCCTTCGCCAAGGGGCTGTGGCCGACCGTCATGGGCAAGGACAAGGCCGCCCACGCCCTCCCGTGGGAGGTCAACCCGCTCGGTCTCTTCTACCGCCACGACCACTTCGAGAAGGCCGGTGTCGACCCCGACGGCATCGGCGACTGGAACGACATGATCGCCGCGGGGTCGAAGATCCTCGACGCCACCGGTGTCCGGCTGCTCGGGCTCGACAAGACCGGCGCCACCCAGGACATGGACTTCTTCCAGAACCTGATGCAGCTCCAGGACGTCTTCTACTTCGACCAGGACGGGAAGATCACGCTCGCCTCGCCGGCAGCCGTCGAGGCCCTCACCCTCATCAAGCGGCTCAACGACGCCGGTCTGATCGCCGACACCGCGGGCCAGGGCACCGAGAAGCGCCTGCTCGGCCAGGGGAAGCTCGCCACCTACGCGGAGGCGGCCTGGGCCGTGGAGTATCTGGCCTCCACGTTCCCCGAGCAGAAGGGGAAGTGGCGCTCCATGCAGCCGCCCGCCGCCGTTCCCGGGGGCAGGCGCAACGCCATCGTCAACTCCACCTACCTGGCCGTCTCCGGCTCCAGCACGCGCCGCAGGGCCGCCTGGCGATTCATCGAGTACGCGCTCACCGAACCCGCCCGGATCAACCGGATGTTCGCCTCCGGCGGTGTCTTCCCCGCCCTCAAGGCGGCGTACGACGACCCGAGGTTCAGCGCGCCGCACCCCTTCTACGGTGGCCAGAAGGTGCTGAAGCCCTTCGTCGCATCGCTCTCCGCCGATGCCCGGCCCACCAACTTCACCGGCGACTACGCCCGCGCCCTCAAGTTCGCCAGCGACGCCCAGAGTCAGGTGCTCATCAAGGGCGCCGACCCGGCCGACGCCCTCAAGAAGGCCGCCGAGCAGCTTGCCCAGCAGACCGGTCGGCAGCAGGCGGTCTGACCACCATGTCCCTCGCCCCGTCCGAACCCGCTCCCGCCACCGCCGCCCCGGCCGGCCGCGGCACCACCGACCGGCCCGGCCGCACCCGCCCGGACCGCCGTCGGCTGCTGACCCGTACCTCCGTCCCGTACCTGCTGATCATGCCCGCCGTGCTGGGTTTCGCGATCTTCAAGGCGTACCCCATCGTCGCGTCGCTCTGGATCAGCCTCACCACCGGCAACGGCGCCGGCCGGCACTTCACCGGGCTCGACAACTACCAACGCCTGCTGAACGACCCGCTGTTCTGGACCGCGCTGAAGAACACCGCGCTGATCCTGGTCGTCCAGGTGCCGCTGATGCTCGGCCTCGCCCTGCTCGTCGCCCTCGGCCTCGACTCCACCAAGGTCTGGCTGCGCCCGCTCTGGCGGCTCGGCGTCTTCGTCCCGTCGCTGACCGGTCTGGTCGCCGCGGGCGTGATGTTCTCCGTGATCCTCAACCGCGACGCCGGACTGCTGAACTGGGTCCTCTCCCTGTTCGGCATCGACCGGGTGAACTGGCTCGGCAGCCCCTTCTGGGCCCGCGTCGGCGTCGTCCTCGTCATCACCTGGCACTACACCGGCTACAACGCGGTGATCTACCTCGCCGGCCTCCAGGGCATTCCCCAGGAGCTGTACGAGGCCGCGAAGGTCGACGGCGCGGGACCGGTCCGCCGCTTCGTCTCCCTCACCCTCCCCCAGCTGCGCCCGATCCTGCTCCTCACCGTGGTGCTCTCCACCATCGGCACCCTGCAGCTCTTCGACGAGCCGTACGTCCTCACCGGCGGCGGCCCCGACAACGCCACCTTGACGGTCACCATGTACCTCTACAACAACGGCTTCAAATACTTCGACTTCGGCTACGCCTCGGCTCTCGCCTACGCGCTCGCGCTGATCGTGGCCGTGCTCGGCTTCCTGCAGGTCCGCCTGATGGGAGAGCGCAAGTGAAGCGCCGCAGCGTCCTTTTCACCCTGCTCCTCGCGGGCGCCTTCGGGCTCTGCGTCGGCCCGTTCTACTGGCTGGCCATGGCCGCCACGCAGAAGAACAGCGACGTGTTCTCCTGGCCGCCGAAGCTGCTGCCCGGCGGTCACCTCATGGAGAACCTCCAGGGGCTCCAGGATTCCATCGGGCTCACCCGCGTCCTGTTCAACACCGTGCTGGTGGCGGGCGTACAGACGGCGGGCGCGGTCGTCGTCTCGGTCCTCGCGGGCTACGCCTTCGCCAAGTTCGAGTTCCGCGGGCGCAATCTCTTCTTCGTCCTGCTGCTCAGTACCCTCGTCCTCCCCGACACGGTGATGCTCATCCCGATCTTCGAGATGATGATGAAGCTGGGCCTGATCGACTCCTACCAGTCCGTCATCCTCCCGGGCCTGGTCACCCCGTTCGGCATCTTCCTGATGCGGCAGGCGCTGCGCTCCATGCCCGACGAACTCCTGGACGCGGCCCGCGTCGACGGCGCGGGCGAACTGCGGGTGCTGTGGCGGATCGTCATCCCGGTCAACCGGCCGGTCATCGCGGCGCTCGCGCTGTTCGTCTTCCTCGGCGGCTGGAACCAGTTCGTCTGGCCGCTGATCGCGCTGCGCAGCCCCGACATGTACACGCTGCCCGTGGCCACCGCCACCCTTCAGGGCCTTGCGACCACCAACTACGCACAGGTCCTGCTCGCCGCCGCCATCGCCGCCATTCCCGTGATGGCCCTCTTCCTCGTCCTGCAACGCCAGTTCATCTCCGGCCTGCTGGCCGGGGCCACCAAGGAGTGACCACCATGACCACCGGAACACCCGCGGTCCCGCAGCAGCCCGTCCCGGCCTGGCGCCCGAACACACCGGCCGCGGCGGCCCCCGGCCCCGTCGTCCACCGGCAGCTCGCCACCGGGCTGCGCCACTCCGCCGGCACCCCGCTCACCGTCCACCTCACCGGGCTCGGCTGCGACCGGCTGGAGACCGCCGTCACCCCGGTCGGCGACGGCGTGGCCCTGATCGAGGTCACGGCGTCGGCAGCGGCCACCGTCCACGCCGAGTGGCGGATCCCCTGCGTCGGGGCCACCGCCTACTGGACCCCGGACACCAACGCCTCCCGCTGGCTGCCGCCGTCCTGGATCGCCCCCCGGACCGTCTCGCTCGCCCTGGGAGCCCCCGTCGCCAGTCTGGTCGGCGCCGACGACCGCGCCCTGTGCACCGCGGCCGCCGGCGAGACCGCCGCGCCCGTGCGCGTCGGTGCCGGTGTGGTGGAGGAGAGCGGCGAATTCGCCTTCTCCGTCGAACAGGACCTCACCCCGGGCGGGCCGCCGCTGCGGCTGCGGATCGACCTCGGCGGCCGCCACTTCGCCGCCACCCTGCGGGCCGTCACCGCCTGGTGGGCCGAGGGCCTGGACCACCCCGGCACCGCCCCCGCCGCCCGGATGCCCGCCTACTCCACCTGGTACAGCCTCCACCAGAACGTCGACACCGCCGCCGTCGAACGCCAGGCCGCCCTCGCCGCGGACGTCGGCTGCGAGAGCATCATCGTCGACGACGGCTGGCAGACCACCGACCGTGCCCGCGGCTACGGCCACTGCGGCGACTGGGAGCCCAACCCGGAGGCCTTCCCCGACCCCGCGGCCCACGTCGCCGAGGTCCACCGGCTCGGCCTCGCCTACCTCCTCTGGTACGCGGTGCCGTTCATCGGCCGGCACAACGACGCCTGGGACCGCTTCCAGGGCATGATCCTGCGCGAGGAGCCCCATCTGGACGCGGCCGTGCTCGACCCCCGCCACCCCGAGGTCCGCGCCTACTTGATCGAGAAGGTCTCCCGTGCCGTCGAACAGTGGGACATGGACGGTCTGAAGCTCGACTTCATCGACCGCTTCGCCGTCACCGACCCCCCGCCCGCCCCGGCCGGCGCCGACCGCACCGCCGTCCACGAGGGCGTGCTCCAGCTGCTCGCCGACCTCGACACCCGTCTGCGCCGCACCCGGCCGAACGTGATCGTCGAGCACCGGCAGCCGTACGTCAGCCCGGGGCTGTGGCCGTACGCCACCATGGTCCGCGCCACCGACTGCCCGCTCAGCCCCGCCGAGAACCGCCAGCGCACCGTCGACTGCCGACTCACCGCGGGCCCGCTCGCCGTGCACGCCGACATGATCACCTGGCACCCCGCCGAGACGCCCGAGTCCATTGCCGTCCACCTCGTCAACGCCCTGTTCTCGGTGCCGCAGATCTCCGTCGACCTCGCCGCCCAGAGCACCGACCAGCTCGCCACCCTGCGCTTCTGGCTCGGCGTCTTCCGCCGGTACGCCGATGTCCTCCAGCTCGGCACCCTGGAACCCGTGCGCCCGGACCTCGGCTACCCCCTGGTCGTCGCCCACGACGACCGCACCACCGTGGTCGCACGCTACGCGCCGCTGCCCGTCGCCCTTCCGGACCAGCACGCCGCGGACGGTCCGCGGACCCTGCTCGTCGCCAACGCGGACGGCGATCCCGTGGTGCTGCTGACCGCCACCCGACCGGAACGGACCCTCGCCCGCGTCCAGGACTGCCGTGGTGAGATCCTGTCGGAGACCGTGCTCGACCTCGTCGCCGGTGTGAACTCGGTGACCGTGCCGACCGGTGGCCTGCTCACCCTGACCCGCGAGCACTGACGACCGGGGGCCGGGGGCGGCCACCGGCCGTCCCCAGCCCGCCGACCACAGAGGAACGATGACCGCTCGCCAGGTGACCATCGAAGATGTCGCACACGCGGCCGGAGTCTCCCGCCAGACCGTCTCGAACGCCCTCAACGCACCCCACCGGCTGCGCGCCACCACCCTCGCCCGGGTCACCGCCGCCATCGACGAGCTCGGGTACCAGCCCGACCAGTCCGCCCGCAGTCTGCGCACCGGAACCCGCAAGGTCATCGGCTACCCCGCCCCCGCCGACAACCCCGCCGACCCCAACCCCCTGATGGGCGGCTTCCTCCAGGCGCTGGTGACCGCCGCCGACGCCGTGGGCCACCGCATCCTGGTGTTCCGCTCCGACCCCCAGCAGGGCGCCGGAGCAGTCGCCAGGTCGTTCAACGGCCTGATCGCGGCCCGCCAGGTCGACGGGTTCGTCCTCTCCGACGTCGTCCACGACGACCCCCGCGTCGATGTGCTCGCCGAGGCCGGTTTCCCGTTCGCCGCCTTCGGCCGTACCGCACCCGGCCGCCCGCAGAACTGGGTGGACATCGACTCCACAGCCGCCACCGCCGCCCTGACCGGACTCCTGCTCGACCAGGGCCACCGCCGGATCTGCTACCTCAACTCCGCCGCGTCCCTGCCCTGGCTCGCCGACCGCAGGGCCGGCTTCCTGCAAGCCGCGGCCGCCGCCCCCGACGGCGCCTTCGAGGTCGGTGTCCCCGACGACGACCCTGCCGCACTCTCCCATGCCGTGCAGCGCCTGCTCACCGGCCCCGACCGCCCGACCGCCCTGGTCTGCGCGACCGACTGGCTCGCCGTGACCGCCTACCAGGCCGTCCGCGCCGCGGGCCTCGCCGTCGGCGACGACGTCGCCGTCACCGGCTTCAACGACATCCCGCTCTGCGGGCTGCTCCAGCCCACCCTCACCAGCGCCCGCCTGCCCCTGGCCGCCATCGCCCACACCCTCGTCGACCGGCTGATCACCGCCGTCGAGGACCCCGCCGCCGTCCCGGCGAGCGGCCTGCTGCTTCCCGCGGAGCCGGTCGTACGCGGCAGCACACCAGAGCGGTAGCGGCAGCCGCCGACCGTCACCCGGCCCGGCGGCCCTGCGAGGGGCAGTACGGCCGACCACACCACTCGTCCGAGCCGTGCGAGATGCTCCCGGGCATCGTCGAGGAAGGCCGCCATGACCCATGTGATCGAAGCCCCCCGCGCCGAGGACGCCGAGTCCCTGGGGTCCGTGCAGTTGAGGGCCTGGCTGCAGACGTACCCCAACGAGGAGGCGGGGATAGACGAGAGATGGATACGCGAACACCGGGGCTCCGCCACCGCCGCGGAAGGGATCGCTCGGTGGCGGGAGTTCATAGCGGCAGCGGAACAACAGCCGGACCTGCTGTTCTGCCGAGTCGTCCGCACCGGAACGGAGATCGTCGGCTTCCTCTGCGGCCGCCGGGACGACGTGGTCACGCTCGGGCCGATGTATCTGCTGAACGAGGCACAGGGCGAAGGGGTCGGGGGGCGGATGATGAGCGAATTCCTGGCCTGGGCAGGAAGCGCACCCATGCGCCTGTGGGTCACCGAGTACAACGAGCGCGCGGTCCGCTTCTACGAGCGCCACGGATTCAAGGCCACAGGTGAACGGGAGATGTGGCGAGGACGGCTGCCCAACGTACGCATGGCCCGCAACTCCACGCCGGGTGACGACCTCGGCTGAGCCGCCCGGTCCCGGACTCGCTGCGACGTGGGGAACAGGACGGACGGCTTCGACCGGATCGGGATCGTCCGCGCACACGCACATATACACGTACACGTCATCGTGCATCTCCGGATCGAGGAGCGGACGTCCCGTGGAGGGCCAGCGGTCAGGTAACGGTCCATGGAACACGGCAGAGATGAGGCGCCATGCCCTCCGGACACAGATCCCTGATCACGGCCTTGCGGATCGCCCGCCATGTCTTCAAGGAGCACTCCAGCCGAACGCAAAGCTCGACCGGTTCCCGTGCACCGCTGCTCTCCCCGGGATGCTCCCAGGCCCACTGTTCCACCAGGAAGTCATATGCGTAGGCGGTCGTCATCCCACCCCCGAAGACCGTGTGCCCGACGGTCTCCCTGACGATCCGGGCGCTGCGGCACCCCACGGCCTCCTCGACGAGCCGCCTGGCCCACGCCAGCCCCTGCTCGTCGGCGTACAGGCCGAATCTCAAGGTGCGCGTCCTCATGGCATCAGCCCTTCACGGTCTTCTTCTCGGTGCGACGCTCCGCACCGTAGCCCTGGGGCATCCGGGCACGGCCGCGTTCCACCTGTTCACGAGGGACTTTGCGCGTACGGAGACGCTCTGCCCGGAACGCCCCCGCGACTTCGCCTGCCGGAGGGGCACGCGAGCCCGGCATGATCCAAACGAAGGGCCCCTGGAAGGGCCCTAGTTGTTCACGGTCGCCGGTCGGGGCGCGGGTGTGTCCGTGATGGCTGTCCACGACGCGTGTTCGGCGACCAGGCGGCGCAGCGTGCGTACTTGGCGGGGGGTGTTCCAGCCGAGTACGCCGACCACCTTCCCGTGGTGGCCGTAGGCGGCGGCGAAGCGTCCGTCGGCCGGGTTGCCGTGGAGGATCCGCATGTCCGCGTCGGGTGGGAAGATGCCGTACGCCTGGATCCTGGTGTCGTACTGGTCCGTCCAGAAGTAGGGCACGGGAGCGAATGGTTCGGTGTCGCCGAGCAGGTTGCCGGCTGCGGCCAGGGCCTGTTCGGTGGCGTTCATCCGGTGTTCCAGTCGCATGCGGGTGCCGAAGTGCGGGTTGTACCAGGAGGCGATGTCGCCGGCGGCGTAGATGCCGGGTGCGGCCTGGCACGATGCGTCGCACACCACGCCATCTCCCAGGCGCAGGCCCGAACCGGTCAGCCAGCCGGTCGCGGGCGTGGAACCGAGGGCCAGGACGACGACGTCGGCCGGCAGCGTGGTGCCGTCGCCGAGTTCCACTCCGGTGACGCGGCCGTCTGCGCCGCGCAGCCGGGTGACGGGCACGCCGCAGCGCAGGTGCGTGCCGTGGTCGCGGTGCAGGTCGGCGACGAGCGTGCCGATGCGGTCTCCGAACGGTCGGCGCACCGGGACGGGCTCCGGCTCGACCAGGGTCACCTCCAGGTTCATGGTCCGGGCTGCCGCGGCGACTTCGGTGCCGAGGAATCCGGCGCCGACCACGACCACCCGGGGCCCGGTGAGCAGGGCGGCACGCAGGCCGAGGGCGTCGTCGAGTGTGCGCAGGACGTGGACCCCGGCCAGATCGCTGTCGGGCAGGCGCCGGGGGGTTACGCCGGTGGCGATGACGAGTCCGTCGAAGCCGATGGTCTCGCGGTTGTCCAGGCGTACCTGGCGGCCCTCCGTGTCGAGGGCGGTGGCGCGCTCTCCGAGCCGCAGGTCGGCCTCCAGCCCCGCCAGGTCCTGCGGGGAGCGCAGGGTGGTCTGTTCGGGTTCCCAGGCGCCGGTGAGGATCTGCTTGGACAGCGGTGGCCGGTCGTACGGCGGAGGGGACTCCTCGCCGATCAGGGTGAGGTGGCCGCCCCAGCCCCGGCGGCGGAGGGTCTCGGCCGCGGTCAGGCCCGCGGCCGAGGCTCCCACGACGACGATCCGCTTCATTCCTCCTGCTCCTGTTCTTCCACCCAGATCACCTGGGCCGGACAGAGGACGGCGGCCTGGCGGACGTCGTCGGCCAGTTGCTCGGGCGGATGCTCGGTGAGCAGGACGACGATGCCGTCCTCCTCGCGCTGGTCGAACACGTCGGGCGCGCTCAGCACGCACTGGCCGGAGGCCACGCACTTGTTCTGGTCGACGGTCACCTTCATCGGATCCTCCTTCCCTGGGCGGCACTTGGCCGCTTTCACCAGGTCACGGGCAGTTCGTAGACGCCGTAGACGAGCCCGTCGTGTTTGAACGGGATCTCGTCGAGGTCCACCGCCAGTTGCAGGGCCGGGATGCGGCGGTACAGGGTGCTGTAGACGACCTGCAGTTCGACCCTGGCCAGCGGCTGGCCCAGGCACTGGTGGACGCCGAAGCCGAAGGCCACGTGATGGCGGGGGTTGCGGGCGATGTCGAGCCGGTCGGGGTCGGGGAAGCCGGCGGGATCGCGGTTGCCGATGTCGTTGGCGAGGATGACGCCGTCGCCGGTGCGGATGGTCCGGCCGCCGATCTCGATGTCCTCCAGGGCCACGCGGCGCCGTCCGCTGTGCACGATCGTCAGGTGGCGCAGGAGTTCCTCGACCGCCGAGGCCACGAGCCGCGGATCGCCGCTGTCGCGCAACTGGGCCAGCTGGTCGGGGTGCTGCAACAGGGCCAGGGTGCCCAGCGCGATCATGTTCGCCGTCGTCTCGTGCCCGGCGATCAGCAGCAGCATCCCCGTGTCGACCGCTTCACGCCGGGAGAGTTCACCGGCGCGGACCCGTTCGGCCAGCGTGGAGAGCAGGTCGTCTGCCGGGTGGGCGAGCTTGTCGCCGATTATCCCGTCCAGGTAGTCGACCAGCCGCTGGGTGGCGGCCCGCGCCTGCTCGGGTGTGGTGTCGCGCTTGATCAGCATCCTGCTGTTGGCCTGGAAGAAGCCGTGGTCGGCATACGGGACACCCAGCAGCTCGCAGATCACCAGCGAGGGCACAGGCAACGCGAACGCCTGGACGAGGTTCACCGGCTTCGGTCCGGCGAGCATGGCGTCGATCAGGCCGTCGACGATCTTCTGGATCGCCGGCCGCAGCGCCTCCACGCGCTTGATGGAGAAGGACGCGGTGACCATCCGGCGCAGCCGGGCGTGCTCCGGATCGTCCATCGCGATGAAGGCCCGCGACTGCGTCCGGCGCTCTTTCTGGCCCGGGCCTTGGTAGGGGTAGTGCGGGCGGGTACTGTCCGAGCTGATCCGCGGATCGCCCAGCAGCGTCCGCATGTCCTCATAGCGAGTGACCAGCCACGGGGTACTGCCGTCCCACAGCCGCACGCGGCTGATCGGAGCCTGGGCCTGAAGTGCGTACAAGTCCGGTGGCGGGTCGAACGGGCAGCCTGCCGCCCGGGGCATGGGGTAGTCCGGTAGCTCCGCCGACCGCGCATCAGCGCCGGGTGCCGAGGTAGTGCTCATACTTCTCCACCCTCTCCGGAAACTCGATCCATCCGATATCCGATAGATCTATCCGATATCCGATATGGGAGCAGGCGCCGGGACCGGGGCCCTGCACGCGTGAGGCGCGACGAGGCGGCGGAGCAGGTCGTCCTGCCTGTAGGACGAGACGCCCAAGAACACATCCCCGGGTTTCAGGAAGCCGTACCGCCACGAGTGGTGCGCAACTGCGGGGCTTCCCGGAGCGCGCGCCGGACGATGGGCAGGGCCGTGTGCATGGCCTCGCTCAATGCCCTCACGTCCTGCTCGGGCAACGCGGCCAGCAGTCCGGCCACCCGGGCATCCCCCGCCCTGCGACGCTCGGCCAGCAGCTCACGCCCGGCCTCCGTGATGCCGACGAGCCGGACGCGCCCGTCCTGGGGGTCGGCCACTCGCGACGCCAGGCCCTGGGCTTCCAGCCGCTGCACCAGCACGGTCATCGACGGCTGGGCGAGGCCCTCCGCCGCAGCCAGCACGGTCAGCCGGATCGGACCTTCCCGCTCCAGCCTGCTGAGCGTCGCGGCCGTGGTCAGACTCATGCCCTGCCAGCTCGACGAGAGCTGCCAGACCATCCCGGTGACCAGCTCGTGCAGCGCCGCCGCCACCTCCTGGGGACCCTCCTCAGAAGTCTCATCCATACCTCAATACATAGCACTCTCTATATAGAGAAAGCTATATACAAATGTCAGGACCGCCCGGAATTCTGGTCGGAACCCGGCGCCGAATCCGCAACACAACGTGCCCGCCCCGGCACCGAACCGGCCGACGGGGCTCCGTCGCTTCCGGGTCAGCCGGTCACCGGCGTGCGCACCATCACCGCGTACACGGGAGAGTCGTCGGAAGGCCTGGCCTCGTCCCGCTTCTCGTACCCCCCACCTCTCGTACAGGGCTTGCACCTTGGTGTGGGTGGAGTCGACGAGGAGCGTCACGAAGTCGATGTCGACCGACTGAATCAGTGCGTCACGCCCGCTCTGGAACGGCCTGGATACCAGGCGTCGTCGTGCTCGGCGCCGGACGGCTCAGACGGTCTGCTCAATGCCCTCGAAGATGTCCGAGTCCGTCTCCTGCCGCCAGGACGGCAAGTCGGCCCAGTCGGCGACGTACCCGGGCTTCGGTTCCTTGAAGTGCTTGAACATCTGAGCGGTCCAGCAGATCGCGACGAAGCGGCCCTTCTGCTCACGGGTGAGCCGTGCGGCGTGCCCTTCGCTGATCCTGATGAAGTCGCGCACCTGTCCGCACACAGCGGCGGCAGCCTCGCGCTCCTCCCAGGCGGGCGGCTGAACCGGAGCTCTCCCCGGTCCCGCCAACGCCCGACTCCGGAGCCACGGAACACGGCTGCCTTCGCATCCGTGAGGTCCGGTTCGAACCGGCACGACAACGGGGTGAGGCAAGGCCGGCCGATCCATACGAAAGGGCCCGCGATCTGCGAATACGCAGGTCATGGGCCCTGAGCGGCAGACGAGTCGGGCTATACGCCGGGTTCTGTCGCCCGGTCGCCTCGCGGCGGCCGGGGAGACGGCCATCCATCTAGGACCGGCATTGCTGCCGGTCTCGTGCGGTCTACCCGCGAACTTGGGCGGGCAGCCCTCGATCATTCGCGCAGGGCCGTCTTGCGACGGCCCCTCTTGACCTTGCTCCGGGTGGGGTTTACCTAGCCGCCTGAGTCACCTCAGGCGCTGGTGGTCTCTTACACCACCGTTTCACCCTTACCGAGGACCGAAGTCCCCGGCGGTCTGTTTTCTGTGGCACTGTCCCGCGGGTCACCCCGGGTGGCCGTTAGCCATCACCCTGCCCTGTGGAGCCCGGACGTTCCTCGGGGAGATCCGAGGATCCCCACGCGGCCGTCCGCCCGGCTCGTCTGCCGTGCCGACCATGCTACCCGTCCGGCGGGGGCGGCCGATCGGGGCCGGGTTCAGATGAGTTCCTCGGTCTCCAGGTCGAAGGCGAACGGTGCCGGGAGCGCGAGCCGCTTGCCGAACGGGACCGTGCAGTGCTGGCGGTAGTCATCGCCCTCCGGGTCGCTGAACAGCGTCAGCGAGGACTGCTCCCGGTCGACCAGGAGGTAGAGCGGGATGGGGCCGCGGGCGTAGCAGTGGCGCTTGTCCGCGCGGTCTGCCCGCGGCTTGGTCGAGGTGACCTCGACGACGAGGGCCACCCCGACACACGGCATCCAGGGTTCCGCTCCCCGGTACAGACGCAGCTCGGTGGGGGCGAAGGTGCCGCCGGGGATGACGTGGTTCTTGGGACAACGTCCGCCGCTTACCAGCTTCAGCCCCTTGTTCCCGGAAAAGTCCATATCGGTCCGGGCCAGCCTGATCACCTGCTTCATGATCAGGCTGATGCAGTCCTCGTGGTCCCCGTCCGGCGGCGGCGTCACGACAATTTCCCCCTCGATCAGCTCGGCCCGGAAGCCCTCCGGCGGATCCAGCGCCAAGAAGCCCTCCAGCAGGACGTCCGCCTGCGTGAGCAGCTCATGCGGCATGGCAGTCATGTCACGCCCCTTCCTCGGTCGCTCGCCGGATTGCGACATCGATGGACCCGCCGTCCGTGAGATGGGAGTACGCGCCTCGATCGTGGCACAGACGGGTGCGGAGTTGTCGGATACGGAGAGGCGCGGTGCGCGCTTGACCCTGCCGCAGCGTCAAGGTTTCTACTGGCTCCATGCGCATCGGAGAGATAGCCGCGCTCGTCGGGGTCACCTCGCGGGCGATCCGGCACTACCACCACATCGGGCTGCTGCCCGAGCCCGGACGCCGGGCCAACGGCTACCGCGTCTACAGCGTGCGGGACGCCGTGGTGCTGGCCCGGATCCGGCGGCTCACGGAGCTGGGGCTCGGGCTGGACGAGGTGCGGGACGTGCTCGCCGACGCGGCGGGGCACGAGCTCATGGAGGTGCTGGCCGGGCTGGACGCGGATCTGGCCCGGCAGGAGCGCGGGATCCGGGAGCGGCGGCGTCGGCTGGCGCGGTTGCTGGACGGGCCGGTCTGCGCCGAGGGGCCCGTGTCGCCCGCCCTCGCGGAGTTGCTGGGTACGGCGCCGGTGACCGGGTCTCCCATGGCTGCCAAGGACCGTGAGCATCTCGTACTGCTGGACACCACCGGTGTCGGCGGCGAGGTCTACGCCGCCCTGGCGCCGCTGGCCGCGGACCCGGCGCTGCACGCGTTGTACGAACGGCTGGACGCGCTGGCGGGGGCGGCCGTGGACGATGCCCGGATCGCTCCGCTCGCCGCCGAGCTGGGGGCTGCCGTGCCGGACGAGGTGCTGGCGGCGATCCCCTCGGACGGGCCGGTGATGACGGGACTGGGTGAGGCGCTGCTCGACGACTACGCGCCCGCGCAGGCCGAGGTGGTGCGCCGGGTGATGGCGGCCCTGGCGGAACGCGTGGCGGAGAGGACGGCGGGGAGGGCGGCGGGATGAGTGCGCGGCGTTTCGTCCGGCACGAGGCGCGTGCCCTGCACAGTCTCGGGCTGTGGGTGCTGCGGCGGCGTCACGCCGTACCCGAGGGAGCGCTCGCCGTCCCGTACACCGGGCCGCAGACGGCGATGATGTACGGGCTGCTGTTCGTCTCCGTGGTCGAGACGGTGATGCTGGCGCTGCTGGTCCCGTGGCCGGTCGTGCACGGGGTGCTGCTCGTACTCGATGTGTACGGGGTGGTGTTCGTCCTGGGAATGCAGGCCGCGTGCGTGACCCGGCCGCATGTGGTGGACGCCGACGGCGCGCTGCGGATCCGCTACGGCGGGCTGTTCGATCTGCGGATTCCCGCCGGTACCGTCGTCGGGGCGCGGGTCGAGCGGCGCTTTCCCGAGGGCGGTCCGGTGCGGCCGGGCGCGGACGGGGTGCTCGATGTCGTCGTCGGCGGGCAGACCACCGTGACCGTGGAGCTGGCCGCTCCGGTGGAGTTCGTGCGGCCGCTGGGGAAGCGGGGGCGGGCGCGGGTGGTCCGGTTCCACGCCGACGATCCGGGCGCGGCCGTGGCCGCGCTCACACGGGGGCGAAGAGCACCTTCGCCGAACCAGGATCCGCGCGGGCCAGCCTGACCCGCAGCCGCTCCCCCAGCGGGAGCCTCGCGTCGCCGCTCTCGATCCGGGCGACGACGGCCGGATCGTCGATGTGGACGGTGCCGGTGGTGGGTTCCCGCTCCGACACGTCGACCACGTAGGCGTCGAAGATCTCGCCGACCCGGTCCTTGAGCAGTGCGGCCTCGACCAGGTCGACGCACTCGCGCTCGACGGTGTTGGCCCGCCCGGTCCCCTCCGCCATCTCCTTCGGCAGGGCGGGCAGCGCGGCGCGTACCCACTCGGGCGGGTCCTGCTCCGCCACGGCGGCGAGGCACAGCTCGGCCGCGTACCGGTCGACGAGCCGGCGCAGCGGGGCGGTGCAGTGCGTGTAGAGGTCGGCGACGGCGGCGTGGACGGCGAGGGTGGGGAGTTCGCCGTGGCCGAAGACGGTGTAGCCGGCGCCGCGCAGCAGGGTGGTGCACTCCTGGAGGAACGCGGCGTGGTCGGCCCGCCTCGGGTCGAGGGAGCGGACGACCTGGGCGTACGGGACATGGTGCGGCCAGTCGATGTGCAGCGCCTCGGCGGAGCGGCGGAGCCGGGCCACGGCGCCGTCCGGGGCGACCGGCAAGGTGCGCAGGATACCGGTGCCGGTCTCGGCCATGAGGCGGGCGGCGGCCATGCCGGTCAGCAGGGAGAGCTGGGCGTTCCAGCCGTCGGCGGGCAGCGGGGCGCGGTATTCGAGGCCGTAGCCGCCGTCGCGTTCGACGATCTCCTGCTCGGGCACGTTGAGGGAGATGCCGCCGCGGGCGATCTCCTGTTCCTCGCGGAGCCGTCCGATCTCGCGGAGCAGGGCCAGGGGTTCCTCGGCCGTGCCGGTGTCGATCTGCCGCTGGACGCCCGCGTAGTCGAGTTTGGCGCGGCTGCGGACGAGGGCCCGGCGCACCGAGGTGGCGACGGCGGCGCCCTCGGGGTCGAGGTCGATCCGCCAGAGCACGGCTGGGCGGGTCCGCCCCGGCAGGAGGCTGGCGGCGCCCTCGGAGAGCAGGGTGGGGTGGAGCGGCACGTTGCCGTCGGGGAAGTAGAGGGTCGTCACCCGGCGGTGGGCCTCGGTGTCGAGCGCGCCGCCGGGGCGTACGAAGGCGGCGACGTCGGCGATGGCGTAGTGGACCCGGTAGCCGCGTCGGCGGCGTTCCAGGTACATGGCCTGGTCGAGGTCGGCCGAGGCGGGCGGGTCGATGGTGAGGAACGGCAGGTCCGTCGCGTCCTCGTGGTCCGCCACCGCCGGGTCCTTCGCCGCCCGCTCCGCCTCGGCGAGGACCTCGGGCGGGAAGGCGTCGCGGAAGCCGAGCCCGGTGCGCAGGGTGCGCAGGGACGCCCTCAGCGGGGTGTCGGCCGGCCCGGTCATACGGAGATGGCGGCGGGGCATGGACCGAGCGTATGGCGGGGCGGGGCGGGCGGCATCCCGGGCGGTCGGGTGGGGGCGGGTGGCGGTCCGGCCGGTCCCGGTCGCGGTCCGGGTGGCGGTCCGGCCGGTCCCGGTGTGCCCGTACGCTGGCGCGGGGGCCTGGTCCTGCCCCTCCTGTGCGTACGAAGGAGAACCACCGTGCTCGTGCTGTTGCCGCCCTCCGAAGGCAAGGCCGCCTCGGGGCGGGGGGCGCCCCTGAAGCCGGAGTCGCTCTCGCTGCCGGGGCTGGCCGGGGCGCGGGCGGCGGTCCTCGACGAGCTGGTCGAGCTGTGCGCGGCGGACCAGGAGAAGGCCCGCGAGGTGCTCGGGCTGAGCGAGGGGCTGCGCGGCGAGATCGCGAAGAACGTGGAGCTGCGCACGGCCGGGACGCGTCCGGCCGGGGAGATCTACACGGGGGTGCTGTACGACGCGCTGGACCTGGCCTCCCTGGACGCGGCGGCCAAGCGGCGGGCCGGGAAGTCGCTGCTGGTCTTCTCCGGGCTGTGGGGCGCCGTGCGGGTGGGCGACCGGATTCCTTCGTACCGCTGCTCGATGGGGGTGAAGCTGCCGGGTCTGGGCGCGCTCGGGGCGTACTGGCGCGACCCGATGGCGCGGGTGATGCCGGAGGCGGCCGGGGACGGGCTCGTCCTGGATCTGCGGTCCTCCGCCTACACGGCGGCCTGGAAGCCGAAGGGCGAGCTGGCGCAGCGCACGGCGAGCGTGCGGGTGCTGCACTCCCAGCTGGTGGACGGGGTGGAGAAGCGGTCGGTGGTCAGCCACTTCAACAAGGCGACGAAGGGGCGGATGGTCCGCGATCTGCTGGTCTCCGGCGCACGGCCGAAGGGGCCGGCGGAGCTGGTGGAGACCCTGCGCGGGCTCGGGTACGTGGTGGAGGCCGAAGCTCCGGTACGGGCCGGCCGGCCGTGGGCGCTCGATGTCGTGGTGACGGAGATCCACTGAGCCGTCGGCGGGCCACGGCCGGGGCACCGAGCCCCTCACGTTGCACCATACGCAACGCTCGTTGCGTACGGTGCATGCGTCGCGGCAAGATGAGCCCATGACCTCCTCTGTGCTGGACCTCGCCCCCGTCGTGCCCGTAGTCGTCCTGGAGGACGCAGCCGACGCGGTGCCGCTCGCGCGGGCCCTGGTCGCGGGCGGGCTCCCGGCCATCGAGGTGACGCTGCGCACCGCCGCGGCGCTGGACGCGATCGCGGCGATCGCCGCCGAGGTGCCGGACGCGGTGGTCGGGGCCGGCACGGTGATCTCCGTACGGAATGTCACCGACACCGTCGCCGCGGGGGCCCGGTTCCTGGTCAGCCCCGGCTGGACGGACAGCCTGCTGGAGGCGATGAAGGCGTCGGGGGTGCCGTTCCTGCCGGGGGTCTCCACGACGTCCGAGGTGGTCGCGCTGCTGGAGCGCGGGGTCACCGAGATGAAGTTCTTCCCGGCCGAGGCGGCCGGCGGCACGGCGTATCTGAAGGCGCTCTCCGCACCGCTGCCGCAGGCCCGCTTCTGCCCGACGGGCGGCATCTCCCCGGGCTCCGCCCCGTCCTATCTGGCACTGCCCAACGTCGGCTGCGTGGGCGGCAGTTGGATGATCCCGGCGGACGCGGTCGCGGCGAAGGACTGGGCGCGGGTGGAGCGGCTGGCGGGCGAGGCGGCGGCGCTGCGCGGCTGACGCCCCCGCCCGGCCCCGGCGGCCCCGGTCCGCCGGGCAGGTCCGGCGATGCCGCGAGCGTGCGGACCGGACGTCGCGCGGCGGACGGCAGCCCGGCGAACGGCCCTACCGCGGGCACGATCCGACGACCGGCCCTACCGCAGGTGCGAGGTGTCGTTCAGCACGCGGACCGACGCGTTGCCGTCCGCGTAGTACGCCACCGCCGAGACCGAGGCCGCCGAGAGCTCCATCCGGAACATGGCTTCCGGCGGGGCGCCGAGGGCCAGGCGGACCAGGGTCTTGATCGGCGTCACATGGGTGACCAGGAGGACCGTACGGCCCGCGTGGCGGGCGGTGAGGCGGTCGCGGGCGGCCGCCACCCGGCGGGCGACCTCGGCGAAGCTCTCGCCGCCGCCGGTGGGGGCCGCCTTCGCGGAGGCCAGCCAGGCGTCCAGGTCGGGGCCGTAGCGCTCACGCACCTCGGCGAAGGTCAGGCCCTCCCAGGCGCCGAAGTCCGTCTCGCGCAGGCCGTCCTCGATCCGGACCTCCAGGCCGAGCCGGGCCGCCACCGCGGCCGCCGTCTCGCGGCAGCGGCGCAGTGGGGAGCTGACGATCTCCTCGATCGTGCCGCGCTCGGCCAGCGACCGGGCGATGCGGTCGGCCTGGTGGCGGCCGGCCGCGGAGAGTTCGGGGTCGCTGCCGCCGCTGCCCGAGAACCGCTTCTCGGGGGTGAGGGCCGTCTCACCGTGCCGGAGCAGGACGAAGGTGGCGGGCGCGCCGAGATCGGGCGCCGCGCCCCAGCCGACCTGAGGCGCCGTCTTGGGGGCCTTGGCGGCCGCTCCCGGCCGGGAGGCCAGGGCCGCGCGGGCCTTCGCCGCGCCCGCCGCCGCGTCGCCGGGCGGGCCGGACACCGGAGGCAGGCCGGCGGTGGCCGAGGGCCGGGGGGTGTCGAGGGCGGCCGTGGACGCGGACGGCTCCCACTGCTCGCCGCGCTTGCCCGCGTCCATCGCCTCGTTGGCGAGCCGGTCGGCGTGCTTGTTCTTCTCGCGCGGGATCCACTCGTACGTGACGGCGGAGGCCGGCAGGATCCTGGCGGCCTCCGCGGCGAGCGGCTTCATGTCGGGGTGCTTGATCTTCCAGCGGCCCGACATCTGTTCCACGACCAGCTTGGAGTCCATCCGGACCCGTACCCGGAGCGCGCCGTCGGCCGAGGCGTCCGGCACCAGCGCCTTCGCCGCCCGCAGGCCCGCGATGAGGCCCTTGTACTCGGCGACGTTGTTCGTCGCGACGCCGATGTACTCGGCGGCCTCGGCGAGGGTCTCGCCCGTCACCGGGTCGATGACGACCGCTCCGTATCCGGCGGGTCCGGGGTTGCCCCGGGATCCGCCGTCGGCCTCGATGACGAACTGGCGCGGCTGGGTCATTACAGGCCCGACTCCGCCGTACGGACCAGGATGCGACGGCAGTTCTCGCAGCGCAGGACGGTGTCCGGGGAGGCCGCCTTCACGTCGTTGACCTCGGTGATGTTCAGTTCGAGGCGGCAGCCCTCGCAGCGGCGCTGGTAGAGGCGGGCGGCGCCGACCCCGCCCTGCTGGACGCGGAGCTTGTCGTACAGCTTCAGCAGGTCCGCGGGGACGGAACCGGCGACGACCTCGCGCTCCTTGGTGACGGTCGCGGCCTGCTCGTCGAGCTCCTTGGTCGCGGCGTCGCGGCGGGCGGTCGCGTCGTCGGCCTTGGCCTGGACGGCGGAGACCCGGTCGGACAGCTCGGTGACGCGCTCCTGGGCGGACTCGCGGCGCTCCATCACTTCGAGGACGACGTCCTCCAGGTCGCCCTGGCGCTTGGCCAGCGAGGTGATCTCGCGCTGGAGGCTCTCCAGGTCCTTCGGCGAGGTGACCGCGCCGGAGTCGAGACGCTGCTGGTCGCGGGCGGCGCGCTGGCGCACCTGGTCGACGTCCTGCTCCGCCTTGGTCTGCTCGCGGGCGGTGTCGCTCTCCTCGGTCTGCGAGGCGACCAGCAGGTCGCGCAGTTGCGCGAGGTCGCTGGTGAGCGACTCGATCTCGGCGTGCTCGGGCAGCGACTTGCGCCGGTGCGCGAGCTGCGACAGGCGTACGTCGAGGGCCTGGACGTCGAGAAGTCGGATCTGGTCGGCGGGCGCGGCGTTCAGTTGGGGGCTCCAGAAGAGTGGTGGGTGGTGGTGGTCCAGGGGTCGGTGACCTGCTTCGAGACATGGACCCGCAGGTCCCATCCGTGGCGGTCGGAAATCGCGTCGAGCTGGGCCGCGGCCTGTTCGCACCAGGGCCACTCGGTGGCCCAGTGCGCGGCGTCGATCAGGCCCAGCGGGGATTGCTGGACGGCTTCGGAGGCCGGGTGGTGGCGCAGGTCGGCGGTGAGGAAGGCGTCGACGCCCGCGGCGCGCACCGCGTCGAAGAGGCTGTCGCCGGAGCCGCCGCTGACGGCGACGGTGCGCACCGTCGCCGAGGGGTCGCCGGCGAGCCGGATACCCTGCGCGGTGGCGGGCAGCCGGGCGGCCGCGCGGGCGGCGAACTCGGCCAGGGTCTCGGGGTGGTCGAGCACGCAGATCCGGCCGAGGCCGCGTCGGCCCCCGGGGTCGGACGGGTCCGGTACGAGCGGGCCCTCGACGCGCAGGTCGAGCGCGCCGGCCAGGGCGTCGGAGACGCCCGGGTCGGCGGTGTCTGCGTTGGTGTGGGCGACGTGCAGCGCGATGTCGTGCTTGATGAGGGTGTGCACGACGCGGCCCTTGAAGGTGTCGGCCGCGACCGTCGTCGTACCCCGCAGATAAAGGGGGTGGTGGGTGACGATCAGCTGGGCGCCGAGCCGGATCGCCTCGTCGGCGATCTCGTGGACGGGGTCGACGGCGAAGAGCACGCGGTCGACGACGGCGTCCGGGTCTCCGCAGACGGTACCGACCGCGTCCCAGCCTTCGGCCCGCTCGGGCGGCCAGAGAGCGTCGAGCTCGGCGAGGACATCAGACAGACGGGGCACAAGCAAAGGCTACCTGCCCGCCGTACCCCGTCGCCCAGGGCTGTGGCAGTCCGTGCGGACCGCCACAGCCTGCTCGGCACCCGTCGCTTCACGAGGCCGGCCACGGCCCGCTCGCGACCGTCGCTTCACGAGGCCGCCGAGGACTACTTCACGAGGTCGGCGCGGAGGTCGTCGAGGACCAGGTCGGCCGCCGTGACACCGAGGCCGAGGTACCAGGTCTCGTCGGAGACGTCCTTCGCCCGGCCCTCCTTGACGGCCTTGAGGTTCTTCCACAGCGGGTTGGCCTGGGTGGTGTCGCGCTTGGTGGCCTTCACGTCGCCGTAGACGCCGGTGAAGATCCAGTCGGCGTCGGCCTCGTCGATCTTCTCCGGGCTGATCTCGGCGGCGAGGTCGTCGATCTGCTGGTTCTTGGGCCGGGGCAGACCGGTGTCCTCAAGGATGGTGCCGATGAAGGAGGCCTTGGCGTAGAGGCGGATGCGGTCCGGCAGGTAGCGGACCATGGAGATGGTCGGCTTCTTCGGGCCGATGTCCTCGCCGAGCTTCTTGGCCTTCGCCTCGTATGCGCCGAGCTCGCTCTCCGCCTTGGCCGTCCGGTCCAGCGCGGCGGCGTTGAGGAGGTAGTTCTCCTTCCAGGTGAAGCCCGGACGGATGGAGAACACGGTCGGCGCGATCTTGGAGAGCGCGTCGTACTTGTCGGCGGCGCGCAGCTGGCTGCCGAGGATCAGGTCGGGCTTCAGGCCGGCGATCGCCTCAAGGTTGAGGTTGTTGATCGTGCCGACGTTCTTGGGGTCGCCCGCGTCCTTCTTCAGGTACGAGGGAATGGCCGCGTCGCCCTCGGAGGGGGCGTAGCCGACCGGCTTCACACCCAGCGACACGACGTTGTCGAACTCGCCGACGTCCAGCACGACCACACGCTTGGGGGCGGACTTGATCTCCGTCTTGCCCATGGCGTGGGTGAGAGTGCGGGGGAACTGTCCGGCCTTGGCGTCCGTCCCGTACGCCGCCGTCTTCTTCGCGGCGTCACCGAAGTCCTTGCCGCCCGTGGCGACGGCCGCCTTCTTGTCGCCGCCGTCGGACTTGGCCGAGCCGCCGGAGCCCCCGTCGTCGCTCCCGCAGGCGGAGAGGGAAAGGGCGGCGGCCACCGCCAGGCCGACTGCGGCGGTACCGCGGCGACGAAGGGACATCTCTTGCTCCAGTTGTGACGAAGGTTGCGACGAACACACCAATAGTGCTTAGGGCTGCCTAACCTTACTCATTGGTCTCATGACCAGCACAGCCACCCCCTCCCCCACAGGCGAACCCGGGCATCGCCACCCTTATGTGTGAAGTGGTGGGTCTCGCGTTGTCCGGCAGGAAGTGCGAAAACTACCTTCGGTTACCGGAGGTGACCAGCCATGACTGCCTGTGCCATCGAGAACGGGACCGCGGGGGCGACCGGGACCGCCGGGGACGGCCTGCCGGACGGACCGGACGGCCCCGCCACGCCCCTCGGGGCGCCCCCCGTCGCGCCCGTGTTCACGATCGCCGCGGACGGTTCGTACGCGGCCCGGCTCGCGCTCGCGGACGTGGCGGCGGAGGCGTCCGACGAGGGCGGCGGGGCGTGGTTCGTGGAGCGCTGGACGCTCGACGGGCCCGAGCCCTACGCCGTACCGCTCCCCCTCGACCAGCCGGAGGAGCCGGACTCCGAGGTGCTGCCGCTGGCCGACGGGCGGGTGCTGATCCGGCGCCGGGTCGCGGACCGGCACACGGTGTCGCTGCTCTACCCGACCGGCCCCGGGACCGGTGAACTCCCGCTCGGCGCCGTGGCCTGCCCGGATCTGACCCTGCTGCCGCCGTCGCCGGACGGGGTGAGCGCGTACGCGCTGTCGGCCGGTGCGCACTCCACCTCCGTCTGGCAGGTGGCGGGCGGCGCCTTCGGCCCCGAGCCGGTCGCGGAGGTTCCGGGGCGCTGCTCCGGTGGCGTCTGGCTGGACCGGGCGGGCCGGATGCTGGCCCTGGACCGGGAGATGCCGGGCGGCGGCCCGGTCAAGGCGGTCGCCGTGGACCTGGAGCGGGGCGGCGAGGTGACGCCGCTCCTCCAGATCGCACCGGACAGCAACGACCGGCTGCTGCTCGCCGACCCGGACAGCGGACTGCTGCTGCTCCGCTCGGACGCGCCGGGGCACGACCGGCTGGGGTGGGGTGTGCTCGGCAGCTGTCTGCCGGTGCGCTTCCCGGAGTGCCTGCGCCCGGCCGATGTGGCGGTGACGCCGTTCGCCGTGCAGCCGGGCCAGGTGCTGACGCCGGAGAGCTGCGCGGTGGCGCTGCGGATCGACGGGGCGGCGGGCAGCTGGGTCGGGGTGTGGCGCCCGGCGGGGCGGCGGCTGCATCAGTTCGCCGCCCCCGAGGGGTGGCAGGCCGGCCGCGGGGTGTGGGCCCGGGACGGTGTGCTCAGGCTGCCGTACGCCGACGGGAACGTGGCGTGCGGGGTGGCGCTGCTGGAGGCGCCGGTGGACGACGAACCCTGCGTACCGGCGTCGGCGGAACCCGGCGCGGAAGCCGGTGCGGAAAGCGGTATGCAACCGTCCGGCGCCACCGCGCCTCTATCCGTGTGCAAGCCGGTTCCACTGGGACAGGCGCCTCTCACGGGGCGCATGACGCCTGGTTAAAATCTGGACCCGGGCTACGCAGCCGTACCCGGCGGTCGCCTGCGGTGACCGCTCCGTGTCGCGGTTGGCGATCGGCCTGGTGACACACACGTAAGCGATCGCAACGGGGTGACTTCCCACATGTCTCAAGCCCGAACCGACCCGACCCAGACGCGTCCGCAGGACGCGGACCGGGCCGAAGCCGGCGGCTACGGAAAGCACCGAGGGGGTGAGTCGATGGACGACACGTCTGCAGAGCCGCACGGCCGCCACCGCCGCCCCTCCGAGGGGGACCGCCGGGCGGCCTGACCGCGCGGTACAGCGACGGGGGACGGGTGGGCCCCGGCAGCCGGAAACGGCCGCCGGGGCCCGCCCGTTTCCCCCGGCGTCCTCGTCAGCCCCGCTTGAGCCCGAGCACCTCCGCCGCGGCGAAGGTCTCGTTCGGCGGGCGGTCCTCGTAGTACGGCGAGACCAGCTCGTCCAGTTCGTCGAAGGAGAACGTCTCCTTCGAGGAGTCGAACTTCGCCACGACCCTGGGGCGTTCGACGATCGCGACCATCCCGCCGTGCACCACGAGCAGCTGCCCGTTGACCTTGGCGGCGGCAGGCGAGGCCAGATAGCCGACCAGCGGCGCGACATGCTCGGGGGCGAGCGCGTCGAGCCGGCCGTCCGCAGGCTCCTGGAAGCCCGCGAAGACGTCCTCGGTCATCCGGGTGCGGGCCCGCGGGCAGATGACGTTGGCGGTGACCCCGTACCGGGCCAGGGCCAGGGCCGTGGAGGTGGTGAGGCCGACGATGCCGCCCTTGGCCGCCGCGTAGTTCGGCTGGCCCGCCGAACCGGCCAGGAACGCCTCCGACGAGGTGTTGACGATCCGGCCGTGAACCGGGCCGCCGGACGCCTTGGAGCGGGCGCGCCAGTGGGCGGCGGCGAAGTGCGTGGTGTTGAAGTGACCCTTGAGGTGGACCCTGATGACGGAGTCCCACTCGTCCTCCGTCATCGAGAAGATCATCCGGTCGCGCAGGATGCCCGCGTTGTTGACCAGGATGTCGAGCTTTCCGTAGGTGTCGACGGCCAGCTCCACCAGGGCGCGGGCCTGTTCGTGGTCGGAGACGTCGCCGAGGTGGGCGATCGCCCGGCCGCCCGCGGCCCGGATCTCCTCGGCGACCTCCTCGGCGGGAGTCGCGGACGCCTCGCCGGAGCCGTCGCGGCCCGGCTGCCCGTAGTCGTTGACGACCACGGACGCGCCCAGCCGCGCCAGTTCCAGCGCTTCGGCGCGGCCGAGGCCGCGGCCCGCACCGGTGACGATCGCGGACCTGCCGTCCAGGGGAAGTGACATCGGAATCTCTCCAGTCCTCTCGGGAGGGGCGGTGGTCAGAGCTCGATGCAGGTGCGCAGCGACTCGCCGGTCCGCATCTGGTCGAGTGCGTCGTTGATCCCGTCGAGCCGCACCCGGTGGGTGATCATCGATTCGAGGTCGATCCGGCCGGCCCGCCAGAGCGCGATGGCCCGTTCGTACGAGCGGAGCACATCGCCTCCGCCGTACATGGAGGGCAGGATCCGCTTCTCGTCGAAGAACAGCTCGAACATGTTGACCTGGAAGTTGTCGTCCATCGCGCCCGCGCCGACGATGCACAGGGTGCCGCCGCGCCGGGTGTTCTCGTACGCGGTGCGTGCGGTGGCCGACTTGCCGACGACCTCGAAGACGTAGTCGAAGCCCTCGCCCGCGGTGACCCGCTGTTTGGCGTCGGCGAACTCGTCGGGCGACACCGCCTCGGTCGCGCCGAACCGCAGGGCCGCCTCGCGCCGGGAGGCGACCGGGTCCACGGCCACGATCTGGGCGGCGCCCTGCACCCTGGCGCCCTGGATCGTGGAGATGCCGACGCCGCCGCAGCCGATCACGGCCACCGACGAACCCGCCTCCACCTGTGCGGTGTTGATGGCCGCGCCGAGTCCGGTGGTCACCCCGCAGCCGATCAGCGCGGCGATCTCGAACGGCACGTCGTCGGGGATCGGCACCGCGCAGCCCGCGCCGACGACGACCTCCTCGGTGAAGGTGCCGGTGCCCGCGAAGCCGAATACGTCGGAACTTCCGCCGGAGCGCTTGAAGTTGGGGGTGCCCGCGTTCATGAAGCCCGCCAGGCAGAGCTGGGTCTGGCCACGCTTGCAGGACGGACACGCCCCGCAGGCGGGCAGCCAGCAGACCAGCACCCTGTCCCCCGCGCTCAGCCCGGTGACGCCGTCACCGACGTCCAGGACCTCACCGGCGCCCTCGTGGCCCGGGATGAACGGGGCGGGCTGTGGCAGTACCCCGTTCATCGCGGAGATGTCGGAGTGGCAGAGCCCGGTGGCCCTGATACGGAGCCTGACCTTGCCGGGGCCGAAGCCCACCGCCTCGACGTCGTCGAGGACCTCCAGTTTGTCCTGGCCGATCTCGTGCAGTACGGCTGCGCGCATGGTGCGGCTCCCCTCATGGGCCGGTGGAACGTGGGCCGGTGGTCCTCTTGGTGTCGGTTCTCGTTCTTTTTCAGGCGTGTTCGAGTTCAGGAGAGGTCGGGGTCAGGAGAGGTCAGGTTCAGGAGTGGTCGACGAAGGTGTCGCCGAGGACCATGGCGTTGTCCCGCTCCACGGCCCTCACTTCGACCCGTACCTGGTTCTCCGCGGTCCACATCCCGATGCTCAGGGTCTCGCCGGGGAAGACGATCCCGGCGAACCGGGTGCGGTAGGAGCGGATACGGGTCACATCGCCGCCGAGGACCGTGTCGGTGACGGCCTTGAGCGTGATGCCGTAGGTGCACAGTCCGTGCAGGATCGGCCGGTCGAAACCGGCGCGCGCGGCGAATTCCGGGTCGGCGTGCAGCGGGTTCCAGTCCCCGGAGAGGCGGTACAGCAGCGCCTGGTCCGGCCGGACGGGCCGCCGCACGCTGTGGTCCGGGGCGGTCTCGGGATACGCGACCCGCTCGGAGGGTCCGCGTTCACCGCCGAAGCCGCCCTCGCCCCGGACGTAGATCTGGGCGTCGTTGGTCCACAGCGGGCCCTCGTCGTCGGCGGCCTCGCTGCGCAGCACCAGCACGGCCGCCTTGCCCTTGTCGTACACCGCGGCGATCTTCGAGGTCTGTACGGCGCTGCCCCGCACCGGGATCGGCCGGTGCACCCGTACGCTCTGCCCGCCGTGCAGGACGGCGGCGAGGTCGATGTCGATGCCGGGCGCGGCGAGTCCGCCGAAGCCGCCCATGCCCGCGCCCGCGACGGTGGCGAAGGAGGGCAGCACCTGGAGCCGGGACTCCAGTGTGTAGCGCAGCTCGTGGGGGTCGACGGCGGGGTCGGCACGGTCCGGGTCGGAGCCGGCGCCGATCCCGAGGTGGTAGAGCTGGACATCCTTGTGGTCCCAGCCGATCCGGGTGGAACGGGGTTCGGCGGCGAGAGCCTTTTCGGCATCAATGGGCATGGGAGAGCCGCTCCTTGATGGTGGGGAGACCTCGGCGCGGCCGTCCGCACCGTCGGCCGCACCGAGGTCGCGCGGGACCGGCCGCGACGCCTGTTCTAGAACGCGTTCTAGCCGATGAACCCATGTATAACGCAGCGCCCAGCCGTTGTGAAGACTGCTGCTGACGTGGCGTCAGATTCCTCCGTGGGGCGGTACCCGGCCATGACATATGTCATGACGAAGTCCGTACACACACCTCTGCCCGGTCCCCCGGCGCCCTCGTAGCGTCGTTCCCATGAGACGGACAACGGGGAACGAAGCCGCGGTGGTCCTCACCGGGGCGGTCAAGACCTTCGGCCGGGCGGGGGGTGTCGTGCGGGCCGTGGACGGGATCGACCTGTCCATCGGACGCGGCGAGACCGTCGCCCTGCTCGGCCGCAACGGCGCGGGAAAATCCACCACCATCCGGCTGCTGCTGGGCCTCGACCGGCCGGACTCCGGCACGGTGCGGGTGCTGGGCCGGACCGCCGAGCGCGCGGTACTGGACGGCCTGGTCGGGGCCATGCTCCAGGACGGGCGGCCCATCCAGCGGGTCACCGTCCGCGAGCTGATCGCCTTCGTCGCCTCGACCTACCCGAGGCCGATGCCGGTGGCCGAGGCGCTCGCCCTGGCGGGTGTGAGCGCATACGCGAACCGGCGCATCGACAAGCTCTCCGGCGGCCAGACCCAGCGCGTCCGCTTCGCCGTCGCGCTGGCCGGCAATCCGGAGCTGATCGTCCTGGACGAGCCGACCGCCGCCCTGGACGTGGAGGCGCGCCGCACGTTCTGGGAGTCGATGCGGGCCTACGCCCGGCGCGGCAACACCGTCCTGTTCTCCACCCACTACCTGGAGGAGGCCGACGAGAACGCCGACCGGATCGTCGTCGTCGACCGGGGCCGGATCGTCGCGGACGGCTCCGGCGACGCGATCAGGGGTTCGGCCGGCAGCAGCCTCGTCTCCTTCGACCTGGCGGGCGGGCCGGCCGAGGGCCTGGAGCTGCTGCCCGGCGTCATCGCCGTGGAGGTCTCCGGGGACCGGGCGCTGCTGCGCACCGACGACTCGGACGCCACCGTGCGCGAGCTGGCCCGCCTCGACGCGATCCGCGGCCTCCAGGTCTCCCGGGCCACGCTGGAGGACGCCTTCCTCGCCCTCACGGCTCCGGCCGCCGCCGTGCCCGTACCCGCTTCCGAGACGGAGACCGTCCGATGACCCGCTACATCGTGCTCGAAATCCGCCGGACCCTGCGCGACGGCTCCTTCCTGATCTTCGGGACCGGGATGCCGGTGATGATGTACCTGCTCTTCACCAACATCGGCGGCGGCGGGGGCGTCGACGGCTGGAAGACCGCCTCGATGGTCGGCATCGCCGCGTACGGGGCGCTGAGCTCCGCCATGTCGATCGGTACGGGTGTGGCCTCCGACAAGCAGCTCGGCTGGCTGGAACAGCTGCGGGTCACCCCGCTCGCCCCTTCGCGGGCGGTCGTGGGCCGCGCGATCAGCGGTTCGGTGACGGTCCTGCCGACGATCCTGACGGTGCTGCTGGCCGGCGGGCTGGTCAACGGGGTGCGACTGGACGTCTGGCAGTGGATCACGCTGGTGCTGCTGTTGTGGATCGGCGCGCTGCCGTTCACCCTGCTCGGCCTCGGCAACGGCTACCGGCTGACCCCGCAGAGCACCGGCGTGGTCAACGTGGCCTGTCTGATGGGCTTCGCGATCGTCGGCGGGCTGTGGTTCCCGCTGGAACTGCTGCCCGGGTGGCTGCGCTCCATCGGCAGGTTCACCCCGGCCAACCGCTTCGCCGACCTGGGCTGGGCGACCACCGAGGGACACGCACCCGGCACCGGCACCATCGCGGTGCTCTGCGGATGGCTCCTGCTGTTCGGTGCGTACGCCGTGATCTCGTACCGTCGGTCCGCAAGGACCGTGTGACGGGGGAGGACCGAGTGACGGCAGAGGACTGTGTGATGGGAGAGGACATGGCCGGCAACCGGACGGGCGCGCGGCCGGGCTTCCGGTGGAGGCGCCGTCGCAAGGGGCGCGAGGAGCGGCGCCCCGGCCCGCCCGGCCCGTACGCCCTGCTGCCCTGGCTGCTGATGGGCCTGGGTTCCTTCTCCAACCTCTTCCAGGGCGAGGCACCCAACCCCTGGCTCGGCGGTCTCGGGCTCTTCGCCTTCAACTCCCTGTACGTCTCCGTGGTGTTCCGCGGCTTCGACAAGCGGAAGCGCGAGAGCCCGGTGTCGTACTGGCTGCTCGCCGCGATGGCCGCCGTCACACTCGCGCTGGCGATCGGTTACGGCGGGAGCTGGCTGCTGTTCTTCCCGCTGCTCTCGCTGGCCTGCGGCACCATCCTGCGCAACCGGCAGCTGGCGGTCGGCATGCTCTCGGTCGCCGCGGTCGCCACCGCCGTGGCGGTGTGGCGCGGCGAGGGCGGCACGGATCCGTGGACGATCGGTTACGGCACCTTCATCTCGGGTGCGGTGACCGCCGCGATCCTCACCCTCGCGGAGACCGTGATGGAACTGCGCGCCACCCGGCAGGAGCTGGCCCGTAGCGCCGTCGAGAAGGAGCGGCTGCGCTTCTCCCGCGATCTGCACGATCTGCTGGGCCACACACTCTCCGTGATCGTGGTCAAGTCGGAGGCCGCGCGCCGGCTCGCGCCGCACGACATGGACGCGGCGCTCACCCAGGTCGCCGACATCGAGTCCGTCGGCCGCCAGGCCCTCACCGAGATCCGGGAGGCCGTCACCGGCTACCGCGAGGGGAGCCTGGCCACCGAGCTGGACCGGGCCCGGTCCGCGCTGACCGCCGCCGGGATCGAGCCGGTGCTCCGCCGCTCGGGACCACCGCTCGCCCCGCAGACGGAGGCGCTGCTGGGCTGGGTGGTGCGGGAGGCCGTCACCAATGTCGTACGCCACTCCCGTGCGACCACCTGCTCGTTCGTGCTCGAAGGCACGGCCGAACGGGTCCGGCTGACCGTCACCGACGACGGCAGCGGCCCCGATCCGGACGCCCCGGCCACCCCCGGCATCGGCGGCACCGGGCTGACCGGGCTCACCGAGCGCCTGGCCGCGTCGGGAGGCAGCCTCAGGGCGGGCCCGGCGCCGGGGCGCGGCTTCGTGGTCACGGCGGAGCTGCCGGTGGACGGGCCGGGCCCGGCGGAGGAGGAGACCGGGACGCCGCAGTATCACCGGCCGGTCCGGATGCCGGGGGCATGAGCGGGCAAGGACCGGGGACGGGGCTGTCCCCGGAACCGGGAGCGGGGCATGATCGCCCCTTGTGAAGGACGACTCGGACGCCAACTGCCCCCGGTGCGACGCCGTGCTGACGACACCCGACGACCGGTTCAGCACCTGGTGCGCGGCCTGCGACTGGAACGTCGATCCGCTCGGCCGCGAAGGGCCCAAGAGCCGGGCACGTGAACTGGCCCGCCACGCAAGCGTGTTCCGCCGGACCATGGCGGACGGACCGGACGTCGCGCCCTCGGGTGCCGCCGCGTACGGCGCACTCGTGCTCGCCACCGCCGTCAATCTGGCCAC
This sequence comes from Streptomyces sp. DvalAA-43, assembly GCF_900091725.1. Taxonomy (GTDB): domain Bacteria; phylum Actinomycetota; class Actinomycetes; order Streptomycetales; family Streptomycetaceae; genus Streptomyces; species Streptomyces pulveraceus. The sequence goes on along the minus strand of NZ_FMBW01000044.1, from coordinate 439,968 downwards.
CGCGGCCCTGGTGGTCACGGGGGTGTGGCTGCTGTTCACCGGCACCCTTCCGCAGCGGGTCCTGGGTGCCGTCGAGCTGCTGGCCGCGGTGCTGCTGTTCCCGCGCCCGGCGCGGCCGCCCAGGCACACCGCCGGCCCGGCCACCGCACCCGCGCTGCACGCGGTCGTCGGGCGGATATGCGCCGAACTGGGCACCCGGCCACCGGATTTGATCGCCTTCGACGCTGGGTACGGGTCCCGCTGGACGGCCGTCGGACGGCGTCGCCGCCGGGCACTCGTCCTGGGCCTGCCGCTCTGGGAGACCCTCACGACGGATCAGCGGCTCGCCCTGCTCGTCCGCGAACTCGCCCATGTGGCGGACGAGAGGCTGCCACGCGCCCGCTGGATCCGTTCGGCCCTGGACTCGCTCACGGGCTGGGAGGACCTCCTCAGGCCCGATCCCGCGCGCTCGGGCGCGGCGCCGGACCCGCGCCATTCCCTCGCCTCCGGCGGGCGGGCGAGCAACATCGCCCATGTGGGCGAGATGTTCGCCCGCCCGCTGCTGGGGCTGCTCGCCCAGGGCGCGCACCTGCTCCATGCGCTCCTGCGAACGCTGGACGGCCGCTGCGTCGACCAGGCGTACCGGGCGGACCGGACGGCCGCCCGGATCGCCACGGCCGCTTCTACCGAGGGGCTGTTGCAGGCCCTGTTGCTGGAGGAACCGGCCGCCCTCGCGCTGCAGCGCCTCGCCCGGCGCGGCGACGACCCGTGGGAGGCGCTGCGCGACTACCTCGCCTCGGTACCGGACAGCGAGCGGGCACGTCGGCTCCGTCTCTCGGAGCTTCGGGGCGACGCGTCCGGCAGCAGGTACCCGCCCACCTGCCTGCGCATCCGGTTCGTCCGCGCACTCCCCCGCACGGAGCCGACCGTCACCATGAGCGGCGCCGAGGCCCGGACGGTCGATCTGGAGCTGGCCGCCATCCGGTCGTCGATCGGCAGGGAATGCCGGCAGAACGCGTAACGGCCCGGCTCGTCCGGGACATCGGCCGGCTCGGGTCGCGCGCCACAGGTGCCCGCGTTTCCCGAGACGCTGCGAGCATGCGGCGAAGCCTTGCGCTCATCGACTGGTCCACCATGCGGTGCCACTGCCGATTGCCGTGGTCGTCAGGGTGATCAGCCAGGCGGGGATGCGCTGGACGGTCACGTGCAGGGGCCCCAGACGCAACTCGAAGTAGGGCGGCGGGACGGGCCGACGGCTGTTCACCTGGTCTCCCCATGTGCGGCGCGGGTGGGCGGTGCTCACATATTCAAGTGCCCGTAGGGGTGGCGTACTACCTGGCGCACCCTGGCGTAAGAGGGCTGGCGTTTTGGTACGACTGTCCGCTTATCTGCTTGCCATGGAATTCCGCGTCGCGGAGATCCCCCCGCTCCCCATGCCGGGGGGCGTGACGGTCGTCCTGTCCTCCCGCGGCGCTGCGGTGGCCCTGCGGATCGCGGTCCGGGCTGTTCGGTCCGGGAGGCCGGGCAGGACTTCTGCCTGTCCGCGAGCCGCGGAACGCGCCCCAACAAGCCGTCCGTCCTACCCTCTTACCCATGACCGAGATGCCGCAGGACCACCGCCCGGTAAAGTCCGTGAGAGTCCTCCTCGCCGAGGACCAGGGCATGATGCGGGGCGCGCTCGCGCTGCTGCTCGGCCTTGAGCCGGACATCGAGGTCGTGGCGCAGGTGGCCGCCGGGGACGAGATCGTGGACGCCGCGCTGCGCTCCCGCCCCGATGTGGCGCTGCTGGACATCGAACTGCCGGGCCGCAGCGGTCTGGACGCCGCCGCCGATCTGCGCGAGGAGGTGCCGGACTGCCGGGTGCTGATCCTCACCACGTTCGGCCGCCCCGGCTATCTGCGCCGGGCGATGGAGGCCGGGGCGGCGGGGTTCCTGGTCAAGGACGGCCCGGTCGAGGACCTCGCCACCGCGATCCGCCGGGTGCTGGGCGGGGAGACGGTGATCGACCCAGCGCTGGCCGCCGCCGCGCTCAGCGCCGGGCCGAGCCCGCTGACCGCGCGGGAGCGGGACGCGCTGAACGCCTCGGTGGACGGGGCGACGGTCGCCGACATCGCGGCGAAGCTGCATCTGTCCGAGTCGACGGTGCGGAACTATCTGTCGTCGGCGATCGGCAAGACGGGGACCCGCAACCGGATGGAGGCGGTGCGGGCGGCGCGGCAGCAGGGGTGGTTGTAGCGCCCGCGGGCGCCGGGTCTCAGCGCCGGGCCCGCGGCCCCGTGTCTCAGCGCCGGTCCGACCGGTGGCGGGGCAGCCAGAGCGCCATCAGCAGCAGTCCGCCGAGCAGGACCGCGCCGGACGTCCGGAAGGCGAGCGCGAAACCGGCCGTGAGCTCCTCCGGGCCGGTGCCGCCCGCGGTGCGGGCCGCCGCGACGGTGGAGAGCACGGCGAGACCGAGCGCACCGCCCATCGTGCGGGAGGTGTTGACGAGGCCGGAGACCAGGCCGGATTCGCCGGGGGCCGCGCCGGCGAGGGCCTGCGAGGCGAGCGGGGTGGACGCCAGCCCCGTACCGGCCGTCATCAGGACACCGGGCAGACAGACCGAGGTGAGGTACGCGCCGTCGGCGCCCATCGTGGACTGCCAGCCGAAGCCGGCCGCGGCGATCGCCGTGCCGATGAGCGCCAGGTTCTTCGTGCCGGTCACGGCCATCACCCGGGGGGCGCACTTCGAGCCGAGGACGATCGCCAACGACGTGGGCATCAGGGCGAGTCCGGCCTCCAGCGGGCTGTAGCCCAGTACGGCCTGGGCGTACACGGTCATGAAGTACCACATCGAGAACGTCGCCGAACCGATCACGAGCATCGCCGCGTTGGCCGACGCCACCGCCCGCGCCCCGAGCGCCCGGAGCGGCATCAGCGGCACCGCTGTCCGGGCCTCCACCACCACGAAGACGCCCAGCAGGGCCACCCCGCCGAGCAGCGGGGCCAGGGTCGCCGTCGCGGTCCACCCCGAGGCCTCGGTCTGCACGATGCCGTAGGCGACGCAGGCGAGGCCCGCCGTGACGAGCACCGCGCCGGGGAGGTCGATCCGCCGCCGCTCGCCGGTCCGGCCCTCCGAGAGCCGGACGGCGGCACCGGCCAGTACGAGCACTCCGATGGGCACATTGATCAGCAGGACCCAGCGCCAGGAGAACAGATCGGTGAGCACCCCGCCGATCAGTCCGCCGGCCGCACCGCCGCCCGCACCGACGGCCATCCAGGTGCCGATCGCCTTCGTCCTGGCCGGGCCCTCGGGGACGGTACCGGTGAGCAGGGTCAGGGTGGCGGGGGCGAGCACGGCGGCGCCGAGTCCCTGCGCGGCGCGCGCGGCGAGCAGCTGCCAGCCATCCTGGGCGAGCCCGCCGGCCAGGGAGGCGGCGGTGAACAGGCCGAGGCCTATGAGGAACATCCGCTTGCGGCCGTATATGTCGGCGGCGCGCCCGCCGAGGAGCATGAATCCGGCGAAGGCGATCGAGTAGGCGTTGAGCACCCACTGGAGTCCGGCGGGGCTCATCCCGAGGTCGGAACGCATGGACGGCAGAGCGACGTTGACGACGGACACATCGAGCACGACGAGGAACTGACCAGTACAGGCGGCGAGCACCGCCGCCCAGGTGTGGGTCCTGGTCTTCCGCTGTCGCGGCGGCGCGGGGGTCGTGACGTCGGTCATGCCCGTCATACTCGCACCCGCGCCCCGCCGCCTCGCATCGATATTCGGGCCTACCTGCGCAGCAGCGTCACCACCGCCGCTCCGCCGAGCCCGATGTTGTGGGCCAGGCCGGTCCGGGCGTCCTTCACCTGCCTGTTCCCCGCCTCGCCCCTGAGCTGCCAGGTGAGTTCGGCGGTCTGGGCGATGCCGGTGGCGCCGAGCGGGTGCCCCTTGGAGATCAGCCCGCCGGACGGGTTGACCACCCAGCGGCCGCCGTACGTGGTGGCGCCGGACTCGACGAGCTTCCCGGACTCGCCCTCGCCGCACAGCCCGAGCGCCTCGTAGGTGAGGAGTTCGTTGATGGAGAAGCAGTCGTGCAGTTCGATGACGTCCAGATCGGCGGCCGAGAGCCCGGAGGCCTCGTACACCTGCCGGGCGGCGTCCCGCGACATCGGCAGGCCCACCGCGTCGATGCAGGTCCCCGAGGCGAAGGAGTCGCCGGTGTCGGTGGTCATGGCCTGGGCGACGATCTCCACCGCCCGGTCGCCCAGTCCGTGGCGCTCGACGAAGCGCTCCGACACCACGACGGCGGCGGCCGCGCCGTCGGAGGTGGGTGAGCACTGGAGCTTGGTCAGCGGGCGGTGGATGGTCTTCGCGGCGAGTATCTCCTCGACCGTGTACGGGTCCTGGAACTGGGCGTACGGGTTGTTCACCGAGTGCCGGTGGTTCTTGGCACCGACGGCGGCGAGCTGCGCCTCGGTCGTGCCGTACCGCGCCATGTGCTCGCGGGCCGCGTTGCCGAAGATCTGGGCGGTGGGCGGGCTCATCTCGAAGCCGTGGGCGGCGGCCATGATCCCGTAGTGCCGGGCCACCGGCGATGTCTTGAAGTCGGCGGCACCACCGTCCGCGCCACCGCCGCCGAGGGCGCCGCGCGTCATCTTCTCGAAGCCGAGCGCGAGGACGCAGTCGCTGCCGCCGCCCTCGACGAACTGCCGGGCCATCATCAGAGCGGTGGAGCCGGTGGCGCAGTTGTTGTTGACGTTGTAGACGGGGATACCGGTCAGGCCGAGTCCGTAGACCGCGCGCTGGCCGGCGGTGGAGGGCTGGAAGCAGTAGCCGACGACGGCCTGCTGGATCTGCTCGTACGCGAGAGGGGCACCGGCGAGGGAGGCATCGGCGAGCGCGGCCGTCCCGGCCTCCTTCGCCATGTCCCAGTACTGCCAGTCGCGTGTCTCGGGCTTCTCGAACTTCGTCATCCCGACGCCGACGACGTACGCCTTCATGAGCTTCATGGGCTTCGCGTGCTGGGTGGGCTTCATGACACGTCCCTTCGATTCGGTCGCGCGGGAGGCTCAATCGCGCGGGAGGCCGAGGATGCGCTCGGCGACGACGTTGAGCTGTACCTGGGTGGTGCCGCCCGCGATGGTCAGGCAGCGGGACATCAGGAAGCCGTGCAGGACCCTCTCCCCCGGCCCCTCGCCGGCCGCGCCCGCCGGGCCGAGCAGTTCGAGGGCGAGTTCGGCGACCTTCTGCTGGTGGGTGGTCTGGACGAGCTTGCGGACGGAGGCCCCGGCGCCGGGTTCGAGCCCGGAGACCTGCCGCATCGTGGTCCGCAGTCCGATGCAGCCGAGCGCGTGGGCCTCGGCGGCGAGTGCTCCGATGCGGGCGCGGCAGGCGCCGTCGAGTTCGCCGGAGCGGGCGATCAGCGCCTCCAGGCCGGTGTCGAAGGTCATCTGGTCGGCCATGTGGACGCGTTCGTTGCCCAGGGTGTTGCGGGCGACCCGCCAGCCGCCGTCGGGCTCGCCCACCACGGCGTCGGCGGGCAGCAGCACGTCGTCGAAATACACCTCGTTGAAGAGGGAGTCGCCGGTGATCTCCTTCAGCGGCCGGATGTCGATGCCGGGGGTGTTCTTCATGTCGACGAGGAAGTAGCCGATCCCCTGGTGCTTGGGGGCGTCCGGGTCGGTCCGGGCGAGCAGGATGCCGTGGTCGGCCCATTGGGCGGCGCTCGTCCACACCTTCTGGCCGTTGATCCGCCAGCCCTCCTCGGTCCGCTCCGCCCGGGTGCGCAGCGAGGCGAGGTCGGATCCCGCGCCGGGCTCCGAGAACAGCTGGCACCACAGGAGTTCGCCGCGCAGGGTGGGCAGGAGGTAGCGCTCCTGCTGCTCGGCCGTGCCGTGGGCGAGGAGCGAGGGCACCACCCAGGTGGCGATCCCGAGGTCGCTCAGCTTCACCCCTTGTTCGGCCAACTCCTGCTGGATGGCGAGTTGTTGTACGGGGTCGGCGTCCAGACCGTAGGGGGCGGGGAGGTGCGGGGCGGCGTAGCCGGTCGGGGCGAGGGCGCGGCGGGCGGCCTTCGGGTCGAGGCCGCGGGCGGTGGCGACGGCGTCGCGTGCCGCGGTCCGGTGGGCGGCGGCCCCGGCGGGGAGTTCGAGGGCGAGGGCGCGGCGCGCGCCGCCCTCGGCGAGCCGGACGGCCCGCAGCCGGTGGCTGTCGCCGGTCCCGAGCAGCTGCCGGGCCACCAGGGCCCGGCGCAGATACAGATGGGCGTCGTGCTCCCAGGTGAAGCCGATGCCGCCGAGGATCTGGATGCAGTCCTTGGCGCAGCCGTACGCGGCGTCCAGGGCGTCCGAGGCGGCGAGGGCGGCGACCATGGACCGTACGTCCGGGTCCTTCTCCTCGTCGGCGGCGCGGGCCGCGTCCCACACCAGCGCGCGGGCCCGTTCGACCCGTACGAGCATGTCGGCGCAGAGGTGCTTGACGCCCTGGAACTGCCCGATGGGGCGGCCGAACTGTTCGCGGACCTTGGCGTGTTCGGCGGCGGTGTCCAGCGCCTTGGCCGCGGTTCCGCAGGCTTCGGCGGCGAGGAGGACGGCGGCGAGGTCACGGACGCGCGCGGTGTCGGTCCGTACCAGGCGGGCGGCGGGAACGAGCACCGCCTCGGCGTGGATCTCGGCGGTGGGCCGGGTCGGGTCTGCGCCCTGGTGCGGGCGGGCGGTCAGCCCTTCGGTGGCGGCGTCGACGGCGAACCAGAGGGTGCCGGTGGCCGATTCGGCGGGGAGGAGGAGCAGGTCGGCGTCGGCGCCGGAGAGGACGGGCGGTGCGGTGCCGTCGAGCAGATGGCCGTCCTCGTGCTCGACGGCGGTGAGGGTGCCGGGGCCGAGCGCGACGGCGCCGACGCGCGTACCGGCCGCGAGGTCGCGCACCAGTCCGTGCGGTCCCGCGCCGTGCAGTACGGCGGAGGCGAGGGAGCTGGACAGGCAGGGGCCGGGGAGCGTGGCCCGGCCCGCCTCTTCGAGGACCACGGCCAGGTCGAGGAGGCGGCCGCCCCCGCCGCCGTGTTCCTCGGGCAGATGGACGGCGAGCAGGCCCTGTTCCGCGAGCCCGTCCCAGTACCCGGGGCGCACGCCGGGCGTGGCCGGGACATCCGCGTCGAGCAGTGCGCGGATCTCCTGCGGTGGTACGGCGCGCGCCAGCCAGCCTCGTACGGCGTGCGCCAACTCCCTGTGTTCTTCGGTGATTCCGATGCCCATGCGGATCCTCGCCGGTCGCAGCCACTGGAACGGCGCAAGAGTAGAACACGTTCCATTCTGACGGAAGGTCAGATGCTGTCCGGATCTCCGCGCGTTCCGGGCCGAGTGCGCCGTCGTGCCCCGTTCGTACGGCGTTCACCGGAATACCGTGGGCGCACGGAAGGTTTCACCCTGCACACACTTGGCGGTCGGCGCTGTCCGCCCGCGCCGCCCGCATGCCTCTTCCAGAATCTCGATCACGCCGCCCGGAGGCCGCACGCATGCCACAGACGACGAACGAACAGCACGCCGGGGAGCTGCCCGATCCGCGCCCGCGCAAGGCGGGCGGCGGTGTCGTCCCCGTCCTCGCCTTCGCGGGTATCACCGTCGCGGTGATGCAGACCCTCCTCGTCCCCGTCATCAAGGATCTGCCCGCCCTGCTGCACACCGATCCGTCCGACGCCACCTGGGTGATGACCGCGACGCTGCTCGCCGGGGCCGTCTCCACCCCGATCATGGGGCGGCTCGGTGACCTCAACGGCAAGCGGAAGATGCTGCTCGCCAGCCTCGCCGTGATGGTGATCGGCTCCTTGATATGCGCCTTCACCGACGATCTCGTGATCATGATCGTGGGACGCGCCCTCCAGGGCTTCGCCATGGGCGCCATCCCGCTGGGCATCGGCATCATGCGCGACGAGCTGCCGCGCGAGAAGCTCGGCTCGGCGATGGCCCTGATGAGCTCCTCCATCGGGGTCGGCGGCGGCCTGGCGCTGCCCGCCGCCGCGCTGGTCGCCCAGCACTCCGACTGGCACACCCTGTTCTTCGGCGCGGCCGGTCTCGGTGTGCTGTCGATGGCGCTCACCGTCCTGTTCGTCCCGGAGACCACGCTGCGCGCCCCCGGCCGCTTCGACCTCGTCGGCGCGCTGGGGCTCTCGCTCGGCCTCGTCTGTCTGCTGCTGCCCATCACCAAGGGCAGCGACTGGGGCTGGACCTCGGGCAGCACGCTCGGACTGATCGCCACCGCGCTGGTGATCCTCGTCCTGTGGGGGCTGTTCGAGCTGCGCAGCCCGGCCCCGCTGGTCGATCTGCGGACCACGGCCCGGCGCGAGGTGCTGCTCACCAACCTCTCCTCGATCATGGTCGGGGTCGCCTTCTACGCCGTCTCGCTGGTCCTGCCGCAGCTGCTCCAGCTCCCCGCGTCGACGGGGTACGGTCTCGGGCAGTCGATGGTGGTCGCGGGGCTGTGCGTGGCGCCGCTCGGTCTGACGATGATGCTCGTCGCCCCGCTGTACGCCCGGCTGTCCGCCCGCCGGGGCCCCAAGGTCTCGCTGATGCTCGGCATGCTGATCATCGCGATCGGCTACGGGGCGGGGCAGGGGCTGATGAGCGCCCCCTGGCAGACCGTGGTGATCGCGGTCATGCTCGGGGCCGGCATCGGGCTCGCGTACTCCTCGCTGCCCGCGCTGATCATCGGGGCCGTCGACCCCTCCGAGACCGGTGCGGCCAACGGTCTGAACACCCTGATGCGGTCGATCGGCACCTCGGTGTCGAGTGCCGTGATCGGCATGGTGCTGGCCAACACCTCGGTGCGCACGGGCGGGGTGTCGCTGCCCTCGATGGAGGGGTTCCGGATCTCGTTCCTGATCGCGACGGGTGCGGTGCTGATCGGGCTGGTGCTGGCCGCGTTCCTGCCGTCGCAGCGCGACGCGATGCGCCCGGCGCTGCTGGCGAGCAGTGACGACGACGCCCCGGCCCCGGTGCCGGGCGCCTCCCGCCCGGTCGCCGGTTCGGGCGGCTTCCGCGGCCGGGTGCTGGACGCGGACGGCGCCCCGGTGGCCCGCGCCAATGTCACGCTGATCGACCACCGGGGCCGGCAGGCCGGTCTCACCGTGGCGGACGCGGACGGCCGCTACACGCTGACCGCCCCGCACGGAGGCGCCTATGTGCTGGCCGGGTCGGCCACCGGCTACGCGCCGTGCGCCCGCCCGGCCTCCTACCTCGGCGACGGCCTGCCGGTCGACGCCGATCTGGTGCTGGCCGTCAGCGCACCGGAGCGTCGAACCGCGGTGCCGTCGTGAGCAGATGAGAGACGTCCGAGCCCACCGGAAGCTCCTGCGGCAGCGCGCCGCGGGTGAAGAGCCGGGCGGGCCGGGCACCCTGGACCCGGGCCTGTCGTCCGTCGACCCGCAGCCATGAGCCCTCGCGCAGGCCGAGCACCGGCACGTCGTTCTCCTCCAGGAATTCGGTGAGCCGCTCCTCGCGGGTCTCGCCCTTGTGGGTGCTGTCCGGGTCCGGGTCCAGATAGTGCGGGTTGATCTGGAACGGGACGAGGCCGAGCGTCTCGAAGGACGGCGGCTGCACGATCGGCATGTCATTGGTGGTGCGCAGGGTGGGCGCCGCCATGTTGGTCCCCGCGCTGGCCCCCATGTACGGCAGCCCGTCGCGTACCGCCTCGGTCACGGCGTCCCGCAGACCGGTCCGGTACAGGGCGCTCAGCAGCCGGAAGGAGTTGCCGCCGCCGATGAACACGGCGTCGGACGCGGCGAGTTCGGCGACCGGGTCGGCGTTCTCATGGACCCCGCGGACGGTGATCCCGGACGGTTCGAGGGCCTCGCGGACGCGCGCGGTGTAGGCGGTGTAGTCGGCGAGCGCGTAGGGCACGAAGGCCAGCCGGGCGCCGGAGGGCAGGAACGCGGTGACGGTGTCGAGGGCGTGTTCCAGGTAACCCCGGCCGTACTGGGTGGAGTTGGAGAGCAGCAGCAGATTCATCGGGTTCCTCTTGGTTCTCTTCCTGGTCATCGGTCGGTACGGGGACGTCGGGCGCGGGACTTCGGGCGCTGCGGAGGGTGGGTGAGCCGCCGCTCCAGCAACTGCGCCGCGTGGCGCAGCGCGTCGAGCCGGTCGTCCGGCGCCTCCCGGAACAGCTCTTCGGCGCCGCCGAGGCTGAGGCTGCCGTACGGTTCGCGCCCGAGGAAGACCGGTACGGCCACGGTCGCGATGCCGGTGTCGTACTCGCCGACCGTGAAGGCGTACCCCTGGGCGCGGACCTTGAGGAACTCCTCCTCCAGCCGGTCCGGGTCGGTGACCGTCCGGTCGGTGAAGCGGGCCATCGGGCGGCCCCGGAAGAGCCGGTGGCGCTGTTCGTCGGGCAGGTACGCGTAGTACGACTTGCTGGTCGCCCCGGCGTGCGCCGGGTAGAGCTCGCCGACCAGCGGGTAGTAGCGCAGCGGCCCGGCCTCGCCCTCCTCGGCGGCGACGCACCGCATGTGGAAGCTGTCCGGCAGGCAGAACAGCACGGTGTCGCCGGTGACCCGGCGCAGCTCCTCCAGGACCGGGCCGGCCAGCAGCTCCAGCGATCCGGAGCGCTCCCAGAGCCGGCCCAGGCGCAGCACGGCGGGACCGATCCGGTAGCGGCGGGTGACCGGGTCGGAGACCAGGAAGCCGCGCCCGGCGAGGGTGGCCAGCAGCCGCTGGGCCACCGAGGTGTCCCAGCCGAACTCCTCGGCGACCTCGGTGACGCCCCAGTCGGGCCGGGTCCGCTCGAAGGCGAGCAGCACGAGGAGCGCCCGGTCGACGGTTTGCAGGGCTCCGGCGGGGGTGCGCCGGTCCAGATCGAAGTCCGCCATCGTCATCTCACCATTCAGACCTGAATTGCAAATAACGGGAAACAGTTGCGTTCAACGCTATCCGATCCCGAATGTGGCCTCAGCACCCCGCCCCGCGCTTCCCCCCGTCGAGCGCCGGCCCGGGTGCCCGGATGAGCGAGAAAGGCCCCCCATGTTGAAGTACGTGCTGGACATCGTCGATCTGCTGGACGATCCCCAGGTCAATGGCAAGACGGTGGTCGAGTACCTCGACTCCGTGAGCGGGACCGAGGGCTCGTCCGCACAGGTCACCACGGTCGTCGGCGAGCAGGGCTCGACCGACTTCGTCATGGTCCGCATCCCGGGCGCCCGAGGGCGTACCTCCGGGGGCGACGCCCGCACGCTGGGCGTGGTGGGCCGGCTCGGCGGCATCGGTGCCCGGCCCGAGGTGACCGGCCTGGTCTCCGACGCCGACGGCGCCGTCTCGGCGATCGCCACCGCCGCCAAGCTGCTCGACATGCGCCGCCGCGGCGATGTGCTGCCCGGCGATGTGATCGTCGCCACCCACATCTGCCCGAACGCGCCGACCGAGCCGCACGACCCGGTGCCGTTCATGGGCTCGCCCGTGGACATCGCCACCATGAACCGCCACGAGGTGACCGGCGAGATGGAGGCCGTGCTCTCCATCGACACCACCAAGGGCAACCGGATCATCAACCACAAGGGCCTCGCCCTGTCGCCCACCGTCAAGGAGGGCTGGGTGCTCCGGGTCAGCGAGCGGCTCGGTGAACTTCTGGCCGTGGTGACCGGTGAGCCGTTGGTCACGTACCCCGTGACCACGCAGGACATCACCCCGTACGGTAATGGGGCACACCACATCAATTCGATCCTTCAGCCCGCCACCGCGACGGCCGCCCCGGTCGTCGGCCTGGCCATCACCTCGGCCGCCGCGGTGCCGGGCTGCGGTACGGGCGCGAGCCACGAGGCGGACATCGCGTCCGCCGCCCGCTACGCCGTGGAGGTCGCCAAGGCCTACGGCAGCGGCCACCTGGACTTCCACGACGCGGTGGAGTTCGACAACCTCGTCAGCCGTTACGGGTCGCTGGCTCACCTCCAGACCCTCGGCCGCACACCCCAGGAGTCCTGATGGCAGCCACCCCGCAGGCCGAGACCGTGGCCCCCGAGACCAAGGCCATCGGCAGCGACGACTACGCGCTCTCGCGCGTCCCGCGCGACAAGCGGTTCGGCTTCTGGTCGATGCTGCTCCAGTGGCTGGCCCAGTCCGGCTCGATCTCGCAGTTCACCCTCGGCGCCACCATCGGCGTCGGCATGACCTTCGGGGACGCCTTCCTCGCCTTCACGCTCGGCGCGGTGATCCTGGAGATCGTGATCTTCGCGATCGGCCTGGCCGGTATGCGCGAGGGCCTGGCGACTCCGATGCTGACCCGCTGGGTCGGCTTCGGCCGCAACGGCTCGGCGCTGGTCAGCTTCGTCATCGCGGTCAGCCTGGTCGGCTGGTTCGGCGTCCAGAACACGATCTTCGGCAACAGCGTCTCGGCGCTGGTCGGCGGCCCGTCCTGGATGTGGTGCGTGCTGGCCGGCATCGCCATCACCGCCCTGGTGATCTTCGGCTTCAAGTACATGGCCGTCTTCGCCAAGATCGTCACGCCGCTGTTCTTCGCGATGGTCGCCTGGTCGATCGTCTCGACGCTGAAGGACCACTCGCTCAGCGAGCTGATCCACTCGCCGCCGCCCGGCCAGACGATCCCGCTCGCCGTCGCCGCCACCGCCATCGCGGGCGGCTACATGACCGGCGCGATCGTTTCCCCGGAGATGACCCGGTACAACCGCAAGGGCTCGCACGTCTTCCTGCAGAGCGCCTCGTCGATGATCCTCTCCGAGTACATCGTCGGCCTGACCGGTGTGCTCCTGGGTCACCTGGTCAAGAGCAACGAGGTCTCGCACATCGTTCTCTCCACCTCCGGCGCCTTCGGCGTCATCGTGGTCCTGATGTCCACCGCCAAGATCAACGACTGGAACCTGTACGGCTCCTCGCTCGGCGTCGTCAACTTCTTCCAGGTCGTCTTCGGCAAGCGGATCCACCGCGGCGCGGTCACGATCGTCCTCGGCATCGCGGGCACCGTCCTGTCCGCGGTCGGGATCATGACCCACTTCACCGAGTTCCTCTCCATCCTCGGCGTCGCGATCCCGCCGATCGGCGGCATCATCGTGGCCGAGTACTGGGTCGTGAAGAAGATGCGCAAGCCGCTGGACGAGACCCGGGAGTCCGAGACCCTGCCGAGGACCTCGCCCACCTGGGTGCCGATGTCCATCGCCATCTGGATCGCGGCGTTCTGCGTCGGCAAGTTCTACGACGGCGGCATACCGGCCCTGAACTCGCTGGCCACCGCCTTCATCCTGTACAGCGTCCTCGGCCTGCTGGGCTGGGTGAAGCCGTACGGCACCTCCACCCTGGACGACGAGGACGACGCCTCCGCCCCCGCCGCCCCCGCCACGACCCCTGTGGGAGCAGCATGAGCACCCCCGACCCCACCACCCCCTCCCTCGTCCCGGCGTCCGCCGAGGCCCAGGAGGAGGTCATCGAACTCTGCGCCGAACTGATCAGGTTCGACACCTCCAACCCCACCAGCAACGAGCGCGCGAGCGCCGACTGGGTGGTGGGCCGGCTCGCCGAGGTGGGCATCGACTCCGAGCTGGTCGAGTCCGCCCCGGGCCGCGCCAGTGTCATCGCCCGGATCGCGGGCGCCGACCCGGAGCGCGGCGCCCTCCTGGTCCACGGCCACCTGGACGTCGTCCCGGCCGACGCCTCCGAGTGGCAGGTCCCGCCGTTCTCCGGCGAGATCCGCGACGGCTACCTCTGGGGCCGGGGCGCGATCGACATGAAGGACACGGTGGCCGTCATGCTGGCCACCGCCCGCCACTTCGCCCGCACCGGCACCAGGCCCTCGCGCGACCTGGTCCTCGCCTTCCTCGCCGACGAGGAGGCGGGCGGCAAGTTCGGCGCCCACTGGCTGGTCGAGCACCGCCCGGAACTGTTCGCCGGGGTCACCGAGGCGATCGGCGAGGGCGGCGGCTTCTCCTTCGCCATCGACGACACCCGCCGCCTCTACCCGATCGAGAACGCCCAGCGCGGCATGGCCTGGATGGAGCTGACCGCGACCGGCCGGGCCGGCCACGGCTCGTCCCCCAACGACGAGAACGCGGTCACCGACCTCGCCGAGTCGCTCACCCGCATCGGCCGCGAGACCTTCCCGATCCGGCTGATCGAACCGGTCCGCGCGCTGCTGGAGGAGGCCGCCCGGCTCTACGGTGTCGAGTTCGACGAGAACGACATCGAGGGCAGCCTCGCGAAGCTCGGGCCCGTCTCCGACTTCATGCAGGTGGTACTCCGCAACTCCGCGAACCCCACCATGTTCAACGCGGGCTACCAGACCAACGTCATCCCCGGAAAGGCGACCGCCCGGGTGGACGGCCGCTTCCTGCCCGGCCACGAGCAGGAGCTGATCGACACCATCGACAAGCTGCTCCTCCCCTCGGTCACCCGGGAGTGGGTCAACCACGACATCGCGCTGGAGACGACCTTCGACGGCCCGCTGGTCGACGCCATGTGCGCGGCCGTGCGCGCCGAGGACCCGGACGGCCACCCGGTCCCGTACTGCAACCCGGGCGGCACCGACGCCAAGGCCTTCACCCACCTCGGCATCCGCTGCTTCGGCTTCAAGGGCCTCAAGCTCCCGCACGACCTGGACTACGGCCGCCTCTTCCACGGCGTGGACGAACGCGTCCCGCTGGAGGGCCTGCGCTTCGGCGTCCGCGTCATGACCCGACTCTGGCAGAGCTGCTGACCTCCACGTCACCCCCTGCCAGGGGCGCCCCGACCCGGGCTCACCCCACGTACGCCCCCGCCGACACCTTCGGCGGGGGCGTACGGCACGATGGGGCGCCGCCGAAACGCGTAGTCCCGAAACCGTTCCCACCAGGAGGAACCCGTGCCCGCCGAGTCCGCCGTCGAGCCGTCGCCCGAGATTCTCGCCGCCTTCCAGGCCGCCAAGGGCTTCATGCCGGTGGGCGAGGGGCTCGCCCTGTACGCGGCTGCCGCCGGGGCCGCCGCTCTGGGGCTGCCGGTCCTGGAGGTCGGCACGTACTGCGGGCGCTCCACGATCCTGCTCGCCGACGTGGCGCGGGCGGCCGGTGTGACGGCGCTCACCGTCGACCACCACCGCGGCAGCGAGGAGCAGCAGCCCGGCTGGGAGTACCACGACCCGACCGTGGTGGACCCGGAGGTCGGCCGGATGGACACGCTGCCCACCTTCCGCAGGACCCTGCACGCGGCGGGTCTGGAGGACCACGTCGTGGCACTGGTCGGGCGGTCTCCGCAGGTCGCGGCCGTCTGGGGCGGGAAGCTCGGCTTCGTCTTCATCGACGGCGGTCACACCGACGAGCATGCGAACGGTGACTACGAGGGCTGGGCGCCGCATGTCGCCGAGGGCGGGCTGCTGGTGATCCACGATGTGTTCCCGGACCCCGCGCACGGCGGCCAGGCCCCGTACCGCGTCTATCTGCGGGCCCTGGCCTCCGGTGCGTTCACCGAGGTCTCGGTGACGGATTCGCTGCGGGTGCTGCGGCGGACCGGCGCAGGGATCTGAGGCGGGCCGTCCGGAGGCCCGGATAGCATCGCGTGGTGCCGTACGACGAGAGTGTTCCCCCCACCCGGCGCCGCCGGACCCTGCTCGCCACCACCGCGCTCGCGGCCGTCTGTCTGAGCGCCGCGGGCTGCGGTGCGGGCGATGTCGGTGCCGGAGCGCCGGCCCGGCCCGGTCCGGGCGGCGACGCCGCCGCATCACCGTCGGCCCGGCCCTCGGACCCGCCCTCGAAGAGCGCTCCGGCGCCGGAGCGGACGTCGCCCTCCCCCACCCGGTCCACCCCGCCCGCGGGCGGCAACTCCGGCCCGCTGTCGGGAAAGACCGTCGTCATCGACCCCGGCCACAACCCCGACAACCATCTGCACACCCGCGAGATCAACCGCCAGGTGGACATCGGCACCACGCACAAGGAGTGCGACACCACCGGGACGTCGACCGACGCGGGGTACGCCGAGGCCCGGTTCACCCTCGATGTGTCGCACCGGCTGCGCACACTGCTCCGGGCACAGGGCGCGAAGGTCGTCCTGACATACGACGGCGACCGTCCGTACGGGCCGTGCGTGGACGAGCGGGCCCGGATCGGCAACCAGGCGCGGGCCGACGCGGTGGTGTCGGTGCACGCGGACGGCTCCGCGGTCGGCAACCGGGGTTTCCATGTGATCCTCCCCGGGCCGGTACGGAGCGGCGCGGCGGACACCACGAAGATCGTCGATCCCTCGCGCGACCTCGGCACCCGTATCGCCGGGCTATTCGTCCGCGCTACCGGAAGCGCTCCCTCCAATTACATCGGTGGCAATACCGGATTGGACGTTCGCAAGGATCTGGGCGGACTTAATTTGTCGACCGTGCCCAAAGTGTTCATCGAATGCGGCAATATGCGTGATCCGAAGGATGCCGCCCTGCTCACCAGCTCGGGCTGGCGCCAGAAGGCGGCACAGGGCATCGCGGACGGCATCAGCAGCTATCTCAACGGGTAGCAAGGGGTAGTTCTGAGGCGAAATTGGGGGGATGTGCGTCCGGCGTCCGGGCAGGGACACAACGCGTCCGGGCAGGCGATAGATTCATCCGTACGATGGGGGCCGCCCCGAGCTTCGTGCCGTGCCCGCCGTATCCGTACAGGCGGCAGCGACGACCGCCCCGACGAGACGACCGACTAAGGACCTTCACGTGAATATCCGCTCCCTCACTCGAGGCGACGGCGTGGTGATCGGAGCAGCGGTCGTGCTGTTCATCGCCTCTTTCCTCGACCTCTACGGCTTCGACTGTCCCGCGGGCATCAACTGTTCCCGCTACAACGCCCCGAACGCCTGGGACTCCCTCGGGCTCCTGATGAGCGTCTACCTGGCCGGGATCATCGCAGCGGCGCTGGTCATCGTGGGCCGCGCCACCCCGGGCCGCAAGGTGGTCGGCTTCGACCTCGGTCAGTTCGGTGCCGCGCTCAGCATCTTCGCGGTGTGGACGGTCTTCTGGACGATCATCGACGGCAGCAACACGGGCGCCGGACTGATCCTCGGCCTGCTCGCCGCGATCGCGCTCGCGGGCGGCGCGGTCGCCACCCCGCTGGTCCCCGCGCTCAAGGCCCCGCTGATGAGCGCCTCCGGCCCGAAGGTCGTACAGCCGCAGTACGGCGGCCAGCCGCAGCCCGGCCAGGGGTACGGCTACCCCGGCGCCCCGCAGCCGTCGTACGGCGGCCAGCCGGGTCAGCCGGGTCAGCAGCAGCCGTACGGTGCGCAGCCCGGCCAGCCGCAGCCGGCGCCCGGCCCGCAGGGTTCCGCCGCGGACACGCCGGCCGGTGACTTCACACCGTTCTGGTTCGCGGTGCCGGTGGCCCGCCCGCTGTACGGGGAGGACGGTTCGCCGTCGCCGATCGCCGAACTGGCGCCCGGCACCTGGTACCTCGCGGTGGAGCAGCGCGGTCCGGGCCTGATCGCCCAGACCCAGGACGGCCGTCGCGGTGTGCTCCAGGACACCACGGGCATCCAGCGCGGCTGATCCCGCGCCCCACGGCAGTACGAGAGCGGCCCTCCGCCCCTTCCGGGCGGGGGGCCGCTGTCGTACCCTCCGTCGTGCGTCACATTGTTGACGCTTCGTCAGAAATGCTGGGAGGCGGCGGAGATGAGGCTCGGACTCGCGCTCGGGTACTGGGGCCGGGGCCCGGACCCCGCCCATCTGGAGCTGGCCCGGCGGGCCGAGAAGCTGGGGTACGCGTCGGTGTGGACGGCGGAGGCCTGGGGGTCGGACGCGTTCACCCCGCTGACCTGGATCGCCGCGCACACCTCCCGGATCCGGCTGGGCACCGGCATCGCGCAGATGGCGGCGCGCACCCCGACCGCGACCGCGATGCACGCCCTCACCCTGGACCATCTCTCCGGCGGCCGGATGATGCTCGGCCTCGGGCTGTCCGGCCCCCAGGTGGTGGAGGGCTGGTACGGGCGGCCGTTCCCGAAGAGCCCGCTGACCGCGACCCGGGAGTACGTCGACGTCATCCGCCAAGTGCTGCGCCGCGAGGCCCCCGTGGAGCTGGACGGCCAGTTCCACTCCCACCCGTACAGCGGCCCGGACGCCACCGGGCTGGGCAAGCCGCTGAAGCCGATCACCCATCCGCTGCGGTCCCGGCTGCCGGTGCTGCTGGGGGCGGAGGGGCCGAAGAACATCGCACAGACGACCCGGATCGCCGACGGCTGGCTGCCGCTGTACTGGTCGCCGATGCGCACCGATGTGTACGAGGCCTCGCTCACCGACCTTCCCGACGGATTCATGATCGCGCCGATGGCCCGTGCGCGGGTCTGCGACGACGTCGCCGAGGGGCTGCTGCCGGTGAAGGCGATGCTGGGCTTCTACATCGGGGGGATGGGGCACGCGGCCCGCAACTTCCACGCCGATCTGATGGCGCGGATGGGTTTCGAGGAGGAGGCGCGACGGATCCAGCGGCTCTTCCTCGAAGGCCGCAAGGAAGAGGCGGTGCTGGCGGTGCCCGACGCGTTCGCGGACGAGATCTCGCTCGTCGGACCGCGCGAACGGATCGCGGAGCGGCTGGAGTTGTGGCGCAAGGGGCCGGTCACCGATCTGCTGGTGACGGCACCGGACCCACACACGCTGCGGGTGCTCGCGGAGCTCAACTGAGGGCTGGAGGTCTGGCCGGGTCGGTGGGCCAGGTGCCGGTCGTGGTGGCGCCGGGTGCGGTGTGCCGCCAGGGCTGGGGGTCGGGGTACGTGAGGAGTTGCAGGGTGCTGCCCCACGGGGTGCGCAGATAGGCGAACCGGTTGTGCTCCCCCGCCTCGGGGCCCGGCAGCGGCTGTGCCTCGGCGAGCAGCGAGGCGCCCGCGGCCACGCAGTCCCGTACGGCCGCGTCCAGGTCGTCCGCGTACAGCGCCACGTGCTGCCAGCCGAAGTCGCAGGGCAGTGCCGGGGGTTCGCGGCGGGGGCCCTGGAACTCGAAGAGCTCGATGCCCGGCCCGCCGCCGGGGAGCGCCAGCATTCTGATCGCCAGCTGCTGGGTGCCCGCCGGGACGCCGAGCCGCCGCTCGACGTCGGGCCCGCCGTTCGGTCCGTCCTGGCGGCGCAGGGTGTCGTAGCGCACCTCGGCGCCGAAGGCCCTCGCGAGGAAGAGGGTCGCGGTCTCCAGGTCGGGGACGGTGACCCCGATGTGGTCGATGCCTCGCACGCTGGTGGCCGTCATGGTTTCACCGCTCCTGTCCCGGGGCTGCGCCGACGGCCCCGTCCGCCCCGGAGCGGGCCCGCTCCGGGGTCGTGCGCCCGCGCGACCAGGCCAGGAGGCGGTCGGCCGGCCATGTGGTGACGACGCGTTCCGCCGGAACCCGGCACTCCTCGGCGCGGGCGCAGCCGTGGATCTGCCAGTCCAGCTGTCCGGGCGCGTGGGCGTCGGTGTCGATGGCGAAGAGGGTGCCCGCCGCGACGGCGCGGCCCAGCAGCGGGCGGGGCGGGTCGAGCCGTTCCGGCCTGCTGTTGATCTCCACCGCGGTACCGGCCTCCGCGCACGCGGCGAAGACCGCCTCCGCGTCGAACCGGGACTCCGGGCGCTTGCGTTCCGCGATCAGCCGCCCCGTGCAGTGCCCGAGGATGTTCGCCTGCGGGTGGCGGACGGCCGCGAGCAGGCGCCGGGTCATCGGGGCCGGGGCCATCCTCAGCTCGGAGTGGACGGAGACCACCACGACGTCCAGCCGTTCCAGCAGCTCCTCCTCCTGGTCGAGCGAGCCGTCGGGGAGGATGTCGCACTCGATGCCGGTGAGCAGCCGGAAGGGCATCCACCGCTCGTTGAGCTCGGCGACCGCCGCCAGCTGTCGGCGCAGCCGGTCGGGGGTGAGCCCGTTCGCCACGGTCAGCCGGGGCGAGTGGTCGGTGAGCACCGCCCACTCGTGGCCCAGCTCCGCCGCGGTGCGGCCCATCTCCTCGATGGGGCTGCCGCCGTCCGACCAGTCGGAGTGGAGATGGCAGTCGCCGCGCTGGAGCGCGCGGAGGTCCTCGCCGCCCTCGGCGGGGCGGGCGGCGGCCTCCGTCTCCAGCCGTTCCAGATAGCCGGGCACCTCCCCGGCCAGCGCCTCCCGGACGACCTGTGCGGTCTTGGGCCCGATGCCCCTGACCGCCTCCAGTGAACCGGCCGCCGCCCGCCGGGCCGCCTCCCCGTCCGCCATCGCGGCCACCGCACCGGCGGCGGTGCGGAAAGCGTGCACGCGGTGGGTGTCGGCCCTGCCGCGTTCGAGCAGGAAGGCGATCCGTTCCAGGGCGCGGACGGGCTCCATCGGCACCTCCACGGGGCCGCCGGACAGTGCGTACTGTTGCCGCCGGGACAGTGCGTACCGTTTCTGTCCCCTCCAGCTTCGCGCAGCCCGGCCCGGCCCGCACAGCGGCGCCGGGTGGCCGCTCAGCCGAACACGGTGTGCTCCAGCCAGAAGTCCAGCAGCTCCGTGTCACCGAGCACCTCGACCCGGTCGCCGTCCGCCGCCAGTCGCCGGTTGAAGACCAGCATGATGTCGGTGAGCGAGCCGCGGAGCGACACGGCCGCCTTCTCGTGGGAGCGCCGCCAGGCGAAGCCGTCCTCGCCGAATTCGATCAGCCACTCGGCGCCCGGCGCGTCCGTGGCGTGCAGATGGATGGAGCCACCCGCCCCGCCGGTCAGCTCGGCGGCCCGCTTGTCGCCCGCGGCCCGTACGAAGGCGACGATCTCCAGCCACTCCTCGATCGTGTCGGCGGCCAGCTCCGGCGCCACTTCGTATCCGGTGCGCGCGGTGAGCGCGGCGTCGGCGTGGTGGACGATCGTCTCGTGCGCCATCCGGCGCGCCCAGAAGCCCGTGCTGCCCTCCCACGCCCAGGACCACACCTCCTCGTCCGGTCCCGCGGCCCGCAGCGCCTCGACGGTGCGCGCCGCGCCCTCTGCCAGCCAGGCGTCGAGCGTGGCCGGATCGTCGCTGCCGGGTGTGCTCTCCGGCACCTGGTCCGGCGAGATCGCCCCGGTGGCGCGGGTCCGTACGATCTCGCCGACCCAGCGGTGGGCGCCGCCGACGTGGACGGCGAGCTCGCGCAGGGTCCAGTCGGGACAGCTCGGGACGGTGGCGCCGAGGTCCGCGCCACGGATCGTGGCCCTCAACGCGTCGGTGCGGGCGATGATTTCGTCACAGTAGAGGTCATGACTGAGTCGGCTCATACCATGCACTCTAGTTCGATCTTCACTTCAACCCCATTGATTACCCGCCGAGTTGTGAGGTGGTGGGCACCTTGTCCTTCACGTCGGCACCCGCGCTGCTGCCGGCCGACTTGATGTTGTTGATCACGCTCTCAAAGGCGCCGATGTCGCCCTCGCCCGCCTCGCCCTTGCGGAGCTTGGTGCCGAGCCCCTTGAGCGATTCGATGCCCGCCGTCAGCGGGGCGACCGCCTTGGACAGCAGTGGATCACCCTTGGCGTTGGTCACCGCCGCCTTCAGCCGGTTGTAGGTGAAGCCGCCCGCGAGTCCGGCCTTGACCAGGGCGAACGTACGCCCGTCCGCGCCCTTCTTGAACTTGCCCGCCCGGTACGGCTTCACGATCCACTGATAGGTCGCCCCGGCCGCGAGCCCCGCGTTGGTGACGAACCGCGTCTTGGCGAACTTCTGCGCCTCGGCCGACGACGTACCACTCGGGGACGCGGAGCTGCTCGCACCGCCCTTGTCGCCGCCGCCGCACCCGGTGGCGCCCACGACCAGGGCGCAGGACAGCAGCAGCGGGACGAGCAGACGGCGGAGCGGTACGGAACCGGTCGCGGCGGAACTGGGCACAGCGGGCCTCCCTGGCCGGGCACATCGGGCGAGCTCTACGGGGAGTGACGGTCTTGGCCACTCTCGGTAAGGTTCGCCCGGCCCGGTCCGCCGTGCCACTCGGGAAACGCCGTCCGGGTCTGCCGCTGCCTGTCTGCCCCTGCCGGTCCGCCGCTGCCGGGCAGGCCCCCGCACCGGCCCTAACGGCAGCAGTCCGGCTCCAGCCCGCGCGGCAGGTGCTCGCCGCCGAAGACCGCCGTGGTCGCCTCGTCGCCGCCGAGCGCGGCCACGGCCAGCAGCAGCGAACCGGCCGTCCAGGTGGTGAGCTCCTGGGGCCAGAAGGCCCGGTCGCCCTCGAAGACGTATCCGGTCCAGTACATGCCGCCCTCGGCGCGCAGGTGCTGGATGGACTGGAGGATCTCCAGCGCCCGGTCCGACTCGCCCATCACCCAGAGGGCCAGGGCGAGTTCGCAGCTCTCGCCGCCGGTCACCCACGGGTTGGGCAGCACACAGCGCACCCCGAGGCCGGGGACCACGAAGCGGTCCCAGCTCTCCTCCATCCGCTTCTTGGCGGCCGTTCCGGTGAGCGCGCCGCCGAGGACCGGGTAGTACCAGTCCATCGAGTAGCGGCTCTTGTCCAGGAAGCGTTCCGGGTGGTTGCGGATGGCGTGGCTCAGCGCGCCCGTCGCCAGCTCCCAGTCGGGCTGCGGCTCCTCGCGTCGTTCGGCGATGGCGAGCGCGCAGCGCAGTGCCTGGTGGATGGAGGAGCAGCCGGTCAGCAGCGCGTCCTCGACGGGGGTTCCGTCGGCCTCGCGCTTCCAGCCGATCTGGCCGCCGGGCCGCTGGAGCCGCAGCACGAATTCGACGGCGGCGAAGACGGTCGGCCACATCCGGTCGACGAACGCGTCGTCGCCGGTGGCGAGGTAGTGGTGCCAGACGCCGACGGCCACGTACGCGCAGAAGTTGGTCTCCAGCGAACGGTCGGTCGGCCGGTCCGGGTCGCCGTCCTGGTACGCGGCGTACCAGGAGCCGTCCTCGTTCTGGTGGCGGGCCAGCCACTCGTAGGCGCGCGCCGCGGCGGCGTGCTCGCCCGCCGCGTCGAGGGCCATGGCGGCCTCGGTGTGGTCCCACGGGTCGAGGTGGTGGCCGCGGAACCAGGGCAGGGCGCCGTCCTCGCGCTGCTCGGCGAGGAGGGCGGCGACGGTCTCGGCGGCCTGCTCGGCGGTGAGCACCCCGGGCAGTACGAGGTGTTCGGTCTGCTCGGGAACGGTCACGCCTCGGCCTTGGTGACGTCCTCGGCGGCGGCCACGGGCAGGTGCGGCTTGGTCGCGTACGCCACGAAGCTCTTGCCGACGACGGGGTTGAGGAGCTGCTCGGCGACCCGGGTCGCCATCGGCTTCTTCATGATGTCCCAGACCAGCAGCTTGTGGTACGCGCGCACCGGCAGCGCCTTGTCGTTGTCGACGCCGAAGGCGCACTTGAGCCACCAGTAGGGCGCGTGCAGGGCGTGCGCGTGGTGGGTGCCGTACGGCTTGAGGCCGGCGCCGCGGATCTTGCCGAGGAGTTCGTCGGCCTTGTAGATGCGGATGTGGCCGCCCTCGACCTCGTGGTACGCGTCGGAGAGCGTCCAGCAGACCTTCTCGGGGCCGTAGCGCGGCACGGTGATCGCGATCCGGCCGCCCGGCTTGAGGACCCGGACCATCTCGGCGAGCACGCCCTTGTCGTCGGGGATGTGCTCCATCACCTCGGAGATGATCACGACGTCGAAGGACTCGTCGGGGAACGGCAGGTTGAGCGCGTCGCCCTCCATCGCGGTGGCGGTGGCGCCCTCGGGGGCCTCGCCGGCCTCCTTCATCGCGGCGAACCACTTCGCGACCTCGCGGATCTCCTCGCCGTTCTGGTCGAGGGCCACGACCTGGGCGCCGCGCCGGTAGCACTCGAAGGCGTGGCGTCCGGCGCCGCAGCCCAGGTCGAGCACTCGGTCACCTGCGGCGAGCGGGAAGCGGGTGAAGTCCACGGTCAGCACGAATGCCTGCTTTCGCGGTCGAGGGGGTCAGGGGGCGGGGACGACGGGAGCGGGCTGCGGGTTCAACGACGGCCGCCGGGACGCCTGGCACCGGACCGGGCGGCTATCGCCTCGCGGTAGAGGGCGGCGGTGCCGAGGGCGGCCTGCTTCCAGGTGAAGCGGGAGAGCACCCGGTCGCGGCCCGCGGCACCGAGCCGGGCCCGCAGCCCCGGGTCGCCGAGCAGCCGGGCGAGCGCGTCGGCCAGCGCCCCGGCGTCGGCGGGCGGGACGGCCAGGCAGGTCTCGCCGTCCGGGCCCGCGACCTCGGGGATCGCACCGCCGGTGGTGGCGACGAGCGGGGTGCCGGTGGCCATGGCCTCGGCGGCGGGCAGCGAGAAGCCCTCGTACAGCGAGGGGACACAGGCGATCTGGGCACCGCGCACCAGGTCGACCAGTTCGGCGTCGCTGATGCCCTTGACGAACTCGACGGCGTCCTGGAGCCCGTGCCGCTCGATGGCCTGGGCGACCGGTCCGTCCTCGGCCCGCTTGCCCACGACCACGAGGTGCGCCCGCGGGTTGCCGGCACGGAGCTTGGCGAGCGCCTCGACCAGGTGGACGAGGCCCTTGAGGGGTACGTCGGCGCTGGAGGTGGTGACGATCCGGCCGGGCACCTCGGCGACCGACGGGTCGGGCGACCAGAGGTCGGTGTCCGCGCCGATGTGCACGACGTGGATGCGGCCTGGGCGCACCCCGAGGTGGTCGATGATCTCCTGCCGGGAGGAGCCGGAGACGGTGAGCACCGACGGCAGCCGCCGCGCGACCCGCTTCTGCATGCGGGTGAAGCCGTACCAGCGGCGCACGGAGGCGCGTCGGCGGCGGCTCTCCGCGGCGTCCAGATCCAGCTGCCGGTCGACGGTGATGGGGTGGTGGATCGTGGTGACGAGCGGGGCGCCGAGGTCCGCGAGCAGCCCGTAGCCGAGCGTCTGGTTGTCGTGGATGACGTCGAACTCGCCGCGCCGGGCGGCGAGATGACGGCGGGCGCGCAGGCTGAAGGTGAGGGGTTCCGGGAAGCCGCCGGTCCACATGGTGGCGACCTCGGCGGCGTCGATCCAGTCCCGGTACTCGCCGCGCCTCGGGGTGCGGAACGGGTCGGGCTGGCGGTAGAGGTCCAGGCTCGGCAGCTCGGTGAGCGGGACGCCCTCGTCGAGCACCGGATAGGGCTGGGCGCCGATCACCTCGACGCTGTGGCCGAGGCGGGCGAGCTCGCGGGCGAGGTGGCGTACGTAGACACCTTGGCCGCCGCAGAAGGGGTTGCCCTTGTAGGTGAGGAGTGCGATGCGCAACGGGCGGTCGTCGGCGGTGCCGGACGTGTCGCCGCCCGTGCGGGGGCCCGACTCTATGGCCTCAGCGGTCACACTCGGCCCCCTTCTCACTGCGTGTTCGCCGGAGCGTAACCGCTCACGCTAATCTAGAACAAGTTTCAGACTGGATCGTTCAATGAGCTACGAATCTACCGGCAGGTAGCGTCGGTGCAACGGCCGGATCAGGTGATTCGCGCCACCACCGGGCGCGCTGGCATGCTGTGCGCCCCCGGGAGACCGAGCGCCTCCCTGCCGGTCGCGGACAGAAGCCAGGGATGGGGACACATGACAGCCGAAGCCAGGCCGGCATCGCCGCCCCTGACCGAGCGGCAGGAGGCCCGCCGCCGCCGCATCCTGCACGCCAGCGCCCAGCTCGCCGGCCGGGGCGGCTTCGAGGCGGTGCAGATGCGCGAGGTCGCGGAGGAGGCCGGGGTCGCCCTGGGCACGCTGTACCGCTACTTCCCGTCCAAGATCCATCTGCTGGTCGCCACCATGCAGGACCAGTTGCAGCACATGCACACGACGCTGCACAAACGCCCCCCGGCCGGTCAGGACCCGGCGCAGCGGGTCGCCGACACCCTAATGCGGGCGTTCCGCGCGCTCCAGCGCGAGCCGCACCTGGCGGACGCGATGGTGCGGGCGCTGACCTTCGCGGACCGCAGCGTCAGCCCGGAGGTGGACACCGTCTCGCGGATCACGACGGCGATCATCCTGGACGCGATGGGGCTGGAGCACCCGACGCCGGAGCAGCTGTCCGCGGTCCGGGTCATCGAGCACACCTGGCACTCGGCGCTGATCACCTGGCTGTCGGGGCGGGCGTCGATCGCCCAGGTGAAGATCGACATCGACACGGTGTGCCGGCTGATCGACGTGACGAAGCCGTCGGACACGGCCTGAGGGCTGCCCCTTAGCACATTCGGGGGCCGCTCCGCAGCGTTTTCATTACATACCTCTCACCGTTCCGACCGAAAGAACCACAAGCCGCTCCTTACCATGGTCATGACCAGCACCGATGGAGAGGAAGACATGGCTGACCAGTCAGGCACCACAGGCGGCACGGCGTGGACCCAGGCCCCGGGCGGACCGGGATACGGCGTCCAGCCGCCGGCCGGCTACGGATACCCCGGTGGCGCCCCGCTGCCCAGCGGCAAGGCGACCGCCTCGATGGTGCTCGGCATCCTCGGCCTGCTGCTCATCCCGATCATCCTGCCGGTCATCGCGCTCTGCCTCGGCATCTCGGCCAAGCGCATGGCCGACCGGGGCCAGGGCGGCGGCCGGGGCCAGGCGGTCGCGGGCATCGTGATGGGCTGGATCGGCATCGCCTTCGCCCTGCTCGGCGTGACCGTGGCCACGATCCAGGGCATCAGCGCGATGTGACGGGCCACCGCCAAGAACCCGCGCACCCCTCACCGCGAACCGCGCACCGGCCGCGCAGGAGAACCGTACGATCCGGTTCCCCTGCGCGGCTTTCGCGTTCCGGGCCCATGTGCGGCCCCCACATGCGCACCGCGTCAGGTGGGGCACCCGGCACCATGTCGACGCGGGCACGGTGTTCATACGGTTCGGCGACATCACAGGAACACGCCGAGGAGCCGGTCACCATGCGTCGCAGAGCCACGGGCAGCCCCCGTCACCGCAGATCCCTCTCCACCGCCGTCGTGCTGGCCGCCGCCGGTCTCCTGCTCGCCGGGTGCACCGCCGCCGGGAAGGCGGGCGAGGGCGATTCCGGCGGGGACGCGAAGGGCCGGGCCGTCGAGGTGGGCCTGGTGTACTCCCGGACCGGGCTCCTCGCGGACTACGGGAAGCAGTACCGCGACGGGTTCATGGCGGGCCTGGACCACGCCACCCACGGCACCCGCGAGGTGGCCGGGCACCGCATCGAGGTCACCGAGCAGGACGACGCGGGCGACCCGGGCAAGGCGGTCGCCGCGGCCAAGAACCTGATCGGCAAGGGCTACAAGGTGCTGGCGGGCACCACCGACTCCGGGGTGGCGCTCCAGATGGCGCCGCTCGCCGCCCAGAACAAGGTGCTGTACATCAGCGGTCCGGCCGCCACCGACGCCGTGACCGGCATCAACGACTACACCTTCCGGTCGGGCCGGCAGTCCTACCAGGACATCCTCACCGCCGGGACCATGCTCGGCGAGGCCAGGGGCAAGAAGGTCACGGTGCTGGCCCAGGACTCCACGTTCGGCCAGGCCAATGTCGCCGCCGTGAAGGCCGTCCTCGGTGCCGGGGGCGCGGAGGTCGGCTCCGTACTGGCTCCGCCCGGCGCCACGGACCTGACCCCGTTCGCCCGGCAGGTGAAGGCGGGCCGGCCCGATCTGGTCTTCGTCGCCTGGGCCGGGTCGACCGCCCCGGCACTGTGGACCGCACTGGACCAGCAGGGCGTGCTGGAGGCGGGCAAGGTCGTCACGGGCCTCGCCGGAACGGCCTCGTACCCGGTCTTCGGCGACGCCGGTTCCAAGGTGTCGTTCCTGGCGCACTACTTCCCCGGCGCGGCCGGCGGCAACGCCGTGGAGAAGGCCATGCTCGACTCGGTCACCAAGGCCGGCGGCACCCCTGACCTGTTCACCCCCGACGGCTTCACCGCCGCGCAGATGGTGGTGCGCGCGATCGAGAAGGGCGGCGCCACCGACACCGCCGCCATGGTGAAGGCCCTGGAGGGCTGGACCTTCGACGGGGTGAAGGGCAAGGAGCAGGTCCGGGCCGCGGACCACGCCCTGGTGCAGCCGATGTTCGTCGCGAGGCTCAGGGGGAAGGGCGCCGGGGCCCGGCCCGAACTGGTGACCACCGCGCCGATGGACGCGGTGGCGCCGCCCGCGAAGCCCTCGGCGGGCTGACCCGTGACCGTACCGGACACCA
The DNA here is from genome assembly GCF_900091725.1 of Streptomyces sp. DvalAA-43. GTDB lineage: Bacteria > Actinomycetota > Actinomycetes > Streptomycetales > Streptomycetaceae > Streptomyces > Streptomyces pulveraceus. Next base: position 412,065 of record NZ_FMBW01000044.1, on the reverse strand, counting down.
CCGCACCGCACGCGGCCGGAGCACCCGGCACCACCCCGGTGCTCCGGCTCACCGGACTCGGCTGGGGCGTCGGCGGGGCGACCATCGTCGAGGACGTCTCACTGAGCGTCCACGAGGGCGAGTTCCTGGCCTTCATCGGCCCCAACGGGGCGGGCAAGACCTCCCTGTTCAACCTGATCAGCGGGCTGACCACGGCCACGGCCGGGACCATCGAGCTGGACGGCACGGACATGACGGCCAGTCCGGCACACGCACGGGCGCGGCGCGGGATCGGCCGCACCTTCCAGACCTCCAGCCTCTGGCCGGCGATGAGCGTGGCCGACCACGTCCGGCTGGCCGCGCAGGCGGCCCGGGGCGGCTCCTACCGGCTGTGGCGGCGGGCGTCCCGCTACACCGCCGAGGTGGACGGCGTACTGGAACGCACCGGCCTCGGCCACCGGGCACGGGCGACGGCGGCCGAGCTGTCGCACGGCGAGAAGCGGAAGCTGGAACTCGCGGTGCTGCTGGTGGGCGAGCCGCGGCTGATGCTGCTCGACGAGCCGATGGCCGGGGTCAGCGCGGAGGAGGTCCCCGCGCTGACCGAGCTGATCCGTACCCTGCACCGGGACGAGGGCCGCACCGTCCTGATGGTCGAGCACCACATGGACGTCCTGCTGGGGCTGGCCGACCGGCTCGCCGTGATGCACCACGGCAGGCTGCTGGCGCTGGACACCCCCGGGGCCGTGACCGCCGACCCGGCCGTCCAGCAGGCCTACCTCGGGGAGGGGCTGTGACGACCGGGCCCCTGCTCGCCGTACGGGACCTGCGGGTCCTGATCGGCGGCCGGCACATCCTGCACGGCGTCGACCTGGACGTCGCCCGGCACGGGGTGACCGCGCTCCTCGGCCGCAACGGCGCCGGGAAGACCACGACCGTACGCGGTGTGCTCGGCCTCGTCCCGCGCACCGGCAGCGTGCGGCTGGACGGCACGGAGACCGTGGCGCTGCCCACCCATGCCGTGGTGCGCCTCGGCATCGGCTACGCCCCCGAGGACCGGGGCGTCTTCGCCTCGCTGACCGTCGCGGAGAACCTGCGCCTGGCCGAGCGGCCCGGCGCGGACGGGCCCGCCTACGGACTCGTCCACGAGCTGTTCCCGGAACTGGAGCGCCGGGAGCGGCAGTTGGCGGGGACGCTGTCCGGCGGGCAGCAGCAGATGGTGGCGATCGGCCGCACCCTGCTCAATGGCAACCGCCTGATCATCGCCGACGAACCCACCAAGGGCCTGGCGCCCAAGGTGGTCACCGAGGTCGCCCAGGTGCTGGAGCGGGCCGCCGAGGCGGTGCCGGTGCTGCTCGTGGAGCAGAACCTCGCCGTCGTGCGGCGGCTGGCCCGGCAGTGCGCGGTGCTCGCCGACGGCCGGACGGCCCACCAGGGACCGGCCGCCGACCTGCTGGGCGACGCGGAGACGGCCCGGCGGCTGCTGGGCGTCGGGCACGGACCGGCCGCCGAAGCACCGTCCCGGGAGGCGGATTCCTGATGTCCACCGTCGTACTGCTCACCATGACCGGACTCGGTCTGGGAGCCCTCTACTTCCTGATCGCCTCGGGCCTCTCGCTGATCTTCGGCCTGATGGACGTGCTCAACTTCGCGCACGGGGCGCTGCTGTCCATCGGCGCGTACGGCACCTGGTGGGCGGCCTCCGGCCATCTGCCCGGCGCCGGTCCCGGCAGGGCGGGCTTCGCCCTCGCGGTCCTGTTCGGTACGGCGGTGGGCACCGCCGCCGCCGTGCTGCTGGAACTCGCCGTCGTCCGGCCGCTCTACACCCGGCCGCGCGAGCAGGTCCTCGCCACGGTCGGGGTGGGGCTCGCCGTCCCCGCCCTGCTGTCGGGGATCTGGGGTTCGGACGCCCGGACCTTCCCGGGGCCGAAGGCACTGTCCGGGACCTTCGGCCTGTTCGGTGCCCAGGTGCCGGTCAACCGGCTGGTCCTGGTCGCGGCGGCCGTCGTGGTGCTGGTGGCGCTGCGGCTCTTCCTCGGCCGGACCCGGCACGGTCTGGTCGTACGGGCCGGGGTCGAGGACCGGGCGATGGTCACCGCGCTCGGCATCGACGTACGGAAGGCGTTCACACTCGTCTTCGCGATCGGCGGCTGCGTGGCCGCGCTCGGCGGGGCGCTCGGCGGCCTGTACTTCGGCTCGGTCGACCCGCGTCAGGGCACCTCGCTGCTGATCTTCGCGTTCGTCGTGGTGGTCACCGGCTCCATGGGGTCGGTGAGCGGCGCCGCCGTGGCGTCCGTCGTCATCGGCCTGGTCCAGCAGTTCGCCAACTACTACACCGCAGCGGGCCTCGGCGACCTGGCCGTCGTCGTCCTGCTCGCCGCGCTGCTGCTCGTACGGCCGCGCGGACTGACCGGGAGGCTCGCGTGAGCACCGCCACCGAGACACACCACCGCACCGGCGGGGACCGCGCCTCCGCGCGCGCCTCCGGGCTCACCGCCCGGCGGCTGCGCCGCTGGTGGCCCGCCGCCGCCCTGCTGGTCCTGGCCCTCGCGCCCTTCAGCGCGCTGCCGCTGCCGGGACTCCTGGACGGCCCGCCGGGCAGCCCGGGAAGCCTGCAACTCCTCGCCACCTGCCTGCTGTTCGGCGCACTGGCCACCGGCTACGACCTGCTGCTCGGCCGCACCGGGCTGCTCTCCTTCGGGCACGCGCTCTACTTCGCGGCGGGCAGCTACGCCACCAACACGTTCCTGCTGGAGGCGGGCCTCCCGTTCGCCGTGTCCGCGCTGCTCGGCGTCGGCTGCGGGATCGTGCTCGCGCTGGTCCTGGGGTCGGTGAGCCTGCGGGTCACCGGCATCGGCTTCTCCATGGTGACGCTGGCCTTCGCCCAGGCGGGGTCGATCCTGGCCGCCCGCGACCCCGGCGGGCTGACCGGCGGCGAGGAGGGCCGGGCCGCCCCCGCCGAGTTGCTGCCGTCCGGGCTCGTCGGCATCGGGAACACCGCGAACCTCTACTGGCTGGCGCTCGCCTATCTGGTCCTGACCCTGGCCGTCGTCCACCGGGCGGTCAACTCCCCCACCGGACGCGTCTGGGAGGGCATCAAGGAGAACGAACGCCGGGTGGAGGTGCTGGGGCTGAAGCCGTACGGGTTCAAGCTCACGGCCTTCGTCCTGGCGGGCGCCCTGGCCGCGCTGGGCGGTCTGGTGCACCTGCTGCTCACCGGCGGTTCGACCCCGCAGACCACCACCTCCGACTTCACCCTGTCCCTGCTGGTGATGGTGGTGCTGGGCGGATCGGGCACCCGGTGGGGGCCGATGGCCGGCGGCATCCTCTACACCTGGGCCGATCACCGGCTCGGTGATCTGGCCGGGTCGGGCGCGGTCGCCGGACTGCCGGCGGTGCTGCGGGTACCGCTCTCCCAGCCGCTGTTCCTGCTCGGTGTGCTGTTCGTGGCCGTGGTACACCTGCTCCCCGGCGGCCTGGCCCGGCTGCCGGCCCGGTTGCGCGCGGCACGCCGTACGCCCGCCGCCACCGGAACGGCCGAAAGCAGCGATTCCCGGAAGGAGAACGGACACCCGTGATCGCGTACGAAGAGGTACGAGTCCCCGTCACCGGGGGAGAGTTGGCGGTGCTCCGGTGGCCGGCCCGGGAGCCCGGGGCGCCGGTCGTCGTCGCCCTGCACGGCATCACGGCCAACGCGCTGTCCTGGGGTCCGGTGGCGAGGCTGCTGGACGGCCGCGTCACCCTGGTGGCGCCGGATCTGCGCGGCCGGGCCGGGAGTTCGGCACTGCCGGGCCCGTACGGGATCGCCGCGCACGCCGACGACGCGGCCGCGGTGGCCTCGGCGCTGGGCGGACCCGGCCGGGTGGTGCTGGCGGGGCATTCGATGGGCGCGTTCGTGGCGGCGCTGGCCGCCGTACGGCACCCGGAGCGGTTCGGGCCGCTGCTGCTGGTCGACGGCGGCATCGGCTTCCCCGCCCCCACCCACCTCTCCCCGGACGAGCTGCTGACCGCGGTGATCGGCCCTGCCATGGACCGGCTGTCGATGACCTTTCCCGACCGGGCCGCGTACCGCTCGTTCTGGCAGGCGCACCCGGCGTTCGCGGGGGCCTGGTCGGACGAGGTGGACGCGTACATCCAGCGCGATCTGACCGGGGAGGAACCCGCACTGCGCTCCAGCTGCCGGATCGAGGCGGTGCGCGCCGACGGTATCGGGCTCTTCGGCGAGGAGGTGCTGGCGGCGGTGCGGGAGCTGCCCGTTCCGGCGACGCTGCTGTGGGCGCGGCGCGGCCTGATGGACGAGGAGCAGGGGCTGTACGACGAGGGCCGGCTCGCGGCGGCGGACCTCGGGGGCACGCGGGTGACACCGGTCGCGGTCCCGGACGTCAACCACTACACGCTGCTCACGGGGGACGCGGGCGGCGGGGAGATCGCGCGGCGGCTGGTGGAGCTGTCCGGCGCCTGAGGGGTGGCCCGCGCCGGGGCGGGCAGGCGGCCGGGCGGGCCTACCGTTCCCGGCCGCCCGCCAGCAGGTGCAGTCGCAGGGCGAGTTGCAGCTCCAGGGCCCGGCCCGGCTCGTTCCAGCCGCGGCCCAGCAGCACCTGCACCCGGTCCAGCCGCTGCACCACCGTGTTGACGTGCACGTGGAGTTCGTCCTTGGCGCGGACGAGGCTGCCGCCGGATCCGAAGTAGGCGCCGAGGGTGCGCACCAGGTGGGTGCCGCGCCGCGCGTCGTACTCCAGCAGCGGTCCGAGCGTCGCCGTGACGAAGCCGTCGACATCCTGCGCGTTGCCCAGCACCACGCCCAGGAAGCCGAGTTCCTCGACGCAGGCGCCCTCCCCCGTGCGCCCGAGGACCCGCATCGCGCGCAGACAGCGGGCCGCCTCCCCGTACGCGGCGGCCAGCTCCCGGGCGCCGCGCGCGGGGCCGGTGGCGGCGACGGTGACCGGGGTCTGGGCGAGCTGGCCGAGCTGGGCCGCCGCCGCGCGGGCCGCGTCCCCCGGGGCCGGGCCGGAGTCACCGGCCGCCACCAGCAGCACCACGCTCCCGGCGTGCTCCGCGCTCACCCCGTGGGTGTCGCCGCCGAACAGATAGCGCACCGCGGCGGGGGCCAGCCGCTCCCGGGTGCCGCCCTCGGCCACCAGCAGCAGATGCGGGCGGTCGAGGTCGATGCCGAGGCGTCGGCCGCGTTCGGCGAGTCCGGCCGGGTCGCGGTCCGCGTCGGTCAGCAGATCGGTGATCAGCTCGCCGCGGATCCGGTTCTCGGTCTCGGCGACCGTGCGCCGCAGCAGCAGGAGCAGGCCGGTGACCACCGAGGCCCGTTCGAACAGCCGCCGGTCGGAGTCGTCGAGCTGTCCGCGCCGGTGCAGGACCAGTCCGGCCAGGAGTTCCCGTCCGGCGAGGACCCCGCAGATCCAGCGGCCGTCGCGGTGCACGGCACGGGCGCCGGTACGGGACTCCTCGGCGGTCTCGGCCAGCCACCCCGCGTCCATGCCGTCGGCGGCGAAGGCCGCGCCGTCGGGCCGGACGGCCGCCAGCGGGCGTCCGGCCGGGTCGTGGATGGTGAGCGGGGAGTCCAGCAGTCCCGCGACCGCCGCCGCGACGTCCTTGACGTCCCCGCCGCGCAGCACCAGGTCGGTCAGCCGGTCGTGGGACTCCTCGGCCCGGCGCATGGCCGCCGAGTGGGCCCGTACCGCCGCATTGGCCTCGGCCAACTCGGCGTTGGCGCCCGCCAGTTCGTCCAGTGCGGAGCGGGTGTCGGCGAGCGCGCGGGCGGTGTCGATGGCGATCGCGGCGTGTGCGGCGAGCGAGCAGAGCAGCGCGACCTCGTCGGGGCTGAAGACGCGGGGCGAGCGGTCGGCGGCGAAGAGGACGCCGATGACCTTTCCGGTGCCGCCGCGGCTGGAGCCGAGGAGCAGCGGCACGCCCAGGATGGCGACGAGCCCCTCGTCCAGCACCCCGGCGTTGATGTTGCGGGTGTGGTGGAAACGGTCGTCGGTGCGGTAGTCGTGGGTCGCGTACGGGCGTGCGGTCTGCGCCACCAGCCCGCCCAGCCCGTGGCCGAGCTCCAGCCGCAGCCGCTGGAAGAGCACCGACACGGACCCGTCGGTGACCCGCATGTAGGTGTCCCCCGCCTCCTCGTCTGGGAGGGTGAGATACGCCGTGTCCGTACCGAGCAGCATCCTGGCCCGGCGGACGATCGCCTTCAGTACCTCGTCCAGGTCGCGGGAGGCGGCCAGGTCGCCCGCGGTGTCGAAGAGCGCGGTGAGCTGGAGTTCGCGGCGGCGGTGCTGGCGCAGCGCGCCCCTGATCCGCAGGGCGGTGGCGGTGGCCCGCTCCACCTCCGCCAGATCGCCCGCGGGCACGCCGGCGGCACGGGCCTGCGAGGAGACGGCGCCCAGCGTCTCGGCGGGGGCGTCGTCGGCCAGCAGGTCGAGCAGGCGGCGCAGATGGGGGGCGGCGGAGGCGGGCGGTTCAGACATGGGCGGCCGGTATTCGTCGGGGGCGGGCGGTCAGTTGGCGGTCCAGCCGCCGTCCATGGAGAGCGAGGTCCCGGTGATGTGCCCGGTGCCCGGACCGCAGAGCCACAGCACGGCCCCGGCGACGTCGTCGGGCTCGATCAGCCGTTTGATCGCACTGCGTTCCAGCATGACCCGGCCCACCACCTCCTCCTCGGAGATGCCGTGCGTACGGGCCTGGTCCGCGATCTGGTTCTCGACCAGGGGGGTGCGTACGTAGCCGGGGCTGACGCAGTTGCTCGTCACCCCGTGCTCCGCCGCTTCGAGCGCGACCACCTTGCTGAGTCCCTCCAGTGCGTGCTTGGCCGTCACATAGGCCGATTTGTAGGGGCTGGCCCGCAGTCCGTGCACGGACGAGATGTTGACCACGCGCCCCCAGCCGCGTTCGTACATGCCCGGCAGGGTCCGGCGCAAGATGCGGAACGGGGTCTCCACCATGACGCGCTGGATCAGTGCGAAGCGGTCCGGGGGGAACGCGTGCACGGGCGCGACGTGCTGGAGCCCGGCGTTGTTGACCACGATGTCCACGTCGGCGGGCAGGGTGTCCACCACGTCGGGGACGGCGAGGTCGACCACCCACGCCGTCCCGCCGATCGCCTCCGCCAGGCCCCTCGCGGCGTCGGCGGCCTTGTCCACCACGTGCACCCGGGCACCGGCGGCCGCCAGGGCCTGGGCGCAGGCCCGCCCGATCCCGCTCGCGGCGCCGGTCACCAGGGCGGTGCGTCCGGCGAGGAACGGGTCCCCGGACGGCGGGACGGTGAGCGGGGCGGGCCCGGGGCCGGGGCGCTGAGGAGTCTCCATGGCCGTCACCGTAGGGAGAACCGGGGCCCCTGTCACACGGGGCCGGTGCACACACCGCCGGGCACCGGCATGGTGGTGACCCACATGGGGCGGGCCGGGCGGCGGGCCGTCAGTGTGCCGCGTCCAGTGCCGCCCGCTGCTCCGCGGTCAGCTCCAGCTCCACCGCGGCCAGGCTCTCGTCCAGCTGGGCCACCGAGGAGGCGCCGACCAGTGGGACGAACGGGATCTCGCCGCCGATGAGCCAGGCCAGGACCACCTGGTTGACGGTCGCCCCGGTCTCCTTCGCGACCGCCCGCAGCGCGGTCTGCCGGGCGGGGGTGCCCGGGTGGTCGAACTCCGGTCCCAGCGGCTTGTCCGCGCGGACGTAGGCCCCGGCCAGCAGCGGGGAGTAGGCCACCGGCACGAGCTCGGGCTCGGCCCGCAGATAGCTCAGCAGGTCCCCGGAGGTCACGCCCTCCTGTCCGTCGGGCGAACGCCAGGAGGGCTGGTCCGTGCGGCGGCGGAGATAGCTGTGGTGGTACTGGAGCACCTCGTAGCCCGGCACCCCGGTGTCCGCCGCGATCCGGCGGGCGCGGTCCACCTGCCACGCCCAGTGGTTGCTCACCCCGAGCAGTCCGACGGTGCCCTCGGTGACCAGCTCCCCGAAGGCCCCGACGGTCTCCTCCAGGGGGACGTCCCGGTCCTGGACGTGTGCGTACAGCAGGTCCAGCTTCGCCATGCCGAGGCGTTCGAGGCTGCGTTCCGCGGACTCCCGGACCACTGCGGCGGAGAGGCCCACGATGCCCTGGGTGAAGTCGGTGGCGGGGACGCTGGGCCGGGCTCCGAGCTTGGTGGCGATGACGATCTCGTCGCCGACGCCCCGGCTGCGGCGCCAGCGGCCGAGCAGTTCCTCGCTCTCCCCGCCCCGGGTGCCGTTGACCCAGAACGCGTAGTTGTCGGAGGTGTCGATGAAGGTGCCGCCCGCCTCGACGTACCGGTCGAGGATCGCGAACGAGGTCGCTTCGTCGGTGAGCGTGCCCATCAGCATGGCGCCGAGGCTGAGCACGCTCACCTCCCGGCGGGTGGCGGGGTTGGTGCCGATGGTGCGGTATCGCATGGCGGGTCCTCTCCCAATGGCCCGTCTCTGTACGGGCGTTGACCGGGAGTCTGCGTCTTGGAGTGCACTTCATGGCAAGCGGCCACAACGGCGGGGCCGCACACTGCCGGGTGCGGGGTGTGTCCGCCGGGCCCATGGGCGGGTACGTCGCGGCGTCCTAGCGTCCGCCCCACAGTCGCTGCCCGCGCTGTCCGACAAGCCGGAACGGCCCCGCTCCCCCACCCAGGAGGCACCCGTGCGCCCATCGATCCTGCGACGTCTGCTGCGGCGTGTCGCCGCCGCGGCCGCGCTCGCCCTCGTCGCGGCGACACTGAGCACGGCCGCCGCCGTGCGGCCGGCCGCGGCCGCCGGCGGTCTGCAGCAGGTCACCGGCTTCGGCTCGAACCCGGGCAACCTCCAGATGTACGCGTACGTCCCGGACAGGCTGCCCGCGAACGCGCCGCTGGTCGTCGCCCTGCACGGCTGCACCCAGACCGCGAACGGCTACTACACCTCCTCGGGCTGGCCGAAGTACGCCGATCTGTGGGGTTTCGCCGTGGTCTTCCCGCAGACCACGGCCGCCAACAACGCGCTCTCCTGCTTCGGCTGGTTCGATCCGGCCGAGGACGGCCGGGGCAGGGGCGAGGCCGCCTCGATCGTGCAGATGGTGGAGTACGCGAAGCAGCGGTACGGCTCGGACGGCCGCCGGGTGTACGTCACCGGCCTCTCGGCGGGCGGCGGCATGACGGCCGATCTGCTGGCCGCGTACCCGGACGTGTTCGCGGGCGGCTCGGTGGCCTCGGGGCTGCCCGCCCAGTGCGCGACGAGCCAGGCGGGCGCGTCCGGCTGCCAGACGGGGCCGCAGAAGCTGACGCCCGCGCAGTGGGGCGACAAGGTGCGCGGCGCCTATCCCGGGTATGCGGGGCCCTGGCCCCGGGTGGCGATCTGGCAGGGCACCGCCGACTACACCGTGTACCCCGCCAACGCCACGGCCCTGCGCGACCAGTGGACGGACGTCTGGGGCATCGGGCAGACCCCGTCGGCCACCGACAGCCTCCCCGGCGGCACGACACGCAGCGTGTACGACGACGCATCCGGGAACCCCGCGGTGGTGACGTACTCCGTCGCCGGGATGGGCCACGGTCTGGCCGTGAGCCCCGGCTCGGGCACCGAGAGCTGCGGCGCGACGGGCGCGTACTTCCTGAACGCCCTCTGCTCGACGTACCACACCGGTGTGTTCTGGGGCCTGGACCAGAGTGTTCCCGGTGGCGGGGAACAGCTGCCCGCCCCGTCCGGGCTGCGGGTCACGGCCGTCACGGCGGACAGCGTCTCGCTGGCCTGGGACACGGTCGCGGGCGCGGGCGCGTACGCGGTGCACCGCGACGGCGTGAAGGTCGCCACCACCGCCTCCCCCTCGTACACGGACCCGGGTCTCACCGCCGGTACGGCGTACCGCTACACGGTGGCGGCGGTCGACGGAGCGGGCACGCCCGGTACCACCTCGGCCCAGGTGACCGCGACCACGGCCGGCGGCGCACCCGCGCGGTGCTTCACGGCGACCAACTACGCGCAGGTGGCGGCGGGCCGGGCCCGGACGGCGGGCGGATATGTGTACGCCAACGGCTCGGACGAGAACATGGGCCTGTACAACGTCTTCGTCACCCACACCCTGAGGGAGTCGCCGCCCGGGTACTTCGTGATCGCGGACACCGGCTGCACGGCCTGAGAGGTGTCGGGCCCGGGTGTCCGCCCGGCGCGGCCCGGTCTCGCCGCGGTCACGTCTTGCGCAGGTCCGGGGCCGGAACGCCGATGAGCAGCCGCCGCACCGCGTCCCACACGGCGCGCATCGCGCGGGTGAGGGCGGGCGGGTCGCTGCCGACGACCCGGACCCACGCCCCGCAGTCGTCGGGCAGGGTGCTCGCCCCGAAGGCCAGGCCGGTCGGGGCGAGCGCCTCGTGGAGCGCGTCGGCGACCCGGTCCGCGGGGGCGAGCGGGGTGACCGCGTACAGGGTGGCCATCAGGTCGTGGTCCCCGAAGACGGCGGGTCCGGTGACCGGGCCGGGGCCCCGCGGATCGAGGCGGACGGTGTCCACGGCCAGGAGCGTCCCGTCGGGGCGCCGGACCTCCAGGTCGCTGAAGAGCATGCGGTAGGCGTGCCGTTCGCCTCGGGCCAGCCGTCCGGCCGCGATCGTCTCGCCCAGCAGCACGGTGGCGGTCGGGTCGACGGTCACCCGGGTGTGCTGGTAGAGACGGGCGTCCCGGAAGGGAATCAGGGGGTCCGGCAGGTATTCGACGTAACTCCCTTCACCGACCGCCAGGTTGACGGTCTGGGTCGCGTGGTCGAACTCCATCCGGTGCACCTTGGTGGCGGCCTGGGTGGTCAGGTGGACCGAGGTGCCGGGGCCGCAGTCGATGTCGATCCGGTTGCGGTCGGCCTGGATGATGCCGCCGCCGGTGGACATCAGATAGGTCACCGGCAGGTCGGGCCGCGCCGGGTCGATGTACAGCGGGCGCATGATCTGGAGCGGTGACTTCTGGTACCGGTGGACGAGTTCGGTCCGCCCGCCGGCCTGTGCGTAGCGCAGTTCGAGCAGGCCGACCTTGCCGGGGCGCCCGGCGGCCAGGGTGTCCGGGGTCCCGGTGAGGTCGAGCATCCGGGCCGGTACCCGACGGGGTTCGTAGTGCGCGGGATCCAGCCGCGCGGGCGCCTCGGTCATGCGGAGGCCGTCTCCTGGGCGGCTTCGTGGGACAGGAGGAAGTCGGCGATGGTGCCGAGGCCCTCCCCGGTGAGCGAGTTGGTCAGCACCACCGGACGGCCGTCCCGGACGCGGTGGGCGTCCGACTCCATGACGGCGAGATCGCACCGTACGTAGGGGGCGATGTCCACCTTGTTGATGACGAGCAGTTCGCACTCGGTGATGCCCGGACCGCGCTTGCGCGGCATCTTGTCGCCCTCGGCGGTGTCCAGCACGAAGAGGAACAGGTCGACCAGGGCGGGGCTGAAGGTGAGGGTCAGATTGTCCCCGCCGCTCTCGAAGAGCAGGGTGTCCACCTCGGGGAAACGCTCCAGGAGCTCGTCCGCGGCGGCCTGGTTCATCGTCGGGTCGTCCCGTACGGCGGTGTGCGGGCAGGCCCCGGTCTCCACGCCGACGATCCGGTCCGCTTCGAGTATCCCGGCCAGGGTGCGGCGCACATGGGCGGCGTCCTCGGTGGTGAAGATGTCGTTGGTGATGACGGCGGGGGTCCGGCCGCGCTCGATCAGCAGCGGGACGAGCGCCTCGATCAGGGCGGTCTTGCCGGAGCCGACCGGTCCTGCGACACCGACGCGCAGCACGCCGTCCTTCGGCCGCCGCATCAGCTCGTCGTGGTCGTGGTGGTGGTGCCTGGCCTGCATGGGGTCGTGCATGGTGGTCCTTGTCCTGGTGGTGTGGGTGCGGTGGAAGGGGTACGGGGGAAGGCGGGCCGGGGTCTGTCCGGCCCCGATCCCCTGACGGGCCTCAGCTGGCGAACAGCCTTGCCTCGGCGCGCTCGTGGCGGCCGGCCATGACGTCGGCCACCGGGACGCAGCCGCCGATGTCGGGCAGTTCCCGGTCCAGGGCCGCGTCGACGGTCTCCTCGATGACCGGGGCGGCCCCGTGCAGGACGACCTGCGCGCGGCGGTGGTCGGTGAGCCGGAGCCGCATGGCGGCCCCCACGAAACTGGCCGCGAAGGCGAACAGTTCGCAGGTGACCGCCTGGCGGACTGGCAGCCCGTTGCCCGCGTGGACGACGGCGGCGACGACCGGCTGGCAGCCGCGTACGGCGCCGTCCCGGTAGAGGCCCCGGTACCGCTCGATCGGCGCGGTGCCGTACACCTCGTCGGCCAGGTCCAGCAGCTGCCGTCCGGTGCGGACGGCGGCCTGCCGGGCCTCCCGGCCCAGTTTGGTGGCGTGCAGCCGCTGTTCCACGGCCACCACCTCGTCCCAGTCGTCGGCGGTGACCGCACGGTGGGCGAGCGCGAGGGCGGTGGCGTCGGCCGGGCCCACGCTGTGGCGCAGCAGGTCGTGCAGGAGCGCCGGCAGGCTCGACGGGGTGACCGCGCGGGCCTGCTGGAAGCCCTCCAGGCCGTGCGAGAGCGTGTAGTAGCCGCTGGGGAAGGCCGAGTCGGTGAGCTGGAGCCCGGTCAGCAGGGCCGGGATCGGTATCGGGTCGTTCACACCGGGGTTTCCGTTCGGGCGGGTCGTCGGACGACGTCGTGCGTTCGGGCCGTCGTCAGACGATGTAGAAGAGGTGGTTGAGCGGGAGCCGTTCGGCCGGCTCGATGGTGGCGGGCTCCCCGTCGACGGTGACCTTGTACGTCTCCGGGTCCACCTCGATGCGCGGCAGCGCGTCGTTGCGCACCATGTGCTGCTTGCCGATGGTCCGGCAGCGCTGCACGGGCTCGATCCGCCGTTGCAGGCCCAGTTCGCCGGGGACCCCGGCGGCGATGGACGCCTGCGACATGAACGTCACCGAGGTGCGCTGCTTGGCGCGGCCGTGGGTGCCGAACATCGGCCGGTAGTACACCGGTTGCGGTGTCGGCAGGGAGGCGTTGGGGTCGCCCATCAGGGCCCAGTTGACCATGCCGCCCTTGATGATCAGCTTGGGCTTGGCGGCGAAGGAGTGGATCGGCCAGAGCACGATGTCGGCGAGCTTGCCGGGCTCCAGGGAGCCGATCACGTCCGCCGCGCCGACCGCCCGCGCGGGGTTGATCGTCAGCTTGGCCAGGTAGCGCAGGACCCGTGCGTTGTCGTTGCGGGAGCTGTCCTCCTCCAGCGGACCGCGCATCTCCTTGCAGTGGTGCGCGGTCTGGAAGGCGCGGACGAAGGACTCGCCGACCCGGCCCATGGCCTGGGAGTCCGAGGAGAAGATGCTGATGACCCCGAGGTCGTGCAGCACGGTCTCGGCCGCGATCGTCTCGGCGCGGACCCGGCTGTCGGCGAACGAGACGTCCTCGGGGATGTCCCGGGACAGGTGGTGACAGACCATCACCATGTCCAGCAGCTCGTCCACCGCGTTGACCGTGTACGGCAGGGTGGGGTTGGTGGAGGCCGGCAGCACGTTGGCCTCGCCCGACACCCGGATGATGTCGGGGGCGTGGCCGCCGCCCGCGCCCTCGGTGTGGAAGGTGTGGATGGTCCGGCCGTCGATCGCCGAGAGGGTGTCCTCGTAGAAACCGCCCTCGTTGAGGGTGTCGGTGTGGATGGCCATCTGGACGTCGTACTCGTCGGCGACCCGCAGCGCGGTGTCGATCGAGGCGGGCGTGGCGCCCCAGTCCTCGTGCACCTTCAGCCCGGCGGCTCCGGCCTCGACCTGCTCGCGCAGCGCCTCGGGCAGGCTGCCGTTCCCCTTGCCGAGCAGCCCCACGTTGACCGGCAGGTCCTCCACGGCCTCCAGCATCCGGTGGATGTTCCAGGGGCCGGGGGTGCAGGTGGTGCCGTTGGATCCGTCGGTGGGTCCGGTGCCGCCGCCGAAGAAGGTGGTGATGCCGTTGGACAGGCCCTCCTGGGCCTGCTGGGGCGCGATGAAGTGGATGTGGGTGTCGACGCCGCCGGCGGTGGCGATGAGGTGCTCGCCGGATATCACCTCGGTGCCGGGGCCGATGACGAGCTTGGGGTCGACGCCGCTCTGGAGGTGCGGGTTCCCCGCCTTGCCGACGCCGACGATCAGGCCGCCGCGGACCCCGATGTCGCCCTTGACCACGCCCAGGACCGGGTCGAGGACCACGACGTTGGTGATGACGAGGTCCAGGGCGCCCTCGCGGTTGAGCGCGGACGGGTCCTGGGCCATGCCGTCCCGGATGGCCTTGCCGCCACCGTAGACGGCCTCCTCGCCGTAGGAACCGGCGTTGTGGTCGTACTCGACCTCGACGACCAGGTTGGTGTCGGCCAGGTGGAACCGGTCGCCCACGGTGGGGCCGAACAGATCCGTGTACTGCTTGCGCGGGATGATCGCCATCAGATCCGGTCCCCTTCGTTCTTGGTCTCGGTGCTGTCGGCGTCGGAGTGGACGAAGCCGAGTTCCGCGGCACGGCGGAGCGCGTCGCGCTTGGTGTCCGGGGCCGACAGGCCCCCGTTGACGAGTCCGGCGAAGCCGGTGAGCCGGCCGGTGCCGGCGAAGGCGCACAGCTGCACCTCGCGGGTGTCGCCCGGCTCGAAGCGCACGGCGGTCCCGGAGGGGATGTCCAGGCGCATGCCGTAGGCGGCCTCGCGGTCGAAGCGCAGCGCGCGGTTGATCTCGAAGAAGTGGTAGTGGGAACCGATCTGGACGGCCCGGTCACCGGTGTTGGCGACGGTGAGCGTGGTCCTGGCCCGGTTGGCGTTGATCTCCACGGGTTCGTCCCCGTAGAGGTAGTGGGCTCCGCCCGACATCTGTGTCTCCTCGGTCTTTCAGGCGCTGATCGGGTCGTGGCAGGTGACCAGCTTCGTTCCGTCGACGAAGGCCGTCTCGACCTGGAGGACGGTGAGCATCTCCCGTACGCCGGGCATCACGTCGTCGCCGGAGACGACCGTGCGGCCCAGCTCCATGCACTCGGCGACGGTGTGGCCGTCGCGCGCGGCCTCCAGGACGGCCTCGGTGATCAGGGCGGCGGCTTCGCTGTAGTTGAGCTTGGTTCCCCGGTCCCTGCGGCGGCGGGCCAGGTCCGCGACCACGTAGACATGGAGTTTGTCGATTTCCCGCGGTGCGAGGTTCATGACGTCACGTCTGCTTTCTCGAAGGTGCTTTCTCGACGGAGAGCCCGGGGCGGCCCAGAGCCGGACCGGCCACCAGGAAGAGCCAGGTCGTCACGGTGAACGGCCAGGTGAAGGGGGTTGTACCGGCGGACTGGGCGAAGGCTTCCCAGGCGGCGGCGAAGGGGACCGAGGCGACGACGGCGAGCGCGGCGTACCCGGCGGTCCAGGGGGTGAGGGGCAGGAAGGCGGCCGCCAGGGCGATCGCGCAGAGCACCGCGTTGTAGCCGTACAGCCCCTCGGTGATCGAGTCGGCGGGCAGCCCCGCCGCACAGGCCGTCACGAGCGCCAGAGCACTGGCGCCCACCGCCGCGAGCGCGGCGATCCGGGAGGCGACGAGGAGCCCGGCCAGCACGATCAGGCCCGCGTACCACTTGTCGAGGAAGAAGATCTGGCCGATGTTGGCGCAGAGCGCGCGCCAGACCTCGGCGGCGGTCAGCTCCGTGAACCCCGGTACGCGCGCGGACACCCCCGCGGAGACCGGGCCGTTGGACAGGGCGACCGTCAGGGCGCTGACGACCAGGCAGTACGGGGCCGTCAGCACGGGCAGCCCGAGCGGTGCGAGCAGCCGGCCCGCGGCACCGCTCAGCACCGTGCAGGCCGCCGCCCCGAGCACGACGAGCACCGCGGTCTGCCACGAGGCGCCGAGCCGGACGACGAGGGCGACGCCGGTGAGGCAACCGCAGTAGCCCTGGAGCCCCTGCGCCATGCCCTTCCGGTCGGCTCCGAGCAGAACGGCGGCGCCGGTGGACGCGGCGGTACCGAGCAGCCCGAACACCCCGAGCCGCCACCCGCCGACGAAGAGCGCGACCGCGAACAGCAGCCCGGACCACGGACTGCCGACGAGCACCACCTGCGCGATGCCGCGCAACTGCGCCGCCCCGGCCCGGGGAACAGCCCCTCCCCCGGGAAATACCCGGCCCCGTATTCGCACCGCCTGTTCTGCTGCGGGCACGTCTTCTCTCCTTTGAGCATGACGAATGAGGGCACGCCGAATTCATCCACACCGTCCGCATTCCGGAGATGTGGATCTTGGTCAACAATCTGTTGAGACGGTACGCCCGAAGGCGGCACGGGAGCGCCGACAGGAGAGAGTCACGCGGTGCACCCACTCCCCCACCCTCGGCGATACACCCAGTTCAGAACCCCAATGAGCCACCCCGGCAACCACCTGACGCCCGCTTCGCCACGGAATTCTTGGCCAGGGGTTGAACATTCCACATCCACTTTTTGACCGAACGATAAGCCCCGCAAAGCCACTTCACCCCTTTCCTCAATCCCCGAACGCCAAGCACCCCCCACACACACTCACCGCAGCCGCTTGTATCATGCATGCATAAAATTCGACAAGAAATCTGGGTTAATTTCCGGCGCAATGGGATCACCCCGGCACCCCTCGCGGGAACCCGGCGTACGCCGTACCCCCTCCCACCGGGACGGAGGCCGTCCGTGAGTGAATGGGCGGCATGCTCTCCGACTTCACCCACGACCACGACGGTGAACGGCTCAGCGGTGTGTACGGCGGTGAGCCGTCCGGGGGCACCGCCGTACTGCTGCACGGCGCGGGCACCGGCAGCAAGGAGCGACTGCTGCCGCTGGCACGGGAGTTCGTGGCCCACGGCTGCCGCGCGGTCGCCTTCGACTTCTCCGGGCACGGCGAAAGCACCGGGAAACTCGGCGAACTGAGCCTGCGTCGAAGGTTCGAGCAGGCCATGTCCGTGATCGAGGCCCACGCGGGACCGGACGCGCCGCTGGTCCTGGTGGGGTTCAGCATGAGCGGGCAGACGGTGGCCGACCTCGCCCGGCACTACGGGGACCGGGTGGTGTCGCTGGGGCTGTGCGCGCCCGCCGTGTACGCCGCTGAGGCGTGGAACGAGCCCTTCGGGAACGGGAACGGACGGTTCAGCGGGATCATCCGGCGGCCGGACAGCTGGCGGGAGGCGCCCGCGCTCGACGCGTTGCGGGCGTACGAGGGCCGGGCGGTGCTCGCCGTACCGGGCACGGATGAGGTGATCCCGCCCGCGGTGACCGAGGCGGTACAGGAAGCGCTGGCCGCGCGCGCCCGGTACACCCGGTTCGACCTGCCGGACGCCTCGCACCAGCTGGGCCTGTGGTTCCGCGAACACGGCGACGAACGAAGGGAGTTCGTGGCGGCGGTACTGACCGGCCTCGACGACCGGGGCTGGACGGCGACGCGCGCGTAGGCGGCCGAGCGGCGGACCTTCACATCACCCACGTCAAGAAGCGGGAAACCATCGACGCTCATGCGCCAGCCTCAGAGGGAAATATGGGAACTTTTATCCCATTTTTACAGTAGATGGCACGCCCTCAACGGGCACTTTCAAGCCATGCATCCTCGACCCGGATAGCCGTCAACGACACGCTGCATCCATATTCCTCACGTTTTCTACACGCCCTAAGGTGCATATCGACCAGGCCAGAAGGGGGTCTCACTCATGCGATGTCCCAGAGGGAAAAATAGACAAATAAATAAGAAGAGCGCGACCGCTTCGCTTGCATGTGCACTGGTGCTCGCGCTTGCGCTCGCGCAGCACGCGGAGGCGTCCGGCGGCTCACCGGACAGAGGAACGCCCGGAAGCAACCAGTCTCCCGTCCTCGACGTGACGTCCGGAGTCACGGAGCCCGCGGGCAATGAGCGGCCCGACATCACGCCCGGCCTCCGCGCGGCCGATGGCTCGGACACGTACGGCCGGGAGAAGTCCGACGCCGAATCGGCGGTGCCGTCCACCGGGCACAACACCGTGCCCGACGTCCCGACCGGCCTGGACACCAGCCCCGGCTCGGGCGGCTGCCCGACCTCGGCCCCGTTCGTCTCCATCGGCAACACGGACGTGACGCTCAACGCCGAGATCGGCGACCCCGACGGCGGCACGCTGAACGCCCGGTTCGACCTGTGGGCGACGGGCCATCATCCCGACGAAGACCCCGACGGGGCCCTGATCGTCAGTGCCGAGGTCTCGGCGACTTCCGGGACAGCGGCCTCGCTCAGGGTGCCGAAGGACACACTGCGGCAGTACCTCACCGTCGCCGACGGCAACTTCTCCTGGCGGGTCCGGGCGCAGGACAGCACTTCCCACTCCGCGTGGGCACCGGCCGCCGACGGGCCCGGATGCCGGTTCGTCTTCGACCCCGACCGCCCGAGCGCACCGCCGACCGTCAAGTCGACCGACTTCCCCGATGCTTCCGAGGGCCGACCGCAGGAGACGGGAGAGGTCCGGAAGCCCGGCACGTTCGTCGTCGGCGACGGCGGTGTCGACGACGTGACGTCGTACGAGTACTGGACGGACTGGGCCTCCGGCCCGCGCTCCGTCGCGCCCACCGCCGACCTCGACGGCGACGGGAGGAAGGACGGCGGGATCACGCTCGTTCCGCCGACGGCCGGACCGCACACGCTGAACGTCCGCAGCCTCGACGCCGCCGGGAACCGGTCGGACCTCACCCAGTACCGATTCTGGGTCGACGGCCCCGCAGCCCCGGACGGGCCCGGAGACCTCAACGGCGACGGAGTCGCCGACCTCTACGGTGTACGCGCCAACGGCGAACTGGTGCTCTACCCAGGCCAGGGGGACGGCCGCGTCGGAGCTGCCACCGTGGCCGCGAGCACCGACTTCGACGGTGCCACCCTCACCCGTCGCGGTGACTGGACCGGGGACGGCTACGAGGACCTGATCGCCGCGCTTCCCGGCGACGGCGGGAAGTCGCTGTACCTGTTCCCCAACAACGGAACGGGCTTCGCCTGCACGAGCCCCGGCGAACAGGCCGACGAGCAGTCGCCGCCCTGTACCGAGGGCACACAGCAACTCCAGGTGTTCGACGAGCGGAACAACCACTGGGCAGCGGCCGACCAGATCCTCGCGATCGGAGACGTCGACGGGCCGCAGGACACCGACGGCGACGGCACGGCGGACGCTCCGGGCTTCCCCGACCTCCTGGTCAAGGAAGGCAACCGGCTCTGGCTGTACTTCGGCTCCCCGGCCCACTACCTCGACATGGACCGGGACCCGGTCCTGCTCGGTGAGGGCCCCTGGGCCGACTACGACCTCGTCGCGCCGGGTGACCGCACCGGGAACGGGCACGTGGACCTCATCGCCCGCGACAGGAACACCGGTCAGCTGCGCCTCTTCGAAGGCACGGGGTACTCCGGCGAGGGGCTCGGTTCCGAGTCGGCGTCCGTCGTCCTCGACACCGGCTGGTCCCCCACCGACCGGCCGCTGCTCACGGCCGCCCCGGATGCGGGCGGAGATTCCGGGGCCGGTCTCTGGGCGACCGGGAGCGATGACCGGCTCCGCTTCTACCCGGACGTCCCGGGCAGCGGGGTCACCGTGGGCACCGAGGGCCGGCTGGGCCTCCAGGCGCTGAGCTGATCCCGACAGCACGGAATCGAGGGGCCGGCCCGTACCGGATGCGTTCCGGTACGGGCCGGCCTCGTGCGGGGACGCGCCGGCGCCCGTCCGGTTCCCGGGCGGCGACGCTAAGGTCCCTGGTCATGGACGCGCATACGGGCACGGGAACCGAACTGGTCGACATCCCGCCGGGAACGGTGACGCTGACGGACCGGCGGACGCGGCGCAGTTGGGCGGTCGGACTGGCCCCGTACCGACTCGCGTCCGTCCCCGTCACCCAGGACCTGTACGCACACGTCACCGGCCTTCGCCCGAGCGCCGCGCGCGGGGACCGGCTGCCCGTCGAGTCCGTGTCCTGGTGGGACGCGGTGCGGTTCTGCAACGCCCTGTCCCTGCGCGAGGGGCTGGCGCCCGCGTACCGCCTCCCGGCCGACGAGGACGACAACATCGAGTGGGACGCGGCCTCCGAGGGCTACCGGCTGCCCACCGAGGCCGAGTGGGAGCACGCCTGCCGCGCCGGCACGACCGGGCCGCGCCACGGGGAGCTCGACGAGATCGCCTGGTACCGCGACAACGCACACGACCGCGTCCACGAGGTGCGCGGCAAACTCCCCAACGCGTGGGGCCTCCACGACATGCTGGGCAACGTCTGGGACTGGTGCTGGGACGTCTACGACGCCGAGGTGTACGGCACCTACCGGGTGCTGCGCGGCGGCGGCTGGTTCGACGAGCACTGGAGCTGCCGCGCCTCCGCCCGCCGCCGCAGCCACCCGACGTTCCGCGTCGACGATGTGGGCTTCCGCCTCGCCCGCTCGGGCACGAGCTGCCCGCCGCCTACTCCTCCGGCGGGAACACCACCTCGTCCGAGCCGCTCAGGGTGATCGTGATCGCCTCGACCGGGCAGCCCTCGGCGGCGGTGAGGACCTTCTCGTCGGCGTCGGTCTCCGCCTCCACCGGGCGGGACTGGCGGGCGGAGTCCAGCGCGAACCGGCCCGGGGCGTGGTTCACGCACATCCCGGAACCGATGCAGACCCCCCGGTCGACCTCGACGGCCCAGCGGTCCCCCATCACGCCTCCCCGTATCCGGCCGGCAGGTGGATCATCTTGTGCTCGAAGTACTCGCCGTACCCCTCGGGGCCGAACTCCCGCCCCAGGCCGGAGTTCTTGTACCCGCCGAACGGGCCGAGCATGTCGAGGCTGAAGGTGTTCACGCTGTACGTGCCCGTCCTGACCCGGCGGGCGATGTCGATGCCGTGTCCGGTGTCGGCGGTCCAGACGCTGCCGCTGAGGCCGTAGTCGGAGTCGTTGGCGATCCGTACGGCCTCGTCCTCGTCGCCGTACGGCAGCAGGCAGATGACGGGGCCGAAGATCTCCTCGCGGGCGATGCGCATGGAGTTGTCGACGTCCCCGAAGAGGGTCGGCTCGACGTACCAGCCGCGCTCCTGGGACGCCGGACGGCCGCCGCCGGTGAGGATCTTGGCGCCCTCGTCCTGCCCGATCCGGATGTAGTCGAGCGAGCGCCGCTGCTGGCGCTGGGCGACGAGGGGGCCGAGTTCGGTGGCGGGGTCCAGCGGATCGCCGACCTTCAGCGCACCCGCCGCGGCGGCGAACGCCTCGGCCGTCTCGCCGTAGCGGGAGCGCGGCACGAGGATGCGGGTCTGGGCCACGCACGCCTGGCCGTTGATCATCCAGGCGAAGGGGACGATGCCCGCGACGGCGGCGTCCAGATCGGCGTCGGGGAGGATCACGGCGGCGGACTTGCCGCCCAGCTCCAGGGTGACCCGGGTGAGGTTGCGCGCGGCGACCTCCATCACCCGGCGCCCGGCGGCCACGGACCCGGTGAACGACACCTTGTCGATGCCGGGGTGCCCGACCAGGTACTCGCTGACCTCGCGGTCGGCCGGGAGGATCGACAGCACCCCCTCCGGCAGCCCGGCGTCGGCGGCGATCTCGGCCAGGATGTAGGCGTCCAGCGGGGATTCGGGCGAGACCTTGAGCACGGCGGAGCAGCCGGCCAGCAGCGCGGGGGCGAGCTTGGCGGCGGCGGTGAACTGCGGCACGTTCCACGGCACGACGGCCGCGACCACCCCGACGGGCTCCCGGCGCACCAGCAGCGGCCCGAGCGCCCCGGTCCGCCGCTCCTCGTACGGGAAGTCGCGGGCGACGGTGATCGCCGAGTCCCACACCATCATCGCGGCGAGCGCCTGCACCATGACGCTCGATGTGTACGGGGTGCCGTTCTCCGAGCTGATGACCCGGGCGATCTCCTCGTACCGCACGGCGAACCCGTCCTTGATCCTGGTCACCACCGCGATCCGCTCGTCCAGGCTCATCCGCGCCCAGGGTCCCTCGTCGAACGCCCGCCGCCCGGCGGCGACGGCCCGGTCCACATCCGCCTCGCAGGCGTGCGGCACCCGGCCGATGACCTGTTCGGTGTGGGGCGAGACGACCTCGATCACGTCCCGGCCCAACGGGTCGACCAACTCCCCGCCGATGAACAGTTTTCCGTGTTCGACAAGCTCGGTCATGGCTGCTGCCTCCCGCGGCCCGGCGCGTTGCCCGGATCGGTACCCGACCCGGCATCTGACTCTGTGTCAGAACTGATACCAGTTCCAGTTCCAGGAGTCCACGGCCGCGACGGTGTCCGCCCGGGTCACCAGCGGATCGGTTCCGCGACCGCCTTGCGCAACGCCCTTTCGCGCAGGCTCGCCTGACGGCACATCATGGAAATGGTCGGCACGGGGGGAGGCGAGGCGTTCAGCGGCGATGTCCCGGGTACGCCGGGTCGTTGGTGATCTCTACTTTCTGGGGCGCTTCACGGGGGAAGGTCCAGATCCGGCCGGCGGTACTGACCGCGGTCACCGCGGTGTCGTCCAGGGTGACCCGGGAGAACGGATTGGACCAGCTGGAGACGGCGAGCCATTCCAGGGTGCTCCCGTCGTCGTCCCGGGTCAGCGCGACCCAGCCGATGGATCCGTGGTGGGCCGATTCTCCCGCCCAGGCACGGCTTCCCCCGTAGGTGTGCGTGGCGAGCGCGGAGTCGACCTCCACCCAACCGTCGGTGCTCCACTCGGTCGCGCGCAGCACCTCGTTCCAGTGCCAGCTCTCCGCCCGCGGATCGTCGGGCCGGTCGGGCACCTGCATGACCAGCAGATCCATCACCGCGAGAGAGCCGTCGGCGAACACGATGCAGTCCCCGTCGGGCGCCTCCCGGTCACGCCATCGCCGGCTCACCTGCCGGGCCATGGATGTCGTAGCCGCATCGTTCATGCGCGGCATTCTCCCACGGAGCATCGCGCGAGCCGCGCCGCAAGAGATGGTCGACCAGGGCTACTACTGAAACAAGTTCTCGTTACAGTGGAGGCGACGCAGCCGGCCCTGCTGATGACGTTCACTGCGCCGACGTGATCGCCGTACACACGCGACAGGTCCCGTCACGTCCTCGCCCGTGACACAGCTCAACCGTGCAGATCCATGGAGGCAGTTGATGTCGGAGCAGTCCAAGGAAGCGATCCCCCACCCCGCCGGAGCGGGGCGTCCCCTCGCTGGACCACGGACGGCCCAGGTGACCGACCACGGCGGGGGCGTGCACAGCATCAAGGTGCCCATCCCGGACAATCCGCTCGGCCACACCCTCGTACACGTCCTGGACACCGACCGCGGGCCGGTCCTGATCGACACCGGGTGGGACGATCCCGAGGCGTGGGACACGCTCGGCGCCGGACTCGCCGCCGTCGGTACGGAGATGGCGGAGATCCACGGGGTGGTCATCACCCACCACCACCCCGACCACCACGGGCTCTCCGGGCAGGTGCGGGAGGCCTCGGGGGCCTGGATCGCCATGCACGCGGCGGACACCGCGATCGTGCGCCGCACCCGCGAGTCCGAACCCGGCAGGTGGCTGACGTACCTCGCGGCCAAGCTCACCGCGGTCGGCGCGCCCGAGGAGCACCTCGCGCCGTTGCGGGCCGCCGCGGCGGACGGGGGCCGCACACGGACCCTGCCGGGGTCCCGGGCCGCGCTGCCGGACCGGGAGATCGTGCCCGGCGAGCTGCTCGATCTGGCCGGGCGCAGGCTGCGGGCGATCTGGACCCCGGGGCACACGCCGGGGCATGTGTGCCTGCATCTGGAGGAGGAGCATCCGGCGGATCTGCCGGGCCGTGGGCGACTCTTCTCGGGCGATCATCTGCTGCCGGGGATCAGCCCCCACATCGGGCTGTACGAGGACCCGGACGACGCGACGGCCACCGACCCCCTCGGCGACTACCTCGACTCGCTGGAGCGCATCGGCAGGCTCGGGGCCGCCGAGGTGCTGCCCGCCCATCAGTACGCCTTCACCGATGCGGCGGGGCGGGTACGGGAGCTCCTCGGCCATCACGAGGAGCGGCTGACCGGGCTGCTCGGGCTGCTGGCGGAGCCGCTGACGCCGTGGGAGCTGGCCGAGCGGATGGAGTGGAACCGGCCCTGGGAGCAGATCCCGCACGGCTCCCGGAACATCGCGGTCTCGGAGGCGGAGGCACATCTGCGGCGGCTGGTGAAGCTCGGGCGCGCGGAGGCGGTGCCGGGCAGCGAGCCGGTGACGTACCTCGCGGTATGAGCGGTGAGCCGGGCGGGGCGGGCCGTCCTGTCCCGCCCCGCCCGGCTCACCGCCCGTACCTCACTGGCCCACCCTTCCGTCGATGCACTCGCGCAGCAGGTCGGCCTGCCCGCAGTGGCGGGCGTACTCCTCTATCCGGTGCACCAGCAGTTCCCGGACCGAGATCCGGTCCTTCCCCAGCCGCTCGCCCAGGTCCTGGTACCCGGCGAGCACGGCGTCGGTGGCGGCCTGCTCGCGCTCCAGGTCGGCGTAGGCGGCGTCGACCACGGCCTGGTCGGCGACGGCTCCGTCGAAGTCCGCGTCCCGCTTGCCGTACAGCTTCGGCAGCGGTTCACCGTCGGTGATCCAGTTGCGCCAGTCCCGTTCCACCTCGGCGAAGTGCCGGAGAAGACCGAGCAGCGACAGCGTCGACGGCGGGACCGACCGGCGGGCCAGCTGCTCCGCGTCCAGGCCGTCGCACTTCATCCGCAGGGTCAGGCGGTAGTCGGTGAGGAAGTCCTGGAGCGTCGGGAGCTCGCCGTCCGGGCTGTCGCCGTCCTTGTTGCGGGGGTCGTCGTCCGGGTCGGCCCACATGTCGGGGTAGACGGTCGCCTGGCTCCAGCGTGCGGGGTGATCATTCATGCGGGACATGGTCATCCGTGCGGGGCCGGGCCCGCCAGTGGGTTTTCCGCATGGCCGCCCGGCCGCGTGGCCGCATGGCCCCGTGGCGACCAGGCCTCCCGGCCGCCCCGGCCGAAGCCGCCCCGGGGTCCGTCCGGAACCGCCCGGTAGAGTGTGCGGGTCGTCATCATGCCCGTTCAGGGGGAAGCCGGTGCGAATCCGGCACTGACCACGCAGCCGTGAACCGTCTCGGAGACGGTGAGCCGGAATGCCCTGTCCGCGGTCGTGACCGGCTCGCACCACCGATTCCCGGTGGTCGGCACCGTCGAGGTAATACGGAGCCGGAGCCTGGTGCCTGAGCGTGCCTGTGCCCGGTTCGTCCCACAGGAGAGGCCCCCGCCCGCCATGACCGTACGCCGCAGCGCAGCAACGCTCGCCGCCACCGCCGCCGTGCTCTGCGCGGCCGCAGCGCCGGTCGCGGTCGCCGCGCCGTCCCCGTCGCCCTCGCCGTCCGCCGCGCTGCCCGCCGGGCTGTACGGCACGAAGGACCCCACCTACGACGGGGTGTGGCGGCAGTCGATGGCGTTCCTCGCCCAGCGGCTCGAAGGTGTCACCCCGGCCGGGAAGTCGGTGGACTGGCTGATCGGCCAGCAGTGCGCCAACGGCGCCTACGCCGCGTTCCGGCCCGATGTCTCCAAGCCGTGCGACGCGAAGACGGTGCTGGACACCAACGCCACCGCGGCCGCCACCCAGGCGCTGGTCGAGGTCGGCGGCCACCGGGACATCGTGAACAACGGGGTGCGCTGGCTGAAGTCCGTGCAGAACGAGGACGGCGGCTGGGGCTACACCGCCGGCGCGCCCAGCGATGCCAACTCCACCTCCCTGGTGATCGGCGCCCTCGCCCGGCAGGGACAGCGGCTCGCGGACATCACGACCCCCGGCGGCAAGACCCCCTACGACCCGCTGCTCGCGCTCGCGATCCCGTGCGGCGGCAAGGACGGCGGTGCCTTCGCGTACCAGCCCGACAAGAAGGGGAAGCTCACCGCGAACGCGGACGCCACGGCGGCCGCCGTGCTCGGCACCATGGGCAAGGCGATGGCCGTCGGGAACAACGCCGCGGGCAAGGCGCCCGCCTGCCACCCGGGCTCCGGCCTCACGCCCGAGCAGGCCGCCCAGAACGGCGCCCACTACCTCGCCGGCGCCCTCGCCGGGAGCGGCCACCTGAACCAGGCGCCGATGCCGGGTGCCACCGACACCACCCCCCAGCCCGACTTCGGCAACACCGCCGACGCGGTCGTCGCGCTGTCCGCCTCCGGCCACCAGGACGAGGCGGCCGGGGCGATCGCCTGGCTGGAGAAGAACTCCACGGACTGGGCCGGGCAGAACGGCCCCGCCGCGTACGCCCAGCTGATCCTGGCCGCCCACGCGACCGGCAACGACGCCCGCGACTTCGGCGGCGTCGACCTGGTCGCCCGGCTGAACGCGGCTGGCCCCGAGCCCGCCGCCGTCGTCACGCCCGACCCCTCCGCCGACACCGGGTACGAGGCCACCGAGAAGGACCAGGTCCACAGCGGCGACGATGTGATCGGGGGCGTGTGGTGGTACATCGGCATCGCCCTCGTCCTCGCCGCGATCGCGTTCTTCCTGATCAGCGGCCGCCGGAAGAACAGGCAGCTGTGAGGCGGGCGGGACAGGCGGCTGTGGGTCGGGCGCCCAGGGCCACCGCGCTGCTGGTGGCCCTGGGCGCCGTCCTGGCCGTGCTCGGCGCGGGACCGGCCCAGGCGGCCGGCTACCGGTACTGGTCGTTCTGGGAGGGCTCCGGCTCCGGCTGGACGTACGCCACCCAGGGCCCGTCCCTGGTCCGGCCCGACGACGGCGCGGTGGAGGGCTTCCGGTTCTCGGTGAGCGAGGACTCCCAGGACTCGGCGAAGCCACGCCGCGCCCCCGGCTTCGCGGAGATCTGCGCGGACACCCCGGCCAAGGACGGCACCAAGCGGATCGCGCTCGTCATCGACCCGGGCACGGCCTCGGACGCCCCGGCCGGTGAGACACCGCCCGCGCCGCGCACCGCGTGCGCGCGGGTGAGCCCCGACGCCAGTGCGGCCGAGGCGCTCGCCGCCGTGGCCAAGCCCTTGCGGTACAGCAGCGACGCGATGCTCTGCGCCATCACCGGCTACCCGGCCTCGGGCTGCGGCGAGCAGGTCTCCGGCGACGGGCACGCCACGCCCGCCGCGTCCGCACCCGCGTCACCGGCCGCCACCGGCTCGGGCGGTTCCGGCGGTGGCCCGTCCGCCGGGGTGCTCGTCGGCATCGGCGCCGTTCTCCTCCTCGGCATCGCCGCGGTCGTGCAGGCCCGCCGCCGCCGCGGATGACCGCCCCGACCGGCGCCGCGGTCCTGGCGCGCCGCCGTCCGCTGCGCGCCCCCGAGGCGACCCGGAGCAACGCGCTGCCCGCCGGCGCCTGGTGGCTGTGGGCGCTCGGCCTGGCCACCGCCGCCTCCCGGACCACCAATCCGCTGCTGCTCGGGCTGCTGGTGGGGGTGGCCGGCTATGTGGTGGCGGCGCGCCGCACGGATGCCCCGTGGGCCCGTTCGTACGGGGCGTTCATCAGGATCGGACTGTTCGTCATCGGCGTGCGGCTGGTCTTCTCCGTCTTCCTCGGTTCGCCGATCCCCGGTTCCCATCCGCTGTTCACGCTCCCCGAGGTGCCGCTGCCCGGCTGGGCACAGGGGGTCAGGATCGGCGGCCGGGTCACCGCCGAGCAGCTGCTCTTCGCGCTGTACGACGGGGCGAAACTGGCCACGCTGCTGATCTGTGTCGGCGCGGCGAACTCGCTCGCCAATCCGGCCCGGCTGCTGAAGTCGCTGCCGGGAGCGCTGTACGAGGCGGGCGTCGCCGTCGTCGTCGCGATGACCTTCGCGCCGAACATGGTCGCCGATGTGATGCGGCTGCGCACCGCGCGCCGGCTGCGGGGCCGTCCGACCGGTGGCATCAAGGCGGTCCTCCAGATCGGGCTGCCGGTCCTGGAGGGCGCGCTGGAGCGGTCGGTCGCGGTGGCGGCGTCGATGGACGCGCGGGGGTACGGGCGCACCGCGCAGGTCCCGCCCGCTGTCCGGCACACCACGAACGTCCTCACCCTCGGCGGGCTGCTCGGCGTGTGCGCCGGTACGTACGGGCTGCTGGCCGCGCAGGGCGCCGGGTACGGGCTGCCGCTGCTGATCGCCGGGCTCGTCGCCGCGATGGCCGGGCTGCGGCTCGGCGGGGCCCGCTCGGTCCGTACCCGCTACCGGCCCGACCGGTGGGGTGCGCGGGCCTGGCTGGTGGCGGGTTCGGGGGTCGCGGTGGCGGTGGCGATGATCTGGGCGGGCGGGGTCCTCGGGGAGGCGCTGCACCCCGGGGTGGTGCCGCTGGTCGCGCCGGTGCTTCCGCTGTGGCCCGCGGCGGCGGTGCTGATCGGGCTGCTGCCCGCGGTGGTGGCGCCCGTGCCGCCGTCGGCGGGCGACCCGTATTCCAAGGAGTTCCAGTGATCCGGTTCGAGCAGGTCTCGGTGCGCTACGAGGGAACGGAGCACCCCACCCTGACCGGGGTCGATCTGACCGTTCCCGAGGGCGAGTTGGTGCTGCTCGTCGGCCCGTCCGGGGTCGGCAAGTCCACGCTGCTGGGTGCCGTGTCCGGCCTGGTGCCGCACTTCACCGGCGGCACGCTGAGCGGCCGGGTCACGGTCGACGGGCGCGACACCCGTACCCACAAACCGCGTGAACTCGCGGATCTGGTCGGCACGGTGGGCCAGGACCCGCTCTCCCACTTCGTCACCGACACGGTCGAGGACGAGCTGGCGTACGGCATGGAGTCGCTGGGGCTCGCCCCCGACGTGATGCGGCGGCGGGTCGAGGAGACCCTCGACCTGCTGGGGCTCGCCGGGCTGCGCGACCGGCCGATCGCCACGCTCTCCGGCGGCCAGCAGCAGCGGGTCGCGATCGGCTCCGTGCTCACCCCGCACCCGAAGGTCCTGGTCCTCGACGAGCCGACCTCCGCGCTGGACCCGGCGGCGGCCGAGGAGGTCCTCGCCGTGCTGCAACGGCTGGTGCACGACCTGGGTACGACGGTCCTGATGGCGGAGCACCGGCTGGAGCGGGTCGTCCAGTACGCGGACCGGGTGATCCTGCTGCCGTCGCCGGGCGCCGCCCCGGTCATGGGCGCGCCCGCGGACGTCATGGCCGTCTCTCCGGTCCACCCGCCGGTCGTCGCGCTGGGCAGGCTGGCGGGGTGGAAGCCGCTGCCGCTCTCGGTCCGCGACGCGCGGCGCCGGGCGGCGGACCTGCGCGCGCGGCTGGCGTCGGTGCGCCCGCCCGCCCCGGAACCGGTGTCCGCTCCCGCCCCGGATCCGGTGGCCGCTCCCGCCCCGGCCGCCTCCCCCGTGCCGGCGCGGCGCCCTGGCCCGGCTGCTGGGCCGCGGCGCGCGCACCGCCGACGTTCCCGGGCCGGTCGCCGGTGCCACGGCCCGGGTCGAGCGGCTCGGCGTACGGCGCGGGCGCGTCGAGGCGCTGCGCCGGGTGACGCTCACCGTCGCCCCCGGCGAGACCGTCGCCCTGATGGGGCGCAACGGCGCGGGCAAGTCCACCCTGCTGGCCACGCTCGTCGGCATGGTCGAGCCCACCAGCGGCACCGTCCTGGTCGGCGGCCGGACCCCGCACCGCACCGAGCCGCGCGAGATGGTGCGCCGGGTCGGTCTGGTACCGCAGGAGCCACGCGATCTGCTGTACGCGGACACCGTCGCCGCCGAGTGCGCCGCGGCCGACGGCGACGCGGGCGCCGCCCCGGGCAGCTGCCGGGCGCTGGTCTCCGAGCTGCTGCCGGGCGTGCCGGACGACACCCACCCCCGTGATCTCTCCGAGGGCCAGCGCCTCGCGCTCGCCCTGGCCGTCGTGCTCACCGCCCGGCCCCCGCTGCTGCTCCTGGACGAGCCGACCCGCGGCCTGGACTACGCGGCGAAGGCCCGGCTGGTCGGGGTGCTCCGGGGTCTCGCGGCCGACGGGCACGCGATCGTGCTGGCCACCCACGACGTGGAGCTCGCCGCCGAGCTGGCGCACCGGGTGGTGATCCTCGCCGACGGGGAGATCGTCGCGGACGGGGAGACCCGGCAGGTGGTGGTGTCGTCCCCGGCGTTCGCCCCGCAGACCGCGAAGATCCTCGCCCCGCAGGAGTGGCTGACCGTGCCGCAGGTGCGCGCCGCGCTGGGAGAGCCGTCGTGAGCGGGCGCCGGATGCGGCCGGTACGGCTCGGGCCGCGTGCGCTTGCCGCGCTCGTCCTCGTCAGCGCGATCGGGGTGATCGCGTTCGGCTGGCCGCTGCTGGCCGACCCCGGTGCCGGGCTGGCGCACTCGCGGGACGCGCCGTGGCTGTTCGCCGCGCTGCTGCCGCTGCTGGTCGGGGTGGTCGTCGCGATGATCGCGGACTCCGGCCTGGACGCGAAGGCGGTGGCGATGCTGGGGGTGCTGGCCGCGGTCGGCGCGGCGCTGCGCCCGCTGGGGGCGGGCACGGCGGGGCTGGAGCCGATGTTCTTCCTGATGGTGCTGAGCGGCCGGGTGCTCGGGCCGGGCTTCGGCTTCGTGCTCGGCTCGGTGACCATGTTCGCCTCCGCGCTGCTCACCGGCGGGGTGGGGCCGTGGATGCCGTTCCAGATGCTGTCGATGAGCTGGTTCGCGATGGGCGCGGGCCTGCTGCCGGGCCCGGACCGGCTGCGCGGGCGGGCCGAGCTGCTGACGCTGGCGGGGTACGGGTTCGTGGCGTCGTTCGCGTACGGCACGGTGATGAACCTGTACGGCTGGACGATGGTGCCCCCGGCCGGCTCGGGCATCTCGTTCCACGCGGGCGACCCCCTGGCGGACAACCTGGTCCGCTTCCTCGCGTACTGCGTGGCCACCTCGCTCGGCTGGGACCTGGGCCGGGCGGTGCTCACCGCGGTACTGACGCTGGCCGTGGGTTCGCCGCTGCTGAAGGCGCTGCGCCGGGCCACCCGCCGCGCCAACTTCGAGGCCCAGGTCACATTTGACGCTCCCCGCGAGTGAGGGCCCCCACAGGACCTTGGTCCACCACTACCGGAGGTAGTAGCCGCCCCGGGCCGGGCCCCGCGCCCGCGCGCCGACGCCGACCTGCCACGATGCCTCCGGGGCGGCCGGGGCGGCCCGGGTCCTTCGGGTCCGGGTGCTAGGCGGGCTCGTACCCGGGGTCGTTGCGATGGTTGAAGGCCGCCGCTAACACTGGATGAGTCGCCGAGCACCGCAGGGTCCGCCGAACCGGACCGCGGTCGACGAAGACCGGTCCACCCGCACCACCGCACGATCCGGACCGGCCCGCGACTCCCCCGTACCCGACGTTAGGTCTCTCTGTGTCGTTCGCCCGTAACCTCCTCGCCAAGCCCCGCACCGCCCGCCGCAAGTCCGCCGTCGCCGGCGCCGCCGTGCTCCTCGGCGCCACCGGCCTGGGCCTCGGCGTCACCCCGGCCATGGCCGCTCCGGCCGCCGCGCCGACGACCGTCGCGGCGAGCGCGCAGGCCACGGCGAAGTCGATGATCGGCGACGCCGCGCAGTACCAGTGCTTCAGCAACATCGTCCAGCACGAGAGTGGCTGGAACCACACCGCCACCAACGCCTCCTCGGGCGCCTACGGTCTCGTGCAGGCCCTGCCCGGCTCGAAGATGGCCTCCGCCGGTGCCGACTGGCAGACCAACCCCACCACCCAGATCAAGTGGGGCATGGACTACATGAACTCCCGCTACGGCAGCCCGTGTGCCGCCTGGTCTTTCTGGCAGTCCAACGGCTGGTACTGAGCCGGCATCCGGACACCCCGCGCGAAGGCCCCGACCACCGGTCGGGGCCTTCGCCGTGCCCGGCCACGGCCCGGTCACCCGCCGGGCGGCAGGGCGCCGGACCTCACTTGGCCAAATAATTACCCGTTAGTCCATTTAGGCGCTTTTGGCTCACCCCTCCGTTCCCAGCGGCCACCGGCGCGTTGTCACTCTCGTGGAACCACGAGAATTCTGGGAGCGGAACACCGTCCTGGCGGAAGCTTTCTGCGCCAGCGACGAACGCATGCGCCAGGCACAGGCGTTGCTGGACGAGACACAGGCGGAGCGCAGTAGAACGCTGGCCGCCTTCGCCGTCACGGTCGGTGACGACGGATCGATCGCGGACTTGATGGGCCTGAACGAGCGCGAAGTGCGATTAGCACGACGGACCGTCGGCCGCAGTGACGCGCGGAACCTCGCCGAGAAACTCCTGAGCCGGTCCCAGTCGGCGGCGGGCGGTGGGGCGGCGGAGCCCTCCGCGCCGGAGAGCGCCGTACCGCAACCGGCCGACGAGGCCCTGCCCCAGCCCCCGGAGGCACCGCAGCCGGCAGCGTCCACGGCTCCGGCCCTCATCCCGGCGCCGTCACCGCCGGCCGAGGTGGAGCACCCCGTCGTCTGGTCGCCGAGCATGGACTCCGTGCTGCTGTGGAGCTGGGAGTCGGGCCTCGACCTCCAGACGGTGGCCGCCGAACTCGGCCTGGAGGTGCGCGCGCTGCTGATGCGCGTCCAGGAACTCGCCAACAACGGGCTGCTCACGCTCGCGACCCCGGTCGCCGAAGTGAGCCGGTCCGGGCGGCACCGCCGCCACCACGAGGAGGGCTACGCGGCGCTGTTCAGCCCGACCGCCACCTTCCCCACCCATGTGCCGTACTGATCGCACACCCCCGTCGCCCCGGCGACCGGGCCCCGGCCGGACGCCCGGCCGGGGTTCCCCCCACCCCGCCCGTCCCGCCCCACCGGTCCCGCGCTCAGCGCCGCGCGGCCACCGTGTCGAACCAGCGGACGATCTGCGGACCCGACTTCATGTACGTGGTGTTGTGGTCGGCCGAACCCTGGTCGACCACCGGGGCGTCGACGCCCCGGGCGGCCAGATCGGCGGCGCAGTCGCGTGCGTTGGCGATCGGGACATCGGTGTCGCCGGACGAGGAGTAGAGCCGTACCGGAACGTCCGGCTTCCAGGCGCAGTTGCCGTCCTGGGCGCGCGCCGCTTCCAGCAGACCGCCGGTGAGGTGCTGGAGCCGGCGGTAGTAGTCGTCGGTGAGCAGCTCCTTCAGCGTCGCGGGCAGCGCCGGGATGATCTCCTCCTCGGTGTGGTGGGTGTCGAAGAGATCGTCGACGATGTCCGCGTAGGGCTTCCGGAACGCCTCGGAGGTGTTCTTGTAGAGCGGGTGCAGTCTGCTCTGCGCGGTGAGGTAGTACGACATGTAGAAGACGGCGCTGGTGTCGTTGACCCGGCCGTCGAAGAGGGCGGGCGTCTCCGCGTTCTCGATGTCGTAGGGGCCCGATACGGGGGCGAGGGCCCGGAGTCTGAAGTTCCGGTCCACCCCCTTGTCGAGCGCCCTGCCCAGGGCCATCGCGACCTGGCCGCCCTGGGAGAAGCCGCTGGCGTACACCTCGCCGGTGAGCGGCCGGTTCAGGCGCTGCGCGGCGGTGCGGGAAGCCCTCAGCATGTCGACGGAGGCGGTGACGGCGGACTTGGTGTCCATGTACGGGTGGCGGCCGGGGCCCTTGCCGAGGCCCAGATAGTCGGGTGCGGCGACGGCACGGCCCGCCGAGGCGTGCAGGTACGGGGCGAAGCGGCCGAAGTCCTCGCCGACGGAGGGCGCGTAGTCGCGGTGGGCCATGGTGCCGTGGGTGTCGGAGACCAGGTCGAGCCGGTGCGGTCCGCCCTTGGGGAGGGCCAGGAGACCGGTCGCGGTGGTGGGTGCGCCCTGCGGGGTGACGGTGCGGTAGGTGAGGCGGTAGGCCCGCAGTCCGTGGCGGACGGTGCCGGTGTCCATGCCGCCCGAGGCGAGGAACCGGGCGACGTCCGCGCGGTCGAGGTCGGCCACGGGGGTGATGCCCAGGAGGGTGCCTCTGCCGTGCGCGGTCGCGGAGTGCGCGGTCGCGGAGTGCGCAGCCGCGGGTGCTCCCGCGGGCTGCTGCGCCACGGCGGGCGCGACGCCGAGGGCGGCGAGCACCAGCACCGCGGCGGCCGCGGTCGTCCGGCGGTCGATGCGCCGCTGCTTGCGCGAAGTCCGCTGTGCGGTCGGGGCGTTGTTGTTTTCCATGACCGCGAAACTATGCGGCGGCGCGCCGCTCCGACATCGGCGTGGGCCCCCGCCCCGGGGTGCACCTGACACCACCCCCGGGCCGGGGGGCGACCTGTCTCTCGGAGCCGGGGGTCGGCCTGCCCCTAGCCGCTGGACGGTCGTCCCGGTCAGAGCCGCTGGATGATCGTCCCGGTCGCCAGCGCGCCGCCCGCGCACATCGTGATGAGCGCGAACTCCTTGTCGCGGCGCTCCAGTTCGTGCAGCGCGGTGGTGATGAGGCGGGCGCCGGTGGAACCCACCGGATGGCCGAGGGCGATGGCCCCGCCGTTGACGTTGACCTTTTCGAGGTCCTGCTCGAAGACCTGGGCCCAGCTCAGCACCACGGACGCGAAGGCCTCGTTGATCTCGACGATGTCGATGTCCTTGAGCGACATCCCGGCCTTGCCGAGCACCGCGCGGGTCGCGTCGACCGGCCCGTCGAGGTGGAAGTGCGGGTCCGAACCGACCAGGGCCTGGGCGACGATCCGGGCGCGCGGCCGGAGCTTGAGGGCGCGCGCCATCCGCTTGGAGGCCCACATGATCGCGCAGGCGCCGTCGGAGATCTGCGAGGAGTTGCCCGCGGTGTGGATGGCGGTGGGCATGACCGGCTTGAGGCGGCCGAGCCCCTCCATGGTGGTGTCGCGCAGCCCTTCGTCCCGGTCGACCAGGCGCCACATGCCCTGTCCGGCCGCCTGCTCCTCCTCGGTGGTCGGCACCTGGACGGCGTACGTCTCCCGTTTGAACCGTTCCTCGGCCCAGGCGACGGCGGCCCGCTCCTGCGAGATCAGCCCGAGCGAGTCGACGTTCTCCCGGGTCAGTCCGCGCTTGCGGGCGATGCGCTCGGCGGCCTCGAACTGGTTGGGCAGGTCGACGTTCCACTCGTCGGGCCAGGGCTTGCCCGGTCCGTGCTTGGAGCCGCTGCCCAGCGGCACCCGCGACATGGCCTCGACACCGCAGCTGATGCCGATGTCGATGACCCCGGCCGCGACCATGTTGGCCACCATGTGGGAGGCCTGCTGCGAGGAACCGCACTGGCAGTCCACGGTGGTGGCGGCGGTCTCGTACGGAAGGCCCACGGCGAGCCAGGCGTTGCGGGCCGGGTTCATGGACTGCTCGCCGGCGTGGGTGACCGTGCCGCCGACGATCTGTTCGACGCAGTCGGCGTGGATGCCGGTGCGGCCGAGGAGCTCTCGGTAGGTCTCGCCCAGCAGATAGCCGGGATGCAGATTGGCGAGCGCGCCTCCGCGCTTGCCGATGGGGGTGCGTACGGCTTCGACGATGACGGGTTCCGCGGCCATGAGCTCGTCCTCTCCTCGCACTTCCGCAGGGGCGTCCCGGCGCCCGCGGGTGGAACTAGTACGCGTTCTAGTTCTGCAAGCAGTCTTATGAGGCTTACCCCCGGTACGCAAGAGGCCTGCACGTACCTTGCGTCCGCTTCATACCAGCCCCATGCCGACCCCACTCACTCTTCACGCAACAGAACGGACCACCGCTCTTGCCAGTTGTAGAACTCGTTACTACCTTTCCGTCAACATCTGATGGGCCGTCAGGCGGTGTCCGGGCGGCCCTCGGACCGACCTGGAGATGCCGATGCCCTGCCCCCATCTGCCCGAAGGGTTCGACTTCACCGATCCCGATCTGCTCCAATCCCGCATTCCGCACCCGGAGTTCGCACAGATGCGGCAGACCGCGCCGGTCTGGTGGTGCACCCAGCCGACCGGCATCTCCGGTTTCGACGACGCGGGCTACTGGGTCGTCACCCGGCATGCGGACGTCAAGTACGTCTCCACCCACCCCGAGCTGTTCTCCTCGAACCTCAACACCGCGGTCATCCGCTTCAACGAGTCGATCAGCCGGGACCAGATCGACGTCCAGAAGCTGATCATGCTGAACATGGACCCGCCCGAGCACACCCGGGTCCGCCAGATCGTCCAGCGGGGCTTCACCCCCCGGGCGGTACGCTCCCTGGAGCAGGCCCTTCGCAGCCGCGCCCGCTCGATCGTCGAGACCGCGCTCGCCTCCGCCGACGCCGACGGATCGTTCGACTTCGTCACCAACATCGCCGTCGAGCTGCCGCTCCAGGCGATCGCGGAACTCATCGGCGTACCGCAGGAGGACCGGTCCAAGCTCTTCGACTGGTCCAACAAGATGGCCGCGTACGACGATCCCGAGTACGCGATCACCGAGGAGGTCGGCACCGAGGCAGCCATGGAGATCGTCTCGTACTCGATGAATCTGGCGGCCACCCGCAAGGAGTGCCCGGCCAAGGACATCGTCTCCCAGCTGGTCGCCGCGGAGGGCGAGGGGAACCTCTCCTCCGACGAGTTCGGCTTCTTCGTGATCCTGCTCGCCGTCGCCGGGAACGAGACCACCCGCAACGCCATCAGCCACGGCATGCACGCCTTCCTCACCCACCCCGACGAGTGGGAGCTCTACAAGCGCGAGCGCCCGGAGACGACCGCCGAGGAGATCGTCCGCTGGGCCACTCCCGTGGTCTCCTTCCAGCGGACCGCTACCCAGGACACCGAACTGGGCGGACAGCGGATCAAGAAGGGTGACCGGGTCGGGCTGTTCTACTCGTCGGCCAACAACGACCCCGAGGTCTTCGAGAACCCGGAGGCCTTCGACATCTCCCGCGATCCCAATCCGCACCTCGGCTTCGGCGGCGGCGGTCCGCACTTCTGCCTCGGCAAGTCCCTCGCCGTGATGGAGATCAACCTGATCTTCAACGCGATCGCGGACGTGCTGCCCGATCTGCGGCTGGTCGGCGAGCCCCGGCGGCTGCGCTCGGCGTGGCTCAACGGGATCAAGCAGCTCCAGGTCAGTACGGCCGCGAGCACCGCCGGTTCCGGTACCGCCGCCGGGAGCTGACCGCTTTCGCCGGTTGTGGACGACGGGGGCCTCCTTCCTCACGCCCCGGCCCCCGTCGTCCGTACCCGGCACCACATGCCGTCGAACCCCCGAGCGGGAGGCGCACAACGGCGCGAGGATCATGACGGGCATGTCTGCCCTGCTCTCCGCCTTCGCCCCCATCTGGACGCTCACCGCGATCGGGTACGCGGTCGGCCGCAGCGGTCTGCTGGGCGACCGGGCGGAGGCCGTGCTCGGCCGGTTCGTCTTCCATGTGGCCATGCCCGCGGCCCTGTTCACCATGGTGTCCGGGGCACGGCCGGCCTCCTTCGCCAACCCCTCGATGGTGGCCTTCGCCGCGGGTACCGCGCTGGTCTGCGGCCTCGGGTTCCTGGCGGCCGGGCGGCTCTTCGGCCGGGGCACGGCCGACCGGGCGATCGGCAGCATGGCGTCGGGCTACGTCAACTCCGCCAATCTCGGCATTCCGGTGGCGGTCCAGGTGCTCGGTGACGCGTCGTTCGTCGCCCAGATCATCCTGTTCCAGGTCCTGTTGGTCTCCCCGGTGATCCTGACCCTGCTGGACGCGGGGACGGACACGGGGGCAGGGACAGGGCCGGGCTCCGGGAAGCGCGTGGTGGTCCGGCGGATGCTGACCATGCCGGTCCGCAACCCCATCATCATGGCCTCGCTGCTCGGGCTGGCCGTCTCCGCGCTCGGGCTGCGGCTGCCGCACGCCCTCGCCCACTCCTTCGACCTGCTGGGTGCCGCCGCCGTGCCGACGGCCCTGATCACACTGGGCTTCTCCCTGAACGCCCGCCCGTCCGCCGACGGTTCGGCGGAGGCGTTGCCGGACGCGGTACCAGGGGCGGACACGCCGGACCCGGCACCCCGGGCGGGCGCCGGGCGTACGGGGCGTGCCGAGGTCGTCGTGACGGTGGCGCTCAAGACGCTCCTCCAGCCCCTGATCGCCTTCGTCGTCGGCGGCCCGCTGCTGGGTCTCCCGGAGCACCAGCTCCTGGCCGTGGTGCTCTGCTCGGCCCTGCCGACCGCTCAGAACGCCTTCATCTACGCCCAGCAGTACGGACGGGACACCCGGGTGGCCCGCGATGCCGTGGTCGCCTCGACGGTGGTCTCCATGGCCACGCTCTCCCTCGCCACCTGGGCCCTGGGAACGACGGGTTCCTGAGCCGTTCGAGTGGCGGACCGGGGCGGACGGGCGGATGCTGGTCGGGCGGCGATCCACGCCGAAGGGGTGCCAGGACGAGTTGTTCGTCCCGGCACCCCTTCGGCCCTTCCGCACCCTCAGAGCTGCTTGCCGCCCACCGGGTCGTCCGTCGCTCTCGGCATCTGCACCGGCACCTGCACCGGCAGCGGCGCCGCCAGGTCGTCCTGCGGCTTCGCCGCCGCCGGTACGGCCGCCGGCCGCAGCTTCCGGGGCCCCGCCAGCAGATGGGTGAGCCCGAAGCCGAGCGCGACCACGGCTGCTCCGCCCACCGCGTCCAGCACCCAGTGATTGGCCGTGGCGATGATCGCGGAGACCGTGAAGAGCGGGTGCAGCAGCCCAAGTACCTTCATCCACGCCTTCGGGGCCAGCAGGAAGACGACCACACCGCACCAGAGCGACCAGCCGAAGTGCAGCGAGGGCATCGCCGCGTACTGATTGGTCATCTCGGTCAGGCTTCCGTAGTCCGGCTTCGCGAAGTCCTGGACGCCGTGGACCGTGTCGATGAAGCCGAGCCCCGGCATCAGGCGTGGCGGGGCCAGCGGGTAGAGCCAGAAGCCGACCAGCGCGAGCAGCGTGGCGAAGCCGATGGTG
Organism: Streptomyces sp. DvalAA-43; assembly: GCF_900091725.1. Lineage (GTDB taxonomy): Bacteria > Actinomycetota > Actinomycetes > Streptomycetales > Streptomycetaceae > Streptomyces > Streptomyces pulveraceus. The sequence continues at coordinate 373,586 of NZ_FMBW01000044.1, read as the reverse complement.
CTGCGGGCCCAGCGGTAGTCCGCGGGGCGGCGTACGTAGAGCACCCCGAGGATCACCAGCGGCACGATGAAGTGGAAGGTCGAGTAGTAGTAGTCGAAGAAGCCCCTCAGCCGGCCGATGTTCACGACCGCGTGGTTGGCCCAGTGCTCGATGTCGATGTGCAGCCACTGTTCGATGGAGTGGATCTGGCGGCCGTGGTGTTCGGCGGTGGCGCGGCCGGCCGTGGCCGCGAGCCTGACATGGGCGTACGCGGAGTACACGACCCTGATCAGGAGCAGTTCCAGCAGCAGGTTGGGCCGGCTCAGCACCCGCCGCCAGAACGGCAGCAGCGGGACGCGGCTCCAGCGGGCCGGGACCGGGGCGGCACGGTCCGCGGGAACGGGGTGCTGCCAGTGCTCCGAGGTACGCGGCAGGAACGGCACGGCGCAGGCCGCGGCGAGCGCGACGATCAGCAGCACGTTGTCGCGTACGGGGAAGACCGCCTCGATGTTCGGCAGCAGCACCGTCCCCGGCAGCGTGAGCACGAGGACCACGACCGCGGGCCAGACCAGCCGGTCGGAGGCCCGCTTCCCGACCCGGCCGACCACGGCGAGCAGCACCCACAGCAGCTGGTGCTGCCAGGCGGTCGGCGAGACGGCGACCGCGACGCAGCCGGTCACGGCGACGGCGAGGAGCAGCTGCCCGTCCCCCGCGTACCGCGCGGCGCGGCGCAGCCCGAGGAAACAGACGGCGGCCGCCAGCACCACGTACAGCGCGATCTCCAGCGGGCCCGCGAGACCGGACCGGAGCAGGGCGCCGTGCAGGGACTGGTTGGCGAGGCCGTCCGCGGTGCCGCCGAGCCCGGCGCCCGCGACATGGTGCACCCAGTACGTCCATGAGTCGCCCGGCATGACGGCCCAGGCGAGGGCGGTGCAGGCGGCGAACGCCGCGCCGCCGGTCACCGCGGCCCGCCGGCGTCCGGTCAGCCGGAACAGCACGGCGAAGAGCAGCACGGTCGGCTGGAGCGCGGCCGCCAGTCCGATCAGGAGGCCCGGGGCGCGTTCCCCGCGCACCACGAAGCAGCCCAGCAGCACCAGCAGGACCGGCAGGATGCTGGTCTGCCCCAGGTACAGCGCGTTGCGGACCGGCAGCGAGACCATCAGCAGGCTGATCGCGACGGGCGCGGCCAGCAGCGCGGTACGGCGGGACACCGGCCCCGGCAGCGCACGGGCGGCGACGATGCCCAGCGCGGCGACGAGCAGCAGCGAGCCGAAGGTCCAGACGACGCCCAGGTTCTGTTCCGCGGCGCGGGCCAGCGGTTTCAGCACCAGCCCGGCGAACGGGGTTCCGGTGAACCGGTCGCTGTCGTACAGCGAGCCCGTCACATGCAGCACGCCGTTCTCGCCGATCCAGGTCTCCAGATCGGTGAGCCGTTCGCCCGGCGGCTGTCTCAGCACCACCGCCATCTGCCGTACGGCCAGAGCGGCCACAACCAGCCAGAGCAGGGCACGGGCGGTCCCGGTCCTCGCTCCCGTCGCCGCGTCCCCGCCCACACTGTGCTCCGCATTCGCCACGCTGCGCCGACCCTCCCGCCGATCCGGCACCCGTCCCTCGATCCGGGCGTCTCCGAAACCATCGCATTGCACTACGAGATAGACCCAATCGACCCCCTTTTCACCTGAATATCATCCGATTTACGATCGAAAAAATGTCCGAAAGTACGGGTGTGTCGGGCCACTGGAAGCGGAAGTACGGCCGGAACCGGAACTCGGGTTCGTACGTCCTCCCCCGTGTTCGTCGTTCACGGGGGAGGCAGGCGGTACATGCGGCACACAGGGGTGAAGCGGAGCACGCGGGGTGACGGTGGCGGGCGCGCGTGGACGGCGCGGGCGCTCTCCCTGCTGCTGATGCTGGTGTCACTGCAACTGGGGTCGCTGATCAGCCCGGCGTTCGCCTGCGGCTGCGGGGCGATGATCCCGGGCGGGGAGACCCGGGTCTCGGTCGACCGGGAGACCTCGGTGGTCGGCTGGGACGGCCGGACCGAGCAGATCGTGATGCGGCTCACGGTCCGCGGGAACGCCCCCGAGGCGGCCTGGATCATGCCGGTGCCGCACCGCGCGAGCGTGGAGCTCGGCGATCCCGGTCTCTTCTCCGAGCTCTCCGCCCTGACCTCGCCGGAGCTGGTGACCAGGCACTACTTCTGGCCCCGCGCCCACGACTGGCCGTTCGCCGGCTCCTCCGGCGTCGGGGACGGGGCACGGGCTCCTGCGGCCGGGGCCCCGTCGGTCGAGGTGGTCGGCCGGGAGCGGCTCGGCCCCTTCGACGTGGCGCGGCTGGCCGCGAACGACCCGGAGGCGCTGCGGAAGTGGCTGGAGGACAACGGCTTCGACCTGCCCGACCGGCTGGCGACGGCGCTGAAGCCCTATGTCGACCAGGGGTGGGAGTACGTCGCGATCCGGCTCGCTCCCCGCGAGGGCCACAACCCGCTCGGCGGCACGCTCGACCCGCTGCGGCTGCGCTTCGCCAGCGACCGGCTGGTCTACCCGATGCGCCTGTCGAAGCTGGCGTCGACCCCGCAGCAGCTCGGCCTGTACGTCCTCGCCGCGCATCGGATGGAGCCGCGCGGCCCGATCGGCGGCGATACGCCGGAGGTGACGTACGCGGGCCGGATCGATCCCCGCTCGACGACGGGGGACACGGACGCGCTCGACGGGCTGACGGGCGGGAAGCCGGTGTTCCTCACCGCGATCGAGCAGTCGTTCCCGCACCCGGAGCGGATCGGCGGCGATCACGAGCTGCGCGCGGCCGACGCCGACACCCCGTACCGGCGCCAGGTGTACGAGAACCGGCTGCTGACCGTGGTCGGCACCCCCGCCTGGGTGCTGTCGCTGCTCGCGGCGGTGCTGCTGGTGGCGGCCGTCGTGGTGCTGCTGGTGCTGAGGGCCGGGCGGCGGGCGGTGCGGGAGCGGCCGGAGGGACCGGAAGGGCCCGCCGCCCGGTGAAATCGTTGGCCGCCTTGGTCGTGCTCAGGTCAGAATGGCCGGCATGACCTGGACGTTGGCCCCTGAACCGTTCGACTCCCCCGATGCCTCGCTGCTGCGCCGCGACTACTACGACGAGGTCGCCAGCCGCTACTGGGGGCGGCCCGCCACCGCCGAGGAGATCGACGAGGGGCTCACCGACGACGGGGCCGACCGGCTCGTCCCGCCCACCGGCCAGTTCGTCGTCGGCCGCTTCGACGGCGAGGCGGCGGCCTGTGCCGGGCTGCTGGTGGTGGACGCGGACACCGCCGAGCTGACGCGGGTGTTCGTACGCCCCGGACACCGGGGCACGGGCGGCGGCGGACTGCTCCTGGCGGCCGTCGAGGAGGCGGCCCGCGCCTTCGGCATCCGCACGCTCCGGCTCGACACCCGCAACGACCTGGTAGAGGCGCGGGGGCTGTACGCCAAGCACGGCTACCGGGAGGTCCCGGCGTTCCACCGGCGGAACCAGTACGCGGAGCACTGGTTCGCGAAGGAGCTGCCCCCGACGCCCTCGGTATCCGAGGCAGCCACGACGCCCTCGACGCCCGCGGGGCCGTAGCGCGGTTCAGGCACGCACGGTTCAGGCCGCGTGGTCCCGCTTCGGTTCGGGGCTGTGCGGTCGTTCCTTGCTCGACCCGTTCGTCTCGGCGGTCAGCTCCTCCACGAGTCTGACCAGATCGGTCGGGCGGTCCGGCCCCCACCAATCACCCAGCAGCTCGGCCATGGACTCCTCCCGGGCGTCCGAGAGCTTCACCACCACTTCCGATCCGGCCTCGGTGAGCACCAGCTGTACGCCCTCGCGCCGCACCAGCCGGCGTTCCTCCAGCTGGCGTGCCGCGTCACTGATCACCCGCAGCGGCACGGGGGCGATGTCGGCGAGCATCGCCGGTTCGACCGTGCCGTGCCGTTTGATGCGCAGCAGCATCCAGCTCGCCGCGGGCAGCAGGTCGTACCCCGCCCTCTTGGTGATCTTCACATAGATCTCGCGGCGCCCCGCCCGGGTGGCGAGCACCGAGAGCGCGCGGGCGCATTCGTCGTACGAGGACCGCTCGACCGGGTTCGACGCCAGCGTCTCGCTCACCTCCGGAGCCGTCACCGAGCCACGTAGTTTGTCCTCCTTGAGGAACCAGGCGAAGACGAAGGCGACCAGTACGACGGGAGCCGCGTACAGGAACACGTCCGTGATCGATGTCGAGTAGGCGTGGAGCACCGCGGGCCGCAGCGTGGGCGGCAGTTGTCCGATGGCGCGCGGGTCGGAGGCCAGTCCGTTCGCACCGGCGCCGGGGGGCAGTGCGTGGCCGGCGAGCGCCGCGGCGAGTTTGTCGGTGAGCCGGTTGGTGAAGATCGTGCCGAAGACGGCGACACCGAACGAGGCACCGATGGAACGGAAGAAGGTGGCCCCGGAGGTGGCGACACCGAGATCCTCGTACGTGACGGCGTTCTGCACGACCAGCACCAGGACCTGCATCACCAGGCCGAGCCCCGCGCCGAAGACGAAGAAGTAACTGCTCATCACCCAGGTGCTGCTGGTCTCCGTGAGCCGGTGCAGCAGCAGGAGCCCGATGGCGGTCAGACCGGTGCCCGCGATCGGGAAGACCTTCCAGCGGCCGGTGCGGCTGACGATCTGACCGGAGGCGGTCGAGGTGAGGAGCAGCCCCAGCACCATCGGGAGCATGTGCACACCGGACATCGTCGGCGAGATGGAGTGCACCACCTGGAGGAAGGTCGGCAGGTAGGTCATCGCCCCGAACATCGCGAAGCCGACGACGAAGCTGATGACGGCGACGAGCGTGAAGGTCCTGATCCGGAAGAGCTTCAGCGGGATGACGGGTTCGGCGGCCCGGCGCTCCACGTACACGAAGGCGATCAGCAGCAGCACGCTCAGCACGGAGAGGCCGATGATCTGTGCCGAGCCCCAGGCCCAGGTGGTGCCGCCGAGCGAGGCGACGAGCACCATGCAGGTGGCGACGGCGGCGATGAGGAAGGTGCCGAGGTAGTCGATGGTGTGTTTCGTGCTGCGGACCGGGATGTGCAGTACGGCGGCGATCACCAGGAGCGCCACGACGCCGATCGGCAGGTTGATGTAGAAGACCCACCGCCAGGTGAGCTGCTCGGTGAACAGACCGCCGAGGAGCGGCCCGAGGACGCTCGTCGCACCGAAGACCGCCCCGAACAGGCCCTGGTACTTGCCCCGTTCGCGCGGCGGGACGAGATCGCCGACGATCGCCATCGAGAGCACGATGAGGCCACCGCCGCCGAGTCCCTGAAGGGCCCTGAAGCCGATGAGCTGCGGCATGTTCTGGGCGATGCCGCAGAGCGCCGAACCGATGAGGAAGATGACGATGGCGGCCTGGAAGAGCTTTTTGCGGCCGTACTGGTCGCCGAGCTTGCCCCAGAGCGGGGTCGCGGCGGTCGACGCCAGCAGATAGGCCGTGACCACCCAGGAGAGGTGTTCCAGCCCGCCGAGGTCGCTGACGATGGTGGGCAGCGCGGTGGCGACGATGGTCTGGTCGAGCGCGGCCAGGAGCATGCCCAGGAGCAGTGCCCCGATGGCCACGAGGATCGACCGCCTGGAGCGCTCTCCGCCGGGGGCCTCGGCCGGTGCCGGGGGGCTCAAATGCTGGGCCATGGAACATCTCCTCGGGTCCGCTACATCCCTATCCTGGCCTTTCCGTGCCGTTATGGCCTGCTGAGCAGGGCACGCCGGGAGCGCGCTGCATAATCGCAGGGCAATCAAGGGGAGGGGCCCACAATGACCGGACATATATGCCCGGAGTGCGGTATGGACAGCGGACCCGGCGGAAGAACCGGGGCCCGTTCCGCGTGCGGCTGCGGGCAACCGGCCGCCGAGCGGCACCGGGCCGCCGAGCAGCACCGGGGCGCCGAGCAGTACCAGGCCGCCGAGCAGCACCGGGTCGAGCGGTCGGCGGTCGGCAGGGCGGAGATCGCGGCCGCCGAGGACTTCGATCCGCTGCGGATACGGCCGTACGTGACGCTGGGGAACGACACTGTTCCGGCCGCCGAGGAGGAGCGTCCGGACAGGCCTGGGTCGCGTCTTCCCGTGGAAGAGGGAGCGGGGGCGCGCCTTCCCATGGAGGATGCGGCAACGACGATGCCGCTGTTCCTGGGCCGGGATCCGGCGGACCGCCCACTGCCGGACACCGCCGGCCCGGCCGATCCGTCCGGCCCCTTCGACGACCAGGAGCCCGAACCGTCGCACCGTCGCCGTCCCTTCGCGGCCGCCGCGGTCGGAGTGGCCCTGATCGCCGTGGTGGGCGCTGCGGCCTTCGCGAGCGGGCTCCTCGGCGGAGGCGGCAACGGGGACGCGGACCAGCGGCAGGCTCTGCCCGGCACGGTGGCCGATGTCCCCGGGGCGAGCGTCCGCGCGACGGAGCCGACGGCCTCCGTACCGCCCTCGCCCTCCGCATCGGCTCCCGCGTCGCCGTCCGCACCCGCCTCGGCCTCGGCCTCGCCCTCGGCAAGCACCTCGCCGTCCTCCTCCGCGTCCCCGGCCTCCTCACAGCCGCCCTCGCCCTCGCCCTCGCGGACCACGAGCGGTTCACCGTCGGCCGCGCCGCCCGCATCCCTGGCCGGAGCCGCGCTGCACCCCGGCGACCAGGGCCCCGAGGTGGCCGAGCTGCAACGCCGCCTGGCGGAGCTGTGGCTGTACCCCGGGCGCGACGACGGCACCTACTCGGACCAGGTCGAGCGCGCGGTGAGGGTCTATCAGTCGTACAAGTTCATCGAGGGCGACCCCTCGGGGGTGTACGGCCCCCACACCCGCCGCGCCCTGGAGGCGGAGACGACGGGCCGGGGCTCCTCCTGAGACCAGGGGCGGAAGAGGCCGAGGCTCCCTTGAGGCCCAGGGACGGAAGGGGTCCGACCGCCCGGATCGGAAGGGATTGGCTTTCTCGGACATGTTTTTGTATCGTGATGGAACAAAGTAGCCTCCGCCCGCCACCCCCTGACCGGCGGGCGAGGCTGCTTGTTCTCTTTCCCGCGTCTTGCTCTCCTTCCCGCGTCCGCGTCCCCCGGCGCCTGCGCTTCCCCCCCGTTCTGGAGCCCGCCCATGCCGGCCACCGTCCTCACCGCCCGCGCCCTCCTCCTGGACATGGACGGCACCCTGGTGAACTCCGATGCCGTAGTGGAGCGCTGCTGGCGGCGCTGGGCGCTGCGCGAGGGGCTGGACCCGGAGGCCGCGCTCAAGGTCGTCCACGGGCGGCAGGGGTACGCCACCATGGCGGTGCTCCTCCCGGACCGCCCGATGGAGCAGAACTACGCGGACAACCGGGCCATGCTCGCCGAGGAGACCGCCGACACCGACGGCGTCGTGCCGGTCGGCGGCGCCCCCGCCTTCATGGACGCGATCGCCGCACTCCCGCACGCCCTGGTCACCTCGGCCGACGCGGCGCTGGCCCGGACCCGGATGACCGCGTCGGGTCTGCGGATGCCCGAGATCCGCGTCACCGCCGAGAACGTCGGCGCCAGCAAGCCGGACCCCGAGGGCTTCCTCAAGGGCGCGGCCGAGCTGGGCTTCGACCCGGCGGACTGCATCGTCTTCGAGGACTCGGAGGCGGGCATCGCGGCGGGCCGGGCGGCGGGCATGCGGATCGTGGGCGTCGGCCCGCGCGCCGCAGCGCTCTCCCCCGACGCGCACGTCGAGGACCTGACGCAGGTCCGGGTGGAAGCGGCACCCGACGGCTCGATCCGCCTGCACATCAGCGCCCGATAGCCCCACGGACGGCCCCGGCCGCTCACCCACCCGCCTCGCTCGCCCCGCTCACCCTGCCGCGACCGCCCGCACCGGCCGGCCCGACCGCCCTCACTCCCGGTGCAGCCGGCCCCGCGCCACGAGTTCGAGCACCGTCGTGACGGCCACCGCCTGCACGGCCATCAGGGCTACCAGTACGAACAGCTGCACGGCCCCCGCCTGCACCGGCGAGGCGCCGCCCAGCAGCATGCCCACGAAGGCGCCCGGCAGGGTCACGAGCCCCACCGTCCGGGTCTGATCGAGCCCCGGCAACAGCGCGTCCGCCGCCGCGGGCCGGGCGATCTCCATCCGCGCGTCACGGTCGAGCAGCCCGAGCGCCATACCCGCTTCCACCTCCCCGCGCCGGGTCGTCAGCTCATCCAGCGCCCGCCGCCCGCCGAGCACCGTCGCGGTCAGCGCACCGCCGATGAGGATGCCGGTCACCGGGATCAGCGCGATGCCCCGGACCGGGAGGAGTCCGGTGAGCAGCAGCAGGGCGACCACCGGCACGACCCCCGCCGCGATCGGCAGCGCCGCCCACCACCAGGTGCCGTTGCGGGTGACCCGGCGCCCCGCGGTCCGTACCGCCACGGCGTACATCAGCGCCATGAACGCGAGCAGCGGCGGCAGCGCATGGACCACCCAGCCGATGAGCAGGGAAACCGCGGCGAGCTGGACCGCGGCCCGCAGTCCGGCCAGCAGAATCTCGCGCGACCGGCCGAGCGAGGCCAGCGCGGCGACTCCGGCCGCCGCCGCGAGCAGCACGGCGAGCACGACCCCGAGCGTGATGTTGACCGGTAGCAGCACGCCGCAACCCTACGACCGGCCCGGCTCGGACCACCCGCGCGAATCGGCCGCGGGCGCCCACGCATTGTCGCCGCGTCAGCCCGTACGCCCGCGCAGATGCGGACGTACGCCCCCATGCTCCAGCCCTGTTGGTCAGAACTCTTGATGTGACGTGGCCATGTCGCCACTCTGTTACCTGGCGCCCACCCCACGGAAACCTGGCGCCGTCACGATGGCCGGGCCCCACGGGTCACCCGTCCAAGGTCCCCCCACATCAAGGGAGTTCGCATGTCTGGTGTCTACGCGCGTCGCATCGCCGTCGTCGCCGCATCCGCCGCCTTCGCCGCAACCACCGGCCTGCTCACCGCGCCTTCCGCACAGGCGGCCATGCCCACCCCGGTCTCCGCTTCGACCGCCCGCACCTATCTGAGCGAGCTGACCGTCGCCCCCGAGGGCTCGTCGAGCGGCTACAGCCGCGACAAGTTCCCGCACTGGATCACCCAGTCGGGCGCCTGCAACACCCGCGAGGTCGTCCTCGAACGCGACGGCACGAACGTGGAGACGAACTCCAGCTGCGCCGCCGTCAGCGGCAGTTGGTACTCGGAGTACGACGGCGCCACCTGGACCGCCGCGTCCGACCTGGACATCGACCACATGGTCCCGCTCGCCGAGGCCTGGCGGTCGGGCGCCAGCAGCTGGACCACCGCCCAGCGGCAGGCGTACGCCAACGACCTGACGCGCCCGCAGCTCATCGCGGTCACGGACAACGTCAACCAGGCCAAGGGCGACAAGGACCCGGCCAAGTGGATGCCGCCGCGGGACGCGTACAAGTGCACGTACGCCCGCGCCTGGGTGCACGTGAAGCACTACTACGACCTGACCGTCGACTCGGCCGAGAAGAGCGCGCTGCAGTCCATCCTGAACAACTGCTGATCCACACAACGGAGTCGGGCCCCGGCAGGGCCCGGAACGAGGAGCCCTGAGAGCTCCCTGGCGGAACCGCCGGCCTCCCCGCGCCGCTTCCGCGTCGTCCCGCCCCACCCTGCCCCGCCCCCGCTTCCGCGTCGTCCCGCACCGTACGGAGCCGTGCACACCGCACGGCTCCGTACTTGTGTGCGCGAGCGCACAAGGGTGCATGGCAGCGCACGGGGACGCCCGAGGCGACCGGGAGCGCCCGAAGCGCACCCGGAGGCGCCCGGGACGGCGCGAGAGGGAGCCCCGGACCGCCGGTCCCACCACCTGAGCCACCGACGCATTTTCGGCCGAGTACGGCCCCGCGTTGGCCGACACGCGCACGGCCCGCGCGCTCGACCATCAGCGACGCCCGACACTCGACGCCGAGGAGACCCGCCGGGACCGCGAAGAGGCCCCGCCCGCCCTCTCCGCCCGCCCGGCTCCCCCGACCACCCCTCGCCGCCACGGCTCCCACCGTCATTGGTCCACCCCACAGAACCGCGGAGCGCGGCGTCATGCCGCGGCGAACGCGGCGGGCCCGAGGGGCGCCGGGCGCACTCCGGCCGCCGACCGCGACGGGACGGCGGATCCGCGGACCGCTCGCGGCACGAGCGGACGGGCGCATCACCGGCCCAGTGGTACAGGAGCGGCGGATCTCGGTCCGGCGACCAGCCCGCGCCCCACCCCCGCATGGCCGGAAAGCTGCGCTGCCATTGGTTCAGGCCAAGGCCATGACAGGAGGTACACAGCTTGCGGCAGCACCGGACCGGAGGCTGACCGACAACCACGGGGCGGCTTTCAGCCAGTCGACATAATGTTGAACTTGCAAGCATTGGTGAGGTTTCCCTAATCTGAGCCACTCAGTCGGTTCACGTCCCCACCAGACCGAAGGAGCCCCCCATGCAGACACACCTGAACCAGGCCCGGCCGTACGCGCTCGGCCTCTTCCGGATCGTCGTAGGCCTGCTCTTCACCTCCCACGGCGCCGCCTCACTCTTCGGCATCCTCGGCGGCACGATGGGCGGCGGCTCCATACCCGCCGGCACCTGGCCCGGCTGGTACGCGGCGGTCATCCAGTTCGTCGGCGGCATCCTCGTGATGCTCGGGTTCGGCACCCGTACCGCCGCCCTGATCTGCTCCGGCTCCATGGCGTACGCGTACTTCAAGGTCCACCAGCCCGAGGCGCTGTTCCCACTGCAGAACGGCGGTGAGCCCTCGGCCATCTTCTGCTGGACCTTCCTCCTGCTGGTCTTCACCGGCCCCGGCGCACTGGCCGTGGACCGGCTCTTCGGCCGGGGCGACACGGCACACGAAGAGGACCGCACATCCGAGCAGGCACCGCCGGTCACGGTCTGACCCGCACAAAGAGCGCCCCACCCGCCCACGGACCGCTCCCCACCCCGATCCCGACCCCATCCCCGGGCCGCACTCCTCACCCCACTCCCCGGGCCGCTCCCGGGACCGTTTCCCTGGCCCGAGCCGGTCGTTCCTCACGTACATCCGGGCGTGCGCCCGGAACCGAGGCTTCCCATTTCTGGGTGTACGTGAGGTTCCCAACATCACTCGTATTTATGGATCACCGGATGAACGCCAGGCGTACGCTGTACAGCTGACCCTGCCGCTCCTGCCGCTCCCCTGCGACGTCGCGGCGTTGTTCCGAATCGGGGAGTAGTAGGTGCTTGAGAGTGTGGGCGCGCTGACCAGCAGCCCATGGATCTACGCCGTGGTCGCCCTCTCGGTGCTCCTGGACGTCTTCCTGCCCCTGCTGCCCAGCGGGGTGCTGGTGATCACCGCCGCCACGGCGGCCGCCGCCGGTTCGACCACCGTCGCGGGCGCCGGCGCCGCCGGGCAGGTCACCGAGGTCCCCTCGCTCCTTGCCCTGATCCTCTGCGCGGCCACCGCCTCGGTGCTCGGCGACCTCGTCGCGTACCGGCTGGCCTGGCGCGGCGGGGAGCGCCTGGACCGGGCCATCGCCCGCTCCCGCCGCCTCACCTCCGCGCAGGAACGCCTCGGTGCCGCCCTCGCCCGGGGCGGCGGCATCCTCGTCATCATCGCCCGCTTCGCCCCGGCCGGACGCTCGGTGGTCTCCCTGGGCGCGGGTGCCGCGCATCGCAAGGTCAAGGAATTCCTGCCCTGGTCGGCCCTGGCGGGCGTGGCATGGGCCGGTTACAGCGTGGGCCTCGGCTACTTCGGCGGTCAGTGGCTCGGCGCGACCTGGGTGGGCACGGCCGTCTCGGTCCTCGCCCTGTTCGTGGCGGGCGCCCTGGCCGCGTACCTCATGCGCCGCCCGGCAGCGGAAGCGGCCGCCGCGGCTTCGGCGACCGCCACGGCTCCTACGGCGTCCTGACCGCACCCCGTATCTCCAGCCCGTCCAGCAGTCTGACGGTCGCCTCGGTGATCTCGTCGACGGCCTGGTCGAACACCTGCTGGTTGTGCGCGGCCGGGGCGCGGAAGCCGGACACCTTGCGGACGAACTGCAGGGCGGCGGCCCGGACCTCCTCCTCGGTGGCCTCTTCGGGGATGGCGGGCGGACGAAGGGTCTTGATACTGCGGCACATGTCTCCAGTGTGAACCGCACCACTGACAACCGCCCGCCTCGGACGACCGCCGGATGACCGCCTCGGACGCCCGCCTCGGGCGACCCTCAGATGACCGCCTTCGAACGGTCCGTGCACAGGGCCCAGATCACGAACACGTCGATGGCGATGGAGACGATCGCCCAGATCGGCTGGTACGGCAGCCAGATGAAGTTGACGATCAGGCTGATGGCGGCGAGCACCACACCCGTGGCGCGGGCCCAGCCGGCACCCTTGAGGATGCCCCAGCCGACGATCCCGAGCACGATGCCGAGGATGAGGTGGATCCATCCCCATGAGGTCACATCGAACTTGAACGTGTAGTTCCTGACGTGCGCGTAGACATCGTCGGTGGCGATCCCGGTGATCCCCTTGATCACTCCGAGGACACCGTCGACGAGCAGCAGAACACCGGCGAAGATGATCCCGCTGGCGGCCCAGGGGTTGATGTCCCCCTGATCGCGGTCGATGTTTCCCTGATCGGGGTTGATGCCCCCCTGACCGGGGGAACCCGCCGGACCGGGCGTGGGCGCTGCGTGTGCCATCGAAACTCCTTGGCCGGATCGGGACTGCGGGACAGAACCGACCCTGCCCGGCACCTGTCGGCGCAACCACTCGGACGCACCCGTACGGGTGACGGCCCGGACCGCGGCCCGCGGAGCCGGGGAACGGCTCCGCAGCCGTCGCTACGACGAGGGAAGCCGCGTCACCTTCGACACCTTGCACGTCATCTTGCCCGGCACCTTCCCGAGCCCCTGGGCCTTCTGCACCGACTTCCGCCCGGCCGCCAGATCGGTCGCCGTGGCCAGTCCCGAGGCCCGGCGCGTACCCTCGCCGTCCACGAATTCCACGGACACGATGTAGGACGCCTGGGTGTCGGAGTGGTTCACGATCTCCACATCCGCATCCGGCCACTCGGTCAGCGAGTCCACCTCGCACCGGGTGATCCGCACATCCCCCGTGGCGTCCGCACCGTCGAGGGCCGGCAGCTCCGTAGGGACATCGGAGGCATCACCCGGCGCGGGCTCCCCTTCCGCAGCGGGTGTGCCACCCTTCGTCGCCTCCACCGCCGACGGCTTCGACTTCGCCGACGACGACCCCCCGCCCCCGCTCGTCACGGCGACGAGCACGCCGAGCGCCAGCAGGACGGCCACCCCGCCGACCACGGACAGCGTGACGATCAGCCCGGTACGGGACTTCCTCGGCGGCTGCGGATACCCGTACGCCGCGGTAGCGGGCTGCGGCCAGTGCTCGTACGGCGACGAGGACGGCGGCTGAGCAGGCGGCCCGGCCTGAGGCACCTGGTTCTCCTGACCCGGCTGAGGCTCCTGACCGGGCTGGGGCGGCGGATAGCCGTACGACATATATCCCCCCTGGGACGGTACTGACGTGAACAGGCCACGTTACGGCGAGCCGGGGCTCGCCTCTCCCGCAGGGGGAGGCTCAAGGACTACGGACAGGAACGGCGACGCGCTCCTCCCGACCGCAGAGGACGTGTCCCCCGCCGACCGCTGATGCGACAGAGACGGGCCGAACCTAAACTGACGAAGGCACGAAACCCCAGGTGAGGGAGGCATCTCATGGCCAAGCGAGGAAACAAGCGCCGCGCCCGCAAGAAGAAGAACGCCAACCACGGCAAGCGCCCCAACGCCTGATCCGTACCCGTCACGGAGTCAGAACCTAAGCATGAGGAAACCCCAGGTCGGCTGAGGCTTGACCTGGGGTTTCTCTTTTTGAACCGGTGGGCGCGGACGGTTTCGAACCGCCGACATCTGCTTTGTAAGAGCAGCGCTCTACCCCTGAGCTACGCACCCGTGGATGAGGCAACAGCGTACATGGACTACGGCCCGTGGTCACAAACGGTGCCCGGCGGCAGCGGAGGGGTGATGGTGGTCGGGGAGGTGGGGGTGCGGGCTCGTACGGGGGATATCCCTACCCCGCGTACGGTAGCCCTCCGGATTCTGGCCGGGGCGGAGAGGTACGTACGGTGAAGCCGCAACGTCGGGAGCATCCGTCGTACGACCTGGGGGAAAGATCATCGTGGCAGTCCGTAGCCGTACTTTCATCGCGTCCGGTGGCGCCGTGCTCATGGCGCTCGCGCTTGCCGGTTGTGGCAGTGCGGACGTGGGCGACGCGCCTGCCGAGCACAAGTCGTTCGCGCTGAGCGGGAAGACGCTGACCATCCATTCCGGGCAGTCGTCGCTGGAGCTCGTGCCGGCCGATGTGCGGAAGGTCGAGGTGACCCGCCGTGTCGACGGTTGGGTGGTGCTCGGGAACGGGCCCGATCCGCGGTGGGAGATGGAGAACGACACCCTCACGCTCCAGGTGAAGTGCAAGGCGTTGGTCAGCAACTGTGACGCGCAGCATCAGGTGAAGGTGCCGCGCGGGGTGGCGGTGGTCGTCGAGGGGGACAACGGGAGGATCGTCGCCTCCGGCTTCCGTACCCCGCTCACGCTCGGCGCCGACAACGGCAGGGTGACCGTGCGGGACTGCACCGGGCCGCTCAAGCTGTCCAGCGACAACGGCGGCATCGTCGGCGAGCGGATATCGGCCAAGTCCGTCTCGGCCCGGTCCGACAACGGCCGAATCCAGCTGGGGTTCGCCGCCGCGCCGGATCTCGTGGACACCGCGAGCGACAACGGGGGGATCACCATCGATCTGCCAGCCGGTTCCGTGCGGTACGCGGTGGACGTCTCCGCCCGCAACGGGAACACCTCGGTGGACGCGCCGCGCAGCGCCGGCAGCAGTCATGTGGTGAAGGCCCGGAGCGACAACGGCCAAGTCACGGTCCGAAGCGTGAACTAACCGGCCCGTGTGTTCGTCCTTACCTGGTGGGAGAATGTACCGGGCAGGGCGAAACGGCACGGGAGAGGGATGTGACGGCGACAGACGCGCAGCCGCGGGCGGGAGCGGGTGGGATTTCCGCCGTCAGGGACGTCTTCGTGCTGATGCTGTTGCCGGTGCCGCTGCTCGCCGCCGCGCTGCCCGCCGCCTTCGCCGGTGGCGGTACGAGGCGCTGGTTCGGCGGGCGGGGGGAGAGTCAGCGCGCCGAGGCGCAGGCCGCGAAGGATGCCGCCGCCTCCGCCTTCTACGAGCTGGACACGGCCCAGCGCGATCTGCGGATCTCGATCGAGACGATCACCGCGGTGGACAGCTCGCCCGCCGCGCGCAAGGCCGTGGACGACTTCGCCGCCCTGGGCCGACGGATCGACGAAGCCAGTCATACGTACATCACCGCGGTCGACGCACACGACCTGGACCGGGACGATCTGGAGCCCTCGGTCGCCGCCCGCGCGCGGGCCGAGCTGGCCACGGCCAAGGACGAGCTGGTACGGGTCAAGGCCGAGCTGGACCGGTTCGGCCAGGGGCTCGGTCCGCTGCTGGGCAGTGCGGAGACGCAGCTCGCCCGGCTCGCGCCCGCCGTGGAGCGGGCCCGGCAGGCGCTGCTGGGTGCGAGCAACGCTCTCGATGCGGTGCGCGCGTCCGGTCTGCGGGCGGACGATCTCGCCGCCCGGCTGGCGGCCCTCGCTCCCGA
Source organism: Streptomyces sp. DvalAA-43 (assembly GCF_900091725.1). Lineage (GTDB taxonomy): Bacteria > Actinomycetota > Actinomycetes > Streptomycetales > Streptomycetaceae > Streptomyces > Streptomyces pulveraceus. The sequence continues at coordinate 357,983 of NZ_FMBW01000044.1, read as the reverse complement.
GCTGACCAAGCTCAACCAGGGCGCCGGCCGGCACGGTGTTCCGGAGACCCTGCAGCGTGCCGACCGGGTGTTGCGCGATGCCGAGGCGGTGCGGTCCGAGGCGGCCGGGCTGCCCGGCCGCGCCGCCGAGATCGACCACCGGCTCGTATCGCTGCGCACGCGCGCCCAGGCGTTGACGACCCGGGCGGGTTCGGTGGAGCCGGTGCTGAGCGAGTTGCGGCGGCGTTTCTCGGCGGCGTGCTGGCAGGACCTCCAGCCCGTGCCCGAGCAGGCTGCCGTCAATGTGCGGCAGGCCGAGGAGAAGCTGAAGGAAGCCGCCCAGGCGCGGGACGAGCAGCGGTGGGCCGATGCGACGTCCCGGCTGAGCACGGTCCGCGCCTTGCTGAACGCCACGGACGAGGCGGTGTCCGCGGCCGGTGACCGGCTGCACCGGCTGGACGACGTGGCCAAGGACCCCCAGCAGGAGATCCAGCGGACCCGGTTCGCGGTCCGGGACGCGCAGCGCCTGGCCATGGCCGGTCGCAGCACGCCCGATCCGCGCCATGCCCGTCCGCTGGACGATGCCGTGGCCCGGCTGGATCGCGCCGTCGCCGGGCTCGACGGGCGCCATCCCGACTACTGGCACTTCCTGACCGAGACCGAGGCCGTCCGCCAGACGGCCGCGCACGTGGTCTCCGAGATCCGTGAGGAACGCGGAGCCGGCGCCTGAGCCGGGCCGAGCTGAACTGAGTGGTACGAAGTCGGCGGCCGAGCTGAACTGAGTGGTACGAAGTCGGCGGCTGGGCTGGGCCGAGTTGCGTTGTACGAGGTCGGTGCCCGATCTTTCTGTAGGGCCCGGCCACCTCCGTGCGTACACGCTCGGCTGTGGGCTCCGTACGCGTTCTCCGGCGCGCGGCGGCCACGCCTTGGGCGGATCCTGGTAGTACGCCCGAAGGAGGCCGACCGACATGGCCACCCACGTACTGCACGCCACGGGCCGACGGTCTCCCCGTCGCCGCAAGGCCACCCGGCTCGACCAGCATCTGCCGGTCGATCATCGGCTCAGTCAGGTCTATCGGGTCGGTGCAGGGCTGATGGGGCTGGTGCTGCTCGCCTTCGGTGTGCTGGGGCTGATCAACAAGATCGGCTTCTTCAGCACCGGCGGAGCCACCGTCGCGGGCCTCAACACCAACGGCGCCCTGAGCGTCCTGTCCATCTGCGTCGGCCTGCTGCTGTTCATAGGGATGGTGATCGGGGGCAACTTCGCCTCGACGCTCAACATGATTCTGGGCGTCGCCTTCATCCTCAGCGGCTTCGTCAATCTCGCGCTGCTGGAGACCGAGTACAACTTCCTCGCCTTCCACCTCCAGAACGTGCTGTTCAGCTTCGTGGTCGGCCTGATGCTGATGGTCTTCGGGATGTACGGGCGGGTCAGCGGCGGTCTTCCGCACGACAACCCGTACTGGCGGGCCCGGCACCCCGAGGAGGCCGAGCGGGAGGCACGGCTGACCCGGAAGGCGGCCACGTCGCCGATGCCGGCCGTCCGGCGCAGCCCCTGAACCGGTGCGGCCTCTGAGGCGGCGCAGCCCCTGAACCGGTCGTGGATCCCGGCCCCGTTTCGCTTTCTGCCGCCGCTCCTGACCCGCCGCCCGTCGTGCCTGTTTCCGGCGGACCGGTGACGGTTAGCCTGGGGCCATGCCTCGTTACGAATTCCGCTGCCGCTCCTGCGGAGACACGTTCGAACTCAGCCGCCCGATGGCCCAGTCCTCCGACCCGGCCTCCTGCCCCGCCGGGCACTCCGACACCGTGAAGCTGCTCTCCACCGTGGCCGTCGGCGGGTCGTCCGCCAAGTCCGCGCCCGCCGCCCCGTCGGCCGGTGGGGGCGGAGGCGGCTGCTGCGGTGGGGGTTGCTGCGGCTGAGGGCGGGCGGCCCCGGTGGTCCGGGGCCGCTGCCGGGGCCGGACCACCGGGGCCGCTGTCGGCTGCCGCTGCCTCTCCTCTACCGCTTACGGGAAAGCGTCAGGCCGTCCGACACGGTCAGCAGCACGCTGTCCATCCGCGGGTCGGCGGCCACGTGCTCGTTGAACTCCTTGATCGCCGCCGCTCCGCCGGTCGCCCCCGGGTCGGTCACCCTGCCGTGGAAGAGCACGTTGTCCGTGACGACGAGACCGCCCTGCCGCATCCTCGGCACCAGCTCCTCCCAGTACGGGATGTAGTTGGCCTTGTCCGCGTCCAGGTAGGCGAGGTCGATGTGCGGCTCGGCCGGCATCGCCCGCAGTGTGTCGAGCGCGGGGGCGATCCGGAGCTCGATCCGGTCCGCGACGCCCGCCTTCTCCCACGCCTCCCGGCCGTAGGCGGTCCACTCCTCCGAGACGTCGCAGGCGATCAGCCGTCCGTCGACGGGCAGCGCCTGCGCCATCGACAGGGCGGAGAAGCCGGTGAACGTCCCGACCTCCACGATGTGCCGGGCCCCCGTCAGCCGTACCAGGAAGGCGAGCAGCGGCCCCTGCTCCTCGGCCGACTGCATCCCGGCGTGCTCGGGCAGCCGTGCGTACGTGGTCTCGACGAGCTCGCGCTGCACCGCGTCGAGCGGCGGGTTGTGCGCCAGCATGTACGCGTACAGCTCGTCCGTGATCTTGGTTTCGTTGCCCTTGGTCATCCCGCGCTCCTCGTGCGTCGATCGGCCGGCACGCCTGCGTCCGACATCCGGACGATCTTCCCTCGCCGCGTCCGGCGTCAGGACGATCTTCCCTCGCCCGCGGCCCGGAGGAAGTGCCGAAGGATCTCCTCACCCGCTGCCACGCCCTGCGCGGCCGTGACCTCGGTGTGCGGGGCGCTCCAGCCGGTATCGGCCAGTTCGCCGTGGGCCGGGCGCCAGGCGCGGTCGGCGGCGAGGAGCAGATCGGCGTCGAGGAGGCTGTCCCCGGCGGCGAGGGTGAGCGTGGCGCCGGTGCGCCGGGCCACCTCGGTCATGGCGGCGCTCTTGGTGAGCGGGCCCGGAACGGCGTAGATCTTGCGGCCCTGGAGGGAGACCGTCCAGCCACGCGTCCGCGCCCACGTGCCCAGTTCCTCGACCCAGCCCTCGGGCAGCAGCGTGCGTTCCACGACGAGATAGGCGAAGAGGTCCTCGGCGACCCGTTCCTTGAGCAGCCAGGCGGGGTCGGCCGCGGCCAGGAGGTGGGCGCGGACCTCGGCGAGGGAGGCGCACTCGTCGGCGAGCCTGCGGGCCACCCGCCGCTGCCAGTCGGGGTCGGACTCGCCGTCGACGAGCAGGTGTCCCCCGTTGGCGCAGATCGCGAAGCGCGGTGCGGGGCCGGGCAGCTGGATGCGTCCGTACTGCTCGCGGGTGCGGGTGGTAGTCGGGACGAAGACCGTGGCGCGGGCCAGCTCGTCGAGCAGCGCCGCGGCCGTCTCCGTCAGGTAGGAGAGCGGCTTGTGGTCGTACACCTCCACGCAGAGCAGCCGGGGGGCCTCGGCGTCCGGCATGGTGAGGCGGAGCGCCGCCGCGGAGTAGATCAGGGTGCGGTCGAGGTCGCTGGCGACGAGCGTCACGGGGGCGGCGGCCGGACCGGAAGCGGAAGCGGATGCCGTAGCGGTAGCAGATGTGGTCGGGGGCGTCGACGTGGTCACTGCGACTCCACCGCCTTGCCGTCCGCGCCGGTCGCACCCCTGGTGTACTTCGGGTGGATCAGACCGACGCAGCTGTACGGGAGTTCGTCGACCTCCTCCACCGGTACGCCCCGCTGCTCGGCCAGCAGCCGGATGTGTTCGAGGTCCGCGCCCGCGCCGCGCTTGGCGAGGATCTTCCACGGGACGCGGCGCAGCAGCACCCGGGTCGTCTCGCCGACGCCCGGCTTGACGAGGTTCACGTCATGGATGCCGTACTCCTCGCTGATGCGCTCGACGGCGGCCCAGCCCTCCCAGGTGGGCGCGCGGTCGGCCGCGAGCAGTTCCTTGACCTCGGCGTCCACGGCGTCGACGACCTCGTCGAAGTGGGCGGCGACAGTGTCGAGGAAATGGCCGGACACATCGGTGTCCGCGAGCTCCCGGTAGAATTTCGCGCCGTGGAAGTCCTCGGGGCCCACCAGGTCGGAGCGGAGGACGGTCCGCGAGATCAGCCCGGAGACGGTGGAGTTGAGGCAGGCGGAAGGGATGAGGAAGTCCTCGCGGGTGCCATAGGTGCGGACGCAGCCGCCCGGGTCGGCCAGAACCGCGATCTCGGGGTCGAAGCCCTCGAACTCGGCGAGCGCCGCCGACAGTTCACGGGTGATCGCGCCCTTGCCGGTCCAGCCGTCGACGAAGACCACGTCCGCCGGGTCGTGGTGGGCGGCCAGCCAGCGCAGGGCGTTGGCGTCGATGCCGCGGCCCCGCACGATGGAGACGGCGTAGTGCGGCAGATCGACTCCGTGCCGGTGCCGGGCCCAGCGGCGCATGAGGACGCCCACGGGCGTGCCGGCCCTGGCGAGCGAGACCAGGACCGGGCGGGGGGTGCGCTCGGCGAGGACCGTCTCGGTGACGGTGCCCACGGCGCGGGCGACGCGGGCGGCCGACAGCTCCAGCGCCGCCTTGAACAGGCTCTGGTAGTGGGCGGACGGCTGGTACTCGACGGGCAGCGACTCGGCGTAGTGCGCGCCACCGCTCTGTATCGCCTCCTCGCGCTCCTCCGTGGGCGCCTCCAGCTCGGTGTCCGAGAGGTCCTGGAGCAGCCAGCCGACCTCGTCCGGCGCGTAGGAGGAGAAGGCGGGGCCGCGGAGGGGCTCGGGCAGCACGGGGGGTTCCTGCCGTTCGGTGGGGTCCGCCGGGGGGTGCGACGGGACGTACGAGGGGACGACCGCGAGCACCACGTGGCCGGTGTGCGCGGCGAGCTGCGCCAGCAGCCCGTCGGGGGCGTGGAGTCCGGGGGTGTCGGCGGTGGAGTCGACGACGAGTACCACGGCGTCGAAGCCGGCGCCCGCGACGTTGTACGCGTACCGGTCGCCGGGCCCGTCGGCCGGGTCGTCGTGGGCCGGGAAGACCAGCCGGGTCCGTATCGCGTAGCCCGGGTCGTCGACGGCGAGGACGGGGGAACGCGTGGTGGTGGAGTAGCGCACCTCGGCGTCGGTGCGGTCCTCCAGGGCCGTGCCCAGCCGCAGGGGGGCGTACATCAGCTCCTCGAAGCCGAGGATCAGTACGCGGCGGGCGTCGTCGCCCAGCGCTTCGGCGATACGGGCGGCCATGGCGGGGAGGGCCTGCTCCAGGACTGCCCGATGGGCGGGGGTGAAGCCGTGCCGTCCGCCGTCGGGCACGCCGGCGGGCCACTGGAGGTCCACCCGGGCGCAGGGCCGGGACCCCTGCCCGGCGACCGGCCGGGGAGCGGCGGAACCCGCCCCGTCATGCGCGGCCGAACCGCCCCCGTCGTGTGCGGCGGAACCCGCCCCGTCATGCGCGGCGACCAGTGCCCGGCCCTTCTCCAGGACGCCCTCCGGGAGGGTCACCGTGCCCGAGCTGCGCGCGACGAGGTCGACGCGGGCGCCGATCTCCGCGGCGAACTCGGCCAGCCGCCCCCGGTCGGCCGGTGACCGCATGTCCACCAGGGCGACGATGGCGTAACGGCTCCGCGGATACCGCTCGTGCAGGGCGCGGATGGTGTTGAGCACGGTGTTGCCCGTGGAGAACTCGTCGTCCACCAGCACCAGCGGCGCATCGGAGACAGCGCCCGGCAAGGGTGCCGGACCGAGGTCGCCCGCCAGCAGGTCCGGGTCCTCCGGGAGCAGCAGATGGGAGGTGGCGTGCGAGTGGGACTCCTCGAAGCCGCCCGCCCGCGCCACGCCCTCGACGGGGCGGCGCGTCGAGTGGAGGTACGGCGCCACGCCCAGCCCGTCGGCGACCGCGTGGCCGAGACCGGTGGCCGTCTCCGCGTAGCCGAGCACGACGGCCCGGCGCGCCTCGGCGTCACCGAGCAGCGCGCGCACCTTCCGGCCGAGCTCGAATCCGGCGCCGTACACCACGGAGGGCTTCTGCGGCACGTGCTTGCCGAGCACGTTCGACACGAGGAGGTGGGCCCGCTTGGGGTTGCGGCGCAGGGCGAGGCCCAGCAGGTCCTTCAGCTCCCTGTCGCCGTCCGGCTTCCCGTCACCGACGAGCTCGACGCCCAGTCGCTCCGCCACCCAGCTGCCCGACCACACCACGTTCGCCGTCTCCTTCTCTGCCGTCGCCGTTCGTCCGGCTCTGCCGTTCATCCCGCGCCCACTCGGCGGGACACGCTCGTGCCCCGCCCCGCGCTCATTCGGCGAGACCGGCGGCCAGCAGCTCCACGAAGCCGACGTCCTGCCTGGCCACGCCGAAGACCTCGGCCCGCAACAGGGTCCGCTCGGCCCAGGCGCGGTGCGGCTTCACCTCGTTCATCTTGTTCGTGTACGCGGAACGCATGACGCCACCGCCGCCGCGCTCCGGCCGCAGGATGTCCTCCGCGTCGCTGAACTCCTCGTGGCTGACCACGGACAGCGCGTGCACGGGCGCGACGTGCGACGGGTGGATGCAGGTCTTGCCGAGCAGGCCGTTGGCCCGGTCGAGCTCGATCTCGCGCAGCAGGCCGTCCAGATCGTGCTCGATCAGCGCCGTGCGCAGCTCCTCGGCCCGGCCCGCCAGGAAGGGGCTGCTGCGCAGCTGGGGTTTGAACATGCGCTCCTGGAGCCGGAAGTACTCCCACACCGGTCCGGTGATCGTGAAGCCGGTGCCGTCCGAGCGGCCCAGCACATTGACCACGTCGGCGATCACGGAGCCGACGATCTGCACGTCGTACGCCGTCATGTCGGGCGCCCTGCGCAGTCCGTACGCCGAGCAGAAGTCGGTGACGCCGAGCCGCAGTGCGAGCACCCGCTCGCGGTACTTGTCGACGGTGCGGGCTATTCCCTGGAGCGTCGCCACGCGGGTCTCCAGATGCAGCAGCTCGGGAGATTCGAGAACGGGCATCGCGAACAGGCGCCGCCCGCACGCCCTCTCGGCGTCGGCGAGCGCTTCCATGAAAGGAACGCCACGGTCTTCCGTGAACTTTGGAAGTACAAAACCGGACAACATCCGGCCGGTGGCGCCGAGCCGGTGCACCAGGTCGCCTATCTGGCCCGGCTCCCGGACCCGGATGAAGAGCAGCGGCAGATCGGCATCGCGCGCGTCGAGCTCGGCGAACTGTCTGACCAGGTTCTCCTCGGCGTCGACGACCTCGGAGTCGTCGATCGAATCCTCCAGGCACAACACCATGGAGACCACACCGCGCCCGGCCTGCTTGATGACGTCGTCGGCGAGTCTCGGCCGGGTGGCCGGGCTGTACAGGGTCGCCCCCAGGGCAGCCGCGAGCACCCGGGCCGGGGAATCCGGACCGAACTCGCAGGGCTCCTGGAAGAACAGGCCCTCCCTGACAGCGGGCGCGATATGCCCGAAATGACGCATGTAACTCCCCCGAACTGCCTGACCGGCCGGACAATGCATGGCCGGTAATAGTACGTACGATCGGGTGTCAAGAGTTCCCCACGTGCATGAATTCCGGGTAACTCGTCCATTTCCCGACGGGTGCGAGCGCCGCGGACCCCGTGCTTCCGCTACGACACCGGGACACCCGGTACGACCCCCGCGTTGTCCGCGCGGCCGACCAGCAGGCAGGATGACCGGCATGACGCACGCGATGGTGAAAGGCTCGAACGTCCCTCTGGACGCCATGGCCGTACGGGCCGTGCTGCGCTGGACCCCGGGCACCGGAGTTCCGGACGTGGACGCCTCGGCACTGCTGCTCGGAGCCGGTGGCCGCGTGCGCTCGGACGAGGACTTCGTCTTCTACAACCAGCCCCGCCACCCCTCCGGCCTGGTACGACGGCTGCCGAAGCGGAGCGTCCCCGAGGGGCTCACGGACACCATCGAGGCCGATCTGGCCGGGCTCGACGCCTCGGTCGAGCAGGTGGTCGTCGCCGCGTCCTCCGACGGAGCCGCATTCGCTCAGGTGCACGATCTGCGCATCCTGCTGTACGACGCGGCGGCGGCCGACGGGGATCCGCTCGCGGTCTTCGACGTGCGGCCGGAAACCGGCGAGGAGACGGCGATCATCTGCGGCGAGCTCTACCGCCGCGGCGATGGCTGGAAATTCCGGGCCGTGGGACAGGGCTACCCGACCGGGCTGGTCGGTCTGGCGACCGCCTTCGGCATCTCGGTCGACGAGACCGCGGCCGAACCGGAGCCCGCCCCGTCGCACGCGGCGGCTCCCGCGCCCGAGCCGATGATGGCGCCCGGGTTCCCGCCCGCACCCGACTTCCCTCCGGCCGCGCCCGACTTCCCCCTGGCCGCGCCCGGCCCGGACGCGCAGACCACGGTCCAGCACCAGCAGCCCGCGTACGGCTATCCGCAGCCCGCCGCGGCCCGGCCCGCTCCCCAGCCCGCGTACGGCTACCCACAGCCCGCCGCGCCGCCGGCCTACGGCTATCCGCAGCCCGCCGCGGCCGCGGCGCCCGCGCCGGACCCGAATTTCGTGCTGCCGCCGCAGGGACCGCAGTTCGTGCGGTCCTGAAGAGGTCCTGAAGAGGTCCTGAAGAGGTCCTCAGGGCTTCCTCAGGAGGTCCTGAAGAAGTCCTGGGGAAGGGAAGAACGGCCCCGGACCGCTCCGCAGGCGCCGCTGCCCCCGTGGAGGCCACGCTCCCGGGCGTCGCTCAGGTCCGGGTCTTGTAGCCGCGCCCCCACTGCATGCCGAAGCCGTACAACCGGTCCAGCTCCGACTGGAACCCGTACACGAACTTCACCTCGCGCCGCACGATCAGGTCGCCCTTGACGTTGTCCACCGTGAACACGGCACAGGAACGGGCCTCCGGGGCGTGCTCGTCGAGTTCGATCTCGATCCGCGGGCCGTTGCCCGGGTAGAGCGTCACCTTGGCGTGCGTACGGTCGAAGGCCGGCGTCTGGTCGTAGATGTAGACGAAGAACAGCAGCCGTTTGATCTGGTCGCGCTGGTCGAGATTGACGTAGACGGTCTCACCCGACGGCGCCCCGAAGCGGTCGTCCCCGCTGAGCCGGATGTACGGCGGCGCGTTCAGGTCGCCGATGAGGTTGCCCAGCGGCTGGACCACACCCTTGGTGCCGTCCTTCAGCTCGTACATGCAGCCCAGGTCCAGGTCGACGTTGACCATGCCCTGGGTGTGGGCCTGGACCACTTCGGGCTTGAAGAGCGACAGGGGCCGCAGCAGCCGGCCGCTCTGGCGCGAACGGCCCATGATGTCCGACGTGCGCATCTGCCAGGAGAGGTTGACCCGCAGATTGCCGGTCAGCGCGCCCTGCTTGGTCAGCGAGATCGTGGAGTGCCGACGCGAGAGCACGATGGAGCTCGTCGCCGAATTGCCCGACTCGAACTGCGCCTCCCGCCGCGGCCGCAGATTGTCCCAGAACGCCATCCCCAACCCCCACACATGTAGAAAAGTGCCCCGGCCCGCGGCCGCCCCGGCTCTCGCCGGGGACGCCCACATCACTGCGGGGCGGCCGCGGGGCCGGGCCCGGATGTCTCCGGAGAACCGTTGCCTCACGGACCGCCCCGCTGAGAGCGTTCCTCAATCCCTACCGGGTCACACCCCGGACGGGACTTCCGCCTTGGAACCCGCGTCGCCGCCCTCGGCCTCCAGGGCCTTGTTGCGCCGGACCGAGGACCAGAAGGACCAGGCGATCAGCACGACACCGACGAGGCCGGTGATGAGCTCGTTGATCTGGTACTGGATGGTGACGAGCAGGATCACGGCCAGCGCGCCGATGGCGTAGTGGGCGCCGTGCTCCAGGTAGACGTAGTCGTCGAGCGTGCCCTGACGGACCAGGTAGACCGTGAGCGAACGGACGTACATGGCGCCGATACCGAGGCCGAGGGCCATCAGCACGATGTTGTTGGTGATGGCGAAGGCGCCGATGACACCGTCGAACGAGAAGGACGCGTCGAGCACTTCCAGGTAGAGGAACATGAAGAACGCGGCCTTGCCGGCGAGTACGACCGCCGAGACCTTCTTGCCGCTCTTCTTCGCTTCCTCCTCGGCCTCGTTCTCGCGCTCTTCCTCCTCCTCCAGCTTGTCCTCGAAGAAGCCGGAGAGACCACCGACGATGAGGTACGTGATCAGACCGGCGACACCGGCGAGCAGGACCGTTTCGGCCTTGTCCGCGTGACCGCCGCCGTGCTGGTGCGCGTTGGTCGCGAAGGTCATGGCCGCGATCAGCAGCACGATCAGCGCGATGCAGACCGACAGCATGTCGACCTTGCCGAGCTTGGCGAGCGGACGCTCGATCCAGCGCAGCCACTGGATGTCACGGTCCTCGAAAATGAAGTCGAGGAAGATCATCAGCAGGAACATGCCACCGAAGGCGGCAATCGCCGGGTGGGCGTCCGTGACCAGTTCCTGGTAGCGGTCGGGCTGGTTGAACGAAAGGTCGACCGCTTCGATCGGCCCCAGTTTGGCGGTGATGGCCACGATCACGACGGGGAACACCAGCCGCATACCGAAGACCGCGATGAGCACGCCGACCGTGAGGAAGATCTTCTGCCAGAAGGCATTCATCTTCTTCAGGATTCCGGCGTTGACCACCGCATTGTCGAAGGACAGCGAGATCTCCAGGACGGAAAGAATCGCAACGACCCCGAAGGCTTCCCACCCCCCGTAGATCACAGCTGCGACCAGGCCGAGCGCGGTAATCGCGAACGACCAGCCGAAGGTTTTCAGAAGCACTGGCTACCCCATCGTGTATGTAACGGGTCTCCCGCGAGTACGGGGCTCCCCCGCGCCGTGCGCGGCTTTACGAAACGTTGACCCCGAAGTCTAGAGCGATGCCGCGCAGACCGGACGCGTACCCCTGTCCCACTGCGCGGAACTTCCACTCGCCGTTGTACCGATAGAGCTCGCCGAAGATCATCGCGGTTTCCGTCGAGGCGTCCTCGCTGAGGTCGTATCGCGCGAGTTCCTGACCGTCCGCCTGGTTGACCACGCGAATGAACGCATTGCTGACCTGGCCGAAGGTCTGGCCCCGGTTGTCGGCGTCATGGATGGAGACCGGGAAAACGATCTTGTCGCAGTGCGCCGGTACCTGGGTGAGGTTCACGATGACCGATTCGTCGTCGCCCTCGCCCTCGCCCGTGAGGTTGTCGCCGGTGTGCTCCACGGAGCCGTCGGGGCTCGTGAGGTTGTTGTAGAACACGAACCACTCGTCGCCGAGCACTCGGCCCGACTGGCACAGCAGTGCGCTGGCGTCGAGGTCGAAGTCGGCGCCCGTGGTGGACCGTGCGTCCCAGCCGAGCCCGACCAGCACCTGGGTGAGGTTGGGTGCGGCCTTGGAGAGGGAGACATTGCCTCCCTTGGCGAGCGTGACGCCCATGGTGTGTGTCCTCCCCGAGTCGTTGAACCGTCTGCCGGGCCCGTCGGGCCGTTGGAAGCCCCGGGCCGTCCGTCGCGGACCCGTCGGGCCGTTGGAGCCCCGGGCCGTCTGTCGAGCGCGTCCGGCGCCGCACAGGAGTGCGGCGCCGGACGGATTCATGCGGGCGTGACCGGGCCGCGCCCAGGTGGCCCGGCCCGGTCGCGCCTTCTCAGACGTTGACGCCGAAGTCCTGCGCGATGCCGCGCAGCCCCGAGGCGTACCCCTGACCGATGGCGCGGAACTTCCACTCCGCCCCGTTGCGGTACAGCTCGCCGAAGACCATGGCCGTCTCCGTCGAGGCGTCCTCGCTCAGGTCGTAGCGGGCCAGCTCGCTGTTGTCGGCCTGGTTGACCACGCGGATGTACGCGTTGCGCACCTGGCCGAAGCTCTGCTGCCGGGTCTCGGCCTCGTAGATCGAGACCGGGAAGACGATCTTGTCGACATCGGCCGGGACGCCGGCCAGGTTGACCTTGATGACCTCGTCGTCGCCCTCGCCCTCACCGGTGAGGTTGTCACCGGTGTGCTCGACGGAACCGTCGGGGCTCTTGAGGTTGTTGAAGAAGACGAAGTTACCGTCGCTGCCGACCTTGCCCGCGGCGTTCGTCAGCAGGGCGCTGGCGTCGAGGTCGAAGTCACCACCGGTGGTGGTGCGGGCGTCCCAGCCGAGACCGACGACGACCGCGGTCAGGTTGGGCGCGGCCTTGGTCAGCGAGACGTTGCCGCCCTTGCTGAGGCTGACTCCCACGAGTCCTCCCATTGGGTTCCTTGGGGGCCGGCGGGCGCCGGCGCCTCCACGTTGCGTTGGCATCCGATCAACGACTGGATCCTAGTGACCGGTTCCCGGCGAAGCAGGCTTTTCGCCGGGTCACCCGCGGATCAGCCGTTACCGGCTCAGAGCGCGTCGAGCGCCTTGATGTACTCGTTGAGGTCGCGTGCGTCGGGCAGACCGTTGACGACGGCCCAGCGCACCACGCCCTCCTTGTCGATGATGAAGGTGCCGCGCACCGCGCAGCCCTTCTCCTCGTCGAAGACACCGTAGGCCCGCGAGGTCTCGCCGTGCGGCCAGAAGTCGGAGACCAGCGGATACTCCAGGCCCTCCTGCTCGGCGAAGACGCGCAGGGTGTGGATGGAGTCGTTGGAGACGGCGAGGAGCTGGGTGTCGTCGTTCTCGAACTTCGGCAGTTCGTCGCGGAGCGCGCAGAGCTCACCCGTGCAGACGCCCGTGAAGGCGAACGGGTAGAACAGCAGGACGACGTTCTTCTCGCCGCGGAAGTCGGAGAGCTTCACGGTCCGGCCGTGGTTGTCCTTGAGCTCGAAATCCGGGGCCTTGGTGCCGACCTCGATCGCCATGAAAAGCGTCCCTTCGCTACGTTCACCGGGCTGGGCCGTCCGGGTGGCTCCCACCCTACGCAGAGCCCGCGGCGGGCCATGCAGCGCCCGCACGGGACACCCCGGCGCTCCCGGCCGCCCAGCGGCTCGCACGAAGGCCGCGATCACCCGGCGGCTCATACGAAGAGGTCGCGGTCACCCGCCGGCTCATACGAAGGCCCCCGGCGGCGCGGTGCCGTCGGGGGCCTTCAGGGCGAAATGCGTGGCGAGCGTGGTTCAGCGCTTGGGCGTGGCCAGACGGCTGCCCGCCCAATCCTTGCCCGCGTTGACGCTCCTGGTCTGGGAGAGACCGGCCGTCTGTGCTGCCTCGTTGATGTCGCTCGGCTCGACGTATCCGTCACGGCCGGTCTTCGGCGTCATCAGCCAGACCGTACCGCCGTCCTCGAGCAGACCAATGGCATCCACCAGCGCGTCCGTAAGGTCGCCGTCCTCGTCGCGGAACCACAGCAGGACGACGTCTGCGACGTCGTCGTAGTCCTCATCGACGAGATCCTGGCCGATTGTGGCCTCAATGCCCTCACGGAGCTCCTGCTCGACGTCGTCGTCGTAGCCGATCTCCTGGACCACCTGTCCGGGCTCGAACCCCAGGCGTGCTGCCGGGTTGGTCCGCTCCTCCGCGTGGTCCGCGGTCGCGCTCACGGGTTGCCTCCTGATCATGTTTCGGAAAATGCATCAGCCACGCGCGTGCGCGGGGCGTTGGCCGTAGTCCACACGGGAGCGGCGGATCGCGCAAGTACCCGGCGTGCGAGACCGCCTAAACGGTGACGTTCCCTGCCACGTCGCCGCACTGTCGGCGGGCCCCCTGCGGGGGCCCTGCGCTTCCTTCCACACCCTTTACGTCCTTCCACAGCTTATGCCGTTTCGGTCCGCCATTCGGAGTCGAACATCCTTTGGGAACGCCTGGACGGGTTGGGCGTATGGTTGCGGTTTGGCCCGGACCATCCCCGCGCGCCGTACGCGATGTCTCACCACACGGCGGTTACCCCCCGGTAGAGATGACGTTTACGCCCTCGCGGTACACGATGGTGATGGCGTACTTGCATACATCCCGGGGGCATGTTCTCCCTCCATCAGGCCCCGTAGAGCACCACCGAACAGCGAAGGAACAGCGTGGCTTCCGGATCCGATCGCAACCCGATCATCATTGGCGGCCTGCCGAGCCAGGTCCCGGACTTCGATCCCGAAGAGACCCAGGAATGGCTCGACTCGCTCGACGCCGCGGTCGACGAGCGAGGCCGCGAGCGGGCCCGTTATCTGATGCTCCGGCTCATCGAGCGGGCGCGCGAGAAGCGCGTCGCCGTGCCGGAGATGCGCAGTACGGACTACGTGAACACGATCGCCACGAAGGACGAGCCGTTCTTCCCCGGCGACGAGGAGATCGAGCGCAAGGTCCTCAACGCGACCCGCTGGAACGCGGCCGTGATGGTGTCGCGCGCCCAGCGCCCCGGGATCGGGGTCGGCGGCCACATCGCCACCTTCGCCTCCTCGGCCTCGCTGTACGACGTGGGCTTCAACCACTTCTTCCGCGGCAAGGACGACGGCCTGGGCGGCGACCAGATCTTCTTCCAGGGGCACGCGTCCCCGGGCATCTACGCCCGCGCCTATCTGCTCGACCGGCTCAGCGAGGCGCAGCTCGACGCCTTCCGCCAGGAGAAGTCGAAGGCGCCCAACGGCCTGTCCAGCTACCCGCACCCGCGGCTGATGCCGGACTTCTGGGAGTTCCCGACCGTCTCGATGGGCCTCGGCCCCCTCGGCGCGATCTACCAGGCCCGGATGAACCGCTACATGGAGGCGCGCGGCATCGCCGACACCTCCAAGTCCCACGTCTGGGCCTATCTGGGCGACGGCGAGATGGACGAGCCGGAGTCGCTCGGCCAGCTCTCCATCGCCGCCCGCGAGGGTCTGGACAACCTCACCTTCGTGGTCAACTGCAACCTCCAGCGGCTCGACGGCCCGGTGCGCGGCAACGGCAAGATCATCCAGGAGCTGGAGTCGCAGTTCCGCGGTGCCGGTTGGAATGTCATCAAGCTGGTCTGGGACCGCTCCTGGGACCCGCTGCTCGCGCAGGACCGCACGGGCATCCTGGTCAACAAGCTGAACACCACGCCGGACGGCCAGTTCCAGACGTACGCCACCGAGTCGGGCGCGTACATCCGTGACCACTTCTTCGGGGACGACCCGCGGCTGCGCGACATGGTCAAGGACATGACCGACGACCAGATCCTGCACCTGGGCCGCGGCGGTCACGACCACAAGAAGGTCTACGCGGCGTACGCGGCGGCCAAGGCCCACAAGGGCCAGCCGACGGTGATCCTGGCGCAGACGGTCAAGGGCTGGACCCTGGGGCCGAACTTCGAGGGCCGCAACGCGACCCACCAGATGAAGAAGCTCACGGTCGAGGACCTCAAGCGGTTCCGCGACCGGCTGCACATCCCGATCACGGACAAGCAGCTGGAGGACGGCCTGCCGCCGTACTACCACCCGGGCCGTGACTCGGAGGAGATCCAGTACATGCACGACCGCCGCAAGGGTCTGGGCGGTTACGTCCCGACCCGGGTGGTGCGTGCCAAGCCGCTGGTCCTGCCCGAGGACAAGACGTACGCGACCGCGAAGAAGGGTTCGGGTCAGCAGTCGATCGCCACCACCATGGCGTTCGTCCGCATCCTGAAAGACCTCATGCGGGACAAGGAGATCGGCAAGCGTTTCGTGCTGATCGCGCCCGATGAGTACCGCACCTTCGGCATGGACGCCTTCTTCCCGAGCGCGAAGATCTACAACCCGCTGGGTCAGCAGTACGAAGCGGTGGACCGTGATCTGCTGCTCGCGTACAAGGAGTCGCCGACCGGTCAGATGCTGCACGACGGCATCTCGGAGGCCGGCTGCACGGCGTCGCTGATCGCCGCCGGTTCGGCGTACGCCACGCACGGCGAGCCGCTGATCCCGGTGTACGTCTTCTACTCGATGTTCGGTTTCCAGCGCACGGGTGACCAGTTCTGGCAGATGGCCGACCAGCTCGCGCGCGGCTTCGTGCTGGGTGCGACCGCCGGACGTACGACGCTGACCGGTGAGGGTCTCCAGCACGCGGACGGCCACTCGCAGCTGCTCGCCTCGACCAACCCGGGCTGTGTCGCGTACGACCCGGCGTTCGGGTACGAGATCGCGCACATCGTCAAGGACGGTCTGCGGCGGATGTACGGCGAGAACAGTGAGGACGTCTTCTATTACCTCACCGTCTACAACGAGCCGATCCAGCACCCGGCCGAGCCGGAGAACGTGGACGTGGAGGGCATCCTCAAGGGTGTCTACCGCTTCAAGGCGGCCGACCGGGGCGAGATCCCGGCCCAGATCATGGCGTCCGGTGTGGCGGTCCCGTGGGCCGTCGAGGCGCAGCGGATCCTCGCCGACGAGTGGAACGTCCGGGCGGACGTCTGGTCGGCGACCTCCTGGAACGAGCTGCGCCGCGAGGCCGTGGACGTGGAGCGGTACAACCTGCTGCACCCGGAGGAGGAGCAGCGCGTCCCGTACGTGACGCGGAAGCTCTCCGGCTCCGAGGGTCCGTTCGTGGCGGTCTCGGACTGGATGCGTTCGGTGCCGGACCAGATCGCGCGCTGGGTGCCCGGTGCGTACCAGTCGCTGGGTGCGGACGGCTTCGGCTTCGCCGACACCCGTGGTGCGGCCCGCCGGTTCTTCCACATCGACGCGCAGTCGATCGTCCTCGCGGTGCTCACCGAGCTCGCGAAGGAGAACCGGATCGACCGCTCGCTGCTGAAGAAGGCCATCGACCGGTACGAGCTGCTGGATGTCACGGCGGCCGAGCCGGGCGCGGCCGGCGGCGACGCGTAGCCGCGACGGACGACGTGTGAAGGGCGGCGGGACCGGGAGGTCCCGCCGCCCTTCGGCGTCCGCGGCCGGTGCCCGGTGCTCCGGCCCTCGGTCAGTTCTCCCAGATCTTGAAGGCCCTGACCTGGTACGGGGACCGGGGCACCCAGGTGCCGCCGCCCGGGTAGGTCTCGAACTCGCCGGTCTCGGCGCACTCCGCCGACTGGTACGTGGTGACGGGGCGGCCGGTGCGGTTGGCGAGCGCCTGGACCTTGCTGCCCCTGGGCAGCGGGACGCAGCTCTCGATGTCGGTCGTGGACAGCTCGTGGGTCCGGCGGGTGCCGGTGAAGTCCGGCTGGTCCCAGAGGCAGAGCTGACCGGCCGCACAGGAGCCGAGCCCGACGGGCGCGGAGTGGGCGGCGGTCTGTGGGACGAGCGCGGTGGCGGCGAGCGCGGCTGCGGCCAGGGTGGTGGTGAGGACGGTCGTGCGCATGGAAGTACCCCCGTGGTGGTGCGAATCAGTTGCACGCACCCTGACCTGCGCGGCAATGCCCGGGGAAGGGGCCGGGGAGTGCGCCACCCGGATAGGCGACAGCCCCGCCGGACGGGTCCGGCGGGGCTGTCGTACGCGCCGCGTTGACGGGTGGGCGCGGGGCCCGGGTCATCGGGGCGGGCGGTCAGATGTGACCGCCGCCCATGCCCGCCTCGGCGTTCGCACCGCGCTTGGTGAGGGTGGCGACCAGCGCGGCGACCACCGCGACGACACCGGCGACCATGAACGCCGTGCTCATCCCTGACACGAAGGTGTCATGGGCGACGCCCGCGATCTTCCCCGCGATCTCCGGCGGGACGTTCCCGTCGACCGGCGGGATGCCGACCTCGACGGCCGAGGACGCCTGGTCCAGCTGCTGCGGGCTGAGCGGCGGGAGCTCCGCCGCCTTCCAGTTGTCGGCCAGCTTGGAGTCGACCTGGGAGGCCATGACGGCGCCGAGCACCGCCGTGCCGAGGCTGCCGCCGACCTGCATGGCGGCCTGCTGGAGGCCGCCGGCGACGCCGGAGAGCTCCATCGGGGCGTTGCCGACGATGACCTCGGTGGCGCCGACCATCACCGGGGCGAGGCCGAGGCCGAGCAGGCCGAACCAGATCGACATGGTCAGGGTGCCGGTGCCGATCTCCAGCTGGGACATGCCGAACATGGCGACCGCCGTGCACACCATGCCGCCGACCAGCGGGACCCGCGGGCCGAACTTGGTGATCATGGCGCCCGCGAGCGGCGAGGCGACGATCATCATGCCGGTCAGCGGCAGCAGGTGCAGACCGCTGTCGACGGGGCTCAGCCCGTGCACGTTCTGGAGGTAGAAGGTGACGAAGAACAGCCCGCCCATGAACGCGAAGGCCATCAGCACCATCAGGACCGCGCCCGCGGACAGCGGGACGGAGCGGAACATCGCCAGCGGGATCAGGGGTTCCCTGACGTTCTTCTGCGAGAGGGCGAAGACCACGAACAGGGCCACGGCGGCGCCCAGGAAACCGAGCGTCTTGTAGTCGCCCCAGCCCCATTCGGAGCCCTTGATGAGTGCCCAGATCAGGCAGAACATCGCCTGCGACAGCAGCACGATGCCGCCGATGTCGAAGGAGCGCGGCGCGTTCTCGGCGCGGTGGTCCTTGAGGATCACCAGGCCCAGCAGCAGCGCGATCACACCGACCGGCACGTTGATGAAGAAGACGGACTGCCAGCTGACGTGCTCGACGAGCACGCCGCCGAGGATCGGACCACCCGCGGTCGAGGCACCGATCACCATGCCCCAGATGCCGATCGCCATGTTCAGCTTCTCGGCCGGGAAGGTGGCGCGCAGCAGGCCGAGCGCGGCGGGCATCAGCAGGGCGCCGAAGAGGCCCTGGAGCACCCGGAATACGATCACCAGGGCAACGCTGTCGGACAGGCCGATGGCCCCGGACGCCGCGGCGAAGCCCACGACGCCTATGAGGAAGGTCTGGCGGTGACCGAACCGGTCACCGAGTTTGCCCGCGGTGATCAGGGAGACCGCGAGGGCGAGCATGTAGCCGTTGGTGATCCACTGGACGTCTGCGAGCGAGGCGTTCAGATCGTGCTGGATGGCGGGGTTGGCGATCGCGACGATCGTGCCGTCGAGCGCGACCATCATCACGCCGATGGCCACGGAGAAGAGCGTCAGCCAGGGGTGGCCGCGCAGCCCCTTGGCAGGTGCGGGAGCGGCGGTTTCCTGCGGCTCCCGCGACGCCTTGTCGACGGTGGTCTGACTAGTCATGCCCGGGACATTAGTGTCAGTCGCTGACAGTTGACAAACCATTTCACAAGTCGGTAACTGTCACGTAGCTCACAGGTACGCTGAGCTGGACAAAGCAGGAGAAAGAAGGCCAGTTAAGTGACCGATGGGCAGCGGGCCGCGTATCCGACCGGACTGCGCGAACGGAAGAAGCGACGCACCCGGGACGCCCTGTTGCACGCCGCCCTCGACCTCTTCACCACGCAGGGGTACGAGCGGACCACGGTCGACGAGATCGTCGACGCCGTGGAGGTCTCCCAGCGCACCTTCTTCCGCTACTTCGCCTCCAAGGAGGAGGCCGCCTTCGCCATCCAGGAGATGGTGGAGTCGCACTTCCTCGCGCAGCTGCGCCGGCGCCCCGCCGCCGAGGCCCCGTTCGAGGCGATGCGCAACGCGGTCCTCTGCGCCTGGAACAGCCTCGGCGAGGTGATCGAGGAGACCGTCACGGTCGAACTCCACATGCGTACGTACCGGATGATCGAGTCGACGCCCTCGCTGCTCGCCGCCCACCTGCGGCGGTGCAGCGATCTGGAGAACCAGGTCGCGCTGCTGATCGCCGGGCGCGAGGGGCTCGATGTGGACGAGGACCCCCGGCCGAGGGTCGCGGTGGCCGCGTTCTGCGGGGTGATGCGGGTGTCCGGGCAGCTCTGGGGGCGGGGCCGGGACTCCGATGTGGATTCGCTGCGCGCCCTGACCGAGGCGTACCTGGACCAGCTCGGGCCCGCACTGGCCGGCGACTGGCGGACGGGACGCGGCGCGCAATAGCCGCGCGGGCGGGGTCCGGCGCAACATGGCCGCGCGGACGGGATCCGGCGCGCAATGGCCGCGCGGGCGCCCCTCAGGTGTGCCGCACGCCTCAGAGCCCGGCATGACCGACTTCACAACAGCCGTGCCCCGGCGGCCACATGCGACCTCCCGGGACCACTTCGCGCACCTGAGCGTGCGGGTGACGACCACACAGCGTGAAGAGTGCGCGCCCGAATTCCCCGCAGCCGAGTGATGTGTGTCACCCTCTTCACGGCTGTCGTCGCGCGTCTCCTAATGTGGGCCTGAGTGACTTCCTTCGACTCCTCCCCCACGCTCACCGCATGGCGCGCGCTGCTCGCCGTCGCGGTCGTGTTCGTGATGCTGGCGACCACTGGCTGGACCGCCGTACGTCACCAACCCTCCGACGAGCCACGCACGATCGCACTCGCCGCCTGGGCGCGGGGCCGGGTGGCGGGTCATGCGCTGCCGGACGCCGATGCCCCGCCGTACCGGCTGGCCCACTTCTTCGCCACGCTGACGGCCGCGCAGCGCACCGCGCTCGCCGACAAGTACCCCTTGGTCGTGGGCAATCTGAACGGCGCCCCGGTCACCCTGCGCTACCGCGCCAACCGGCGGGCCGTGGCGCAGGCGCGGCAGGTCGAGCAGCGACGCATGCACGATGTGCGGCTCTCCCCGGACGGCCGCGCCGAGGCGGTCCGCCGGATGAACCGTCTCGATTCGATGCTCGCCCCCGGCCGCCACTTCCTCGCCTTCGACCCGTCCGGGAAGGGCCGCGCCGCCGAGGTGTTCGGCAGTCTCGACCGGGCCGACCGGATCTCGGTGATCGTCCCCGGCGTCGACACCAGCCTGCTGACGCTGGAGCGGTCCGCGCCCAAGGTGAACGCCGCCCCGGTCGGCATGGCGAAGTCGCTGTACGCGGCGGAGCGCGCCGCGTTCCCCAGGACCCGTACCGCCGTCATCGCCTGGGCCGACTACACCTCGCCCGCCGGCATCGGCATGGACGCGGCCCTGGGCAACCTCGCCGAGCGCGGGGCGGTGCGGCTGAAGGCCCTGGTGGAGGCGCTGCCCGGCGATGCCCCGGTCTCGCTGTTCTGCCACAGCTACGGCTCGGTGCTGTGCGGGGTCGCCGCGCATGAACTGCCCGCCAGGGTCGGCGACATCGCGGTGGCCGGCAGCCCCGGCATGCGGGTGGAGAACGCCGCGCAGTTGCGTACCGGGGCCCGGGTATGGGCGACGCGGGACCGGGACGACTGGATCCAGGACGTGCCGAATCTGGAGCTCGGCGGCCTGGGACACGGGGCCGACCCGGTCGACCCGGGCTTCGGCTCGCGCATCGTCTCGGCGGGCGACGCGCTCGGGCACAGTGGCTATTTCGAGCCGGGCACCGAGAGCCTCGGCAACTTCGCCGCCATCGGCGTGGGTGCCTACGCGTCGGTGAGCTGCGCGGCCTCCGACAGCGGCTGCCACGAACGAATCACCGGAAGCCAGGGCATCTGACGAGCGCGGGGCCCTGGTGGACCATCGAATCGCAGCCTGCGCCGAGGAGGGACGTACGAGGCAAGTGCCGCATACGATGAGGCACATGGGTGATGTGCTGGCCGGAATTCATGCCACCTGGGAGTTCGACACCGACTCCGTGCTCATCCGCTTCGAACGGGGAATCCGCACGCCGAAGCTCTTCCAGAGTCTGCGGGAACGACGCGTCCCGCACGCGGCGCTGTCGTCGGTGACGCTGACCCCGGGCAAGCGGGGCACGGTGGTCCTGCATGCCGTGCCGAGACCTGGTGCCGATCCGCTGGTCGAGGCTGCGGCGGGGCAGCTGAAGGACGGCTGCGATCCGTACCGGCTAGTGCTCCCCGCCGAGCGTGAGACGCTGGCCGAGTACTACGCGGACGAGCTGCGGGCCCGGCTCGGCCCGGACGCGACGGAGCCCGCCGAGCGGTTCCTGGTCGCGGCACCCGAGGCGCCGATGCAGTTCAAGGCGTACGACGGCCGGGCCGGTTTCGACGGGCAGCGGGTCTCCTTCCGCTGGTTCTGGACGGGCGCCTCCACGGCGAAGTGGAAGGCCGGCGACCAGACCTTCCCGGTGACGGAGCTGAGCGGGGTCGAGTGGCGCTCGCCGGAGGCGTTCGAGGGCTATCTGCGGCTGGTGCCCAGGGGCCTGGAGAACGCGGCCCCGGAGCCCGCCCGGAGCGGTGGTGGTGCGGGCCTGGTGACGGACCCGGGCGCGGTGCGGTGCCCGCACCCGATGACGCCCCGCCCCTCCCGGGCCGATCAGGACCCGGCCGCGGTGGTCTTCGGCCTCGGCTACGGCCCGGTGCACGAGTCGCTGCCGTTCGCCGCGGCCGTGCTGGAATCGGTGCGCAGGAACCATTCAGCTGCCGCCGTGCCCGCCGCCGTCCTGGCGTCCGCGGGGCGGCGCGACCCCGCGGACATCGCGGAGCGGATCCGGCACCTCGGGGAGCTGCACCTGGCCGGGCTGGTGACGGACGACGAGTTCAGCGCCAAGAAGGCCCAGCTGCTGGCCGAGTTGTAGGGCCTCGCCGCCGGTCGGCCCGATCGGCCCGTAGTACCCCCGTACGAGAAGCCCGGTGGCGAACCGGAACCCCGGTATGACGCCACCGGGCCGGGCCGCTGCCTACGCTGAGGCGGCCATGACCACTTCCCCGCCCCATGCCCCGCCCCCCGGGGCGCCGCCGCGCCCCCAGCCCGCCGCCGACGGGCTGGTGAGCGCCGCCCGCCGCAATCTGCGCGAGATCACCCACGGGCTCTCCCACCCGTCCCATCCCCCGGTCCCCCCGCTCGCGAACGCGTCCAGACGGTGGCGGAGGCTGCTGCCGTACGCGGCCGTCCTCATCCTCACGGCGATCTTCGTCCCGGTCACGCTCAATGTGCTGACCAACGAATACGGCATGGCCGAGGGGCTGGCCGGGCTGCTGACCGTCGCCCAGACGGCGCCGCTGCTGATGCTGGCGCACCGCCCGTTGCAGGCGTGGTGGATCGTCTTCCCCGCCGACATCGTGGGGGCGCTGGTACTGCTGCGGTACGCGGACCCGCAGATGAGCATCTGGCCGTGGCCGCCGCCGACGCTGATCTGCTACCTCTTCGTGATGCTGGCGGTGGCCCTGCGCGAGACCCGCCGGACCGCGATCTCCGTCTGGGCGCTGACCTCCGTGGCGAGCCTGGTCCTGCACCTGGGCGGCACGGACCGCAGCAACGGCACCGCGGGACTGCTTCCGGCGTTCGGCGCGGTGTTCATGGTGATCGGTGCGGTGGTACGGGAACGGGGCGACGCACAGCGCCGGCTCGCCGAGCAGGAGACCATCAGCGAGGCCGAGCGGGCGCAGCGCACACTGCTGGAGGAGCGCACCAGGATCGCCCGGGAACTGCACGACGTGGTGGCGCACCACATGTCCGTGATCACGGTCCAGGCCGACTCCGCGCCGTACCGGATCAGCGACCTGCCCGAGCAGGCGCACGAGGAGTTCGCGGCGATCGCCGCGAGCGCGCGGGAGTCGCTGACGGAGATGCGGCGGCTGCTGACGGTGCTGCGCAGCGACGGCGCGGAGGGCGAGCGGGCCCCGCAGCCGGGTCTCGACCGGGTGCAGCAGCTGGTGGAGGCGACGGTGCGGGCGGGGCTGCCGGCCGAACTCTCGCTCCCCGCCCGGCTGCCGGATCTGCCGCAGGCGGTGGATGTGTCGGCGTACCGGATCGTGCAGGAGGCGCTGGCCAACGTGATCCGGCACGCGCCCGGCGCGCGGACCCGGATATCGGTCACCTCCGACGGCGCGCATCTGACCGTCCTGGTGGTCAACGACCGGGCGGAGCAACCCGATTCGCCGTTGGAGACGTCCGGCACGGGGCACGGCCTGGTCGGGATGCGTGAACGCGTACGGTTGACCGGCGGCACGCTGGACACCGGACCGCTGCCGGACGGCGGCTTCCGGGTGGCCGCGCGGCTGCCGCTGACCCCTGCCACGCCCGAGGCCCCGGAGGACTCTTGACCATCCGTGTGATCATCGTCGACGACCAGGCCATGGTGCGGGCGGGGTTCGCGGCGCTGCTCTCGGCGCAGAGCGACATCGAGGTGGTCGGTGAGGCGCCGGACGGGCGCCAGGGCGTCGAGGTCGGCCGCAGCACCCGCCCGGACGTGGTGCTGATGGATGTCCGGATGCCGGAGATGGACGGCCTGGCGGCGGCCCGTGAGCTGCTGAACCCGCCGCTGGGGGTGGTGCACCGGCCGAGGGTCCTGATGCTCACCACGTTCGACGTGGACGACTACGTGTACGAGGCGCTGCGCGCCGGGGCGTCCGGCTTCCTGCTGAAGGACGCGCCGCCGGCCGACCTGATCTCGGCGGTGCGGGTGGTCGCGGCGGGCGAGGCGCTGCTCGCGCCGTCCGTGACGCGCCGTCTGATCGCGGACTTCGCCCGGCAGGGCCCGACCGGTGCCACCCGGAGCGGCCAGTCGCTGCGGCTGAACGGGCTGACTCCGCGCGAGACGGAGGTGCTGGAGCTGATCGCGCGGGGCCTGTCCAACCAGGAGATCGCGGGGAAGCTGGTGCTGGCCGAGCAGACGGTGAAGACGCATATCGGCCGGGTGCTGGCCAAGCTGGACCTGCGGGACCGGGCGCAGGCGGTGATCTTCGCCTACGAGGCCGGGGTGGTGGTGCCGGGCGAGGGGTGAGGTCGCCGCTACTTGGCCACTCGACTACTTGTCGAAGACGAACATGATGTTGTTGTCGTCCAGGTATTTGATGTCGATCTCGCAGCCTTTCTGCACCCGCGACGAGTAGAAGGCGGACACCGTGTCGCTGCCTTCCACCTGCTTTGTCACACCGTTCTCGGTCCAGGAGAGCCGGTACTTTATGTTGGCGGATCCGCCGTCGTTCGAGCCGAGGAAACGCACGTCCTCGACCAGCGCCCGGATGTCCCGCCCCTGTGACCGGATCCTGCTGTCGCGTCTGAAGAGATGCACGATGTAGGAAATGCTGCCGCCGACGAGAACAACGGAAACAACGACGACGAATAGCATGGCCGCGCCCCTCGCATAAACATTGCCGTACCGCAGGTCGCCACCATCATTCACCACGGCGCCGTAGCCCGGGGCCGTGGGGTGCGGCGGGCCCCGGGCTACAGGGCCTGTCCACTCGCGACTTGTCTACTCGCGCGCGGCGGACGTCGAGCTCATGTCCGGGTACCTGTCCCCGGCCACCAGCCCGGCGATCGGCTCCAGCTGTGCCAGCTCCCCGTCGCTCAGCGTGAGCCGGGTGGCGGCCACGTTCTCCAGCAGCCGGCTGCTCTTGCGGGTGCCCGGGATCGGCACCACGGTCAGCCCGTGCACCTGGGCCCGCTGCTGCACCCAGGCGAGTGCCACCTGCGCGGCCGACACCCCGTGCGCCGCCGCGATCTTGTGGACGGGCTCCAGCAGGGCGGCGTTCTTCTTCGCGTTGTCGCCGGTGAAGCGGGGCTGGAACTGCCGGAAGTCGCCCTTCGACAGGTCCTTGGCCGCGTCCGTGAACGCCCCGGTCAGGAAGCCCCGGCCGAGCGGCGAGTACGGCACGACGGTCACCCCGAGCTCGACGGCGGCCGGTACGGCGCTGCGCTCGATGTCCCGGCTGAAGAGCGACCACTCCGACTGGAGGGCGGCGATCGGGTGCACCGCGTGCGCCTCGCGCAGCTCCGCGCCGGTCACCTCGCTCAGCCCGAGCTGCTTGACCTTGCCCTGCTGGACCAGCTCCGCCATGGCCCCGACGGACTCGGCGAACGGGACGGCCGGGTCGCGGCGGTGCATGTAGTAGAGGTCGATGACATCGGTGCCCAGCCGTCGCAGGCTGTCCTCGACGGCCTTGCGGATGTACGCGGGGTCGTTGCGCACGCCCCGGTAGTGCGGGTCGTCGTCCTTGCGCTCTATGGCGAACTTCGTGGCGAGCGTGATCTCGTCCCGGTGCGCCCCGACGAACGGGGCGAGGAAGGTCTCGTTGGCGCCGCTGCCGTAGATGTCCGCGGTGTCGAAGAGGGTGACGCCCGCCGTCAGCGCCGTCTCCAGGGTCTCGCGGGCCGAGGACTCGTCGGTGTCCCCGTAGAACTCGCTCATGCCCATGCAGCCGAGCCCCTGTACGCCGACCTGAGGGCCGCCGTTGCCGAGCTCCACGGTGGTGATCTTGTCGTCAGTCATCAGGCACAGGGCCTTTCCGGCGCCCGCCGGGCGCCCGCATAGAAGTCGATCTTGTGGTCGAGCACGGCGAGGGTGTCCTGGAGCTCCGCGATCCGCGACCTCACGTCGCGGCGGGTCGCCTCAAGCAGCTCCTGCCGTTCCTCGAAGGTGTGCTCGCCCTCGCGCAGCAGCTCCGCGTACCGGACCATGTCGGCGACCGGCATCCCGGTCAGCCGCAGCTTGCCGACGAAGGCCAGCCAGTCCAGATCGCGGTTGGTGAACCGGCGCTGGCCGGTGTGGGACCGGTCCACGTGCGGCATCAGCCCGATCCGCTCGTACCAGCGCAGGGTGTGCGCGGTGAGCCCGGTGAAGGCCACGACCTCACTGATGGTGTACCGGTCCTGCCCCTCGGGACGCGGATGCGCCTGCGGGGCCGCGGCGCAGACGTCCACCTTCGTCGAAGTGCTCTCCATCACCGTCATGCCCTCCACGCTAGAACCTTGGAGTGCACTCGAAGCAAGCGCAATCGGGGACGGGTTCCGGCGACGGCCGGACCATCCGGTGAGATCAGCCCAGCGGTCGCGACGAACTCGGCCCGGACCGCCGGGCGCCTACGGTGTCAGGAGGCGACGGACCGTGACGCCCTCCTCTTCGGCGGCGAGGATTCTGATCCCTGAACCACCGATCGATCGGTAGTGGAGCACCACCAGCCCGCCTCGCCGGCTCGGCTCCGCCTTCACGAAGGCTGCCTCGGGACGACGACCGGGCCGCGAGATAGCCGTATGAATGCAATGCCGGAGCGAGCGGCGGCCGGCTTCCCCGTGAACCATGCCCTTTCTGTCGGTGATCTCCGCCCAGGCAACCCTGCAAGACATCCACCGCGGCCGTACACGGTCCTGTGCCGATTTCGGAAGGCGGCCAGCCGGCCCCGGCACCACTGCGGCGCACCCGAATACCGCCCGTTACGCTCGTACGCATGCAGAGCCTGGCGATGATCGACAACTGGCCCGTTCCCACCGCGGCGGCTGCCGTCGTACGAGCGGACGGCACCGTTCTCGGTACGCACGGCCCGGCCGCGCACCGCTTCCCGCTCGCCTCCGTCACCAAGCCGATCGCGGCCTACGCGGCGCTGGTGGCGTACGAGGAGGGCGCGGTCGAGCTCGACGAGCCGGCGGGGCCGGAGGGGTCCACCGTCCGGCATCTGCTGGCGCACACCAGCGGGCTCGCCTTCGACGAGCACCGGACGACGGCCGCGCCCGGCACCCGCCGCCTCTACTCCAACGCGGGCTTCGAGGTGCTCGGCGACCACATCGCCAAGGCCACCGACATCCCGTTCTCCGAGTACGTGCGCCAGGCCGTGCTGGAGCCGCTGGGCATGACGGCCACCACGGTGGACGGCTCGCCCGCCAAGGACGGTGTCTCGACCGTCGACGACCTCGTCCGGTTCGCGGCGGAGCTACAGGCGCCCCGCCTCCTGGACCCGCGTACGGTGCTCGCCGCGCAGACCGTCGTACACCCCGGCCTGAAGGGCGTACTGCCCGGCTACGGGCACCAGAACCCCAACGACTGGGGCCTCGGCTTCGAGATCCGGGACTCCAAGTCCCCGCACTGGACGGGCGGTTCCTCCTCCCCCGCGACCTTCGGACACTTCGGGCAGTCGGGGACGTTCCTGTGGGTCGACCCGGTCGCGGGCGCGGCGTGCGTCGCGCTGGCCGACCGGGCCTTCGGCCCGTGGGCGGTGGAGGTGTGGCCCCCGTTCACGGACGCGGTGCTCTCGGAGCTCCGTTCCGGTCGCTGAGCGGCGCCTTCGCGGCCGTGCACTCGAACCACACCGTCTTGCCGCACCCGTCCCGGCGCGGCTCCACGCCCCACCGGTCGGTGAGCGCGGCGACCAGCACCAACCCCCGGCCTCCCTCGTCGAGTTCGTCCCCGACGACCATCCTCGGCATCTTCGGGCAGCCATCCGCGACCTCCACCCGCAGGCCCCCGGACGGGAGCAGGAAGATGAACGTCTGGCAGCGGCGGCCGGGCACGTGCCGCACCACGTTCGCGATCAGCTCGGTCAGCGCCAGCTCCGCCGCGTCGGCCACGTCCAGGAGCCCCCAGCCGGTGAGGTAGAGGCGCAGGATGCGGCGGAGATGCCGCGCGGAGTGCTCGCCCACCGCGAAGTCGGCGTGATAGGTCGGTTCCGCGCTGACCGGCGGCGAGGCAATTACGTGATTCATGTCACCAGGATGCAGTGGCTTGATTACGCTCGGCTACGTACGGAAACGAACGCCGTGAGGCGTTGAACACCGGAGGTGCCCCGCCGTGGCCAACATCCAGACGCTCGACCCGAGCGCTTCCCCATTGGACTACTACGGCTGGGAATTGCGCCGCCAGAGAGAGGCGGCCTGCCTCAAGCAGGGGCAGCTGGGCGACATCATCTTCTGCACCGGATCCTTGATCGGCCAGGTCGAGACCACGAAGAAGGTGCCCACCCGCGACTTCTCCGAGCGCGTGGACGCGGCGCTTGCCACGGACGGAATGTTCTCGCGGCTGATCGGCCTCGTTCTACGCAGCCAACTGCCCGCCTGGTTCCAGCCGTACGCGGACATGGAGGCCAAGGCCGCGTACATCTCCACGTACCAGTCGCAGGTGGTGTACGGACTGTTGCAGACGGAGGAGTACGCGCGGGCAGTGCTGGCCACCGGCATGCCGGACGACCTGGAGAACCTGGTGGCGGCCCGGATGGAGCGACAGCGCATCCTGGAGCGGGAACACCCCCCGCTGATCTGGGTCATTCTCGACGAGGCCGTGCTGCACCGGCCGATCGGCGGCCGGGACGTCATGCGGAGGCAACTGCTCCACTTGTTGGAGTTCGCCGACCACCGCTGGATGCGGATTCAGGTGCTGCCCTTCGCGGCCGGTGAACACACCAGCCTGGATGGCTCGTTCACCACCATGCGCTTCGAGAGCGACCCCGACATCGTCTACACGGAGGACATCGTCTCCGGCCATATGACCGCCAGCCCTGACACCGTCAGGGAAGCCGCGCTCCGTTACGCTCATTTGCAGGCCACGGCCCTCCCCGTCGAGGAGTCCGCGGCGCTGATCACCCGCGTGATGGAGGAGTGTTATGGAGACCGGCCACGACTTGAGAAACGCGCGGTGGCGTAAGTCCAGTTACAGCGGCAGCACCGGCGGCGAATGCGTCGAGTGCACCGTCACCGGCGGCGCGGCCTGGCGTAAGTCCAGTTACAGCGGCACCAACGGCGGCGACTGCGTGGAAGTGGTCGACGGCCTCCCCTGCGCCGTCCCCGTGCGCGACAGCAAGAACCCGGACGGCCCCGTCCTGATCGTCGGGGCGAGCGCCTGGCGGGCCTTCGTGGGCACGCTCTGAAGCCGTCCGAAGCCTGAACGGCGAAGGGGGCCAGGGACGACGACCGACCGTCGTCCCTGGCCCCTTCGTCATCGTCGTCAGACGAGCGGTTCGATCATGTGGGTCCGGCGCTGGGAACGCGTGGCCGCGCTGCCCGACCAGGCCGTCCGGTTCGGGTCGAGACCCACGCCGTTGGCGAGGCCGAGACGGGCGACCACGGCGTTGTGCTCGATGCAGGCCTGCTCCAGGGGGGCGATGAAGTTGTTCTGGAGTTCGGCCGGTGTGACCGCCGCTCCGGCGCTGACCTTCGCCTCGATGAAGTCGTAGACGTGCTCCAGCTGTTCGGAGCGGGGCGTGATGGCGCCGTCCTCGGTGAAGTTGAGGTCCGGTCCGCTGTTGCCCGGGTCGTCGTTGCGGTCCCCCGGTGCGGGGCCGAGCGCGAAGTTGGCCGGGACGTTCTTCAACGCCTTGGACACGGAGGCGGGCTGGGTGCTGTTGGTGGTGAACGCGGTCGGGGCGAGCGGTGCCAGGGCCGTGACGACGGAGGTCAGCTGGGCCGGGGTGAGGAGCCCGGCGAACTGTTCGAGCAGTGACTTGGGCACGATGTGGTGCAGGGTGTGCACGAGCGCGTTGCCCGGGTTGGCCGCCTTCTCCGCGGCCAGGGCGTTCTTCGTCGGGTTGTTCTTCCAGTCGCCCGCGCGCTGGACCGCCGTCCCGGCGGTCGACGGCGCCTGCGACGCGGGCTGCTCCCGGTCTCCGGACGCCCCGGCCCGCAGCGGTGCGGACATGACCCGGCGGGCGTTCCGTTCCGCGGCCCGCTCAAAGGTGTCCGAGGGGTCGGAGATCCGCAGGCCCGCGCCGTTGTCGGTGCCGGAGACCGCGCCCTGCCGCTGCTGGATGACATGGGTCAGCTCATGGGCGAGGGTGTGCTTGTCGCCGCCGCCCGTGCCGACGACGACATGGTGGCCGGAGGTGTAGGCGCGGGCGCCGACCTCGGCGGCGGAGGCCCGTGCGGTGCTGTCGTCGTGAATCCGTACGTCGGAGAAGTCGGCGCCGAGCCGGGTCTCCATTTCTTCCCGTAGCCCGGCGTCCATGGGCCTGCCACCGCCGCGCAGGACGTCATGGACGGCGGAACGCTGCACGTCGTGGTGGTGCTCGTGCTCATGCCGCCGCTCGTGCTCGTACTGCTGCTCCTCGGGCTGTGCCGAGGGATGCCCCGCCTGCCGGAGCAGCTGGACGACGACGGCGTTGCCCAGGCTGCTCTGGAGGGCGAGCGGCAGCTGTCCGGGGAGTTCGTCCCTCTCCGGCCGTCTCTCCGGCGTGCGCGCGCGAGCGGAACCGGCGGCGGGACCATGGGTACGGTCGGAGTCTCGTGCGCGCATCAGAAGCCTTCCGGGAGGGTGCACATGGGGGCCGACTCCATCACTACGCGGAACGGGCCGGTGCGGGCCAGGTACACAAGGGCAGAATCGGTCGGCCCGCCGGACAGAGGGGCATGGCCGACGCGTCCGCCCGGCCCGTCCCGCGCACAACGGGGTACGGCGGCCCGGGAACCCGCTACCCTCCTCGGCCATGGCCGACCTTGTCCGCGCTGCCGCCGCCGATGTCCCCGCGCTCGCCTCCGTACTCGCCAGTGCCTACGCCGAGGATCCCGTCTGGAGCTGGCTGATGCCGCGCGACCGGGACCGGCGGCTGCGGCTGCTGTTCACCGCGCACCTGGCCCAGCAGGTCCCGGCCGGGCGCGTCTGGACCGACCCGGAGCGCACGGTGGCGGCGGTGTGGGCGGAACCCGGGCAGTGGAAGCTGCCGACGACGTACCTACTGCGCAACGCGGGACCACTCGTACGCGCGACAAGGGCCCAGCTGCCGCGTACGGCCGGGCGGTTGTTCGCCATGGAGCACCGCCACCCGGCCGGTCCGGAGCACTGGTACGTCGAGTACATAGGCACCCGGGCGGACGCGCGGGGCACCGGGCGCGGGGCGAGGGTGCTCGGCGGGCTGCTGGAGCAGGCGGACGCGGACGGGCGGCCGGTCTTCCTGGAGTCGAGCAACCGCCGCAATCTCACCTTCTACCAGCGGCACGGCTTCGCCGTGCACGAGGAGATGACCTTCCGGGCAGGGCCGCCGATGTGGTCGATGTGGCGCCGGGACGGCGGCCGGTAGCCCGGAGGCGGACGGAATGACCCGGGGCTCGCGCTCACCGGGTGTCCACCGTGAGAGCCGCATCCACCTCGCGGAGGAATGGTTCCAGGTCCCCCGGGTTGCGTGAGGTGATGAGCGGCCAGCCCCGGCCGTCGTCCGTGACGACCGGCTCGTCGGTCCATTCCCCTCCGGCGTTACGGATGTCCGTCTTCAGCGAGGGATAGGACGTCAGCTTCTTTCCCGCCACCACCTCCGCTTCGACCAGGGCCCACGGCCCGTGGCAGATGGCCGCGACGGGCCGCCCGGACGACGCGAAGGAGCGGACGATACGCGTGGCGGCATCCTGCTGGCGCAGGGCGTCGGCGTTCAGGGTTCCGCCGGGAATCAGCAGCAGATCGTAGGCGGCCGGATCCACATCGGCGAGAGTGAGTCCGGGCCGGACCGTCTTCCCCGGTTCCTTGTCGCCCACCAGCGTCCGGACCTCGTCCATGGACACCGCGGCGACCGCCACTTCGGCGCCCCAGCCGCTCAGGTGCTCCTGAGGTACCAGAAGCTCGTCCTGTTCGACGCCGTAGTTCGTGACGATCGCCAGCACTTTTCGTTTGCTCACGTCATCGCCAGCCATTCCTGGTCCCTTCCGAAGCGGCGTCCTGGTCTTCCCGGCGGGTCGCGCCGTATACGGCGAGCGCGTCCAGGGCCGCGCGCCTCGTTGTGGTCCATGGGCAGGTGCGCCTTTCCGGGCACAGGGGCACTACCAGTAGTGCCTGCGTCCCGCGACGGCGTGTCCCATGCCGCCCAGGATCCAGAGGATCAGGCCGATGACGGCCAGAATGATCCCGATGGTCCACAGGATGGAAATCCCGGTGACGAAACCGATGACGAGCAGAATGACTCCGACAATGATCACAACACGCTCCGTTCTCGTGTGTGTCCCTCTTCCACTCTGTCCTCCCTGGGCCGTCGCGGCAACTGCCCGGAAATCCGCTCGGAGTTTCACGCCTGCTCGTCCCAGGTGACCGGGGGTGGTGAATGACGTCGGCTCCCGCGCCCAGGGCGCCGAGGATGCGGGAACCTCCGCGCACGGGGACCATCGATGGGGGGTGTGGTTGCTCCGCCCCGAACCGCACGCGGCCCCCGAACGGCCGGAGGGAGTGCGATGCCCGAGAGCCATGGCATGCCGACCCTGCCGCGCGGCAGGGGGCCGTTGTCGTCCGCGGTCTCCGGAGCCCTGCTGGGCGGCTCCGCACTGCCCGACAGCGCCATGGCGGACCTGGCCGATCCGTTCGGTGAGGATCTGCAACTGGCGCTGTACACCTGTTACGAATTGCACTACCGAGGCTTCGGCGGAGTCGATCCGGCATGGGAATGGGACACGTCCCTCCTCTCGGTCCGCGCTTCGCTGGAGGACCGCTTCCTCACCGCCCTGCGGCGGGACGCGGCCGCACGGCAGCCTCTGGCCGGTCTCCTGGCGGATCTGGTGACAGAGCCCGCCGGCCCGGGTGGAGTGCCTCGATTCCTCGCGGAGCGCGGCACCTTGGACGACCTCCGCGCCTACGCGAGACAGCGTTCCCTCTACCACCTGAAGGAAGCGGACCCGCACGCCTGGGTGCTGCCGCGGCTCACGGGACGCGCCAAGGCCGCCATGGCCGCCGTGGAGTTCGACGAGTTCGGCGGCGGCCGGGCAGACCGTGTACACGCCCGGCTGTTCGCCGACCTCATGACCGACCTCGGGCTGGACAGCCGGTACGGCCACTACCTGGACAGCGGATACGCCGAGATGCTCGCCCTGGTCAACGCCATGTCGCTGTTCGGACTGCACCGAAGGATGCGCGGGACCCTGGTGGGGCACTTCGCCGCCGTCGAGATCACCTCCTCCCCGGCCTCCCGGCACCTCGCACGGGCCATGGCACGCACCGGCGCCGGACCGGCGGCGGAGCACTTCTACGACGAGCACGTCGAAGCCGATGCCGTACACGAACAAATCGTACGGAACGAGGTGATCGGTGGGCTCCTCGACGAGGAACCCCGGCTGGAGCCGGACATCGCGTTCGGCATCGCCGCCACCTCCTTCCTCGAAGACCGACTCGGCCGGCGGTTCCTCACGGACCGGGGAGCGTGACGGACCGCTCGCACCCACCACGGCGGGAGCCGCGGCGGCGGCGACCGGAGCGGTTCGCACTTCCCACAAGGGGTGAAGGCAGGTGAAGGCACATGGACGACGGACCGGACGCCACACGCCCGCTCTCGCAGCCCTTCCTCGTCACGCTGCCCGGCGTCTACGCGCCCCAGCACGACACGCAGTTGCTGATGGCCGCGCTGGAACAGGAGGACATCGGGCCCGAGACCGCCGTACTGGACATCGGTACGGGCAGTGGGGCACTCGCCGTGCGGGCCGCTCAGCTGGGAGGCAGGGTGACGGCCGTCGACATCGCGCCCCAGGCGGTCGCCGCCGCACGCCTCAACGCCATGCTGCACCGTCGCCGCATCACCGTGCGCCGCAGCGATCTGCTCTCCGCCGTCAGCACACGCCGCTACGACCTCGTGCTGTGCAACCCGCCGTACGTTCCCGCCCCGGACGCCACACCGCGCGGCGCCTCTCGTTCCTGGAACGCCGGGAGCGACGGCCGGGCGGTCATCGACCGCCTCTGCTCGGGGGCGCCGTCGGTGCTGCGGCGCGGCGGGGTCCTGCTGATGGTGCACTCCGGGCTGTGCGACACCGGCACCACCCTGGACCGGCTCAAGGGCGTGGGGCTGGACGCCGTCGTCCGCAGCCGGGTGCGCGTCCCTTTCGGCCCCGTACTGCTCTCCCGCATCCGCTGGCTGCGCGAGCGCGAGCTGGTGGACACCGACGAGACGAACGAGGAGTTGGTGGTCATCCGTGCCGAACGCCCGTGATTCACAGCGCCGCATCACCATGACGGAACGCGGCCCCCTCCTTGTGGAGGGACCGGTGGAAGTCACCACCCCCGACGGGGCCGTGCACACCTCGGACCGCTTCGTCGTCGCCATCTGTACGTGCCGACGCAGCCGCATCCTCCCCTGGTGCGACACCAGCCACCGCCGCCGCACCGGACCGGCCCGATAGCCCCCGGCCGATCCGGACGGCGGCCGGCGGCTCAGGCCGACAGCTCCCAGACCAGCACCTCGGCCGCCCCGGTCGCCACCAGCTCCGGGCCCGGTTCGCCGCTGATCCGTACCGAGTCGCCCGACGCCAGCTCCGCGTCCCCGACGCGCACGTCGCCGCTCACCACATGGACGTACACCCGCGCCGCGTCCGGCAGCGCCGTGCGCTCCCCCGCGTCCAGCCTGTGCACATGCAGCGTCGCACCGGCCGACGGGATGGTGTACGGGCCGGAGCCGGCCAGGCCGGAAACGACCGTGTACGCGGGCCGGCCGCCCGGTTCGAGCGGTGACAGCCACATTTGAATGAACGTCAGCGGGGCGTCTCCGTCATTGCGTTCGACGTGTCTTACGCCGGACGCGGCGCTGAGATGCTGGAGATCGCCGGGCCGTACGGTCGTGGCGTGACCGGTGGAGTCGCGGTGGGTCAGCTCGCCCTCGACGACCCAGGTGACGATCTCCGTATGGCTGTGGGGGTGTTCCTCGAACCCCGCGCCGGGCTCCAGCCGTTCGGAGTTGCACGCCATGATCACGCCGAAGCGCAGGTTGTCCGGGTCGTAGTGGCTGCCGAAGGAGAAAGCGTGCCGGGACAGGATGCCGGTGTCCTGGCCCCCGCCCGGGTAACGGTCTTCGGCGCGGTGTACGGAAATCACCTGCCCACGGTAGCCCGGCCGGAGCCCGCCATGATCCACCTGCCGGTGCGCGACGCCATCACCCTGCCGGTGCGCGACGCGATCACCCTGCCGGAGCGTCAGGCGATCGCCTGCCGGAACACGGCGCTTCACCCTGTCCCGGCGCGGCACGATCCCGTTGACGCGGCGCGGCGGTCCTCCGGCCCCTACCCGCCGGTACGACCCGCGGTCGCCCCGGCTCTCCGTGCCCGTCGCCCGATAGGGCAATCTTGTCTCCGTGCCCCGACCCGATCCTGAGCATCCCGATGCGAACGCCGCCCACCTGCACGCCGCGACCCTGAAGCGCCTGGAACAGTCCTCCGGCCGGCTCGCCGCGAACGCGATCGCCCGCATGGACGAGTCGCTGCCGTGGTACCGGGCGATGCCACCGGAGAACCGGTCCTGGATCGGACTGGTCGCCCAGGCCGGTATCGCGGCTTTCACCGAGTGGTTCCGGCATCCGGAGACCCCGCAGGCCATCTCCACCGATGTGTTCGGCACGGCTCCGCGCGAGCTGACCCGGGCGATCACCCTGCGGCAGACCGTCGAGATGGTGCGGACGACGATCGAGGTCATGGAGGCCGCGATCGAGGAGGTCGCCGCGCCCGGCGACGAGTCGGTACTGCGCGAGGCACTGCTCGTCTACGCGCGCGAGATCGCCTTCGCGACCGCCCAGGTGTACGCGCAGGCCGCCGAGGCGCGCGGCGCCTGGGACGCCCGGCTGGAATCGCTCGTGGTGAACGCGGTGCTGTCCGGCGAGGCCGACGAGGGTGCCGTGTCACGCGCCGCGGCGCTCGGCTGGAACTCCCCCGAGCACGTCTGCGTGGTGCTCGGCACCGCCCCGGACGGCGACAGCGAGCTGACCGTGGAGGCGATCAGGCGGGCCGCCCGGCACGCGAAGCTCCAGGTCCTGACCGGGGTGCTCGGCAACCGCCTGGTGGTCATCGCGGGCGGCAGCGACAACCCGCTCCAGGTCGCGAAGGCCCTGATCGGCCCGTACGCGGCGGGCCCGGTCGTCGCCGGACCCGTGGTGCCGGACCTGCTGGCGGCCACCCGGTCCGCGCAGGCCGCTGCCGCCGGGCTCAAGGCGTGCGGGGCCTGGCAGGACGCGCCACGCCCGGTGCTCGCCGACGATCTGCTGCCGGAGCGGGCGATGGCGGGCGACCCCGCCGCACGGGACCAATTGGTGGAGGAGATCTACAGACCGCTGGAGGAAGCGGGCTCCGCGCTGCTCGAAACACTGAGTGTGTATCTGGAGCAGGCGAGCAGTCTGGAGGGCGCGGCCAGAATGCTCTTCGTCCACCCGAACACCGTGCGCTACCGGCTCCGACGTGTGACAGACGTCACCGGATGGTCACCGTCCGACGTCCGCTCGGCCTTCACGTTGCGGATCGCCCTGATCCTGGGGCGCTTGGCCGCGAGAGATCCTCAGTCCTAGACTTTTGTCGGACATCAACAATTCCCCATACGGTTCTTCGTCCCTGTCCCCACGGGTGTTCCGGACCGTTCACAAGAGAGAGTGTGAGGGTGCTCGTACTCGTCGCTCCCGGCCAAGGCGCTCAGACGCCCGGCTTCCTGACTCCCTGGCTCGACCTCCCCGGTGCCGCCGACCGCATCGCGGCCTGGTCCGACGCCATCGGGCTGGACCTCGCCCACTACGGCACCGAGGCCGACGCGGACGCGATCCGTGACACCGCGGTGGCGCAGCCGCTGCTGGTCGCCGCCGGTCTGCTGTCCGCCGCCGCCCTTGACGCGTCCCCGAACGTCGTCGCAGGTCACAGCGTTGGTGAGATCACCGCCGCCGCCCTCGCCGGAGTCATCGGCGACGAGGCGGCGCTCCGTCTCGTACGGACCCGCGGGCTCGCCATGGCCGAGGCCGCCGCGGTCACCGAGACCGGTATGGCGGCGCTGCTCGGCGGCGACCCGGACGTGTCGGTCGCGCACCTGGAGAAGCTCGGGCTGACCCCGGCGAACGTCAACGGGGCCGGTCAGATCGTCGCCGCGGGCACCGCCGCGCAGATCGCCGCGCTGGTCGACGACGCGCCCGAGGGCGTGCGCCGCGTGGTGCCCCTCAAGGTCGCCGGCGCCTTCCACACGCATCACATGGCCCCCGCCGTCGACCGGCTGCGCGAGGCCGCCGCCGCGCTGACGCCCGCCGACCCCGTCGTGACATATGTCTCGAACGCCGACGGGAAGGCCGTCGCCACCGGCGACGAGGTCATCTCCCGGCTGGTCGGCCAGGTGGCCAACCCGGTCCGCTGGGACCTGTGCATGGAGACCTTCAAGGAGCTGGGCGTCACGGCCCTCATCGAGGCGTGCCCCGGTGGCACCCTGACGGGCCTCGCCAAGCGCGCGCTGCCCGGTGTGCAGACGCTCGCGCTCAAGACCCCCGACGACCTCGACGCGGCCCGTGCGCTCATCTCCGAGCACGCGGGCGCCTAAGGAGCCCGAGAGAATGTCGAAGATCAAGCCCAGTCAAGGGGCCCCGTACGCGCGGATCATGGGTGTCGGCGGCTACCGCCCGACCCGGGTCGTGCCCAACGAGGTGATTCTCGAAAAGATCGACTCGTCCGACGAGTGGATCCGTTCGCGCTCCGGCATCGCCACCCGCCACTGGGCCTCCGAGGAGGAGACCGTGGCCGTGATGTCCGTCGAGGCGTCCGGCAAGGCCATCGCGGACGCCGGGATCGCGCCCGAGCAGATCGGCGCCGTGATCGTCTCCACCGTCTCGCACTTCAAGCAGACCCCGGCCATCGCGACCGAGATCGCCCATCTGGTCGGCGCGGGCAAGCCCGCCGCCTTCGACATCTCGGCCGGCTGTGCGGGCTTCGGCTACGGGCTGACCCTCGCCAAGGGCATGATCGTCGAGGGTTCGGCGGAGTACGTGCTGGTCATCGGCGTGGAGCGGCTCAGTGACCTCACCGACAAGGAGGACCGCGCGACGGCCTTCCTGTTCGGCGACGGCGCCGGCGCGGTCGTCGTCGGCCCCTCCAAGGTGCCCGCCATCGGCCCGACCGTCTGGGGCTCCGAGGGCGACAAGTCCGAGACCATCAAGCAGACCGTGGCCTGGGACGAGTTCCACGCCGAGCGTCCGGAGAAGTTCCCGGCCATCACGCAGGAGGGCCAGGCGGTCTTCCGCTGGGCCGTCTTCGAGATGGCGAAGGTCGCCCAGCAGGCGCTGGACGCGGCCGGGATCGCCCCGGAAGACCTGGATGTCTTCATTCCGCACCAGGCCAACATGCGGATCATCGACTCGATGGTGAAGACCCTGAAGCTGCCGGAGCACGTCACGGTCGCCCGCGACGTGGAGACCACCGGCAACACCTCCGCCGCCTCGATTCCGCTCGCAATGGAGCGGCTTCTGGCGACCGGTCAGGCGAAGAGCGGCGACACCGCGCTCGTCATCGGCTTCGGGGCGGGTCTCGTCTACGCCGCAACGGTCGTTACCCTCCCCTAGGCACACCGGGCCGTTTCGGCCCGCACGCCCCAACCTGCAGATAAACATCGAAGGAGCGCCAACATGGCCGCCACTCAGGAAGAGATCGTCAAGGGTCTCGCCGAGATCGTCAACGAGATCGCCGGTATCCCGGTCGAGGACGTCCAGCTGGACAAGTCCTTCACCGACGACCTGGACGTCGACTCGCTGTCCATGGTCGAGGTCGTCGTCGCCGCCGAGGAGCGCTTCGACGTGAAGATCCCCGACGAGGACGTCAAGAACCTCAAGACGGTCGGCGACGCTGCCGACTACATCCTCAAGCACCAGGCCTGATCAAGGCCGGCTCTGTGTCGCCACCCGGCGGTGGCGCCGCTGATTCACGACCCTCTACACGTGGAGAAGATTTTCCAGTGAACTCGACCAATCGCACCGTGGTCGTCACCGGTATCGGCGCAACCACTCCGCTGGGTGGCGACGCGGCGTCGACCTGGGAAGGTCTGATGGCCGGTCGTTCCGGCGTCAAGCCGCTCCAGGGCGAACGTTTCGCCGAGCTGCCCGTCCGGATCGCCGCCCTCGCGGCTGTCGACCCGGGCGACGTCCTGCCCCGCCCGCTCGCCCGCAAGCTGGACCGCTCGGCGCAGTTCGCGCTGATCGCGGCCCGTGAAGCCTGGGCGGACGCCGGTTTCACCGGCAAGGCCGGCGAGGACGAGAAGGTCCAGCCCGACCGGCTGGGCACGGTCATCGCCTCCGGCATCGGCGGCGTGACCACCCTGCTCGACCAGTACGACGTGCTCAAGGAGAAGGGCGTACGCCGCGTCTCCCCGCACACCGTGCCCATGCTCATGCCGAACGGCCCGGCGGCCAACGTCGGCCTGGAGGTCAACGCCCAGGCCGGTGTGCACACGCCGGTCTCCGCCTGCGCCTCCGGCGCCGAGGCGATCGGGTACGCCGTCGAGATGATCCGCACCGGCCGTGCCGACGTGGTCCTCGCCGGTGGCACCGAGGCGGCGATCCACCCGCTGCCCATCGCCGCGTTCGCCAACATGATGGCGATGTCCAAGAGCAACGAGGAGCCCGAGAAGGCCTCCCGTCCGTACGACACGGGCCGTGACGGCTTCGTCCTCGGCGAGGGCGCCGGCGTCGTCGTCCTGGAGTCCGCGGAGCACGCCGCCGCGCGCGGCGCGAGGATCTACTGCGAGGTGCTGGGCCAGGGTCTGTCCGCGGACGCCCACCACATCGCGCAGCCCGAGCCGACCGGCCGGGGCATCGCCGCCGCGATGGAGAACCTGCTGGACCAGACGGACCTCAAGCCGTCCGAGGTCGTGCACCTCAACGCGCACGCCACGTCGACGCCGCAGGGCGACATCGCGGAGCTGAAGGCCCTGCGCAAGGTCCTGGGCGACGACCTCGACCATGTCGCGATCTCCGCCACGAAGTCGATGACCGGTCACCTCCTCGGTGGCGCGGGCGGCGTCGAGACCGTCGCGACGGTCCTGGCGCTGCACCACCGGATGGCTCCGCCCACGATCAACGTGGAGCACCTCGACGAGTCGGTCGAGGCGGACATCGTGCGCGACACGCCCCGGCCGCTGCCGGAGGGTTCGATCGCCGCGATCAACAACTCGTTCGGATTCGGCGGCCACAACGTGGTGCTGGCGTTCCGCAGCGTCTGATCCCGCTCCTGTACGACGAAGGCCCGCCTCCCCTCCGGGGAAGGCGGGCCACGTCCGTTTCCGGAGGCGGGCTCAGACGACCTGGTGCAGCCACCGGACCGGCGCGCCCTCGCCCGCGTGGCGGAAGGACTCCAGCTCGTCGTCCCACGGCTTGCCGAGCAGTTTGGCGATCTCGGCCGCCAGGTCGCTCTCGCCCCGCACCGACCGGGCCAGCGCGGCCCGCAGCCGGTCCTCGGGCACCAGGATGTCGCCGTGCATGCCGGTGACGGCGTGGAAGATGCCGAGGCCGGGCGTCGAGCTGTAGCGCTCGCCCTCCGAGGTGGGGCTCGGCTCCGCCGTCACCTCGAAGCGCAGCAGGTCCCAGCCCCGCAGCGCGGAGGCGAGCTTGGAGGCCGTGCCGGGGCGGGCCTGCCAGGAGAATTCGGACCGCCAGGTACCGGGCGAGGCGGGCTGTCTGATCCAGTCCAGTTGGACCCGCACACCGAGGACACCGCCCACCGCCCATTCGACATGGGGGCAGAGCGCGCGCGGTGCGGAGTGAACGTACAGAACTCCACGTGTCGTCACCGGGACCTCCAGTGTGGGACGAAGTTCGCCTTCCCCAGCGGTCTCGCGCCCGTACCGTCTCTTCTCGGCCGGATCCCGAGGTTGTCATCAGTAAACAGCATCGGGCTGAAACTCCTGAAAAGGGACAGTATGTGACGTGATGTGATTTCCGGAAAGCCACCCGAGTGGAGCCGAGTGGGGGACGGCGCCGCTGGTTCGACGAGGAAAAGC
Organism: Streptomyces sp. DvalAA-43; assembly: GCF_900091725.1. Taxonomy (GTDB): domain Bacteria; phylum Actinomycetota; class Actinomycetes; order Streptomycetales; family Streptomycetaceae; genus Streptomyces; species Streptomyces pulveraceus. The sequence continues at coordinate 316,994 of NZ_FMBW01000044.1, read as the reverse complement.
TACCGCGCGGCGAGGCCCCAGGTGTGACGTACGGTCGGTCCTGGGCCCCTCATTCGCTCAGCTTTCACCCGCCGGGGCGCCCGGACCTTTTGACCGGTGCCACCAGGGGTTGCCGGGGGCATAACCGAGGGGACCAGAGGATGCAGGATCGTTCCGCCCGCCACCGTTCGCGTACCTCGGCCGCCGTCCTGGCGGCGCTCTCACTGCTCGGCACGGCCGTGCTGACCGGTTGCGACTCCGGCCCTGAGGGGACGACGAAGGGGGCGGCCGCACAGCCTTCTCCCAGGCCAGGCCCGGTCTGGGACCGCGAGCCCGGGTCGGTGGCCGCGGTCGGCGACTCCATCACGCGCGGCTTCGACGCCTGTTCGGTGCTGGCGGACTGCCCGGAGGTGTCCTGGGCGACCGGCACGGACAGCCAGGTGCGCAGCCTCGCCGTGCGGCTGCTCGGCGAGTCGGGTGCCGCCTCGCACAGCTGGAACCACGCCGAGACGGGGGCCAGGGTCGCGCAGCTGCCGGAGCAGATGGCGCTGGCCGCGAAGGAGAGACCCGATCTGGTGACGGTGATGATCGGCGCCAATGACGCCTGCCGGGACTCGGCCCGATACATGACGCCGGTGGCTGATTTCCGTGCGTCGTTCGAGGCGTCGATGCGTCAGCTGCGCTCCGGGGCGCCCAAGGCGCAGGTGTACGTGTCGAGTGTGCCGGACCTCAAGCGGCTCTGGTCGACGGGGCGCGGCAACGCGCTGGGCAAGCAGATCTGGAAACTGGGGATCTGCCGGTCGATGCTGGGCGACGCGGACGACATGGGTGCGGGGGCGACGGCCCGGCGCGCGTCGGTGCAGGAGCGGGTCGTGGCGTACAACGAGGTGCTCCGGGAGGTCTGCGCCAAGGATCCGCGCTGCCGCTACGACGGCGGGGCGGTCTTCGCCTACCCGTTCACCGGCAAGCAGCTCAGCCAGTGGGACTGGTTCCATCCGGGGCGCGACGGGCAGGCGCGACTGGCGGAGATCGCGTACCGCAATGTCACCGCCGCCCGGCCCCCGGCGTAGGGTCCGTGATCATGGTCACTGGTTCGGGCACGGCGATACGCACGGAAGACTTCGGCACCCTCGCGGACGGCACCCCCGTGCACCGCTGGACGCTGGAACGGGACGGCACGCGGGTGCGGGTGCTGACGTACGGCGGCATCGTGCAGTCGGTGGAGGTGCCGGACCGGGACGGGGCGCGGGCGGGTGTCGCGCTCGGTCTGCCGGACCTCGCCGGGTACCAGGCGTTCCCCGGGCCGTACTTCGGCGCACTGGTCGGGCGGTACGCGAACCGGATCGGCGGGGCGCGTTTCGAACTGGACGGGCGCACGCACCGGCTCACGCCCAACGAGGGGCGCAATCAGGTGCACGGCGGCGCCAGGGGCTTCGACAAGCGCGTGTGGCGGGCGCGGGAGGTGGCGGGCGGTGTGGAGCTCTCGCTGGTCTCCGAGGACGGCGAGGAGGGCTTCCCGGGCCGTCTCGCGGTATCGGCGGCCTACACCCTGGACGAGGGCGGGGCGCTGCGGATCACGTACCGGGCGACCACCGACGCCCCGACGGTGCTGAACCTGACGAACCACACGTACTGGAACCTCGCGGGCGACGGCAGCGGCAGCGCGCTCGGGCAGGTGCTGCGGATCGCGGCCGGGCGGATCACCCCGGCGGACGCCGAGTCGCTGCCCACGGGCGCGTTCCTGCCGGTGGAGGGGACCCGGTTCGACTTCCGTGAGCCGGTGCCGGTCGGCGCGGGCTACGACCACAACTTCGTGCTGGACGGCACGGGCCCGGCGGCCGAGCTGTACGACGCGGCCTCGGGGCGCGTGCTGACGGTGACCACGACGGAGCCGGGGCTCCAGCTCTACACGGCGGACCACTTCGACGGACGGCCGTTCGGCCCGTGCGCCGGGATCGCGCTGGAGACCCAGCACTTCCCCGACTCGCCGAACCGGCCGGAGTTCCCGAGCACGGTGCTGCGGCCGGACGAGGAGTTCGTCTCGACGACCGTGTACGGATTCACGGTGCGCTGACGGCACGGCAGGGGGCGGGACGGGACGGCAGGGGACGGGATCCGCCTCCTGCCGTCCGGCCGCTACCGCTCGATGTCCACGGTCGCCGTCAGGCGTACGTCACCGAGCGAGCGGGCCGCCTGCACCTCGTAGCCGCCGGGGACCGCGACCCAGTCGTACGCCTCCTCGTCCCAGATCTCGTACGCGCGCCGCTCCAGCGCGATCACCGCTTCGGCGCTCTCGCCGGGCGCCGCCTCGATCCGTGCGAAGCCGGCCAGCCAGCGGGCCGGGCGCTCGGCGGTGTCGTCCCGGGGCGCAAGGTAGAGCTGGACGGTCTCGGCGCCCGGCCGGGTGCCGGTGTTGCGGACGCGGACGGTGACGGAGTCCGGGCCCGCCGTCAGGCTCTCGTACTCCCAGGTGGTGTAGCCGAGTCCGTGGCCGAAGGGGTACGCGGGCGCGGTGCCGGCCTTCTCCCAGGCCCGGTAGCCGACGAAGACGCCCTCGTCGTAGTGGAGTTCGCCGTCGGTGGGGACGGTGTTGGAGACCGGGACGTCGGCGAGCGCGGCCGGCCAGGTGGTGGGGAGGCGTCCGCCCGGTTCCGCGGCGCCGAGCAGGACGTCGGCGAGGGCGTGGCCCGCCTCCTGGCCGGGGAACCAGGCGAGCAGCACCGCGGCGACCTCGTCACGCCACGGAAGCTCCACCGGGGAGCCGGAGTTGACGATCACGACGGTGTTCGGGTTGGCGGCGGCGACGGCACGGACCAGGTCGTCCTGATGGCCGGGGAGCCTGAGGTCGGTGCGGTCGAAGCCCTCGGACTCGACGCGTTCGGTGGTGCCGACGACGACGATCGCGGTGTCCGCGGCGCGGGCCGACTCGACGGCCTCCGCGATCAGCTCCTCGGGGTCGCGGCGCGGGCCGAGGTGGCAGAGGGAGAACGAGACGCCGAGGACCGGCTGGTCGTCGCCCAGGGTCTCGGGGACCTGCCGCAGCGAGACCTCGACGGGTTCGCCCGCGGTGAGGGTGATCCGGCCGCGCTCCAGCGGGTTGCCGAAGAAGGCCTCGCCGGGGTCGGCGGATCCGGTGACCCGGTGGATCCCGTCGTACAGGGTCTCGCCCGCGACGGTGAGGGTGAGCGCGCCGGTGCCGCGGGTGCCGAAGACGTGCTCGCCGCTGTCGCGCGGGACGAAGGTGCCGGTGATCTCGACGGTGTGCAGGGTGGAGCGGGTGACGCCTTCGGGGAGGTCGTCACCGATCCACTGGACGGTGCCGCCGCGCAGCGGTGCGGAGCCGATGACGGTGCCGGACGCGTCGTAGCAGACGGCCCTGACCTCGAAGCCCTTCTCGGCGGGGGTGAGTTCGGTGTTGGGGTCGGCGCCGACGCGGAAGTCGACGGTGCCCTCGGGGAGGGCGGCGACGAGGCCGTCCAGCGGGGTGACGACGTGGTGCGGGAAGACCTGGGCGGAGCCGCCGCCGAGGACCCGGGCGTCGCGGGCCAGCGCCCCGCTGACCGCGATCCGGCGGACGGCCGCCGGGTCGACGGGGAGGGCGGCGCGTTCGTTGCGCACCAGGACGAAGGAGCGGCGGGCGATCTCGCGGGCCAGGGCGTCGCCGTCGATGTCGTCGGGGCGGTCGGCCTCGGCGACGACGGGCGGGGCGCCGTCCAGGATGCCGACGCGGGCGGCCAGCCGCAGCACATTGCGTACGGCGCCGTCGACGACGGACTCCTCGACCTCACCGGCCCGCACGGCGTCGGCGAGCGCCTCGCCGTACACGGTCTTCGGGCCGGGCATCGCGACGTCGAGGCCGCCGTCGGCGGCGGCGACGGTGGAGCGGGCGGCCAGCCAGTCGGAGACGATGTAGCCGTCGAAGCCCCATTCGCCGCGCAGCACCGCGTTCTGGAGGTAGCGGTGCTCGGTCATGGTGGAGCCGTTGACCCGGTTGTAGGCGGCCATGATGCCCCACGGGTGGGCGTTCTTGACGATCCGCTCGAACGGGGCGAGGTAGATCTCGCGCAGGGTGCGCGGGGCGACGATGTTGTCGACGGTGAAGCGGTCGGTCTCGGCGTCGTTGGCGACGAAGTGCTTGACGGTCGTGCCGACCCCGCCGTCCTGCACACCGCGCACATAGCCGGTGCCGATCTCGCCGGTGAGGTACGGGTCCTCGCTGTACGTCTCGAAGTGGCGCCCGCCGAGCGGGGACCGGTGGAGGTTGACGGTCGGGGCGAGGAGGACGTGCACCCCCTTGCGGTGGGCCTCCTGGGCCAGCAGCCGGCCGGCCCGGCGGGCCAGGGCCGGGTCCCAGGTCGCGGCCAGCGCGGTGGGCGAGGGCAGCGCGACGGACGGGTCGTCGGCGCTCCAGGCGACGCCCCGGACCCCGATCGGGCCGTCGGACATCACCAGCGAGCGCAGCCCGATGGCGGGGAGCGCGGGCAGCGACCACATGTCCTGGCCGGCCAGCAGCCGCGCCTTGTCGTCGAGCCCCAGCGCGGCGAGCGCAGCGTCGACCACGGCCTCGCGGGCCGCATCGGGGTGGGTGGGTGTGGACGCGTCTGCCACGGCCGTTCCTCCTCGTCGGATTCTGGACTGAATGCCTCCATACTGGCCCACCACAGGTAGGTCAGTAGGTTTCGTTATCCCTCTGTGACATATGGGGATGGCGTACGGTCCCAGTGCGGGGTCGACGGAGCACCGAAAGGGGCCGGGGCGGATGGTGCGGGCCAGGAGCACGGAGCGGCGGGCGGAGATCGTCCGGGCCGCACTCGAAGTGATCGCCGAGCGTGGCTACCGGGGCGCCTCGCTGAGCGCGGTCGCCGAGCGGGTCGGCCTCAGCCAGCAGGGGCTCCTTCACTACTTCCCGACCAAGGAGGCGCTGCTCGTCGCCGTGCTGGCGGAGCGCGACCAGTGGGACACCGGGGGCTCCGCCCGGGGCGACGGCGTCTGGCGGATCGAGCTGCTGGCCTCGCTGGTGGAGTACAACGCGATGCGGCCCGGCATCGTCCAGACGTTCTCGGCGCTGCTCGGCGAGAGCGTGACGGAGGGTCATCCGGCGCGGGAGTTCTTCACCCGCCGCTACACCCAGGTCCGGGCGAGCATGGCGGCGATACTGCGCGCGGAGTACGGCGAACGGCTGCCGGGCGGGCTGACTCCGGAGCGCGCGGCGCCGCTGCTCGTGGCGGTGCTGGACGGGCTCCAGTACCAGTGGCTGCTGGACCCGGATTCGGTGGACATGCCCGCGGCGTTCGTGGACTTCCTGGCGCTGTTGCAGCCGTCCGAAGCGGCGGCCGCGGAGAACCCGTCATCATGACATCGCCTCTGGCGACGCACGGCGGAACCTGATCAACTCAGGCCCCCTGCGGGTGATTTCGGAATGGTCTACGCGCGTCCGGGCGCAGGGCACCCTCCGGGGCGCCCCACTGTTGACCGCATGACTACCCAGCCCACCGGGCCCGCCACCGGCCACTCCGCGCAGCCCGCCGAGCCCGCCGGCGGCCTGCCCTCCACCGGCCTGCCCTCCCGCCGCACCCTGCTCACGGGCGCCACCGCCGGCGCCGCCTTAGCCGTCGCCGCCGCGTCCGGCACCGCGCGTGCCGTCGCGCCCGGCGCCACCAGTTCCCCCGCCGCGCCCGCCCCCGCGGCCACCGGCTCGGACTGGAACGCCTGCCTGACCGTCGCCCGCGCCATCCTCGTACGCGACGAACAGGACCGGCCACTGGTCCCCGGCTACCGCGACATCCTGCTCTCCAAGGGCCTGCCGCGCAGCCGCAAGGCCCCCAAGAAGGTGCTGATCGTCGGCGCGGGACCGGCCGGGCTCACCGCCGCCCATCTGCTCCGGGCGGCCGGGCACACCGTCACCGTCATCGAGGCCAACGGCAACCGCGTCGGCGGCCGGATCAAGACCTTCCGCCGGGGCGGCCACGAGAAGGCGAAGGCACCGTTCGCCGACCCGAAGCAGAACGCCGAGGCGGGCGCGATGCGCATCCCCGACAGCCATCCGCTGGTCACCGGCCTCATGGACGGCTTCGATCTGAAGCGCCGCCCCTTCTACCTGGTGGACGTCGACGCCGGGGGGAAGCCGGCCAACCGCACCTGGATCCACGTCAACGGCATCCGGATGCGCAAGGCCGACTACGCGGCGAAGCCCCAGGCGGTCAACCGGTCGTTCGGGGTCCCCGCCGCGTTCGAGAACAAGCCCGCCGCGGCGATCGTGCGGGACGCCTTCAAGCCCGTACGGCAGGAGTTCGAGGGCAAGGAGGGCCGGGAGCTCGTCGAGGGCTGGGCGCGGGTCATCCAGCGGTACGGGCACTGGTCGATGTTCCGCTTCCTGACCGAGGCGGCCAGGCTCGACGAGCGCACCATCGACCTCATCGGCACCGTCGAGAACCTCACCTCCCGGCTCCATCTCGCCTTTGTGCACAGCTTCATCGGCGCCTCCCTGATCAGTCCGGACACCGCGTTCTTCGAGCTGCCGGGCGGCACGGGCGTCCTCGCCGACGCGATGTACGAGCGGGTCAAGGACCTGGTGCGGCTGGACCGCCGGGCCACCAGGATCAGCCACGGCACCGACGGCGTGGAGGTCGAGACGGTCTCCGAGGGCCGTGACGGCAGGCCGGTGGTGCGTCAGACCTTCCGCGGCGACCGGGCGATCATCACCGTGCCGTTCTCCGGGCTCCGCCACATCCCCGTCACGCCCGCGCTCTCGTACGGCAAGCGGCGCGCGATCACCGAGATCCACTACGACGCGGCGACCAAGGTGCTGCTCGAATTCAGCCGCCGCTGGTGGGAGTTCGAGGAGAAGGACTGGAAGCGGGAGCTGGAGCGGATCAAGCCCGGTCTCTACGACGCCTACCGGCTGGGCAAGGCCCCGGCCGACGGCTCGCTGCTGGGCTCCCACCCCTCCGTGCCGCCCGGCCACCTCCCGCCCAACCAGCGCGTGCACTACGCGGCGTACCGGGCCACCGCCCGCAACCAGCCCGAGGCGCCGCACGTCATCGGCGGCGGATCGGTCACCGACAACGCCAACCGCTTCATGTACCAGCCCTCCCACCCGGTCGAGGGCAGCGCGGGCGGGGTCGTCCTCGCCTCGTACAGCTGGGCCGACGACGCGCTGAAGTGGGACTCGCTGGACGACGACGAGCGCTACCCGCACGCCCTGGGCGGGATGCAGGACGTGTACGGGCAGCGCGTCGAGGTCTTCTACACGGGCGCCGGAGCCACCCAGTCGTGGATGCGCGACCCGTACGCGTACGGCGAGGCGTCGGTGCTGCTGCCGGGCCAGCACACCGAGCTGCTCGCCGATGTGCGCTCGGTGGAGGGGCCGCTGCACTTCGCCGGCGACCACACCTCGGTCAAGCCGGCCTGGATCGAGGGGGCGCTGGAGTCGGCGGTCCGGTCGGCGCTGGAGGTACACAGCAGCTGACCCGTGCCGGGACGGGCGTCGCTCAGTGGGCCGCCGGGCCCGGGGTGACGCCCGCGACGGCCGTGACGCCCGCGCTCGCGTCCTCGCCGTCGCCGCCGTTCTCGCCGTCGCCGCAGTCCTCGTTCTCAGGTCCCACCAGGTCGCGCGCCAGCAGCGTGGCTCCGGCGACGGCGCCCGGCATCAGGAACACGGCGACGAACGGGACCAGGAAGGCGAGGCCCAGCGGTACGCCGAAGCCGAGGGTCAGCAGACGGCGGCCGCGCAGCAGGGTGAGCCGGTCCTTCAGGACCATGCCGCGGCGCTGGAGCGCGACGGCGGTGAGCTCCTCGGCGAGGAAGTAGCCGGTGACGCAGAAGCCGAGCACCGGGACGACGGTCTGGCCGAGGACCGGGACGAATCCGAGGGCGAAGAGCAGCAGCGAGTACAGCCCCACCCGCACCAGGACGCGGACGCTGTCACGGGCGGAGATCCACAGCTCCCGCCAGAGCGGCAGCCCGGACTCGGGGACCTCGCCGCCCTCGGTGCGGTCGACCTCCTCGGAGAGCGACTCGTAGAAGGGCTGGCCGACCAGCAGCGTCACGGCGGTGAACGTGATCACGGCGAGGAAGAGCCCGAAGCCGAAGACCAGCACGGTCAGGGTGGTGCGGAGCAGGCCGAGCCAGGGCGAGGACCAGTCGTCGGCGAACGGCGTCGCCCGGTCCACCAGGTCGTCGGCGCCGTAGCCGAGGCCGACGAGCGCCGCCGCGTACAGGACGAGGGTGATGAGTCCGGGCAGCAGCCCGAAGCCGAACCACCGTCCGTGCCGGCCGACCCAGCGCTGTCCCTGTACCAAGTAGCCGAAGCCCGCCCCTAGATCACGCATGGCGTCAGCGTACTGGTGGGGAGGGGTACGGCCGGACGGGCCGTCGCCGCGAACACGGCCGGGGGCCGCACCCCTGCGCGGGGTGCGGCCCTCGGTGCGCTGCGAGCGGGGCGGTCAGGCGACCGACAGCCCGACCTTGATGTTGCCTCGCGTGGCGTTCGAGTACGGGCACACCTGGTGGGCCTTCTCGACGAGCGACAGCGCGGTGGCGGTGTCGACGTTCGGGATGGTGGCACTGATCGCCACCTCCAGGCCGAAGCCGCCCTCGGCCGTCTTGCCGATGGAGACCTCGGCGGTCACCGTGGAGCCGGAGATGTCGGCCTTCTCCTGGCGGGCCACCACGCCCAGCGCGCCCTGGAAGCAGGCGCTGTAGCCGGCCGCGAAGAGCTGCTCGGGGTTGGTGCCCGCGCCGCTTCCGCCCATGGCCTTGGGCGGGTTGACGATGACGTCGAGGTTGCCGTCGTCGGACGAGACGCGGCCGTCACGGCCGTTCTCGGCGGTGGCGACAGCGGTGTAGGCAACGGTTATGTCCTGAATGGTCATGCTGAGGATTCCTCCTGCTGTGCGCCGCGACTCGCGCCCACGATCGCGACGGCCTGGGGATGAGCCTAACGGGTGTGCCGGGGCGGCTGTCAGGCGAGGGAGACGATCATCTTTCCGGTGTTCTCGCCGCGCAGCAGGCCGACGAAGGCGTCGAAGCCGTTCTCGATGCCCTCGACGAAGGTCTCGCGGTACTTGAGCTCGCCCGAGGCCAGCCAGCCGGCGACGTCCTGGACGAACTGCGGCTGGAGCGCGGCGTGATCGCTGACGAGCATGCCCTGGATGCGCAGCCGCTTGCCGATGACGAGGGCGAGGTTGCGCGGGCCGGGGGCCGGCTCGGTGGCGTTGTACTGGGCGATCATTCCGCACACGGTGACGCGGCCGTGCACGTTGAGCGAGGAGATCGCCGCTTCGAGGTGCTCGCCGCCGACGTTGTCGAAGTAGACGTCGATGCCGTCGGGGGCGGCCGCGCGCAGCTGCTCGACGACCGGTCCGTCGTGGTAGTTGAAGGCCGCGTCGAAGCCGTACTCCTCGACGAGGAGCTTCACCTTCTCGTCGGATCCGGCGGAACCGACGACCCGCGAGGCGCCCTTGATCCTCGCCATCTGGCCGACCTGGCTGCCGACCGCACCGGCCGCGCCGGAGACGAAGACGGCGTCGCCCTCCTTGAAGGAGGCGACCTCGAAGAGGCCCGCGTAGGCGGTGAGCCCGGTCATGCCGAGCACGCCGAGGTAGGCGGAGAGCGGGGCGATCGAGGCGTCGACCTTCACGGCGTGCTCGGCCGGGACCTCGGCGTACTCGCGCCAGCCGAGGCCGTGCAGGACGTGGTCGCCGACCGCGAGGCCCTCGGCGTTCGAGGCGATGACCTCGCCGACCGCTCCGCCGTCCATGGGGTGGTCGAGCTTGAAGGGCGGGGTGTACGACTTCACGTCGTTCATCCGGCCGCGCATGTACGGGTCGACCGAGAAGTGCAGGTTGCGGACGAGGACACGGCCCTCGCGGGGCGCGGTGACCGGGGCCTCACGCAGCGCGAAGTCCTCGGCCTTCGGCCAGCCGTGGGGGCGGGCGACGAGGTGCCATTCGCGGCCGGACGTGGGAAGTGCTGCTGACATGGGCTCGGGTTCTCCTCAATGTCCTACGGAGTGGGGGAAGCTCCGGCCGGGGCGGTCGCTGCCGCACCGGGGAGCCGAAATGCTTCATGTAGTGAAACAACCATGCTCCTGAATATTTCACCTTGTCAAGCAACCGGCTATCCTGAGTGTCATGGCCACCCCCCGCACAGACCCTCTGACCCTCGAAGTCGTCGAGCTCATCGGTACCGTCGTGGCGCGCTACTACGAGGAGTACGACGAGGCGGCGGCAGCCCACTCGCTCACCGGCGCACAGGCAAGGGTGCTCGGGCTGCTCTCGCTGGATCCGATGCCCATGCGCCGGATCGCCCAGAAGCTGAAGTGCGAGCCGTCGAACGTCACCGGCATCGTCGACCGGCTGGAGACGCGCGGCCTGGTGGAGCGCAGGCCGGATCCGGCCGACCGGCGGGTGAAGCTGGCCGCACCGACGGAGCTGGGCGCCCGGACGGCGCGGCAGCTGCGCGACTCCCTCACCTTCGCCCGGGAGCCGCTGGCCGAGCTGTCGGAGGAGGACCGGACGATGCTGCGGGACCTGCTGCGCCGGATGCTGGGCGAGCCGGGACCGTCCGCCGGACAGGCCCCGGACCGGGGTGTGGAACCGTTGGGTCCATGACCGCGCCCTTCGGCCCACGTGAGTTCCAGCTCGTCCTGCTGCGCCGGATGGCCGACCACCAGCCCGGCCTGGTCGAGGAGGCCCGGCAGGAGCTGAGCGCCTCGGCCGCCGAGATGCGGGAGGCCAACCGCCGCTGGCAGGCCATGGTGCGGGCGCCCGGCGGACGGGGCTCGCTGCGCCGCTACCGCTCGGTGCTCGGCGAGCCCGCCTCGTCCGTACGCCGCACGATCGGCGACCTGGAGTGCGACGCGCTGCGGTGGCCGGTGCCGCTCTGGCCGGACCTCCGGTTCGAGGTGATGGTCGCGCCGGGCGGCGCGGTGTGGAACGAGTGGCTGGTCCGGGCGCCGGGGGCGCCGGGCCCCGAACTGCGCACGGTCGAGGATCTGCGCCCCTGGTCGGGCACGGTCGACGAGGTGGCGCGGGCCTTCCCGCCGGCCCGTCCGATGGAGGGCGGCGCGCCGACCCGGTGGGCGCTCGCGATCACCGCGCCGGGCACGGGCGAGCCGTATGTCGCCGAGTTCACCTGGGGACTGTTCCAGCGGCTGCTGCCGGGCTGATTCCCGCACCCCGCCCTTTTCTGTCGGCCCGTCAGCTCGATTCCCCCCTACGGCTCATCCCAGCGCGCGCCGCGACTCCGAACGGCGCACGATGCGAGAGAGAAACCGGCTGCCGCCGGTGCCACCGTCCGTGCTCTCGGGAGACCCTGCCGTGACCGTCAGTCTTGAGCAGTTGCGCCGTTGCCATGTCGCCGTCGACCTCGGGGCTGCCCGGACCCGGGTGTACGTCAAGGGCCTCGGGCTCGTCGTCGACGAGCCGAGCGTCGCGGCGGTGAACACCCGTACCGGGTCGCTCATCGCCGTCGGCGCGCTCGCCGAACAGATGACCGGGCGTACCCCCGGCTACATCCGGGTGGCCCGCCCGGTCACCGGAGGAACCGTCGTCGACATCGAGATGGCCCAGCGCATGCTGCGCCATCTGCTCGGCGAGAAGCTCCGCCGCCAGCTGCGCCGCAAGCCCCGGCTGCGGGCCGCCGCCTGCACCCCGCACGACAGCGATCCGCTCGCCCAGCGGGCCGCCGTCGAGACCCTGGTCGGGATCGGTGCCCGGCGGGTCGAGCTGGTCGACACCCTGATCGCGGCGGCCGTCGGCTGCGGGCTGCCGGTCGAACAGCCGACCGCCACCATGATCATGGTGTGCGGGGCCGCGACCACCCAGATCGCGGTGCTCTCGCTCGGTTCGATCGTGAGCGCCGTGCGCATCCCCGTCGGCGGCGACGCCATCGACCACGCGGTGGTCCAGCACCTGCGCCAGCACCATGCGCTGATGCTGCCCAGCCAGTCCGTGCGCCCGCTGCAACTGGCACTCAGCGGCGGCAGCCTGACCTCGCAGGGGCCCGCCACGACGGAGATCCACGGCCGTGACGTGGCGACCGGCCTGGCCCGCTCGGTGCAGGTGGACACCGCCGCCATGCGGCAGGCCATCCACGCCCCGCTCACCGCGGTCCTGGACGGGCTCGGCACGATCCTGCGCGACTGCCCGCCCGATCTGGTGGCCGACCTCGTGGACTGCGGGATCATGATGGTCGGCGGCAGCGCGCTGCTGCCCGGCCTCGACCAGATGCTGCGGAACGCGACGGGCCTGCCGGTGCACATCGCGGAGCGGCCGGATGTCTGCGCGGTGCTGGGGCTCGGTGCCATGCTGGACGGAAAGATCGAGCCGACGGTCCTCGACCCGCTCGCCTGCTGAGCACCACGGGGGTGCGGTGTATGACCGAAGAAACGGCGGACGCGGCCGCGGGGCCGCCCGGCGAGGCGGCCCCCGTACCGGAGAAGCCCCCGCTGTCGCTGCTCCTGGAGGCGGTGCTCAGCGTCGGCTCCGATCTCGAACTGCGGGCCATGCTCCAGCAGACCGTGGACACCGCCACGGAGCTGACCGGGGCCCGGTGCGGCGCGCTCGGGGTCCTCGACCCGGAGCGCGGCACCATCGGCGAGCTGTACACCGCGGGGCTCGACGACGCCGAGGGGCAGCGGACCGGCCCGTTCCCCTTCCGGTGCCCTTGCCCGTTCCCGGACGGGTGCCCGGAGCCCTCGCCCCGCGAGGATGCGGCCGACGGGGTGCCGCCCGGCCATCCGCCGAGGCGCTCCGTCCTCGGGGCGCCGATCCGGGTCCACGACCAGGACTTCGGCACACTCTGCCTCACCGGGAAGCACTCCGGCGGCTTCACCGACTCGGACGCGGTGGTGCTGAGGGCGCTGGCCTCGCAGGCCGGCATCGCGATCGCCAACGCCCGGCTGTACGAGGCGGCCCGGCAGCGGGAGCGCTGGATCGAGGGGGCGGCCGCCGTCACCACCGCGCTGCTGACCGGCGGGAGCGCGGCCGACGCGCTGATGACCGTCGCCGAGGGGGCCAGGGCGCTCGCCGACGCCACTGCCGGGGTCATCCTCCAGCCGAACGAGGCGGGCGGGATGGAGATCGTCACCGCGTCCACACTCGACGACCCGGCCGGGATCGTCGGTACAGCCATCGAGCCCGGCTCCGCGGTGTTGACCCAACTACTGGGCGGGGAACCGGTGTTCATCGAGGACTCGGCGACCGATCCGCGGATGACGACCCATGTGCGGTCGCGGTTCGGCCCCAGCATGATGCTGCCGTTGCAGAGCGGCGGACGGCTGATCGGCACCCTCGCCCTGCCCCGGCGGCGCGGCGACCGCCCGTACACGGCCGTGGACCGGCTGCTGGCCACGCAGTTCGCCTCCCAGGCCGCGCTCGCGCTGGTGCTGGCGGACGCCGGGCACGACCGGGAACAGCTCGCGGTCTACGAGGACCGGGACCGGATCGCCCGCGATCTGCACGATCTGGTGGTCCAGCGGCTGTTCGCGACCGAGATGATGCTGGAGTCGACCCGCCGCCGGGCCGCCGCCCCGGAGACGGACGAGCTGCTGGGCCGGGCCGTGGACGAGCTGGACTCCACCATCCAGGAGGTACGGACGGCGATCTTCGCCCTTCAGCAGCCGCCCGCCGAGGCCCCCGCCACCTTCCGCGGCCGGGTGCTGCGGGAGACCGGGGGCGCCGCCGTCCTGCTCGGCTTCCCGCCGTCGGTGCACTTCACCGGGGCGGTCGACGCGCTGGTCCGGGACCCCGTGGACCGGCAGCTGCTCGCCGCGCTGCGCGGCGCCCTCGCGGCCGCGCACCGGCGGGCAGGCGTGTCGGCGATCGATGTGGAAGTGGACGCGACGGCCGAGCTGCCGGACGGGCGGGCCGCGGTCCGGCTGACGGTCGCCGACGACGGGCGCGAGGAGGACGGCTCGCGCCCGTCGCCCGTCATCTGGCGGGCGCCGCTCTGAGCGCGACCCTGGTGTTGGAGTGGGCGACCCCTGCCTCCCGCTTGAGCCTGCGCAGCAGCCCGTCCAGGGCCACGGTGTCGGCGACGGTGGCCCGTACGAGATAGTCGTGGCCGCCGGTCACATGAACCACTTCGGTGATGCCGGGCAGGGCGAGCACCGCCCGTTCGAACACCTCGTTCGTCGTATCGATCCGCAGCGTCACATCGATGAAGACGACGAGCCCGGTACGGGTGTCGGCGGCCGGGTCGATGATCACGGTGAAGCCGCGGATGACCCCGTCCCGGCGCAGCCGGCGCACCCGGTCGGCCGCCGCGTTGGCGCTGAGCCCGACCCGTACGCCCAGATCGCGGTACGAGATCCGGGCATCCTCCTGGAGGATGCCGAGGATTTCTCTGTCCAGACGGTCCATACTGCGATTGTCGCAGCTTTGTCCGGTTCGTGACTGGGCACACCGCGTCCGGCCGTACCCCTCCCCCGTTCCCGGGCCCCCGGCCCGGGGTGACCCGCTTGGCGCATTCCGGCAGGCCTGCGGCCTGCGCCCGCCCTTGACTGAAGGCGTGGATACCGCCGTCAAGCAGCCCCCCGCCACGGTCGACGCGCCGTCCTCGGCCGCCTATCGCAATCTCGTGATGGCCACGATCGGCTTCGGTCTCACCTTCTGGGCCTGGAATCTGATCGCGCCGCTGTCCGGGGAGTACAAGGAGCGGCTGGGGCTGAGCTCGTTCGAACAGTCGCTGCTGGTGGCGGTGCCGGTGCTGGTCGGTTCGCTGGGCCGGATCCCGGCGGGCGCGCTCACCGACAAGTACGGCGCACGGCTGATGTTCCCGCTGGTCTCGGCGCTCACCATCGTGCCCGTGCTGCTGCTGATCCCGGCGCGGGACTCCTACGGGGCGATGCTCGCGGTGGGCTTCTTCCTGGGCCTGGGCGGCACCACGTTCGCGATCGGCATCCCGCTGGTCAACTCGTGGTTCCCGCCCGCCGAGCGGGGCCTCGCGCTCGGGGTGTTCGGCATGGGCATGGGCGGGGTCGCCCTGTCCGGGTACTTCACCCCGAGGATCGCCGGGCACGGCGACAACCTGCCCTACCTGGTGGTCGCGGCGGCGCTCGTGGTGTACGCGGCGCTGGCCGCCGTACTGATCACCGACCGTCCGGGCCGCCCGGTGCCCACCGACTCGCCGGCCCACCGGCTGTCCGCCGCCGGGCGGCTGCGGGTCACCTGGGAGCTGTCCGCGCTGTACGCGATCGGCTTCGGCGGAATCGTCGCGTTCGGCGTCTACCTCCCCACGTATCTGAAGACCTGGTACGACCTGTCACCCACCGACGCCGGTACGAAAGCCGCCGGGTTCGCCCTGGTCACGGTCATTTTCCGGCCGATCGGCGGCTGGCTCTCGGACCGCGTCCACCCGGCCGTGGTCACGGCGGCGGCGCTGGGCCTCGCCGCGCTGATGGCGATCATCCAGGCCTTCGACCCGCCGCTGGCCCCGGGCGGCACGATCGCGCTGCTCTGCATGGCGGCGGGTCTGGGCACCGCGAGCGGCAGCGTCTTCGCCCTGGTCTCGCAGGTGACGCCGCAGGCGAAGGTGGGCAGCGTGACCGGGATCGTCGGCGCGATGGGCGGGCTGGGCGGCTTCGTGCCGCCGCTGGTGATGGGGGCGATCTACAGCGCGAAGGGGTCGTACTCGATCGGCTTCATGCTGCTGTCGGACCTGGCGCTGGCGGGGTGCGTCTACGCGTACGGCCGCATGCGGGGACTCCGGCGGGAGTAGGGTCCGGCGCCCGGGACAGCCCTTAGGGTGCGGTGGGTGACTCCTCTTCTGTGTGCGCCGGATGACGGTTCGACCCGGGAAGCCACCCGGTTCGGCGACGACACCATGACCTACGAGCGGCTGGCCACCGCCTCCACCGCGCTCGCCGCGCGGATCGCCGGGGCCGGGCGGGTCGCCGTCTGGGCCACTCCCACGCCCGCGACGGTGGTCGCCGTCGTGGCCGCGCTGCGTGCCGGGGTACCGGCCGTTCCGCTCAACCCGAGGACGGGAACGCGTGAACTCGCCCACATCGTGGCCGACAGCGAGCCGACCGTGGTGCTGGCCGGGGCGGGCGACGCGCTCCCGCCGGTGCTGGAGGCGCTGGAGCGTATCGACGTCGACACGGCTGGTGAGGGCGCCCGCCCCACGCTGCCCGAGCCCTCCCCCGAGTCCCCCGCGCTGATCGTCTACACCTCCGGCACCACAGGACCGCCCAAGGGCGCGGTCCTGCCGCGCCGGGCCATCGCCGCCTCGCTCGACGCGCTGGAGGACGCCTGGCAGTGGACCGGCGACGACGTGCTCGTCCACGCGCTGCCGCTCTTCCATGTGCACGGACTGATCCTGGGTGTGCTCGGGCCGCTGCGCCGGGGCGGCTCGGTGCGGCACCTGGGCAGGTTCTCCACCGACGGGGTGGCCCGGGAGCTGTCGTCCGGCGGCACCATGCTCTTCGGCGTACCGACGATGTACCACCGGCTGGCCGAGGCCCTCTCCGGTCCGGGGGCCGGAGAGCTGGCGAAGGCACTGGCCGGGGCCCGGTTGCTGGTGTCCGGGTCGGCGGCGCTGCCGGTGCACGACCATGAGCGGATCGCGCGGGCCACCGGCCGCCGGGTCATCGAGCGGTACGGCATGACGGAGACCCTGATGAACACGGGCGTCCGGGCCGACGGCGAACCCCGCCCCGGAACGGTCGGCGCGCCCCTGCGCGACGTGGAGCTCCGCCTGGTCGAGGAGGACGGCACCGTCCTCGCGGACGACGGCACCGGCCCCGACGCCATCGGCGAGATCCAGGTGCGCGGCCCGAACCTCTTCACCGGCTATCTGAACCGTCCCGACGCCACGGCCGCCGCGTTCACCGACGACGGCTGGTTCCGCACCGGGGACATGGCCACCCGGGACGCCGACGGCTATGTGCGGATCGTCGGGCGCAAGGCCACCGACCTGATCAAGAGCGGCGGATACAAGATCGGCGCAGGGGAGATCGAGAACGCGCTGCTGGACCACCCCGGCGTCCGTGAGGCCGCCGTCACCGGGGAGCCGGATCCGGATCTGGGCGAGCGGATCGTCGCCTGGGTGGTGCCGGCCGACCCGGCCGCGCCGCCGTCCGGGGACGAGCTGGCGGACCATGTGGCCGCCCAGCTCTCCCCGCACAAGCGCCCGCGCACGGTCCGTTACCTGGAGGCGCTGCCCCGCAACGACCTCGGCAAGATCATGAAGCGGTCGCTCCATGCCTGAGCGGCTGAGTGCGAGAGCGGCGATCGCGGCCGTCACCACCGAGTTCGAGGAGCTCGGGGACGCCGCGCCCGGCCGTGACGGCGCCGACGACGGCCCCCTCTCCTGGGCCGGGTACGCGGACTCCCGGGCCCGCGCCACCGCCCGTACCGGCGAGGAGGAGTCCGTCGTCCACGGGATCGCCTCCGTCGGCGGCCGGCGCTGTGTGCTGGTCTCGTTCGAGTTCGGCTTCCTGGGCGGCTCGCTGGGGCAGCGCACCGGGGACCGGCTGGAGGCCGCGTACGACACCGCCCGGACCCGGGCCCTGCCGCTGGTCTCGCTGATCGCGACGGGTGGCAGCCGGATGCAGGAGGGCATGGTCGCCCTGACCCAGCTCCAGCGGGTGGCCCGCGCCTCGGCCCGGCTGCGGGCGGCGGGCCCCGCGCAGCTCGCGGTCCTGCGCGACCCGACGACGGGCGGCGGCTGGGCCACGCTGGGCGCGGGCGCCGATGTGATCCTGGCGCTGCCGGGTGCCCAGGTCGGTTTCGCCGGTTCCCGGGTACGGCCCCCGGACGCGGACCCTCACGCGTACACCGCCGAGGGCCAGCTCGCCGCGGGGCAGATCGACGCCGTCGTCCCGCCCGGGGAGCTCCCGGAGACGGCGGCGCGCTGGCTGCGGGCGCTGCACGCCCAGGGCTCCCCGGCGCTTCCCGCGCCCGTGCCGGACGCCCTGTCCGCCACCGGTCTCCCGGCGAGCGGCTGGGACGCGGTCCGGCAGGCCCGCTCGCCCGCCCGGCCGCGCGCCCAGGCGTATCTGGACGCCTATTTCGACCACCGGCTCCCGCTCGTCGGCGACCGCTGCGGGGGTACGGACCCGGGGCTGCTCTGCGGCTTCGGACGGCGCGGCGACCGGTCGATCGCGTATGTGGCGCAGTGCGGCACCGCGACCCGCCCGGCCGGTTACCGTGCGGCGGTGCGGGTGATCCGGCTGGCCGACCGGATCGGCGTTCCCGTGCTCACCCTGATCGACACCCCGGGTGCGGCGAACGACGCGGAGGCGGAACGGGCGGGCGCCGGTGCCGCCATCGCCGACGCCTTCGCGGCGATGGCGGAGGTCCGGGTCCCCGTCACCACCCTGGTGATCGGCGAGGGTGGTTCGGGCGGCGCGCTGGCGCTCGCGGCGCCGGGGAACACCCATGTCACCCGGGACAGCTACTTCTCGGTGATCGCGCCCGAAGCGGCGGCGGCGATCCTGAAGCGCGCCCCGGACGAGGTGCGTGCCACGGCCGGCCAGCTGCGGCTGCGCCCGCAGGACCTGGTGGAACTGGGCTTCGCCCGCTCGGTGGTGGGGCCGCGGCGGACGTGAGGCGGGGCCGGGGCCATGCCCCGGGGTGAGACGCGGGCGGGTCCGTCACGGCTGCGGGTCCCGCGCGTCGTACCGGGCGAACCCGCGCCAGCGCAGCGCCAGCAGGGCCACGGCGACGACACAGGCGATCCCGCCGCCGGTCACCGCCAGGCCGGGCGAGGTCAGGTCGGCGACCGATCCGGCCAGGAAGTCGCCGAGCCTCGGCCCGCCAGCCACGACGACGATGAACACGCCCTGGAGCCGCCCGCGCATCTCGTCCGGCACGGCCGCCTGGAGCATGGTGTTGCGGAAGACCATCGAGGTGGTGTCCGCGCACCCGGCGAGGGCCAGGAAGAGCAGTCCAAGCCAGAGCTGCCGGGTCAGGCCGAAGACCGCGATGGCGGTGCCCCAGCAGCCGACGGCGAGCAGCACGGCGAGCCCGTGCCGCCGGACGCGCCCCAGCCAGCCGGAGAACACCCCGCCGAGCAGCGCCCCGAACGCCGGGGCGGCGACCAGCAGTCCGGTGGTCCTCGCGTCCCCGCCGTACCAGAGGACGGCGACGACGGGGAACAGCGCCCGGGGGTTGGCCAGCAGCATGGCGCACAGGTCGGTGAAGAAGGTCATCCGGAGATTGGGCCTGGTGCCCAGGAAGCGCAGCCCGTCCATGACGGAGGCGCGCTTGTCCCGCACGCCCTCCTCCCGCTGCGGCAGCATGGCGGGCAGCCGCCACATCGCGTAGAGCGCGGCGGTGAAGGTGACGGCGTCTACGGTGTACGCGGCCCGGTAGCCCCACCAGCCGACGACGAGCCCGCCGAGCATCGGCCCGACCAGCGTTCCGGTGGTGCTGGTCATGGAGTTGAGCGCGTTGGCGGCGGGCAGCTGCTCGGCCGGCAGCAGCCGGGCGATCATCGAGCTGCGGGCCGGTGCGTTGACCGCGAAGCAGGCCGCCTGGAGCGCGACGACCGCGTACAGCAGCCCCACCTGCTCCACCCCGGCGACGGTGAGGGCGACCAGCGCGACGGAGAGCACGAACGACCCCGCGGAGCTGGCCAGGCCCAGCTTGCGCCGGTCGACGGTGTCGGCGACGGCCCCGCCGAAGAGCCCGAAGACCACCATCGGCAGGAACGAGCAGAAGCCGATGAGCCCGACCGAGAAGGCGGACCGGGTGATGTCGTAGACCTGGAGCGACACGGCGAGCGAGGTCATCCCCTGCCCGATCCAGGAGACCGTGTTCCCGAACCAGAGCCGCCGGTAGTCGGGGGAGCTCCGCAGGGGCGTCAGATCGGCGAATATGCGGGTGCGAGGGGCGGGTTCTTCCGCTGTTTCGGTCACAGCGGATGGTAACGACCGGGTCGGAACCCGCCGTTCGCGCGCCGTGCCGCCGGCCGGCTACCTCCAGTGGCTCCCCGGCGGCCGGGCGGCCTTGTACACGGTTCCGTTGTGCGGTCGGGCGCCACCGTGTTCGAACAGCGTGGCGTACAGGCCGCTCCTGCCGAGGAGTTGGGTGTGCGTGCCGGACTCCACCAGCCGCCCCTCGTCCAGGACGAGGATGCGGTCGGCGTCCGCGGCCAGGGCCAGGTCGTGGCTGATCACGATGGTGGTACGGCCCTCGGCCAGCCGTCGCAGCGGTTCGAGGATGCGCTCCGCGGCCAGCCGGTCCAGCCCGGTGGTGGGCTCGTCGAGGATGAGGACGGGTGCGTCGCGCAGCATGGCGCGGGCGATGGCGATCCGCTGCAACTGGCCGCCGGAGAGCCGGGAAGTGCCGGTGGCAATGACGGTGTCATATCCCTCCGGAAGCGCCTCGATGAACGCCTCGGCGTCGGCCGCCCGCGCGGCCCGCACGACGTCGTCGTGGCTCGCGTCGGGTTTTCCGCAGCCGATGTTCTTCTCGATGGTGTCGTGCAGGACCAGCGTGTCCTGCGGCAGCAGCGTGACGTTCTGGCGGAGGTAGGTCAGCGGCAGCCGGTCCACGGACTCGCCGTCCAGCAGTACGCTGCCGGTGTCCGGGTCGTAGAACCTCAGCAGCAGCGACGCCAGGGTCGACTTGCCCGCACCGCTGGGGCCGGTGATGACCAGCAGTTCGCCGGGACTCGCGGTGAACGAGAGGTCCCTGAGCACCATCTCGCTGTTGCCGGGGTAGTGGAAGAACACCTGGCGCGCCTCCACCTCGCCGAGCGCCCGCTTCCGCGGCGGCTCGGGCACGGAACCGGCCGGGTCGGTGACGGCGGGCTCGGTGTCGAGGATCTCCAGCAGTCGTTCGGCGCCCGCGGTCGCGGCGGTGGCCGTCAGTCCGAGCTGGCCCAGCGAGCGGATCGGCGGGTACAGGTAGCCGATGAAGGCGGCGAAGGCCAGGAGCTGTCCGAGGGTCATCCGGCCGGCCGAGATCTCCCAGGCGCCCAGGCCGATGATCGTCAGCACGCACACCGTTTCGAGGACCTCGATGAACTGCTCGTAGAACTCGGTGAGGCGCACGGCCCTCACCGCGGTCCGCAACCGGACCCGTGCCTTGCCGAGGAGCCGGTCCTCCTCGTCCTTCCGCCTGTTGTACGCCTGCGTCAGGACGACGTTTACCAGCGTCTCCTCGACCACCGCCGTGATGGCGCCGTCCGCGGCGCGGCCGCGCCGGGACACGGCGCGCAGCGGCCCGGCGAAACCGCGGGTCGCGATCACGAGGATCGGCACCATGACGAAGGTGGCGAGAGCCAGGTCCCAGCGCAGCCAGATGGCGGCCGCGGCGTAGAAGAGGGTGCCGAACAGCGCGGACGCCGCTCCGACGATGCCGGAGACCACGAGTGCCTCGATGGCCTCCACGTCTCCGGTGAGCCGCTCCACCAGGTCACCGCGGCGATTGCGCTGGTAGAAGTGCGGCGGGAGCACCTGGAGGTGACCGAACACCCTCGCCCGCAGTCGCAGCACGAAACGTTCCGCGGTCCAGACGGCGAGCGAACTGCCCAGGTACCCCACCACGGCACCGACGACCGCCACGGCGAGCCACTGGAAGGCGGGCTTCCAGAAGGCACTGACATCGCCGCTCTGCAGCGCCTTGTCGGTGAGTTCGGCGAAGAGCAGGACAGTGACGGTCTCGGCGAGGGCGGCGAGGACCGCGCAGAGGAAGATGAGGACGAGCCAGCGCCGGTCGCCCTTGGTCAACGGCCAGAAGCGCCGGAAGGACATCAGGATGCTGACGGGGTCGGTACGGATCGGAACATCCGATACCGGGTCGTCGGGCGGCTCTTCGATGGGGTCGGAACGCTTGAGCAAGCTGTGAAAGCGCATGGACATCACATCACCGAGGTGCTCGGAAGGGATCTGGCCATGGAAAGGGCCCCAAAAAAGCGAGGCGGACCCGCGCGGAGTGCGCGAGCCTGCCTCGGGTTGGGGTCAGGGGGTCGGGGTGACGGGTGTCAGCAACCCCAGCGACCACCTCGGCCGTAGCCGTAGTCGTCGAAGTAGTCACCGAAGCCGCGTCCACGACCGCCGTATCCACGGCCACCGTATCCACGACCACCGCGTCCACGGCCGCCGAATCCGCCACGGCCACCACGACCGCCGCGACCGCCGCCGCCCCTGTAATCGAAGATGCTACGAACCTTCATCTTCGTCTCCTTTGGAGGAGTTCACTGTGCCGCTCCTTGCTCTTGCTGCGGCACTTTCGACACTACGTCCGACCACTGGGACCAACAAGTCGTAGAAGCCGTAATCAAGAACTAAAAGTGCCGAAATACCATAATCCTCCGGAGCGTTGTCATAAGTGACTCTCCGGCACACCCGGGCGGGACGGTCAGGGGTGAAACACGCGCCGCGTCTCGGGCAAGGCCACCACCGTGCGGTACGGCCACCACGGGGCCGCCCGCAATCGGCGCCACTCGTACGGACACTGACGCACCGACGCGCTGACGCATCGGCGGACAACGGACCGGGCCCGACCGGACTCCCCCGGCACGACCCGCCGGGCCGCGGCGCGGCCACTTGATCTTGCAACGGGGCTATGGTGAGGGCCCCCACGGCATCCGTGAGGGCCCTCGTGCCTACGTATACGCAGGTCATAACGTTTCTGCCGGACATCGGCAGTGGGGCGGGTGGGACTCGAACCCACGGCCGACGGATTATGAGTCCTTTGCGGATCTTCCGATCCCCCCGGCACCTTGCCGCGATCTTCCTGTTTTCGCAGGTCAGCGACCTGCAACCATTCTAGCCGTGAGCCGGCCTTCCTGATCCTTCCGGGTCCTTCCGTCCCCTGAGTGTCCCCTGGGGGCCCTCCGAGAACTGTCCGGGTGCCTGGTGATCTGAGAGTCCGGCGGCATCGCCGCAGGTTGCGCAGTACGGGCGGGCGAGGATCTGAACTCACACGCAGCGGAGTGCCTTACCGGCGAAGCGGGCTTCCGCCCCCTGTGCCCGGGGGTGGAGCGGAGCGGCTTTTCGCAGGTCAGCCGCCGTTCTCCAGCGTAGCGCGCAGTACCCCGTTCAGGCTGCCTCCGCGCTGCTGAAGTCGAGGGGCAGCACATCTGGGATCGCCGTGACCGTGTCGTTCCTCCTGGGCGGCTGGACGGCGAGGTCGTAGCCGCCGCCCGGTGCTGCTCCGGGCCGGTGCCGCTTTTCGATCCCGGTCCGGACTGTACGAACGGGTCCGCCTCGGTCGAACCACCCGTCCGGGTAGAGGCGCTGGACGTGCGTGAGCCAGCGGCGTCCTTGGTGCTCGGGTACGGCCGGGAGGTCGCGCCAGCCGGGGTGGGTGTGGTCGTGGGCGTCCTCGACGGCCTCGTCCGTACGGCGACGGTCGGGGCCCTCCCAGGTGCAGCCGAGGCACGCCCCGCGGTGGAGGTAGGGCCAGGTCTCGCCGGTTCCGTCGGGGGCCGGCCGTTCCCAGGAGCGGGCGAGGACGGTGGGCCGGTGGTCGGAGGTGGGCTCGGGTGGCGTGCGCTGGCTGAAGCCGGGCTGGCCCCAGTCGATGCGCCAGATCGGCCGGGAGTTCGTGGCCTTGTCCCAGAAGTGGGGCAGGTATGCGGTGTGGCGGGCGACTGCGCCGCGCGGTTCGTCGGAAGGGGTGGGCATGAGGTCTCCGGGTGGGGGCGGCCCCGGCGAAGCGCCGGGGCCGCCGTGGGGTCAGAGGTTGTCGAGGTCGGCGCGGCCTGCGGCGAATCGCTGGTCGGCTGCGCGGAAGATCGCCAGGAACTCGTCCTGGTCGTATTCGGAGCGGATGCCTTCGAGCATGTGCTTGGCGAGCCTGTAGTGGGGGTCGATGTCGAGGGCGTCCGAGAAGGCGTGGCTGGCGGTGACGGTGTCGTTCTGCCGCCAGGCGACCCAGCCGAGGAGGGCGAGGAGCGGCGGGGCCTTGTCGGTGTGCGGGGGTACGCAGCGTCGGGCGAGGTAGCCCCACAGTTGCCGTTCGACGGGGAGGTCGTTCTCGTCGCCGGTGGACAGGGCGGCGTCTCGGGCTCTGGGGTCCTGGAGGCCGAGGATGATGCGGGCGGCGATCTCGTCCATGAGCTGCGGGGGGCCGTTGCGGAAGTCGGCCAGGGCTCCGCCGATGACGTCGATCGTCCCGTAGCGGGCGAGGAGTTGTCCGCGGTAGGTGCTGGACTGCGCGGCGTGGTACTCGGTGGCGGTGTCGAGGGCTTCGCGGTGGCGGTGCGCCGTGCTGTCGGTGACGGGGCTGTACTCGCTGGCGACCTGGACTGCGTGCTGGACGTGTGCCATGCGGTGGTCGTAGGTCTCTCGGACGGCGGTACGGAAGTCGCGGGGGTCCTCGCCGTCGATGGTGCCGTGGAGTACGCCGACGGCCAGTTCGTATTCGGGGTCGGTGGTGAGCGCGTCGCGGAGGGCGAGCCGGGCGGCGATGAGGTCGCCTTGCCGCCAGGCGACGAAGGCGTACAGCGTCAGTGCGGGGACGGCCTCCTGTGTGAATGGCTCGGCGCAGTGTCGGGCGAGGTAGGCCCACAGGTTTCGGGCGTGGGGAAGGTCGTCGTCGTCCGTGTGCGCTATGCCGGCATCCACGGCGCCGTCGTCGTGCAGACCGACGATGAGCTGTGTGGCCAAGTTGCGGTTGAGGGTGGTCGCTCCGGCCCGGAATTGGCTGACGGCCGCCTCGATCTGGGCGCAGGTCGAGGTGAGTGTGGAGTCGCGTCCGGCGCTGGTCGCGCACCGGGTGTTGAACTGGTCGACGGCCGTGTCCAGGGCCTTGAGGAAGTCGACGTCAGCGGGGGCCGCCGCCCGGAACTCCTTGACGATGTCGCGGGTGCGAGGGCCGGGGGTGCGGCCGAGGCGGGCCATCTGTGCTGCGACGCTGGTGGGGTCGTCGGCAGATGGGAGCGGTTCGCCCTCGCAGCATCCGTCGGTGGTGCACTCGTAGGCCCACCAGCGGTTCGCGACCAGGCCGATGGTCTGGAGGACGCAGGCGCGCTCGTTCAGGAGGGTGCTCGTGATCCAGTCGGTGACCGGTGCGAGGAGCGCGGCGGTGTCCCACGGGGTCTCGTTGGGGCGCGGGTCGCGGCAGAGGTAGACGATGACGCCTTGGTCGGGGTTGTGTCCACGGTCGTGGGCGTACGCCACGAACTGGCGGGCGGCGAGTTCGGCGGTGTCCTTCCACTCGGCGGGGTCGTCGGGCAGGGGGCACGTCATGCTCGGGCCGTCGGTGAAGTTCTCGCCGGGGGCGTGGAAGGCGATGCTGTCGTCGGGGTAGTGGCCGAGGAGGTACGGCAGGATCTCGGCGAGGTTGGGCAGGCTGGTGACCTGCACGGTGTTGTCGGGGCTCACTTCTGGGTTCCTTCTGTGGTCGGGGTGGGGTCGGACTGGCCGATGCGGGCGGGTGGGGGCGGGGCGGGGATGCCGCGCGGCTTGTTGGTCAGGGCAGGGAGTAGGCGGTCTCGGACGAGTGCGCCGAGGTCAGTGGCCAGGGCCTTGCTGGTCCGCGTGTTGAGGACGGCGTGCCAGGTGCGGCCGGGCTGGAGCCGGGCGTCGCGGGCGGCCTGTGCCTCGGCCTGTTCGGCGGCGGTCGCGGTGTCGGGGAGCGGGGGCAGGTCGGGGCCTGCGGTGATCCAGGTCTGGATGGCGAAGCCGCGGGACTGGATGCGCAGGCCGACGCTGTGACCGTCGGGGTGGAGGTAGAGGGCTTTGCGGTCGGGGGTGTCGGTGTCCTCCTTGCGCCAGGGCGGGTCGAGGGGCGGGGCGATCTGGTCGAGGGGCGGTACGTCGATCTCGTCGCGGGGCGCGGCGAAGGCCGGGCGTCGGCGGCGTACGACGGGCGTGGTGCCGGGGCGGTCGAAGGTGCCGGTCACGCGACGGGCTCTTTGCTGGGCATCAGCTCGTCGACCAGGTCGAAGGCGCGGCGGACCGCGGCGAGCGAGTGGGCGGCTTCTAGGTGCCGGTCGCGCTCCTCGAAGGCTTCGAGGGCTTCGGCGCGGGTCTTGGCGTAGTCGTCTTCCGGCGCGAGCGAGTCGGCGCAGCCGATGAGGCAGCGCGGACCGAGGTCCCAGATGATCGCGTTCACGGCGGCGCATCCGGCCGACAGCGCGTCGATGTCGTTGCCGTACCAGTGGAAGTCGTGCGGGTCGAGGCCGAGGTCGCGCAGTCGGACGGCGACGGAGCGGAACATCGTGCCCGAGCCGATGGCGGGTTCGCGGAAGGACATGCCCGGCTTCGCGAAGTCCTTGTCGACGGTGATGTTGGCCATCAGGTCGGTGATGCACGCCGGCGTGTGGTACTCGCCGCGCCACTTCTTGTCGCTCTTGTGCCGGAGGCCGGTGAGCAGGGGGCTGAGGACGTCGGCTTCGGAGCGTCGCCAGACGTCGTCGTGGCCGGTGAGGTCCATCAGGCCGGTGTTGATGGCGGCGCGGGTGACGGCGTGGACGGCGCGGAGCTGCTGCTTGTCGGGCTCGGGGTTCCAGGCCCAGTCGTGCAGGCGTATCGCGCGGTTGATGAGGTCGGGTCGGTTGATCCAGTGGCCGAGGTAGATCTCCTTGAGGAGCTGCGGGAGGTCTTCGGGCGCGAGGTTGAGCACCCAGTCCGCGAGTCCGGGGAGGTTGCGCAGCAGGGAGAGCCCGGCGACGGTGCCCAGGGGGACGTCGATGCTGCTGCCGCCGAAGGACTGATACCAGGCGTCGAGGACGTTCTCGGCGATCTTCCGGGCGTGCTCGTGCGGGTCGCGCGGGGCGGCGTAGCGGCGGGCTGTGATCTTGCCGGTGGTGCGGGCCTTGGACTTGGGCGGGGGCTTCTTCGCCCACGAGGGGGCGGGCCGTGCGGCGGTCGGGGCCGCGGCACGGGGCAGGAAGTCGTCGCTCACGACGGCGGAATCCTTTCTGCGGGCGCGCATGGGACCGCCCCGGTGCGCGGTGCGCGGCCGGGGCGGTGAGCGGGTGTGAGGGGAAGGTCAGCCGGTGTGCTGGAGGGAGCTGAGCGTGGCGAAGATGCCGCGTACCTCGATGTCGTAGGCCGCGTTGGGGTATCCGGCCTGGCGCAGTCCGCTGATGAGGAACATCAGGGCGGCCTCGTCCTTGTCCATGTCGCTTATGAGCTGGTCGAAGGTGGCGTCGCGCAGCTCGTCGGGGCGGTACTCGTACCCCTGGCGGAGGGTCTTCTCGATGTCTTCGAGGGTCGCGGCGGTCTGCTTGTCGGTGAGGCCGAGGAGCGTGGACCAGGACGCGAGCGTGACGTCGTCTACGGGGAGCTTCATGAGGGTGGCGCCTTTCAGGTGGGGCCGTGCCCGGCCGCGCGAGCGGCCGGGCACGGGCGGGGTCAGGAGGTGGGGGCGGCGGGGAACGGGTTGTCGCGGTGGCTGGGGTGGCAGACGGCGTACAGGCCGCCGGGGAGGCGTTCGGTGATGACGCCCCACCCGGCCCAGCGCATGACGGCGAGGTAGCCGAGGTCGCCGCCCGCGAATCCGGTCCGGCCCTTGGCTCCGGGGTCGGGCGCGATGAACAGGAAGCCGGGCAGGTGGCCGGTGGTGTCCGGCAGGACCTGGAAGCCGGGGTGGAGTTCGTGGACACCGTCGGTGTGGATGGGCGGGAGCCCGGCGGCGGTCAGGATGCGGATGGCGTCCCGGACCTGCGGGTGGTCGTGGTACTCGGGCAGCGTGCCGATCCCGGTGTGGATGGGCGGCAGGTACGGGGCGATGCCGACGCTGGCCTTGTAGATGTCCATGAGGAGCAGGGCGTCGTCGCGGCGGCCGGCTCGGCGCATCGCGATGTTGGCGACGATGGCGATGGAGTGCCGGTTGTGGGTGAAGACGCGGCGGAACTGCTCGATGGTCATGCCGGTGTTGGCCTGGATGTGGTTGAAGGAGCGGCACGCCAGGCGCAGGCCCTCCGCGACGTGTTCGGGTTCGAGTCCGATCTGTTTGGCGAGTTCGAGGACTCCGGTGGAGTAGGTGTTCATCTGGGTCTCCAAGAGGACGCTTTCGCGTATGGGTGCGCCCCCGGCGGTTGGCCGGGGGCGCGGGGTGTGTTCGGGGTGGTGGTTAGCGTCGGCCGCCGCATCCGGCGTGGCCGCAGCCTCCGCAGAAGCCGCCGTTGTTGCACTCGCAGCCGCATCCGTGGTGCTGGTGGGGCTTCACTCCAACTCCCTTCTGGGTTCGGGCATTTCCCGAATTCCTTACTTATATCTTAATGGCAAATACCCCAGAAGCAAGGTATGGCCGACGGAATGCGAATTGATTTCCCGCAATTCAATTCCCTTTAATTCGCAGCCGGGGGAATGAGATCCGGCCAGCGGACGGCCTCCAACGCGCGGCGGTGCGAGTCGGGCACCGGCACGGTCGGGTAGCCCAGCCAGTCCAGGCCCATCGCCGCGAGGATCGTCGCGTCGGCCTGGTCGTACCGGCCCGGCCCTTCGCACTCGACGCCGTACCGCTCGACCGCCACCGAGCGCACCATGCCCTTCGCGACGCGAGAGCGGTCCTTGCGCGGCCACTCCTGCGCGGGGTTCGCCCGGCCGGTCGCGTAGATCGTGCGGCCGTGCGGCGTGACGACGGCGTACGGGATGCGGTTGCGCCACAGGTACTGGGTGACCAGCCACCACAGCCCGGCCAGCTCGTGGTGCCCAGCCTGCCCGCCCTGCGCGTACGCGGCGCCCTCGACCACCACCAGGTCCGCGCCGTCCTTCACGCTGAGCGCGATGGCCGCCACCAGCCAGTCCAGCCGCTCGTGGCTGCGGCGGCGTCCGGGCCGGTAGGCGTACGCCCAGTTCGTACCGGCGACGCCGGTCGAGGTGAGCGACAGGTCGAGGCCGACGACGCGCGGCTGCCACTCCCCCTTCTCCTGGACACTGGGAAGGGTCACCGGGGCGCTCTGGAGTTCGGCGGTCACGCGGAGCCTCCCGCGCGCCGGATGACCTCCGCCATCGACAGCTCCCGGCGGAACGGAACGCCCATCTCCTTCTCCAGATCGGCGTACTCACGGGCCAGCTCGGGCCGGAGCCGGGCCGCGCACTCCAGGTCGGGGACGGAGGCCAGGACGCACAGGCTGCACGAGAGCCGCGACATGCCGGCGTCGTACGCCCAGTGGTACGGCAGCCCGTTCTCCCGGATGCGCTGCCACACCTCGGCTTCGCTCCAGCGCAGCACCGGGTACCACTGGGTCACCGTGCGCCGACCGTTGCTGGCCCGGCGGTCGACCTCAACGGCGGGCCGCCGGGCGCGAGCGCGGGACTCCTGTCCACGGAAGCCCATGACGTGCACGATCCGCGCCGGGCGGCCCAGGGGGCCGAGGTCCTTCACCTGCTCGGTCATGAACCGGCGGGCCACCCCTCGCTTCTCCGACGTGCAGAACCGGGTCATGAGGTGCGGGAACTGCCCGCGGGCCCGGATGCGGTGGACCAGCGACGGCCACTTCGTCATGCGGCGGACCTCGAACGGCAGCCCGTAGTGGGCCGCTTGGCGGCGCGCCAGGTCCACGGTGCCCGGCCACTCCACGCTGTGCCCGCGCGGAGTGCGGCCGAGGTCGATGTGCAGAACGACGATGCGGTCGCGGACCCCGGCCTCGTCGGCCCGGCGCACCCCCTCGTCCATCGCGACGATGCTGTCCTTGCCGCCGCTGTTGCTGAAGATCAGGCGGTCGGCGGACGCGAGGTCGGGAAGGGGTTCGGCACCGAGCACGGAGCGGGCGCTAAGCAGTTCGATCTGGGCGTTCACTCGGCGTCCCCGCGATTCGCGGCGCGGTGCCGGGTGATCAGCCGCTCGGCCTCCTCGACGGCCGTCCCCTTGTGGCGGTCGATCCACTCGCCGTCGTAACTGCCGACCGGCCCCCACAGGTACCAGCCGGTGTCGTGGTAACCGTCCCTCGGATTGCGGCGGCGGTGCCCCAGCTCCCACCAGCCGTCGCGCCAGCGCAACATGCGCTTCGCGGTCGGGTCCGCCACCCATCCGGCACGCTCCGCCAGGGACTGGAGGCGGGCGATGTCCGTGCGCAGCGTCGCCGCTTCGGCGGCGGCGTCCAGGTCGCGCACGGCCGCGTGCTCGGGACCGTTCGCCTCCGGTGCGGATGTGCCCGGACGCAGGCCGAGCCGCTGCACGGCTTGGTCCCGCTGCCGGGCGACGCGCCGCAGCAGGTTCGCCGCGCCGGTTATGCCGCGGGCTTCCAGCCATTTCGCGGTGGCGTCGATCTCGACGCCCACAGAAAGGTCGTTCATCTGTCGTGCTCCTTGGGCGGGGCCGCCCAGCGTGCGCCGGGCGGCCCCTGGTGTGCGGGCGTTACGGGCGGGCGGTGCTGGAGGCGGGCGTCTTCGGGTCCTTCTGAATGCAGTTGCCGGATTCGGGCATCTGTCGGCGGCCCGCCACGAGGTCCTGGAACCGAGTGCCGGGCCGGAACCTCACGACGCGGGTCGGAGCCACAGTCATCTCGCTCCCGGTACGCGGGTTGCGGGCGGTGCGGCCGGGCAGGGCCTTGGGCAGGAGCGTCCCGAAACCGGTGACGGAGACGGCTTCACCGCGGGCTACGGAGCGCACCACGGCGTCGAGCACGCTTTCCACGGCGACCGTCGCCTCCGCTCGGCTGCCGATCCTGTCCGTGACGGCATTGATGAGCTGGGCCTTGTTCACTGGGCATTCCTCTCGGATCTCTCGCTGTGCCGCAGGAGTTGAGGAGCGGACGCGCCACGCGGCGGGCAGGGGGCTGAGCCCGAACCCGAGGTCCTCGTCGTGGTCGCACACCGCAGCATGAGGTTGCTCTACGGGTTGCATAAATGTCATCTACCTTTGGTCAGTCGGGGAGCCGGATCAGCAGGTTTCCGCCCACGAGCACCTGGGAGATCGGCACGGCGACGGCCGCGCAGTCGGCGGAGACGAGCATCAGCTCCTCGCCGGGGGCGGGACGGGCGGGCACCACCCAGGCCGTTCCGGTGTGGTCCGCGTACCGCGCCCCCACCTCGAGGAAGGCCCCGGCGAACAGGAACAGGCGGGTGCGCAGCGAGGAGGACCAGCCCGCGCCGGGCGTCGGACCGTCCCAGGTGTGGGGAGCCTGGAGGCCGAGGAAGTCGTCTCCGGCCGTCACCACCGTGCCCACCGGGCCCAGGGAGCGGAACTCGATCGCCTCGCCGCCCGCGCCGGCGTTCCCCCACAGCGCGAGGTCGTCGGCGGTCATCTGCACCGGGCGGCCGACGGCCAAGGGGTGGTTGCGGGCACCGAGCGCGAGGCGCAGCAGGGCGCGCCAGGGAAGGCGGCTGGAGTGGCAGGCGGCGGGCACGGTGATCTCAGCCACGCCTTCGCTGAAGCGGAGCTTCTGGTGGCCGCCGCTGGTGATGTGCTCGACGGTGATGTGGTCGGAGGACTCCAGCCAGGCGCGGAGCGCGGCGGCGTCGTCGTAGCCGACGGGGGCCGTCCACGCGTCGCCCGTGACGGCGGTGCGGGCGACGGCGAGGGTCCGTTCACCGCATCCCACAGCGTGCAGGTGGCCGGGGGTGCAGTCGAGGACCAGGGTGTCGAGGTCGTGGGTGTCGTCGTCCGTCCGGAAGCGGTGCGGGGCGACGCGGTCGAGGATGGCCGCCAGGTCGCGGGCCTTGATGGTGAACATTCTTTGTCTCCGCAGGAGTTGTAGGGGTGGTGATCAGGTTCCGGTGGCGCGCTTGCGGGCCCGGCGGGCCTGCTGGGCGAGCCGTCCGGCTTCCCGGCACAGGGAGCAGGCGCGCTCCCCGCGCCGGTTGTGGGCGCGGGCCCCGGCTTCGGTGCCGTGGGTGATCGGGCGCCGCCCCCGCTCGCGCAGCTCGGCGGGCTGCGCGTCGTCGCAGGTCGCCAGGACCTGCCCGTCGCGCCAGAGGCGTCCGCCGCATATGCCGTCGAACAGGCTCGCGCTCGGCAGAACCAGGTCGATGCACTGCGCGCGGAACGGGCAGTCCCGGCAGACGGTGAGGAGGGCGACCAGCGGCTCCGTGGGGGCTTCGGCCGTCGTCTCCTCGGGCGTGAAGCGGAAGTCCCCGGCGCAGGGGGCCTCACTGACCCACCCGTTGCCGCTCATCTGCTCCTCCTCCCGGCGCTCAGGCGGTCGGCGGCAGCGGCATCAGGTACACCTGATCGCTGGTGCTGATGCCGAACGGGTGGGCGTAGTCGCCGGGCAGCGGCATCAGGTGCCGGTCGGCCAGAGCGGGCAGGGCGAGCACCTGGGCGAGCAGCCCGGCGATGGCCGTGTCGCAGTCGGCCGACCACCGCGGGCGCGGTGTGCGCGCCGGGCCGCCGTCGTCGTCGACGCCGTGGAAAACCTCGATGACCCGACCGGCCGCGCGACCGTCCACGACGAGCGCGGTCGCCTCCGGGTGGTACTCGCGGACCAGCTCGGCCACGCGGGCGGCCCGGTCCGCCGGAGGCAGCTCCAGCAACCACGAGTTGCCGTCGGAGGCGGTGTTGCGGTGCACGGACGCCCACGCCGGAGAGCAGTGCGGGGCAAGGGCGGTCTGTACGTCGGACTCGATCTCGTCCGCGATGTGGTCGAGCGGGTGCTCCTCCTCGCCTTCGCGGTTGTCCCACAGCCAGGGGCAGGCGCTGAGCGGGCTGGGCTCTGCGCCCAGGACGCCGTGCAGGTCGAGGGTGCGGGAGCCGTAGAAGGCGAATGTCACGTAGACCGCCTCAGGGCAGGCGGCGCGGATCTTCGCGGTGATGTGGTCGAGCACCGCGAGGCAGTACGCCTTCTCGGTACGCAGGCGCTCGGAATGTAGTTCCTCGCGCTGTCCGGCGAGGATGGCCAACTGGTCGTGTGCTGCCGGTGTCATGGCAGGGGTGTCCCTTCTTCTGTGGGTGGGTTCAGGCGAGGACGGCCTTGAGGCGTTCACCGATCCAGCGCGCGACGTTGACGCTGACGGCGTTGCCGGCCTGCTTGGTCTGGGCGGCCTTGGAGCCGACGACCTCGTACGTCCCGGGGAACCGCTGGGCCGAAAGCTGCTCGCGGGGCTGGAGCATCCGGAAGTAGCAGTCCTCGATGGCGGGCGCGCTCCGTACGACGGCGGCCGAGTCGCGGGTGGCCAGGGTGTGCAGGGGCTCCCCCGCCGTCTTCGGCGCGGCCTTGCGGTACGGGATCACCAGCGTGTTGCGGGCCCGGGTGCGCACGTCGCCGTCGGGTACGACCAGGCCGTGATGGCGGGCCGTGGCAATGGTGCTCAGCGGCGCGTCGATGGACGCCGCATCGCAGTTGTTGCGGAACTCCACGATGAACGGGTCCACGGTGACGAGGGCTTCGCTCTCGCGGGTGGTGCGAGTGCGCATCGGCTCGGCGGCCGAGGACGCGGTGTCGTTCCACGAGCCGCCGACCGGCACCAGCAGGGCTTCACCGAGCTTGGACGTACGAGTCGGTAGCGGCCGGGTGTGCGGGTCGAAGGCGCGGGCAGTGCCGTCCTTGCCATGCGTCAGCGTGACCACGGACGGGTCGTACGGGAACTTCTCCAGCCCGGCCGCGATCCTCTTCATGGTGTTGGGCACCAGCGGCTTGGCCCGGTCCCCGATCCGCTGGCCGATGTCGTCCCACATGATCACGTCGGAGGCAGGCCGGACGTACGGCTCCACCAGCGCGCGGCCGCAGCGGGTGTTCGGGCACCGGTAGTCGTACTGGACGCCGTACTTGCCCACCTTCACCTGCGGGTCTCGCCAGCTCTGTCGAGCCTTGACGTCCCGCCCGCACGCGAAACAGTGCGCCAGCGGACGCGGCGCGAGATCGGGGCGACGAACCCCGGTGAGGGTGAAGACCAGGTACACGCGGTCACGCCACTGCGGGGCGTGCGGGTTGGTCTCCGAGCCGATGTGCGCGGAGGAGACGGAGACGATCTGGACGCGGTAGCCGAGCTTCTTCATACCGTCGATCCACACGGGGAACAGCAGCCAGTCGGTGACGAACTCAAGGACGTTCTCCACGACGACGGCGGGGAACCGTTTCGCCTCGGCAGCGCGCAGCACGCACCAGGCGGTCACGCGGGTCATCTCGAAGGCTTCCGGAGGCAGTTCGCGCCACTGCTCCTCTTCCTCGAACAGGGCGTCCTGCACCGGGTCGGGACGCTTGCGGCCGCCGGCGGGGCTGATCTCGGTACAGATGACCGAGGCCCACAGCACCAACGCCCTCGGGAGCCAGCGCATGGGGTAGTTCTGGATGTCGGCGCAACGCGCCTCTGCGGTCGGGTGGTTGAGCCCGAAGGTGTCGACGGAGGTCTGCCAGTGGTTGATGCCGAGGATGGGGTCGAAACCGGCTTCCCACAGGCCGGTGGCGTCTCCGCCCGCTCCGCAGAGCAGGTGGATGGATCGGGGCACGGTGGTGATCTCCAAGAGGTGGGAGGGGCCGCCCGGCCCGGTGCGCGGGCCGGGCGGCCGTGAGTCAGGACTGGTCGGTGGCGCGTAACGCGCGGTGGTGGCGGCTGTCCTCGATGCCGAGGGCGGTGAACCCCAGCAGTCCGAGGGCGCACACGGTCAGCAGCCAGATCACCGGTCCGCGCCCCCGGTGGGGCGCGGTGCGCGGCGCGGCCGGTCAGTCATTGCTGCGGGTGACGCGGACGGTGGCGATGTGCCCGGCGTTCTCGAACAGCGCCATCGGGTAGCCCTCGCGCTCGGGCCGCTGCCACACGCGGCGGTAGCCCTCGTGGCCGGTGAGCCGCCACGACCACTCCGCGAAGCGGGCGACGGCGGTGGCCGGTTCCTCGATCCCGGCCGTCTGGTTGTGGTTCGCGCCGTACGGAGCCGTGTGCGTGGCTGACACGATCAGCCGGGGTGCCCGGCCGGGAACGTCGAGACCGTCGATGCGCGCCATGAGCGGGATGAGGCTGGTGCCGTGGTGGCGCTGCGGGCCGTTCGGGGTGGAGTCGTACAGGACGGTGTGCGTGCTGGGGTCCTCCACGCCTTGGCGGACGGCGGTCCAGCCGGTCACCTCGGTCGCGTCGACGGGCAGGCTGTGCTCCGAGGCGATGATCACCTCCGTGCCGTCCCGCAGGTCGGCGCGCACGGTGAACTCGCCGCCGCAGGTCTCCACGTCGGTGACCCAGCCCGCGTAGCGCAGCGGCGTGATGACGTGGCCGTAGTTGTGGAACAGCCGCTGCCACAGAGGGTCGTTGAGGCGGTTGTGATCGGGCAGGGCCGCGATGGTGGTGGTCATGATTCTGGTCTCCAAGAGGGTGTGCACGGCGGGCGCACAGAATGAGCGCCCGCCGTTTAGAAATGTCACCTATCTGAGGTGAAGCGGGATTCAGACGGCGGGCAGTTCACTCCGGGCGAGGATCTGCACCGACCACATGCGGCCGCCGCGCGTGACGGCGCAGCCGATCATGCGGCCCTCGTGGGGCAGGACGAAGCCGCTGCCGCCCTCCTGCTTGGCCAGCTCGGCGACGAGTTCGCGGACGCCGTGCTCGGCGCACTCGGCGGAGCAGTAGAGGCCGTCACCGAGTCGCGGAGGAAGGTGGGGGCCGTGGATCACTTCCGCGACGACGAGATAGGCGTCGGGGGCGGGGGCGAGTGCTGATGAGGTCAAGTCGGTCTCCAAGAGGTCGGTGAGTTCGGCCAGTTCCGAACTCATGCTTATATCTTAATGGCGTACACCGGGGCGTCAATGTTGGTGATCTTGCGAACGCCCCTGCTATCTGCGGGAGTTGTGGAACTTCTCGCGCCCCATCCGGCTGAGTGCGCGCACCCGCTGGCGGGCCTCCTCCACGGCTGCGGGGTCTGTCCCGGCCACCCGGCGCTCCTGCTCGGCGAAGAACTCCCGTAGCCACTCCTGCTGCCCGCGATGGGTCCGGTCTGCTTCCTCACGCCGTGCCTCCTCGCGCCCGGCACGCGGGTTGGTGCCGCAGCCCCGGCAGTTCGCCACCGGCTGCTCGTGCTTCGGGCAGCCGGTCCGCTGCTGCGCTCTCTGCCCCGCCCCCGGCTCCCCTGCGGCGTCAGCCGTGGGGGTAGGGGGGTTAGGAAGAGAAGAGGAAGAAGGTGGAAGAGAAGGGGTTTCCCCAGGGGAACCCGCCCGGTTTCCCTGCGGCAACCCACTGGGTTCCCCCACGGCAACCCTGCCCTGACCCGATTCAGGGTTCCCCTGGGGCAACCCTGGTTCGACAGCGGCCTCGGCAGCGGCCCGCGCCTCTTCCCGCGCGGCGACGTCCTGCTGTGTACGGGCAGCCGCCGACGGCTTTCGGCGCGGGGCCTTCCTCGCCAGTCGAGGGTTCTTCGGAGCACGCTGCTGCGCACGCCGACGCTCGATCAGCTCCTCCGTGGACGGGATGGGCGGCACGCCGTACGGGAAGACCCTGTACTCGGCACGCAGGCCGACCCGGCCGACCGTGACCCGCTCGACCAGGCCGAGGCCGACGAGCTGCGTGACCACCGTGACGACGGTCTTCTCCCCGACGCCGGCCCAGGCCATCATCCGCTCCAGACCCGGCCGAGCGAGCCGGGTCTGGTCGTCGGCTGAGTCCGCGATCTTCATCAGGACCGCCTTCTGCGTCTGGTTGATCACCTCCTTCGGCAGGTAGGCGGCCACAACCATCAGTTGGATGCTCACCGGCACCTCTCCGTGTCGCGTCCTGCTCGTGCCGTCTGGAGGCGTGGGCGGGACACGGCGGTCCCGCCCACGCCGACTGGCGTCTCAGGACTTCTTGCTGGCGGTGACGTTGATGCTCACCGCGGTTCGCCGGTCGTGGTCGAGGCGTGTCGGCACGGGGACGCCGACTTCCTTGAGCGTCGCCTTCATGGCCGTCACGTCCGGCGCCATCGGGACCTCCAGTCCGGCACGGCGGTACAGCGAGACCATCGCCTCGACGTCATCGACCTTGGTCGGGTTGCCGCCGCTCCACTTCAACGCGTTGTCGCCGTAGACGCCCGGCTCGGAGCCGTCGAGCTTGGCGCGCAGGAACTTCTGCTTCTCCTTGAGCGGCTTGATCTGCTCGGAGACCTCGGCGTACTCGGCCAGCGCCTCGGCGCGCTCGGCGTCGTCGTGGATGAGCTGGCTCTGCGGCGAGCGCCCGGCGACGAGCGGCCCCCAGCACGCGGTGCGGAACGGGCAGTGATCGCAGATCGCGGAGATGCCCGGCCCCTGGAACGTGCGCGGCAGCTCCTCCGGGGAATCGGCGGAGCGCACCTGCTGGACCCACCAGCGGGCTCGGCGTGCACGGTCGGCGTCGTAGGCGATCTCCTGGACGTAGTCGTCGCCGTTGTCGCGGTTGATGAACCGGAACCGGATGCGCGCCACGGGCAGGGGCCCGAGGTAGGCGAGCTGGCGCTGTCCCCGGACGCTGGCGAAGCCCTCGCTGCCGAGCAGGTCGGCGTACAGGTACACCTGCCGCAGCTCGGCCTCGCTCGCGCCGTACCGCAGGACGTTGTCCCATTGGTAGGTGCTCTTGGTCTTCACGTCCTCGACGGTCGTCTCCTCGGCCGGGAGCACGGGGCGCAGCCGCTTCGGGAGCCGGGCCGCGGTCGTGGCGTCGAGCTGGACGGCGTCGATGTGACCCCGGACGGTCTTGTCCTCGACGCGGCGTTCGACGAGCCATCCGTACTCCTCGCGGGCGGCCTCGAGTATCCCGGCGTGCAGCCAGGTCCCGAGGATCGCCTTGCGCTTCTCGCCGACGTCGGTGGGAGTGCGGCCGTGCAGGAGGTATCCGGCCCGGCGGGCGCACACGGTGTCGCTGGCGCCGAGCTTGGTCTGCTGAGAGCGTGGACGGCGCGAGTCCGCCGCGTGCGCGGCGGGCCACAGGCTGACCGGCCGCTCCGGCGCGATGGCCAGGGTGGTCATGGTGTTCTCCAAGAGGATGGGGGTGCCGCCCGACGACGGGCGGCACCCGGTGTCGTCAGGTCAGGAGGCGGCGCGGCCGGGCTCGGCCTTCTTGCGCGGCTTCCGCTTCGCCGGAGCCGGAGCCTCGTCGGAGTCGCCGACGTCCGGCTCTGCCGGAGGGTTCGGCTTCTTCTCGGAGCGCGCCCGCTTGCGCGCCGGGGGCTTCGGCGTATCCGCGTCCTCGTCGCCTGCGGCCGGAGCCTTCGCGGTCTCGGCCTTCGCGCCGTCGCCCGAGTCGTCGCCCGCTTCCAGCCCTGCGGCGGCGCGCAGCCGCCGCGTCGCCTCTTCCGCCTCGCGCACGACGGCTTCGGCGTCGGCCCGCTCCATCTCCTCGTCCACGTACACGCCGGACAGGTCCTGCGGGGCCGCCATGCGCAGCGAGCCGGCCTCGGCGCACTTACGCAGCATGTGGGCAGGCATCTGCTGCCACATCTTCGCGACGACGTACGCGCCCTGCTTGCGGTCGTAGTACGTCGGCGCGAACTCGTCCCACCGGGCGATCATGGGGAACCGGCTGGTTCCCCGGAGCACGGTGACCTTGACCGCCGACGGGTACGCCTTGGACAGCCAGACGTCGTGGGCGTTGCCCTCGGAGTCGTAGTAGACGGTGTCCTCGTAGGAGATGGACTCTCCGGCTTTCGCCGCCGCCCGGTGGGCGACGGTACGGAAGCCGTCGATGCCGGTCTGGATGGTCCAGGTCTTCTCGGGCTCGTCGGGGTTGTCGGCCGCCTTCCAGTTGGTACGGCCGATCATGTAGATCTGCCGCGCGAACGGGTCGAGGCCGGTCCGCACGCAGTAGTGGAAGAACATTGCCAGGTGGCCGCGCGGGGCGGCGGCCAGGCCGGGGCTGATCAGGGCCAGCGTCGAGAGCTGCTTGTGGTCGAACTCGTCCTGGTCGGCGCGCAGGACGATGGCGCTGGGCCGGACAACCGTGCTGGCGGCCGGGGCCTTGTCGACCACCGTGCCCTCCACGGCGGCGGGCTCGGCAGGTGGTTCGTCGGTCACGTCTTCTCCAAGAGGTCAGTCGGTCCGCAGGCTGCGGACCTCGAATGCGCGAGCCCACTCGGGGTGGCGCTCGATGAGCAGCCGGACGTACCGGCTGCGGTAGTTGTTGTTGAGGCGGAACTCGTCGCCCTCGGTCGCCGTGACGTAGCGCCAGCGCAGGACCTCGAAGAGCATCCCGATGCCGACGCGGCGTGCACCGCGCTTGAGGTAGTCGGCGGTCAGGGTCTCCAGGGCCCGGAGAACCCAGGGGTTGAGCTGGTGGAACGTCTCGAACTGGGCCTGTATCGAGGCGGGCTGGCCTTCCGGCTGCCGCACGGTGTGGATGACCAGACCCGGAAGCTCGTCTTGGACGGATGCCACGCCAACCCCCTGATGGTGACCGACTTCAAGAATGTCACCTATCTTGCGGGCTGGCGATCAGATGATCAACCCCGCCGAGACTGAGCGCGACTTCACGCCCTCAACTCCGTTCAGGCGCAGGCCCGCTCAGCCTCCGCCTCCATGCGAGCCTCGCGGGACTCGTTGGCCGTCGAGATCTCACGCAGCGACCGGACCGCAAGGTTGGAGTCCGGATTCTTCGCGACGTACAGCACGAGGGCGCCTTCCAGGACCAGGACCTCACTCGCCTTCATGATCGCAATCTCGTCGCCGCCGGGCGTCACGATGAACTGCACTACTGCCTCCTTCAAACTGCCGCCCCGTGATGGGGATTACATATATCTTATTGGCAATTCGGGACAAAGTACAGTGTTTGCGCAGGTCAGGAGCCCTTCCGGGCGTGGCGGCCGCGGGTGAGAACCTGGCTGCCCGGACCGTCGTAGGTGCCATTGCGCAGGGCGGTGACCACGGCCTCGTTCACGTCCCACGGCAGGCTCCGCGCGGTCTCGCGCAGCATCTGGGCGGCGTCGAGGACGGTGTCCAGCATCCAGAGCATCGAACCGGACAGCAGCCAGTCGTGCTCGGGGAAGCGCCCGCTCCCGATCGTCGTGGCCAGAGTCCCCTGCGCGGGCAGGCCGAAGATCTGGATGATCTCGTGCTGGCCGACGATCGGCGGCAGCTCGGCGGCGGTGCGCGGCTCCCACCCTTCGCCCTGCTCCGCGATGATCCGCGCCTTCGCGTCGTGATCGACCT
Source organism: Streptomyces sp. DvalAA-43 (assembly GCF_900091725.1). GTDB lineage: Bacteria > Actinomycetota > Actinomycetes > Streptomycetales > Streptomycetaceae > Streptomyces > Streptomyces pulveraceus. The sequence goes on along the minus strand of NZ_FMBW01000044.1, from coordinate 277,145 downwards.
GTCGGAAGCGTGCGGTCGTCGCACCCCAGCCGGCCGCGAACCCGAGCGGCCAGTACCGTACGCCGCTGATGACGACGGCGGTCGACGGGTCGAGCACGCTGCCGCGGCTCGGGGAGAGCCACTGCGCGACCTGCTTCGGATCGACGCGGTACAGCCTGGCGAACTCCTGGTGCCCGACCAGATACGGCTTGCGCCGACTCATCCCGTCCTCCGCTGTGCCGTCCTGGATGCCGGGGGAAGCGTAGCCGTACGTGGGCGCCCGCGTGCGGGGCGGCGGTCGCTGCTATGGTGGCCGCGGTCTTTCCAAGAGGACCAACGGCCCCCGCTTCGGCGGGGGCCGTGTGCGTTGCCGCGCACTACGCGGTCTTCTCCTCCGTCTGCCTGGCGGTGGTGCTGCGCCGGGCTCGGTCCCGCTCCTTGAGCTGTCGGGTGAACCGCAGAGCGTGGAGGGTGCGCCCGCCGGTGGCCGCACGGTACGCCTCCGCCACCTCGGCCCTGGTCAGCCGGTGACCCTGCACGGTGAACAGGGGCCCCTCGGTGCGCGTCCCGATCAGCTCGCGCAGCACGCCGGCTGCCGCCGCGGTGATCCCGGTCTCGAAGAGGTCGCCTTCCGTCGAGTGCCGGATGACGATGAGCCGGTCGTCCAGCTCGGCGTCCGGCACGTCGAGTGCCAGGACCTCGTCGGGTCGGACTTCCGACTCCCACAGAAGCTGCCACACCGCGCGGATGGCGAGCGAGACCGTCGAGTCCGCCAGCGCGGTGTCCACCTCCAAGTCGGAGACGTGCAGGTACGTCGTATCCATCAAGACCCCCAGGCCGCAGAAACAGTTCGCCTCACCCTACGAACCGTGTCGGACACGGGCTCTGGACAACCGATCCGTCGGATCACGTACGGATCAGGCTGACGACGGTGAGCACCACCGCCGTGATGCTCGCCAGGACGGCGACGGTCGGCAGCGGCCACCTGGTCTTCTCCAGCGCCGCGACCCGCGCCTCCAGCTCCTCCAGAGCCTTGTCGGTCTGGTCACTTCTCTGGACGAGGAGCGCGAGCTGGCCGTCCATCCGCGCGAAGCCGACCTCCAGCGCCGAACGGAGTTCGGCCAGGGCGAGAGCGACTTGTCCCTCGGGCACGAGGTCCTCCTCTCTGCTCACCGGGGCGTCAGTGCTTCGGCGTGGCGGGGTCGCGGTTGAGCGTCAGCCACGACGCCGTGCCGGGCCTGCCGAGGACCGTGCCGAGCGTGGACTTCAGCGCGCTGAGCGCGGCGGGTATCGCGGAGACCGCTGCGGCCTGCCACGCCGAGAGGGACACCATGTCCGTCGTGCTGGAGGCGGCCATCAGGCCCAGGAGGGACTGGAGGTAGGTGGCGACGGTGCGCTCCGCGACGTCGGCGAGGGCCTGCGGCATGGGGTCGTGCTCCTGGTTCGGGGTGGTCGGATTCTGTTCGGGAGCCCCGGCCTGGTGCGGGACGCGCAGGTCCGCCCAGGTCTCGGGGCCGGGGATGCCGTCGGCGTCGGCGCCGTGGTGGCCGCGCTTGATCTGGTAGGCGGCGTACGAGCGTCGGTGCGCCTCGTTCCACACCTGGCCCGGCGGGGAGTCGTAGGAGTCGCAGCCCTCCGCGACCAGCCGTTTCGCCATCGCGGCGATCACCGGGGAGGACCGGCCCTCGCGGAAGAACTCCTTGCCCGGGTACGCCGCGTACTTCGGCGTCGGCTTGGGCTTCGGATCAGGCTTGGGGTCCGGCTTCGGCTTCGGCTTCGGCTTCGGGTCAGGCTTGGGATCGGGCTTCGGCTTCCCGTCGTCCTTGAGGTGGCGGGCGACGCGGGCGCGGAAGTCGTCCATGTCGATGCCGCCCGGGTCCGGCTTTCCGGGTTGCCATTCCTTGTGGCCGATCACGCTGTGCTGGTTCCAGCCGTGCGCGCGGCAGATCGCCGCCGCTGCCCGCGCCATCGCGTCCAGCTGTGCCGACGGCCACGGCTGGCCCCCGGTGTTGATGCACTCGAAGCCGTAGAAGTGGCGATTCCCGTCCGTATCGGCTTCGTTGTCGCGCGGGAGGGTCTTCTTCTCCGCGATGACCGCGAGCAGGACGTCGGTGTCCCCCATGCCGGCGTGGTTACAACGCCCGTATCCGACGAGGTGGATGGTGCCGGACCGGTCGATCACGCCGTGGCAGAGCGGGCCGGGCAAGTCCTGATACCCGGTCCGGCACAGCTCCACCATGTCCTTCTCGGAGCTGTACGGCCCCGTGTGGTGGATCATGATCCCGTTCGCGGGGCCCCAGTTGCCGTGCGTGTTGCGGTTGTGGGTGCGCCACTTCCCGTGCTCGACCACGCCGAGCCCGGCGCCCTTCAGTACGGACAGGAACCTGTCCGCGCTCAGCGGTGTAGACACGCGCTTCGCCCATCTCCCCTGCGCCGGATGGCAGTCGGCCGTGGCCGCCGAAGCGGTCCGGTCCCTCGGGAGTGCGAAGCGGGTGGAGGGTCACCCAGGTCGTCATGCTACCGGCGGCGCACCGGGCCGCAGCCGGTGCGCCGCTCGGTCAGGCGTCGTCGCGGTCGGTACGGATCGACGTGCTGTCGAGGCTGATCCAGGTCGCACGGACCGTGCCCCCGCCCTGGACACGTAGCCGCACCATCCCCTTCACGTCGATGTCGAGCTGGAGGGGACGCCGCGCGTCGGAGGCGACGTCGACCGTGCGCGGAGCCTCGGGCCAGTACCCCTCGGGCAGCAAGGCAACGAGCTGTTCGTCGGTGGCCCGGCCGCCTTCAAGCCCGACCCGGCCGCAGAACTCCGTCGTGTCCCACAGGTTCGCCCGGAACTGCGGCGGCTGCTCCTCGTCCGGGACAGAGGTGTCCCCGGTGAGCGGAAGGTCCCTCCACTCCGGGTACGGGGCGCGGCGGGCGCGCTCCAGCGCGGTCACCCGCCGCTCCAGCTTCGCCATGCGGCGGCCGAGGACGGCGATCGTGTCCGGCATCTACTGCTCCGTTCCTTCGTCGCCCGCCTCGTCCTCGGGCTTGTTCGTACGCTCCAGCTTCAGCGTCACGCGCTCGGGGGTCTCGCCCTCGCCCGGCCGTACGGTCCACCCGACGATCCGGCACCAGCCGTCGAACTCGGTGTGCGGCTCGAACAGGCGGATGCGTACGTCGTCCCCGACCCGCAGGGCGTGGATCGGGGCCGCGGGGTGGTCGATGATCTCCAGTTCGGTCAGCGAAGGGAGTACCTGGCGGGCCAGCCGTTCGCGGCGGGTGCGCTGCTTCAGCTTCGCCTCGTCCTTCTCGCTGGTCTCCAGGACGTGCTCCAGGCGCAGGCGGCCGTTGCGCTCGCCGTCCACGACGACCTTGCGCTTCTTGCCCTCGCCCGCGCCGAGCCCGATCACCCACTGGGCGTAGGCGTCGGCGTCCTTGATGACGTGCGGCGTGCCGACGACGTTCGCGCCGGTGGTGAACGTCAGGTCCTCGCGCCGCCGGCCGAGGCGCGGCGCGCCGAGGAGAATGCGCCGCTCGGCCCGGCGCCCGCGCCAGGCCACGGTCTCCGACCACTCCAGGCCGTCATCGATCTCGGCCATCTCGTCCACCATCTCGCCAAGGTTGCGCGGATCGGTCTTGGCCGTGGTGTACGGGTCCTTCGCCGTGCCGGTCTTCGCCTCCGACTTGGTGTCGTCCACGACCACTCCGAGGTCACCGTCCGGCTGGTCCTGGGCGTACGCCCACACGTCGCGGATGACCTGGCACGGGTCGGCTTCGATGTACGGGCCGCGGCCGTCGAGATTGCCGTGCAGGTCGAAGCGTTTATGCAGGTAGCTGGTGAACCCGGAGGCTTCGACCGGGAGGGTGTTGCCCTCCGGCTCGGCGCGCCACAGGACCCCGCCCCAGTCCAGGCGGGCGTCGCGCTCGACCAGGAGCACGGTGTCGCCGGCGTCGAGCGTGTCGCTCAGCGCGCGGCGGAACGAGGTCGGCAAGGTCGCCTTCAGCGAGCCGGGCCCGGATATCTCCGGGCCGTACTCGACTTCGCCGAGCGGGAGGTTCCAGTGCAGGACGTCGCCGGTCGAGGCCCGCGCGACGATGTAGCGGTAGTCGGCCATCACGCGGGTCCTTCCGTGAAGGCGACGTCGAGCACGGCCGTCGTTCCCTTGGCCACCGTCAGCTTGCCGTCGCCGTACTTGTCGTTCTGGTTGATCTCGACGGCCAGGTGCTGGCGGGTGCCGCGGTAGGCGGGCGGCACGGCGAGCGTGTCGGCCAGGGTCGCGGAGGAGCGGCGGGTGGTGGTCCCGTCGTCGTCGACAACGGTCGGCTTCGCGGCGCGTTCCCCGAGGCGGGTGCGCAGCTCGGCGTACACCGAGCCCGCCTCCGCGCGCAGCCCAGACAGCGTGACGACGACGGTGGCCGTCGTCGCCCAGGCGGGAACGTCAAGATCCCAGGCGGCTTCCTGCGGCCATGCCGCCCACTGGCCGTGCTTGCCCGGGACCTCCTCGGTCTTCGTCGGGTGCACGGTGCGCAGGATGCGCTCGGTGCGCGGGTTCGCGACCTGCCGCAGATCGGTGATCATCTCGGCGGTGATCGACGCGGTGTTGCGCGGCAACGCGACCCGGGCCAGGGCGAGGCCGGTCATCCCTTCGGGTACGGCGGAGGCGTCGGCGGCCACACCCTGGACGACGTGGAAGTAGCCGATCTCCTGGGTGCGCGGGTCTCGGCCCCCTTCCCACTCGGGGTCCTCGATCCGCAGGACGACCAGGTCGGTGCGCGCGAACGGGCCGGTCGGCTCGACGTCCACGCGGGCGTCACCGATGTTGCTCTGGGTGTAGGCCCCCTGCCACGGGCGGGCACCGTGGATGAGCGCCGAGCCGTCACCGACGCGGACGCCCGGACCGGGCGTCTCCAAGGGCCGGACCTTCAGGTCCTCGCTCTCCGCGACGCCCTGCCGGCCGCGGGCGAGGTCGCGGATCATCAGGCGCATCGCGCGGGCGGAGTGGTCGGCCCCGCGCACCATCATGGGGGGTTGCAGCGTCACGAGTGCTCTCCGTTCACAGGGTGGTGTACGCGGACCGCCACGCCACCTCGAGGCGCGCGGTGCCGGACGGGTCGGTCGCGGTCCACGCGATCTCGGAGCGGCCCGGCGGCAGGGTGAACAGATCGAGGCGGCTGGCGGGGCCCAAGGAGTTGGCGACGTTGACGGTGCCGTTGCGCAGCGCCCAGCAGGTGTTGGGCCGGGTCTCCAGCTCCACCCACTCGCCCTCGCGCAGCGACAGGTCGAGTTCGAGGACGCGGCGGGTGACGGTGTTCCAGATCCGTGGCCGGGTAACCGGGCCGTGGACGCGCAAGCTCGGGTACGTCGAAGCGTCCCCGTGGTTGGTGACCCATCCGGGCCGGTCGTCGGCCGGGTGGTGCTCCGGGTCGGCAGTGCGACGGCAGACGGCGGGGCCGCCTATCGCCTCGTCCACCGTGCGGTCGGTGTCCGTGTGGGCGGCCTGGTCGAGGCCGAGCGTGAGCGTCGACAGCTCGTCGTCGTACCAGCGCGGGTTGTCCAGGCCCACGAACTCGATGTCCAGGGGTATCCACCCGTGCACGGCGGTGGCAGAGCTGGTGGCCTCCACACGGCGAAGTCGCCCGTACAGACGCCGCGTTGAGTGTCCGGGCCACCGGCCGCGCAGTACATGGCGGCCGTCCGGGTTGGTCCGGGCTGCGGGGTCGTCCAGCGCCCGTTCCAGGCGGGCGAGAATCTCGGCGGCCTTCACCGGGTCGCCGGGCGTCTTGATGCCCGCTTCGAAGCGCAGGGGGCGCGGCCCGTAGAAGTCGCGGCCCGGCGCGGTGCCGTCGCCGTTGGCGTTGTCGGCATCCTGCGACCGGGTGGCCGGGGAGCCCAGACCTTCGATATTCCCGACCGGGACGAGACTGCCGGTGCCGAGGACGACGCCGCCAATCTCGTACTGAAACGGGGCCAGTTCGGGGTTCTTGTTCGGTGCTGTGGTCATCACACTCTCCCGCCCCGCTGCGCGTTGCGCAGGGTGCGCATCATCTCGGTGCCGATCTGCTCGGGGGTGGCGGAGCTGTCGGAGACGGTGACCGGCATGGAGCCGATCAGCGGCTGCTGCTCGCGCACGACGACGACTTGGACCCGGCCGCCGGCGCGGGCGTCGACCACGCGGGTGCGGGCATGGTCGCTGCCGGTGCGCAGGTCGAAAGAGCGGACGACACCCGCCATCGCCGCGACGCTGCGGGCGCTCTTGAAGGAGCTGGCGAGCATCGGGCTGTAGTCGCGGCCGCGGGCGTTCCGGACGCCGCCGTTGGCATACCACTCGACCTGGCCGCCGAACCGGTCGACCACGGTCTCCACGATCGCCTTGCTGCGCTCGCGCTTGGCGGCGGCCAAAGGCACGTATGCCTCCCCGCCGGTCTCTCGCTCACCCCATATGCGGTAGCTCCCGGCCGGGGCGATCTGCGCGACGTGCTTCTCGCGGCGCGGTCCGCCGGTGACGCCGCCGTCCGCGTAGTAGTCGACGACCGCGCCGTCCGCGTGCTTCTTGGCGGCGCGGGCCTGGGCCTCGGCCTGGCGTCGGATGGCATCTGCGGTGTCGCTGTTGGACTGCCGGAGCTGGTCGAAGATCGTGACGTGCCGGGTGGTGACCGTGACCTCCTTGCCACGCAGGGCGTTGATGCGCGCCTGGATGGAGTCAGCGGCCTTGCGCGGCCCGCCCGTGGGCAGCGTGACCTTCACGTTCTTTGAGCCTGGGACCTTCTCGATCTTGAAGCCCAGCGCCTCCAACTGCTTGCGAGCCTCGGCCGTCGGCGCACGTACGACGACGGACTTCGCACCGGGCGTCGCGCGGATCTTCGCCTGCACGCCTTCCAGGCTCTTGATCGCTGCGGCGGTCGGCGCGGAGACCTTCACGTTCTTGCTGTTCGGGGTGCGGCCGAGCTTGTCGATCAGGGTGTCGAGGTTCTTCTTCGCCCCGGCGGTCGGCGCGCTGATCTTGATCTGCCGTGTACCGGGCACCGTCTTCACGGTGAAGCCCAGGCTCCTCAGCTTCTTCTGCGCTCCGTCGGACAGCGAGTCGACCTTGATCGTCTTCGCGTTCGGCAGCCGCTGGAACTCTGCCTGTACGGCGATGAGGTTCGCCAGGGTGCTGTCCATGCCCTTGGTCTGGAGCAGCAGCGACACCTTCGACGGCAGCAGGCCGAGGCTGTCCGCGACGCCTTCGGCCTGGGTCTTGGTCAGCCCGTAGCCGCGGGCGGCCTGGATCGCCTCGGACCGGGCCCGGCTCATCTGCTCGCGGGCCTTCGCGAGCGCGGCCGGCAAGTCCTCGCCGTTGCGCTGGGCCAGGTCGAAGGTCGCCACGCTCGCGTCGGCCGCCGCGTCGGAGAGCGCGGTGAGCTGGGTGTAGAGGCCCTGCCCGTTCCGGGTCGTCGTGTTGAGGGTCTTGTCCTCGTTCACGAGCTGCTTGCCGCCGTACCCTTGACTGCGGTCGACGTTCTTGCTGCCGTCCTTCAGGTCGAGGACGGCCGAGTTCACCTTGGCCTCGGCGGCCTGGAGGGAGATCTGGCCGCCAGACAGCAGATCGAGCGCGGACTTCAGCGACCGGGTGCGGGTGTCGGCGTCGGCCGTCTGGTCGGCCAGCCCGCCGACGGCCTGCTTCAGCCGGTCGTACGCCGAGGTGCCGTCCCCAGCGCCCTTCGTGGCCTTGGCCAGGTCCTTGGCGTTCTTCAGCGCCCCGGCCATCTCACCCTTGACGGACCCGAGCGCGTCGGCGGCGTCCTTGTACTGCTGGCCGACCTCGGAGTAGTCCTGGACGGTCGCCTTGCCTCCGGCGGTGTCCTTCCACACCTTGTGCTTGTCGGCCGTGGCCTGGAGCTGCTTCTGCAGCGCGTCCAGCGAGGTGCCCTGCCCGAGGTACGCGTCCGTGAGTGAGGCGAGGGGCACTCCAGCCTGGTCCATGACCTTGGCGAGCTGGCCCTGTTCCGTCTTCGTGTCCAACAGGGACTGGGCTGCCGCGTTGCGGACATTGCTGTCGATCTGCCCACCGGACTCGCGCAGCGCGGACGTCAGCGTGGAGACGCGCTGCTGGTGCTCGGCCGCAGCCTGGGCGGCCTTCTGCTGCCGTGCGGCGAGCAGCCCCAGACCGACCGAGACACCTGCCATGACGACGCCGAACGGTCCGCCGAGCGCATTGGTGACGCCGCCGAGAGCGGACCGCAGTCCCGATCCGGCCGCCCTACCGATTCCGTTGAGCGTGCCGGTGAAGGTGACTCCGGCACCGTTCGCGCTGCGGAACGCCGAAGTCATGTTGCCGAGGAACCCGGATCGGGCCTGGACGGCGGCCCATGCCGCGCCGTACCTAGACAGCGCGACACCGGAGGATGCTGCCAACGACTGCTGGACGCGCATCTGTTGGTTGAACGCGGCGATGCCCGAACGGGCGGGGTCGGACATGGTGGTCGCCATGTTCGTCAGCGCCGGCTGGGCACGGCGGAACAGCAGCATGGCCAGGGCGGCGGACTGGATCGGTCCCGGCAGCGCACTGAATGCGCTGACCAGACCGCCGACGACGTGACCGATCGGGACGAGGACCAGGGACAGACCCGAGACCGCATCCATCGCGAGGTTGGCGACGGTGGCGATGATGTCGAGCGTCCCGGCCGCCGCGCCGCCTTCCTCCCCGAGGCCGGAGACGGCGTCCAGGATCGGCTCCGCACCGTCGGCGGCGTTCGACAGGACGTCTCCGAGGGTGCGACCTGCGTTGATCAACAAGTTGAGGCCGGTGGCGAGGGAGTGCTCGCCGATGTCCTTGAGCGGACCGACGAGCTGTTCGGCCTCCTCGATGAGTCCGCTGAGGCCGTCCTTCGTCTGCGCCTTCAGCTCCGGGCCGAACAAGGTGGCGATGTTCCTCCCGTACTCCAGCGCCGTCGTCAGGTACGGCGTGGCCCCGGACATCCCCCGGGTGAGTAGTCGGGTCACCCACTCCAGGCCGGGGGCCATCCCCTCGTACAGGGCGATGCCGGTCTGCCGGGCCTGGGTGCGCAGTTGGGTCATCGCACCGGCCAGGCCCTCACCGCGCGAGGCGGTGATGGAGGCGGCCGAGCCGGTCTGCTCGACCGCCATCGACAGCGCGTCGAAGGACTCGGTGCCCTGGTGGGCAAGCGCGACCGCGCCACTGAGCGCAGGCTTGCCGAACGCGCGGGTGACACCAGCAACGAAGTCCTGCTGGTTCATTGAGTGTTCGGCCTTCGACAGGCCCTCGATCACCGTGCGCAAGCCTTTGAAGCGGCCCTGCGCGTCCCAGGCTTCGATCCCGAGGTCGCGCAGAGCGCCCTTCATGATCGGCGTCGGCGCGGAGAGGTTAGCGAAAATGCCGCGCAGGCTCGTGCCCGCCGTCTGCCCGAGGATGCCGGACTTGCCGAGCATTCCGACGGCGGCGGCCGTGTCCTGGAGGGTGACGCCGAGCGCGTTCGCGACCGGGCCCGCGTACCGCATCGAGTAGTAGATGTCGGTGATCGAGCCCGAAGCGTTGTTGGCCGTCGCGGCGAGGGTGTCGGCCGCGCGGGACGCCTGATCAGCACCAAGACCGTACTGATCCATGATGTCACCGAGATACTTTGCCGACGTGGCGGCGTTGACGTCGGCCGCCGCGGCAAGCTGAAGCGAGGCGCGTACGGAGTCGATCGACTGGTCCGCACGGAAGCCGGCCTTGCTCAACTCGACCATGCCCTCGGCGGCGTCCGCCGACGTCGAGGTGGGCAGCGTCAGGTCGTTGCCGAGTTCACGGGCAACGTCGGCGGCCCGCTTCATCTGTCCGGCGGTCGCGTCGGTCACCGCGCGGAAGAGGTTCATCTGCCGCTGGTAGCGGTTGCCCTCCTCGATGACCTCGCCGGTGCCGAGGACGAGCGCGCCGCCCGCCAGCATGTTGGTGGCGGACACGCCGCGCCGACCGGCACCGGCGGTCGCCCGCTGGAGACGGGACATCGACCGGGCGCCGTCGTCTCCCGCCGAGCGCAGCGCCGCGCGGGCGGCTCCGGCGCGGGCGGTAATCCGATTCAGCTCACCGACGGCACCGCGGGCGGAACGATTCAGCGCGGCGAACTGCGAAGCGAGGCGGACCCCGTTGGCGTCCAGGCGGGCCAGGGACCGGTTCGCGGCATCGGTCCGGTCCCCCAGGGTCCGCATCTGTGCGGAGGCAGCACGGGTTCCCGCGATCAGGTCGCGGACCTCGGCGCGCATCGCGACCGTGAGGGTGAACCCGGCCACCGCTGGCGGCCTCCTTACATACGTGCGGGGTGGATCAGGGGCGCGGCTCGTACTGGTCGCGCGGGAGGAGCTGGATCTTCACGCCGTAGCCAGACCGGTCCTGGGGGACGTGATCGCGCTCCTGCTCGATCAGCTCGCAGCCAGGGCAGCGCAGGGTGTCGGTGACGTAGGCGTGGGGGTCGCCGCCGCGGGTGCGGTCCCACTCCTCCAGCCGCGTGCGGCACTCCGGGCACACCGACCGCTGCCAGTCCGCCCAGGCCAACGCCTTCGCCCGGTCGAGGTCGGACCAGCGGCCGTCACCGCCCAGGAACTGCGAGTGCGGGATCTGGAACCGCTCGCACAGCTCCAGCTCCGCGCGCAGGCCGGCATCACGGCTCAGCCTTTTCCCAGCTCGACCCGGCTCTCCTGCTGGACCTGCCAGGCCGCATCCCACAGGGCGTTCGCGTCCGGCGCCGACCAGCCGTTCAGCAGCTCCTGGGCCTCCTCGCGGCTCATGCCGTCCACGGAGGCCGCCGCCACCAGGGCGGCGGGGAAGGTGTCGGCGTTGAAGATCGCCCCCTCCTCCGCCTGCTTCTCAGTGGGCGGGTGCTCGGAGATCAGGTCCTCCAGCACCGGGCGCGGCAGGGCGCGGAAGGTCAAGAACTCCGACGCGGCATCGAGCGCGGCAAGGGCCTGGTCGCGCGCCGATTCGGCGTCGGCGGCCTGGCGCTCGGCCAGCTCGTCACCGGGGTTGGCCTCGGCAACGAACCGAGCACGGCGAGCGGCCTGTTCGGCCTCGTCGTACCGCTGGCGCAGCTCGTTGTCGTCGCAGACGCGGAGCCGATTCTGCGCCTTGCGCCGACGGCGGAGGCGGTCCATCTTGGCCGCCCAGGCCCCCTCCGCCGGGGTGGCGGAGGGGGTGGGGCGCTTGGCCTGTGCGGGGCGCGACACGATCAGCCCTCGTCGGCGTCGTGCTCGCGGACCGTGGCCTCGGTCTCGGTCTTCGTCTTGGTGGTGCTGACCACGGTCACGTCGACGTGGTCACCGTCGTGGTCGCCGTGGTGATGGCCGTGACCGTGGTCGTCGTCGCAGTCCTCGTCCGGCAGCGGACGGGGCTGCGCCTTCGGCACGGGGCGGTCGAGCGACGGCTCGTCGGTGATCGTGAAGTCCACCTTGAACTTCGCCGCCTCATTACCGGTCGAATACGTCGCGGCGCGGGTGGCGACCTGGACGGGGAAGACGTCGACCGAGCGGGAACCGGGCAGGTCACCCTTGCGGAGCAGGACGACGTAGCCCTTCGCGCCCTTGGGGAGCTGCTGCTCGATCGCGTCGGAGAACCGGTCCTCGTAGAACGTCAGGCTGGAGTTCTCCGCCTTGTCGTTGCCCGGGATCGAGGAGTTGAACGTGCTCCCCATGTCCGGGGTCTCCACGGGGTCGTTCTCCAGGGCCCAGCCCTCGATGTCCGAGACGGCATCGGTCAGGACGAAGGCACCGTTGATCTCTCGACGGCTCGGGTACTTCGGATCGTTGAGATCCGGCACCCAGAGAATCTTGGAGATGCCGCGCCGCAGAAATCGGGTCTGGGTGTTCTTCTTCGTGCTCGTGGACACAGGTCCGCTCCCACTTCTGGGGCAGCGTCCCGTGCCGAGGCCCTGCCCCTTGATGATCAAAGGGGGTTCGCCTGGCCTGGTGGGGCTCAGCGTCCGCGCGGGCCTCCGCGGTGAGGATCAGAAGAAACGATTCTTCATGCTGGTGTCACGGTGATCGTGACCCGTTGCACGTAGGACACGATAGCGCCTGCCGCCGACACCGAGGGCTCGCCGCCTGCGTCATAGGTCAACTCCCGGTCGATCACACGGGCTTCGGGAATCAGCAGGTCATGGGCCCACCCACCATCGGTCCGGCCAACGACGCCGTTGCGCACGCGGTCCGCCAGCCACTCGACCTGATCGCCCCGTTCCCCGACCGAGGTGATCTGGTACGACCAGGCCGCATCCGCGTGCCAGTCCCACAGCGGCGGCCCCCCGAACTCCGCCGGCAGCGAGTCGAGGACGGTGTACGGGGAGGCGGCGGGCTCCCACCCCGACTTGCCCTCGACGCGGGGAAGCTCACCGATGCCGCACGGGCGGCCGGTGGTCTTCTCCACGAGGGCGGCGAGCGCGCGGGTCACCGGAAGGCGGTCGGTCACGGCAGCACTCCGTCGGCCAGGGCCTGGATGAACGCCGGTTCGGTCTGCCGGAAGGCGGGCTCGACGTGGGGGAACGGCGGCTGCCGGTAGTGCCGTCCGAGCGAGTCCACGCCGACGAAGCCGTACTCCAGCCGCCTCGACTGCGGAGCATCGGAGAACACCTCAGCCGTCACCTCGCCGCCCCCGGTGCGCATCCGCACGTCCCATGAGGCGCGGTACTGCCCGGTGATCACGTTCGGGCCGGGCCGACCGCTGGCGTTCCGCTGGACGCGGACGCGCAGCAGCATGGCGTGGTGCCGCGTGATCGTCCGCGTCCGGGCGCGGGTCGCCGGACCCATCCGGGCCAGCGCGGCGGCCAGCGCGATCGGGTCGCGGAACGCGGTCGCGTCCGGATGTGCGTTGGGGTGCGGGTTCGCCGTCGCCATCAGTCGATCACCTGCACTCGGACGATGCGCACCACGCTGTAGGTGCCCACCGACTCGTCGGAGAACCGGAAGCGGCGGCCTACCAGCTGAGGGTCGCGGGGGCCTCCGGGCCGCACGGACCCGGCGACCCGGACCACGTCGTCGCGCCGGAGTGCCGGAGCATCGATCGGCAGCACGGCCTGATAGTCGGTGGTCGGCGGCTCGACGGCGACCGACCCGCCGACCGGCTGGGTGATGGCTGGGCGGCCGAACGGCATCACCGCGCCGAGCCCGTTCCAGACCAGCTCCTCGTCCGGCGCGGGCGGCACCAGTCTGCCGGTGATCTCGTCCAGCACGTCGTCCGTACGGCCCGCGCTGTCCCGCCACACCTCCAGCTTGTCGTCGAGGATGCGGGCGACAACGCGACGAGCGCCGTCCACGTCAAAGGCCACGAGCCCACTCTCCGAGCTGGGTGAGCATGGCCTTCGTCAGGGAGCACGGTTCCGTGCCGAGGTCGGGGCGAGCGAGCGCGGCCCGCTCCAGTGCCTCCGGGTCGATCGCGTCGAGGAACACGGCCGCGGCCGGGCCCGGGTCAGGAAGGTCGGCCACCGCGACGCGGGCGGTACCGGACCACTGGGCATCGTTCCGGTCCGCGACGTGCAAAAGGACCTCCGGCTGCTCGCCCGCGAGGTGGCTAATCGAGTACGCCTTGACGGCACTTGGGTCCACCTGCTTGCCGTCGATCGTGACGTCGGCCCTACCTCCGTGAGCGGTGATCTGCACGTGGTGCTGGGAGTTGTCGTCGTGTTCCATTCAGCCGACGCTATGGCCGGTGTCGGACAGGCCGACGGCCATCACGAGTCGGCGGTGAGCTGCTGAGCTACGTGCCGCTCAGTCACGTTGGCGCTGGCCGTGACCGCGTCCAGGAGTTCCCTCTCCAAGGGGGCAGGGATGTGCCCTTGGCCGAGGCCGGCGGAGGCGACTGCGGCCGATAAGGACTGGTGGTCGTCGTGGCTCATCTCCTGACGGCACACGGGATGAGCCAGGAGATCACGCGCGACGTATCCGTCCCCGGACGTCGTTGCCTCGTGGGTGAGGCGGCGCAGTGCTTCGGCCTGCCGTGTATGCGGGGAGAGGTCGAGGATGGCCAGTCCGACGCGGCAGCGGAAGACGGCGAGCTCGGGAGCCGTGTCGAGTTCGAGGTAGTGCTTGACCATCTTCTGGACAGGGCGGTCCGGGCGTCTTCCGGCGGCGGCGAGGCAGAGCACGGCGAGGCAGGCGGCGACTGGGTGTTCCCAGCTCTCCGCCAGGGTGGTCTTGTTCAGGAACCCCAGTGCTTCGAGGGGCTGCCCGGCGAGGCAGCGGGCGAGCACTTCCACCTGCCGCCCGTCGAGGAGACGTTGACCGACGCCGCGGTGCTGCTCGCTGTGCGCCCGCGCACGGTCCCATTGGCCTGTTGCGACGAGCGCGCGGGTTCCGTCGCCGAGGAGGACGGCCCACAGCCACTGGCACACCTGTTGGTGATCGGCTGTCGAGGTCGTGAGGTGCTGGAAGGACGTGGGACGACCGTCGATGACCGCTTCCGTCTGCGATCTCACCGCTCGGTTCAAGGAGTCGAGCAGGTGGTACGCGCCGGGCCCGTCGCCGTCGCGGATGCGTAGCCGGGCCAGGTTGACCAGGGGTTCCAGGGCGTACCGGGCTTCCTGCGCGCCCAGGGGTTGAGCGCGCAGGAAGACCTCGGCGTGACGCCAGCACAGAGCGCCCGCCAGGTCCGGCATACCGCAGTCGCTCGCGATCAGCGCCGCCTTGTTCAGGGCGACGGTCGCGGAGGTCACGTTGCCGTCGCGCTCGGCGGCGGCTGCGAGGTCGGTGATCTCGCGGACCCGTTCAGCGAGGGGCGGGCATGCTGGACGTGGACGGGCAACGAGCGGAAACCGCTTCGCTATCTGGCTGACGTCCATGTCACTGCCATTCGATGACGATGCGGTTCAGCGGGTTGTCGAAGGCGAAGCGGCCGGGCTTCGGCGCGAGCGGGGCCGCGTCGAGCGGCTGGATCTCGAACTCGACGTCGAGCGCGCGGAAGTCCTGGTCCCAGGTGCGGACCTGGTCCGCGACGTCTCCGGCGAGGGCTTCGGCGTCGGGACCGTGGCCGATGACGCCGAACTCGTACAGGGTGGCGCCGTCGGGTGCCTTCTTCGCGTACGGGCGTCGAGTGAGGTAGGTGAGTGTGCCGCCCTCGAAGACCGCGGTCGAGGACGGGTAGGGCGCGGTGACCAGACCCTTCTCGATGGCCTCGGCCCTGGCAGGCATCCGGCTCAGGCCGTTCGGCATGGCGCACGCGAGCCACAGCTCCAGGTACTCCGCCGACTCCGGGCCCCGGAAGGTGACGTCGGTCCACGCCTCGGCGCGCGGCTGGCGGAAGATGTCGCTCAGGGCGTCCGCGTCGACCTTCTGGTCTCCGTTGGTGACCAGGGTGACGGTGTTGTCGGGGTCCAGGGGAACGAAGACGCGCGGGTCGTCGGCGATGCCCCTGCGCAGCGGCATGAACGTGTTCATCTGGCTGCCGACGCTGCGCCAGGCCCCGTCCTTGTTCTCGAACGCGATCGAGCGGGAGACGCTGCCGCGCAGGCGCAGCGGCGTGAGGAGCCGCCCGCCGGGGGCGAGCTGGTCGAGCCAGGCGTGCGGAACGCCGTGCGCGCCGACGGTGGCTTCGATCCGGTCGTACGGCGCGTTGGGGGCGTGGCCCACGGCTCCGTCTCCGAGGATCACTTCCACGTTGTGGATATCGGCGGCGGCCAGTCCGCCGCGTGCTCCTTCCACGATGTCCTCGTCCACGTCGATCGTGGTGACGTGCCCTGTCTCGCCTACGAGGTAGCCGAGGAGTCCGGCGTTGAAGCCGGTGCCGGCCCCCAGCTCCAGGACCTTCTGGCCGGGTTCGACGTCGAGCTGTTCCAGCATCATGCCGACGATGTCGGGCTGGGAGGCGCAGCTGATGGACGCGCCGGACTCGTCGAACTTCGTGTCCACGGGGGCGTTGCCGTACGCCTTCACCAGCGGGGCGTTCGGGACGAAGAGGTGGCGGGGCACGGTCCGCATGGCCTCCTCCACGCGGGGTGTGCGCACGCACCCCGTCTCGACCAGATGGTCGATCAACTGGGAGCGCAGACGGTCGGCGGAAGGGGCTTCGATGGTGTCACTGTTCACCCCGTTGACCGTAGTGCTCGACGCCTCCTCAGCTCGGGTGGACGCGGCGTTGTCGCTCGTTCCCATGACTACCTCTTTCGCAAGCGTTGACAAGGTGTGCTGGTCCTCCGCAGGGAGGCCCAGGCGGTTCCAGTGGAAGATGCCGTGATGGGCGATCACGGCCCGCAGCCCTCTTTCCAGGCGGCCCTGGCGGTTGAGGTCGGCGAGCTGCTGGCCGAACCACTCGAAGGTGGCTATCCACTCGGCCAGCGGCGCGAGTCGGCCCTGGGTGACGCTGCGGCTGGTGGTGCTGACGTCGACCGTCATCAACCGGTGGACAGCGGCCCGGTGCCGTTGCGGACTGCGGATCTCGTCACCGGGGCGTTCGGCCGCGATCCTCGCCCAGACGTCGCCCTGCTCGTACCAGTCGAGTCCCGCCGCTCGCATCGCCACGCTGAGCAGGAGGACCGCCAGCTCGCGGCGGCCGAGCTGGGGGCCGCTGGCTGTCTGCTGGCGGGCCGCCTCGTCCAGCAGGTGACGGCTGTCGTAGTGGAACAGGGTGTGGGCGATCTTCATGCCCGCCGGACCGCCGAAGGCCGTCTCTTCCGGTTCGTAGATGCCCGGCGTCCAGGAGGCGAGCACGCCGGCGTGGACCAGCTCGTCCAGGGCAGCGTCCAGGCCCTTCGCGGAGTCCGGGCCCGCAGGGCGGTACCGCAACCGCCACCAGGGGTGCTTCCGCAGGAAGGACCACTGGGCCAGTTCCGACTCCTGGGCGGTCAGCACCGGGAGCAGATGCTCCACGGCGGTGGCCTCCGCGCGGCTCCAGTCGGTGAACCGGATGAGACGTTGCGGCCATTCGTCCGCAGCCATGTTCCCTCTTTTCACAGGCTAGTTGGTCAGGAAGCAGGTGTCCCACCCGGACGCGGACGGCGTTCCGGTGTGGAAGGCGTTCAGGGCGAGGGCGGTGCCTGCGGCACCTTCGAGGAGTCCGATGTCGCCGCCGCCCGGAGAGTCGATGAGGGAGTCCACCAGCGTGCTGGGCGCGGTGTCCGTGATCGGGGCCAAGAGCCGGGGCAGGCATTCGGTGAGGCCGGGGGTGAGGGCGTCGGCGGCAGTGAGTTGCGTGATGTGCGCCAGGCCCGCGAATCCGTGGCACAGGGAGACGTCCACGGTCGCGCCGAGTTGGCCGGGGTCGGTCATGGCCCGCAGGAGGGCGAATTCGGCGGCGCGTTGGCGTACCGGGTCGTTGAGGGCCAGGGCGGCGAGCTGCTGGGCGCGGGCGAATCCGGCAGTGCCGTAGCACCAGGACGGCCGGGAGGGTCCGGGGCCGGTCGTGCCGGAGCGTAGCTGCTCGCGGGTGATCCAGTACGGCCACCACGGTCCGGCTGGGCCGTCCTGCTGCCAGTGGTCGAGCCAGGTCAGGATTCGGGTGATCGCGTCGAGTTGGCCGTCGACGGTGAGACCGCGGCGGGCCGCGAGGGAGAGCACGGCGAGGGGGCCGCCGATGCCGTGGGCGACGCCGTTGTTGGCGTGCCCTTCCGGATACTCCGGGGAGGCCGTGCCGGAGGGGGCGAGGTGGCTCCACCAGCCGGGCAGGAGTTCCCCGTCGTGCTTGACCGGCTCGGTCAGCCGGACCAGGTAGGTCAGGATCTCGCGGAGGAGGTCGGTGTGCACGTCACGGTGCAGCAGGAGCCCGCCCATCCCGCTCAGGCCGCGGATCGCGTCGAATTCGGCCAGCGCCGCCATCTCGCCTCGGTCCATGCGCGTATGGGCGTCCGCGAGCCGTTCCCGGATCGCAGTGGTGACGTACCAGTCGAGGGTGTCCAGGGCGCGGGCGTAGCGTCCGGGGCGGTCGGCAGCGGCGCGCAGGGCGAAGGTGAGCGCGGGTGCCCCGTAGTAGAGGTGGCTGTCCGGGCCGCCGACGGTGGGTTCGGCTGCGGCGCAGGCGAGCCAGTCGTGGGCGCGCTGCCACGGCCCTTGGTCGGTGCGGGCCCGCTCGATGTGCAGGAGCGCGACACCGACCGCGCCGTGCGCGAGCGACTGCGGCCACCAGCCCTGGCGGTGATGCAGCCCCCGTACGTCCTGCGGCGAGGCGAGCCGCTCGGCGATCGTGTCGGCGGCGGCCCGCGCGCTGTCACGCAGGTTCATGGTGATCTCCTCGGTGAGTCCAGGCCATTGCGGCGGCGTGGGCCAGCCGTACGCACGTCCGCTCGTCGTCCTTGTCGATGCCGACGGCGCGGATGTGGTGGGCGTGCAGCAGCGAGTCGAGAACGAGGTCCGGGTCGATGCCACAACCTGACGCGTCCAGCTTCTGCCGGTAGCGGGCTACGGCCGCGTCGCGCTGGCTCCAGGCGCTGACGACGGCAGCGCCGCCGAGGGCCGCGCGCAGGGCCGCCCAGTCGTCGGTCGGATCGGCCAGGCGTACCGCCTGACCGCGCACAGTCCGGTCCAGGGGGCGCGGGTCGGTGATTCGGCCGTGGGTGATCATCCAGTCCATGCCGGCCGCGGTGCTGCCGGTGAAGGCGGAGGCGAGGGACACGAAGTTCGCTGCGGCGAGGACCTGCCGGTGCGGGCGGGGGTTCTGGGCGAACTGGACGGCCAGGGCTCGGGAGTCGGCGGCGAAGGCGTCCTCGGCCAGGCTCATCAGCGGTCCGGTACCCCACCGGCCGGTCTCCGGGTAGGAGGTCGCGAACTGCATCTCGGTGAGGAGACCGGCGCGGCGCAGTCCGTTAGCCCAGGCACTCACGCGTTGCGCGGTGAGGGGGAAGTCCTGCTCGCTGGGGACCGCGATGCGCAGGCGCAGGTGCCAGCGGGGGTCGCGGTAGCGCATGTACCACCAGGTCGGCGGCGTGTCCCACTGGCCGAGCAGCGCGGGAAGGTGGTCGGCCAGGATCTCGGGCTGTCGTTCGACGTGCCCGTACAGCTTGACCAGCAGCCAGGAGGCGGTGCCCGGAAGGTGACCGTGCTCG
This sequence comes from Streptomyces sp. DvalAA-43, assembly GCF_900091725.1. Classification (GTDB taxonomy): domain Bacteria; phylum Actinomycetota; class Actinomycetes; order Streptomycetales; family Streptomycetaceae; genus Streptomyces; species Streptomyces pulveraceus. The sequence goes on along the minus strand of NZ_FMBW01000044.1, from coordinate 258,188 downwards.
CGGGTGATGAGCTGGTCGGCGGCCACGGGTGGGACGGCTGGCCACTGCGGCGGGCGGACGGCCGTCATCGGAGCGATGATCTCGTGTGCCCGTCCGTCGAACCAGCCCCCGTCGGATTCCGCTTCCGCCAGGTCGGCCGATTCGTGGGTGTCCAGGTGGGCGCGCAGCAGCGCGAGGTGCGCGCGTTCGGAGAGGTCCAGTGGCAGGAGCTGGTCGCCTTCGGCCAGCGCGATGTCGTCCGGAACTCGGCGGCGCGTGCGCCACTCGTCGGCCGCCTTGTGCCACTCCTCCCAGGCGGCATGGCGGTCGGGCAATTCCGACCGGTCCAGTCGCCACCTGGCCGGGGAGAGGATCGCGCGCCCGTAGCGCACGCGCGGCAGGTACGGCAGGGCGGTGGCGGACGCCCAGGGGAAGACGGTCAGGACGGCGGTCTGGGAGCGGCTGATCTCGGTGAGGAAACGCGCGAGCGGCGGCGTGTGGCCGCGCAGGTCCAGAGCGTGCAGCGTCATGGGGTCCAGCAGGCACGCGCGGGAGAGGGAGACGAGGTAGAGCCTGCGTCGGTCGCAGCCCACGGCGAGGTCGTCGAGCGTGATGGTGCGCGCATCCACCGGACGGTGCTCGGCCAGGCTGATGACGGCCGGCAGGAGTTCGGCAACGCGGGTGACGTTGGTGTCGCCTCGGTCGAGAGGAGCGAAGGAGACCTGCGTGGGCACCGAGCCGGTCGCGTTGACCGGTAGCTCCTCCAGCATGGCGGCCGCGCGGGCCTGGTCGTCTGGTGCGAGCAAGCCGAGGCTTCGGCCGATCGTGGTGCCGATCCCGCGGGAGGGGGCGATGCCGTGGAGGGCAAAGTCCCCTCTCTCCAGAGCCTCTTGTGACGTGGCGCGGATCTGAAAGCGCAGCTCCGTGTGGGCCGGTGCCTGCGGGGCGTCTCCGTCTCCGACCGTCAGCGTGCGGATCAGGTCCTCGTCCAGGACGATTTCGTCGCGGCCGTCGAGAACGGCCGCCTGGGCGAGGGCGAGCAACCGCTGTTCACGGGAGGTCAGGGCCTCACGCTGTTCAGGTTCCCTGTCGCGGTATCCGGCCGGGAACCCGAGGCCGACGTCCGGGTCCACCAGGTCCCTGACCGGGACGAGCGAGTTGATGCCGTACCGCTCGAAGAACCGGTTGTGGAAGTCCTTCCACGCCGGAGTGCCGAAGGGGTACGCACTCAGCCGGGCCAGCACCGTGGCGGCCTCCTCCGCCTCACGGGCAACCTGCCGGGGCAGAGTGAGGGAGCAGTCCATGCGCAGATCCAGCGTGAACGGCTGGGCCTTGACCGTGCTCAACGTGGTCATCTTCTGCCGCAAGGCGGTACGCAGTCGCCGACCGTCGGCCGGGGCGAGTACCTGATTGTGCTGGGCGATGGCATCGCGGACCGTTCGCACATGGGCCACGAGGTCCGTGGTCGACGGCGCGTCGGCGGCTTCGGCCTGCTCGACCAGGTGGCCCAGCGCATCGAGGGTGGCAGAGGGCGCGTGCAGGCTGCTGATGAGCACGCCGCGCTCGACCAGGCTGCCGACGAGCCCTTCCACCCGCTCAACGGGAACGTCGGGGAACTCGGCCCGCATCAGTTCGACCACCGCGCGGACGGGGACGGGCGAGGCGGCGGCGTCGACGGCGATGCGTACGGCGCTGGTGTATCGGAGGGATACTTCGGCCGCCGGGCTCTCCTCCGTGCGGCGTGAGCGGGGCGGGTAGGGGACGATGAGCCGATCACCCCGTACGAATGCGGTGTTGTTGGCCATCACATGCAGATGCCGCAGGAGGTCGGGGTCTTCTTCCAGGCGGGCGGTCAGGTCCGCGATCCAGTCGCCGTCGGCACGTACGACGGGACGGTGCCACTCGCCCCAGGACCATCCCGGCCGTTCCCCGAACGAGGCGGGCGCGACGCCGGCGAACAGACCGTTCGGGGTCGCTCGGCCCGTCATGCGCAGCACATACCGCATGACCGACACCACGGTGCGGCGGAGCTGACGCGTATCGGGGCTGGCCGCCGAGCACAGGGTCTCAACCTGTTGCGCGAGCAGGGGGCTGGCCTGCTCGATGGAGTCGGCGGCCTCGGACAGCGACCAGATGTCGCGCAGCCACGTCTGCCACCGCACCTTCCGGGCCGGGGTGTCGTCGGTGAGGTCCGGCCACGCGGGAAGCGGCAGCCTCGAGTAACGGGCGGCGCGCACCAGCGCAACATCCGCGCACCGGTACAGCGGGCCGTCCTTCCTGGAATCCATGCACCCTCCCTGGTGGTGGCGTTCTGGGGTGCCAGCCCGCGCGGCGGAAGGCCGCGCGGGCTGGCGTATCGGCGCGCCGAGGTCAGGCCACGTTGGTGGCGCAGGACCCCTGGCAGCTCGGCTTACAGCCGTCGTCCGTCAGGTTGATCACCGTGGCGGAACCGTCGCCGGACTCCAGGACGCTGACGTCCAGGTCGAACGCGTCCCCGTCCACCGTCGCGGACGGAGACTGCGCCTGGCCCTTGATCGTGTTCGCGTTCATACGGGTCTCTCCCTACTCGTCGTGCGGCGGAAGACGATCAGGCCACGTTGGTGGCGCACGGGCTGGAGCAGGTGCTGCCGCAGCCGTCGTCGGTGAGGTTGATCAGCGTGGCCTGTCCCTCGCTGGACTCCAGGACACTGATGTCGAGGTCGAACTGGTCGTTCTCCATGTGTTGTTTCCTCCGTAGTCGAGCGCGGCTCCGATCGAGCCGCGGGGTACGTGCCGCGTGGGCGGCGCCGGCACGGCATGGGCACCTTGCCGGTGGTCTGGTGTGCGGTCAGGAGCCGCTGGAGATGCACGCGCTGCTGCCGCACGTCGCGGCGCAGCCGCCGTCGGAGGCGGTACTCGCCTCCACCGTGCCCCCCGACACGACGACGCTGATGTCGAGGTCGAACGGGCCCTGCGCGGCAGAGGCCGGAACGGTCCTCGCGCGCTGGTCGATCACCCTGGGAGCCATGTGGACCCTCCTGATTCGATACGTGGATCTGCGGGATTCGGGGTGTTGCAGTGCGGCCGGTTCTGCCCGCCGGACGGTAGCCGTGCGGCTGCCCCGGTCGAGCTGTTCTCGGCCACCTCTCGCGTGACGCAAGTCGGTACCTGCGAGAGGAGTTGGCGACGGACACAGCACTTGAGAGGCGCAGCATCCGAGGTATGCCGTCAGGCGTCGGTCGAGGTGGTAGTCGCCGGGGTCTGGCGCTCCCGAGCGACACGGTCGAAGGCGGCCGTGAACGCCAGTGCGCGCCCGTCCCTGGCTGTCGCCGCCTCCTCAATGCGCAGTCCGCGGAACCGGTCCCAGTACGCGCGGATCGCCTTGTTCTTCATGAGTTCGGAGGCGAAGAGGTCCCGCTGTTCGTCGGTGACCAGTCCCAGCCGGTCGCGCAGGCTGAAGGCGCAGAGCTGCCGGTTGGCGTGCATGAGCTTCATGTACTCCTCGGGGTCCACGTCCTCCGGCGCCCACAGCTTGGCGAGGTCGTGGTTCGTGGACACCTGGGAGAGCCAATCCATCTGGACGCGGGCAGCAGCGACCTCGATCTTCTCGCCGTGGTGCCGTTCCTGCTGGCGGACGCGTGCGACGCCGACGGCGGTGACGGCAGCGGAGATGGCCGTGCCCGCGAGTACGGCGGCGGTGGTCAGCTTCACTTCTCAAAGGCCCTTTCGGTGGCGGGGAATAGCGGTGTTCTGGACCGGACTGCTCGCGTCCAGCGCCCGTTGCAGTCCTTGGACGAGACGGGCGAGGTTCTGTGCTCGGTGGACGACAGAGGCCACGGTCCTGGGCAGCATGGGCAACAGCGGTTCCAGCGGCAGGCCCAGGCGGCGATCTGCCTCCCCGAGCACCGGCGGCTGCCTCCCCGAGGTGAAGGCCGCCCGCACGTCCGCACGTAGCTGCTCGCCCAACGAGTTGAGCTTGTCCACAGCGGCCCTGGCCTCGCACATCTTTGGCCAGGCTGAGCCGGACGCCCCCCACTCCAGGACCTCGATGGCCAGCGCCGCCTCGTCGGCGTGGCCTATGTCCGTCACGCGGCACGGGCCAGCTCGGCGGTGCGGGTGACGTCTCGGTCATCATCACCGGTCGGCTCCTCGTCATCCGCCGGTATGGACGGCTCACTCGACAGCCGACGGCGCAGACCCTCCAGTGCGATGTCGGCGGCCGGGAGACCGATCTCGGCGCGGATTCGGTCGAGGGCCGCAGGGTCGCGGACGGGAAGCCGTTCGGGCCCGCCCTGCCCGAGCCGGTACTGGGTTCCGTAGAACTGAGGGTTGCCGGCGTTGACGAGGCACCTGTCGTGGAGATGGGCCCACTGTCGAACGCTGGCGGTGCCACGCTCAACGGCGTTGGCCATCTGTCGCGCGGCTACACGTTGAATCTCCGTCTGGGTGTCAGCGTGCAGAGCGATCTGCCAGGCCGCCGTTGCGCCCTCCTGGCCGACGAGAGGAACATCGGGCCAGCCGTGATCAGCGATGATCCGTCGCAGGACCGTGGCGTTCGCGTGGTCCCTGTGCCGTCCCATGCCGATCTCCTGATCGGAGGGGGTAGTACGGGCCAAGCGGGACCAGTGAACCCGCGCGGCCCGGACGCGGTCGATCAGCTCAGTGGCAAGGTCCTGGCGGTGCGGGACGGAGGCGTTCATGGTGCTCCGACTGTCGTGGCAGCGCAGACGATCACGTCGCATCCCCTGCGAGGTTGAGTAGTTGAGGGCGTGCCGTACATCTGAGGCAGCTCGTGGAACCTGCTCGGGCGATCAGGGAGTGCTCGGTCACGGAGGCGTCCCGCTGGCACCGGCAGTGGCTAACTCCCTAATGGGCGGGCGCGATGCCGTTCTCGGACAGATGCTCAGCAGCGGTAGGACCGATACCGGATACGCGGTCCACGTCCACTTCGTCGCTGGAGTGGCCGCAGTGAAGGTGTAGGGCTTGCCGCGCCGCAGCTCGATCACGGCCGCTTCAACTGCTCGGTGATCGCCCAGCCATCCCCACACGGCGTGGAAGGTCTCGCGGTCCAGGGCCACGCTGACGGCGCGGACGGACTCACGCACCCACTCGACGGCGATGCCCGGCGAGTCTGTGATGACGTCGTTCAGCACAGCCGAGCCAGCCCCGGCACCGCTGTGGTCCGCATGACACCAATACGTGCGCGGCAGATACTTCATGCCCGGCCACCGCCCGTTCCCGGTGACGGGCTGATGGCGAGAGCCTCTTCCGGCTCGTCATCGCTCAGCTCGTCCAAGAGGTCAAGAGCAACCATCGCCATCAGACGAAGATGCGCCTGGCTCGCCGCGAACTCACAGACAATGCGCGGTGTTTGCCGCCTCAGATCCCTTCCCCGGTTGATGAGATCCGCGACGTTCGGGTACGGAGGCTCCCACTCGCGCTCTTCTGCGATGCTCACGAGGTGGCCGAGCATCCGGTCCAGGCGCGTCACGGACCGGCCAAGCGCGTGAATCGTTCCGCGGTCGCGCGTCGGTGCGGTGCAGCGAAACAGCCCACGTCGCTGCTTCCGCTGGCGCTTTGAGCCAGCCACTCCCATCGGACCCTCATCCGCTCCGAGAGCCGCGTTTAAGTCGTTGTCCAAGTCCTCGTCGCGGAGGAAGGAGTCGCGCAGCGAACTGATGAATCTCCTTGCGCCGACACTGAACTCGTTCACCGGACGGCGGCTCGGCGTTGGGTTCACGCTGCGGCCTCCTCAGTGGAGGGACGCAGTTCGACCCAGACGTCTTTCCCGGTAGGCGTGGCCTCAGCGCCCCAGTCGTGGGCGGTCGTGCTGAGCAGCCACATGCCGCGCCCACTGCCGGAGTCCCACTTCGGCATTCGCACCTCGGGCAACTGCGAGCTGGTGTCGCTGACCGTGATGCGCACCCCGTACGGCGTCGGCTCAAGCAGCAGCTCGCAATCACCCCCCGCGTGGTGGTGAACGTTGGCCAGCATCTCCGTCACGCACATGACCGCCTCGTCGATAACCTCCGGCCACCCCCAGCAACGGATGTGGGCAGCGAAGATGCGTCGGATGGCGCCCAGACGTTTCGGGTCCGGGGTCAACTCCTGCTGGTACGGCTGCCCGCGAAGCGGGCGTGCGTCGGCGCAAAGTTGACGATCTGCGCGATCGGTCGTCTTCGTCATCGTCCGGCACCTGTCACAGTTGGCGGTACGTGAGGCTGTGGCCGAAGCGCGCCGCTACGATCAGAGATGTCCGACGAGTGACGGCTCGTCGGCTTCTCGCAGCAGCGCGTTCGGGTTCACCGCGCAAGCTCCTCCCCCCTCTACGAGGCAGGTTCCTCGGCGGCTCAACCAGCCTTGCGCACACACCAATTAACATTCAAGGGAGCCTGCGCATGTGAGTACGTCAGCGTCCACATTGGCAAGTGCCTCGTAACCGACAGAGGGTGTTGCACGGGAGGCAGCGCGTGCCAGACTCCGAACTGAAGCCCTTGTCGGCAGGACAGATACTCTGTCCTGCCGGGCTGGGGCCTCGATCCGACGAACAGAACACCGAAGTGAGGGGACAGGTGGGCGCACGACGAGGACCGACATACCTGCGGGTCATGCTCGGCAAAGAACTCCGCGCTCTACGCGAGCGCGTACCAGGTCGGACCGCCGAAGGGGTTTCAACGGCTCTGGGCTTCTCACGCTCGAAGATCAGCCGAGTGGAGGCCGGCGACATCCCGCTGCCCAAGCTCGGGGACCTCGAAAAGCTATTGGACTACTACGAGGTCCGGGACCTGGACGACCGCGCCGAACTGCTCAAGATGCAGCGAGACTCCTTGAGCAAGGAGCCCTTCACCTCGTACCGCAATCTCCTGCCCTCGGGCATGCCGATGTACCTCGGACTGGAGCGAGATGCGATCAAGGTCCGGGGGTACGAGAACAACGTGGTGCATGGACTCCTCCAGGAGAAGTCCTACGCGAAGGCTCTCGGAGCGTCCGCGAAGGTAGTGGAGGAGCGGACTACCGAGTTCGTCGAGCAAGGGGTCCGGACGCGTATGGAGCGCAAGAACCTCATCTCATCGGGCGACGCCGAGGTACACATAATTCTGACAGAGAGCACGCTGCGCACGGTCGTCGGTTCGCCTGACGTGATGCGTGCGCAGTACGCGGAGATCATCCGCCTCAATGACCTGGACAACGTTGAGGTCCAGATCATCCCCGAAGACCTGCCCACCTACCGAGCAGCGTTCAACTTCACGGTTCTGGAGTTTGTGGACCTCGGCCCGGTGGTTCAGAGTGACAGCGCCAAGGCCACGACCATGTGGTCGAAGGACTCGGATGTGGGGCAGTACCAGCGGCAGTTCGATGCCATGGTGAAGGCGGCGCCGGGACCGAATCAGACGCCGCAAATTCTGCACGCCCTCGAAAAGAAACTGTGGACATGACTCATCAGAACCGCTTCCCCGTCTCCACGGACCTGGCGTCCGAGGAGGAATGGACGAAGTCCTCGTACAGCTCACAGGACAACGGCAACTGCGTCGAGACAACCGTCAATTCGGCGACCATCACCGAGTCTGGCCTGGTCGGAGTGCGTGACTCCAAGGCGAAGGGCGGCCCCGCCATCGCCTTCACCCACGCAGCCTGGACGGGATTCGTCGGTCTTCTGCACTCGGGAGAAGGCGACTTCGGCGTGGTCGACTGATCAGCCCTTTGGATGCCGAGTGGTCCTCCCCAGGGCATGTGGGGAGGACCACTCCGCATGTAGGCACCACCTTGACTGACGGTTCTTTCGGCCGCCAGCCCGCATCGCAGAGAGACCCGGCGTCGCGGGAGGGTCTATGCCGACTCCGGCCCTGCGCCTAGCGGTAGCGACGGACGGGAACCAGTTGCGTGGTCGCCAGGATCGTCACCGCGTCCTCCGCCTCGTCACCCTCTCCTGGCTCGTCAGGAGCCGGGCTCTGCCGTACTCCTTCGATCTGTCTCTCGATCCCGCGAAGGTTCTCCTGGAGGTCCATCGTCACGACCCCGTCGACGGTGACCTTCAGCGGGTCCGCGAGGAGCTTCGCGCGCCGCTCGCCCAGTACCTCCAGCGCCACCGCGCGCACCGACCGCAGCCGGAAGTAGCGGCGCTCCAGGTCGGCCGGATCGGTGTCCGGCCCGAGCTGCGCGAGCAGCCACGACCGCTGGAACTCGTCCACCCGCTACTCCTTCCACGCGGCGCGGCCCGCCACCGGGCTGTCCCCGGCAGCGGGCCGCCTCGAGTTCGTCACGACGACGCGGACGCCGACCGGCCTCCGCCCCGCCTCGATGACGCGGACTTCTTCGCGCCGCCTCCGCCGGCCGCCGCCTCCTGACCGTCGGCCTCGTCGGCTGACTGCTCCGACTTCTCGACCGAAACCAGCTCGTCGCCGTCCTCCGGCAGTTCTTCCCACGCGTCCGGGTTGGTGATCAGCACGGCCACCTCCTGGTCCGGGCACTCGCCCGGCAGCAGGATCAGCTCCTCCCGCGAGGACGGGTCCTGTACGTACACCGCGGCCTTCAGCCGCCCGCGGCCCGCCATCACAGGACCTTCGCCACGATGTGGGCGTCCGGGGTGTGCATGACGGGCATCCCGACCGCGGCGCCCTTGGTGTAGATCTGCACGGGGTCGTCCTGGACGCCTCGGGTGATGATCAGGCCCGGCGCGTCCTCGCGGACGATCTCGGGGTTCGTGCCGCGCGAGAGGACCAGGCCCTCGGCGGTGACCCCGTACATGGTCTGCGCCCACTTCTCCCGCTCCGGTGGCACCAGAATCCACAGGTCCTCGGGCAGCACCTTGCGGGGCTTGCCGTCGACCCGGACCTGCGCCTTGTAGAACGTGATCGGCGGCAGCGAGTAGTTGCCGCGCACCACGTTGATCTGCTGCGGGGTGAGCGTCGCCGTCGGCGTAGTCGACGGACTCACGCTCCCGTAGTACGCCGCCCTGTACGCGTTGTTCGCCGCCAGGTACGAGAACGCCTTCCGGCTCGTGATCACCAGCTCCGGTTCCGGGGCGCCGATGTCGTCGAGCTGCTGAATCCACCGCAGTTCGTCCGCGATCGGGTCGGAGGCCGGGTCCGACCACGGGATACGGGCGACCGGCCGGTTCTCCACCGGCACGCCCCAGTCGACTTCGAGGGTGAGCCCGTTCTCCTGCTCCAGCTCGAACTTGCCGTCCGCGAGCACGTCGCCGGCGGCCAGCTCCAGCCGGGAGCGGATGGCTTCGACATGCCGCTCCACGTCGTCGTACAGCAGCTCGATCAGCCGGTCCTGATCGGAGCCGTGCGACGCCTCCAGCAGGATCTGCTCCTGCTCGGAGACGACGAGCTTCTGCCCCAGCGGAGGCAGCGCGCCCTCGCGGGAGGTCTGCCACGCCTCACGGGTCGCGAACGGGACGGAGGCGTTGAACGCCCGGTACTTGGCGACGTTGACGTAGCGGCCGGAGTCCTTGGTCCGCCACTTCACCTCGCGCAGCTCGACGGTCGGGAAGATCGTCTGGGTGAGGAGGAAGTCCTTCGGGGACGGGATCGCCCTGGCGAACGTCGTCAGGTCCATGACCGAGACGTCCTTGAGGAGGTCCTGAATCGTCACAGCTCAGGCCCCCGCTCAGACGAAGCGGATCTGGGCGGCACGCGGGTGCCACACGAGCTGGGACACGTCGATGCCGCCGGGGACCTTCGACGCCTTGACCGCGCCGTGCCACAGGAGGGCGGCCGGGACGCGGGTCTGGCCCGGAGCGAACGGGGCCTCAGCGATCACGAAGCCGCGCAGGATCTGGCGGCCGCAGTGGGCGTCCGGGTCGTACGGGCCGTAGAGGCCGGACTCCGCAACGCGGCCGACCGGCACGCCGGACAGGACGCGGCCGTACGGGTCGCAGCCGTCGCCGCACACGTAGTGCGTGCCCTCGCAGAACAGGTTCAGGTCGAGGGTGATGGTGTCGACGGAGTCGGTGCCGTGCAGGGAAGCCAGCCACTCGCGATTGGCGGTGGTGTACTCGGACTTCGAGACGGGCTGGATGGTCATGTGCGTGTCTCCATGGACGCTGCGGTGACTTCCGCACACCGCCCACGGAGGCGGTGACGTCCACGAAGTTGCGGGGCGTGGTCCCCTGGATGCGGGCCCGGAACTACCGGGCGGCTGTGTCGCTGAACTCGGGTATCAGGCCCCGGCGCTTGGCCATCTCCAGCCCTGCGGAGCCGGGCTTGGACACGGGCGTCGTACGGGTCGGGCCGCGTCCGGCCGGTGCACCGGCGGGAGCCGCCGGCACCGGGGTACGGACCTCCCCGAACAGCTCGGGACGGCGGGTACGCAGGGCTTCGGCCGCCGACTGGATCTGCGCCTCGTCGGCGTCTTCGTCGTCCACGGCCAGCAGACGCTCGGCGTCCACCAGGTCATCGCCCTCGGCACCGAGGGCGACCAGCGCGGCCCGGCGAAGCGCCGCACGCTCGCGCTCGGCGGCCAGCTCCTCCCGACGCGCCGCCTGCAACTCACGCTCCTGCGCGGCCTGTTCGCGGCGTTCGATCTCCGACAGCGCGGCCTGCTCGGCCTCCCGCTGCGTGGTCACGAACTCGGTCAGTGCCTTGGGATTGTCGAACCCGAGTGTGCTCAACAGCCGCTTGATGGCCGCGCGTTCGCCCTGGGCCTTCTCGCGGGTGAGCATCTTGCCCAGTCGGTCCTGGGAGAACGTGACCTGCTGCTCCTGCCCGCCGTCGTCGTTGGCGTCATCGAGCTGGTCGTTCGTCTCGTCCTCCGAGGAGGCACCGAGGATGGGATAGATCGGCCGTCCGTCACGGCGGTGGCCGACAGGACGGCGAGGCGGCAGGGGCCGGACCATGCATCTCCTCCAGAGCGCGCCCCCGCGCTGCCGATCAGTGTAGCCACCACTACCGACACGCCCCGCTCAGGCTTCGCCCGCAGCCCGAACATCGCGCAACCACCGATTGAACGCGGTGCGGTACGCGGGGCCTCCTGGGTCGGGCCCCGTCCCGTGGCCTCTCGGCATAGGCGGCGGTCCTTCACCCGGACGCCACAAAGGTCCGGCAGGCTCACAGGCGGGAGCGGTATCCGTCGCCCCGTCCCACTGTCCGACGGTGAAACCCACAGCCGCCAGAGGCGGATCGAACGTCGCGTCCACCATCACCCACCGTCCCGCCAGCCACACTTCGACTGCCGTGTGCACGTCCTCACGAGAACGGAGCCCGTACACCTCGTCGGGTCTCGGCGGCAGCAGATAGAGCCAGCGAACGGGGCGTGCCACCAAGCCCTGTGCGCGGAGCCCAGCGAGCAAGTACCCGGCCTTCGCCAGGCAGTCTCCACGGCCGACCACGAGCAGCGACTCACCGTCGTGCGCACCGTCCGTCGCGTACGGCACTGCCCTCACCTGCTCATACAGCCGCACACGCCCCTCTTCGGATGATTCCCTCCTGGAAACCTGCACCGGCACCCCCTCATCGCTGACTACCTCGATACCCTCCGGCGCAACTTCCGTTGTCCGACTGCCCTCGCAGGATGGCGTCGAACAAGGAGGCCACACCCATGACGATCAACCCGTACACCGCGGTCGGACTCATCCCGGAGATCACCGAGATCCAGGACCGCGACGACATCGCCACCAACCTGGACCACCTGTACTCGCTCACCCGAACCGCCGTCGCCCTCGGCGGCCTGGACCACCCTGTCCGTCTGGTCGCCCTGCCCGAAGGCGCGCTCCAGGGGTTCACCGACGAGATCCACGACCTCGACCACGCCACCTACGCCCGCACCTGCGCGATCACCCTCCCCGGAGCGGAGAGCGAAGAACTCAGCCGCTGGGCTCGCGAGTTCGGCGTCCACATCATGGCGCAGGCCAAGGCCCTCCACCCGGCCTTCCCCGACCGGTACTTCAACATCGGCTTCGTCATCGCCCCGACCGGCGCGATCGTCCTGCGGCACTACAAGCTCACCCCGCTACCGCCGATGGAACACAGCCTCAGCCCGCACGACGTCCTCGACCAGTGGACCGAGCTGAACGGCAACGGCCCCGACGCCTACTGGCCCGTCGCGGACACCGCCATCGGCCGCCTCGGCGTCATGATGGCCAACGAGGCGTCCTACCCGGAGAACGCCCGCGGTCTCGCTCTCAGCGGGTGCGAGATCGCCTACCGCACCAGCTACCCGCTGCCCGGCGTCGCCTCCGACGCCTTCGACATCCAGAACCGGGCCCGCGCCCTCGACAACCTCATGTACGTCCTCGCCCCCAACCCGGCCTCCTACACCGGCGGCGACGGGCAGCGCGTCGACTTCTTCGGGGGCCGTTCCACGATCACCGACCACGCCGGCCGCACTGTCGGCCACCTCGACCACGGCGGCGTCGCCTCGTTCGTCACCGCCACCATCGATCTGCCTGCCCTGCGCCGACAGCGCACCACCGCCGCGTGGACGAACTGGCCCAAGGACCTGCGCACCGAGCTGTACCGCGCCCTGTACGACCAGCGCATCTACCCGGCCAATCTCTACGCCGACCGACCGCCGTACGACCACGCCGAGTACCGCGAGAACGTCACCGAACCCCAGATCGAGCTGATGCGCGCACGCGGCATCTGGCGCTGACTCCCCGCCCACGCACCCCGGCGTCCGCGTCACCGGCCCGAGCCCACCGGCTCCCGCTCGCTCTCCCTCTTCACCGACTTCCGCTCCTCGCCCGCGCCCGGACCAGCGTCGTCTGCCTGGTCCTCCTCATCCTCGTCGCGCCCGCGCCGCGCAGCCGCCTCCGCCATCCGCACCTCGGCCTCCTGCTGCGCCTTCGCCCGGATGCGCTCCACCTCCTGCGAGGCGTCCTTGATCGGGTACCCGGCCTCCAGCAGCATCGTCACCGCCGTCTCCAGCGACAGCACCCCGGCCCCGTACGCCTTCACGACCTCCTCCAGCACCGCCCCGCGGTCGGTCGGCGTGTGCGGCGCCCATGCCAGGCGTGCCGTCAGCGTTTCCCCGGCCGTCCAGCCTTCTGCCCGCCCGGCCTGGTACAGCCTCTGCACCATCTTGAACAGCAGCCGGTACTTGTGCTCCCTGGCCAGCCGCATCATGCCGATCAGCGCATCCAGCGGCCCCAGCGCCAACTTCAACGCGTACCCCGACGGCACCTCCGTGGCGTCCAGCGTCCCCAGCCCGGCCGCCGTCACCCGCGAGTTGGAGGCGATCCGCTCCAGCAGGTGATCCACCCGCGCCCGCAACTCGGCCAACTGCGGCGACGTGTCCAGGGCATCCATCCGGCCCGTCTCACCGAGCTGCCACACCGCCCCGGCCTTCACCTCCAGTTCCTGCGGCCTGCCCGTCGCCCGGTCCACCGGCAGCCGCGCACCGGCGAGACCGATGATCGGCGTGCCCGTAGTCGCGGACGCCGCCGAGCCGTCGGAGTCCGTGGCCGCCAGCTCATCGAGCGCCTGTAGAACCCGAGCGAGCACGGACCGGCCCCAGTGCTCGCCGCCGTCCGGGATGGTGTTCGCGATGTGCACCACCGGCACGAAGTCGATCAGCAAGTCGAGCCGGTTCAGCTCCGTGCCGTCCGCGCCGAGCCGGAAGCTCGCCTTGCTCATCGGCAGCCGGTCCAGCGTCTCGCCGTTCTTCAGGTCCTCCAGCAGCCACTCCGCGTCCGTGAGGTAGCACGTCACGTTGGACGCCCGGCCCGGCTCCCACGGATATGTCCGCGCCCCCGCCAAGCCCTCCTCGTCTCCCTCGGAGATCGGGCCCAGCTCGTACGTCACCCGACGGACCCGCGCCTTGAGTCCGGCGTCGTCGTCCGCAGGCAGCTCCCACGCCAGATGCACCCGGGTCGGGAAGTCGTCGTCCGCGTCGTCGTCCCACTGCGGGAAGAAGAACCCGGGGTCGTACACCCTGAGCGTCGGCCGCTGCTTGTCCGGGTTCCACGCCAGCACCATCACGCTGTCCCCGAGGAGCACCGCTGCCCGCTCGGCCTGCTGGACCCGGAACGTCAGCAGCTCCTTGTCCGCCCACGCCCGCAGCCGCTTCTGCACGGCGGCGGCCTCCGCCGCGCCCGGCGTCGGCGTCTGTTCGTCGGCGTGCTCAGCGCCCTCAACCGAGACCTTCTGCTCCGAACCGAGCAGGTAGCCCAGCGCCGTGTCCACGAGGTTCGCCGCGTCGCCCAGCTCCCGACGCTCCAGTGCGCTCTCATCGCCGCCGAAGGCCGCGAGCTGCCCGGCCTGGTTGTTGTCGTACGACGCCAACACCTTGTACGCGGCCAGCCGCCGCAACTCGTGCGATGGCATCCACGTCTTGGCCAGTTCCGGAAACGCGCGGCTACCGGGGCGGCCGGCCTCAGCGACCACCGGCTTGTAGTTCAGCCACGACCACGCGTCGATCACCAGTTGGCGCAGGCCCACGTCCACTCCAGGAAGTTCGGCCCCGCGCCGTCACATCAGCCTAAGCGTCCCCGTCCATCCCGCTCACCTGCGCGATACCCTCCAGTGCAGCCGCGTCCCGCTCGGCCTCTCCGGCCACCTGATCGAGCAGAAGCAGCAGCTCGGCCACCCCGCCGGATTCCTTGACCACAGGCCGTGCCAGCTCCCACGCCTCCAGCACCGCAGCCTGAACCGCCGGGGTGAACACGCGCCGGTCCTCGGCCTCCAGCCGGAACTGGATACGCCCACCGCCATGCACCGCCCACATCCGCAGCAGCCCCGCCGACAGGTCCCACTCCGTGGCGGTCATCTCCGAGCGCATCCGGTCGAGCCGCCTCGTCAGCTCCTTCCTGGCCTCCGTACTGCCGTCGGCCATCACCAGGTCACCGGGCACTTGTGGTCGGTGAGGATGCGCTTCGACTCGGCGTCCATCGGCTTCAGCTCGCTCTTCCAGGACGCGCGGCGCAGCTTCAGCGAAGGCTCGGGCTTGCCATCCACCACCCAGCCCCCGATCTCGATCTCCTGTGCATCGCGGCCCGGATCACCGACGCGGGTGGTCGTCAACGTCGCTTCGAGGGCGTCGAACTCCGTGCCCTTCAAGCACTTGAACTGCCGACTCGCCGCCGTCACCGGATCGACGTACCCAGGCGGCCTCGGCCCGTACGACGGCACCTCCGCCGCCGGAGCGGGGTCACCCTCCGAGCAGCCGCTGACGGCCCAGGCCCCGACCACCACCAACACCACGCCCGCTATCGCAGCACGGTTCACCATTCGCCCCTCGTCTCAGACGGCAAGTCAACCGGCAGTCTGACCAGGCGTAACAGCAGGCGTAAGACGATTGCCGAGACTTGCGGGCGTTTCCCGAGAACTCCCGCAGAATTGCCAGAAGTTGCGGAACCAAACACCCAGATCATGCCCTTAGGTGCAGGAATGATCCATATGTGCTTGCGTCCGGACGCACACCCCGCCAGCACGCAACCCGAACCCCAGAACAACCCAAACAGCGGGTGAACCACCCACGCCCACGGTGACAACGCCCGTTCCTCGCCACGCCGTTCGTCGTTACCCCGACATGCGCTCCCTCCACGCCCCCGACACGCCACCCGCGCCCACCGCACAACTCAACGGCGCCTACTGGCTCAGCGGCTCGCCGCTCCACAACCCCAAGGAGTGCATGTGGTGCTCCCAGCTCACCGGCGACCGCTCAACCGCTGATCGTTCCCGCCCCGTGGAGGCGGCATCGCCGGATCGAGGAACAGGTCCCACAACGCCCACACCGCCGAGTCCAACAGGTCCGGCGAGTCCTCCGTCTCACCCTGACCGACGAACGTGGTCATCTGCTCCTCCAACTCAGCGAACACCCGCGCCGGACCGACGTGCGACACCCGAGCCTGCTCGTACAACTGCGCAGCCGGAGCCGCCCGCGCCCGCTTCCCCCGCGTCGCATGAACGATTCGCCAGTTCACCGTCGGGTCCACCTGCTCCAGCAGCGCGGGCAGGTAGTCGCCGCCGTTGTTCGCCTCGATGACCACGCAGTCCGCGCGGTGCTCGTGATACAGCTGCGCGGCCCGCTTCATCGCCTGCGTCGGCGTGTACCGGTCCTGCTCGGCGTGCAGCAGATACCCGCGCGGCCGGTCGTCCCCGAACATCGACTCCACCGGGAAGCCGCGCCCGGCCACGGTGAAGGCCGTCATGTCGGCGTTCTCGTGGCTCTTGGTCGCCGG
This sequence comes from Streptomyces sp. DvalAA-43, assembly GCF_900091725.1. Classification (GTDB taxonomy): domain Bacteria; phylum Actinomycetota; class Actinomycetes; order Streptomycetales; family Streptomycetaceae; genus Streptomyces; species Streptomyces pulveraceus. The sequence continues at coordinate 242,104 of NZ_FMBW01000044.1, read as the reverse complement.
GTCCACGGCCACCACAACCCGCTGAAGGTCGGGCAGGTGCTCGGGGCGGGGCCTAAAGCCCTCGACCTCCAGCATCCAGCCCTTCCACAGCGCGCCCTCCACGTCCTCGAGTAGCTCCCCGGACAGCTCCTGCCGTCCCAGGCGCGTGCCGGCGTACTCCTCCTCCAGCTCCTCCCGGGCCGCCATGCTCAGGTTCGCGTCGTTCTCCCGCATGTGCCCGCGGGTCAGCACCACCCGAGGCGGCGCACCGCCTTCCCGGTGCTTCTTCTCCTGCGCACGGCCGCGCTCGACGAGCCGCTTGACGTGAGGGAGCGGCTTCGGCGTCGTGGAGATCACGACCTGCGGAGCGTCCGCCTCGCGCAGGCAGAACCAGATCATGTCGTAGACCGCCTGCGCCACGATCCGGTTCCAGGCCGCGTACTCGTCCAGCCACGCCTTGTCGAACGCCCACCCGCGCAGGTTGTCCGGCGTCTCCGCGCCGAACCCCCTGATGACGGTCCCGTTGGTCAACCACAGCGTCGTCTCGCCCAAGCCGGACTTGTACTTGACGATCTCCTCCGGCGGGAACACCGACAGCAACCCGCTCTTGGGGGACTCGAAGCAGATGTCGCGCACCAGCGTGGCGTTCTTCGCCACCACCGCGATCTGCTGCCCCGGCGTCCTCGCCCAATCCCGTACCGCCTCCGCCGCCGTCCGCGACTTCCCCCAGCCACGGCCCGTGAGCAGCATCCACACCGTCCACAGCCACAACGGCCGCCGCTGCGCCGCACGAGCATGGTGGTGCAGCCACCCCGGATGGGGCAGCCCGTCGCAGTCCGGGACCTCGCACGCCCACCGCCGCGCCGACACCTCATCGGCCCGCACCAGCGCGGCGACCTCGGCCCGAAGCTGCTCCTCGCTCATCACCGACGGGTCCGCGAACCCCTCGACCAAGCCGCGCTTGGCCCGGCCCCGGCTCACGAACCGCCCTCCGACAGCCGCCGCTCCAGCTCCCGGCGCAACTGCTCCATCCGGGCCCGGCGATCCTCGTCCGACAGCCCGGCCACGTCCGCACCCTGGTCCCCGTCCTCGGCGGGCCCGGTCACCGGTGCCTCGCCCACGGCGCGCCGCTCGATCTCGGTGGCGACCTGGATGTAGCGCAGCAGCTCCGAAGGCGACAGCTCCCGCGGGTCGAGGGTCTGCAACCGGGCAACGGCCTTGCTCTGTGCAGCCTGTGCCAACTTCGCGTGCCTGCGGGCGATATCCCGCTGCGCCTGCGCCAGCTCAGCACGGAACTCCCGGTCCTGGTCCCGGTCGTACGCCATCGCCCGCATTACCCATGCGAACTGCCGCGACCACCGGCCCACCAGCGCGCGGGATTTATCCAACTCCCGTGCCACCTTCGTGACACTGCGCGCCGGGCCGAGATCGCGGTACACGGCGAACGCCTCGAACGCCTGGGGCGACTCCCCGCTCTGCCGTTCCCAGGGCTCCACGGTGCCCTCGGCCACCGCTCACCTCCTGGCCGACGGCCGTCTAGTTGCTCTGGGTGGCCAGGACTTCCAGCGCCCGCCACGGCTCGTCGGCGGGCACGGTGCCATCCCGAACCATCCGGTCGATCGCCGCCCGTACGACGGCCGCCGTCTCCACCGGCAGATCGCGCACGCCGAACACCGACTCCAGCGGCGCAGTCCCCGCCCGCGTCGGCTCCCCGGTGTCCGCGTCGAACCAGCCCTCGGCCAACTCGCCCAGGTGCCGCTCGAACACCGCGAGGATCACCCCGAGCGCGGTCGCGGAGTTGCCGATCTTGTACGCGGCCCGGGAGGTCTCCAGCGCATCGAGCACCGGCTCGTACTGCTCCAGCCCGGCCACCCACCGCTCATCCGCCGTCGCCGTGGAGCGGGCCGCGTCGAACGCTGCCTCTGCGCGCTCCAGCTCGGCGGGCAGGAACATGAACTGCACGGACGCGAAGTCGAGATTCGCCTCGCCCAGAGAGGCGACGTCCACCTTCTCCAGCAGGTCAAGCGTCTTGTCGTCCAGGCCCGTGTACTGCCGCCACTCCACGTTCTCCAGCTCGTCGTACAGCTCCTTGAGGATCGCCGGATCGTCCTGACCCGCAATCGCGTTGTGCGAGAGCTGGAGCGCGATCTGCCGCTGCCGGGGCAGCGGCTCGTCTATCTGCATCCACCAGATCGTGGACAGGCCGGCCTCGACCGCGGCGAGCGTGCGGTGGTTCCCGGACAGGACGACCAGCCGTCCCGTCTCCCGGTCGTTCCACACCAGCGGCGTCGAGGTCAGGTGCCCGTCGCGCTCGATGTTCGCGACGAGCTGCCGGAACTGCTCGTGGGGCAGGAACCTCGCGTTGTGGTCGAGGAGCGTCAGCGTGCGCGGGTCGCCCTGCACCATCTGCGGCGGGGCAAGCGGAATGGACTCGGTCATGGTCAGACTCCCGTCTTCGTCGTCGGGGCGCCCCACCGCTTCACCCACATCTGAAGGGCTTCGGCCAGCGTGTGCTGGCCCATCGGTCCCTGGTACTGGAGCTGGAATCGCCAGCCGTCCTCGTTCGACGGGCTGCGCTTGTTCAGCCGCAGCAGCCCGCGGTACTTCATCGACACCGGGTTGTTGCTGAACGCGGTCGTCGCCACCCGCCGGATGCGCCGCGAGAACGCCCGCTGGCACAGCAACTGCGTCTCGGCGCTCATGGCCGCCATCACGATGAGCTTCGACAACCGTGGGTAGTCCGTCGGCGCGACCGCGAAGTCCGAGAGCACGTACGCCTCGTCCGGGGTGAACGTGCTCGGGGCCATCGCGAACACGCCCAGCAGCCGCCCGCCGCCGTCGCGCACCGCGACCGCCAGGTTCGCCGCGCCCGGAGCGATCCTCGGGTTGAGGTAGCGGGAGCGCAGCGCGTTGAACTGGCCCGGCTTCAGCAGGCTGAGCGAGAGCGGGCCGACCAGTTCCTCGCCTTCGCGCAGGCGCGGGATCTTCACCGGGTCGATCGGCTGGCGCGGGGCGACGATCCGCGTCCGGGCCTCGCTGGCGTACACGTAGAAGGGAGCGGCGCGCGGCGTCGCCTTGATCACGCCGCGCAGGTACGGCTGAAGCTCGGGCACGCTGTGGTTCGAGGCCGTCAGCCAGTACGGCCGGTCCGTGATCGCGCCGAGCACGCTGACCACGTCGTCGTCCGACAGCGGCTCGTACTGCGGTGCGTCCCAGGTGAAGTGAGCTTCCAGCGGCTCGTACAGCTTCTCGTAGCCGCCGCCGTAGAAGGGAGGGAAGGAGCACACGGGAGCGTCGCCAGGGACCTTCTGGAGCCAGGAGCGCACGTCCTCCACCTCGTACGAGGCCAGTTCGACGTCCGAGCCGGACAGCCGCTCCACGGTCTCCGCGTGCTTGGCCTTCCACTGCTCCCGGTAGGAGCGCACCACCCGCTCGTGCCACAGCCCTTCGCGGCCGACGCTGGCCAGGAACCGTGTGCCGAGCATGAGCGTGGCCACGGTGCCGACACCGTCGTCCAAGGAGTCCGCGAGCCAGCCGAGTTCGTCCGCGCTCTCCTCGCGGAGCCGGATGCCGACCGGCTGCCGGGTGAGCCACCGGCCGACCGCGCTGGTGTAGATGGACACGTCGGAGGAGTGGAGGCCGAAGCCCATGCCGGCCAGCGACCGTTCGATGGTGAAGTTCCCGCAGCACGGGACGTACACCGGGCCGCTTGGCCACAGGCTCGCCGTCTCGCGCACGATCGAGCGCATCGGGCCCGGGATGGTGCCCTGGAACATCTTCGCCTCCCAACGAACGACAACGCCCGGCCTCGGCGGGGTGCCGGGCCGGGCGCTGCGCTGGAACCTACATCAGGAGCACGCAGCCCCTTGGAATCATGTCACCTATCTCAGGAGCGCGGTTCCGACGCTCACATCAAGGTTCCCTGCTGGTAGTGGTCGTCCTCCATCGGGGACAGTTCCCGCACGTCGTCCCCGGTGCGGTCCTTCCACCACGCCGCGAACGTCCGGCGGTGGCACCACAGGCCCGGCTTGGCCAGGTCCTCGAAGCAGAGCAGCACCAGGCGGTGGTCGCCCTCGGCGTCCGCGATCTGCTGGAGGCGCGCCGCGATCCGCTCGGGGCCGAGCTGATCGAGGTCGCTGCGGTACGCCTTTGTGAACTCGGGCTCGGGCGCGTGGAGGTAGTCGCGACGTGGCGCGAGCTCCCGCACCGAGTGGGTGAGGGAGTAGGGGAGCTTGAACCGGACGCCGCCCAGGGTGATGCGCACCGGCACTCCTTGCGGGGGCTGGAACTCCTGGATCCGGTTGGTGAACAGGGTGAGCACTCTTGCTTCCTTCCTTACTGCTGATCCCCCCGGCCGTGGTGGCGTGACGCTGGCGGCCGGGGGCTTGCCGGCCCCGCCCGTGTCCGGGAGCGGGGAGCCGGAGGGCGCCGGACCCACGGGGGAAGTCCCTGTGGGTCCGGGCCAGTCTGTTTACTCGTCCGTGTAGACGTAGCGGGTTCGGGCCGCCAACTGGACGATGAGGTCGAACTCCACCGGGCCTTGCTCACAGTTGGCCGTGAACCGGATGACCCGGTTGGTCTCGTTGGCGTACGAGGAGGCCGTGGTCTCTTCGACGTCCCCGATCACTTCCGACGCAGGGCCGGGTACGAGTTCCCGCGCTTCCGCCATGAGGGAGGAGAGGTGGTCCGTGATCTGCCGGATCGCCGGGTGGGCCGAGTGGGACTGCCAGTCCACGTATTCCGGCCTGACCTGAGAGAGGTCCACAGGGACTGTTTCCTTTTCTGTCATTTCCAGATCTCCATTCTCGGAGGGAATTTCCCTTTCCCGTACTTATATCTTATGACAATTGCAATTCCATGAACATGGATACGGAAAGGGATTCACATGAAAGCGGGCGCAGCCGGAACTTCCAGCTACGCCCACCCCGCCCTCCGGGAAGGGGAGGAGGGGGCGCGGGCTCCGCCGCGCCCCCTCCTCTTTCCTACTTCGCCGCCGCGTCGGCCTTCTTGGCGGGCGCCCGGCGGGCGGCGGGCTTGGCGGGCGTGGCCGTCTTCGCCGCAGGCTTGGCGGCGGGCTTGGCGGCGGGCTTGGCGGCCGCAGACTGGGCCGCCTCAGGCTTGGCCGCCGCCTTCTTCGCCGTCGGCCGCGGCTTGGGCGCGGGCTTCGCGGCCTCGGCCTCTTCCGGCTTGGCCTCGGGCTTCTTCGCCGCCGCCTCCTGCTGGACCTCGACAGCCGCCTTGTTGAACGCCTCGGCCTGAGCCCGCTGTATGCCCTGCGCCTTGGACAGCAGGTTCCGCACCATCTGGACCTTGGCGTACAGGCGACCGACAACCCGCAGGTGGCGGGCGAGGTCGTCACCGAGGATGACGGCCAGGTCCTCCGGCTTCTTCTCGGCCAGCTCCTCCAGCAGCGGGATCAGGACCTCTTCGGCCTTGCCGAGTCCGTCCTTCGCCTTGGCCTTGGCCTTCTTCTGCTTCTCCTGCTCCTCGGCCGTCGGGGCCTTCTCGCCGGTCAGGGAGGTCTGGGCCTCCATCATCTTGAGGCCGTTGGCGAAGTGCTGCGCCTCCGCCTCGGAGTCGAAGTCGCCGCGCACGTAGCGCATCGCCGCCACCATCTGGTTGGCCGGGTTGAGCTGGGCGATGTGCCAGGCCAAGTTGCTCTTGATCTGCTTCTGGTCGACCATCTCGGCCACCTCGGGCCGCAGGGTCAGCAGGCCGAGCCGCCAGGTGATGTGCGTCTCCGTCTTCCCGAACTGCTTGGCGATCTTGCCCGGCTCCCACCCGGCCGCCTTGAGGTCGGCATACGCACCGGCCTCCTCCATGATCGTCATATCCGCGCGGTTGACGTTCTCCGCGATGCTGAGGACGTACGCCTCTTCCTCGGTGGCCCCCTCGACCAGCTTCGCCGGGATGAACTCCAGGCCGGCCGCCTGGCAGGAGCGCCAGCGCCGCTCGCCCGCGATCAGCATGTAGGGGACCTTCGCGCCCTCGACCGGCCGGACGACGACCGGCTGGAGGAGGCCGTTGGCCTTGATGCTGTTGGTCAGCTCGTCCTGCGCCTCCTCCGAGAAGAACTTCCTCGGCTGCTCCGGGTTGGGAGCGATCTCGCTGACCTTGAGGTTGATGAACTCAATCTTGTTGGTGTCGGTCATTTCCCCGCGCCTTCCGTTAAGGTGTTTCCCTTTGTTCTTACACTTATATCTTAATGGCGAATACCGCCAAAGCAAGTTCAGAACTCTTTTAATTCAAAGGAATTCAGAAAAGGAATTCGGGGCGCATTTGTATTTCTCATTCGGTGCGCGAACGCGAGAGGGCCCGCCGCGACCGAACGGTCACGACGGGCCGACTCCCGTCACGCACCCCGACGACCGCACCGGACGGCCGACTCCTCGCCGGGCGGGGCGCGGGGGGTCGGCCACCCGGCGAGGAGTAGGGAAGGACGCCGCTCACGCGACGCTGCCAGGCGGGCTCCTGCGGCTGCTGTACCCGCCCGGCACGACAGAACGTACAGCAGCTCATCAAGAATGTCACCTATCTCGATCGGCAAGGGCTTGTCGCCCTCATCGCGGGGTTAGGGCTCACCCCCGCCGCCACCGGTACCTCGTTTCGCCCGTCGCATGAACGCCATCTCCTCGACCGCCCTCCGTGCGACGTCCCGCGCCGCCTTGCCCGGCACGCCTCTCAGAACCCGCGGGGCCTCCTTCGCAATCTCGGCAATCCGGCGCTCGTCAACCTCGGACATGAAATGCGGTTCCTCCCGTGCACGGCGTGCGCGCCGCTCCGCCCGCCCTGATGCGACTCCCTCGGGGCGCCCGCCACTGGCAGGCGCAGGGGAGCGCAACCGGTGCCCGCTCACCGGTCGTCGCTCCGCCGAGAAACTGTGCGACAAACCCTATAACCCTCGCGACCTGCGATGTAGTGTGATCTTCGCGGTTGTTACCGGTCGGTCACACCCGCCGGGAGCATACGACACAGCCAGAGATGACGGACATGGCAGACACCCACGACACCGGGCAGGCACTGAGCCTTCGAGCGAAACTCCTCGCCCTGTTGAGGCTGCGCCGAGACGGCGACGGCTTCACGCCCAGTGCGCGGGACATCTCCAAGGCCACCCGAACTGGGTCCGGGCCCGCCCTCTCTCACAGTCAGGTGAACAGCCTGCTCAACGGGTCCAGCGGCAACCCCACTGCCGGCACCCTCGGCTCGGTGGCCAGCGCCCTCGGCGCTCCCGCCGCCTTCCTCCTACAGGGGGCCGAGTGGGACGACCTGACGGCGCTCACCGTGTTCGTGTCGAGACCCGAGGCACGCGAAGTCCTGCGTTTAATGCAGGGTCTTGAAGTGCAGGACATTCTTGCAATCAGATCACGGCTCCAGGAGATCCGTCGTCAACGAGGACTGTCCGAAGACGTCCCGACGATCCCCCCACCTCCCCCCGGCGTCGACCAGCCCCGCGAGGGGCGACCGCGCCGTCTGAGCCTGCACGACGCCGCTGAGCGGGCAGCGGACTACCTGGAAGGACGCTGACGTGGACGGCCCGATCTTCGGCCTGTGCTCCGTGCTCACATTGCTGAGCACAGCCATCGCCCTCTGTCGAGCCGTCGCGCAGCGCAGACGCAACATCGACGTGTTCCGCGCGGCGCGGCGCGCGCACGTCATGGCGCTGGGCAGCAGCTTCGTCGGTTCCACGCTCGCGGTCCCTGCTGTGGCCGAGGTCGTGGACCGGGCGACGATGACCGAACTGTCCTCTCTCATCTCGGACATCGCGGCCATCATCTTCTGCGCGAGCCTCCAGGTCATGATCATCGACTGGGAGTACCGCGACCTGCCGCACGACGTCAACATCGCCTGTCGCGTCGGCTTCGTCGTCGTGGTGTCCGGCCTGCTCATCTGGCAGTTCCGCCGCACCAACCCGTCGCGCCTCGACGTCGACCTGTCCACGTCGTACGCCGAGTTCAACGACGTGCGCACCTACCTGATGACGTACCTCGGCTTCTTCGCGGCGGCCGGGGCCGAAGTGGCGATGCGCGCCACCAGACTCGCCCGCGGTGTCTGGCAGCAGGGTCGCGCGGCTGCCGCCGGCCTGGCCGTGACGGCGGCCGGGGCAACGTTCGGGACGCTGTACGCGGTGAGCCGAGGCGGCTACATCCTCGCGTACGAGAACGGCTTCGCCTGGCCCCTGGCGCTTGACAACGTAATCAGCCCGGCGCTCGCGGGGCTGTCCATCACGGGCATCGCGGCGGGGCTGTCGATGGCCGTCCTCAGAAACAGCCGACGGCCTGTGGCGCCCCGCCCCAGCCTCAACGTCTAGGCGGAGCGCGGCCCCTGCTCAACGGCGTCCCACTGTCGCCAGGTGAAGGCCACCCGGTCCGCGTCCACGGTGCGCGAGCCCCTGGACGCGGCCGGGTACACAGCGATCTGTTCCAGGAGCAGGACGACCAGCCCCTTCTTCGCCTTCAACGGGGCGTGCGTCCACCAGCGAACGAGATCGGGGACCGAGCCCACGGGGACGTGCTCGACCTGCTTCAGGTGCCGGGCCTCCGTGGACTTCTCCCGGATCAGCCTCGTCAGCTCCCTGTCGGCCGCCTTGAAGGCCGGGAGCGACATGCCCGATCCGGCGGCGTAGTCCTTACCCAGCTTCTCCTGCCGTCGGCGGGCCGAAGCGACCTGCTTGTCCAAGTCGGCTGCCTGGGAGAGCAGTTCCTCCCGTGCAGCGCCGATCAGCTCCGCCACCTCCGGCTTGGCCAGCTCGCCCAGGACCTGTTCCGATACGTACGTCTCGTACAGGTCGGCGTTGATGCGGACCTTGCCGCAGCCGTCCGGATGCTGCTTCGTGGGCGGAGGGCAGCGGTGCCCACGGGCTCCAGCGTTCGACGGCGACGCCCCCAGGGTGGTGCCGCACAGGCCGCACACGCTGAGAGGCCCCGACAGCAGGTACTCCCGTTGGTCGGCACGCTCCTTGTCCGGCCTCATGGCACGGATCTCCATGAACTCATCGACCTCGATGATCCGGGGACCTCCGCTGTCGACCAGCTCGCCGTCCTCGGTCTCCCTCAAACCGGCGATGGCCGGGTGATAGAGCACACCGGCCAGAACATCGGGCTTGAACGGATTGCCCAGCGTGGTGACGTAGCCCGCCTCGGTCATCCAATCCGTGATCGCATCGAACGCCTGTCTCGCGCGACGACGCGAGGCGGCGGCCCGGATTCCCTCGGCCTCCGCCTCGCGTACGCGCTGGTACGCCATGTCCTCAAAACCGTAGAGCCTTGGCATCTTCTACCCCTCTACCCGACCCCCTACATGTACTAATTTACCAGCGAGATAGGTCACAGTGCTGATAGAACAACGAACACCTCAGAATCGTGCATATGTCGTGATCATGGACTCACCTCCGCGCGAGGCTCGACGCCCAGCACCCGCCACAGTTCAGCGGTAGGAACTCGGACCGTGCCCCCGAGGGGCAACGTCCTGACAGGGAACGTGCCCCGTCGTACCAGTTCGTACGCCTTGTCCCTGCCAATGCCCAGCGCGCGACCGGCCGTTGTGATGTTCACCGTTGCCGGGAGGGCTAGCAGCTCCTCCAGTCCCATCGCGCCGGTCGGTCCGCCCGCTTCCTGAGCAGCCATGTCGTTGGTCGCCTGTCTCCCCCGCGCCAACTGGAAAACGACTTTACAGCAGTGTCCGACAGCCCCAGCAAGATCGAATGAGATCACGCCAGACACGTACGGATTCGTACGACACCGATGGCTGGCTGTGACCCAATCAACAGCCGACAGCAGGGGACGCGGGATGTTCGAGCCGAGCTACTACCGGCGCTGCCAGTGCAAGGGACCGCTCACGGACAAGGACGGCAAGCCGGTCCTCGACTCCGACGGCAACCCCAAGATCGGAGACATTGGCCTGTCCTGCCCCAAACTCGGGAAGGGGCACGGCACCTGGTACTTCTACTTCGAGGCCGAGCCCGGCGAAGGCGGCAAGCGCGCACGGGTCCGTCGCGGCGGCTTCAAGAAGCTCGACGACGCCAAGACCAAGGCCAAAGAGCTGTACGACGCCGCGTCCGCCGGCACCGACGTGCTGTCCGACGAGAAGTGCGCCGACTACTTCCTCCGATGGATCAAGGCGAAGAAGTCACTGGCTCGCACCACCGTCCACGGCTACGAGGAGCACATCACCAACTACCTGATCCCTCACCTCGGCCACATCAAGCGCCGCGACCTCAAGGTCCGCCACCTGGACAAGATGTACGACGCGATCGAGAAGGAGAACGCCGAACGCATCCTTCACCGACTCCGTATCGACCAGCTCCAGAAGGACCGCGACGCCGCCCACCAAGCCTGGGTGAGGACCGCGGGCTACGCCAAGAAGGAGGAGCGGCGGATCACTCGCCGGGCCTTCCTGGATGCCAACGCTGCGCTGCGCGAGGGTAAGAAGGGACTACGGAAGCCGACGTCGGCGGCGACCATGCACCGCATCAACGACACGCTCTCCTCCGCCCTGTCCTGGGGCATCAAGCGCGAGCAGGCGTTCCCCAGGAACTGGGCGAAGCTCGTGGAGCTTCCTGCCGTCACGCGCCCCAAGCCGCTCGTCTGGACGCCTGAGCGCGTGGAGCACTGGAAGCGCACCGGTGAGCGGCCCGGCCCAGTCATGGTCTGGACGCCGCAGCTCACCGGCGAATTCCTCGACTTCGTCATGACCGACTGGCTCTACGAGCTGTGGCACAGCTTCATCTTCCTCGGCCCCCGCCGCGGCGAGATGGCCGCTCTACCGTGGACAGAGGTGAGCACCGACGCCCTATGGCTACGGATCTCCCAGCAGATCGTGGAGGTTGCCTACAAGCTGTACGGCGAAGCACCGAAGGCCGACAGCGTTCGCACCCTGTCCCTGAGCCTGGAGTCCGGCGAAAACCTCGTCAACGTCCGGGCGAAACAGGACCGGATGCGAGAGGAGTGGGGAGACGCCTACGTCGAGAGCGGCCGGGTCTGGACGCACGAGAACGGCGAGGAGCTGCACCCCGACTGGATATCGCGACGCTTCGCCCGCCTGGTGGAGCTGTCCGGCCTACCGCCGGTCCGCCTGCACGACCTGCGCCACCTCGCCGCCACCCTCGCCCTGCTCGCGGGCCACGACATCAAGGTGGTCCAGGAGAAGCTGGGCCACTCGTCACGCCAGATCACCTCCGACACCTACACCAGCGTGCTGCCCGAGATGATGCGGGCCGAGGCCGAGTCGGTCATGGCCGTCGTCCCCCGCGACATCCCCTTCGAGGAGCGCACCGCGCTGACCATCCCCGAGACGGCTTGGCAGAACGGCGTCGCCGTCTTCTTCGCCCACGGCGCTCGGCAGTCTGGCGACACCTGGGCGGTCGGAGCACAGCCGCAACCCGGAGCAGACGTCCTCGGGGTGATCAGCCTCGCCGGCCGGGGCCAGGACGACGCCGCCAACGCGGCCGTGAGGTGGATACGGGACCACTCCACCGCCAACGAACTGGAGCTGGTCCGGGTGGAGAACTTCAACGACCAGTACCCGGAGGAGCAGCGGGCGGACTTCTCCCTCGTGCGCTTCACCGTCGCCCGGACCGAGTCACCGGACGCAGCAGAGTGGGCGTTGCCGACCGGGCTGCCCCCGGCTGCGATCCGGCCCGCTCGCAAGGCTCCGAACAGGCGACGGAAGGCCGCGTAAGGGGGGCTTCTGTCCCCTGAGCCGTCCCGTGTCCCCTGTGTGTCCCCTGGATCTTGGTCCGAACGATTGAACGGGGGTCGCCACCTTGGAGTGGCGCCCCCCGTTCTCACGTTTCCGCAGGTAGAAACGGTTCTCTGGAAGAACCTTGCGGTGGGGCGGGAGGGACTCGAACCCTCGGCCGACGGATTATGAGTCCGCTGCTCTAACCGGCTGAGCTACCGCCCCTTTTCGGCGTGGCGCGTACAAGTGTGCGCGCCGTCTGCCGCAGCATAGCCGGTCATACGATCTCTCGCTCCGGATGGTCGGCTTCGCATGACCATGAAGACCTCGCCGCCCGCCGTCCGGTTCCGAACGGAGCGAAGTACACGCGAAAGAGTCACATGCATCCCACACGCAACTCGGTGAGGATCGTTGCCGGGCACACGAAAAAGGACCCCGTGGGGTCCTCTTCCGTTCCGCTCCCCCGACTGGACTCGAACCAGTAACCCTCCGGTTAACAGCCGAATGCTCTGCCAATTGAGCTACAGGGGATCGCGCTCCCCCGACTGGACTCGAACCAGTAACCTGCCGGTTAACAGCCGGCTGCTCTGCCAATTGAGCTACAGGGGATTGCTGCGTGTGCACCGAACCCTACCTGCCTGGCTGCTGCCGGGCGGCGCGCGTTCGCTGCGACACATACATTAGCGCAAGCAGGGGGGTGCTTTGCCAATCGGTATCCCCCGGGGTGATCTCCGGTGCCCGCGGGTAGGCGGGCAGCACACGTCGCACTGAGCGTCGCACTGAGCAAGGAAGGGTGGCAGCCATGCGGTACCGGCTCACGTTCATCGCCGGACTGGCCCTCGGATACGTGATCGGGACACGGGCCGGGCGCGAGCGCTACGAGCAGCTGAAGAAGTCCGCGCGCCAGTTCGCCCAGAACCCGGCCGTGCGCAATACCGCCGAGTCCGCGGCCCAGAGCGGCCGTGACCTGGCCGGTAAGGCGTACCACGCGGTGAGCGAGAAGGTCGGCGAGAAGGTACCCGCGCCGGTGGCCGACCGGGTGCGCTCGCTGCGCGAGCGCGGCCGCGGCCGCCACGGCGAGGACGACTGGGGCACCAGCAACACCTGACGGCACCGCGCCGCCCCACCACTGCCGCACTACCGGTACGGAGAAGCTCCGGCGGTGCGGCAGAATCCTGGGTATGGGGATAGTCGCCGGCTTGGACAGTTCTTCCGCCTTCACACACATCGTCGTCTGCGATACGGACACCGGCGCCGTGCTGCGCCGGGGGTTCGCCGCGCACCCCGTCGAGGCCAAGGCCACCGAGGTCGACCCGCAGGCCTGGCTGCTCTCGCTCGGCGAGGCCGCCACCGGCGGGCTGCTCGAAGGGGTGCAGGCCATCGGCGTCTCCGCCCAGCAGCACGGCCTGGTGCCGCTGGACCACCAGGGCAATCTGGTCCGTCCGGCGCTGCTCGGCAACGACCGGCGGGCGCAGGCCGCCGCGGCCGATCTGGTCGACGGGCTCGGCGGGCGGCAGCCCTGGGCCGAGGCGGTCGGCTCGGTGCCGCAGGCCGCGCAACCGGTGGCGAAGCTGCGCTGGCTGGCGCGGACCGAGCCGGAGTCGGCCCAGCGGGTGGCCGCGGTGCTCCAGCCGCACGACTGGCTGGTCTGGCAGCTGCTGGGGCGTCCCGCCCGGCGGACCACCGACCGGGGTGCCGCCTCCGGCACCGGCTACTGGTCGGCGGACAGCGGTTCCTACCGGCCCGATCTGGTGGAGCTCGCGCTCGGGCACCAGGCCGCGCTGCCCGAGGTGCTCGGCCCCGCCGACGCGGCCGGGACGACGCCCGAAGGGCTGCTGATCTCCGCGGGGACCGGCGAGACGATGGCGGCGGCGTTCGGGCTCGGGGTCGGGATCGGCGACGCGGTGGTGTCACTGGGGGCGTCGGGCTCCGTCATGGCGGTGCACCACGAGGCGCTGGCCGATCCGTCCGGGATGATCACTTCGTTCGCGGACGCCACCGGGAAGCACCTGCCGGTGGTGTACACGTCCAACGCGGTACGGGCGCTGCGCGGGACCGCCGAGATGCTCGGCGTGGAGGGCCTCGACGAGCTCTCCACGCTGGCGCTGAAGTCCACCCCGGGCTCGTCCGGGCTGGTGCTCCTGCCGTATCTGGAGGGCGAGCGGACGCCGCGTCTGCCGCACGCCGCGGGAACGCTCTGCGGACTGCGGCGGGAGTCGATGAAGCCGGAGCATCTGGCGCGGGCGGCGTTCGAGGGGATGCTGTGCTCGCTGGCCGACGCGCTCGACGTGCTGCGCGGCCGGGGCGTCGAGGTGCGCCGGGTGTTCCTGCTGGGGGCGGCGGCGGAGCTGCCCGCCGTGCGGGGCCTCGCACCGGCGCTCTTCGGTACGCAGGTGGTCGTGCCGCAGCCCGCCGAGTACGCGGCGCTGGGCGCGGCCCGGCAGGCCGCCTGGGCGCTGGGGGTCTCGCAGGGGACGGCCGATCCGCTCACGCCCCCGGCCTGGCAGGGCGCCGCGGCGCAGGTGCTGGAGCCGGGCGAGGAGCTGGCGGTCGGGCAGGCGGTGCGCCAGCAGTACACGGCGACGCGGGACCAGATCCATCCGGGAGCGTTCGACTCGGCGAGCTGAGCCGTCCCGCTGCGCGACAGGGCCGGGTACGCGGGTGGAAGTAACCCCCTCCACTTGTGTACTCGGTCTGTTTTTTGACCTGGTCTTGAGTAAAATCGCTCGCAGTGGCGCCCCCCGGTGCCGGAAAATGGGTCGACTCCCGACCTCTGCCGACTCCGAGAGACACGCGTGCTCATAAAACTCCTGCGGGCCTATCTCGGTCCGTACAGAAAACCCATCCTGCTGCTGGTCTTCCTCCAACTGCTGCAGACCTGCGCCAGCCTCTACCTCCCCACCCTGAACGCCGACATCATCGACAACGGTGTCGTGAAGGGGGACACGGGCTACATCCTGGAATTCGGCGGCATCATGATCGCCGTCAGCATCGGCCAGGTGGTCTGCAACATGGGGGCCGTCTACTACGGCGCCCGTACCGCCTCCGCGCTCGGCCGCGACGTCCGGGCGTCGGTCTTCGACCGGGTGCAGTCGTTCTCGGCACGTGAGGTCGGACGCTTCGGGGCGCCCTCACTGATCACCCGTACGACCAATGACGTCCAGCAGGTCCAGATGCTGGTGCTGATGACGTTCACGCTGATGGTGTCGGCCCCGATCATGTGCGTCGGCGGCATCATCATGGCGCTCGGCCAGGACGTGCCGCTCTCGGCGGTGCTGCTCGCGGTGGTGCCGGTGCTCGGCATCGCGGTGAGCCTGATCGTCAAGCGGATGCGGCCGCTGTTCCGCACGATGCAGGAGCGACTCGACACGGTGAACCGGGTGCTGCGCGAGCAGATCACCGGCAACCGGGTCATCCGCGCCTTCGTCCGCGACGGCTACGAGGAGAAGCGGTTCCGCGGCTCCAACACCGAGCTGACGGACGTGGCGCTGTCCACGGGCCGGCTGATGGCGCTGATGTTCCCCACCGTGATGACGGTCGTGAACGTCTCCTCGATCGCCGTGCTCTGGTTCGGTGCCCACCGCATCGACAGCGGCGGCATGGAGATCGGCGCGCTGACCGCCTTCCTCGCCTATCTGATGCAGATCGTCATGTCGGTGATGATGGCGACCTTCATGTTCATGATGGTGCCGCGCGCCGAGGTCTGCGCGGAGCGCATCCAGGAGGTCCTGGAGACCGAGTCCAGCGTGGTCCCGCCCGTCAAGCCGGTCCGCAAGCTGCTCGCCCACGGTCACCTGGAGGTGCGCGGCGCGGACTTCCGCTACCCGGGCGCCGAGGAACCGGTGCTGCGGGCGGTGGATCTGGTGGCCCGCCCCGGCGAGACCACCGCGATCATCGGGTCGACGGGCAGCGGGAAGTCGACGCTGCTCGGTCTCGTACCGCGGCTGTTCGACGTGACGGACGGCCAGGTGCTGGTCGACGGCACGGATGTGCGGACGCTGGAACCGACGCTGCTGGCGAAGACCGTGAGCCTGGTGCCGCAGAAGCCGTATCTGTTCTCCGGGACGGTCGCGACGAACCTGCGGTACGGAAACCCGGACGCGACGGACGAGGAGCTGTGGCACGCGCTGGAGGTCGCGCAGGCCAAGGAGTTCGTCACCGCGCTGGAGCACGGTCTGAACGCGCCGATCTCGCAGGGCGGCACCAATGTCTCGGGCGGGCAGCGACAGCGGCTGGCCATCGCCAGGACGCTGGTGCAGCGGCCGGAGATCTATCTCTTCGACGACTCGTTCTCCGCGCTCGACTACGCCACCGACGCCGCGCTGCGCGGGGCGCTCTCGCACGAGACGTCCGAGGCGACCGTGGTGATCGTGGCGCAGCGGGTGTCGACCATCCGCGACGCGGACCGCATCCTGGTGCTGGACGAGGGCCGGGTCGTCGGCGCCGGCACCCATCACGAGCTGATGGACGGCAATGAAACGTACCGGGAGATCGTGCTCTCCCAGCTGACGGAAGCGGAGGCCGCGTAATGGCCGGGCCTGGCGGACGCATGATGGCGGGCGGGGCGCCGACCGACCGGTCCATGGACTTCAAGGGGTCCTCGAAGCGGCTGCTGAAGCGCTTCGCGGCGGAGAAGACCGCCCTGTACGCGACACTGGCGGCCTCGGTGCTGAGCGTCGCCCTGTCGGTGGTCGGGCCGAAGATCCTCGGCCGGGCGACCGACCTGATCTTCGCCGGGGTCGTCGGCCGGCAGATGCCGCAGGGGACGACCAAGGAACAGGCCGTCGAGGGCCTGCGCAAGAGCAACAGCGGCCTCGCCGACATGCTCTCCGGGGTGGACTTCATCCCGGGTCACGGCATCGACTTCGGTGCGGTGGGCGACGTACTGCTGGTGGCGCTGACGGTCTACGTCGGCGCGGGCCTGCTGATGCTGGTGGCGACCCGGCTGTCGATCCGGATCATCAACCGGATCATCTTCCAGCTGCGCGAGGACATCCAGACGAAGCTGTCGCGGCTGCCGCTGTCGTACTTCGACCGGGCCAAGCGCGGCGAGGTGCTCAGCCGGGCGACGAACGACATCGACAACATCTCGCAGACGATGCAGCAGACGATGGGCCAGCTCATCAACTCCCTGCTCACCATCGTCGGCGTGCTGGTCATGATGTTCTGGGTCTCGCCGCTGCTGGCGCTGGTCGCGCTGGTGACGGTGCCGCTCTCGGTGGTCGTGGCCACCAAGGTCGGCAAGCGCTCGCAGCCGCAGTTCGTGCAGCAGTGGAAGGTGACGGGCAAGCTCAACGCCCACATCGAGGAGATGTACACCGGGCACACCCTGGTGAAGGTCTTCGGGCGGCAGGAGGAGTCCGCGAAGGACTTCGCCGAGCAGAACGAGGCGCTGTACGAGGCCGGTTTCAGGGCGCAGTTCAACAGCGGGATCATGCAGCCGCTGATGATGTTCGTCTCCAACCTGAACTATGTGCTGATCGCCGTCGTGGGTGGCCTGCGGGTCGCTTCGGGGTCGCTGTCGATCGGTGATGTGCAGGCGTTCATCCAGTACTCGCGGCAGTTCTCGATGCCGCTGACCCAGGTCGCCTCGATGGCGAACCTGGTGCAGTCGGGCGTCGCCTCGGCCGAGCGGATCTTCGAGCTGCTGGACGCCGAGGAGCAGGGCGCCGACCCCGCGCCCGGTGAGCGCGAGCGTCCCGAGGAGCTGCGGGGCAGCGTCTCGCTGGAGAAGGTGTCGTTCCGCTACGCCGCGGACAAGCCGCTCATCGAGGACCTCTCGCTGAACGTCGAGCCCGGTCACACGGTCGCGATCGTCGGGCCGACGGGCGCCGGCAAGACCACGCTCGTCAATCTGCTGATGCGGTTCTACGAGGTCACGGGCGGCCGGATCACGCTGGACGGGGTCGATGTGACGAAGATGTCGCGCGACGAGCTGCGGCAGGGCATCGGCATGGTCCTCCAGGACACCTGGCTGTTCGGCGGTTCCATCGCGGACAACATCGCGTACGGGGCGTCCCGCGAGGTCACCCGCGAGGAGATCGAGGAGGCGGCGAAGGCGGCCCACGCCGACCGCTTCATCCGTACCCTGCCGGACGGCTACGACACGGTGATCGACGACGAGGGCTCCGGCGTCAGCGCGGGCGAGAAGCAGCTGATCACCATCGCGCGGGCGTTCCTGTCCGACCCGGTGATCCTGGTGCTCGACGAGGCGACCAGCTCCGTCGACACCCGTACGGAGGTGCTGATCCAGAAGGCGATGGCCCGCCTGGCCCACGGCCGTACGAGCTTTGTGATCGCGCACCGGCTCTCCACCATCCGGGACGCCGACGTCATCCTGGTGATGGAGAACGGCTCGATCGTCGAACAGGGCACGCACGAGGAGCTGTTGGCCGCCGAAGGCGCCTACGCCCGGCTGTACTCGGCGCAGTTCGCGCAGGCGGTCGCCGAAGTCGACTAGGAGCACCGCCCGTTCGGTCCGAGGGCCCGTGCCGCCGTCCGGCGGTGCGGGCCCTCGCGCCGTCAGTCGAGGTAGCCGCGGAGCTGGTCGGCGAAGGCGTGGTCGCGCAGCTTGCCGAGGGTCTTGGACTCGATCTGGCGGATGCGTTCGCGGGTCACGCCGAAGATCCTGCCTATCTCCTCCAGGGTGCGGGGCCGCCCGTCGTCCAGCCCGTAGCGCAGCTGGACCACCTTCCGCTCGCGCTCGCCCAGGGTGGAGAGCACCGCTTCCAGGTGCTCGCGCAGCAGCAGGAACGCGGCGGACTCGACCGGGGACGCGGCGTCGCCGTCCTCGATCAGGTCGCCGAGGGCGACGTCGTCCTCCTCGCCGACCGGGGCGTGCAGCGAGACGGGTTCCTGGGCGAGGCGCAGGATCTCGCCGACCCGCTCCGGGGTGAGGTCGAGCTGGTCGGCGACCTCCTCGGCCGTCGGCTCGTAGCCGCGCTCCTGGAGCATCCGGCGCTGGACGCGTACGACACGGTTGATCAGCTCGACGACATGGACCGGGACCCTTATGGTCCGCGCCTGGTCGGCGAGGGCGCGGGACATGGCCTGGCGGATCCACCAGGTCGCGTACGTCGAGAACTTGTAGCCCCGGGCGTAGTCGAATTTCTCGACGGCCCTGATCAGCCCGAGGTTTCCCTCCTGGACCAGATCAAGCATGGTCAGCCCGCGTCCCACGTAGCGTTTGGCGACGGAGACGACGAGGCGGAGGTTGGCCTCGATGAGGCGGCGTTTGGCCATCCTCCCCATGACCACCAGCCGGTCGAGGTCGACGGCGAGCCGGGTGTCCGGGTCCGGGGTGCCCGCCAGCCGTTCCTCGGCGAAGAGCCCGGCCTCGACCCGGCGGGCGAGCTCCACCTCGTCGGCGGCGCTGAGCAGGGGAATCCGGCCGATCTCGCGCAGATACTGCCGGAAGAGGTCGGAGGACGGACCGGCGGTCTCCGGCCTGCTCCGCGCCTCGGGCGCCGGGGGCGACTCCTCCATGGGCGCCTCGTTCGGCTCGTTCGGTGTCGGCGGCTCCACCGCGGCCTCCGGATGGTGCACGGCCCGGTTCTGCGCGGGTATGGCCGAGACGTGCTCGGGTTCGGTCAGGGTCCGGGTCTGCACGGGGGCGACCTCCAGGTGATCGCTGCCGGACCGCGGGGATGGAGGACCACCGCTCGGTGGACCGGCCGCGCTCCGATGTCTCAGGCACCGCCCCCAGTGTGGGGGAAGACACATCGCCGCCACGAGGGGCGTGCGGTGACTTTCTGAGCCCGGTCCGTGACCGGTCGGTTACGCGGACGGCCCGGGGCCGGTCAGAGCGCGTCGGCTCCGTTGATGCGCAGGGACTCGGCGTACTTCTGGAGGACCCAGACCTCGTTCTGCGCGGCGGCCAGGTGGTCGGGGGCGACATTGGTGCCGAGCCGGGCGAGGCTGCCCTGCACGTCGTCGATCCGGCGGTCGACGGCGCGCAGCCGGACCTGGACGAGCTGCTCGCCCGCGTAGGCCTCGTCGATGGACTTGCCGTGGATGACCTCGACCGCCAGCTCGGTGACCAGTTTGCGCACCGCGTCGTTGGGGGTCGCGTCGAGCACCTGGACGAGGTATTCGCGGGTCTCGGCGACGCCCATCTCGGCGCCGCCGGCCTCGGCGATGCACTGGCGGACCGCGGCGTACGGCGGGGCGGTGAACTCGTCCACCCCGTAGGCGTCGAAGGCCGGGGAGACCAGGGCGGGCTTCTGCAGGGCGAGCTTGAGCAGCTCGCGTTCGGTGCGGTGGGCGGGGCTGCGGAGGTTGAGCGCGGGGCCGGAGGGGGCGACGGGGGCCTGGACCTGCTGGTGCTGCGCGGCGGCGCGGGAGGAGGGCCGGGCGGATCCGCGCTGGTCGCCCCGGCCCCGGGCCCACTGGGCGAGCTGGTTGACCCGGTGCACGACGTACTCCTGGTCCAGGATGCCGACGAAGCCGGCGAGCTGGACGGCGACCTCCCGCTGGACGCTGCCCGTCTTGATCTTGGCGACGACGGGGGCGGCCTCGTCGAGCGCGGCCGCGCGGCCCGCCGGGGTCTCCAGGTCGTAGCGGGCGACGATCTGGCGGAGCGCGAACTCGAAGAGCGGGGTGCGGGGTTCGACCAGGTCGCGGACGGCCTCGTCGCCCTTGGCGAGCCGCAGATCGCAGGGGTCCATGTTGTCCGGGGCGATCGCGATGTACGTCTCGGCGGCGAACTTCTGGTCGTCCTCGAAGGCGCGCAGGGCGGCCTTCTGACCGGCCGCGTCGCCGTCGAAGGTGAAGATCACCCGGGCGCTGCCGTTGTCCATCAGGAGCCGGCGGAGGATCTTGATGTGGTCGCCGCCGAAGGCCGTGCCGCAGGTGGCGATGGCGGTGGTGATCCCGGCGAGATGGCAGGCCATGACGTCGGTGTAGCCCTCGACGACCACGGCCCGGCTGGCCTTCGCGATGTCCTTCTTCGCCAGGTCGATGCCGTACAGCACCTGGGACTTCTTGTAGATCGCGGTCTCGGGGGTGTTGAGGTACTTCGGGCCGTTGTCGTCGTCGCGGAGCTTGCGGGCGCCGAAGCCGACGATGTCGCCGGAGGTGTCGCTGATCGGCCACATCAGCCGGCCGCGGAAGCGGTCGATGGGGCCGCGCCTGCCGTCCTGGGAGAGGCCGGAGGCGATCAGCTCCTTGTCGCTGAAGCCCTTGCCGCGGAGATAGCGGGTGAGGTGGTCCCAGCCCGCCGGGCTGTAGCCGATGCCGAAGTGGGCGGCGGCGGCCTGGTCGAAGCCGCGCTCGGCGAGGAACTTCCGGCCGATCTCGGCCTCGGGGCCGTCCAGCTGCTCGGTGTAGAACTGGGCGGCCGCCTTGTGTGCCTCGACCAGCCTGATGCGCTCGCCGCGCTGGTGGGAGGGGTTGTACCCGCCCTCCTCGTAGCGCAGGGTGATGCCCGCCTTGGCGGCGAGCCGCTCGACGACCTCCGCGAACGTCAGATGGTCGATCTTCTGCACGAAGGCGATCGTGTCGCCGCCCTCCTGGCAGCCGAAGCAGTGGAAGAGACCCTTGCTCGGGCTGACCTGGAAGGAGGGGGACTTCTCGTCGTGGAACGGGCAGAGGCCCTTGAGGTTGCCACCGCCCGCGTTGCGCAGCTGGAGATACTCGGAAACGACGGCGTCGATCGGGACCGCGTCCCGTACCGCCTTCACATCGTCGTCATTGATCCTGCCTGCCACGGGTGAAGTCTACGGGTGGGGTACGACAGCCGTGCCACGTGCCGAGGTGATCCGTGGAACCCGGGGGCTCAGCCCAGGGACTCCAGCGGTACGGACGGGTCCGCCAGCGCGTCCGGGTCGATCTGCCGGCCGGACCGGATCAGCCCCTGCACCGTCTCGGTGACGTCCCACACATTGACGTTCATCCCGGCCAGTACCCGGTGGTCCTTCAGCCAGAAGGCGATGAACTCGCGCTTCCCCGCGTCGCCCCGGATGACCACCTGGTCGTAGCTGCCCGGCGGTGCCCAGCCCGAGTATTCGAGGCCGAGGTCGTACTGGTCGGAGAAGAAGTACGGCACCCGGTCGTAGGCGACCTCCTGGCCGAGCATGGCGCGGGCCGCGGCCGGGCCGCTGTTCAGCGCGTTGGCCCAGTGCTCCACGCGCAGCCGGGTGCCGAGCAGCGGATGGGCGACGTTGGCGACGTCACCGGCCGCGTAGATGTGCGGGTCGCTGGTGCGCAGCGAGGCGTCGACGGCGATGCCGCCGCCGTCCGCGCGGGGGGCCATGGCGAGCCCGGCGGTCTCGGCGAGGGCGGTGCGGGGCGCGGCGCCGATCGCGGCGAGCACGTCGTGGGCGGGGTGCTCCTCGCCGTCGTCGGTGCGGACGGCGAGGACCAGGCCGTCCTGGCCGATGATCTCGGTGAGGCGGACGCCGAAGTGGAAGCGGACCCCGTGGTCGCGGTGGAGATCGGTGAAGATCTGGCCGAGCTCGGGGCCGACGACCTGGTGGAGCGGGGTCGGCTCCGGTTCCATGACGGTGACCTCGGCGCCGTACCCGCGGGCCGCCGCCGCGACCTCCAGGCCGATCCAGCCGGCCCCGGCGATCACCAGATGGCCGTTGTCGCGGCCCAGTGCGGCCAGTACGTTGCGCAGCCGGTCGGCGTGGGCGAGGCGGCGCAGATGGTGGACGCCTGCCAGGTCCGTGCCCGGTACGGGGAGGCGGCGTGGCTCGGCCCCGGTGGCGAGCAGCAGCTTGTCGTAGTGGACGACGGTGCCGTCGCCGAGCTGTACGGCGTGGGCCTTCCGGTCGAGCGAGGTGACCGGCTGTCCCAGGTGCAGCTCGATCTCGGCGCCCGCGTACCAGGCGGGCTCATGGACGAAGACGCTGTCCCGGGCCTCCTTGCCGGACAGATAGCCCTTGGAGAGCGGGGGCCGTTCGTAGGGATGGTCCCGTTCGTCGCCGAGCAGGATCACCCGGCCGCTGAAACCCTCCGTGCGGAGTGTCTCGGCCGCCTTCGCTCCCGCCAGTCCTCCGCCGACGATGACGAACGTCCGATGTGCGTCGACCACTTGATGCCTCCTCGGTGCTTGCTGCGCTCCGCCGCCACCTGCGAGCGTCCCGCACGCAGTGTGATGACGAAAGAGGGTGTACCCCGATCAGGTCAGACCCCGGGGCCCGACCGGCCCAGTCTGCGCGGCGCGGCCCGCCGGACGGGGCACGGCTCGCAGACAAGGCGGAATCGGGACGGATCCCTCGCCGGGGGCGGGTCCCACGGCCAGGGGCGGGAGCCGGTCATCGGCGGCGTGTGGTGAGTGCCTTGTGCAGCGAGCGGGCCGAGGCATCGGTGAGCGCGGCGATCTGGTCGACCAGGACGCGCTTGCGGGCCCGGTCGTCGCGGGCGGCGTCGAACAGGGCCCGGAACTGCGGTTCCAGCCCCTCCGGGGCGCGCGCGGTCAGTGCGGCGGCCAGCTCGGCGATGACGATCCGCTGGTCGGCGCGGATCGCCTCCTGTTCGGCGCGCTGCATGACGTAGCGGTCGGCGACCGCCTTGAGCACGGCGCACTCGGTACGGGCCGCGCGGGGGACGACCAGCTCGGCGCCGTAGCGGCCGAGGCGGCCGAGCCCGTACGCCTGCCGGGTGCCGCTCTCGGCGGCGAGGCAGAACCGGCCGATCAGCTGGCTCGTCGCGTCCTTCAGCCGGGCCTGGGCGAGGGCGGATCCGTCGTAGCCGTGCGGCCACCAGTCCTGGGCGATGAGCCGGTCCAGCGCGTCGGCCAGCTCCTGGGGCTCGGTGTCCGCCGGGACGTAGCGGCCGATGGCGACCGCCCAGATCTCGTTCCGCTCCGGCTCGGCGTAGAGGCAGTTGGGGTCGATGTGCCCGGCGTGCAGCCCGTCCTCGAAGTCGTGCACGGAGTAGGCGACGTCGTCGGACCAGTCCATGACCTGGGCCTCGAAGCACTTGCGGTCCTTCGGCGCCCCCTTGCGGGCCCAGGCGAAGACCGGCAGGTCGTCCTCGTACACCCCGAATTTCGGCGAGCCGGGGTCGGTGGGGTGGGCGCCGCGCGGCCATGGGTACTTGGTGGCGGCGTCCAGGGCGGCCCGGGTCAGGTTGAGCCCGACGCTGACCGGCTCGCCGGTGTGGGTGTCGGGCACGAACCGCTTCGGTTCGAGCCGGGTCAGCAGGCGCAGCGACTGGGCGTTGCCCTCGAAGCCGCCGCAGTCGGACGCGAAGTCGTTGAGCGCCTGCTCGCCGTTGTGCCCGAAGGGCGGGTGGCCCAGGTCGTGGGCGAGGCAGGCCGTCTCGACCAGGTCGGGGTCGCAGCCGAGCGCCGCTCCGAGCTCGCGGCCGACCTGGGCGCATTCGAGGGAGTGGGTGAGCCGGGTGCGCGGGCTGGCGTCCCAGGCATGGCTGCGGGTGCCCGGGGTGACGACCTGGGTCTTTCCGGCGAGCCGCCTGAGCGCGGCGGAGTGCAGCACGCGGGCCCGGTCGCGCTGGAACGCGGTGCGGCCGGGCCGTTTGTCCGGCTCGGTGTCCCAGCGCTCGGCGTCGGCCGCGCCGTAGGGGCCCGTGCCGTGGTCCTGTGTGCCCTGAGTACCGTCCATGCCGTCCATGGTTCCGACAGTAAACGGCCGGACCGACAAAGAAGGCCCGGTCGGCCGCCCGGAAATATCCGTTCATCAGGTTTTCTTTCGCCGGGCCGCCCGCTCCGCCGCCGCGTGCCACCACCCCGGGGGCGAGGGAGCCGTGGGGCGGGAGGTGGGCTGGTCCGGATGGAGGCCCAGGGGGCGCAGTGCCGAGGCGCGCGCACGGACCGTGATCCAGCCGCGCCAGTGACCGTCCGGGCCCGGGGCGCAGGCCAGGTCGCAGTGCAGTTCGCCGGCGGGTATCGGCATCCAGTCGATGCCCCGGTCCCGCAGTCAGGCCCGCGCGGCGGCCGCCGGATGCAGGGCGCCCTTCAGGTTCTCGTAGGCGGCGATGGTCACCCAGTCGTCCTCGGTATCCGTTCCGTTCATGGCATTCATCCTGCCCGTTCGAGAACCCTTTCGGCCCGCGAATCGTCTGATCATGCGGAAAGACGGAACACGGCACGGAAACGGAGGGGGGTTCCCATGCGGGTGAAGTGGCCGGAACGGCAGCTGCTCGGGCGGTTGCGGCCGCGGTGGCCGCGGACGCGGCGTGGGCAGCGGCGGGCCGTGCAGGGGGTGATGGCCGCGTGTGTGCTCGCGCTGGCGCCCTCGGCCTGGACGTACACCGTCGCCGACGCCCGGATCAGGACGACCGCGGACGCGCCCGCGCAGCAGGTGGCCATGGTGTTCGGGGCGGGGCTCTGGCAGGGCAGGCCGACGCCGTACCTCGCCAACCGGCTGAAGGCCGCCGCCGAGCTGTACCGGGACGGGAAGGTGAAGGTCGTGCTCGTGACCGGTGACAACAGCCGGAAGGAGTACGACGAGCCGGATGCCATGCGCACCTATCTCCGGGAGCACGGGGTACCGGACGAGCACATCGTGAGCGACTTCGCCGGGTTCGACACCTGGGACTCCTGTGTGCGGGCCAAGAAGATCTTCGGGGTCGACCGCGCGGTGCTGGTGAGCCAGGGATTCCACATCCGCCGGGCGATCGCGCTGTGCCGGTCCGCGGGGATCGACGCGTACGGCGTGGGGGTGGACGCCGTCCACGACGCGACCTGGTACTACGGCGGGACGCGGGAGGTGTTCGCGGCGGGGAAGGCGGCGCTGGACGCCGTGTTCAGGCCCGATCCGCACTTCCTGGGGCCGCGGGAGTCCGGGATCGGGGAGGCGCTGGCGGCGCACGGGCGGTAGCCCCGGGGCGGGCCCGGGGCCACCGGTGTGGTCGCGGTGCCTCCGGGTCAGGCGTCGTACGGGCGCACGGCCTTGGCGTCGCGCAGGGCGTGGCCCCACCAGATCAGCTGGTCGAGCAGGACCTTGGCCGCCGCGTCGCAGACCGCCGGGTCCCGGTGCCTGCCCGCGTCGTCGAAGAGGGCGCCCGCGTTGTGGAACGACACGGTCTCGCGGATGCCGACGGTGTGCAGCTCCGCGAAGACCTGCCGCAGGTGCTCGACGGCGCGCAGCCCGCCGGAGACCCCGCCGTACGAGACGAAGGCGACGGGCTTGGCCTGCCACTCGGCGCGGTGCCAGTCGATGAGGTTCTTCAGCGGTGCCGGGTACGAGTGGTTGTACTCGGGGGTGATGACGACGAAGGCGTCGGCCGCCGCCAACCGGGCGGAAACGGCGGCGAGTCGGGCCTGTGCGTCGGCGTCGGGCCGGTAGGAGAGGGCGATCGGGAGGTCGAGTTCCGCGACGTCGATCAGATCGGTCTCGATGCCGGGGTGGGGGTCGGTGTGCGTGAGGAACCAGCCGGCGACGACCGGGGCGAACCGTCCCTCGCGGTTGCTGGCGAGGATGACCGCGACCTTCAGGGGCGCGGCGGACGGGGTCGCGGGGCCGGTGGCAGGAATCGTGGGAACTGTGGTGAGGTCCATGCGAAGAGGCTCGTATGTCAACCATGGTTGAGGTCAAGCCTTCCGGCGGCCCCCGCCGACGGGCGTCGCGGCATACGGTGGACGGCATGACGACTCCCCCGCCCGCGCCCTCCCCGTACACCGAGTTCGACGGACGTCCGGCCACCGAGGCGGACCTGCGGATTCCGGCCTTCCTCGGCTATGGACACTTCACGGCCATGCAGGTCAGGGACGGAAAGGTACGCGGCCTCGACCTGCATCTGGCCCGGCTGGACGCTGCGAGCCAGGAGCTGTTCGAGCGTGGCCTGGACGGGGACCGGGTCCGCGCACTGGTCCGGCACGCGCTGGACGGGGCCGGGGTGCGGGACGCCTCGGTCCGGGTCCACGGCTTCCTGCCTTCGGAGGACGCGGAGACGACCGTCATGGTCACGGTGCGGGGACCGGCGCGGAAGTCCGCCGAGCCGCACGGCCTGATGTCCGTCCCGTACGCCCGCACGGTGCCGCACATCAAGCGGCCCGGCGAGTTCGGCCAGACGTACTATGCGCGGCTGGCCACGCGCGCCGGGTTCGACGAGGCACTGCTGACCCTGCCGGGCGGCGTGGTGACGGAGGGCGCGATCACCAACATCGGTTTCTGGGACGGCACTTCGGTCGTGTGGCCGGACGCCCCCTGCCTGCTCGGCATCACGATGGCACTGCTGGAACGGGAACTGCCCGGCGCGGGGCTGGAGTCCGTACGCCGTCCGGTGACGCTGGAGGGACTGGGCGCGTTCCGGTCGGCCTTCCTCACCAACTCGCAGGGCATCGCGCCGGTCCGGCGGATCGACGACACGGAGTTCGTGGTGGACGAGGAGTTGATGAAGCGGATCGGGCAGGCGTACGAGGGCGCTCGGTGGGACACGATCTGACGCGTCCCGCCCCGGTGCGGTCGGGCGACCGTACCGGGGCGGGCCCGCGGGTGCGGGCTACTTCTCCCAGCCGACCGTCTCCGGCAGCGGGCTGTAGAAGATGGTGGCGCCGACGTTGGCCAGGCCCTTCTTCACGCTGTAGGTCGAGGGGCCGCTGAACAACGGCAGGAAGGCGTACTGCTGGAGCGCCTTCCGCTCGACCTTGTTGACTGCCGCGACCTGCTCGTCGAGGTCCGCGATGTCGGCGGTGGCCCGGATCTCCTTGTCGAGCTCCGGCGTACCGGAGCCGGTGATGTTGGAGTCGCGGTCCGAGCAGTAGAAGTCGCACAGGTAGCGGGCACCGAACGGGTCCATGGAGCGGTTCCCGGACAGGAAGAGGTCGAACCTGCGCTCGCTGAGGATCTTGGAGAAGTCGGCGGAGTCGGCCTTCTTGGTGACGACCTTGACGCCCACCGGCTTCAGCATCGCGGTGAAGGCACCGGCGACGGCCTTGTCCAGCGGCTCGTCGCCGAGGATCGTGTAGCCGACTTCGAGCTTCTTGCCGTCCTTGACCCGGATGCCGTCGCTGCCGGGCTTCCAGCCCGCCGCGTCGAGCGTCTTCTTCGCCTCGTCCGGCGAGTACTTCAGGACGGCGGAGACATTGTCCTGGTAGCCCTTCTGGAAGCTGTACAGCACCGCCGAACCGGGCAGCGGCTCCTTGTAGTCGAGCCCCTGGAACTGGATCTTCGCGATCTGGGAACGGTCGATGCTCTCCTGGATGGCCTCGCGGACGGCCGTGTCCGCGAGGTTGGCCGACTTCGTGTTGAAGTAGAGCGAGTACTCGAAGGGGCTGCCGCCGCTGCGGATCTCCGTCCCCTTGAGCCCCTTGATCTGCTTGAGGCTCTCGGCGTCGACGGCCGAGGTGTAGTCGAGCTGCCCGTTCTTGAAGGCGTTGACCGCGGCGGTTGACTCCAGGTTGACGTAGACGCGCTTGTCGAGCTTGCCCTTCTTGCCCCACCACTTCGGGTTGCGGACGAAGGTGATGCCGCCCGAGTGGGTGTCCCACTCGCCGACCGTGTACGGGCCCGCGCCCCACTCCGGGTGGGCCTTCTTGACGTACGCCTTGTTGAAGTTGGCGACGGTGGCCGCCTTGGGGTGCAGGAAGGTGGTGAACAGGGTCGTCCAGGAGGCGTTGACGCCCTTGAACTCGATGACGGCCTGCTTGGCGTTCGCGCCCTTGTGGACCGAGGAGATCTGGTCGTAGCCGTCGGTGGACGAGGCGTCGAAGGCCTTGTCGGAACCGTTGTTGGCCTTCCAGGTGGCCTCGATGGCGGTCCAGTCGATGGGGGTGCCGTCGTTGAAGACGGCCTTCTCGTTGATGGTCAGCGTGACCTTCTGCCTGCCGCCCTCGACCGCGACCTTCACATCGCTGTAGTAGTCCGGGTTGTACTGCACCTCGCCGGTGGGCGAGTACGTGATCGCGTCGGCGTTGTACCAGGACCAGACCCGGGACGCGGTCAGGGTGGCGTTGACGTTGAACGGGTTGCCCTGTTCGTCGAAGGTCCCGGCGGTGGTGTAGGTGCCGCCGTCCTTGATCCGGTCGTACGGAACCGGGTTGTAGTCGGCCGCGGCCGAGGCGGCCTTGGGGGTGTCCTTGCCCGCCGCGCCGGCCCCGTCCTTCCCGGAGGAGGCGTCGCACGCGGTGGCTGCGACCGAGACGGCGGCGACGAGGGCGATGGGCAGGGCCAGTCTTGCGCGCATGGCGGAAGGGCTCCTTCTTGTTCGGTGGAGGCAGGGATGAGCTGTGTGTACGGGTGGGAGCGGCGCCGGTGGCCCCGGAAACGTCGTGCGCGGGCTCAGACGGCGTGACAGGCGTACTGGTGGCCGGGGCGTCCGGCCACCGCCGTAGGCTCGGGGCGCTCGGTGCGACAGCGCCCGCGCACCTCCTCGTCGGCGAGGCGGTACAGGGGGCAGCGGTCGACGAACACGCAGCCCGCGGGGGGCTGGGTGGCGCTCGGCTGCTCGCCCTGGAGCACGACGCGTTCGCGGGCGCGTTCGCGCTGAGGGTCGGGCACCGGGATCGCCGACAGCAGCGCCCGGGTGTACGGGTGCCGGGGGTCGGAGAAGATCGACTCCGTGTCCCCGGTCTCGACGATGTGCCCGAGATACATCACCGCGATCCGGTCGGAGATGTACCGGACCACGGCCAGGTCGTGGGCGACCACCAGGTAGGCGAGCCCGAGTTCGCGCTTGAGCCGGGCCAGCAGGTTGATCACCCCGGCCTGCACCGACACGTCCAGGGCCGAGAGCGGCTCGTCGAGGGCGAGGAGTTTCGGCTCGGTCGCCAGGGCCCTGGCGATGCCGACCCGCTGGCGCTGACCGCCGGAGAGCGCGGCCGGGAAGCGGCCGCTCACCGAGGCGTCCAGGCCGACCAGGGCCAGGAGTTCATGGACCCGGGAGCGGATCGACTCGCGGTCCCGCCCGATGGCCTGGAGCGGTTCGGCGAGCAGCTGGAAGACGGGCAGCCGGGGGTTCAGGGCCCCCAGCGGGTCCTGCATGACGATCTGTACGTCCTGCCGCAACTCCCGTACCCGGGCCGCGGAATCGACCGTGCCGATGTCGGTGCCGGCCACCTCGATGCGCCCGCCCTCGGGCCGCTTCAGCCGCAGGACCTCCAGCAGCGTCGTGGTCTTGCCGCTGCCCGATTCGCCCACCAGCCCCAGGGTCTCCCCGGCCCGCAGCTCGAAGCTCACCCGGTTGACGGCGTGCAGCGTGCCGACCCGGCGCTTGAGGAGGGCGCCCTTGGTGACGGGGAAGGTCTTGACGAGGTCCTCCACCCGGAGCACCACCTCGCCGGTGGCCTCGGGCCCGGACCCGCCCGGACCGTCGTCCGGCCCGGTGTCCCCGGCCGGGTCCAGGGTGCCGTCGGCGATCTCGTCCGCGCGCAGGCAGGCCACGTGCCCGTGCCCGGTGATCTCGCGCAGGGCGGGTTCGTCGGCCCGGCACGCGTCCTGGGCGACGGCGCAGCGGCTCGCGAAGGGGCAGCCGCCCGGGAGGTCCACCAGGGCGGGCGGCTCCCCGCCGATCGGGACCAGCGGCCGGTGGACCCCGCTGTCCACGGTGGGCACGGCGGCGAGCAGCCGAGCGGTGTAGGGCATCGTCGGCCGGCGGAACAGCTCGTCGACGTCGGCCCGTTCCACGAACCGGCCCGCGTACATCACGGCGATGTCGTCGGCGTGGCCGGCCACGACCCCGAGGTCGTGCGTGATGAGGACGAGCCCGGCCCCGGTCTCCTGCTGCGCCAGCCGCAGCACGTCCAGGATCTGGGCCTGCACGGTGACGTCGAGGGCGGTGGTGGGCTCGTCCGCGACGAGCACCGACGGCTTGTTGGCGATCGCCATCGCGATGACGACGCGCTGCCGCATCCCGCCGGAGAACTCGTGCGGGAACGACTTGGCCCGGCCCCGCGGGTCGGGGATGCCGACGAGATCGAGCAGTTCGACGGCCTGTTCCCAGGCCGCCCGCTTCGTCAGGTCCTGGTGGACCCGCAGGGCGTCGGAGAGCAGTCTGCCCACGGAGAAGATCGGGGTGAGCGCGGAGAGCGGGTCCTGGAAGACCATGCCGATGGAGCTGCCCCGCAGCGCGGAGAGCTCCTTGTCGCCGAGGCCGATCAGATCGCGTCCGCCGAGCAGCACCTGGCCCCGCAGTTCGGCGGAGGGCGGCAGCAGGCCCATCACGGCCATCGCGGTGGCCGACTTGCCCGAGCCGGACTCGCCGACGATGCCGAGGGTCCGGCCCGGCAGGAGGTCGAAGTCGACGCCGCGGACCGCCTCGACGGGTCCGGCCTCCGAGGGGAAGGTGATCCGCAGGTCCCGCACCGAGAGCACGGGGGTGGCGTCGGTGGGCGCCGGGGTCGCTGCCAGGGTGGTGAGCGTCATCGTCGGCCTCCTGCCGCACCGGTCACGGACGTGGGGTCGAGGGCGTCGCGCAGCCCGTCGCCGACGAAGGTCATCGACACGGTGAGCAGCACGACCAGGCCCGCGGGGAAGGCGAAGAGCCACGGGGCGCTGGTGATGGTGCCCGCGCCGTCCGCGAGCATCGTGCCGAGCGAGACGTCCGGGGTCTGGACGCCGAATCCGAGGAAGGACAGGGCGGTCTCGCTGAGTACGGTCGCGACGACGCCGAGCGTCAGGTTGACGATCAGCAGCGAGCCGAGGTTGGGGATGATGTGGCGCAGGATGATGCGCGGCGCGCTGATGCCCATGAACTCGGCGGCCGTCACGTAGTCCCGTTCCCGCAGTGATGTCGAGACGGACCAGATGACCCGCGCGGTGGACATCCAGCCGAACACGGTGAGCACGACGATGAGGACCCGCCAGTCCCCGGCCAGGCGGTGGGAGACCAGCGCGAGGATCAGGAACGAGGGCACGACCAGCAGGAAGTGGATGACGGCGAGGGTCGCCTTCTCCACCCGGCCGCCGAAGTACGCGGCGCTGGAGCCGATGACCGCGGCGACGACGACGGTCAGGACGGAGACGCTCACGGCGATCGCCAGGGAGCGCTGGAGCCCGTGCACGGCGGAGGCGTAGACGTCGTTCCCGCCCTGGTTGGTACCGAACCAGTGGGCGGCGCTCGGTGGCTGGGTGAGGGCGGCGAAGTCGGCGTCGGAGTACGCGTAGGAGGTGAACAGGGAGCCGAACGCGCTGAACAGCACCAGCAGTACGAAGATCACCACACCGACGACGGCGAGGCGGTTGCGCAGGAAGCGCCGCAGGTAGAGCCGGCCGAGGCCGAGGTCGGGCGCGTTCTTCTTCCCCCCGGGTGCGGTCACTCGTGCCGCCGGGTCCGGTGTCGCCCCGGACGAGGCGTCGGTCGTCACATCTGTGGCCACGTCAGTTCACCCTCACTCGGGGGTCGAGGAAGACGGTGGCGATATCCGCGAGGATCGCGCCGATCGCGGTCAGGGCGGCGGCGAAGGCAGCCGTCGCGACCGTGCCGTGCACGTCGTTCTTGCTGATGGTCTGGATGAAGTAGCGGCCCATGCCGTTCCAGCCGAAGATCGTCTCGGTGATGACGGCGCCGGTGAACATGGCCGGGATGCTGAACGCCACGGAGGTCGCCGTAGGGATGAGCGCGGCGCGCAGGGCGTGCCTGCGGATCGCCTTGGACCGGGTGAGCCCGGTGGCCTGGGCGGTACGCACGAAGTCCGCGTTGATGGTGTCCAGCAGCAGCGAACGCTGCGTCAGGTGGTAGCCGACATAACCCATCAGCGTCAGGCTCAGGGTCGGCAGGATCAGATGCAGCAGACGGTCGCCGATCGTCGGGAACAGCCCTTCGACGCCCGGGGAGTTCTCCCCGGCGACGTAGAGGAAGTGCAGCCCGGCGTTCTGGTTGAGCCAGATGGCGACGAAGACCACGGCGAGCGCGGCGACGGACGTCGGGATGTTGAACACCGCGATGGACACGGCCTGCGAGATCCGGTCGGCCCAGCCGTACTGCCGCGACGCGGTGTACACGGCCAGCGTGACGCCGATGACCACGGACAGGATGGTCGCGATGATGACCAGTTCCCCGCTGATGAGCGCCCGGTAGCCGATCTCCCCGTTGACGGAGACGCCGGTGGGCGACTTGCCCCAGTCGAAGTGGAACACCACCGAGGTGAACCAGTCCCACCACCGGTGCAGCAGGGGTTCCTGCGGGTTCAGGTTGTACGGCGCGAGCGCCCGGTCGATCTGCTCCTCGGTACGGACCGGGCGCAGCTCCTTGAAGTTGGACCGCGGGTCCAGGAACCAACTGGCCAGGAAGTACGTGGCGTTGGTCGCGACCACGATCATCAGGAGCCAGCCGGCCGCCTTGCGGATCACATGGCGCACCATGCCCGGCACCTCCTCCCCGCACGTGGGAGACGCACCTCAGGGGTGCCGGGTCGAGGGGGCGTGTGCATGTGCGGCGAGGGCTTTCTGAGTAC
Organism: Streptomyces sp. DvalAA-43; assembly: GCF_900091725.1. Lineage (GTDB taxonomy): Bacteria > Actinomycetota > Actinomycetes > Streptomycetales > Streptomycetaceae > Streptomyces > Streptomyces pulveraceus. The sequence goes on along the minus strand of NZ_FMBW01000044.1, from coordinate 209,148 downwards.
GGAACGTGAGCACGAATGTGCGAACGCCAGCCTGGTCCGCACCTACGGGCCGGCACCAGCCTTTGACCGCTCTTGCCATGAGCTCGACATACTGCCGCAGCAATTGACCAGCGAATGTGACGGAGCGCGTGCGAGCGAATCCACTCCGACACGAATCCGCCCCCATCGGGCCCAGGGGGGGCGGGCCCGATGGGGGCGGTGGCCGGGGGCGGCCTCGTACACCGTCCCGTGGGGGGTGAGAGACGTGTGCCCGGCACTCGCGAGGTCATGCATGTGATGTACGCCACTCTCCGCCGGGGCTCCGTCACCCGATCGGCACCGGGGGGCACAGGACCGACCCCAGCCGCTTCGATCACTGCCGTGACCTGCGCGATTGCGTCTTGGCAAGGAGGCCGCGCCGGTCCGTTCGAGTGAAAGCTGACTCGGTGTCAGCAGGCATGGGCGGCGGACCGCCCGTTAGCTCGGGGTCAGGACACACCTACTCGCGCCATCGCCGGAGGAACCCCCCATGCGTCCTGCCCGTCTAGTGACCGGTACCGCCGCGTCCGCGGTCACCATAGCCACGCTCGGCCTCTTCGCCGCCGGGCCCGCGTACGCGGGTGATTCCGGCACGCTACGGGCCGGCTCGGCCGGGACCGCGTCACGGACGCTGACCGGCGGTCCCGGGGCACGGCTCACCGACGACGAAGCCCCGGGCGACGAAGCCGGATCCGGGCCCGACTCGGGCTCCGGCACGGACGGCCCGTTCAGCCTCGACACCCTTTCCGGTCTCGACGCGCCGTCGCTGCTCGACTCCGTCGGCGGGGGCGACGCCTTCTCCGGACTCGGTATATCGGGCGGGCGCGACAACCCGTCCGGGGACGAGGACACGGACCGCGGCCAGGACTCCGGCCGGGGCGAGGACTCGGGCCGGGGCCAGGGCACGGACCGCGGCGAGGACTCGGGCGGGCGCGACAGCTCAGGCGGCCGCGACGACTCGGGCGGCCGCGACAGCTCGTCCGGGCGCGATTCGTCGGACGGGCGCGAGAGCTGGAATCCGTCCGACGACGAGGGTTCGGGCAAGCACGACGGCCCCTCGTCGGGGCACGACAGCTCGGGCGGACGCGACAACTCCTCGTCCGGGCACCGCCCCGGGGACGGCCCCACCGGTCCCACCGGGCACGTCAAAACCGGAGTCGGCGGCAGCGTCCGATCCGACACCACCCAGATCGCGGCGGGCGCCGGCGTACTCGCCGCGACCGCCGTCGGCGGAGCCTGGCTCCTGCGTCGCCGGGCGAGCGGCACGCAGGGAGCCGGCTGACGGAGCCGGATTCACGGCTCCGTACCGCCTGGTTTCCGTCCCGGTGGCCCTGCGCCACCGGGACGGGACCATCCCCATTCCGTCACCCGGAGGACGAACGTGTCCCAGAAGGCCAAGGGCTGGCTGCTGGTCATCGCGGCGCTGGCCGGTGTCTGGCTGATCCGGAACGGCGCCGGCACCCAGCTGGTCCCGCCCCGGCCGACCGCCGCCCAGGCCTTCGCCGCCGGCCCGGTACCGCAGCCCGGGTCCCCGGTCGCCGACCCGCTGAAGCCTTCGGCCCCCGTACGCATCCGTATCCCGAGCATCCGGGTGGACGCCCCGATGATGCGGCTCGGCCTCGGGCCCGACGGCAGTCTCGACGTGCCGCCGGCCGGGGACCGCAACATGGTCGGCTGGTACCGGGACGGCACTCCCCCGGGCTCCCGGGGCAGCGCCATCGTCGCCGGTCACGTGGACAACGCGCAGGGGCGGTCGGTCTTCTACGACCTGGGCGCGCTGCAGAAGGGCAGCACGGTCGAGGTGGTCCGCCAGGACGGCCGCACCGCCGTCTTCTCGCTCGACGCGATCGAGGTCTACGAGAGCGACGACTTCCCCGACCGGCGGGTGTACGGCGCCTCGTCCTTCGCCTCGCTGCGGCTGATCACCTGCGGCGGCGGCTTCTCGAAGAAGACGGGCTACGCGGGCAATGTGGTGGCGTACGCGCATCTGACCGCCGTCCGCTGAACCCGGCCGCCGGGCGTGCGCCGCTCAGGCCGTCCACTGGTCGAAGGCCAACTTCGCGACCAGCGAGAACACCACGACCAGCAGCACCCAGCGGACGAACCCGCTGCCCTTGCTGAGCGCCATCCGCGCCCCGACGATCGCGCCCGCCAGGTTGAACACCGCCATCAGCCCGGCCAGCTGCCACAGCACGCTGCCCTGGTAGGCGAACATCGCCAGCGCGCCGGCGTTGGTGCAGACGTTGACGATCTTGGCGGTGGCGGACGCCGTCACCAGGTCGAGATGGAGCACCGCGGTCAGCGCCAGCACCAGGAACGTTCCCGTGCCGGGGCCGAACAGCCCGTCGTAGAGGCCGATGCCGCCGCCGACCAGCACGATCGCGGTGACGGTACGGGCCCGGGTGACCCGGCGCCGCACACCGTCGTCCGGGTCCGTGCCGAAGGACGGCCGCAGCATCACGAACGCCGCGACGGCCAGCAGCACGACCATGATCACCGGCCGGAGCACCTCGCTGCTGATCCCGGCCGCGAAGAACGCGCCGGTCATCGATCCGGCCAGCGCCGCGAGCCCGATCCGCAGCGCGGTCCCGACCTTCACGGGTGCCTTGCGTACGTACGCCACGGCGGCGCCCGAGGTGCCGACGATCGCGACCGCCTTGTTGGTGCCCAGCACCTGCGCGGCCGGGACGTGCGGCAGGCCCAGGAGCAGCGCGGGCAGCAGGAGCAGTCCGCCGCCGCCGACCACCGCGTCGATCCAGCCTGCCGCGGCTGCCGCGAGACAGAGGACGGCCAGGGTGGTGAGGGCTATGTCGGGCATGATCATGACCCTAAGGACGCGGTCCCTGTCCCGTCCAACCCATTGAGCCAAACCTGAGCTTCCCGAGCCGGTGCGCGCCCGCGCGCACGGCGCGCACCGGCCGCCCGGTCCGCTCCAGCCCAGCCGGTCCGGGCGGCGCACCGCGACCGTACGCTGGGCGCATGAGCCACGGCTGGAACGCGAACGACATCCCGGACCAGAGCGGCCGTACGGCCGTGGTCACCGGGGCCAACAGCGGCATCGGCCTGAACACCGCGCGGGAGCTGGCCCGGCACGGTGCGCGGGTCCTGCTCGCCTGTCGCGACGAGACGCGCGGCAGGGAGGCCGAGTCCCGCATCCGGAAGGCGGTGACCGGCGCGGACGTGGCGTTCGTCCCGCTCGACCTGGCCGATCTGGACTCGGTGCGCGCGTTCGCCGCGACGCACGCGCCCGCCCGGCTCGATCTGCTGATCAACAACGCGGGCGTGATGGCCCTCCCGTACGGGACGACGGCCGACGGCTTCGAGCGGCAGTTCGGCGTCAACCACCTCGGGCACTTCGCCCTGACCGGGCTGCTGCTGCCCCGGCTCCTCGACACCCCCGGCGCGCGGGTGGTGACCGTCTCCAGCGGGCTGCACGCGCTGTCCGACATCGACATGGGGGATCTCAACAGCGAGCGGAGCTACCGGCGCTGGATCGCCTACGGCCGCTCGAAGACCGCCAATCTGCTCTTCGTCCACGAGCTGGCGCGGCGGCTCACGCGGGACGGCTCCCGGCTGGTGGCCGCCGCCGCGCACCCGGGGTACGCGGCGACCAATCTGCAGTCCGCCGCCGCCCGGATGGAGCGCCGCAGGGCGGCGGAGCGGGTCTTCGAGCTGGGCAACCGGATCGTCGCCCAGCCCGCCTCGGCCGGTGCGCTGCCCACGCTGTACGCGGCCACCGCGCCCGGCGTGCGCCCCGACTCGTTCACCGGTCCGGGGCTGCTGGGCTGGCGCGGGGCGCCCGCCCCGTCCTGGCGGGCGGGCTGGACGCGCGACGATGTGACGAGCGAGCGGCTCTGGGTGGCGTCCGAGCAGCTCACGGGGGTGACGTATTCGGGCCTCGCCCCCTGAGAGCCTGTCGGGTGACGGGCGGCCGCGCCCCGGCCATCGGCCGGTTGCCGACGGACTCAGCCCTGCTGACCCTGGACTGCGGCGGGGTCCATCCACATGACCTCCCAGATGTGGTGGTTCGGGTCCTGGAAGGAACGGCCGTACATGTGGCCGTAGTCGATCGTCTCGTTGGCGGGCGACCCGCCGGAGGCGAGCGCGGTGTCGACCAGCTCGTCGACCTTCTCCCTGCTCTCGGCGCTCAGGGCGAGGATGACCTCGGTGGACTTCGAGGAGTCGGCGATCTCCTTCTTGGTGAACTCCTTGAAGCGCGGCTCGCTGAGGAGCATCGCGAAGATGGTGTCGCTGATGACGAGGCATGCGGTGTTCTCGTCGCTGAACTGCGGGTTGCAGGAGAAACCCAGCTTGCCGAAGAAGGCCTTGGTCGCTTCGAGGTCCTTGACCGGCAGGTTGACGAAGATCATCTGAGGCATGGTCGCTTCGCTCTCTCTGTTGTTCGAACGCGTACGACAGGTAGACGACGGGGCAGCACGGAACTCATCGCTGCCCACGAAAGAATTTTCGCCGCTCGAAGCCCAGCTCGCCTGTCGCCGCGTCCGGCCCAGCCCCATAGGTCAGGTGGCCGCTCAGGACAGGGCGAGCGGTGCGCCGCCCCGGAGCAGCGATCCGCCCAGCGGCGTCAGCGTGTGCAGCACCGAGCCGCCGTGCCGCAGGGTGTGGATCAGGCCCGCCTCGCGCAGCACACAGGCGTGCTGGCTCGCCGAGGCGAGGGAGACCCCGGCGCGGAGGGCGAGCTCGCTGGTCGTGCAGCCGTTCCCTATGGCGCTCAGGACCGTCGACCGGGTGGTGCCGAGGAGGCGGCCGAGCCAGGGGCCCGGCTCGGCGAAGACCGGAGCGCAGGAGTGGGTGACCGGGTAGACGAGGACCGGCGGGAGCCGTGGGTCGCGGTAGACGACCGGGGTGACGCGGCAGAAGAAGGACGGCTGGAGCAGCAGCCCCCGCCCGTCCAGATGGACTTCCCGGTCGACGGGGTAGTCCGCCTCCAGCACGGGGGCCCGCCAGCGGATCATCGGCGGGAGGGAGGCGAGCAGTTCGTCCGCGCCGCCGTCCAGCAGGGCGCGGCCGCGCACGGCGCGGTCGGCCTCGACGCTGGCCCGGATGTGCGGCCAGTACGGCTCGATCGCGGCGCGGTGGTAGCTGCGCAGCGCGCCGACGAGCCGGCCGAGCGGTTCGGCGCGGGCGTCCGGGAAGCGGCCCGCGTCGCGGCGTCCGGCGCCGAGCAGGGCCAGTTCGGCCATGACCCGGGCGGGCGGGGTGCCGCGCAATGCCTCCATTCCCGCGTCGATGCCGTACGGCTCGCCGTTTCCCTGAGAAGGCGTCAGAAAGTCCGGGAAATAGCCGCGCGGTGGAATCACCGCGGACAGCAGGCGTGCTTCACCATTCAACCGACGCCGGGTTTCCGTACGCCATTTCCCGAACACCGCGGAACCGCGCCGGTCCCTCAGTCGGTGGAAACTCAGAGCGGTTTCCCACAACGCGTCCGGCCGGGTGGCCATCCGCACCTTGGAAAGGTCCACTCCGGACATATGGATACGCAGCACCGGGCCCCCACCTGTTGCACCTGCAATTACCCCCACCCCAGGGTAGGTGATCCGTAACAGCACGTCACCACGGGGTTTCGGCCAGAGGTGAAACGCCTCGCACCGGCCCGCACTCACCCGAAAAGCTGTACGACGTCGGGCACGAATCCGGCACCACCGGAAGGGCGAGTGAAGGCCGTGGGGGGTTTCGCGCGCCTGGCGGCGGTGGACGACCGGTGCGGCACCGTGCTCGATGGGGGTAACCCGGGTGCGGTCCATGGATGGGGATCCATGGACCGCATCCCGGTCCGTTCCGGACTCTATTTCTTTGCGTACTGAACGAACCCTGTCCCATGGGTGAAGAAAAGGAACAAGGCCGAACAACGATTTCCCCAGAACAAAACGAGACGGCGGCACCCCCGCACAGGGTGCCGCCGTCTCCGGGGAGTGGGCCAGGGGGTCCGGTACCGGATCAGCGGCTGTCGCTGCCGGCCGAACCCGCCGCCGCCCGGCCCGCTTCGAGCCGCGCGACGGGGATGCGGAACGGGGAGCAGGACACGTAGTCCAGGCCCACCTCGTGGAAGAAGTGCACCGACTCCGGGTCTCCGCCGTGCTCCCCGCAGACGCCGAGCTTCAGGTCCGGCCGCGTGGCCCGGCCGGCCGCGACGGCGCTGCGGACCAGCGAGCCGACACCGTCCTTGTCGATCGTCTCGAACGGCGACACCCCGAAGATGCCCTTCTCCAGGTACGCGGTGAAGAACGAGGCCTCCACGTCGTCGCGGGAGAAGCCCCACACCGTCTGGGTCAGGTCGTTGGTGCCGAAGGAGAAGAACTGCGCGGCCTCGGCGATCTGACCGGCGGTCAGCGCGGCGCGCGGCAACTCGATCATCGTGCCGATGGTGAGCTTGAGCCGGGTACCGGTGGCGGCCTCGACCTCGGCGATGACCTGGTCGGCCTCCTCGCGGACGATCTCCAGTTCCTGGACCGTGCCGACCAGCGGGATCATGATCTCGGCACGCGGGTCGCCCTTGGCGTTCTTGCGCTCGGCGGCGGCCTCGGCGATCGCCCGTACCTGCATGGCGAACAGGCCGGGGATGACGAGCCCGAGACGGACCCCGCGCAGACCGAGCATCGGGTTCTGCTCATGCAGCTTGTGCACGGCCTGGAGCAGGCGCAGATCGTTCTCGTTGGCGTCCTTGCGGGACTCGGCGAGCGCGACGCGCACCGACAGTTCGGTGATGTCGGGCAGGAACTCGTGCAGCGGCGGGTCGAGCAGCCGAACGGTGACGGGCAGTCCGTCCATCGCCTCGAACAGCTCGATGAAGTCGGCCTTCTGGAGCGGGAGCAGCTCCTCCAGCGCGGTCTCGCGCTCGGCGTCGGTGTCCGCGAGGATCAGCTTCTCGACCATCTCGCGGCGCTCGCCGAGGAACATGTGCTCGGTGCGGCACAGGCCGATGCCCTGGGCGCCGAACCGGCGGGCGCGCAGCGCGTCCTCGGCGTTGTCGGCATTGGCCCGCACCCGCAGTCGGCGCACCCGGTCCGCGTACGCCATGATCCGGTGCACGGCGGCGACCAGCTCGTCGGCGTCGTCGGCACCGGCGTGCATCCGGCCCTCGAAGTACTCGACGACCGGGGACGGCACGACGGGGACCTCACCGAGGTACACCTTGCCGGTGGAGCCGTCGATGGAGACGACGTCGCCCTCCTCGATGACCCGGCCGCCCACCGTCATCCGGCGGCGCTTGGTGTCGACCTCCAGGTCCTCGGCGCCGCAGACACAGGTCTTGCCCATGCCGCGGGCGACGACGGCGGCGTGCGAGGTCTTGCCGCCGCGCGAGGTCAGGATGCCCTCGGCCGCGATCATGCCGTCGAGGTCGTCGGGGTTGGTCTCGCGGCGGATCAGGATGACCTTCTCGCCGGACCGGGACCACTTGATGGCGGTGTACGAGTCGAAGACCGCCTTGCCGACCGCCGCGCCGGGCGAGGCGGCGATGCCCCGGCCGAGGAGCTCGGTGGCGGCCTCGTCGTCGAAGCGCGGGAACATCAGCTGCGCGAGCTGCGCGCCGTTGACCCGCTGGAGCGCCTCGGCCTCGTCGATCAGGCCCTGGTCGACGAGCTGGGTCGCGATCCGGAAGGCGGCACCGGCGGTGCGCTTGCCGACCCGGGTCTGGAGCATCCACAGCTGGCCGCGCTCGATGGTGAACTCGATGTCGCACAGGTCCTTGTAGTGCGTTTCGAGGGTTTCCATGATCTGCATCAGCTGGTCGTACGACTTCTTGTCGATCGACTCCAGCTCGGCGAGCGGCACGGTGTTGCGGATACCGGCGACGACGTCCTCGCCCTGCGCGTTCTGCAGGTAGTCCCCGTACACGCCCTGGTGGCCGCTGGCCGGGTCACGGGTGAAGGCGACACCCGTGCCGGAGTCGGGGCCGAGGTTGCCGAAGACCATCGAGCAGACGTTGACGGCGGTGCCCAGGTCGCCCGGGATGCGCTCCTGGCGGCGGTAGAGCTTGGCCCGGTCGGTGTTCCACGAATCGAAGACGGCCTTTATGGCCAGGTCCATCTGCTCGCGCGGGTCCTGCGGGAACTCGCGTCCGGCGTCCCGCGCGACGATCTTCTTGAACCGCCCGACCAGCTTCTTCAGGTCGGCCGCGTCCAGATCGACGTCGACGGTGACGCCCTTGGCCTCCTTCGCCGCCTCCAGCGCCTCCTCGAAGAGGTCGCCGTTGACCCCGAGGACGGTCTTGCCGAACATCTGGATGAGGCGGCGGTAGGAGTCCCACGCGAACCGCTCGTCGCCGGCCTGGGCGGTGAGACCGGCCACGGACTCGTCGGAGAGGCCGATGTTGAGGACCGTGTCCATCATGCCGGGCATCGAGAACTTCGCGCCGGAGCGGACCGAGACCAGCAGCGGGTCGTCGGCCTGGCCGAGCTTCTTGCCCATCCGCGCCTCAAGGGCGTCGAGGTGCGCGCTGACCTCGGCGCGCAGCTCCGTCGGCTCCTCACCGCTTTCGAGGTAGACCTTGCACGCCTCGGTGGTGATGGTGAATCCCGGAGGGACGGGGAGCCCGAGGTTGGTCATCTCGGCGAGGTTCGCACCCTTGCCGCCGAGGAGGTCCTTCAGATCCTTGTTGCCCTCGGTGAAGTCATAAACGAACTTCTCGCCCTCAGGCCCCCGGGATTCCGGGTTGGTTACGTGGGGATCTTTGTTTTCCGACACGGGTCTCGACTCCTCGAGGACGCGGTGGCTGCCCTGACGGCGAGGAACATACCCAGATCGAAGGCGTCTGGGTACGTCCACTTGCGCGTCATGAGGCCTCAACCACCCGTCCGCCAGCACATCGAAAGTGATGCGCACTTTCGCCCGATCGGAGCCATATCTTCACTTCTTGAACGAATAAACACGCAGAGCCATGAATCTCCGTCAGTTCGGTCACGCTCCGCACGGGAAGCGTCGATCGATCAAAATGGAGACCCCTGGCACCGAGTGCCATCATTTGAGAAGTCAAGCTCCTGATTTTGCGCTCATCTGAGCGCAACGACTCTCAGGGTGGCGAGAATCACTCTACGGCCGACGCTCAGATGTCACCATCCGGACGCCTGACCGGCAACCGACCGTTATCCAATGATCACCGAGATGGCACAGGAGCGAACGGATTCACCGCCCGGCGCCCCCAGTCGGCCCGTTCGAGCTGCCCATCGGCCGAACCGTCGCCGGATCCGGCCGAATATGGCGCTCAGATGAGCGGGATAAAGAAGAGGCACGCGGTGCCTGTGGCGCCGCGTGCCTCGAAAGGGTCCAGCACGGAAAGAGTCCGGAGGCCATGAGCCCCGGCGGACCCGCCTCAGCCGCCCGAGGTGTCCAGCTCCGCGTCCGGGCTCACGCCCGCGCAGTCGTACGGGTCCTTCAGCCAGCCGTCCGGCAGCACGACACGGTTGTTGCCCGAGGTACGCCCGCGCGGCCCGTCCGCACCGTCCGGCCACGGCTGGTCCAGGTCGAGCTCCCGCAACTGCCCGCCCAGTTCCTCCAGCGACGAGGTGACCGCGAGCCTCTTGCGCATCTCCGAGCCGACCGAGAAGCCCTTGAGGTACCAGGCGACGTGCTTGCGGAAGTCGATCACGCCGCGCGTCTCGTCGCCGATCCACTCCCCCAGCAGCGTCGCGTGCCGCAGCATCACCTCGGCGACCTTCCGGAGCCCCGGCGCCTGCCGCGTCTCCGTACCCTCGAAGGCGCTCACCAGGTCGCCGAAGAGCCAGGGGCGGCCCAGGCAGCCCCGGCCCACGACCACGCCGTCGCAGCCCGTCTCGCGCATCATCCGGCGGGCGTCGTCCGCGCACCAGATGTCGCCGTTGCCGAGGACGGGGATCTCGGGGACGTGCTCCTTGAGGCGGGCGATGGCGTCCCAGTCGGCGGTGCCGCCGTAGTGCTGGGCGGCCGTCCTGCCGTGCAGGGCGACGGCCGTGACCCCCTCCTCCACCGCGATCCGGCCCGCGTCCAGATAGGTCATGTGGTCGTCGTCGATGCCCTTGCGCATCTTGATGGTGACCGGCAGGTCGCCCGCGTGGGAGACGGCCTGGTGGAGGATCGCGCGCAGCAGCGGCCGCTTGTACGGGAGCGCCGAGCCGCCGCCCTTGCGGGTCACCTTGGGGACCGGGCAGCCGAAGTTCAGGTCGATGTGGTCGGCGAGGTCCTCGTCGACGATCATGCGGACGGCCTTGCCGACGGTGACCGGGTCCACTCCGTACAGCTGGATCGAGCGCGGGGTCTCGCTCGCGTCGAAGTGGATCAGCTGCATGGTCTTCTCGTTGCGCTCGACCAGCGCCCGCGTGGTGATCATCTCGCTGACGAAAAGACCCTTGCCGCCGGAGAACTCCCGGCACAGGGTGCGGAACGGGGCGTTGGTGATGCCGGCCATGGGGGCGAGCACCACCGGCGGCTGCACCGTGTGCGGGCCGATCCGGAGCAGCGGGAGCGAGGGGGCGAGCGTGGTCATTGCTCCATTGTCGCGTACCGGGCAGCGGACTCCGGCAGCAGCATTCGTTAGTTAACCGTACTATCCATGTATGCCCGAGCTCAGTCACCGCCGACGGCAGTTGGTGCTGGCGATCTGCTGCATGAGTCTGCTGATCGTCAGCCTCGACAACACCGTTCTCAACGTCGCCCTGCCCTCCATGCAGAAGGAACTGCACGCCACCGTCGCCGGCATGCAGTGGACGATCGACGCCTACACCCTCGTTCTCGCCTCGCTGCTGATGCTCGCGGGCTCCACCGCCGACCGGATCGGGCGCCGGAAGATCTTCAAGATCGGGCTCGTCCTCTTCACCCTCGGTTCGCTGCTCTGCTCCGTGGCGCCGAACCTGGAGTCGCTGGTGGCGTTCCGGATGCTGCAGGCGGTGGGCGGTTCGATGCTCAACCCCGTCGCGATGTCGATCATCACCAACACCTTCACCGACCCGCGCGAGCGTGCCCGTGCCATCGGGGTGTGGGGCGGTGTCGTCGGCATCTCCATGGCGGCGGGCCCGGTGGTCGGTGGTCTGCTGGTGGACTCGGTCGGCTGGCGGTCGATCTTCTGGATCAATCTGCCGGTCGGCGTGGCCGCGCTGCTGCTCACCTGGCGGTATGTCCCCGAGTCCCGCGCCCCGAAGCCGCGCCGCCCCGACCCGGTGGGCCAACTGCTGGTGATCGGGCTGCTCGGTTCGCTGACGTACGCGATCATCGAGGCGCCCTCCTCGGGCTGGACCTCGGCCCGGATCCTGGTGTTCACCGCGCTCGCCGTGTGCTCCCTGATCGGGCTGCTGCTGTACGAGCCCCGGCGCGCCGAACCCCTCATCGATCTGCGGTTCTTCCACAGCGCCCCGTTCAGCGGCGCCACCGTCATCGCGGTCTGCGCCTTCGCCGCGCTGAGCGGGTTCCTCTTCCTCAACACCCTCTATCTCCAGAACGTGCGCGGGCTGAGCGCGCTGCACGCCGGTCTGTACATGCTGCCGATGGCGGCCCTGACCTTCGTCTGCGCGCCGCTGTCCGGGCGGCTCGTCGGCAGCCGGGGGCCACGGCTGTCGCTGCTCGTGGCGGGCGTGGCCATGACGGCGTGCGGGCTGCTGTTCGCCGTGCTCGACGCGGAGACGGACAACGTCCTGCTGTTCACCGGCTATGTGCTCTTCGGCCTCGGCTTCGGCATGGTGAACGCGCCGATCACCAACACGGCCGTCTCCGGGATGCCGCGCTCGCAGGCCGGGGTGGCGGCGGCGGTCGCCTCGACCAGCCGGCAGATCGGCGGGACGCTCGGGGTCGCCGTGATCGGCGCGGTGCTGGCGGCGGGTGTGGCGGGGACCGGCTCGCCGCGCGGCGCCGGGTACGCGACGGCCTTCGTGGACGCGAGCAAGCCCGCCTGGTGGATCATCGGCGGGTGCGGGCTCTGCGTCCTGCTGGTGGGGGCGCTGACCAGCGGGCAGTGGGCGCGGGAGACGGCCCACCGGACCGCGCGGCGGCTGGAGAAGCCGACGGGCGCCCCGGCCGGAGGTCAGGCGTCGGCGGGCTCCAGGGCCTGAAGGAGCTGGAGGCGCTGCCTGGTCTCCTCGTCGGCGGGGGCGTACGTCACCATGCGCGGACCGCTCGACGGGCCGAGCCACAGATCGGTGTGTTCGAGGCGGAGCAGCCCGACATGGGCGTTGCGGAAGATCTTGGTCCGGCCGCCCGTGGCCACCACCTCGTGCCGTGCCCAGATCTCCCGGAACTCCTCGGACGACTCCTCCAGCCGCCTCAGGAGCGCCTTCCAGGCGGGCTCGGCCAGATGCTCGGCCATCGCCCGGCGGAACTTGGCGGCCATCAGCCGGTTCACCTCGGGCAGGTCGACGATGGAGGAGCGCCACTGCGCGTTGGTGTAGGCGAGGATCATGCAGTTGCGGTCCTCGGGGGCGACCGTGTCCAGATCGCAGAGCAGCCTGCCGTACGTCCGGTTGTACGCGAGGATGTCGTAACGGCTGTTCTGGATGCAGGCCGGGATCGGGTCCAGCTGCCGCAGCATCTCGCGCAGCCCGAGCGTCACGCTCGGGCAGTCCGTGCCCGGGGCCGGGTCGATGGCACCGGCGAGCGAGAAGAGATGACCGCGCTCGCTGCGGTCGAGCAGCAGGGCGCGGGCGAGGGCGTCGAGCACCTGGGGCGAGACCTGGATGTCGCGGGCCTGTTCCAGCCAGGTGTACCAGGTGACCCCGACTGCGGAGAGCTGGGCGACCTCCTCGCGGCGCAGCCCGGGGGTGCGCCTGCGGCGGCCCCGGACCAGGCCGACCTGCTCGGGGGTGATCCGCTCGCGGCGGCTGCGCAGGAAGTCCGCGAGTTCGTGCCGCCGGACGTCGGGCTCGGAGGGCCCGGCCGGCCCCGGAGCCGACGGGAACCCCGGCACCACGCGCACATCGGGCAGATCGCTCGCCATCGTCCTCATGCCTCCAGCCTGCCGAACCGCCCGGCGCTCTGCCAGGTGCTGCTTGTACCAGGATAAAGACACTCTGGTACCAGGCTGAGAAGACGGCGATTCTCGATGACGTGAGTGAATCAACTGTACGAACGGAAGCCATCGCCCCCGCCGGGACCGTGGTGCGGCACGACCACCCCGCTCCGGTGCTCGGCACGCTCGGGCTGTTCACCGTGCTGCTCGGCGCGGCGCTGCCGCTCATCGACTTCTTCATCGTCAATGTCGCGCTGCCGACGATCGACCACGATCTGGACGCGGGCCCCGCCCTGCTCGAACTGGTCGTCGCGGGCTACGGCCTCGCCTACGCCGTACTGCTCGTCCTCGGCGGCCGGCTCGGTGACATGGCCGGGCGGCGCCGGCTCTTCCTTCTGGGCATCGCCGCCTTCGGCATCACCTCGCTCGCCTGCGGGCTCGCCCCGGACGCCTGGACGCTCGTGGGGGCGCGGGTGGCGCAGGGCGCGGCGGCCGCGCTGATGCTGCCGCAGGTGCTCGCCACCATCCAGGCGGCCACCTCGGGGGACCGGCGGGCCCGCGCGATGGGCCTGTACGGGGCGACGGCCGGGCTCTCCATGGTCGCGGGCCAGATCCTCGGCGGTGTCCTGGTCGCGGCCGCGCCGCTGTCGTCGGTGTTCGGCGAGAGCGCGGGCTGGCGCTCGGTGTTCCTGGTGAACGTGCCGGTGGCGGCGGTGGGGCTGGTGCTGGCCGCCCGCGCCGTGCCGGAGACCCGTTCGGACCGGCCCGCGCCGGTCGACGTACCGGGCACGCTGCTGCTGGCCGTGTCGCTGGTGACGCTGCTGGCCCCGCTGACGGAGGGGCGCGCGGCGGGCTGGCCGGTGTGGACCTGGGTCTCGCTGGCGCTGTTCCCATTCGCCGCGTACGCCTTCTACCGGGTGGAGCGGCGGGCCGACCGGCTCGGGCGGATGCCGCTGGTGCCGCCGAGCCTGCTGCGGCTGGAGTCACTGCGGCGCGGGCTGACGCTGGTGGTGCCGTTCTCGATCGGCTTCGGCGGCTTCATGTTCGTGATCGCGGTCGCCCTCCAGCAGGGGCTGAAGCTGGGCCCGGCCGCGGCGGGCCTGTCGATGGCGCCGATGGCGGTGGCGTTCTTCGTGGCGTCGCTGGCCGGCCCGCGGCTGATCCTGCGGTACGGCAGCCGGGTCGTGACGGCCGGCGGGCTGATCCAGGCGGTGGGCGTGCTGGTGCTCGCGCTCACCGTGTGGCGCGAGTGGTCCGGTCTCGGGATGCTGGGGCTGATGCCGGGGGTGGCGATCGCGGGGTTCGGGCAGGGGCTCCAGCTGCCCGTCCTGTTCCGCATCGTGCTCTCCGACGTACCGGCCGCGCGTGCCGGGGTGGGCGGCGGGGTGATGACCACGACCCAGCAGGCCGCGCTGGCCCTGGGGGTGGCCACGCTCGGCACGCTGTTCCTCTCCCTGGTCCCGGGGGCGGGGATGCGGGACGCGCTGGCCGTGACGCTGCTGGTGCAGCTGGCCGCGGTGGCGCTGACGACGCTGCTCAGTCTGCGGCTGCCGCGCAGGGTGGCGTGAGCACGGGGCGGCGACGGGGCACGGACAAGTGCGTGGGCCCGGATCACGGGGTGATCCGGGCCCACGGTCGTACGGGTGATGAGGGGGCGTCAGCTCTGCGCCGGGGCGTCCTGCCCGGCCGCGTCCGGCTGCGCGGCGTCGTCCGAAGCGGACTCCGGCTGCGCGCGCTCGCGCATCTTGCGCAGCAGCTCCTGCTTCTGGTCGGCGGCCGCCTTGCGGTCGGCGTCGCGCGCGGGGCCGGCGCCCTGCTGTTCGGCCCGGGACAGCTTCTTGCGCTGTCCGCCCACACCCAGCAGGTTGTTACGGCTCTTGGCCATGGCGTTCTCCCGTTCGTTGTGCGAAGTGAGGTCTGAGACGACCTGGAATCGGTCCGGTGGGCGGCGGGTGGTCGACCCCGCCGCGCTCTCACTCGTAGATCTGGAAGAACGAATACATGGGGGGAACCGTACCCCGCCCCGCCTCGCCGTCGCACCAGGTTTCCGGCCGGGCGGCCCGCCGGTGCCGCGGTACGGCGGAGCCCCGGCCCCCCGCACGGGGACCGGGGCTCCGCCCGAGGGCGCGGTGGATCAGCAGCCCAGCAGACGGGAGCCGAGGTAGGCCTGGATCTGGTCCAGGGAGACGCGCTCCTGCTTCATGGTGTCGCGCTCGCGCACGGTCACCGCGTTGTCGTCGAGGGTGTCGAAGTCGACGGTGACGCAGAACGGCGTACCGATCTCGTCCTGGCGGCGGTAGCGGCGGCCGATGGCGCCCGCGTCGTCGAACTCGATGTTCCAGTTCTTCCGCAGGTCGGTGGCGAGGCCCTTGGCCTTCGGCGAGAGCTGCGGGTTGCGGGACAGCGGCAGGACGGCGACCTTGACCGGCGAGAGGCGCGGGTCGAGACGCATCACGGTGCGCTTCTCCATGACGCCCTTGGCGTTGGGCGCCTCGTCCTCGATGTAGGCGTCGAGGAGGAAGGCGAGCATGGCACGGCCGACACCGGCCGCGGGCTCGATGACGTAGGGGGTCCAGCGCTCGCCGGCCTCCTGGTCGAAGAAGGTCAGGTCGGTGCCCGAGGCCTTGGAGTGCGCCTTGAGGTCGTAGTCCGTGCGGTTGGCGACGCCCTCCAGCTCGCCCCACTCGCTGCCGCCGAAGCGGAAGCGGTACTCGATGTCGGCGGTGCGCTTGGAGTAGTGCGAGAGCTTCTCCGCCGGGTGCTCGTACCAGCGCATGTTCTCCTCGCGCATGCCGAGGCCGGTGTACCAGTTCCAGCGCTGGTCCATCCAGTACTGCTGCCACTCCTCGTCCTCGCCCGGCTTGACGAAGAACTCCATCTCCATCTGCTCGAACTCACGGGTCCGGAAGATGAAGTTGCCCGGAGTGATCTCGTTCCGGAAGGACTTGCCCACCTGGGCGATGCCGAACGGCGGCTTCTTGCGCGAGGTCTGCAGCACCTGGCCGAAGTTGGTGAAGATGCCCTGGGCGGTCTCGGGGCGCAGGTAGGCGACCGAGCCGGAGTCCTGGGTCGGGCCGAGGTGGGTGGAGAGCAGGCCGGAGAACTGCTTGGGCTCGGTGAAGGTGCCCTTGTTGCCGCAGTTGGGGCAGTTGAGCTCGGCGAGGCCGTTCACGGGCGGCTTGCCGTGCTTCTCCTCGTACGCCTCCTCCAGGTGGTCGGCGCGGAAGCGCTTGTGGCAGGAGGTGCACTCGGTCAGCGGGTCGCTGAACGTGGCGACGTGACCGGAGGCGACCCACACCTCGGGGGCCAGGATGACCGACGAGTCGAGTCCGACCACGTCCTCGCGCGAGGTGACCATGTAGCGCCACCACTGGCGCTTGAGGTTCTCCTTCATCTCGACGCCCAGCGGCCCGTAGTCCCAGGCGGCGCGCTGGCCGCCGTAGATCTCACTGCACGGGTAGACGAAGCCACGGCGCTTGCTCAGGCTGACGATGGAGTCGATCTTGTCGGCGGCCACGGTGCTCTCTTCATTACGACGACGAAAACTGGACAGGGAAGGGCGCGAATCGCCTCGGCGGGGGGTGGTGATCAGGAGACGACGGGCGAATGCTTCAGATTACCGGCGGGCACGCCCTCTGGATCAAATCGGTACCGGCGCCGTCGGCCGCAAAGTCATCTCATCAGCCTTGTTGACAATCGTTTCCAGTTTTGTTGAAAATGACTGTCATGAACGTAAGCCGCCTCATACCCACCGCCGCCGTCGCCGGAGCAGCCGTCCTCGGCCTCACCGCCCTCACGGCCTGTTCCTCCTCCGACGCCGCGGACCGCAAGAACGGCGACAAGCTGGACGTGGTGGCCTCGTTCTACCCGATGCAGTTCCTGGCCGAGCAGATCGGCGGGAAGCACGTCTCCGTCACCACGCTGACCAAGCCGGGTGTCGAGCCGCACGACCTGGAGCTCAGCCCGCGGCAGATCGGCGGACTCACCGACGCCGACTTCATCCTGTACCTCAAGGGCATCCAGCCCGCCGTGGACGACGCCATCGGCCAGTCCGGCGCGAAGCACGTCGTCGACGCCGCGAAGCTCACCGCGCTGGAGGACCACGGCACCGAGACCGGCGCCGACGAGCACGGTCACGAACACCACGACGGCGAGGCCGGAGCCGACCCCCACATCTGGCTGGACCCGGTGAAGTACGCCGAGGTCGCCAAGGGCGTCGGGAAGGCCCTGGAGAAGAGCGACCCGGGCCACGCCGCGGACTACCGGAAGAACACGGACGCGCTGGTCACCAAGCTCGACGGCCTGAACACGGCGTACGAGAACGGGCTGAAGAACACCGCCACGAAGACGTTCATCACCACCCACTCCGCCTTCGGATACCTCGCCGAGCGCTACGGCCTCACCCAGGAGGGCATCGCCGGCGTCGACCCCGAGGCCGAGCCCAGCCCCGCCCGGCTCAGCGAGATCCACGCCATCGCGGAGAAGAACAAGGTCACCACCGTATTCTTCGAGACGCTCGCCAGCGACAGGACCGCGAAGACCGTCGCCAAGGACACCGGGCTGAAGACCGGCGTCCTGGACCCGCTCGAAGGAATCACGGACAAGTCCAAGGGCACCGACTACATCGAGGTCATGCAGTCCAACCTCGCCGCCCTGGAGAAGGCGCTCGGCGCGAAGTGACCCTCGAAACACCCGCCACAGCAGCATCGGAGGCGCTCATGCCCGAGACCGGGAGCACCACGACCGACCCCGTCATAGCCCTGCGGGGCGCCACCGCCACCCTCGGCGCGCGCCCCGTGCTGCGCGGCATCGACCTGACCGTCCACCGCGGCGAGGTCGCCGCCCTGCTCGGCGCCAACGGCTCCGGCAAGTCGACCGCCGTACGCTCCGCCATCGGCCAGGTCCCGCTCACCGGCGGCTCCGTCGAACTGTTCGGCACCCCGCTGCGCCGCTTCCGCGACTGGGCACGCATCGGTTACGTGCCCCAGCGCACCACCGCGGCCGGCGGCGTCCCCGCCACGATCCGCGAGGTCGTCGCCTCCGGGCGGCTGTCCCGCACGAAGCTGGGCCTGCTCCGCAGGGCCGACCGGGCCGCCGTCGACCGCGCCATCGGGCTCGTCGGCCTCGCCGACCGGGCCGGGGACTCGGTGGACGCGCTCTCCGGCGGACAGCACCAGCGGGTGCTGATCGCCCGCGCGCTGGCCGCCGAACCCGAGCTGCTGATCATGGACGAGCCGATGGCCGGCGTCGACCTGGCCAGCCAGGAGATCCTCGCCGCGACCCTGCGCGACCAGGTCGAGGCCGGTACCACGGTGCTGCTCGTGCTGCACGAGCTCGGCCCGCTGGAGCCGCTGATCGACCGCGCGATCGTGCTGCGCGACGGCTGTGTGATGCACGACGGGCCGCCCCCGAAGGCGCTGGGCCAGCACGCCCTGCCCGGACACGACCACGTACACCCCCACGCGGCCTCCGAGCCCGTCCGGACGGGACTGCTGAGCTGACCATGGAATTCCTCGACCCTCCCTTCATGCAGCGGGCCCTGCTCGCCGCCGTGCTCGTCGGTGTCATCGCCCCCGCCGTCGGCATCTACCTCGTCCAGCGCCGCCAGGCCCTGATGGGCGACGGCATCGGCCACATCGCGATGACCGGTGTCGGTCTCGGCTTCCTGCTCTCCACCAGCCCGGTCTGGATGGCCACGGCGGTCGCCGTGGCCGGCGCCGTAGTGATGGAGCTGATCCGCTGGTACGGACGCACCCGCGGCGACATCGCGCTGGCCATGCTGTTCTACGGCGGCATGGCGGGCGGTGTGATGCTGATCCACCTCTCCGACACCGGCTCCAACGCCAACCTCACCTCGTACCTCTTCGGCTCCCTGTCCACGGTCTCCTCCGAGGACATCACCTCGATCTGCGTACTGGCCGCCTTCGTGCTGCTGGTGACCCTGGGGCTGCGCCGCCAGCTGTTCGCGGTCAGCCAGGACGAGGAGTTCGCCCGGGTCACCGGGCTGCCGGTGCGCGCGCTGAATCTGCTGGTCGCCGTGACGGCGGCGGTGACCGTCACCGTCGCGATGCGGGTCGTCGGGCTGCTGCTGGTCAGCGCGCTGATGGTGGTGCCGGTCGCGGCCGCGCAGCAGATCACCAGGTCCTTCAAGGTGACCTTCGTACTGTCGGTGGTCATCGGCACGGCGGTGACCCTGGCCGGCACCGTGACCTCGTACTACCAGGACGTACCGCCCGGCGCGACGATCGTGCTGCTGGCCATCGCGGTCTTCGTCGCCCTGACGCTGCTGGCGACCCCGCTGGCCAGAAGCCGCGCACGCCGGAGCGAAGCGGCGTCCGAGGAGTGCACCCTGGAGGTACCGGCCTCCCGTCCGGCCCCGGACTCGCTCCGCGTTTGACCATGACGCCCGGACGGGCTGGCACAATGGCCCGACACAAGTACGGGCGACACGAGGAGGCTGCTGTGGCGACGGCGCCGATCAGTGGAACGAACGCGGCCCCGGTACGCGGCCGGTCGACCCGGCAGCGGGCGGCGGTGGCAGCGGCGCTCGACGAGGTGGACGAGTTCCGCAGCGCCCAGGAGCTGCACGATGTGCTGAAACACCGCGGTGACTCGGTCGGGCTGACCACCGTCTACCGCACCCTCCAGTCCCTCGCCGACGCCGGCGAGGTCGACGTGCTGCGCACCACGGACGGCGAGTCCGTGTACCGGCGCTGCTCGACCGGGGACCACCATCACCACCTGGTGTGCCGGATGTGCGGCAAGGCCGTGGAGGTCGAGGGCCCCGCGGTGGAGCAGTGGGCCGAGACCATCGCCACGCAGCACGGCTATGTGAACGTGGCCCACACGGTGGAGATCTTCGGTACCTGCGCGGAGTGCGCGGACACCCAGAAGTGACGGTCCGGGGGCGATGCCCCCGGACCTCTGCCGCTCAGCCCGTCGGCTCCTTCGCCGCCTCCACCGCACCTCCGAAGCGCCGGTCCCGCTGGGCGAACTCCAGGCAGGCCCGCCACAGGTCGCGGCGGTCGAAGTCCGGCCAGAGCACGTCCTGGAAGACCATCTCGGCGTAGGCGCTCTGCCAGATCAGATAATTGGACGTGCGCTGCTCCCCGCTGGGGCGGACGAAGAGGTCGACGTCCGGCATGTCCGGGTAGTAGATGTACTTCGCGAAGGTCTTCTCGTTGACCTTGGACGGGTCCAGCTTCCCGGCCGCGACGTCCTCGGCGATGCGCTGCGCCGCGTCGGCGATCTCGGCCCGGCCGCCGTAGTTGACGCAGAAGTACAGCGTCATCCTGTCGTTGTCCTTGGTCTGCTCCTGGGCGACCTGGAGCTCCTGGACCACGGACTTCCACAGCTTGGGCATGCGGCCCACCCAGCGGATGCGGATGCCCAGCTCGTCCATCTCGTCACGGCGGCGGCGGATCACGTCCCGGTTGAAGTTCATCAGGAACTTCACCTCCTCCGGGGACCGCTTCCAGTTCTCGGTGGAGAACGCGTACAGCGAGAGGTTCTTGACGCCCATCTCGATGCAGCCCTTGAGCACGTCCATCACGACGCCCTCGCCGACCTTGTGGCCCTCGGTGCGCGGCAGGCCGCGTTCCTTGGCCCAGCGGCCGTTGCCGTCCATCACGACGGCCACGTGCTTGGGCACCAGCTCGCCGGGGATCTTCGGAGGCGTGGCCCCGGAGGGGTGCGGCTCCGGGGTCTTGTAGTCGCGCCGGTTACGGCCGCCGAGCATCCCGCGTACTGCCATGAACTGTCTCGCTCCCTGTGCCTGATCTGCCGTGGTCATTTCTCTACGTACCGCAGTGAGCGGAGCCCGCGCTCCAGATGCCAGTGCAGATAGGCGGACACCAGCCCGCTCCCCTCCCTGACATGACGTGCCTCGCATGCGTCCGCCGTCTCCCAGTCGCCGCTGAGCAACGCGCTCAGCAGGGCGACGGCCTCAGCCGAGGGTACGACGCTGCCGGGCACCCGGCAGTCGCCGCAGATGACACCGCCCGCAGCGACGGAGAAGAACCGGTTCGGTCCGGGCATTCCGCACCGGGCGCAGTCCCCGAAACTGGGTGCGTAGCCGTTGACGGCGAGCGAGCGCAGCAGGAACGCGTCGAGGATGAGATGCGGCTCGTGCTCGCCGCGGGCGAGGGTCCGCAGCCCGCCGACGAGCAGGAGGTACTGCTGGACCGCGGGCTCGCCCTCGTGGTCGGTGAACCGCTCGGCGGTCTCCAGCATCGCGGTGCCCGCGGTGTAGCGGGCGTAGTCGGTGACGATGCCGCCGCCGTACGGGGCGATCGTCTCGCTCTGGGTGCAGAGCGGCAGTCCGCGGCCGATCAGCTCGCTGCCCCGGGCGAAGAACTGCACGTCGACATGGGAGAAGGGTTCCAGCCGGGCGCCGAACTTGGACTTGGTGCGCCGCACCCCGCGGGCGACGGCGCGGACCCGGCCGTGGCCACGGGTCAGGATCGTGATGATCCGGTCGGCCTCGCCCAGCTTCTGCGTGCGCAGCACCACGCCGTCGTCCCGGAACAAGCTCATACGACCATTGTCCGGTACGGGGACGGCTTACCGGCCCCGGGCGGTCAGGAGGGGGTGCGCGCCGCCTCGGCGAGCAGCCGGGCCGTGTCCTGGGCGCAGAGCTGCAGCGCGCCGCCGATGGTGGTCAGCACCTCGCGCTCCGCCGGTCCGTAAGGGCCGTCGGCGAGCGCGATCCTGGCGCCCTGGAGCAGGATCGATTCGCGTCCGGCGGGGGCCAGATGCGGGGCGAGGGGTTCCAGCGCCTCGTGGAGTTCGATGGCGAGGGCCGCTCCGCACGCGTCGGCCGCGGGGTCGAAGGCGGAGCCCTGGCCGGTGTCGGCGGCGAGCACCTCGACGACGGTGCAGAGCTGCTCCTCGGTGCAGTCGTCGAATCCGGCGCCGCGCACGGTGGCGGCCGCGGCCTCCAGCACCGTACGGGAGGTGGTGCCGCCGGCCGCGAGGACGCCGAGCGTGACGGTGTGGACGGCGTCCCGGAGCATGGCGGAGAGCCGGGTGGTGGTGGGGTGGTCGAGCGAATCGGTACCGAAGTGCTCGCGGCAGGCGGCGCATTCGACGACGGGTCCGGCGGTGCCGCGCGCCAGCATCGGCACGCCGAGCACCGTGAACCGCCGACGGCCGGTGAGCCGCCGGTAGTTGCGGTCGCCGCCGCAGCCGGGGCAGAAGAACTCGCCGTCGCCGACGGGGTCCCAGATGGTGCGGATGCCGCAGATACGCAGCTTCATGGCGCGTTGTCCCAGGGCTGACCGCACGTCGCACACCTCCGTAACGCTCCGGCAACATTGCCGTGTGGACGTGATGTTAACCACAGTCGTGATGTGGCGTCAGCACCTCGCTCGTCACAACCGTCCGGAGATGGCCGAACCCCGCCCCCCCCTGGTGCGGGTGGACGGGGTTTTCGGCCGTGCGCCGGCGGCCCTTTCCGGGCGCCGGATCAGCGGGTGGCGCGGTTGACCGCGGAGACGACCGCCTTCAGCGAGGCCCGCGTGGTGTTGGCGTCGATGCCGATGCCCCACAGGACCTTTCCGTCGATGGCGCACTCGATGTACGAGGCGGCCTGGGAGCTGGCGCCCTCGCTCATGGTGTGCTCGGTGTAGTCCAGCAGACGGGCGTCGATGCCGATGGCCTGCAGCGCTTCGAAGAACGCGGAGATCGGTCCGTTGCCGGTACCGGTCAGTACGGTGTCCGCGCCGTCCACGGTCGCCTCGACGGTGATCGTGTCCTGGCCGTCGGAGCCGGTCGTGGTCTGGCCGGTGCGCAGCTGTACGCGGCCCCAGGCGTTCTCCGGGTTGGGCAGGTACTCGTCGCGGAACGTGGACCAGATCTGGGTCGGCGTGACCTCGCCGCCCTCGGCATCCGTCTTGGCCTGAATGATCCGGGAGAATTCGATCTGCATCCGGCGCGGCAGGTCCAGCTTGTGGTCGTTCTTCAGGACATACGCGATTCCGCCCTTGCCGGACTGCGAGTTGACCCGGATGACGGCCTCGTAGCTGCGGCCGACGTCCTTAGGGTCGATCGGCAGGTACGGCACCGCCCACTCGATGTCGTCGACCGTCTTGCCCTGGGCGGCCGCGTCGGCCTCCATGGCGTCGAAGCCCTTCTTGATGGCGTCCTGGTGGGAGCCGGAGAAGGCGGTGTAGACCAGGTCGCCCGCGTAGGGGTGGCGCGGGTGGACCTCCATCTGGTTGCAGTACTCGCTGGTGCGGCGGATCTCGTCGATCTGCGAGAAGTCGATCTGCGGGTCGACACCCTGCGAGAACAGGTTCATGCCCAGCGTGACCAGGTCGACGTTGCCGGTGCGCTCGCCCTGGCCGAACAGGCAGCCCTCGATGCGGTCGGCCCCGGCCATGATGGCCAGCTCGGCGGCGGCGACGGCGGTGCCGCGGTCGTTGTGCGGGTGGACCGACAGGCAGACGAACTCGCGGCGCGACAGATTGCGCGACATCCACTCGAACCGGTCCGCGTGCGTGGACGGCGTCGAACGCTCCACGGTGGCGGGCAGGTTGAGGATGATCTCGCGGCCCTCCTCCGGCTGCCAGACGTCACAGACCGCCTCGCAGACCTCCAGGGCGAAGTCCAGCTCGGTGTCGGTGAAGATCTCGGGGCTGTACTGGTAGCCGAAGGTCGTCTCCGGGCCCAGCAGCTTCTCCGCGTACTCCATGACCAGCCGGGTGCCGTCCACCGCGATCTGCTTGATGTCGTCCTTGGAGCCGCGGAAGACGACCCGGCGGAAGGTGGGGGCCGTCGCGTTGTACAGGTGCACGGTGGCGCGGTGGGCGCCGACGAGGGACTCGACGGTCCGCTCGATCAGGTCCTCGCGGGCCTGCGTCAGGACGGAGATCGTCACGTCCTCGGGGATCGCGCCCTCTTCGATGATGGAGCGGACGAAACCGAAGTCGGTCTCGCCGGAGGACGGGAAGCCGACCTCGATCTCCTTGTAGCCCATGCGTACGAGCAGATCGAACATCTCGCGCTTGCGGGCCGGCGACATCGGGTCGATCAGGGCCTGGTTGCCGTCGCGCAGGTCGGTGGAGAGCCAGCGGGGCGCGACGGTGATCCGCTTGTCCGGCCAGGTGCGGTCGGGGATGTCGACGGCCTCGTAGGTGCCGTACTTGTGGATCGGCATCCCGGACGGCTTCTGCAGCTGAGTCGCGTTGGTGACCGGCGTGGGCCGGCCGACGGCGGTCTCAGCGGAGGTCTGGGCGGAATGTGCGTCGGTCATGGCGTACGGCTCCTCGGGGTCCAACGAGTGGGACGGCCGACTGTGTCGCTGCAACACCAGACTCCGCGGGGAGGGGGTCGGCCTACGACTACAGGCCCTCGCCGCGGCAGCTAAGAAGAAGCAGCCCGAAACGCATGATGCGACGAGACTAACCGAGAGGCGCCTGATGCGTCCGTCCCGTATCAGTATGCGGGACCGGGTGCGGGAAACGCCCAACAGTGACCGATCACTCCATTTCGTCAATCCTGATCGCAACCAGTGACATCGCGATTACCTGGTGCCACAGTCGGTGGTATGCAGCCTCAGTCACAGCAGGGGTTCCACCCCGTCTTCTGCACCATCGTGCCGCCTCACCTCCTCGACAAGCTCTCGCAGTCCGACAACCCCGACCTCGCCGGGCCCTCCCGTCGCACCCTGGAGGGCGACGCCGCCCGCCGCACCCGCCGCCAGATGGCCACGGTCGTCACCGTGCCCGCCTCCCCCGCGGCCGCCGGGGAGGCCTCCGACAAGCCCGACCGGACGCTCTACGACTGCCGCCACCGCACCCACCTCCCGGGCACCAAGGTCCGCGCCGAGGGCCAGGAGCCGACGAAGGACGCGAGCGTCAACCGCGCGTACGCGGGGCTCGGCGCCACCTTCGAACTGCTGCTCAAGGCGTACGGCCGCCGTTCGATCGACGGCAACGGGCTGCCGCTGATCGGTTCCGTGCACTACGACCAGAAGTACAACAACGCCTTCTTCGACGGCGAGCAGATGGTCTTCGGCGACGGCGACGGCGTGGTCTTCCTCGACTTCACCGTCGCCATCGACGTGATCGGCCATGAGCTGACCCACGGCCTGACCCAGTACACCGCCAATCTGAGCTACTACGGCCAGTCCGGCGCGCTCAACGAGTCGGTGTCGGACGTCTTCGGCTCCCTGGTGAAGCAGTACACCCTGGGCCAGACCGCCGAACAGGCCGACTGGCTGATCGGCGCCGGGCTGCTGGCGCCCGGCGTCCAGGGCGTCGCGCTGCGCTCGATGAAGGCACCGGGCACGGCGTACGACGACGACGTGCTGGGCAAGGACCCGCAGCCCGCCAAGATGGAGGACTACATCCACACCAGCGAGGACAACGGTGGGGTGCACCTCAACTCCGGCATCCCGAACCGCGCGTTCTACCTGCTGGCGACGGCGCTCGGCGGCAATGCGTGGGAGCGCGCCGGCCAGCTCTGGTTCGATGTGCTCACAGGTGGTCAACTGGCCGTGGACGCGGACTTCGCGTCCTTCGCCCGGCTGACGGTCGCCGCGGCCCGCAGCCGCTTCGGCGAGGGCGACGAGGCCGAGGCCGTCCTGAAGGCGTGGTCGGAAGTGGGCGTACCGACCTCGTAGGCGATCCGGCCCCTTGCCCAGCCCGCCCGGCGTTGGAGGACACCCCATGCGGATTCAGGTCAGCAGGACCGGCGGTTTCGCCGGCATCGCCCGCCACCGCGAGGTCGACACCGCCGGGCGGGACGACGCCCCGGAGTGGGAGGCACTGGCGGAATCGGCGCTCGCGGCGGGCCATGCCACCCCACCCAGGGGCGTGCCGGACGGCTTCCGGTACCAGATCACGATCGGCGACCGCACGGTGCACTGCGCGGACCCGAGGCTGACCGACGCCCAGCGGGCCCTGGTCTCACGCGTCCTGAAGGAGGGCGCGTGAGACCGGACGGGGCAGGGCTCAGAAGCCCAGCTTGCGCAGCTGCTTGGGGTCGCGCTGCCAGTCCTTCGCGACCTTCACATGGAGATCCAGGAAGACCGGCGTGCCGAGCAGGGCCTCGATGTGCTTGCGCGACTTCGTGCCGACGTCCTTCAGCCGCTTGCCCTTCGGGCCGATGATGATGCCCTTCTGGCTGGGGCGCTCGATGTAGACGTTGGCGTGGATGTCGAGCAGCGGCTTGTCCGCCGGCCGGCCCTCGCGCGGGATCATCTCCTCCACGACGACCGCGATGGAGTGCGGCAGCTCGTCCCGTACGCCTTCGAGCGCGGCCTCGCGGATCAGCTCCGCGACCATGACCATCTCGGGCTCGTCGGTGAGGTCGCCCTCCGGGTAGAGCGGCGGACTCACCGGGAGCAGCGGGGCGATCAGGTCGCCCAGCAGGTCGACCTGGGTGTCCTTGACCGCGGAGACCGGAATGATCTCCGCCCACTCGAAGCCGAGCTCTTCGCCGAGGCGGGACACGGCGATCAGCTGTTCGGCGAGCTGCTTGGAGTCGACCAGGTCGGTCTTGGTGATGATGGCGATCTTCGGGGTCTTCTTGATGCCCGCGAGTTCCTTGACGATGTACTTGTCGCCGGGGCCGAGCTTCTGGTCGGCGGGCAGGCAGAAGCCGATGACGTCGACCTCGGCCCAGGTGGTCCGCACGACGTCGTTGAGCCGCTCGCCCAGCAGTGTGCGCGGCTTGTGGAGGCCGGGAGTGTCGACCAGGATCAGCTGCGCGTCGTCGCGGTGCACGATGCCGCGCACGGTGTGCCGGGTGGTCTGCGGCCGGTTGGAGGTGATCGCCACCTTCTGGCCGACCAGAGCGTTCGTGAGGGTGGACTTGCCCGCGTTGGGGCGGCCCACGAAGCAGGCGAAACCGGCCCGGTGGGGGGCTTCGCCCGCGGCCTGCTGCGCAGCGGCATCTGTGTCAGGTCGAACGCTCATGGCGCCCATTGTCCCCGATCCGGGCGGCCCCGCCGCACCAAGGGCCGCGGCGGGGCCTGTCGGATGACGTCTCAGGCGGTGCGGGCACGGCTCCGGCGGGCCCGGATCCACAGCCCCGTACCCCCGCCGACGGCCACCAGCAGGATGCCGGCCATCAGCCAGGGCAGGGCGAAGTACCCGACGGCGGCGGACTCGCGCGTGTCGCGGGCGCTCGCGGTCAGCCGGATCTCGCCCCACTCCAGCTGGGGCGCGCCGGCCCACCGCTCGGTCAGCCGGACCTCCTGGCGGGGCAGCAACTCGGCGGGGATCCGCTTCAGGTCGCGGGCGAGCAGGGTGCGGCCGAAGAGCCCCTCGGCCTTGAGGGCGACCTTGGGGCTGAGAGTGACATTGCCCCGGTTGTGGAGCGTGTACGAGATGACGGCCCGGCTCTTCCCGGTGCCGGGGACCAGCGGCTGGGTGTGCTCGACCCGGATGTCGTCCACGGAGAGCGCGGGCACGGTCGGCCCGTTGACCCGCAGGTAGATCCGGGCGCCGACCGCCTTCTGGATGCCGACGGCGACGGCACCGGCGTCGGCCGGGTCGATGCGTTCGTCCAGCGCGACGAGCGCGCCGGGGTGGTCGCCCGGTTCGGCGTCCTCGGGGACGGCGATGGTGACCGGGACGGTGACCGAGCCGTGCGGCCCCACGGTGACCCGGTCGCGGCCGGTGCTCGCCCAGGCGCCGACCGAGCGCTGCCGCTCGTCCAGGGACCGCACGGCGAACCCGCCGTCGCGTGCGGTGTTGTAGGCGTCGGCCGCGTACAGCCGGAAGGTCTGTGCCCGGCCCGTCTTGTTGGTGACGGTGACCTTGTCATGGAGCGTGGCGCCGGGGTCGGCCGACAGGTAGAAGTACGGGCGCTGACCGGACCGGGCGGTGGCCGGGTAGACCGACCAGCTGCCGTTGTCCGCGGCGTGGGCGGCGGGCGCGCCGACCAGCAGGAGGGCGCCGGTCAGGAGGAACAGGTAGATGGTACGCACGGTGCGGTACCCCCGGGTGGTGGTCGGGTCGGGCGGTCCGGGCGGGTGCGCGCCCGGTCCGCCGGTTGCTCGGGAGCGCTCGGTCACGTGAGGGTGAGGGTGAGCACGCCGGAGTACGCGCCGGGGGCGGTGTACGCCGGTACGGTCAGCGCGAGCCGGGCGTCGACGGTGAACTCGCCGCCGGTGAAGGTCCCGTTCGGCGTGGACGCCAGCGTGGCGCCCGCGCTGCCGACCGGGCCCTGGGAACCCGCCGCGCAGGTGCTCGGGCTGCCGGGCTTCGTCGCGCAGACCGGGGTCCAGCCGAGTGCGGACGCGTCGATCGTCGCTCCGCCGGGCCCCTTGAAGTCGGTGACCTTTCCGGTCAGGGACCAGCCCGCGGGGCCGCCGCGGTAGTCCTCGACCGTGACCGTCCGCAGGGAGCCCCGGGAGGCGCCGCCGCGGCCGAAGTCGACGGCCGACATCTCGACGGTGTCCCCGGCCTGGACCATGGAGAGCGTGCCCGCCCGGACGGAGGTCCTGAGCTGCTGGCTGCCGTCCGGGATGTCGCCGCCGCCACCGGTGACGGTGTAGGCCTGCGGGCCCGCGCCCTTGGCCGGGTCCCAGCTTCCGCCCTCGTAGGCGACGATGCCGGTGGTCGCCGGGTCGTCGACGGTGAGCGTGCCGCTGAAGCCGCCCGAGCCGTCCGCCTTGGCGGTGGCCGTGTCGGCGGTCGCCGCGTCACCGGCCCGGCCCGCGAGGGTGATGTCCGCGCCAGGGGTGAACTTCGACCCGGTGACGGTGACCGCGTCGCCCGCCTTGCCGGACGCGGCCCCGAGCTGGATGGCACGCTCGTTGACCTGGCCGCCGCCGTCCGTCGCGATGATCGTCTCGGAGACGGGGGCGGGCGGGTCCGTCACCGTGCAGGGGGTGTCCAGCTCCATGATGTAGCTGGTGTGGATGTTGTAGTCGCCCGGCGACAGCGTGATCCGTCCGGGCGCCGTGACCGTGAAGGTGCCGGTCATCGAGAAGGACGGGAAGGCGCCCTTGCCGGGGACCGGGTCGTTCTTCTTGGGGCCCGCGACGGTGACGCTCGCGCTCTGCGCACCGCCGACGGTGACCTTGCCGGTGGGCGTCATGATGTCGGCGGGCAGCGCCAGATCGACCGGGTTGCTCGCGGCGGCCGCGACGACGGTGTAGGTGACCGTGACCGTGTCGCCCACCTTCGGGGCGGCGTTGTCGACGGTGATCTCGGCCCTCGTGGTCCCGTCGATCGGAGGGATGCCCGCGATGGCGGGCGGGATGCAGTGGGTGGGGAAGTCCACTGGCACCGAGGCGGTGGCCATGGCCTGCGCGGGGCCCGCGAGCCCCCCTCCCCCGGCCACGACGAGCGCGCCGACGCCCAGTGCGGCGGCCCAGCGGCGGCCGCGCCCCGGACGTCCTCGGGCGCCGGATCTTCGCATGCTGATTCTTCGTACGGTCGGACGCATGGAGCCCCCTCCTGCGGATGCGGCGCAGCGGCTCTCCGCGCCGACGGGGGCCCATTGACGGCTCCGGCCCCGAAGAAGTCAAGGGCAACGGAACGCCTGGGCTGATGACCCATCAGATAATGTCAAGATCCCTGCTCCCCGCGCCCGGTACGCGAAACGCCCCGCAGCCGGTCGGCCGCGGGGCGTTCGTGCCCGGTGTACGGATCGCTCCGGCGTCAGCCCGCCGTCACGCTGACCCGCAGCGTGCCGTCGGGTCCGGCGAGCAGGACCGGGGTGTCCGGGCCGCCCAGGTCCCGTACCGCGGCACGGTCCTCGTCCGACGGGGTCGCGGCCTCGGAGACGACCGCGGCCGCCTCCAGGGAGGTGGCCCCGCTGGCCACGGCCATCGCCACCGCGGTCTGCAGCGCGCTGAGCTTCAGCGACTCCAGCCGTACGGTGCCCGCGACATAGGTGCGTCCGGTCTCGTCCCGTACGGCCGCGCCCTCCGGCACACCGTTGCGGGCGCGGGCGCTGCGCGCCAGCGTGACGATCTTGCGGTCCTCGGGGCCGAGGTCGGTGCTCTCAGTCATGTGCCGAGCATACGAACCGGGCGCGCCCGCCCGCGCACCGGCTACGCCCGGTCCAGCCGCAGCCGGTCCGCCTTCGGCAGCCCGGCCACCACCAGGTCGTAGGAGTCCTCGATCAGCTCGCGGAGCACCCGGTCGGGCACCCCGGAGACCGTCACGGTGTTCCAGTGCCGCTTGTTCATGTGCCAGCCCGGCACCACCGCGTCGTACTTCTCCCGCAGCCGCACCGCCTCGTCCGGGTCGCATTTCAGGTTCACCGTCAGCGGGCGGGCGTCCAGCGTGCTGAGCGCGAACATCTTGCCGAGCACCTTGAAGACGGAGGCCCCGGGGCCGAACGGGAACTCCTCGGTGCTCGCGTTGAACTCCAGGCAGAACGCCCTCAGCTGCTGCGGAGTCATCCCTCGTCCTCCCCCTGCGGTGCCACGGGCTCCACCAGCACCGTGACGATCTTGTTGCGGCGGCCCGCCGGGGACTCCGCGGTCAGCCGCAGCCGGCGGCCGTCCGGCAGGTCGACGAGGGCCGACGCCCCGGCGATCGGGACCCGCCCCAGCGCCTTGGCCAGCAGTCCGCCGACGGTCTCCACGTCCTCGTCGTCGTACTCGTCGAGGCCGAACAGCTCGCCGAGGTCGCCGATGTCGAGGCGCGCGGTCACCCGGAAGCAGTCGTTCTCCAGCTTCTGGACGGGCGGGAGTTCGCGGTCGTACTCGTCGGTGATCTCGCCGACGATCTCCTCGAGGATGTCCTCGATGGTGACGATGCCCGCCGTGCCGCCGTACTCGTCGATCACGACGGCGACGTGGCTGCGGTCCTGCTGCATCTCGCGCAGCAGGTCACCGGCGTTCTTGGTGTCGGGCACGAAGGCCGCCGGCCGCATCGCCGTGGAGACCAGATCGGCCTCGGACTCGCGGTTGATGTGGGTCTTGCGGACCAGGTCCTTGAGATACACGATGCCGACGATGTCGTCCTCGTTCTCCCCGGTGACCGGGATCCGCGAGAAACCGGAGCGCAGGGCCAGGGTGAGCGCCTGCCGGATGGTCTTGTAGCGCTCGATGCAGACCAGGTCCGTCCGCGGCACCATGACCTCGCGCACCAGCGTGTCGCCGAGCTCGAAGACGGAGTGCACCATGCGGCGCTCCTCGTCCTCGATCAGCGACTCCGCCTCGGCGAGGTCGACCATCGCACGCAGCTCGGCCTCGCTGGCGAACGGGCCCTTGCGGAAGCCCTTGCCCGGGGTCAGCGCGTTGCCGATGAGGATCAGCAGCTGCGGGATCGGACCCATGACCCTGGCCAGCGGCAGCAGGACGTACGCCGCGGCCGTGGCCGTGTTCAGCGGGTGCTGGCGGCCGATGGTGCGCGGCGACACGCCGATGGCGACGTAGGAGACGAGGACCATCACGCCCATGGCGACGGCCAGCGCCTCCCAGGTCTCCGGGAGTTCCTTCAGGCAGGCGTACGTGACGAGCACCGCGGCCGACATCTCGCAGGCGACCCGCACCAGCAGGGCGACATTGAGATACCGGGTCGGATCCGCCGCGACCTGCTCCAGCTTCCGGCTGCCGCGCCGCCCGGAGCGGACCGCCTCGGCGGCCCGGAAGCTGGAGACCCGGGCGATGCCCGCCTCCGCGCAGGCGGCCAGCCAGCCGACGACGACCAGCAGAACGGCACCCAGGACGAGAGGAACGCTCACGACACGGTGGGGGCGGGCGACGGGCCGGTCAGGCCGTGCTCGGCGCGCCAGCCGTCGACGATCGCGGCCTGGAGGCCGAACATCTCGGCCTTCTCGTCCGGCTCCTCGTGGTCGTACCCGAGGAGGTGCAGCACGCCGTGGACGGTGAGGAGCTGGAGCTCCTCGTCCATGGAGTGCCGGGTCTCCGCGTCCTCGCCCTGCTTCTTGGCGACCTCCGGGCAGAGCACGATGTCACCGAGGAGCCCTTGCGGGGGCTCCTCGTCGTCCTTGGCCGGCGGACGCAGCTCGTCCATCGGGAAGGACATGACATCGGTCGGGCCCGGGAGGTCCATCCACTGGATGTGGAGCTGTTCCATGGCGTCGGTGTCCACCACGATCACCGAGAGTTCGGAGAGCGGGTGGATCCGCATCCGCGCGAGCGCGTAGCGGGCGATGTCGAGGATCGCCTGCTCGTCGACCTCGGTTCCGGACTCGTTGTTGACGTCGATCGACATGGTGCGCTGCTACTGCTTCCCGTTGTGGCCGGCTCTGCTGTCGTACTTCTCGTACGCGTCGACGATACGGCCGACGAGCTTGTGCCGGACGACATCCTGGGAGGTGAGCCGGGAGAAGTGGACGTCCTCCACGCCGTCCAGGATCTCCTGGACCTGGCGCAGACCACTCTTGGTGCCGTTCGGCAGGTCGACCTGGGTGACGTCACCGGTGATGACGATCTTCGAGTCGAAGCCGAGCCGGGTCAGGAACATCTTCATCTGCTCGGCGCTGGTGTTCTGCGCCTCGTCCAGAATGATGAACGCGTCATTCAAGGTCCGGCCGCGCATGTATGCCAGCGGCGCCACCTCGATCGTGCCCGCCGCCATCAGCCGCGGGATCGAGTCGGGGTCCAGCATGTCGTGCAGCGCGTCGTAGAGCGGGCGCAGATACGGGTCGATCTTCTCGTAGAGCGTGCCGGGCAGGAAGCCGAGCCGCTCGCCCGCCTCGACCGCGGGCCGGGTCAGGATGATCCGGTTGACCTGCTTGGACTGAAGGGCCTGGACGGCCTTCGCCATGGCGAGATAGGTCTTGCCGGTACCGGCGGGGCCGATGCCGAAGACGATCGTGTGCTTGTCGATCGCGTCGACGTACCGCTTCTGGTTGAGCGTCTTGGGGCGGATCGTGCGACCGCGGCTGGAGAGGATGTTCTGGGTGAGCACCTCGGCCGGTGTCTCCTCGCCGTCCCCCTCGCCGCTCTCCGTCGCCCTGAGCATGGCGATCGAGCGTTCCACTGCGTCCTCCGTCATCGGCTGACCGGTGCGGAGCACCAGCATCATTTCGTCGAACAGGCGCTGGATCAGGGCGACTTCCGTCGCGTCTCCGGCGGCGCTGATCTCGTTTCCCCGGACGTGGATGTCGGCCGCCGGGAAGGCCGTCTCGATCACGCGCAGCAGGGCGTCGCCGGATCCCAGAACGGTCACCATCGGGTGGCTGGCGGGGACGGTGAAGCGGGCTCGCGCCTGCCTCGGCGCAGGGGTCTGGGCTGTGGGTGTCTGAGTCATGGGCCGGCTCTGTGGCCTGCACATACCTCCCGTTGCAAGGTTCTCGCCGATCGACAACCTCTCGGATTACCAAGCCTACGACTCCGCACCGACAACACCGAGAGCTTTTTCGCACACGTTCGCGAACGGCTGCGCGCGGCCGTCAGACGGGGTGCCGGAAGCCGATCGTCGGGACCGCCCGGCGCAGCGGCCAGGGCCGGGCGGCCGCGGGCAGCAGCTCCTCCAGGAAGGCGTACCGCTGGAGGGCGGCCGGGTCCTGCTCGGCGAAGGTGCGGACCCGCTGCCACCAGGCGGCGACCTCCGCCCAGCCCGGCGCCGACAGCGATCCGCCGAACTCCTGGACCGAGAGCGCCGCGGTCAGTCCGGCGAAGGCCAGCCGGTCGGCGAGCGGCCAGTCCGCCAGGGTGCCGGTGACGAAACCGGCGACGAAGACGTCGCCCGCGCCGGTGGGGTCGAGCGCCTCGACCTCGATCGCGGGCACCTCGGCGCTCGCCCCGGTCGCCGCGTCCACCGCGTACGCGCCCTCCGACCCCAGGGTGACCACGGCGAGCGGCACGCGTTCGGCCAGGGCGTGGGCGGCGGCGCGCGGGCAGTCGGTGCGGGTGTAGCGCATCGCCTCCTCGGCGTTGGGGAGGAAGGCCTGGCAGTGCTCCAGGTCGGCGAGGGCGTCCAGGTCCCAGCGGCCGGTCTCGTCCCAGCCGACGTCGGCGAAGATCCGGGCACCGTTGCGGGCGGCGACGGCGACCCATGGTTCGGTGCGGCCGGGGGCGAGCGAGGCGACGGCGGCGCGGGCCCGGGGCGGGCAGCGCGGGAACGGCGGTTCCCCGGTGGGGACGGCGGTGCCGTGGGTGCCCTCGGGGCCGGGGGCCTCGTGGCCGTGCGAGACCATCGTCCGCTCGCCCTCGTACGCCATCGAGACGGTCACCGGCGAGTGCCAGCCGGGGACGGTGTGCGACATGGACAGGTCGATGCCCTCACCCTGCTCCAGGGCGTCCCAGCAGTACTCCCCGTAGTGGTCGTCGCCGAACGCCGCGGCCAGCGAGGTGTGCAGCCCCAGCCGCGCCAGGGCGGTCGCCATGTTGGCGACGCCGCCGGGGCTGGAGCCCATGCCGCGCGCCCAGGACTCGGTGCCGCGCACCGGGGCGCTGTCCAGGCCGGTGAAGATGATGTCGAGGAAGACCGTGCCGGTGAGGAAGACGTCGCAGTCCGGGTCCTGCGGGGCACGCAGCCCGTCCAGTGGGTCGATACCTGGATTGTCCGTGCTCACTGTGCACTCCCCGGTCGTGGCAGATCTGGCCAGTGTGCCCGATCCGACGACGTAACCGGAGAGTGCGCGCCGCCGCTTCCGGAGGGCTCGTTCCGGCGCCCCGCACGCGGACACCGATCCGCGTAAACAAACGCTGCTACCCGCGCTCCCCGAACCCAAACTCGCATGTGACTCAGATCACATCAGGGCGGCTTTCGGACGACTGGCCGTGGTTGATACAAATTGGCCCGCGAGCCCCTTCGGCGACAGTTACCGACAAGTGGCCCGAATTCCCCGTATTTTCTGCTTCACCCTCCCCTGCCTTCCCTGCCGTCTCCGGCATGTCTTCAGGAACGCCCATGTCCTCGCGCCCTCGCGCCGCGTGGCCCCTGGTCGCCGTGTTCACCGCCGGCTACCTCGCCGCCTATCTGCTCCCCACCATCGTCGGGCGGCTCTCCGTCTATCTCGGCCTCAGTACGGCCCAGGCCGGCCTGGTCGGCAGCGCCCTCCTGCTGAGTTCGGCGACCGCCGGCTTCACGCTGGCGGGCCGGGTCGAGACGTACGGGCCGCGACGGCCCGCCCGGATCGGACTGGTGCTGGCCATGGCGGGGTACGGCTGCGCCGCCCTGGCCGGGTCGGTGCCGCTGGTGGTCATGGGCGCGATGATCGGGGGCTTCGGCTCCGGTACGGCGACCGCGGTGGCCGCCTCGGGCATCGCCGCCCAGCGCGACCCGCACCGGACCTCGTCGCTCGGGCTGCTCAGCGTCTCCGCGACGGCGGGCGCCCTCTATCTGACGATCCCGCACCTCGGCGGCGGCCACCGGCTGCCGTTCGCCTCGATCGCCCTGGTCGCCCTGCTCGTCTGGCCCGCCACCGGGCGGCTCGGCGGCTCCACGCCCGCCGGTCCCGCCGCCCCGGTCGCCGGCCGGCTGCCGCACCGCCGCTCCGGCCTGGTCCTCGCGGGCGGCATGCTCGTCTGGTCCATGGCGCAGAACGCGCTGTGGGGCGTCAGCAGCCGGATCGGCGTGGCCCAGGTCGGGCTCTCCGAGGTCACCATCGGCGCGGTGTTCGCGGCCGCGCTCGGCGCGGGACTGCTCGGGGTGATGGGTGCGGGGATGCTGGGCGCCCGGCTCGGCCGGGCGGTGCCGATCGGCCTGGGCACCATGATCATCGCGGCGAGCATCGTGCTCAGCTCGTCGGCCGGGAACCTCGGCCAGTTCGCGACCGGCGAGATCCTGTGGAACACCGTCTACCCGGTGGTCCTGTCGTATCTGATCGGCCTGGCCGCCTCCCTGGACGTGCGCGGCCGCTGGGCGGTCCTCGCGGGCTCCGCCTCGTCCGTCGGGGTGGCCTGCGGGCCGGTCCTCGGCAGCGTGCTGTCCGAGCAGGCCGGATACCCGGTCATGGGCCTGGTCCTGGGCGCCGTCACCCTGCTGGTCGCGGCCCCGGTCACGGCCGTCGCCCTGCACACCGGTGGCCGCCCGCTGGTGCCGGGTTCGGTACGCCGCCGGGGCGGCGCACCGGCCGCGCTGCTCGCCGTCACCACCGGAGCGGTGCCCGGCGCGGTGCCCAAGCTGGGCGCGCCCGAGCAGGCCGTCACGGAGATCAGCCTGCCCGTGCGCCGCAGGCGCCCGGTCCGGAACGCGTTCCGGACGGCGGGCCCGGCGGGCGGTGCCGGTCAGTCGAACGCGTACGCCTCGACCTCGGACAGATAGCGCGCCCGGCGCTCCTCGTCGTGGTCGAGGAAGGCCGCCTCGAAGGAGTTGCGGGCCAGCGTGCGCAGCTGCTCGTGGTCCAGGGCGAGCGCCTCACGGACGGCGTGGAAGGTGTCCCCGACGTACCCGCCGAAGTAGGCGGGGTCGTCGGAGTTCACCGTGCAGAGCAGCCCGGCGGCCATCATCGCCCGCAGCGGGTGTTCCTCCAGGGTGTCGATGGCGCGCAGCCGTACGTTGGACAGCGGGCAGAGGGTGAGCGGCACCCGGTCCGCGACCAGCCGCTCCACCAGCTCCGGGTCCTCCATGCAACGCAGCCCGTGGTCGATGCGCTCGGCCCCGAGGACGTCCAGCGCCTCCCGGATGTACTCGGGCGGGCCCTCCTCCCCGGCATGGGCGACCCTGCGCAGCCCGAGCGCCCCGGCCGCCTCGTACACCTCACGGAACTTGACGGGCGGGTGGCCGACCTCCGCCGAGTCGAGGCCGACCGCGCTGATCCGGTGCAGATACGGCTTCGCCGACTCCAGGGTCTCCATCGCCGACTCGGCCGACTCGTCGCGCAGGAAGCACATGATCAGCTGGGTGGAGATGCCGTGCTTCTCCTCGCTGCGGTCCAGCGCCCGGCCGAGCCCCTCGACGACGGTGCCGATCGGGACGCCGCGCGCGGTGTGCGCCTGCGGGTCGAAGAAGATCTCCGCGTGCCGGACGCCCTGTGCGGCGGCGCGGGCGAGATAGGCGTCGGCGAGCTCCTCGAAGTCCTCCTCGGTCCGGAGCACCGCCATCAGCGCGTAGTACAGGTCCAGGAAGCTCTGCAGGTCGTCGAAGAGGTAGGCGGTGCGGAGCTCTTCGGTGTCCGCGTACGGCAGCCGCACGCCGTTGCGCGCGGCGAGCGCGAAGGCCAGCTCGGGTTCGAGGGTGCCTTCGATGTGGAGGTGGAGTTCGGCCTTGGGGAGGTGCACGGGTTTTCACGCTCACAGACGGTGGTGCTGATGCGGTGCTGATCGGTGCTGTCGTGTTCAGGGGTGCCGCTTGGGCACGGGGACCCGGCCGAGGTCCTGGGCGACGGTCAGTTCACCCTCGAACCCCGCCGCGCGGGCCTGGTTCTCGAAGACGGCCGGGTCGTCGTACCGCTGCGAGAAGTGCGTCAGCACGAGGTGCCGTACGCCCGCGTCCCGGGCCACCCGGGCCGCCTGTCCGGCGGTCAGATGGCCGTGGTCGGTGGCGAGCCGTTCGTCCTCGTCGAGGAAGGTCGACTCGATGACCAGCAGATCGCAGCCCTCGGCGAGCACCCGCACGCCGTCGCAGAGCCTCGTGTCCATGATGAACGCGAACCGCTGACCGCGCCTGCGCTCGGAGACGTCGTCGAGCGTCACGCCGCCGAGGGAGCCGTCCCGCTGGATCCGGCCGACGTCCGGCCCCTTGATGCCGTGCTCGGCGAGTTTCGCGGGCAGCATGCGGCGCCCGTCGGGCTCGACGAGCCGGTAGCCGTACGACTCGACGGGGTGCGAGAGCCGGTGGGTGCTGAGCGTGTACGCGTCGGTGGTGGCGAGCACCCCGTCGGCGGCGACCGGGGCCTCGGTCAGCTCGACGGACTCGCGGTAGGCGGTGGCGTACCGCAGCCGCTCGAAGAAGTGCTGCCCGCTCGCCGGGTAGTGCGCGGTGACCGGGTGCGGGACCTGGTCGAGGTTGATCCGCTGGATCACCCCGGCCAGGCCCAGCGAGTGGTCGCCGTGGAAGTGCGTGACGCAGATCCGGTCGATGTCGTGCGCGGCGACCCCGGCCCGCAGCATCTGGCGCTGGGTGCCCTCACCGGGGTCGAAGAGGATGCCCTCGCCGTCCCAGCGCAGCAGATAGCCGTTGTGGTTGCGGTGTCTGGTCGGGACCTGGCTGGCGGTGCCGAGGACCACGAGTTCACGTACGGACACGGTGTGCGATCGGCCGTTCTAGCCGGGGGGCCACTGGAGGCCGCGGCCGCCCAGGACGTGGGCGTGCGCGTGGAAGACGGTCTGGCCCGCGCCGGAGCCGGTGTTGAAGACGACCCGGTAGCCGGTGTCCACGATCTTCTCGTCGGCGGCGACCTGCCCGGTCTCACGCAGGACGTCGGCGGCGATCGCCGGCTCGGCGGCGGCGAGCGCGGCGGCGTCCGGGTGGTGGACGCGGGGAATGACGAGTACGTGGGTGGGGGCCTGCGGGTTGATGTCCCGGAAGGCGACGGTGGTTTCGGTCTCGCGGACGATGGTGGCCGGGATCTCACCCGAGACGATCTTGCAGAACAGGCAGTCGGGCTGCGGTTCTCCTGCCATGGGGCGGCTCCTCGGTAGAAGGTCACGATTACGGTGGCGGCGACGGTGGCGATGATCGCCGTACGGCATGCTATCGGGCCGCCTGCGAGGGACCTTGCCCCCTCCGGCGGACATCCCGGCCCCTCGGGGGCCTCTTCAGCCCCTCCGGCGGACATCCCCGGCCACCCCGGCGGAGATCTCGGCCACCTTCGGCGGACATCCCCAGCCCCTCCGGTGTTTGAGGAGCGGGGGTCCGGGGGCAGAGCCCCCGGTTACGGGAAGGGGCGGGGCAGGGGAACAAGCCCGCCGCAGGCGCACCCCGCAGCGGACACCCACCGCACCCCGCCCCCTACGCCTCCGGCAACACCGGCAACTCCGGCGCGCGCACCGCCGGCGTCTCCGCCAGCGACGCAAGCGCGATCCGGATCGCCTCGTCCAACTGCGGATCCCGCCCCGCCACATGGTCCTGCGGCGCCATCACGACCTCGACATCGGGATCGACCCCGCGGTTCTCCACGTCCCAGCCATAGCCCTCGAACCAGAACGCGTACTTGGGCTGGGTGACCAACGTCCCGTCCACCAGCCGGTACTTGCTGTCGATGCCGACCACACCGCCCCAGGTCCGGGTGCCGACGACCGGCCCGATGCGCAGCGCCTTGATCGCGGCGTTCACGATGTCGCCGTCCGAGCCGGAGAACTCGTTGGCCACCGCGACCACGGGGCCGCGCGGCGCGTCCTGCGGGTAGCTGAACGGCCGCATACCGCGCGGCACGTCCCAGCCGACGACACGGCGGGCGAGCTTCTCCACGATCAGCTGCGAGATGTGGCCGCCGCGGTTCTCCCGGACGTCCACGACCAGCCCCTCACGGGCCACCTCGACGCGCAGATCGCGGTGGAGCTGCGCCCAGCCCGAGCCGACCATGTCGGGGATGTGGAGATAGCCGAGGCGTCCGCCGGACCGCTCGTGCACATGGGCCCGCCGGTCGGCGACCCACGCGTGGTAGCGCAGCGCCTCCTCGTCGGCGACCGGTACGACGACGACATGACGGGGGTCGCCGCCGCCCGCCGGCGAGACGGTCAGCTCGACCGGCTTGTCGGCCGAGCCGGTGAGCAGCGGTCCGGGCCCGGCCACCGGGTCGACCGGGCAGCCGTCGACGGCGAGGATCACATCACCGGGGCGTACCGCCACCCCGGGCGCGGTGAGCGGCGAGCGGGCCTCCGGGTCGGAGGTCTCGGACGGCAGGATCCGGTCGATGCGCCAACCGCCCTCGTCCGTACGGGAGATGTCCGCACCGAGCAGCCCCTGGCGGGCCGATTCGTCGCGCCATCCATCGGACGGGATCACATAGGCGTGCGAGGTGCCGAGTTCCCCGTGGACCTCCCAGAGCAGGTCCATCAGGTCGTCGTGGGTGGCGACCCGCTCCAGCACCGGGCGGTAGCGCTCCAGGACTCCGTCCCAGTCGAGGCCGCCCATGTCGGGGCGCCAGAAGTTGTCCCGCATGATGCGCCCGGCCTCGTCGTACATCTGGCGCCATTCGGCGGCGGGTTCGAGGATCCGCCGGATCCGGGAGAGGTCGACGGTGACGCCGCCGTCGCTGCCGCCGTCGTCGTCATCGGCCGCGACATGGCTGTCGGACGGCACGACGCGCAGCTTGCCCCGGGTGTGCAGGACGAGCCGCTTGCCATCCCCGCTGACCGCGAAGTCCGAGACGCCCGAGGCGAGTTCCTCGCAGCGCAGCTTCTCCAGGTCGTACCGCTCCAGGACGGTCTCGGGCCGCCCGGAGTCGGGGGTGGCGGCGCTCGTGCCGAGCACCCCGGTCACCGGGTGGTTCAGCCACAGCAGCCCGTCCTTCGCGGCGCGCAGTGTGGAGTAGCTGCCGGCCTCGACGGGCAGCGGCACGATCCGGTCGGCGAGCCCTTCGAGGTCGATCCGGGTGACGGGCAGCGCGGTCGGGTTGTCCTGATCGCCCTCGCCGCCGCCCTTCTCCTTCTCGGTCGGGCGGCCGTGGCGCTGCGGCCCGAACGGGGAGGGCGTGGTGGCGGCGAGCGTCAGCAGATACGGGCGGCAGGTGCCGAGGAACGCCAGGTCGAAGACATGGGCGTCGTAGACCGGGTCGAAGGACCGCTCGGAGAGGAACGCCAGGTGCTTGCCGTCGCCGGTGAACGCGGGGGCGAAATCCCGGAAGCGCAGCGGTGTGGCCTCGGCGACCGACAGATCG
This sequence comes from Streptomyces sp. DvalAA-43, assembly GCF_900091725.1. Lineage (GTDB taxonomy): Bacteria > Actinomycetota > Actinomycetes > Streptomycetales > Streptomycetaceae > Streptomyces > Streptomyces pulveraceus. The sequence goes on along the minus strand of NZ_FMBW01000044.1, from coordinate 168,551 downwards.
GCGAGGTGCGCGAGCTTGAGCAGGCTGAGCGGACCGGGCCCGGGGTGGGACCAGGCGAGCCAGGAGGAGTCGGGCGAGAAGACGAGGCCGGAGGCGTCGCCGTGCTCGCTGCGGTCCACCTCGTGGACCTCGCCGCTCTCCCGCTCGACGATCAGGATCCGCCCGTCGTGCGCGGCGACGGCGAACCGGCTGCCGTCGGGGGCGGGGACCAGTTCGAGGACCCTGCCGATGCGGCCGGCGGCGAGGCGGCGCGGTACGGCGCCGGGGGCGGTGCCGGTGGCGGGGGCGCACTCCAGGGCGTCGTCGCCCTCGGCGTCGGTGACCCAGACGGCGTGCTGGTCGCCGTCGGCCTGGAAGGCGCGGGGCAGTCTGGCCCGTACGCCGGGTTCGACGGCGAGTGCGCGGGCCGGGCCCCCGCGGTGGGTGACCCAGTGGACGGCGCCGCGCGTCCCTACGGCGCTGCCCCGGCCGGTACGGTCCGGGGAGGCGGCGTCGAGATGGCTGCCGGCGTGCACGGGGTGCGGCTGGAGGTCGGCGCGCTGGCCGCCGAGCCGGATGTCGAGGCGGCGGGGTCCGTCGCCTCCGAGGCCGTCCAGCAGCCAGAGTTCACCGGCCGAGGCGTAGGCGACGCGGGTGCCGTCGGAGGTCGCGTGGCGGGCGTAGAAGCCCTCGACGCCGGTGTGGCGGCGCAGGTCGGAGCCGTCCGGGAGCGAGGAGTAGACCGCGCCGGCGCCCTCGTGGTCGGAGAGGAAGGCGATGCGCCCGCCCACCCACATCGGGCACTCGATGTTCCCGTCGAGCTCCGCGTGGAGCCGTACGAACTCCGCCGGGCCGTCCGCCGCCGCGGGCTCCTGCTCGATCCACAGCTTGCCCGCCGTGCCGCCCCGGTAGCGCTTCCAGGTGGCGGCCTCGCGCCCCATGGTGACCGAGAGCAGCAGGACCCGGCCGCCGGGCCCGTACGCGACCGAGCCGACCGGCCCGTACGGCAGGGTCCGCGCCGGTCCGCCGTCGACCGGGAGGGCCCTGGCCCAGGTGCGCCGGAGCGAGGCCTGTCCCTGGGCGCTGACGACCAGCACCTCGCCCCCGGGCGTCCAGCCGTGGACGGCGGTCCGCGCGTCGCCCCAGTAGGTGAGCCGCTCGGAGGGTCCGCCGTCGGCCGGGGCGATGTGCACCTCGGGTGCTCCGTCCCGGGTGGACGTCCAGGCGACCCGGGTTCCGTCCGGCGATATCCGCGGGTGGGTGACCGGCCGGTTGTCGGCGCTGACGCGCCAGGCCCGGCCGCCGTCCAGCGGCGCCAGCCAGACATCGTCCTCGGCGGTGAAGGCGATCGAATCGCCCTGGACATGGGGGTATCGGAGGTAGGCAGGCTGCGTCACATCGGTCACCCTAGGCCGCGGTCCTGTTCCGCGTAACCGGGTTGGCCGGAGTCCGACGGGCCGCCGCGCGCCGGACGGACTCACTTGCCCAGGGGCGTTTCGGTCACCGTCACCGTGACCGTGACGGCCGGCCGGACGGCGGCGCCGCCACCGGCCGGCAGCGGATTCAGCACGGCGGTCGAGGGGGCGGCGTCGCAGTTGCCGAGCACGTCCGCCCGGAAGACGTCCTTCCCGCCCGTCCTCGCGGTCAGGTCCCCCCGCACGCACCGCCCGCCGAGCTCCTGGGTCACCTTGCCGGTGAGGGTGATGGTCTCTCCCTTCCCGGTCCTGCCGTTGCAGTCCACGTTCGCGACCCGGCGCACGGTCGCGGCGGGCGACGCGCCCCACGCCCGGTCCCCGTCGGCTCCGGCGGTACAGCTCAGCCACTGCACATCGACCCCGTTGCGCTCCAGCGCGCCGGTGCCGACCCGGCCGGTGGTCACCGCGATGGACGCGGAATTCAGCCCGTTCGCGGGCTCACAGGCGGTGACCCCGGCCACCGCCGCGACCACGAGTGCGGACACGGCCAGAAAGCGCCGTTCCCGTCCCTGACCCCATGCCCTTGATGTCCACATACGGGCAGCTTCCCACCGTTACCCACCGGACGGTAACGGCGTGCGGTCGCACCAGGGGGCGCCGCCGGGGCGCACGAAAGAACTCCGGCCGACCGGCAGTTGCCGACCGGCCCCACGAACAGCGGCCCGACTCACGACCAGCGGCCGGTCTCGCAACCAACGACCGGACCTCTCTCACGACCAGCGGCCGGTCCGCCCCAGCAGCAGTGCCGTCGCCGCCGTGCCCGCCGTGGAGGTGCGCAGCACGCTCGCCCCGAGCCGGCAGGTCCGGGCGCCCGCGTCGGCGAAGAGCGCCAGCTCGTCCGGCGACACACCGCCCTCGGGGCCGACGACCAGCACGATCTCGCCCCGGTCGGGGAGCGGGACGGTGGCCAGCGGCTCGCTGTCGTGTCCCCGGTCCTCGTGCAGGACGGCGGCGAAGTCCGCCGTGGCCAGCAGCGCGGCGACCTGCTTGGTCGTCATCGCGTCGGCCACGTCGGGGAAGCGCACCCGGCGGGACTGCTTGCCCGCCTCCCGGGCGGTGTTGCGCCACTTCGCCAGGGACTTGAGGCCGCGGTCACCCTTCCACTGGGTGATGCAGCGCGCCGCCTGCCAGGGCACGATCGCGTCGACGCCGGTCTCCGTCATCGTCTCCACGGCGACCTCGCCCCGGTCGCCCTTGGGCAGGGCCTGGACGACGGTGATGCGGGGAGCGGGCAGGGGCTCCTCCCGGATCCCGGTCAGATCGGTGACGACGAGCCGGTCCTTGCCCTCGGCGGCCAGGACGGTGCCTTCCGTCCAGTGGCCGCGCCCGTCGGTGAGCACGACGTCCTCACCGGCGCGCAGCCGCTTCACCGACACGGCGTGCCTGCCCTCGGGCCCCTCCAGGACGAACCCGGGTCCGCCGGGGACCTGTTCGACGACGAAGACCGGTGCGGTCACTGCGTACTCCCTGTGCTCACTGCCGTCCGTGCGGCGTCCAGTTCTTCGGCGAGCAGCCGGACCAGCCGGCCTGCGGGCAGCTCGCGTGCCATCCGGTGCCCCTGGCCCGCCCAGAGGGCCATGCCCTGCGCGTCCCCGGCCTTCGCCGCCGCCTTGCGCAGCCCGGCGGTCAGATAGTGGACCTGCGGATAGGCGGCGGGGGCGTACGGGCCGTGCTCGCGCATGAACCGGTTGACCAGACCGCGGGCCGGGCGGCCGGAGAACGCCCGGGTCAGGGCGGTCCGCACGAACAGCGGGTTGGTCAGGGCCTGCTTGTGCAGCGGGCTCGCCCCGGACTCGGGGCAGGCGAGGAACGCCGTACCGAGCTGCGCCGCCTCGGCGCCCGCGGCGAGCACCGCGGCGATCTGGGACCCGCGCATCAGCCCGCCCGTCGCGACGATCGGGATCTGCACGGTCTCGCGGACCTGGGCGACCAGCGAGAGCAGTCCGATCCCGGCACCGTCGGCCTGCGGGTCGTCGCGGTGGGTGGACTGGTGGCCGCCCGCCTCGACGCCCTGGACGCAGACCGCGTCGGCGCCCGCCCACTGGGCGGTCTGGGCCTCCTCGGGCGTGGTCACCGTCACAAGGGTGTACGTGCCGACACCGGCGAACGCGTCGAGGGTGTCACGGGTCGGGCAGCCGAAGGTGAACGAGACGGCCGGGACCGGGTCCTCCAGGAGGATGGCCAGCTTGGCCTCGTAGCCGTCGTCGCCCCCGCTGGCGTCCGGGTCGCCGAGCGGGGTCTCGTACCAGGCGGCCTCGCCCGCGAGCTGGTGCCGGTACACCTCGACGGCGCTCGGGTCGGCGAGGGCCGGCTGCGGCATGAAGAGATTGACGCCGAAGGGCTGACCGGTCAGCCCTCTCAGCTGTTTGATCTCGTGGTACATGCCGTCCGCCGTCTTGTACCCGGCGGCGAGGAATCCGAGCCCGCCCGCCTCGGAGACGGCCGCGACGAGCTGCGGGGAGGACGCGCCCCCCGCCATCGGGGCCTGAACGATCGGATACCGGCAGAGATCGGTCAACGCGGATGACATGACCGCATCGTGTCACGTCCCGCGCGGCCCGGGGAGCGCGGGACGGGGTCCGCTTTGTACTCAAACGCCGGACGGGCTCTGCGCTCAAACGCCGGACGGGCCCGCCGAGCGGGCCCGTCCGGCGTCCGGAAAGGGTGCGGCAGACCGCTCAGCGGCCGTTGAACGCGTCCTTAAGCCGGGAGAACAGCCCCTGCTGGCCGGGCTGGAACTGGCCGGTGGGCCGCTCCTCACCCCGCATCTTCGACAGCTCCCGCAGCAGCCGTTCCTGCTCCGGGTCCAGCTTCGTCGGAGTCATCACCTCGACGTGCACGATCAGATCGCCGCGCCCGCCGCCCCGCAGATGCGTGATGCCGCGTCCGTGCAGCGGGACCGACTGGCCGGACTGGGTGCCCGGCCGGATGTCGACCTCCTCCAGGCCGTCGAGCGTCTCCAGCGGCACCTTGGTGCCGAGCGCGCCCGCCGTCATGGGGATGGTGACCGTGCAGTGCAGATCGTCGCCCCGGCGCTGGAACACCGCGTGCGAGAGCTCGTGGATCTCCACGTACAGATCGCCGGCCGGGCCGCCGCCGGGGCCGACCTCGCCCTCGCCCGCGAGCTGGATGCGGGTGCCGTTGTCGACACCGGCGGGGATCTTCACGGTGAGCGTGCGCCGCGAACGGATGCGGCCGTCGCCGGCGCACTCCGGGCACGGGGTCGGCACGACCGTGCCGAAGCCCTGGCACTGCGGGCAGGGCCGCGAGGTCATGACCTGGCCGAGGAAGGACCGGGTGACCTGGGAGACCTCGCCGCGGCCGCGGCACATGTCACAGGTCTGGGCGGAGGTGCCGGGGGCGGCGCCCTCGCCGCTGCACGTCGTGCAGACGACGGCCGTGTCGACCTGGATGTCCTTGGTGGTGCCGAACGCGGCCTCGGCGAGATCGATCTCCAGACGGATCATCGCGTCCTGGCCGCGCCGGGTGCGCGAACGGGGTCCGCGCTGCGACGTCGTACCGAAGAACGCGTCCATGATGTCGGAGAAGTTGCCGAAGCCACCCTGTCCGAATCCGCCCGCGCCACCGCCGCCGGAGGCGGACAGCGGGTCGCCGCCGAGGTCGTAGACCTGCTTCTTCTGCGGGTCCGACAGCACCTCGTAGGCGGCGTTGATCTCCTTGAACCGCTCCTGGGTCTTCGGATCGGGGTTCACATCCGGGTGCAGCTCGCGAGCGAGCCGACGGAATGCCTTCTTGATCTCGTCCTGAGATGCGTCGCGGCGTACGCCGAGTACGGCGTAGTAGTCCGTGGCCACTTACGACTCCGCCAGGATCTGTCCGACGTAACGTGCCACTGCGCGTACCGCTCCCATCGTTCCGGGGTAGTCCATGCGGGTCGGTCCGACCACGCCGAGTTTGGCGACTGCCTCGTCGCCCGAACCGTAGCCGACCGCGACGACGGACGTGGAGTTGAGCCCCTCGTGGGCGTTCTCGTGCCCGATACGTACGGTCATGCCCGAGTCCTTGGCCTCGCCGAGCAGCTTCAGCAGCACGACCTGTTCCTCCAGTGCCTCCAGCACCGGCCGGATCATCACCGGGAAGTCGTGCCCGAAGCGGGTGAGGTTGGAGGTGCCGCCGATCATCAGCCGCTCCTCCGTCTCCTCGACGAGGGTTTCGAGCAGGGTGGAGAGCACGGTGGACACGGTTCCCCGGTCCTCGCTCTCGAAGGATTCCGGCAGGTCCTGCACCAGCTGCGGGACGTCCGCGAAACGGCGTCCGACGACCCGGCTGTTGAGCCGGGCCCGCAGATCGGCGAGAGAGGTCTCGCCGAACGGGGCGGGGCAGTCGATCATGCGCTGTTCGACCCGGCCGGTGTCCGTGATGAGCACGAGCATCAGCCGGGCGGACGCCAGCGACAGCAGTTCCACATGCCGCACCGTCGACCGGGTCAGCGAGGGGTACTGCACGATGGCGACCTGCCGGGTCAGCTGCGCGAGCAGCCGTACGGTGCGGCCCACGACGTCGTCGAGGTCGACCGCGCCGTCGAGGAAGTTGTGAATGGCCCGGCGCTCCGGCGACGAGAGGGGCTTGACCCCCGCGAGCCGGTCGACGAAGAGCCGGTAGCCCTTGTCCGTCGGGATGCGTCCGGCACTGGTGTGGGGCTGGGCGATGAAACCCTCGTCCTCCAGCACCGCCATGTCGTTGCGGACGGTCGCCGGGGAGACCCCCAGCTTGTGCCGCTCGGTGAGCGCCTTGGAGCCGACGGGCTCCTCGGTGCCGACATAGTCCTGGACGATGGCGCGAAGGACTTCGAGTCTGCGTTCGCTGAGCATCGCGCACACCTCCAGCTGTGTTTCCTCGGTGGTTCTCGGGTCGTTCCTGTGTCCCTGCCCAGGAATCCGCCTGGCACTCTGTCATCGCGAGTGCCAGCAATCCCCCGGCCAGTGTACGGCGGCCGAGTGGGGGCCTAGCAAGGGCGACCGGCCACGCTACCGCGAGACCTCGCGAGCCGTTTGCCGATAGCGTCCCGGTATGGATGCCTCTTGGGAAGAGTTCGGGTGGGAGCGACTCGGTCACGGAGTGGGCCGGCGGCGCCTTCCGGGGTGGGACGCGACGGTCGCACTGGTGGCCGGAGCGGACGGCGTGCTGCTCTTCGACACCGGATCGACGCTCCGTGAGGGCGCCGAGGTGCGGTCCCAGGCCCAGGCCCTGTTCGGCCGGAGGGTGACGCATATCGCACTCAGCCACCCCCATTTCGACCATGTCCTGGGCACCGCCGCATTCTCCGGCACCGAGGTGTACGGGGCGGTCGGCCTGGCGGAACTGCTGGAACGGGGGAAGGCGGAGCTGCACACCTCGGCGGTACGTCACGGGGTCACCGAGCACGACGCGGCGGAGGCCGTCGACGCGCTGGTGTCACCGCACCACCAGGTGTGCGGCGAGTGGACGCTCGGCCTGGGCGGCGGGCGCGAGGTGGTGCTGGCCGACGTGGGCCCCGCGCACAGCGGCCACGACCTGGTGGCGGTGGTCCCCGGCTCCCCCGCGATCGTGCTCTGCGGCGACCTGGTCGAGGAGTCCGGCGAACCGCAGGCGGGCCGCGACGCCTACCCGTCCCGCTGGCCGGCCGCGCTGGACCGGGTGCTGGAGCTGGGCGGCGAGGACGCGGTGTACGTACCGGGGCACGGGGCGGTGGTGGACGCCGCGTTCGTCCGGGCCCAGCGCGAACAACTGGCCGTACGCTTCGGCGTGTCGTGACCCGAGGGCCCTGGCCGTCCTATCGTCGTCCGATGCGCAGCTACCAGCCGGACCTGACCCCGCCGTGGAAGAGGTCCGCCCCCGTTCCCGAGGTCCCCGCCGAGCCCGATCTGGTCGTGGAGGAGGTCTCCACCGGATTCTGCGGTGCGGTGATCCGCTGCGAGAAGACGGCCCAGGGTCCGACGGTGACCCTGGAGGACCGCTTCGGCAAACACCGGGTCTTCCCGATGGAACCGCGCGGCTTCCTGCTGGAGGGCCGGGTGGTCACCCTCGTCCGCCCCTCGGCGGCCGGCCCCGTGCGCCCCGCCCGTACGGCCTCGGGTTCGGTCGCGGTCCCGGGGGCGCGCGCCCGGGTCGCGCGGGCGGGCCGGATCTATGTGGAGGGGAGGCACGACGCGGAGCTGGTCGAGCGGGTCTGGGGCGACGACCTGCGGATCGAGGGCGTGGTCGTGGAGTACCTGGAGGGCATCGACGACCTCCCCGCCATCGTGCGCGACTTCTCCCCCGGCCCGGACGCCCGGCTGGGCGTGCTGGTCGACCACCTGGTGCCCGGCTCCAAGGAGTCCCGGATCGCCGCCCAGGTCTCGGACGCGAACGTGCTGGTGCTCGGCCACCCCTACATCGACGTGTGGGAGGCGGTGAAGCCGTCCTCGGCGGGCATCGCGGCCTGGCCGGTGGTACCGCGCGGCCAGGACTGGAAGACCGGCGTGTGCCGCGCGCTCGGCTGGCCGGAGAACACCGGCGCGGCCTGGCAGCGGATCCTGTCCACGGTCCACTCGTACCGGGACCTGGAACCGGCCCTGCTGGGCTCGGTGGAACACCTGATCGACTTCGTGACGGCACCGGAGTAGGGGCCGTCCATTCCAGCCCCTCCGACGAAACTTCCAGCCCCTCGGGGGCCTCTTCAGCCCCTCCGGCGTTTGAGGAGCGGGGGTCCGGGGGCATAGCCCCCGGTTACGGGAAGGGGCGGGACAGGGGAACAACCCCGCCGCAGGCGCACCCCGCAGCGGGCACCCCCACCACACCCCACGCCCCGCCCTCAGTCCACCAGATCCCGCACCACCGCATCCGCCAGCAACCGCCCCCGCAGGGTCAGCACCGCCCGCCCCCGCTCGTACGGCCCGTCCTCCAGCAGCCCGTCCGCCAGCGCGCGCCGGGACGCGGCCAGCCCGGCCGGGGCGAGCAACGACAGCGGGCAGCCGTCCGCGAGCCGGAGCTCCAGGAGGATCCGCTCGACCCGCCGGTCCTCCTCGGAGAGGACCTCGCGCCCGGCCCCCGGCGACCGCCCCTCGGCCAGCGCCTGCGCGTACGCCCCCGGATGCTTCACGTTCCACCAGCGCACCCCGCCGACATGGCTGTGCGCCCCGGGCCCGGCGCCCCACCAGTCGGCCCCACGCCAGTACAGCTCGTTGTGCAGGCACCGGCCCTCGGGCGTACGGGCCCAGTTCGACACCTCGTACCAGGCGAAGCCCGCCGCGGCCATCGCCTCGTCGGCGATCAGATAGCGGTCGGCGTGGACGTCGTCGTCCGTCATCGGGACCTCGCCGCGCCGGATCCGCCGTGCCAGCTGCGTCCCCTCCTCGACGATCAACGCGTACGCCGACACATGGTCCGGCCCCGCGCCGATCGCCGCGTCCAGCGAGGCCCGCCAGTCGTCGTCGGACTCCCCCGGCGTGCCGTAGATCAGGTCGAGGTTGACGTGCTCGAAGCCCGCCGCACGGGCCTCGGCGACACAGGCCTCGGGCCGCCCCGGCGTGTGCGTACGGTCCAGGATCTTCAGCACGTGCTGCCGGGCGCTCTGCATCCCGAACGAGATCCGGTTGAAGCCGCCCGCCCGCAGCTCGGCGAGGTACGCCGGACCGACGGACTCCGGGTTGGCCTCGGTGGTGATCTCGGCGTCGTCAGCGAGCCCGAACTCCTCGCGGATCGCCCCCAGCATCCGGACCAGGTCCGCGGCCGCCAGCAGGGTCGGCGTACCGCCGCCGACGAAGACCGTCCGGACCGGACGCGGATCGTCGCCCAGGACCTTGCGGGCCTGGCGGACCTCGCCGATCAGATGCTCGGCGTAGTTGTCCCGGGAGGCCAGCGCGCCGCCGGAGCCGCGCAGCTCGGTGGCGGTGTAGGTGTTGAAGTCGCAGTAGCCGCAGCGGGTCGCGCAGTACGGCACGTGCAGGTAGAAGCCGAGCGGCCGGTCGGCGGCGCCTTCCAGGGCATGGCGGGGCAGCGCCCCGTCGTCGGGTACGGGTTCACCATCAGGCAGTACGGAAGGCATACCGCCCATTGTCGCTCGCCGCCGGGGAACCCCGGGCCACGCCCGTGATCACGGCGGCCGCCCGCCCCGGGAGCGGGCCTCACCCCGCCTGGAGCACCAGCAGCGCCAGATCGTCGTCGGGCGGCCGCTCGGCGAATTCGTGCACGGCCCGCTTGATCCGGTCCGCGATGCCGTCCGCCGACAGCCCGGTGCAGTCGGCCAGGGCTCGGGCCAGGCCGTCGCCGTCGTCGAACATCAGGGTCCCGGAGCGCCGCTCGGTCACTCCGTCCGTGACGCACAGCAGGCTGTCGCCGGGCGCCAGATCGAAGCTCTGGCTCTCGTACGCGACGTCGTCGAAGATCCCGAGCAGTATCTGCGGCTCGGCGGCCGGGCGGACCTCGCCGTCGGGCCGCAGCAGCAGCGGCAGCGGGTGGCCGGCGCTGGCCAGGGTGCAGTGGACACCGCCGCCGGGCAGCGGTACGAGTTCCCCGTACAGCAGGGACAGGAAGCGGGACTGTCCGGTGTCCGCCGTCTGCTGGCCGCCGGCGGCGGCCACCATGAGGGCGGCGGCCTCGGCGGCCTCCATCGCGTCGTCGAGGAGCAGCCGGTTGAGCCGGTCCAGGACCTCGCCGACGCCGAAGCCCTCACGGGCCAGCAGCCGCAGCCAGGGCCGGGCGAGGCCGGTGACGACGGCGGCCTCGGGGCCGCTGCCCTGCACATCGCCGAGCACGAAGCACCAGCGGTCGCCGGGGCACGGGAAGATGTCGTAGAAGTCACCGCCGACGACGCCGTCGTCGCTGGGTTCGTACACCAGCGAACTGGAGACGCCGGGTATGTCGGCGACCTTGCCGGGCAGCAGTGCGCGCTGCAGGATGCGGCTGATGGTGGCCTGTCGGGTGTACTCGCGGGCGGCGCCGACGGCGAGACCGACCCGGCGTACGAAGTCCTCGATGAGCGCGGTCACTTCGTCGGGGACGCGGGTGAGCCCCTCCCGGCCGAGGAGTACGGCGCCGAGGGTCCGGCCGCCGGAGGTGATCCGGTAGGCGAGGGCGGACACGACGGGCTCGTCGGTCTCCCCGTGCTCCTCCTCGCCGCCGGGCCAGGGCATGGAGACGGGCCCGGTGCCGACCCTCTCGGGGAGCCGGATCGGGTCCTGCTCCAGCAGGGTGCGCAGCTGTCCGGTCTCGGCCTCGTCCCGGTGCCAGACGCTGGCGAGCCGGGGGACGGCCGAGGGGCCGCCGTTCTCGGGTTCCAGCCAGATCGCGCACCAGTCGGCGAGCCTGGGCACCAGTAATTGCCCGGAGAGCGCCGCCACGATGTCCTCGTCGAGCTGGCCGGCGAGCAGGTCCGAGGCCTCGGCGAGGAAGGAGAGCGCGCCGCGGCCGGCCCAGTCCGCGTCGTCGCGCAGCGCGCGCCGGGCGGTGGGGGCGAGCAGCTCGGCCGCGCGCAGTCCCTGCTGGAAGCCGGGATCGGCCGCCGGTTCCGGGAACGGGTTCCAGTTGTCCACGGGAAGCCGGGCCCAGACGGTCTTGAGGCCGGTGCGGTAGGTGATGCCCCAGCGCTCGGCGAGGGTGCCGACGAGCTGGAGCCCGCGGCCGTAGTCGGCGGGGTCGTCGGGGCCGTTGAGGCCGGCGCCCTCCGCCGCCTCGGCCGCGCTTCCGGTCTCCGGGCGGTCGCTGCGCACCGCGCGGGCCGGGTGGTGGTCCGAGACCTCCAGTACCAGGGCCGCGACCTCGTCCTCGGTGGCCTCCTCCAGCCGGGCGAGCAGTTCCACCGTGGTCCCGGCGTGCACGACCGCGTTGGTGACCAGCTCGCTGACGACGATCTCCGCGTCCTCCGCCACCCGCTCGCTGAAGCCCACCGCCGTCGGCAGCCCGAGCCCGGTCCACTCGTCGAGCGCGGCCCGGACGAACCGGCGGGCGGCGGAGGGCGCGAGGAGGTTTCCGGGCAGGGACGTATGGGCGGCCGGCCGCGCGTCCGCACGGCCTGCGGGAATACCGGGACGCTGAACGATGTCCCGCTGCAAGGGAATGGGCCCCACGGCGCAGCTCCTGACCTGTGCTCGCTCTGTTTGTTCTCGTTGCTGTCTGTCTGTTCTCGTTGGGCGGCGCTGACGACACCGACAGAGTGACAGATGGACCAAGCCCATAAGCAGCGAGTTGCCGAAGTGAGCGGAGAAAATGGGCGGGGCGGAACGCCGTGGGGACAGGCCCTATGCCTCGCGGGTCCCCGCGTACATGTCGTCGATGAGGCCCTTGTACGCGCGCTCGACGACCGGCCGCTTCAGCTTGAGGCTGGGCGTCAGCTCGCCGTGCTCGATGTCGAGGTCACGGGGCAGCAGCCGGAACTTCTTGATGGTCTGCCAGCGCTGCAGCCCCTCGTTGAGGCGCTTCACATAGCCCTCGATGAGCGCGACGGCCTGCGGGGAGGCCACCACTTCGGCGTACGGCTTCCCGCCCAGTCCGTTCTCGGCGGCCCAGCCGAGGATGGTCGGCTCGTCGAGCGCGATCAGGGCGGTGCAGAAATTGCGGTCCGCGCCGTGCACCAGGATGTTGGAGACGAACGGGCAGACCGCCTTGAACTGTCCCTCGACCTCCGCCGGGGCGATGTACTTGCCGCCCGACGTCTTGATCAGGTCCTTCTTGCGGTCGGTGATCCGGAGGTAGCCGTCCACGGACAGCTCGCCGATGTCGCCGGTGTGGAACCAGCCGTCCGACTCCAGCACCTCGGCGGTCTTCTCCGGCTGCCCGTGGTAACCCTCCATCAGACCGGGGCCGCGGAGCAGGATCTCGCCGTCGTCCGCGATCCGTACCTCGGTGCCGGGGAGCGGCTTGCCGACGGTGCCGGTGCGGTAGGCCTCGCCCGGGTTGACGAACGAGGCGGCGCTGGACTCGGTGAGGCCGTAGCCCTCCAGGATGTGGATCCCGGCACCCGCGAAGAAGTAACCGATGTCGGGGGCGAGGGCGGCGGAGCCGGAGACGCAGGCGCGCAGCCGGCCGCCGAAGGCCTCACGGATCTTGGCGAAGACGAGGGCGTCGGCGACCTTGTGCTTGGCCCCGAGCGCGAACGGTACGGAGGCCGTGCCGGTGTGCCGGAAGTTGTCCTGCGAGACCTTCGCGTACTCACGGGCGACGCCGGCCGCCCACTGGAAGATCTTGTACTTGGCCCCGCCCCCGGCCCGCGCCTTGGCGGCGACGCCGTTGTAGACCTTCTCGAAGATACGGGGCACGGCGGCCATGTACGTCGGCTGGACCACCGGCAGGTTCTCGATGATCTTGTCGACCCGGCCGTCGACGGCGGTGACGTGGCCGACCTCGATCTGGCCCGAGGTGAGGACCTTGCCGAAGACGTGCGCGAGCGGCAGCCAGAGGTACTGGACGTCGTCCTTGGTGATCAGCCCGGTGGAGACGGTGGCCTTGGCCATGTACGACCAGTTGTCGTGCGGCAGGCGTACGCCCTTGGGGCGGCCGGTGGTGCCCGAGGTGTAGATCAGGGTGGCCAGCTGGTCGGCCGTGATGGCGGCGACCCGCTCCTTGATCGCCTCGGGGTGCTTCGCCAGGTGCTCGGCGCCGCGGGCCTCCAGATCGGCGAGGGTGAGCACCCAGCCGTCGGGGTCGCCCCCGGCGGGTCCGGCGCCCTCGGGGTCGATGACGACGACATGGGCGAGGTCCGGCAGCTCGGCGCGGTGCTCGCGGGCCTTGGCCAGCTGGGCGGCGTCCTCGGCGATCAGCACCCGGCTCTCGGAGTCGGAGAGGATGAACGCCGACTCCTCCGCGTTGGTCGAGGGGTAGATCGTGGTGGTGGCGGCACCCGCGCACATCACGCCGAGGTCGGCCAGGATCCATTCCACCCGCGTGCCGGCGGCGAGCGCGATCCGCTCCTCCGGCCGCACCCCCAGCACGATGAGCCCTGCCGCGATGGCGTAGACCCGCTCGGCGGCCTGCGCCCAGCTCAGCGACTTCCACTCATCGGGCCCCTCGCCGGAGGCCGGGGGGACGGGGTAGCGGTAGGCCTCCCCGTCCGGGGTGGCCGCCACGCGGTCGATGAAGAGGTTCGCCACGGAGGGCGGTCGGTTATCGATCAAGGTCAGTGTGTCGCTCACGACGTCCTCCGGGCCTGCGGCAGTGCTTCACGACCGGCTGCTGGTTGCTGCTGATTCCTGCGGGTGTCTGCGTGCTTGATCCTGCGGTGCTTGTTCTGCGTGGCTCGCTCCGCTGTCCTGCGGGTTCGTCCCGGGCGGGGCTTGTTTAACTGGTGAGTAACTACGAAGCCGTGATCAGGGTAGAGCGCCCGGGTCCACCGCGTAAGAGGCAACGGGCCGCCGCTTGATAACAAACGGGCCCCCACGCCGCAGGGTGCTGCGGCACAGGGGCCTGTTCGGGCTACCACCGGGTAGGGGCGGGGGCGGAGCCGGACCTCGGGTTCCGGCGACGCCCGCGGCGGGCTACTTCTTGCCCTTGCCTTCCCCACCCGACTCGTCGGTGGACAGCACGGCGATGAAGGCCTCCTGCGGCACCTCCACATTGCCGACCATCTTCATCCGCTTCTTGCCCTCCTTCTGCTTCTCCAGCAGCTTCCGCTTACGGGAGATGTCACCGCCGTAGCACTTGGCGAGGACGTCCTTGCGGATGGCGCGGACCGTCTCACGGGCGATGACCCGGGAGCCGATGGCGGCCTGGATCGGCACCTCGAAGTTCTGCCGCGGGATCAGCTCGCGCAGCTTGGCGACGAGCCGGACGCCGTACGCGTACGCCTTGTCCTTGTGCGTGACCGCGGAGAAGGCGTCGACCTTGTCGCCGTGCAGCAGGATGTCGACCTTGACGAGCTGGGCGGACTGCTCGCCGGTGGGCTCGTAGTCGAGCGAGGCGTAACCCCGCGTCTTGGACTTCAGCTGGTCGAAGAAGTCGAAGACGATCTCGGCGAGCGGCAGGGTGTAGCGGATCTCGACCCGGTCCTCGGAGAGGTAGTCCATGCCGAGCAGGGTGCCGCGCCGCTGCTGGCAGAGCTCCATGATCGCGCCGATGAACTCGCTGGGGGCCAGGACCGTGGCGCGCACGACGGGCTCGTGCACCTTGTCGATCTTGCCCTCGGGGAATTCGCTCGGGTTGGTGACGGTGTGCTCGGTGCCGTCCTCCATCTCGACGCGGTAGACCACGTTGGGGGCGGTGGCGATGAGTTCGAGGCCGAACTCGCGCTCCAGCCGCTCCCGGATCACGTCGAGGTGGAGCAGTCCGAGGAAGCCGACGCGGAAGCCGAAGCCGAGGGCCGCGGAGGTCTCCGGCTCGTACACCAGGGCGGCGTCGTTGAGCTGGAGCTTGTCCAGCGCCTCGCGCAGGTCCGGGTAGTCCGATCCGTCCAGCGGGTACAGGCCCGAGAAGACCATCGGCTTGGGGTCCTTGTAGCCGCCCAGCGCCTCGGTCGCGCCCTTGTTCAGGGAGGTGATGGTGTCACCGACCTTGGACTGCCGGACGTCCTTCACCCCGGTGATGATGTAGCCGACCTCGCCCACACCGAGGCCGTCGGCCGGGGTCATCTCCGGGGAGGAGACCCCGATCTCCAGCAGCTCGTGGGTGGCGCCGGTGGACATCATCCTGATGCGCTCGCGCTTGTTGAGCTGGCCGTCGACGACACGGACGTACGTGACGACACCGCGGTACGAGTCGTAGACCGAGTCGAAGATCATCGCGCGGGCCGGGGCGTCCGCCTGGCCGATCGGGGCCGGGACGTCCCTGACCACCCGGTCGAGCAGCGCGTCCACGCCGACGCCGGTCTTCGCGGAGACCTTGAGCACGTCCTCCGGCTGGCAGCCGATGAGGTTGGCCAGCTCCTCGGAGAACTTCTCGGGCTGCGCGGCCGGCAGGTCGATCTTGTTGAGCACCGGGACGATGGTGAGGTCGTTCTCCATCGCCAGGTAGAGGTTGGCGAGCGTCTGGGCCTCGATGCCCTGCGCGGCGTCGACCAGGAGGACCGTGCCCTCGCAGGCGGCGAGCGAGCGAGAGACCTCATAGGTGAAGTCCACGTGGCCCGGGGTGTCGATCATGTTGAGGACATGGGTGCGGCCCTCGCCCTCGCCCGTGGTGGGCGCCCAGGGCAGACGCACGGCCTGGGACTTGATGGTGATGCCGCGCTCGCGCTCGATGTCCATCCGGTCGAGGTACTGAGCGCGCATCTGCCGCTGGTCGACCACGCCGGTCAGCTGGAGCATCCGGTCGGCAAGGGTCGACTTGCCGTGGTCGATGTGCGCGATGATGCAGAAGTTGCGGATCAGCGCCGGGTCGGTACGGCTCGGCTCGGGCACGTTGGTAGGAGTCGCGGGCACGCAGGGTCCTGATTCTTGAGACGCCGAACGCCGTGTCTCGGGTCGATGTCGGTTCGGTCGGATCGATACGTAGCCTCCATCGTCCCATGGTTGCGGGGCGGAGACCGGTTTGGGCCGGTCGGAGCGGGGCTGGTACCGTTGACAGCTGTGCCTCGCGACTCTCTCAGGCCGTGGGGCGCACATCGAAGATCCAACGAACCTGAAAAGGCTCTTTCGTGGCGAACATCAAGTCCCAGATCAAGCGGAACAAGACGAACGAGAAGGCGCGCCTGCGCAACAAGGCCGTCAAGTCCTCGCTCAAGACCGCTATCCGCAAGGCCCGTGAGGCTGCCGCCGCCGGTGACGTCGAGAAGGCCACCTCGGCCGCTCGCGACGCCTCCCGCGCGCTCGACAAGGCCGTCTCGAAGGGTGTCATCCACAAGAACGCCGCCGCCAACAAGAAGTCGGCGCTGGCCTCCAAGGTTGCCTCCCTCCAGGGCTGAGCATTCTGATGTGATCGCCGGGACGGACCCAGCGGGCCCTCTCTCCCGCTCCTGACCGGCACCCCGCGCCGCACACCGAACCTGCGTTCGCCACGCGGGTGCGGCGCACCAAGCGTGAACCGAAGCCCCGGCCCCGCTCTCCCCAGAGCGAGGACCGGGGCTTCGGCGTGTGCGGTGCCGCCTGGGCCGGCGTCGAGGGCTGCCCGGCGCGGGCCCGGCCCGTGCGCGGGGCTCGGGCGTGTGCACGCGCCAGGCTTCGGCGCATGCGCTGCCGCCTGACGGGAGCTGTCCGGGCGGGCCCGGATCCGTCAGGCGACCGGCCCGTACGGACGAAGCCGGTTGCCTGACGGCACCGGCCCCGGGTCCGGGCGCGCTACCGCCCCGACCTCGCCGCCCGCGCCACCGCCACCACGGCCTTCTCCAGCGCGTACTCCGGATCGTCGCCGCCGCCCTTGACGCCCGCGTCCGCGTCCGCGACCGCCCGCAGCGCCAGGGCCACCCCGTCCGGCGTCCAGCCACGCATCTGCTGCCGCACCCGGTCGATCTTCCACGGCGGCATGCCCAGTTCACGGGCGAGGTCCGCGGGCCGGCCGCCGCGGGCCGAGGACAGCTTTCCGATGGCCCGTACGCCCTGTGCCAGCGCGCTCGTGATCAGCACCGGCGCCACTCCCGTCGACAACGACCAGCGCAGCGCCTCCAGTGCCTCCGCGGCGCGCCCCTCCACCGCGCGGTCGGCGACCGTGAAGCTCGACGCCTCGGCACGGCCCGTGTAGTAACGGGCGACGACCGTCTCGTCGATGGTGCCCTCGACATCCGCGACGAGCTGCGAGACCGCGCTCGCCAGCTCCCGCAGATCGCTGCCGATGGAGTCGACCAGCGCCTGGCACGCCTCGGGCGTCGCCGAACGCCCCAGCGCCCGGAACTCCGACCGTACGAACGACAGCCGCTCGGCCGGCTTGGTCGTCTTCGGGCACGCGACCTCCCGCGCCCCCGCCTTGCGCGCCGCGTCCAGCAGGCCCTTGCCCTTGGCACCGCCCGCGTGCAGCAGCACGAGGGTGATCTCCTCGACCGGATCGCCGAGATACGCCTTGACGTCCTTGACCGTGTCGGCGGAGAGGTCCTGCGCGTTGCGCACGATCACCACCTTGCGCTCGGCGAAGAGCGAGGGGCTCGTCAGCTCGGCGAGGGTGCCGGGCTGGAGCTGGTCGGAAGCGAGGTCGCGAACGTCCGTGTCGGGGTCGGAGGCGCGGGCCGCCGCCACCACCTGCTGCACGGCGCGGTCGAGGAGCAGGTCCTCCTGGCCCACGGCGAGGGTGAGGGGGGCGAGCGGGTCGTCGGTGGAATTCCTTCTGGTGGCCATCGCCGTCCAGCATCCCATGCACCACTGACAGCCCCTGGACTCCCTGCCCGCCACCCCCACGCACGCGGACACCGGGACACCACCGGGGGCGGCATGGCGATGCCGGGCATCCATCCGACTCCGGAAACCGTGGGCTTCCGAGAATCATCGCTCGACGAATCGGAAGATTCTCTACGCTGATACGATCCCGGCCACCACACAGAATCCGGCGAATATCAGAAAAGGACCAGAAAATGAACTCGGCAGATATGGAAATTCCTCGCCGCCGACTGGGACGTACCGGGCTGGAGGTTTCCGCCCTCGGGCTCGGGTGCATGGGAATGAGCCAGACCTATGGGTTACCGGACGACAAGGAATCGATCAGGACGATCCACCGCGCTCTCGAACTCGGCTGCAATTTCTTCGACACCGCGGAGGCGTACGGCCCGTTCGTCAACGAGGAACTCCTGGGCAAGGCGCTGGGGAGCCGCCGGGACGGCGCGGTGGTCGCGACGAAGTTCGGCTGGGAGTACGAGGGCACTCGGCGCGGCGCGCTCAACAGTCGGCCCGAGCACATCCGGCGGGTGGTCGACGAGAGCCTGCGGCGGCTGGGCACGGACCGGATCGACGTCCTGTATCAGCACCGGGTGGACCTGGAGGTGCCGATAGAGGACGTCGCGGGAGCGGTCGGCGAGCTCGTCGCGGACGGAAAGGTGCTGCACTTCGGCCTCTCGGAGGCCGGCCCCGGCACGATCCGGCGGGCCCACGATGTCTGGCCCGTCGCGGTGCTGCAGACGGAGTACTCCCTGTGGGAACGCCATCTGGAGCAGGAGATCCTGCCGGTGATCCGAGATCTGGGCATCGGTCTCGTTCCCTATTCTCCGCTGGGTCGCGGATTCCTGACCGGCACGGCGGTCCGCGCGGAGGAATACCCGGAGAACGACTACCGCAGGCATGATCCGCGATTCCAGGGAGACAATTTCAGGATCAATTCCGCGGCTGCCGACGTGGTCCGGGACATCTCCCGCGGGCGCGGCGCGACCCCGGCCCAGGTGTCGCTCGCCTGGCTGCTGCACCAGGGCGACGACATCGCGCCCATCCCGGGCACGAAGCGCAGGGCGACGCTGGAGGAGAATCTCGCGGCGACGGAGATCACGCTCGGCCCGGACGAACTCCGCCGCCTGGACGCGGCGCTGCCGCCGTCGGTGGTCGCCGGTGGCCGATACCCCGAGAGCGTCATGCACATGAACGGTCGCTAGCCCCCGCCCTCGCCGGTTCGGCGTATCCGGTACGGGAGAATGGCCAGGTGAGCGATGTGAGACATGTGCTGGTGCTGCCCGACCGCGATGCCGCGGAGGAGGTGGCCCAAGAGCTCGGCGACCGCTTCGGGGTCGCCGAGGAGCCCCAGCTCGTACGCGATGCGCTGGCCGGCGAGGACGATGCCGAGGACGCCCAGTGGCTGGTGGTCGTGGAGGACCCGGCGGGGCGACTGGACACCTCGGCGCTCGACGCCTTCGCCGCGGAGTACGAGGGCTGGCTCGAAGCACCCTGACACCCGATCGCCCCGATCCGCGACCCGCTGGGCAGGGCCGACCAGGCAGGTCCGGGCCGGCCAGGCAGGTGCGCGGGCGGGCAGGCAGATGCGCGGGCGGGCGGTGGGCTCAGCTCCTGGGGACGATCTGGATGTCCATGTCGATGGAGATGCTGGAGCCCACGGCCGCGATGCCGCGGGCCAGCATGGTCTGCCAGGTCAGGGTGAAGTCCTCGCGATGCAGTTCGGTGGTGGCCCGGCAGGCGGCGCGGGTCTCGCCCTCCAGGCCGCTGCCCAGGCCGAGGTACTGGGTGTCCAGCGTGACCGTGCGGCTGACGCCGTGCAGCGTGAGCGCACCGGTCACGCCCCATCGGGTGCCGCCCCGATGGACGAAGCGCTCACTGTAGAACTCCATCGTCGGGTAGCGCCCGACGTCGAGGAAATCGCTGGAACGCAAGTGGTCGTCGCGCATCTGGACGTTCGTGTCGATCGACGCGGCATCGATGATCACGTGCATGGCCGAGTCCTCCATGCGGTCGGCGATCCGCACCGCACCCGCGAAGGTGTTGAACCGGCCGTGAATGCGCGCAAGTCCGATGTGCCGGGCCGTGAAGCCGATCTGCGAGTGCATCGGCTCGACCTCCCACTCCCCCGGAGCCGGAAGCTGCGGGGGCACGGCCAGCTGAAGGGTCACATCACCGAGGCTCGCGTGACCGCCCTCGGCCACCGTGGCCGAGCCGTGGAACGGAGTGAAGCCCTCGGCCGTGACGGCCAGCCGGTACTCACCGGCCGGGACAGTGGCGAGCACATTGCCGAACGGGTCCGTCTCACCGCCGAACACCTTGCGGCCCGCGCCGTCCGTGACCGCGAACTCGGCCAGCGGCACGATCTCGTTGACGGGGTCGAGCACGCGGCAACTGAGCAATCCGGCGGAGCGCGGTACCTCAAGTCCGGCAAGGGCGTTGCCCTGCGCGGCCCCTGCCGCTCGTCTGCCGTTCAGCCAACGACCGAACATCTTCCACCTTCCCCCGGGAACGATTCACCTTGGGGCCCGGCGGCTGGACGTCTCTGTCGGAGCAGCGGCCCACCGACGAGCATGCATTCGATCACCATTGTGGCGTTCGAGGCAAACAGAGCGGCTCGCAGTGGCTTGGGTAGAGGTGTTACCGAAGGTCCGAATTGATCACTCCGCCTGAGGGAAGTCATGACCGGCCCACCGCACGCAACCCCGCCCCGGCACCGGTCACGGCGATCGCACCGTCGGTGTCCGTACGCAACACCACCGCGCCGCCCGCCCTGAGCGCATCGACGGTACGCGTGGCCGGGTGACCGTACGGGTTGTCCCTGCCCACGCTCACCAGGGCGATCCTCGGGTGCACGCTGCGCAGCAGGGCGGGGTCCTGATAGGGCGAGCCGTGATGGGCGACCTTGAGCACGTCCACCCGAGGCAGCGCGGGATATCTGCGCAGCAGCCCTTGCTGGGACGGTGGTTCGAGGTCGCCCATGAGCAGCAGGGTCAGCCCGCCGGTCCGGACGTACAGGGTGACGCTGGCATCGTTCGGCTCCAGCGGTACGGGCCCGGCGCCCGAGGCCGGGCCCGTACCACCGGCCCCGGTCGCGTTCGCGGGCCAGAGGACCCGCCAGTCGAGCGCCCCGATCCGGCGGTGTTCCTCCGGGGCGGCCCGGACCAGGGGCACACGCGCCCCGGCCGCCGTCCTCCGTACGAACGCGACCTGTTCCGGAGGCTCGTCCAGGCTCGTCGTCTCGATCGCGCCCACCGCCCTGCCCCGCAGCACACCGGGCAGGCCCCGCACATGGTCGGCGTGGAAGTGTGTGAGGACCAGGAACGGCACCTCGGTGATGCCGAGGTCATGGAGGCACCGGTCGACGAGAGAAGGATCGGGCCCGGTGTCGACGACCACCCCCGCGCCGTCCCCCGCGGCCAGCACCAGGGCGTCCCCCTGTCCCACGTCGCACATCGCGAACGCCCAGCCCGGCGGCGGCCATCCGGTCAGCACCCGGGTGAGCGGCACCGGGCGCAGCACCGCGAGGACCAACAGCAACGCGGCCGCCGAACAGACCCACGGATGGCGCACGATCCGCCGGGCGAGGAGCACCACCAGAGCGGTCAGCGCGGTGAGCAGCACCGCCCCCTTCGTACCGTCGGGCCAGTCGAGCTCCGCTCCGGGCAGGGCCGCCCCGGTCCGGGCCACCGTCGCGATCCAGCCGGTCGGCCACCCCGCGATCCGGGCGAACAGCTCCGCCACCGGCATGGCCACCGGCGCCAGGGCGAGCGCGGCGAACCCGAGGACCGTGGCCGGAGCCACCGCGAACTCGGCCAGCAGATTGCACGGGACCGCTACCAGACTCACCCGGGAGGCGAGCAGCACGACGACCGGCGCGCACACCGCCTGCGCGGCGGCCGCCGCGGCCAGTGCCTCGGCGAGCCGGGGCGGAACCCCGCGCCGTCGCAGCGCATCGCTCCACTTCGGGGCGATGGTCAGCAGGGCGCCGGTGGCCAGCACGGAGAGGATGAAACCGTAGCTGCGCGCCATCCACGGGTCGTAGAGCACCAGCAGCAGAACGGCGGCGGCCAGCGCGGGAATCAGCGATCTGCGCCGCCCCGTGCCGATGGCGAGCAGGGTGATCAGTCCGCAGGCCGCTGCCCGCAGAACGCTCGGCTCGGGTCGGCAGACAAGGACGAAGGCCAGTGTGAGCCCGCCGCCGAGCAGTGCCGTCAGCCTCAGCGGGATCCCCAACCGGGGCGCCAGGCCCCGGCGTTCGGCGCGAAGCGCGGTGCCCGGCGGCCCGATGAGGAGAACGAGCAGGATCGCCAGGTTGGCACCGGAGACCGCCATCAGGTGGGTGAGATCGGCGGCCTTGAACGCCTCGTGCAGTTCGGGGGTGACCCGTGAGGTGTCGCCGACCACCAGGCCCGGCAACAGGGCCCGCGCATCGGGTTCGAGCCCTTCGGTCGCCTGCCGCAGGCCGCCCCGCAGCGCGCCTGCCGTGCGCTGGAGGAGAGAAGGAGGCCCCATGATGCGAGGCGGGTTCTTGCCCTCGGGCCGCAGTACGGCGGCGCTGCGTTCCCCCTCGTGCAGGGGTGGCGCCAGCCTGCCGGCGATGCGCAGGTGTGTGGAGGGAAGCAACTGCCGCCACTGGCCCGTCGATCCGCCGGGCATGACGATCAGCAGGACCGGCGTCCTCAGGCTGGTGACCGCACCGTCGGGGCCGGTCAGCCGGGTGATCTCGGCGTCCACGAGGAGCGAGGCGGGCGTGCTGTGGTCGCCGCGCACCCGGGGCACGGTCTGCCGGACGTCGGACGTCACCACCACCTCCGCCTCGACCCGTTCGAACCGCTGGGCCAGCGCATGGACCGGCCCCTGCCGCACGTCCGCGCCGTGCAACCCGGCCGATGCGGCCCCGGCCGCCGCGCAGAGCAACGCCGCGGCGGTGGCGGTGGCGGTCACCCTGGCCCGTGGCCGCCACCGACCACGTACCGCGACCCCGCTCTCACCCTTTTCTCCTCCCCCTTCTCTCTCTTCCTCGGCCTTGTCCTCTTCTCCGTGCCCGTTCTCGTCCTCGCCCTCTGTCGGCTCTCCCCCGGAGTTGGCCGGCGCCCCGCGCAGCGCACGGTTCGCCGAGGCTCCGGACATGGCCAGGAGCACCATGGCCGCGCCCACGCACAGCACCACGCCCGTGATGGTCCACGGCCCCGGTGCGATCAGCGCCAGAGCTGCTCCGGCCCAGGCCGCCATGGCCGGAGGGACGAGGCGGAGATCGACCGGGCCCTCCTGCCGCGGTTCGGAGGCTCCCAGCCGACGGCCCGACGCCGCGTGAACGTCCTGACGGCTCATGGCCCCACCAAGGGTTGGAGGTCGGCGAACCGGCGGTCACCGATCCCGTTGACCTCACGCAGTTCATCGATGGAACGGAAACCGCCGTGCTGCGCGCGGTAGTCGACGATGTGCTGGGCGAGGACCGGGCCGACGCCGGGCAGCGTTTCCAACTGCTCGACGGTCGCGGTGTTGAGGCTGACCGGGCCCGCCGGAGAACCTCCGCCGCCGCCCGGGGCGAGTGCTCCCGCCCCGCCGACGGCCGAGGGGCCGGGAGGGACACCCACCACGATCTGCTCTCCGTCCATGAGCACCCGCGCCCGGTTGAGCCCGGTCAGGTCGGCTCCCTCCCGAACGCCACCCGCCGCACGTAACGCGTCGGCGACCCTTGCACCGGAAGGCAGTTGACGGATTCCGGGCCTTCGTACCTTTCCGCTCACGTCGACGACGATGTGTCCGCCCGGCCCCGTCGCGGGCGGCGATCCCGGCGACGGCTCCGGCGCTTCGGCACCGTCCGGCGATGGCGTCGACGTCGATGTCCGGGCATGCGCGGCTTCGTTGACCGGATCGGGCGCGCGCACCGAGTGCGGACGCCCGGACCAGAAATGCACCGCGGCGAAGACTCCGGCCGCGACCAGGACAACGGCCAACGCGGCGAGCGTCCTTGGCTCCAGACCGCACCTGAGCTGTAGCCACACCGGAATCCGCTCCCGCAGCGCGGGGGCCAGTCTCTCCCACCCCCGAACCGGCTGACCGGAGACCGGAACCGCGACCGATGACGCCCGCCCGGACGCGGGAACGGCACCCCCGGCTCCGGCCGAGCCAGAGCTAGGACCAGAGCTAGAGCCAGGGCCCAACACTGCAGTCGTGGTCGGTGGCGAGACCGGAGCCGGCCCCTGAGCCAGCCCCGAAATCGACCCCGGACCCGGGCCCTGCCCCGGAGCAACCCCCAGCACGGGCCGCGCGACCCGTCCGCCGTACGCACCGGTCATGAGGGCATCCGCCCGACAGCGCGCAGCCACGGCTGCAGCGTTCGTACGCTCACGCGACGACCGCCGTCGACCGGGCCCGAGGCCCGGACCCGAGCCTGGTCCGGTACCGGAGCCCGGCCCGTTGCCGGGGCCGCTGCGAACACGGCCGTCCGAGGCCGGGGCGCGGCCGGGGCCGCTGCCGCTTCCGTTGGTTGCACGATGTGATCGGGGAGCCATGCCTCACGACGGTAGGCACATCCGCCCGAACCCGCTGAGCAGGATCAATTCCGGTGGACAACCCACCAGTTGTGGATAACTCGGCCACCCCGACGGGTGACACGCGAGCGACCGGTCGCGCCGACCGACCAAGGCCGGCGCGTCAGTGCGGCGAGACCACTGCCCCGAGCAGACCGGGTCCGGTGTGCGCGCCGATCACCGCGCCCACCTCGCTCACATGCAGATCGACCAGCCCCGGCACCCGCTCCCGCAGCCGCTCGGCGAGCCGCTCGGCCCGCTCGGGTGCCGCCAGGTGGTGCACGGCGATGTCCACGCGTTCGTCACCCGCCCGTTCCGCGACGATCTCCTCCAGGCGCGCGATCGCCTTCGAGGCCGTCCGCACCTTCTCCAGCATTTCGATATGGCCGCCGTCGAGCTGGAGCAGCGGCTTCACGGCGAGTGCCGATCCCAGCAGCGCCTGCGCGGCGCCGATGCGGCCGCCACGGCGCAGATAGTCCAGCGTGTCCACGTAGAAGTACGCGGAGGTGTTCGCGGCCCGCTTCTCCGCGGCGGCGACCGCCTCGTCCAGGCTTCCGCCCGCCTCCGCCGTCTCCGCCGATGCCAGGGCACAGAATCCGAGGGCCATGGCGACCATCCCGGTGTCCACCACCCGAACCGGAACCGGGGCGTCCTTCGCCGCGAGCAGAGCGGCGTCGTACGTGCCCGAGATCTCGGCCGAGAGGTGCAACGAGACAACGCCGGTGGCCCCGCCCTCTGCCGCCGCACGGTACTCGGCGGCGAACACCTCCGGACTGGGCCGCGACGTGGTCACGGGACGACGCTTCTGGAGCGCCACCGCGAGGGAACGGGCCGAGATCTCGGTGCCGTCCTCCAGAGCCTGATCACCGAGGACGACGGTCAGCGGCACCGCGGTGATGCCGTGCCGCTCCATCATCTCGGGCGGCAGATAGGCCGTGGAATCGGTGACGATCGCGACATGGCGGGACATGAGCGGGAGGTTACCTGGCGAGTCCATGTCTCGGCAGTCCGACCCCGGCCGAATGATCTCTCCTGATCTCTTCGGACCGCATCCTGCCATCACCGGTCGCCACCAGTCGTACTAGATCGTCACCGATCACCGTCGGTCGCTACCTGTCACGACCCGCCACCGCCTGTCCCCGAAAGGCCTCAGT
This sequence comes from Streptomyces sp. DvalAA-43, assembly GCF_900091725.1. GTDB lineage: Bacteria > Actinomycetota > Actinomycetes > Streptomycetales > Streptomycetaceae > Streptomyces > Streptomyces pulveraceus. The sequence goes on along the minus strand of NZ_FMBW01000044.1, from coordinate 143,205 downwards.
TCGTCGTTTCGGGCCGGGCCGTCTTCTGCCACGGGTATCCGGTCTGCAGTCGCGGATCCGGAGCCGTGATCGCCTGAGCCGCACCGTCGACCGGCCCACTCCCCGGCTCCCGCCCGCGCTCCTGCCCCTGTACCTGCCCACCCGCATCGCCCTGTGGCCGGCTCTCCCCCCGGACCGGCTCGTCCGTCTCCACCGTCCAGTGCCGAAGCGCCCCCGCCTCCACGTCGATCTGCGCGCTCAACGCGTCCAGTCCGTCGTCGGTGAACTTCCGTGCCCTGTCACGCGCCGCCCACCGCAGCGAGTCCGCGGAATGCGTGATCCGTTCCGTACGCTGCTTCAGGCTCGGCAGCAGCGAGGCGACGGTCGCCCGGTCGGGCTCGCGCTCCAGCTTCTTCAGCTCTTCGTCCAGCTCCCACCCGTGCACACTCAGCCGCTCGAAGAGGCCCAGCGACTCCGAGAGCGAGGCGTCCTCGGCTACTCCCACCTGCAACGCCTCCTGCGTGGCCCGCATGGAGGTGCGCAGGGTCAGCCGCAACTGCGCCAGCTCTCCACCCACGCCCACCTGGCCGTAGCTCTTCGCCCGCAGCGTGGTCTCCTCGACGGTACGGCGCGCCTGGGCGATCGTACGGTCCACGCCGCGCTTCGCCGCGCCGATGGCCTTGACGCCCACGTACACGCCCAGGGCCACGAACGCGAAGAAGAGCAACCCCAGAATCAGGATCACGGATTCCATGAGCGCCCCTCGGATGTCGTTTCGGCTGCCGGTCCCAACCTCTCCACCGTAAACGGAAAGGGCAGGCCGAGGGTTCCACAGGAACCCCCAACCTGCCCGTAGGGGAACACCCCCACCACCGCGCGGGCGCGGTCGGCGCCTCACACGGGGCGCCGTGCCATCACGCCGGAACGATGTTGACCAGCTTCGGTGCCCGCACGATCACCTTGCGGATGCCCGCCCCGTCCAGCGCCGCCACCACGGCCGGGTCGGCCAGGGCCAGCGCCTCCAGCTCCTCGTCCGTGATCGACGGGGAGATCTCCAGGCGTGCCTTGACCTTGCCCTTGACCTGCACGACACAGGTCACGGTCTCGTCCACGACGTACGCCGGGTCGGCGACCGGGAAGTCCTGGTGCACGACCGACTCGGTGTGGCCCAGCCGGCGCCACAGCTCCTCGGCGATGTGCGGTGCCAGCGGCGCCACCAGCAGCACCAGCGACTCGGCGACGGACCGGGACAGCGGGCCGCCCGCCTTGGTCAGGTGGTTGTTCAGCTCGGTGACCTTGGCGATCGCCGTGTTGAAACGCATTCCGGCCATGTCCTGGCCGACACCGTCGATCGCCTTGTGCAGCGCGCGCAGCGTCTCCTCGCCCGGCTCCGCGTCGACCACGGTGACCTCACCGGTCTCCTCGTCGACGACATTGCGCCACAGCCGCTGCAGCAGCCGGTACTGGCCGACGACGGCGCGCGTGTCCCACGGCCGCGACACGTCCAGCGGGCCCATCGCCATCTCGTACAGGCGCAGCGTGTCCGCCCCGAACTCGGCACAGATCTCGTCGGGCGTGACGGCGTTCTTCAGGGACTTGCCCATCTTGCCCAGGACGCGGCTGACCTTCTCGCCCTGGTAGTAGAACGTTCCGTCGCGCTCCTCGACCTCGGCCGCCGGGACCGCGATGCCGCGGCTGTCCCGGTAGACGAACGCCTGGATCATGCCCTGGTTGTACAGCTTGTGGAACGGCTCGGCGGACGAGATGTGCCCCAGGTCGTGCAGCACCTTGGACCAGAAGCGGGCGTACAGCAGGTGCAGGACGGCGTGCTCGGCGCCGCCGACGTACAGGTCGACACCGCCGGTCGGCTGCCCCTCGCGCGGGCCCATCCAGTACTGCTCGATCGCCGGGTCGACCAGCTTCCGGTCGTTGTTCGGGTCCAGGTAGCGCAGCTCGTACCAGCAGGATCCGGCCCAGTTGGGCATGGTGTTGGTCTCACGGCGGTACTTCTTCGGACCGTTTCCGTCGCCCAGGTCCAGGGTGACGTTGACCCACTCGGCGTTCCGGGACAGCGGCGTCTCGGGCTGGGTGTCGGCGTCGTCGGGGTCGAAGGTGCGCGGAGAGTAGTCGTCGACCTCCGGCAGCTCCAGGGGCAGCATCGACTCGGGCAGCGGGTGGGCGATGCCGTCCTCGTCGTAGACGATCGGGAAGGGCTCGCCCCAGTAGCGCTGGCGGCTGAACAGCCAGTCACGCAGCCGGAAGTTGACGGTGCCCTCACCGACCCCGTGCGCCGTCAGCCACTCGGTGATCTTCGCCTTGGCCTCGACGACACCCAGGCCGTCCAGCGAGATCTCGTCATTGGCGGAGTTGACCAGCTTCGCGTCGTACGAGCCGAAGGCGTCGTCCCACGTCGACGGGTCCGTGCCGCGGTCGTCCGACGGCTCGACGACACAGCGCATCGGCAGTTCAAAGGCGCGCGCGAAGGCGAAGTCGCGCGCATCGTGCGCCGGTACGGCCATGATCGCGCCGGTGCCGTACCCCATCAGGACGTAGTCGGCGATGAAGACGGGAACCTTCTCGCCGCTGACCGGGTTGGTCGCGTACGCGCCGGTGAAGACACCGGTCTTGTCCTTGGCCTCGGCCTGCCGCTCCACGTCGGACTTGGCGGCGGCCTGCTTGCGGTACGCGGCGACGGCCTCGGCCGGGGTGGCGTACCCGCCGGTCCACACAGCGTGGGTACCGGCGGGCCAGGCGGCCGGAATGATCTGCTCGACCAGCTCGTGCTCGGGGGCCAGCACCATGTAGGTGGCGCCGAACAGGGTGTCCTGGCGGGTGGTGAAGACGGTGATGCTGCCGGCGCCGTCGACCGGGAAGTCGACGCGGGCGCCTTCGGAACGCCCGATCCAGTTGCGCTGCTGCAGCTTGATGGCCTCGGGCCAGTCCAGCCCGTCCAGGTCGTTCAGCAGCCGGTCGGCATAAGCGGTGATGCGCATGTTCCACTGGCGCAGCTTGGCCTTGAACACGGGGAAGTTGCCGCGCTCGGAGCGGCCGTCGGCCGTCACTTCCTCATTGGCCAGTACGGTGCCCAGGCCGGGCGACCAGTTGACGGGCGCGTCGGAGGCGTACGCCAGGCGGTACCCGCTCAGGACGTCCGCACGCTCGGCGGCGCTCAGCGCGTTCCAGTCACGGCCGTCCGGGGTGGGGCGTGCGCCGCTCTCGAACTGCGCGACCAGCTCGGCGATCGGGCGGGCCCGGTCGGCCTCGGTGTCGTACCAGGAGTTGAAGATCTGCAGGAAGATCCACTGGGTCCACTTGTAGTACTCCGACTCGATCGTGGCGAACGAGCGGCGCTTGTCGTGGCCCAGGCCCAGCCGGCGCAGCTGGGAGGTCATGTTCTCGATATTGGCCTCGGTGGAGACCCGCGGGTGCGTGCCGGTCTGCACCGCGTACTGCTCCGCGGGCAGGCCGAAGGCGTCGAAGCCCAGGGTGTGCAGCACGTTGTGCCCGGTCATCCGCTGGTGGCGGGCGTACACATCGGTGGCGATGTAGCCCAGCGGGTGACCGACATGCAGGCCCGCACCCGAGGGGTACGGGAACATGTCCATGATGAACTTCTTCGGCCTGGCGGCCAGCTCCGGATCGCCCGCCAGGTCACCGGTCGGGTTCGGCGCCTCGTAGGTGCCCTCGGCGTCCCAGAAGTCCTGCCAGCGTGCCTCGATGTCGGCGGCCATCGCCGCCGTGTAGCGGTGCGGCGCAGCCGTCTCGGCTGCGGAATTCGTCTCGCTCATGATCCTCAAAGCTCCATCGATCGTCATCTGCCGGCGCCCATGTCTACGGACACGCGTCTACGGAAACGAAAAATCCCCTCGCACAGGAGGGGACGCCGCGCCGATTCCGACCAGGCATTCTCACCGGTCGGGACTGATCAGCGCGGCTCGCTAAGCAGAAGGCGTACGGCACGCATGGCGTCAGGGTACCGCACGGGCCCGGAACCGGTCCGGGCGAGACCGGACCACGACAGGGTCACGGAAGTGGCCGTACGGCGCCCTTCCGGCCTTTCCGCAGGTGGGACGGCGGCGGGCCAGGGGAACCGGCGTACCCGCACAGAACGGGAAGCGGGTCACCCTGTGTGGATGACCCGCTTCCCGTTCTTCACTGTGGAGCTAAGGAGAATTGAACTCCTGACCTCCTGCATGCCATGCAGGCGCTCTACCAACTGAGCTATAGCCCCGTGCTGTTTTCCGCCCGGTCTCCCTGGCGACATCGAGAACATTACCGGTGACCCCGCCGGTCCACCAAATCGATTCCCGGCCGTACCGATTTGACCGATTCTGCGGCATCGCGACGGTGACCGACCGCACCGGCGCCGGAGGGGGTCAGGCCGTGGCGAAGGAGTAGAAGCGCTTGAGTGTGCAGTGCTCCTCCAGCAGCCGGCCGTAGATCGGCTCCCCCTCCAGCTCCCGGTACGTCTCGATCGGGTCGCCCTTTATGATCAGCGCCCGCGCGCACTCCTCGCACCAGTACTGGTAGTCCGGATTGATCGGATCCATGTCCCTGACGATGGGCGTGCCACTGCCGCACCAGTCGCATTTCCGCCTGTGTGCACCCATGGGTCAGCTCCGGCTTTGGCCGTGAGTTGCGGGGAATCCGGGAACAAGGGGCAGGTCCGCGACCTCGTGGCGGCTCGCAGGCATCGCGCTCCTCCCGTTCGGTCCGTCGCCCCCTCCGGCGCTCCGATTCTGCCATGACCCCGCAAGAGGGGAAGCCCGCCGGAGTTCCGGCCGCTCACCGACGCCGTACGAGACCCGCCGCGACCCCTGCCGCGGCGGCTACGGAGAGCGCGAGGGCGCACACCCACAACGCCTGCCCCGACCCCTGCGCCCCTTGCGCATCAAGGCGGTTGAGGTAGAGCGTGCCGAACGCGGCGACCCCGGTCAGCTGACCGAGCTGGGTGACCGTCACCAGTACGCCGCTCGCGTCGGCCGCGTCCTTGGGACGTACGTCCGCCAGCGCCCTCGTGAGGGTGGGGCTGAAGCCCAGCGCCAACCCGACGCCCATCACCACGAAGGCGGCGTACAGCGCGGGTCCGCCGTCGCCGCCGTCGCGCAACAGCAGCCCGACCGCCAGGGAGGCGGCCGCCACGAGCACGAACCCGCCCGGCACCAGGACCCCTTGGAGAGCCGTCGGCCACCGTCGCCAGGTCAGTCCGGTCACGCCGAACACCAGCGCGGTCGGCGCGAACATCAGCCCCGCGCGCAGCGGCGAGTGGCCCAGGCCGCCCTGGACGTGCAAGGTCATCGCGAAAAGGAAGCCCGCGTTGATCGCCATCACCAGAAGAATGCGGAGCGCGGCTCGGGCGATGCCGGGAACGCGCAGCACCCGGGGCGCGATCAGGGGCGCACCACCGCGCGCGGCCAGCCGTGACTCGTATCCGGCGAAACCGGCGAAGAACACCGCGGAGACGGCCGGACAGACCCGGGACCAGAACGGCCGGCCCAGCTCCTGCCCGAGCACCAGGGGGACGGCGAGCAGGGTGACGGCGGCGGCGAGCAGCGCCATTCCCGGCAGGTCGAGCCCGCGGGCGCGTGCCTGGACCCTGCCGGGCGCGTCACGCGGCTCGCGCGGCAGGACCCGGATGCCGAGCACCAGCAGGACGAGCCCGATCGGCACGTTCACCAGGAAGACCGGCCGCCAGCCCGCGCCGAACAGATCGGCGCTGACCAGCACCCCGCCGACCACCTGCCCGGCCGCCGCCCCGACGGCGAGCACCGCGCTGTAGGCGCCGAGCGCCCGGACCCGTGCCTCGCCGGTGAAGTGGCGCTGGATGAGGCTGAGCACCTGCGGGATCATCACCGCCGCGGCACCGCCCTGCACCAGCCGGAAGGCGATCAACTGCCCGGTCCCCGCGGCGAGTCCGCAGGCGAGCGAGGCGACGGTGAAGACGCCGAGCCCGGCCAGGTGGGCCCGGCCGTGTCCGAACAGGTCGCCGAGCCGCGCGCCGGTGATGAGCAGCACCGCGTACGTGATGGTGTAGCCGGCCACGACGAGCTGCAACCCGGCTCCGGAGGCACCGAGTTCGCTCCGGATCGTCGGGGCGGCGACATTGACGATGAAGATGTCGAGCAGGGCCATGAACTGAGCCGCCAGCACCAGGGCGAGCACGCGCCCGGGGCGGTTGTCAGTGATGGAGTCTTTACTGGTTGCGGAACGAGGAGTTGCTTCGTAGGCCGTCGTCATGACATCGAGCCTGGCCCCGGCCGCATACGGGTAACGAGAGCCCGCTGATGCTGGTACCGACAGCACCTGGCAACTCCCCGGCGGGTCACGGAGCATGGGGGTGTGACAGCGGTGACGACACATCAGGCGGCACCTGCGGCAGGCCGGCACCGGCGGCGTCCGGAGCTCGCGGCCTTTCTGCGCAATCGCCGGGCACGGGTGACACCCGCCGACGTGGGCATGGCACCGGGGCTGCGCCGCCGCACCCCGGGCCTGCGCCGCGAGGAGGTCGCGCAGCTCTCCGGCGTCGGCGTCACCTGGTACACCTGGCTGGAGCAGGGCCGTCCGATCAACGCGTCGCCACAGGTGCTGGACGCCGTGGCGCGCACGCTCCGGCTGGACGCGTCGGAGCGCGAACACCTCTACCACCTGGCGGAGGTGGCCTGCGCACCCGGCAGACAGTCCGACGCCATCGAGGTGGGGCCGGAGATCCAGGGCATCATCGACGCGCTCGATCCGCACCCCGCCGTGGTCTACAACGCCAGATACGACATCCTGGCCACCAACCCCGCCTATCGCGATCTGTTCGCCGTCCCCGACATGGTGGGAACGGGGATACGCAATGTGCTGTGGACGCTGTTCACCGTGTCCGAGGAGGCCTGTCCCGTCGTCCACCGGGCGCAGGAGCTGCCGATCATGGTGGCGACGCTGCGGGGCGTGTACGGGCGCCATACGGGCGAGCCGGCCTGGGAGTCGTTCGTCGAACAGCTCTCGACCGCCAGCCCGTACTTCGCCGAGCTGTGGCGCAGCGGGGACGTCGCCCCGCCCGGCCCTCGGGTGAAGACCTTCCGGCACTGGGCGGTGGCCGGGGAGATACGGATGACCTCGGTGTCGCTGTCCGTCAACGGACTGCCGGAGTGCCGGATCGTGGCGTACACCCCGGCCGACGGGAAGAGCGGGGAGCGGGTCGCCGCGTTGCGGCGGCGCCGGGAGGGATGAACGCGAAGATCCCGCCCCCTGCCGGGGACGGGATCTTGACTGTGGAGCTAAGGAGAATTGAACTCCTGACCTCCTGCATGCCATGCAGGCGCTCTACCAACTGAGCTATAGCCCCGCTGTTCGCTGTGTTTCTCTGCGTTTCCGCGCTGCGAACAAGAAGAACTTTAGCCTGTGACCTGCCAGAAAGCGAAATCCGGCCGAGGGGCCCTGGGCCCCGTCCGACCGGGAGCCCCGGGACGGCCCTCAGGTGTCGTCGCCGAGCACCGCTTCGGGCAGCGTGCCGGCGTTGTGCTCCAGCAGGCGCCAGCCCCGCGCACCCTCGCCCAGCACCGACCAGCAGCAGTTGGAGAGCCCGCCGAGCCCTTCCCAGTGGTGCGCCTCCAGGCCCAGCAGCCGGCCGATGGTGGTGCGGATGGTGCCGCCGTGGCTGACCACGACGAGCGTGCCGTTCTCGGGCAGCTTGTCGGCGTGGCCGAGCACGACCGGGGCGGCCCGGTCGGCCACCTCGGTCTCCAGCTCGCCGCCGCCGCGGCGCACGGCCTCGCCCCGCTTCCACGCGGCGTACTGCTCGCCGTACTGCCCGAGGATCTCCTCGTGGGTGAGGCCCTGCCAGGCACCCGCGTACGTCTCCCGCAGTCCCGCGTCGTGCGCGACTTCGAGGCCGGTGATCGCGGCGAGCTCGGCGGCGGTGGCCGCGGCCCGCTGGAGATCGGAGGCGACGATCGCATCCGGCTTCAGCGAGGCAAGCAGCCGGGCGGACCGCTGGGCCTGTCCGACTCCGGCCTCGGTGAGCGCGATGTCCGTGGAACCCTGGAACCTGCGCTCCAGATTCCATGCCGTCTGGCCGTGGCGCCAGAGGACGATCCTGCGGCCCCTGCCGCTTCCGCTGCCGTTCAGCTCTGCTCACCTTCCGTGCTGCCGGTCAGCCGGGCGTGCTCCTCGGCCTTGCCCCGGGTCTTGACGGCGTCCTCGGGAAGCGGGATCTCGGGGCAGTCCTTCCACAGGCGCTCCAGCGCGTAGAAGACACGCTCCTCGCTGTGCTGGACGTGGATGACGATGTCGACGTAGTCGAGGAGGATCCAGCGGGCGTCGCGGTCGCCCTCGCGGCGTACCGGCTTGGCGCCGAGCTCCTTCTGGAGCCGCTCCTCGATCTCGTCGACGATCGACTTGACCTGGCGGTCGTTGGGGGCCGAGGCCAGCAGGAAGGCGTCGGTGATCGACAGCACGTCGCTGACGTCGTACGCGATGATGTCGTGCGCGAGCCGGTCGGCGGCCGCCTGGGCGGCGGCGTTGATGAGCTCGATGGAGCGGTCCGTGGCGGTCACATGCAGGCTTTCGTCGGCGGTCAGATCGACCTCTAGGGTCTCACGGACCGCCGACAGCCCACGCAGCGATTGTTCCCGGGCCGGATCGACATCATCCGGGCGGCCGGGTGCGGGTCATTTGATCTTGTAGTCCTGGCCGAGCAGGACGGACACGTCCACGTTCGCGGCGGGCTTGCCCTGCTTCACCGCGTCCGTCGGCAGCCCCAGGGTCTTGGCGACCTGCGTCGCCTTCTCCTTGTCCGCCGCGGTCTTGTAGAGGACCTCGGACAGTGACGCGGTCCCGGCCGTCGCACCGCCGACGAAGTCGTAGCCGCCGTTGATCAGCTTGATCTGTGCGGACTGCGTGCTGTCCGGGTTCCCGGTGGCGTTCTTGATGCCGACCCGTACCGCCGCGTCCGCGGCCGGAGCCTTGACCGTGCCGCCCAGGATGTCCTTGACGACGCTCTCGGTGGCCTCGTCGGTGAGCGATCCGTCGGCCTGCACCGGCAGCAGCGCCGTCTTGTAGTCGCCGACCTTGGCGTGCTGGGCGAGCTTCGCCAGGGAGGCCCCCAGGTCCTTCTCGGGGAGCGAGGGGTCGAGGATCTGCGCCAGCGTCTGCACGGTGACCGTGGCGGCCTTCGGGTCGTCCGAGATCTTCCGCAGAACGCCCCGCACGACCTCCCCGAACCGCGTGAGCTGCTTCGTCTCGGCCTCGCCCGGCCCCTGGTAGGTGGCGTACGCGACGGCCATCCGACCGCTCAGGGTCTGCGCCTCGCCCTTCTTCACCAGAGGGGAGGCGCCCTTCTTCGTGTCCGGTACATCGGTGTCGGTGTCGACCTCGATGTTGCCGACCAGATCGACCAGGGTCTCCAGGTACGGGGTGTCGAGCCGCCATGTGCCGCTGATGCCGGTGCCGAGCAGGGTGCTGAGGGAGTCGCGGGTGCCGGAGGTGCCGTCGTCCTTGACGGACTTGCCGAGGGTGGTCGTGACGCCGTCGTCGTCGGCGACCGCGAGCGAGTTGGGGAGCAGGATCGTGGTGCCCTTTTTGGTCGTCACATTGTCGACGAGCAGCGCCGTCGAGGTGCCGCCCTTCTTGGTGTCACGCAGGTGGACCACGATGACGTCCCGCTTCTGCGGGCCCGTCGATGCCGTGCTGTCCTTGTCCGATCCGGACAGGCCCGGGATCTTTCCGGCGGACCAGAGGTAGCCGACGCCGCCGACCACGACCAGGGCCACCACGACTATGAGCGCGACCATGCGGTTGCGCCCGCGACGCCGTGCCTCCTCGCGCCGCTCGCTGCGGCTCTCGGTGAACTTCAGCCAGTCGATGACGTCTTCGGAGTCCTCGTCGGGCTCCTCGATGAAGGAGAACTGCTCGGTGCGGTAGTCGCGGTCGGAGCGGCGCTGCCCGGGGACGGCCGCGTCCGGCTCCGCGCCGGAGCCGGGCTCGGGCGCGGGTGCCGGCTCGGGTTCCGGCGGGGCCGGAGCGGGTGCGGGCGGGGACGGCTGCGCGGCCGCCTGCTGCGGGATGTTCCACTGCTGGGTGGTGTCGACCGCGGCGGGCTGCCGGCCGGTGTCGTAGCCATAGCCCTCATAGCCGCCGTACGCCTGCTGCGGGGACTGCTGGGGCGGTTGCTGCGGCGCGTACGGGTCGTACGCCTGCGGCTGAGGCTGCTGGGGTTGGGCGTACGGGTCGTAGCCGTACCCCTGATCGGCCTGCTGCGGCTGCTGGTGAGTCTGCTGGGCCTGCTGCGGCTGCTGAGGCGCGTACGGGTCGTAGGCCTGCGGCTGTGCGTGCTGCGGCTGCTGGTACACCGGCTGCCCGTACTCGTCGTAGCCGATGATCTGCGGCTGCTGGTAGTACGGATCGTACGGGTTCTGTCGGTCGTTCACCGGTGCCCCTCTGCGTCGCTCATTCGCCGCGGTACAGCTGGCGTTTGTCGATGTAGCGGACCACACCGTCCGGCACCAAGTACCAGACCGGGTCCCCCTGCGCGACCCTCTCACGGCAGTCCGTCGACGAGATCGCGAGCGCGGGTACCTCCACGAGGGAGACCCCGCCTTCCGGCAGCCCGGCGTCCGTGAGGACATGCCCCGGCCGTGTCACACCGATGAAGTGGGAGAGCGAGAACAGTTCGTCGGCGTCCCGCCAGGTGAGGATCTGGGAGAGCGCGTCGGCACCGGTGATGAAGAAGAGGTCCGCGTCGCCGTGGATCGCGCGCAGGTCCCGCAGCGTATCGATGGTGTACGTGGGTCCGTTGCGGTCGATGTCGCTCCGGCTGACCGAGAACTGGGGGTTGGACGCCGTCGCGATGACCGTCATCAGATAACGGTCCTCGGCCGGGGAGACATGCTTGTGGCTCTTCTGCCACGGCTGCCCGGTCGGTACGAAGATCACCTCGTCGAGGTGGAACTGGGCGGCCACTTCGCTGGCCGCCACCAGGTGTCCATGATGAATCGGGTCAAACGTCCCGCCCATCACGCCGAGTCGGCGCTTTCCGCTGCCGGTAGGCACTTCCTGCTCTCCCATGCGTGCAGAGCCTACTGGCACAGCTGTACGCCTTTGCCTCAGCGGTCGCGGTTGAAGCGAGTGGTGATCCAGAGCAGGAGCAGCAGCACGACGAACGCACCGCCTCCGGTCAGATACGGGCTGAGGCTTTCGTGGTTGCCACCGTGCTCGCCGCCCTCGGAGGCGAGGGTGACCAGCTGGTGCGCGGTGCTCGTGAGGCTCATCTTCGGCAGGACCTATCGATCGGGAGTCGGAAGGAAGACGTCGCGCACATCGTATGCGTGCGTCCCGGGCACGCTCACGCCGACTCAGTCGTTCTTGTCGTCGTTGCGGTATCCGCGGAGCAGGAACCAGGCCAGCAGTGCGGCTCCGACGAGCGAGGCGAGCAGCACGATGCGAAGCGTGTTGCCGGGCCCCTGCTCCCCGGACGCGGCGGCGAGCAGAGCAACGGTGTGCGGCATGTCGGGCGTCTCCTCAGTTATCCACAGCCCCCCGCACACCGTAGCCCCAGCACCTACGCTGGGGATTGTCAGGGGGGCGAGCGAAATCTCGTACGAACAGGGGGCCCATTCATGACCGAACGCAGCCACGAGAGCCACGAGAACGTGCCGAGCAGGCAGCGCAGGCGTTTCGCGGGCATCTCGTCCCGGGCCTACGAACACCCGGCGGACCGCTCGGCCCTGGTGGCCCTGCGCAAGCTGACCGGTTTCGACACGGTCTTCAAGACACTGAGCGGTCTGCTGCCCGAGCGCAGTCTCCGACTGCTCTTCCTCTCCGACTCCGTCCGGGTGAGCGACGCCCAGTTCACCCATCTCAACGACATGCTTCGGGACGCCTGTTACATCCTGGACCTGGAGAAGGTCCCGCCGATGTACGTCAACCAGGACCCGCAGCCCAACGCCATGTGCATCGGCCTCGACGAGCCGATCATCGTGGTGACGACGGGGCTGGTGGAGCTGCTCGACGAGGAGGAGATGCGGGCCGTCATCGGCCACGAGGTGGGTCACGCGCTCTCCGGCCACGCGGTGTACCGCACGATCCTGTTGTTCCTCACCAATATCGCGCTGAAGGTCGCCTGGATCCCGCTCGGCAACGTGGCGATCATGGCGATCGTGACGGCACTGCGCGAGTGGTTCCGCAAGTCCGAGCTGTCGGCCGACCGGGCCGGGCTGCTCGTCGGCCAGGACCTTCAGGCCTCGATGCGCGGTCTGATGAAGATCGCGGGCGGCAATCACCTGCACGAGATGAACGTGGACGCCTTCCTCGCCCAGGCCGACGAGTACGAGAAGGGCGGCGATCTGCGCGACTCGGTGCTCAAGATCCTCAATCTGCTGCCCCGCTCGCACCCGTTCACCACGGTGCGCGCGGCCGAGCTGAAGAAGTGGTCCGAGACCCGCGACTACCAGCGGATCATGGACGGCCACTACCCGCGACGCGACGAGGACAAGGACACCTCGGTGACCGACTCCTTCCGGGAGTCCGCGGCCCACTACGCGGACACGGTGCGCTCCAGCAAGGATCCGCTGATGAAGCTGGTCGGCGACATAGCGGGGGGCGCCGGGGACCTGGGCGGCAAGCTCCGCGACAAGTTCACCGGCCAGGGCGGGAGCCCGGCCGGCAAGGGCGGCACTACGGACGGCTCCACGGACTCTGCGAGGCCGGAGGAGCCTCGGGACCCGGAGGAGGGGCCGGGGAGCGGGTCGGGGCCTGCGGGGAGCTGACCGCCAGGGTCCCGCAGAGGGCGGCCGTGGGCCGTCCCGTCGCGTACGGGTCGGTCCCCGTGGGGCCGCGGGACACGGCGCGCTGCCCGGCGAGCAGGGGCCGCAGCGCACCGGTGGTGTCCGCCGGGCACGACTGCGGTCCGGCCTGGACGTAACTGGTGCGCACCTCCAGCCGGTGCAGCCGCAGGTCCTCGCGGTCGAAGCGGAAGTGCATCTCGCGCCGTACGGTGAAGAGCGAGTCACCGCCCGTCTGTTGGGGGCCCGCGGCGGCGGGGCGGAGCACATAGGTGAAGGTGTGGTCCGACACCACCTCCAGCGTGTCGGACCCCTCCTCCCTGTAGCTCAGAGTGCCCCGGGCCCTGATGTCCGACCCGGCCAGCGCCACCTTCGCCGGGTCGAACCGCACCAGCCACCCGGCCACGGCGTGCTCCCCGTCGTCCTGCGACCGGTTCATGCTGCGCTCGAACTGGGCCGTCTGGTCCGGGTCCAGCAGCAGTTCCACCGGGCGCGCCGTGGCGCCGGTGAGCACATCGGGGTCGAGCGAGGAGGCCACCAGATAGTCCTTGACCGTGGTCAGGGCGCTCGCCACCTGGCTGTCCGAGAAGTCGTCCGTCCGCCGGATCGCCGGCAGATTGATGCCTGCGGCACCTTTTCCGAACTGTGCGGCGGGGCTCTTGGCGAGCAGCGCCTCAGGGGTTCCGCCCGGTACGGCGCCCAGGGGCGCCAGGGGCACGACGGTCGACGTCAGCGGCTCGGCCCGTCTGCCGACGGGCGCCTGGTAGGGGTGGCGCAGGCCCATGAACACGGCCGTCCCGAAGGCCAGGGCGATCAGGAGCATCAGGGCGATGGCGGCCCTGGATCCAGTGCGCCAGTGCCGGGCCGGCAGGCTGCGTACGGCAGGGGCGTGGTCCTCCATGCGCTCCTGCGCGGAGAATTCCTGCAACCGGGCAGCCCGCACGAACGACTCGTCGAAGACGAGTGACCGGTACTCGTCCTCGCTGCCGCCCGTCGGACTCCCGGGCGGACCTTCTGGTGGTTCTCCGCGGTCTGCCATGACTTCTCCCGACTCCACGTCACCGACCGGGGCCGAAACGCTTCGCTCTGCTTCGGCCGAATGGCTTCGGACAGGGCCTGCCCGTCATGAGTTCGTATGACGTCGCACGACTGCGCATGTACGGACGAGTGAGAAGCCCCCTCGCGAGAGGGGTCATACCTTCAGAGTAGGTCGATTACGACCGGGGTAAACGCCCAGCCGCGAGAGAACTGCGGGAGAACCACGGGAGAGCCGCGGGAGCACCGGCCGGGGGTGCGGGAGAGCAGCGGCAGCAGCACCGGCCGGGAACTCCGCCTCAGTCCGCCGGAGCCCGGCGGGCCCGGCCGGGCCCGCCTCTCAGTCCGTGCGGGGGATCGAGGACACCGTGGGGCGCGGATAGCGCGTGGCGGCCGGTGGAGTGGCGCCCGGGACGGAGCCGGGGACACCGTCCACACCGCTGTCCACGCCCGTCGTGGCGGGCGGCGGGACGGGCTCCTGGCGGCTGTTGCCCGAGGTGTTGCGGTAGACGGCGCTGAAGGCCAGCGCGACCATGCCGATGCCCATCAGCACGGCGAGCAGCCAGGCCACCGGCCGATGCCAGCGCGCCGCACCCCGGTAGGGCCACAGAGCGCCGCCGTGGCGCCCGTAGGGGCCGCTGCCGTACGCCTCGCCCTCGGGGTCCAGCGGGTCGCCGTAGGCGCTCTCGCGCCCGTACACGCCGGGGCCGTACCCCTCGTCGTAGAGGTCGTCGTCCAGGGGGCCGCCGCCTGCCGACGCCAGGGACGCCTCGGCCTCGGCGCGCGCCTGGGCGGCTGCCAGCAGCCGCTCGACGGCGGTCGGCTCATGGATCTCGGCGGCCCGGACGAAGTCCTCGTCGAACACCACGGAGGCGAAGTCCTCGTCCGCGCCCCCGCGGTCGTCGTCGGGCTCCCAGCCGTCCGGGAACGGCCTGCCCCCCACGTCGTCCGGCACGGCTTCAGACTAGCCCCGCCGGGTCGTTCTGGGCAGGGAGCCCGCAACATTCACCGGACCCGGAAGGTCACCGCACATGGCCGTCGCCCGTGACGATGTACTTCGTCGAGGTGAGCTCCGGCAGCCCCATCGGGCCCCTGGCGTGCAGCTTCTGCGTGGAGATGCCGATCTCGGCGCCGAAGCCGAACTGGCCGCCGTCGGTGAAGCGGGTGGACGCGTTCACGGCCACCGTGGTGGAGTCCACCAGCTGGGTGAAGCGGCGCGCCGCGGCCTGGGAGGTGGTCACGATCGCCTCGGTGTGGCCGGAGGACCAGAGACGGATGTGCGCGACGGCCGCGTCCAGCGAATCCACGACGGCCGCGGCGATGTCGTAGGAGAGGTACTCGGTCTCCCAGTCCTCCGGCGTCGCCTCCACCACGGTGGCCTTGGAGCCCTCGGCGTACGCGAGCACCCGCTCGTCGCCGTGCACGGTGACGCCCGCGTCGGCCAGTGCGTCCAGGGCGCGCGGCAGGAACCGCGCGGCGACGTCCTGGTGGACCAGGAGCGTCTCGGCCGCGTTGCAGACGCTCGGGCGCTGCGCCTTGGAGTTGATCAGGATGTCCACGGCCATGTCGAGGTCGGTCTGCGCGTCCACGTAGACATGGCAGTTGCCGGTGCCGGTCTCGATGACCGGCACGGTGGACTCCTCGACCACCGTGCGGATCAGCGAGGCGCCGCCGCGCGGGATGAGGACGTCGACGAGGCCGCGGGCCCGCATCAGTTCCCGTACGGAGTCCCGGTTCTCGCCCGGGACCAGTTGCACCGCGTCGGCCGGGAGCCCGGAGCCGCCCACCGCGTCGCGCAGCACCCGCGCGAGCGCGACATTGGAGGAGTACGCGGAGGACGAGCCGCGCAGCAGGACGGCGTTGCCCGACTTCAGGCAGAGGGCGGCGGCGTCGACCGTCACATTGGGCCGGGCCTCGTAGATGATCCCGACCACGCCGAGCGGCACCCGGACCTGTCGCAGGTCGATGCCGTTGGGCAGGGTCGAGCCGCGGACGACCTCCCCGACCGGGTCGGGCAGCGCCGCCACGTCCCGCACATCGGCGGCGATGGCGCGGATCCGCTCCGGGGTGAGGGTGAGCCGGTCGATGATCGACTCGCTGGTCCCGGCCTCACGGGCGCGGGCGACGTCCTCGGCGTTGGCCGTGACGATCTCGCTCGTCCGCACCTCCAGCGCGTCCGCGATCGCCAGCAGTGCGTCGTCCTTCGCCGCGCGCGGCAGCGGCGCGATGTCGGCGGCGGCGGAGCGTGCCCGGTAGGCGGCCTGGGCGACCGGGGACATGTTGTCGTACGGCGAGAGCGTGGTCATGCCCGCAGGGTAGTGCGCACACTGCGGGCATCCGTCGCTTATCCCGTGATGCGAGACGACCGGGCCTCCGGAAACCACCGCGCACGCGGGCCGGCCGTCGACGCGGAACGACCGCCCCGTAAGCCGGTCCCCGCTCAGTACGGATGCACTCCGACCGGGGCGGCCGGGGGCGGCCCGTACCCCTCGGCGACGCGCTGGTGGTACGTCTCGCGGTCGATGACCTCCAGGCCGACGATCTTCCAGGGCGGCAGCTTGGCTGTGGAGCGGTGTTCGCCCCACAGCCGCAACGCGACGGCCGCCGCGTCGTGCAGATCCCGGGCCTCTTCCCAGTAGCGGATCTCCGCGTGGTCGTTGGCGTACCGGCTGGTCAGCAGGAAGGGATGGTCGTGCGCGAGCTGTTCCAGCCCGCGTCTGACCTCCTTCAGGGGAATGGCCGCTCCCGAGACGCTGAGAGTGATGTGCCACAGCTTCGACGGGGTGCGTTCCTCCTTCACCACCGTCTGCTCGGGCCGGGTGGTCCGGCCGTCCCCTCTGTCCGTGGTCCGGCTCCCGTCGAAGTCGGCACCTGCTCCGACGCTGGTCAGGGCCCGGCCACCCGTTCCTCGGGGCGGCGCCCCCGGGCGCGCTCGTCTCACCGGCGGCCTCCTGTGAATGCGTTTACTGTGCTGTCCCCGCTGTTTCCCCGGTACAAAGTTGACCAGTCCGCAGCCGGGGATGGGGCGGTTTTCGTGAAGGTCTCTGCCCCGATACTGGACTTTCAGCCCTTTCAGGGGTTTGTCAGGAGTGCAGTACGACCAGATCGTCCCTGTGTACGACCTCGCGCTCGTAGGCCGGACCGAGCTCCCGCGCCAGGTCCCGGGTGGAGCGGCCGAGCAGCTGAGGGATCTCCTTGGCGTCGAAGTTGACGAGTCCGCGGGCCACGGGCCGGCCTTCGAGGTCGCGCAGTTCCACCGGGTCACCGGCGGTGAACTCGCCCTCGACCGAGGCGATTCCGGCGGGCAGCAGCGAGCTGTGGCGTTCGACGACCGCCCGCACGGCCCCGTCGTCCAGGGTCAGTGAGCCCTGCGGGGTGGAGGCGTGGGCGAGCCAGAGCAGCCGGTCCGCCGAGCGGCGTCCGGTGCGGTGGAAGTACGTGCCGGTGTCGCGTCCGGCCAGGGCGTCGGCGGCCCGGCTCGCCGAGGTGAGGACGACGGGGACCCCGGCGGCCGTGGCGATCCGGGCGGCCTCGACCTTGGTGACCATGCCGCCGGTGCCGACGCCCGCCTTCCCGGCGCTGCCGATGGTGACGCCCGCGAGGTCCTCGGGGCCGGTCACCTCGGCGACCCGCGAGGTGCCCGGGGTGCTGGGGTCGCCGTCGTAGAGGCCGTCCACGTCCGAGAGGAGGACCAGCAGGTCCGCGCGGACGAGATGGGCGACGAGCGCGGCGAGCCGGTCGTTGTCGCCGAAGCGGATCTCGTCCGTGGCGACGGTGTCGTTCTCGTTGACGACCGGGAGCGCGCCCATGTCCAGGAGCTGGTCGAGGGTGCGGCAGGCGTTGCGGTAGTGGGCACGGCGGCTGGTGTCGTTGCCGGTGAGCAGCACCTGGCCGACGCGTACGCCGTACCGTGCGAAGGAGGCGGTGTAGCGGGCGACGAGCAGTCCCTGGCCGACGCTGGCGGCGGCCTGCTGCCTGGCCAGGTCCTTGGGCCGGCGCAGCAGTCCGAGCGGGGCGAGCCCGGCCGCGATGGCACCGCTGGAGACGAGCACGATCTCGCGCTCCCCGCCGCTGCGCACCTTGGCCAGCACGTCGACGAGCGCGTCGACACGGTCCGCGTCGAGGCCGCCCGCCGCGGTGGTGAGGGATGAGGAACCGACCTTGACCACGATCCTGCGGGCCTCTGTGACGCCCTGCCTTGCCCCTGACACGTACATCCCCAATGACTCGGCCTCGCCGGACCTCGCAATCTACGCGAGCGGCGGATCCGGCGCCCGTGCGTTCCGCCCTCTGGACCGCTGCGGAGTTCCGCCCTCCGCTCGCCGGCCGCCCCCGCGCAGATACCGAATGGCCTGCGGATCCCCGGGCGGTTTCCGCATACTGTCGGCAGAATCACGCTCAGGCGGTATAGGAAACCAACGGGACGCCTGGACCATCTACTAGCCGATAGGGTGCGGCGGGTGGCTTCCTGAATGCCCGTTCCCAGCGGTTCAGGCCCCGTATCCGCCGCAGGCCAGAGGGACTTCCAACAGACATGGGACAGCAGCAATGCCAGTCAAAGTAAGTGTCGTCATTCCTGTATACAACCCGGGCAAGTACATCGACCCCTGCATCGACTCGCTGCTGCGACAGACCCTCCCCGCAAGGGAGTTCGAAGTTCTCTTCGTCAACGACGGCTCGACGGACGACACGTGTGAGCGACTGGAGAAGCTGGCCGGCGAGCACCCGCATTTCCGTGTCATCACCATCCCGAATTCCGGCTGGCCCGGAAAGCCCCGCAACATCGGTGTGGACGAGGCGAAGGGCGAGTACGTCCAGTTCGTCGACCAGGACGACTACCTCGCGTCCGGCGCCCTGGAGCAGTTGTACGACATGGGCAACCGCAACGGTTCGGACATCGTCATCGGCAAGGTGGCGAGCAACTTCCGCGGCGTCCCGCAAGGCGTGTTCAAGAAGAACCGCGAGAAGTGCACCCTGCAGGACGCACCCCTGTACGACAGCCTCACGCCGCACAAGATGTTCCGTACGGAGTTCCTCCGCGAGAACGGCATCGCCTACCCCGAGGGCAAGCGCCGCCTGGAGGACCAGCTCTACATGATGCAGGCGTACTTCCCCGCCAAGGTCGTCTCGATCCTCGGCAGCTACACCTGCTACTACTACTCCCGGCGGGACGACGGCCAGAACGCCGGATCCGCGAAGATCATCCCGTCCGGCTACTACGGCAACCTCCGTGAGGTCCTCGACGTCGTCGTGGCCAACACCGAGCCCGGCGAGTTCCGGGACAAGCTGCTGCGCCGCTTCTACCGCGTCGAGATGCTCGGCCGGCTGAGCGAGCCCGCCGTCCTCAAGTACGACCCCGAGTACCTCGACGAGATGTGCGACGCCGTCCAGGGCCTGGCCGCCGACTTCATGGACGACGGGGTGCACGACGGACTCGGCCCGGTGCTCCGGCTGCGCTCCACGCTGCTGCGCGACAACGACCGCCAGGGCCTCGTCCAGGTGTCCCGCTTCGCCGCGTCGGTCAAGGCGGCGGCCCGGCTGGAGGAGTTCGCCTGGCGGCCGGACGGCAGGATCGACCTCACCATCAGCGGCCGGCTCGTGCACGGCGAGGACCGGGCCCCGTTGAAGCTGCTGCGCCGGGACGGGCGTTACTTCCTGCACCCCGACATCACCGAGGGCCTGCTGCCGGACGGCGAGCTCCTGGACGTCACCGACGACATCTCCGGCTTCTCCGCCGAGCTGTCGCTCCGCAACCGCGAGACCGCCGTCGAGTGGCCCTGCCCCGCGAGCTTCACCACCCGGGTCGAGGAGCTCGGCGACGACATCTGCGAGGTCGTGCTGCACGGCAGCGGCCAGATCGGCTCCGAGGCGGTCAAGGGCCGCGGCCGGGTGTCACGCGGCTTCTGGGACGTCTGGGTGCCGCTGCGCGGTCTCGGCCTGGTCCGCAAGGCCCGGCTCGGCGCCGACCGCGCCCCGGAGGTGGACGCCGCCTGTGTGCCCGCCTCGCTGGGCTCGCCGGCCCGCGCCGTCATCCCGTACTTCACCCACCCGCACAGCAACCTCACCCTCGATGTCGCCCGCCGCGCCAAGAAACTGGCCGAGTACCTCGAAGGCCGTCCGGTCCGGCGCTCCCCGGGCAGCCGTACCGAGCTGCGGCTGGATCTGTTCACCACGTCCGCCACCGCACCCTCGGAGACCACGCTGGTCCTGAGCCCGGCGGACGGTTCGGACGGGCCGTCCCACCAGCTGCGCACCAGGCTGCGCCCCATCGACGGCCGGGCCCACCTCGCCGTGCCCGGCCGTGCCCCGGGCGTCGCCCCCGGCGCCTGGAAGCTCGCGGTCCGGCTGGACGGCGACAAGGACCCCGCGCTCCACCTCTGCGACGTCACCGTGGCCAGGGGCGGCCGGATCACCGTCTCCCCGAGCCTGCCCGCGATCCCCTCCGAGGTCATGCGGGAGATCGCCGGCCGGCGCAGGAAGGCGATGCTGCGCCGCGCCCTGCGCGCTGTCGGCGGTCCCCTCGTGCGCAGGCTTCCGGCCAAGAGCCGCAAGCGGGCGCGCCGGCTCGCCGCCCGGTTCACCGGCTGACCCGCGCCCCGCGTCTCCGTACCCTTTCCACCCGTACACACCGGCAACGAGCAACACGACAAGGACGTGATCGCATGCGGCAGCTCTCCATCGCAGGGGCCTGGGTGCACGAGCCCAAGGTCTTCCCGGACAGCCGCGGCAGCTTCCACGAGTGGTTCAAGGCGTCGGAGCTCGGCGAGGCCGTCGGGCACACGCTGCGGCTGGAGCAGGCCAACTTCTCCGTCTCCAGCCGGGGAACGCTGCGCGGCGTGCACTTCGCCGATGTGCCGCCGAGCCAGGCGAAGTACGTCAAGTGCGTGCGCGGCGCGGTGCTCGACGTCATCGTGGACATCCGGGTCGGCTCCCCCACGTACAAGCAGTGGGAAGCCGTCCGGCTCGACGACGCCGACCACCACTCGGTCTACCTCGCGGAGGGCCTCGGGCACGCCTTCATGGCACTGACGGACGACGCCTCGGTCGCCTATCTGTGCTCCGAGGGCTACGCGCCGGGCCGCGAGCACGGCATCAACCCGCTCGACCCCGAGCTGGGCATCGAGTGGCCGCAGGGGATCACCCCGCTGCTCTCCGACAAGGACGCCGCGGCGCCCTCGCTGGCCGAGGCCGAGGCGCAGGGCCTGCTGCCCTCGTACGCGGCGTGCCAGGAGTACTACGCGCAGCTGCGCGCCCGCGGCTGAGTCCCCGGGCGGGTACGCCGAAGCCCCCGTGGTCGGTACGGATCACGGGGGCTTCGGCGTCGTCAAGGTCCGGTCAGCCCGTCACGGCCTCGATGCGCGAGCGCAGCGGCGCGAACGCGGAGCGCGGGCGGCGCAGGTTGCGGGCGCGGGCCAGGGCCGGCCAGAAGTCGGCGCGGAGCAGCGCCTCGGGCCGGACCGCGTTCTTGCGGACCAGCACCTCTTCGGGCACGTCCTGCGGATCGGGTACGACGAACTCCTCGATGATCTTTTCGTACGCGTTCGTCAGGATGTCGTTGTCCGGGTCGGCGCCGAACACGGCGACCACGCCGGTCGGTTCCGTGTCCACCTCGACGACCACCAGGTCGGGGCGGTAGCGGCGCAGTACCTGCACCACCTTGTACACATCGCCGGTCCAGAACTTGGTGTGCCGGTCGCGGGCCGCCTCGTCGACATCGCGCGGCAGCATGTCGTCCAGCACGATCACGCTCGACCAGCGGGAGTGCTTCTCCACGTTCATGAAGTCGCGCAGGGCGTACTCGAAGAGGTGCATGCCGTCGATGAAGGCGAGTTCCAGCTTGGGGTCCCCGCCGAGGAGGTTGAGCGGATCGCGGCGGGCGAGGGCGCGGAACGGGTTGCGGCCGTTGCGCAGGTGCAGCAGCGGGTCCTTGCGGGCGAAGAAGTCGTCGCTCGTCGCCTTGACCAGGTGGACGTCACAGCTGATGTCCGTCACGACCCGGAAGGCGGGGTCGACGGCGACGGAAGGAACCCGCGAGAGGGCCAGGCTTCTGCCGTCGTTGACCCCGATCTCCAGATAGTTCCGGGGACGGTAGATGCGGTGCAGATGACGTAGGAAGTCGTGGCGGTTCACGTGGAGCAGCCCTTCGCTGAAACCAACTGGCCTGGTTCCCGGCGAAGTTACCTTATGACCGCACTATGTCGTAAGCGTTCTCCCCCATGTAAACCCGTGTTTCAAATATCTTTGGAATTTGACGAGATCTGATCACCCGTATGATCAATCGATGATCATCGTCGCTCCGCCGCGACAAGCGCCGGGAACGCTTCCGCCAGCGCCTCCCGCCACTCCCTGACCGGCTCGATACCGGCCACGGCCCAGCGGTCGTGGCCCAGCACGCTGAACGCGGGCCGGGGGGCCGGCCGTACGAAGGCCTCGCTGGTCGTGGGACGGACCCGCTCCGGATCGGCGCCGAGCAACCGGAAGATCTCCCGGGTGAAGCCGAACCAGGTCGTCTCGCCGCCGCTGGTGCCGTGGTAGACACCGGCGGGCGCGGTGCCCGCGAGGGCGGCCTGCCCGAGCCGGACCAGCCGGTCGGCCAGATCGACGGTCCAGGTGGGCTGGCCACGCTGGTCGTCCACCACGTCGAGGGTGTCCTTGACGCCCTCCAGCTTGATCATCGTACGGACGAAGTTTCCGCCGCCCGCGCCGTACAGCCAGGCGGTGCGGACCACGTAGCCGGTCTCCGGCAGGGTGCTCAGCACGGCCTGTTCGCCGGCCAGCTTGGTGCGGCCATAGGCGCCGCGCGGCCCGGTCGGGCCGTCCTCGGCGTACGGCTCGACGCCGTCCCCGGCGAAGACGTAGTCCGTGGAGACCTGGAGGAGCACGGCGCCGTGCTCGCGGCAGGCCTCGGCGAGGACCGCCGGGCCCGTGCCGTTGACCCGCAGCGCGGCGTCCTCCTGGGACTCGGCGTCGTCGACCGCGGTCCAGGCGGCACAGTTCACCACGACGGCCGGGCGGTGCTTCTCGAAGGCCGCCCGCACCGACCCGGGCTCGGCGATGTCCACGGCCGCCCGGTCCGCGGCGACCGCGGTGACGTCCTCACCGGCGAGCCGGGCCAGGACGTCCTGGCCCAGCATCCCGGCGGCTCCGGTGACCAGCCAGACGGCGCTCACAGCGCGGCCCGGTCCTTCAGCGGCTCCCACCAGGCGCGGTTGTCGCGGTACCACTGCACGGTCTCGGCGAGGCCGGTACGGAAGTCCTTGCGGGGCTCGTAGCCGAGCTCCTCGTGGATCTTGGTGCAGTCGACCGAGTAACGGCGGTCGTGGCCCTTGCGGTCCTCGACGTAGGTGACGCTGGTGTCCCAGTCGGCGCCGCAGGCGTCCAGCAGCAGGCCGGTGAGCTCCTTGTTGGAGAGCTCGGTGCCGCCGCCGATGTTGTAGACCTCGCCGGCCCGGCCCTTGGTGCGGACGAGCTCGATGCCCTGGACGTGGTCGTCGATGTGCAGCCAGTCGCGGACGTTGGCGCCGTCGCCGTAGAGCGGGACCGTCCTGCCGTCCAGCAGGTTGGTGACGAAGAGCGGGATGACCTTCTCGGGGAAGTGGTGGTGCCCGTAGTTGTTGGAGCAACGGGTCACCCGCACGTCGAGGCCGTGGGTGCGGTGGTACGAGAGCGCGATCAGGTCGCTGGAGGCCTTGGCCGCGGAGTACG
Source organism: Streptomyces sp. DvalAA-43 (assembly GCF_900091725.1). Lineage (GTDB taxonomy): Bacteria > Actinomycetota > Actinomycetes > Streptomycetales > Streptomycetaceae > Streptomyces > Streptomyces pulveraceus. Next base: position 119,722 of record NZ_FMBW01000044.1, on the reverse strand, counting down.
GCGAGTTGGGCGCCAGCGGGTGGGTCTCGGGCCAGGAGCCCTCGTCGATCGAGCCGTAGACCTCGTCGGTGGAGATGTGCACGAAGGTCTTGACGCCCGCCAGGTACGCGGCGTGGATCAGCGTGTGGGTGCCCACGACGTTGGTACGGACGAACTCGGCGCCGCCGTCGATGGAACGGTCCACATGCGACTCGGCGGCGAAGTGCACCACCTGGTCGTGCTCGGCCATCAGCTTGGCGACCAGCTCCGGATCGCAGATGTCCCCCTGCACGAACCGGAAGCCGGGGTGGTCGCGCACCTCGTCCAGGTTGGCCGGGTTGCCCGCGTAGGTCAGCTTGTCGAGCACGGTCACGGCGATGTCGCCGGGGCCCTCGGGGCCGAGCACCGTACGGACGTAGTGCGAGCCGATGAAACCGGCGCCGCCGGTCACCAGGATGTTGGTGGTCATGAAGAGATCTGCACCTTGCTGTGGTCGCCGAGCACAAGTCGGTGGGCGGACGGGGATCGGGGCGCGGGGGTCACTTCGACGTCACGGCCGATGAGCGACGCCTCGACGCGGCGGACTCCGGCGATGGAGGCGCCCCGCAGGACGATGGAGTACTCGATCTCGCTGTCCTCGATGCGGACGTCCTCCGAGACCGAGGTGAACGGGCCCACGTACGCGCCGCTGATCACCGAACGGGCGCCGATGATCGCGGGGCCGACGATGCGGCTGCCGCTGACCTTGGCGCCCGCCTCGATCCGCACCCGGCCGATGATCTCGCTGTCCTCGTCGACCTCGGCGTCCTCGTGGAACGGCTCGACGGACTCCAGGACGGTCCGGTTGACCTCCAGCATGTCGGTGACGTTGCCGGTGTCCTTCCAGTAACCGTGGATCGTGGTGGAGCGCACGTCGCGCCGCTGGTCGATCAGCCACTGGATGGCGTGCGTGATCTCCAGCTCGCCGCGCCAGGACGGCTCGATCGAGCGGACGGCCTCGTGGATGGCCGGGGTGAAGAGGTAGACACCGACGAGCGCCAGATCGCTCTTGGGGACCTTCGGCTTCTCCTCCAGCGCCGCGACCCGTCCTTCGGCGTCGAGCTCGGCGACGCCGAAGGACGTCGGGTTGGGCACCTGGGTCAGCAGGATCTGCGCATCGGGCTTGTCCGCGCGGAACTCCTCCACCAGACCGGTGATCCCACCGACGATGAAGTTGTCGCCGAGATACATGACGAAGTCGTCGTCACCCAGGAAATCGCGGGCGATCAGCACCGCGTGGGCGAGACCGAGCGGCTCGTCCTGCGGGATGTACGTGACCTCGATGCCGAGCGCGGACCCGTCGCCGACCGCCTCGCGGATCTCGGGCGCGGTCTCGCCCACGATGATGCCGACCTCGGTGATGCCCGCTTCCGCGATGGCCTCCAGCCCGTAGAACAGCACGGGCTTGTTCGCCACGGGCACCAGCTGTTTGGCCGAGGTATGCGTGATGGGACGCAGGCGGGTGCCGGCCCCTCCGGATAGTACGAGAGCCTTCACGTGACCAGTCCCCAAGGTGATCTGTCGGTCCTGTCGCGGGCGCGATGTCCAAGCGACCTTACCGACCCTCTCTCTGCGTTTTCGGGTGAATCCGTCCGACCGACCCGTCCGTGGTACGTCCGGCGGGTGAAGGGACGTTACGCCGCGTTCAGCCGCTTCTTCCATCGCCGCACGTCACGGCGCATCCTGCCGACCACCCGCCGGGACAGCGAGGGCCGAGGGGCGACGGCCTTCGGCGCTTCGATGCGCTTGCCGTCGTGCCAGTCCGGCACGGTGACCTCGTAGTTGGAATCGGCCAGACGGGCCGACTTGTCGCGGAAGTGCGGGTACGCGAGGTAGAGCTTCCGGCCGTCGCGCGACTTGACCACGTCCGGGACCGTCTTCGCCCGGACGTACCGCACCATCTCGATGAGCAGGTCCATCCTGCCCTGCGCCACACAGGCGAGACGCAGCCGCTCGGGCACCTTGATCAGCCGGGCGACGCCGTCGTTCCAGTACGTCTCCATGAGTGGAGCCGCGAGTTCCATCTTGTGCCGCCGGACTTCCTCGGAATCCTTGAGCACAACAGGGCCGAACTGCTGGAGCGTCCCGACCGTGAAGGGCCGGACCATCAGGAAATCCCGTTTCGGACCCGCGGGCTCGATCCGGTGAATCAGCGCCATCATGGCGCGCATCGAGTCGAAGCGCCATACATAAGTGCCGCTCTTCGTGACGTGCTTCCCGTCGTCACGGCCCACCAGGTAATAGCAGACGTAATTGGAGATCACCGAGACCCCGGCGCCGCGCAGATATGTCTCCATCGTGAAGAGGGCGTCCTCTCCGGTTTTGAGATTCTCGTCGAATCTCAGGGAGAGCCGCTCCAGGAGTTCACGCCGGAAGAGCTTCTGCGCACTCAGGGTGTAAATGACCTTGGAGTTGTAGACGTCGACACGTTCCTTGGTGGCCCCCCACATCGACTTCGGCGCCCCCCGGTTCACGCCGACCACCTTGCCGAGCACCACGTCGGTGCCCGCCCGGTCGGCCATGGTCACCATCCGCTCCAGGGCCTCGTCGCCGAAGTAGTCGTCGGCGTCCAGGAAGAACACATAGCGGCCGCGGGCCAGGCCGAGACCCACATTGCGCGGCCCGCTGGGACCACCGGAGTTCTTCTGCCTGATGACTCTGGTCGGGACCTTCGACCTCGCGGCGAATTCTTCCAGGTACTCGCCCGTGCCGTCGGTGGAGCCGTCGTCGACCGCGACGATTTCGATCCGGTCGGCACCGATGGTCTGTGCTTCCACCGATTCGAGACAGCGGATGAGGTAGGGCATCGCCTCATATGCGCCGACAACCACGGTCACGTCAGGAATTTGCGTCTGGTTCACACAAACAGAAGACAGTCACCCCGGTCCGTTGGTTGCCTGTCGCCACGCGGCCAAATGGTGACACTCATCACAAAGGCCCGGCACAACCCTTTGCGGGGTATGCCGGGCCTTACGCGATCGGGTAATGCAAATGGTCGACTTCTAGCCACCCACGGGTTCGCCCAGGCTCTTCGCCACTCCGGCATTCCGGGCGTCGGACTTGGCCGCGAGCGCCGTCACGGCCCTGTCGAACTGCACGATCGAGGTGGGCTCGTCCGGGCCGAGGAGGTACTGCTTCAGCTCACGCCTGGCCTCCGCCAGGGTGTCCGCGGCCGGGTCCGTCACCGCGGCGAGCAGGGCATCCAGCTCGGCCGCCGAGTTGGACAGGATCACCGCGGCGCGCACCGCGGTGTTCTGCCGGCGGAACTCGTCCTCGCCCAGTTCGGCCGAGTCCGTGACCGCGTACGGCTTGCCGCTCGCGATGAAGTCGGACACCACGCTGGAGATGTCCGAGACCATGGCGTCCGACTCGTTGAAGCAGTCGTACAGCCGCATCTGGGCGCCGGTGATGACCCGGTGCTCCCACCAGCCCTGCGCACGCCAGGACGCCGCGTTCCACTCGTCCTTGAGCCGCGCCGTCTCGGCCTCGCGCGCCGGGTCGGCCAGCGAGTCGCGGGACAGCTCCGCCTCGTCCCGCGCGGTGCGCCCGCCGCCGGCCAGCTCGGCCAGCCGTGCCTCGATACGGGTCAGCTCGGCCCGTGCCGCGGCCTGCTCGCCCTGGAGCGCGGCCGACTGCTCGGCCCAGCGGGGGTCGGTGGCGCGCCGGGCGGCGGCCTGCTCGATCATCGCGGTGATCCGCAGGTGCACCGCCTTGGCCTTGGCGCTGCGGGTGCCGGTGAAGGGGTGCGGCTTGTACAGCAGCCGGACCGGCTGCTCGGCCTCCAGCAGCCGCCTGACGATGTTCTCGCCGGCCAGCAGCAGGGAGGTGTTGCCCGGGTTGTCGTCCCAGCCCTCCCAGGTGGGCGCGTACAGCACGGTCGGGATCGGGTTGTTCTGCGTGCCGGACCAGGAACGGATGGTGGCCAGCTGCGGGCGGCCCACCTCCACGATGTCCTCGTCGCGGACACCGACATCGGCCAGCGCGTAACGGTCGCGGCCGGCCCGGCCCGCGGTCCACACCTCGTCGTAGACCTTGCTGTACGGGTTGACACTGGCGATCTTGTCGCTGTCGCCGTGGCCGATGAAGACGTGCTTCATGGTCGGCACCCGGAGCAGGTGGATGTTCTTGCCGACATTGGCCGCGTAGAGCGCGACCCGTACCGACGAGAGGTCCAGGTTCATCAGGTGCACACCGCCGGGCACACAGAGCACCGGCACGGAGGTGGTGGCGAGCTGCGGCACGATGTTGCGCTCACGCAGCAGGATCATCGGCCGCCCGCCGAGCTGGGCCATCGTCTCCAGCCACATGTTGGCCTGGTAGGCGGAGTCCTTGGAACCGGAGAAGTACAGCAGCACGGTCGGCCGGTACTCGGCTAGCCAGTCGCCCACCGCGTTGAGGACCTTGGTCTCCGGCGGTACGAGCCGGCTCGGCCGGACGTACGGCAGCAGCGCCACGAGGTAGCAGACGGCGAGCACGAGCGTGAGGCCGAGACCGATGTACGCGAAGGCCTCCTTGCCGGTCTCGATCGCGACCAGCACACCCACCATCGAGAAGACGTCCAGGTGCAGCATCTTCTCCGCGGGCCTGCTCATCAGGCTCTGCGGCGGGGCGTCCGCTATCCGCACCGACGCCAGGTCGATGTTGCGGGTGACGACCGGAAGCTTACGGCGCAGCCGGACAAGGGTGACCATCGCGCTCTGCGGGGCCTGGAGTCCGTAGAAGGCCAGCAGACAGGCGACCGTCACGTAGAAGAGCGTCTCCTCGCCGTATCCCATGCGGGACAGCAGCAGGATGAGGAGCAGCTGCCGGACCAGGAAGCGGATCGAGAGCCCTGCCCGGACGGCGGCGAGCCGGTTGATCAGGTAGCTGCCGCAGTGGTGCAGATACCGGTCCGCGAGATAGGTGACCGCGGTGGCCGCGGCGAAGAACCAGAGATTGGGGATTATTGCCGCGAGCATTATGCACGGGAACCCCAGAGCCACCAGGAGCGCGGCGGCCAGCTCCGAACCGCTGCCCACCCGAGCCAAGCGCATGGCTTTCGAAATCACGAAGTACCGCTCCCGAGGGTGCCGACTTTTTACCTTACAAGGGGAATGTGAAGGCTGAGCTTCACGAATTCGGACCCCTGCGGTGCGCACATGGCGACTGCAGGGGTCCGAATAGTCGATTGTCAAGCAGTATTACACATCGGCCTGTCGGTCCAGGACAGCGGCAAGCGCCTGCTCGAATCCGGATGCTTCGGAGGCGCCCCGGGTCGGGTCCTGCTGGCGTACGTCGATGACATGGCCGGTCATCTCGGAGAGCAGGACGTCGAGCGAGGTCCTGGCCACCGCCTCGGAGGAGAGCAGCGTGCCCGCGGGCTCCGCGCCGAACGCCTTGGTGCGCATCGGGGTGGCGGTGCGCTCGGGGTTCACGCAGTTCACCCGCACACCGTCGGCCGCCCACTCGTCCGAGAGCGCCTGGGTGAGGTTGACCATGGCGGCCTTGGTGGACGAGTAGAGGCTGTACTCCGCGCGGCCCCGGGTGTAACTGCTGGAGGTGTAGAGCAGCAGCTGGCCCTTGGTCTCGGCGAGGTACTTGTACGCGGCGCGGGCGATCTGCACGGGCGCCAGGTAGTTGACGTTGAGCGCTTCCTGGATGGTCGCGGTGTCCGTCTCGGCGAGCTTGCCGATGCGGAGCACGCCCGCGGTGTTGATCACGTAGTCGACCCGGCCGGTGTCGGCGTACGCCTTGGAGAGCGCGTCGTCGATGTGCTCGGGGTTCTCCACGTGCGTACCGGTGGTGGAGCGGCCCAGGGCGTAGACGGTGGCACCGTAGGACTCGGCGAGCGTCGCGATGTCCGCGCCGATGCCGTACGAGCCGCCGAAGACGACGAGGGTCTTGCCGGTGAGCAGCTCGCGGTAGGCGGCGTCGTCGGTCGGCTGCGGAACGGCCGTGGAGGCCAGCTGGAAGAGCTTGTCCGCGATGAAGACGTCGACCGGCTGGGTCACCTTCATGTTGTACTCGTCGCCCGCCACGACGTAGATCGGTACGTCGGGGAGGTACTTCAGCACGACCGAGCAGTCGTCGGTCGCCTGGAAGTTCGGGTCCCCCGCGGCGACCTCGTACGCCCGGCGGATCGTGGAGAGCTTGAAGGCCTGCGGCGTCTGGCCGCGGCGCAGCCGGGAGCGGTCGGGCACATCGGTGATGAACTCGCCGTCGCCGCCGTGGGTGCGGGTCACGATGATCGTGTCCGCGGACGGGATGGCGACGTCGACCGCCTGGTAGCGGTCCAGTGCGTCGACGCAGTCCTTGATGACGCGCTGCGAGAGCAGCGGGCGCACGGCATCGTGGAAGAGGACGTTGCGGTCCTCGCCCTCGGCCAGGCCCTCGCCGAGCGCCTCGATGGCGCGCTCGGTGGTCTCGTTGCGCGTGGCGCCGCCCTCGATCACCCTGGTGACCTTGGTGAGCCCGGCCTTGGCGACGATCTTCTCGATGTCGGGCACATAGCCCGGGGCCATCAGCACGATGACGTCGTCGATGGAGTCGGCCTGCTGGAAGATCGACAGTGTGTGCTCGATGACAGCCTTGCCTGCGATCTTCAGCAGCTGCTTGGGAATGGACAGACCCACGCGCTGGCCGGTGCCGCCGGCGAGCACGACTGCTGTGGTTCGGGCTTTGACTATGTGCTGAGCAGACACAGACGACCTACCTTGCGAGGGCTGGGAGATACCGCGATGGTTGCACTCTCCGTTACCGTCTCGCAAGGTGGACGTCGGCCACCGCATGCCGTATCGAAACCTTTTGTTGCCTTGCGATCAGGGCGAATACCGGAATCTACGCTTCCCGGCCAGGTGACCGACGCCACACGAGTGAGCGGCATGATTCACCCTTGAGCGGGTTCGGTTCCCCCGGACGTATGACGCGGAGAGCGTGCACGGCCGCCGGAAGACGCGCTTCCGGCAGCCGTCGCCCCGTCTAGAACGGGTTGAACTCGTCGAACTCGCGCTGCGCCTCGTCGCGTTCCGACTCGCGGTCGCGCCGGCGCTGCGCCGCCGGGCGCGGTGCTTCGAGCCGGTGGTCCTCGCCACGACGGCCGAGCATCTCCGCGCCCGCCGCCAGGGTCGGCTCCCAGTCGAAGACGACCGCGTTGTCCTCGGCACCGATGGCGACGCCGTCGCCGGCTCGGGCACCGGCCTTCACCAGCGCGTCCTCGACGCCGAGACGGTTGAGCCGGTCGGCCAGGTAGCCGACGGCCTCGTCGTTGTTGAAGTCGGTCTGGCGCACCCAGCGCTCCGGCTTCTCGCCGCGCACCCGGTAGATGCCGTCCTCCTCCAGCGTGACGGTGAAGCCCGCGTCGTCGACGGCCTTCGGGCGGATGACGATCCGGGTCGCCACCTCCACCGGCTTGGCCGCGCGCGCCTCGGCGATGATGCCGGCGAGCGCGAAGGAGAGCTCCTTGAGCCCGGTACGGGCGACCGCGGACACCTCGAAGACGCGGTAGCCGCGTGCCTCCAGGTCCGGGCGGATCATGTCGGCGAGGTCCTGGCCGTCCGGGATGTCGATCTTGTTGAGGACGACGATGCGGGGCCGGTCCTCCAGACCGCCGTACTGCTTCAGCTCCTCCTCGATCGTGTCGAGGTCGGAGACCGGGTCGCGGTCGGACTCCAGCGTCGCGGTGTCCAGCACGTGCACCAGCACCGAGCAGCGCTCCACGTGCCGCAGGAACTCCAGGCCGAGGCCGCGGCCCTGGCTGGCGCCCGGGATCAGGCCCGGGACGTCGGCGACGGTGTAGACGGTGCTGCCCGCGGTGACCACGCCGAGGTTCGGGACCAGGGTCGTGAAGGGGTAGTCGGCGATCTTCGGCTTGGCCGCCGAGAGAACGGAGATCAGCGAGGACTTGCCCGCGCTCGGGTAGCCGACCAGCGCGACGTCGGCGACGGTCTTGAGCTCCAGGACGATGTCCCGGGCCTCGCCGGGCTCGCCGAGCAGCGCGAAGCCGGGGGCCTTGCGCCGGGCGGAGGCCAGCGCGGCGTTGCCGAGGCCGCCGCGGCCACCCTGTCCGGCGATGAACGTGGTGCCCTGGCCGACCAGGTCGGCGAGCACATTGCCCTCGCGGTCGAGCACGACCGTGCCGTCCGGCACCGGCAGGACCAGGTCCTGGCCGTCCTTGCCGGAACGGTTGTCGCCCGCGCCGGGCTGGCCGTTGGTGGCCTTGCGGTGGGGGTGGTGGTGATAGTCGAGGAGCGTGGTGATCGCCTGGTCGACGACCAGGGTCACATCGCCGCCACGGCCGCCGTTGCCGCCGTCCGGACCGCCGAGCGGCTTGAACTTCTCACGGTGTACGGAGGCGCAGCCGTGGCCTCCGTTACCCGCGGCGACATGCAGCTCGACGCGGTCCACGAAGGTGGTCATGGTGGGAACCTCCAGTTACATACATGCAGAAATGTCTCACTCGTGCTGTCCCCACGGAGGAGAAAGCCGTCTCTCATGGGAGAAACACGCGAAAGGCGGACCCGCTTCCCGTACGGGAAGTGAGGTCCGCCTCCGCAGAACCGCTCGACGAGCGCCGAAGATCAGCCGGCGATCGGAACGATGTTCACGACCTTGCGGCCACGGTGCGTGCCGAACTCGACCGCACCGGCGGCGAGCGCGAACAGCGTGTCGTCGCCGCCACGGCCGACGCCCGTGCCCGGGTGGAAGTGGGTGCCGCGCTGGCGGACCAGGATCTCACCGGCGTTGACGGCCTGACCGCCGAAGCGCTTCACGCCGAGCCGCTGAGCATTGGAATCGCGCCCGTTCCGGGTGGACGATGCGCCCTTCTTGTGTGCCATGTCTCCTCAGTCCCTTACTTCGCAGCCGCGGGGATACCGGTGACCTTGATCGCCGTGTACTGCTGACGGTGACCCTGGCGACGGCGGTAGCCGGTCTTGTTCTTGTAGCGAAGGATGTCGATCTTCGCGCCCTTGTGGTGGTCCACGACCTCGGCCTGGACCTTGATCCCGGCCAGCACCCACGGGTCGCTGGTCACGGCGTCGCCGTCGACCACGAGCAGGGTCGAGAGCTCGACCGTGTCGCCAACCTGGGCAGTGGAAATCTTGTCAACCTCAACGATGTCACCGACAGCAACCTTGTGCTGGCGGCCACCGCTGCGCACGATGGCGTACACGCGGATCTCTCTCTCGCTCGGAACGAAGCCCCTGATGCCAGCCGCTCACACGGGCCGGGGCCCGAGGTGATCCGAATGGACGAGCGGCCTCTCACCTGTGATGGGAGGGGGTTGCTCAGGGACAGGCGCATGGAAACACGCCGAAGGGCAAGGTTACGGGCCGCCGTCCGGAGGGTCAAACCGGGTCCTGTCTCCTTCCCCACCGCTCCCCCGTTCATTCCTGCCCGGCCGCCCGTGCTTCCGCCGCCGACGCGGTCACAGGGGTCCTGGCGGACCGGAACGGCCGGTGGGCCACACCCCGGACACGGGTGTGGCCCACCGGCCGTCGTACCGCTCCGTACGGCCGTGGAGGATGCCTCCGCGGCCGTACGGGGTCGCCCTGCCGGCTACGCCTCGGCGTCGGCCGAGACGGCGGGCTTCGACGACTGCTCCGCGGCGACCGCCTTCTTCGTCGCCGCCTTCTTGGCCGTCGTCTTCTTCGCGGCGGTCTTCTTGGCGGCCGTCTTCTTGGTGGTGGCCGCCTTCTTGGCGGTGGCCTTCTTGGCGGTCTTGCGGGCCGCCTTCTTGACCGGGGCCTCCGCCTCGGCCGGCTCGGCCGCCTCTGCCTCGGGCTTCGGCTCGGTCGAACCGGTCACCACGACGACCTCGGCGCCGTCCGCTCCGGCGGGCGAACCCGCGGGGGCGGTGACCTTGCGGGTCACCCGGCGACGCGCACGCGGCGGGGCGGCCTCGGGGGCCACCTCCTCGGGTGCGGCCTCGGGCTGCGCGGCCTCGGCGACGGGTTCCGGCTGCTCGACCGGCTCGGCCCGGACCGGCTCGGCCGGGACCTGCTCGGCCGGGACCTGCTCGGCCTGGGCGGGCGAGCCCGCCGGGGCGGTCGCCTTCCGGGTCGCCCGACGGCGCGTACGGCCCTGGGGGGCCTCGGCAGCGGGAGCCTCCTCGACCACCGGGGCCGGGGCCTCGGCGACCGGCTCCGGCGCCACGGCCGGCTCGGGCTCAACGACCACGACCTGCTCCGGCTCGGCGTCCTGGACGGCAGCGGCAGCGGCCTTGGGGGCACCGGCCGGGGCCGTCGCCTTACGGGTCGCACGGCGTCGGCCACGGCCGCGCGTGGCGGCCGCCTCGGCCTCGGCCGGGCTGCTGTACAGCTCCTCGTCCGGGACGAACTCCGGCTCGGGCAGCGCCACCGGGGCGGCCACCTCGGCAGCCAGCTCGGCCTCGGTCTCGACCTCTGCCACGGCCTCGGTCTCGGCCACGTGCTCGTGGTCCGCACCGCCCCGGCCGCGCTTCTTGGAACGCTTGCCGTTGCCGCCGCCACCGACCGAGGTCGGCTGCTCCATGTGCACGATCACGCCGCGCCCGTTGCAGTGGACACAGGTCTCGGAGAAGGACTCCAGCAGACCCTGGCCCACCCGCTTGCGGGTCATCTGGACCAGGCCCAGCGAGGTGACCTCGGCGACCTGGTGCTTCGTACGGTCGCGTCCCAGGCACTCCAGCAGGCGCCGCAGCACCAGGTCCCGGTTGGACTCCAGCACCATGTCGATGAAGTCGACGACGACGATGCCGCCGAGGTCGCGCAGCCGCAGCTGGCGCACGATCTCCTCGGCCGCCTCCAGGTTGTTCTTGGTGACGGTCTCTTCCAGGTTGCCGCCCTGGCCGGTGAACTTGCCGGTGTTGACGTCGACGACGACCATCGCCTCGGTCTTGTCGATCACCAGCGAGCCGCCGCTCGGCAGATAGACCTTGCGGTCCAGCGCCTTCATCAGCTGCTCGTCGATCCGGTAGGTCGCGAAGATGTCGACCTCGGAGGTCCACCGCGACAGGCGGTCCGTCAGATCGGGCGCCACCTGCGAGACATAGCCGTAGATGGTCTCCCACGCGTCGTCGCCGCTGACGATGACCTTGGAGAAGTCCTCGTTGAAGATGTCGCGGACGACCCGGACGGTCATGTCCGGCTCGCCGTAGAGCAGGGTCGGCGCGTTGGAACTGCCGGTGCTCTTCGCCTTCTTCTGGATGTCCTCCCACTGCTGCTGCAGCCGCTCGACATCGCGGCGCAGCTCGTCCTCGCTGGCGCCCTCCGCGGCGGTGCGGACGATGACGCCCGCGTCCTCGGGGACGATCTTCTTGAGGATGGTCTTCAGCCGGGCCCGCTCGGTGTCGGGCAGCTTGCGGCTGATGCCGGTCATCGAGCCCTCGGGCACGTAGACCAGGTAGCGGCCGGGCAGCGAGACCTGGCTGGTCAGGCGGGCGCCCTTGTGGCCGATCGGGTCCTTGGTCACCTGGACGAGGACGGACTGGCCGGACTTGAGCGCGGTCTCGATCCGGCGCGGCCCGTGGGCCATGCCGAGCGCCTCGAAGTTCACCTCACCGGCGTAGAGCACGGCGTTGCGGCCCTTGCCGATGTCGACGAAGGCGGCCTCCATGGACGGCAGGACGTTCTGGACCTTGCCCAGGTAGACGTTGCCGACGTAGCTGGTGGCCTGCTCCTTGTTGACGTAGTGCTCGACGAGCACGTTGTCCTCAAGGACGCCGATCTGGGTGCGCTCGCCACTCTGGCGGACGACCATGACCCGCTCCACGGCCTCGCGGCGGGCCAGGAACTCGGCCTCGGTGATGATCGGGACGCGACGGCGGCCCTGCTCACGGCCCTCGCGGCGGCGCTGCTTCTTGGCCTCCATACGGGTCGAGCCCTTGATGGACTGGACCTCGTCGAAACCGGTGCCGGGCTCCCGCTCTTCCTTCTTGCGGGGCTCGCGGACCTTGACGACCGTACGCTCCGGGTCGTCCGTGCCGTTGTCGGCGTCGGCGGAGACATCGCCGCTGCGACGACGACGACGGCGACGGCGACGGCTGCTGCTCGATCCGGCGGCGGAGGCCTCGTGCTCCTCGTCCTCCTCCTCGGAGTCCTGAGCGCGCTCCTGCTCGTCCTCGGCGTGATCGGCGGCCTCGTCGTGCTGCTCCGCGGCCTCGTCACCCTCGTTGGCCTCGCCACGACGGCGGCGACGGCCTCCGCGACGGCGACGGCGCGAGGGCCGGTCCCCGTACTCGTCCGTCTCGTCGCCCTCGTGCTCGGCGTCGGCCTCGGCCTCGTGCTCAGGCTCGGGCTCCTCCTCGGCCTGCTCCTCCGCCACGGGGGCGGCGGCCTGCTCGGGCTCGGCGGCCTCACCGCGACGGCGGCGACGGCGGCGCGAACCGGCCTGCGGCGCGGCCTCGGCGGCCGGGGTCTCGACGGCGGCCGTCGGCTCCTCGACCGTCTCGGTCTCCTCCTCGGCCTCGGCGTCGGCCTCGATCTCGACCTCGGCGTGGCGCGACGCTGCGGCGGCCGCCGCAGCGGTCTCCGGGGTCTGGAACATCGGCTCGGCGAAGACCGGCGCCTGGAACACGGCCACGGCGGGACGTGCGGCGCGACGGCCCTTGCGTACGGGCTCCTCGGCCTTGCCGGTGAACTCCGGCCGGCCTGCGGCGGCGGTGGCCCGGCGGCGCTGACGGCCGCGCGGTGCGGCGTCCTCGGCCTCGGCGGGCTCGGCGGCGGGCTCCTCCGCGGCGGCCTCGGGCAGACCCTGTGCGGTCTCCTCGGCCTCATCGGCGGCCTTCGGCGCACCGGCCGGAGCGGTCGCCTTGCGGACCGCACGACGACGACCGCGCGGGGCCTCGACGGCCTCGGCGGTGGGCTCGCTGGTCTCGGCGGCTGCTTCCTCGGCGGGCACGACGGGCGCGACGGCGGCCTGCGGCGCACCGGCCGGAGCCGATGCCCGGCGCCGGGAGCGGGCACGCGGCGCGGCGGGCTCGGGCTCGACGACCGGCTCGGGCTCGACGGCGGCCGGTGTCTCCGCCACGATCTCCACGGCCTCGGCGGCCTGCGGCGCACCCGCCGGAGCGGTCGCCTTGCGGACCGCACGACGACGCGTACGGGCGGGTGCGGCCTCCGCCTCCGCGGGGGCCTCGGGCTCGGCCTCGGCGACGGGGGTGGCGGTCCCGGTGACCTCGGCGGCCTGCGGCGCACCGGCCGGAGCGGTCGCCTTGCGGACCGCACGACGACGCGTACGGGCGGGCGCCGCCTCCGCCGGGGCCTCGGCCACGGGGCTCGGGTTCGGCGCTCACTGCGGGCTCCACCACTTCGGCGGCCTCGGCGGCCTGCGGCGCACCGGCCGGGGCCGTCGCCTTGCGGACCGCACGACGACGCGTACGGGCGGGCGGCGCGGCCTCGTCCGACGCGGCGCTCGCGGCGTCGGCGGGCTTGCTGTCCGCCCCTGCGGCGTCAGCGGCCGGTATGGCCGGCGCGGCCGCTTCCGCGGCTGTGCCCTGCGCGTCCGCCACCGGCGGACCGGCCGGGCGGGACGCGGCGCGGCGCCTGCGGCGCGGCGGCAGCTTGTCGCCGGGGGCGTTGTTCTCTTCGGCGTTCCCGGTCGTGCCGGGTTCGTTGGACTGGGGCATGCGGGCGGTTCTCCCGTCAGGCTCCCGGGCGCCGCGTCTGATTCCGGTCCGGCACGGTCCGCGTGAGATACGCGGCTCCGCCGTCCGGGGCGCGGGCGCCGCACGGGAGCTCAATGTCTGGCTCGCCGGTTCCGTACGCGTGGTGCGTACGGCCTGGCGAAAGTCTTATGGGTCATCGCGCGGCCCGAACCGGATGGCTCCCGGGTCGAAGGCTGCGCTGCAACGACCGCCTTACGCGGAACCTGCACCTTCCGGCGCCGTCGCGACGGCGGTCCCGGCGGCCGTCTGTGGAGCGGCCGGGGCTGCCTCGCGGTCGGGCGCGAGCGGGTCGGTCACCGTGCCGGACTCCTCGTCGAAGAGCCCCTGCGCCAGCCTGGTCACCGCTGCGGGGACCGGCGGCGCCAGGTCGGCCACAACGTGAAGACCGGACAGGACGTCGTCAGGTCGCACGGCAGGTGTCACGTGCCGAACAACCAGCCGCAGTATCGCACAGGGCTTGTCCCCGGGCCTATCAGCCTGTGGATCAAGGGCCTGCAGGTCGACCACGGCGGCGCGGGCGTCGAAGGTGCGCATGCCGTTCTTCCCGCGGCGCTGGACCTCGACGGTCTCCGCCTCGTCGAAGGCGGCCACGGCCGCGGCGGCGTCCGCCACGGTGACCCCGTCGAGCCGCAACTCCCAGACGGAGGCGGTCAGCCGGTCGGCGAGACCCGAGGTACGGGCCTCCACGGCGTCGGTGATGTCGAGGCCGTCCGGCAGGGAGTCGTTGAGCAGATCCCGCAGGACGGCCGGATCGCGGGCCTCGGTGAGGGCGATCTCCAGGAACTCGGCCTCACTGCCCGTGCCGGTCGGGGCGGCGTTGGCGTACGACACCTTCGGGTGCGGGGTGAAGCCTGCCGAGTAGGCCATGGGCACCTCGGAGCGGCGAAGGGCCCGCTCGAAGGCACGCTGGAAGTCACGGTGGCTGGTGAACCGGAGGCGGCCGCGCTTCGTGTAGCGCAGTCGGATGCGCTGCACTGCCGGTGCGGGCGGCGGGCCTTCGGGCTGTCGCTTGCCCAGTGGTTCTTCTCCTCGGTGCGGGGCGGGCGTGGTGGCACGCCGCCCTCGAAATGCGGGTGGCCCGGGGCGTCCGGTCCGGGTCACCCGCACCCGGCGTCTTGCTTTCCGGGCGAGGAGACCTCTGATGCGGGCGCCGCGCTGGGCACAGTCGTTGTACTACCCAGAGTACGCGCAAGGGACCTCCCCGGTTCCCGGGGCTCGGGCGCCCCCGGCCCGCCGACCAGCGCACGCCATGCGTCGCGGCGCGCCTGGCGTACGGTCTCGCGCGCCGAGCGCAGCGCCGACCGGGCCGCGCGCCCGGCCTCGACGGCTCCCCTCTTGGCCGGGGCCCAGATCCGGTCGCGCAGGAAATGCCCCATCGGTGTGCAGACCGTGCGGTGGACCCAGGTCACCGGCGCCACGACCAGATACCGGGCCAGCCAGGCAATGGCCCGCCCGACGGCCCGAGAGATGTACCCCGCGATGCGCCAGGCGACGCCGAGGGCCTCGGCGATCTCCCGGCCGACCGGGGCCAGGACCCGCCGGTACAGCCACCGGAGCGGAGCGACCACCAGGGTCGCGACCAGCCACCCCGCCGCCGCCCACAGACCGGCCCCGGCCGCCGCGACCCCGCGTCCCAGCAGGTCGAGCAGCCAGGTGATGCCATGGCCGAGCGGGGTGAGCGCTTCCCGGTACAGCCAGGCCGACGACCGTACGACCAGGTGCTCGGCCAGCCAGGCGGCGGCGAGCGCGAGTGGCACCAGGACATACCGCCACAGCCCGGCCACCGGGAGGACGAGGAGCACCGTGAGCACCTGGCCGACGACCGCCCGGATCCCGCGTCCGGCAGGCACGAGCACCGCCCGGTACACCCACCGCACCCCGTGCCCGAGCGGGGTGAGCACCGACGCGTACAGCCACACCACCGGCACCACCAGCCCGTACCGCGCCCCCGGCACCACCGCATACCGCCACAGCGCGACCCACGGCCACACGAAGACCGCCGCCGCCAGCCACAGCAGCGCATGGCCGAGCGGGGTGAGCACCGACGCGTACAGCCGGCCGGCGGGGATCACCACCAGTGTCCCGAACAGCCAGGACAGGGCACGTCCCAGCGGACGCAGCAGCGCCCGGTCGACGGCGCGGCCCGCCACCACCAGGGCGTCCCAGACCATCCGCACCGGCAGCACGACGACCAGCACCACGATCCGCACCGGGATCCGGATCAACGTGGTCAGACAGCCTTCGCCCGCCTCGTACCGCGCGGGGGCCTGGTGCTTGCCGTAGTCCATGCCGTACATGACGCGAAGGCCCGGTCCGGAGTTTCCCGGACCGGGCCTTCGTCACGCGGCTGTCACCAACCCGGCCGCGGCGGCTACTTCACCACCGACAGCGGCAGCAGCTTCTTGCCGGTCGGGCCGATCTGGATGCTGGTGTCCATCTGCGGGCAGACGCCGCAGTCGAAGCAGGGGGTCCAGCGGCAGTCCTCGACCTCGGTCTCGTCGAGTGAGTCCTGCCAGTCCTCCCAGAGCCAGTCCTTGTCGAGGCCGGAGTCCAGGTGGTCCCAGGGCAGGACCTCCTCGTAGGTCCGCTCGCGGGTGGTGTACCAGTCGACGTCCACGCCGTACTCGGGCAGCGCCTTCTCGGCGGCGGTCATCCAGCGGTCGTAGCTGAAGTGCTCGCGCCAGCCGTCGAAGCGGCCGCCGGACTCGTAGACCGCGCGGATGACGGAGCCGACGCGGCGGTCGCCGCGCGAGAGGAGGCCCTCGACGATGCCGGGCTTACCGTCGTGGTAGCGGAAGCCGATGGAGCGGCCGTACTTCTTGTCGCCGCGGATCTTGTCGCGGAGCTTGGTGAGCCGGGCGTCGGTCTCCTCGGCGCTCAGCTGCGGGGCCCACTGGAACGGCGTGTGCGGCTTGGGCACGAAGCCGCCGATGGAGACGGTGCAGCGGATGTCGTTCTGGCCGGAGACCTCGCGGCCCTTGGCGATGACGTTGACCGCCATGTCGCCGATCTGGAGCACGTCCTCGTCGGTCTCGGTGGGCAGGCCGCACATGAAGTACAGCTTCACCTGGCGCCAGCCGTTGCCGTACGCGGTGGCGACGGTACGGATGAGGTCCTCTTCGGAGACCATCTTGTTGATGACCTTGCGCATCCGCTCGGAGCCGCCCTCGGGGGCGAAGGTGAGTCCGGAGCGGCGGCCGTTACGGGTCAGCTCGTTGGCCAGGTCCACGTTGAACGCGTCGACGCGGGTGGAGGGCAGCGAGAGGCCGATCTTGTCCTCGGTGTACCGGTCGGCGAGTCCCTTGGCGATCTCGCCGATCTCGGTGTGGTCCGCGGAGGAGAGCGAGAGCAGGCCGACCTCCTCGAAGCCGGTCGCCTTGAGGCCCTTCTCGACCATGTCGCCGATGCCGGTGATGCTTCGCTCCCTCACGGGGCGCGTGATCATGCCGGCCTGGCAGAAACGGCAGCCGCGGGTGCAGCCGCGGAAGATCTCGACGGACATCCGCTCGTGGACGGTCTCGGCGAGCGGGACGAGGGGCTGCTTGGGGTAGGGCCACTCGTCGAGGTCCATGACCGTGTGCTTGGACACGCGCCACGGCACGCCCGACTTGTTGGGCACGACGCGGCCGATGCGGCCGTCCGGGAGGTACTCGACGTCGTAGAAGCCCGGGACGTAGACGCCGCCGGTCCTCGCGAGGCGGAAGAGGACCTCCTCGCGGCCGCCGGGGCGGCCCTCGGCCTTCCAGGCGCGGACGATCTCGGTGATCTCCAGGACGGCCTGCTCGCCGTCGCCGATGACCGCGCAGTCGATGAACTCGGCGATCGGCTCGGGGTTGAACGCGGCGTGGCCGCCGGCCAGCACGATCGGGTCGTCCACGGTACGGTCGCGGGCCTCCAGCGGGATGCCCGCGAGGTCCAGGGCCGTGAGCATGTTGGTGTAGCCGAGCTCGGTGGAGAAGCTCAGCCCGAAGACGTCGAACGCCTTGACCGGGCGGTGGCTGTCCACGGTGAACTGCGGGACCTTGTGCTCACGCATCAGCTCTTCGAGGTCCGGCCACACGCTGTAGGTGCGCTCGGCGAGGACGCCCTGGCGCTCGTTGAGCACCTCGTAGAGGATCATGACGCCCTGGTTGGGGAGCCCGACCTCATACGCGTCCGGGTACATCAGTGCCCAGCGGACGTCGCATTCGTCCCACGGCTTGACGGTGGAGTTGAGCTCACCGCCGACGTACTGGATGGGCTTCTGCACATGCGGGAGCAGAGCTTCGAGCTGTGGGAAGACCGAATCGACAGACATCGCGCACTTTCGAGAGCCGGCAAGGGTGACCATCAAGCGTACCCCGATGCTCAGCCTCCCAGTGCCGCCCGCAGCTTCGCCCGGGACGCCCGCTCCCACACCTCCGGCAGCTCCCGCTCCCGGGCCTCGGCGGCCGCCGCCTCCCGCCCGTGGAGCACTCCCCAGGTGAAGGAAGGCTCCCCCGCCGCGTGCGCCTGGACGGCCAGGGTGCGCAGCGCCTCGCGGGCGACCACGCTGTCCTGGTGGTCGCCGAGGAGGCTCTGTACGGCCTTCATCCGATTGGCGAACCGCTTGGCGGGCCTGCCGAGCGCGGGCCGGGCCGCCTCCGCCGCGTACCGGGCGCGTTTGGCCGCCTTGCGGGCCTCGTGCAGGGCCACGTCCCGGTCGTGGCCGGGCGGGAGCTCCAGGGCGTGGCCGACGCGGGCGGCGAGGCGGCGGTACTCCTTCAGCACGGCGCGGGGCAGCGCGCGCCCCGGGGCGCGCGAGGCGGCGGGCAGCAGGGGCGGGGCGGCGAGCAGGGTGTCCAGGCTCTCCAGGAGTGCCAGGTACCGCTTCCCGTCGAGCACGGCGACGGTACGGCGGCGGGAGCCGTTGCGGCGGGCCACCGACCAGATCCGGAGCCGCCCGCGGACCGGGCCGAGGACCAGGGTGCGGGGCAGGCCGTCGAGGCGGGCGCGCAGCCGGGCGTCGAGCACTTCCTGGTCGCGGTCGATGCCGAGCTCGGCGGCCAGCCACTTCAGCTCGTCGCCGACCGGGTCGGTGACGCCCCGGTCGAGGATCTTCCGGTACGTCCGCAGCACGCTGCGCAGCCTGCGGGTGGCGACCCGCATCTGGTGCACGGAGTCGGGCAGGTCGCGGCGCACGGCGGGGTCGAGGGCGACGATCGCCTCGGCCTGGTGCCGTACGTAAGCGAGGACGTGGTCGCCCGCGGTGCGCGGCCGGGGCCTGTCGGCGGGGCTCGTACTCCGCTCCGGCGCGGTCTCGGCGAGTGCCCTGGCCAGCTTGGACGGGGAGGCGGACGGGCGGATCCCGGCCTTGCCCAGCCGGTGCTCCACGGCGTCGAGGAAGGCGGGGTCGCCGTCGTCGGCGAGTTCGGCCTCGATCTCGGTCCAGGCGGCCGTGGCGCCGCCGCCCGTCAGCCGTTCGGCCCGCACCCGGTCGACGCTGATCTCGGCGAGCAGGGCGCCGTCGGCGTCGAGGAGGTGGTGGACGTCGCGGGCGGAGAGCAGCCGGACGACGGGGACGAGGGCGCGGTCGCGGACCCGGGAGCGCAGCAGCCCCGCGAAGGAGCGCGGCAGGGTGTCGGAGAGGGGTTCTCGCAGCTCGTCCCGGATGCCGGAGGCGACCGGGAACTTGAGGTGCCAGCCGGCGTCGCCGCCGCCGGTGCGGCGGCGCAGGGTGAGGGAGTCCGCCGCGAGCCGGAGGTCCTCGGTGTCGTAGTAGACGGCGTCCAGTTCGGCGACGCCGAGGTGGGCGACCGCGAAGACCCCGGCCACCCGGCTCAGGTCCGGGAGCCGGGTCTCCGTGGTGGCTTCGTACTTCCGCTCGATCTCACGCTTCGAGTCCGCCATGACCCGAATCTAGACGTGTTGTCCGCGCATGGGCAGTGCTCGCGTACCGGCTCAGGCGCTTATCGGCCGTTGCACCCTGATCGACTGGAGCAGCCCGACGGCCACCCAGACGGCGAACATCGAGGACCCCCCGTACGACACGAACGGCAGCGGGAGCCCGGCGACCGGCATGATGCCGAGCGTCATCCCGATGTTCTCGAAGGCCTGGAAGGCGAACCAGGCGATGATCCCGGCGGCGACGATCGTGCCGTACAGCTCGGTCGTCTCGCGGGCGATCCGGCAGGCGCGCCACAGGACGACGCCGAGCAGGACCAGGATCAGCCCGGCGCCGAGGAAGCCGAGCTCCTCGCCCGCGACGGTGAAGACGAAGTCGGTCTGCTGCTCGGGGACGAACTGGCCGGTGGTCTGGGTGCCGTGGAAGAGCCCCGTCCCGGAGAGGCCGCCGGAGCCGATCGCGATACGGGCCTGGTTGGTGTTGTAGCCGACGCCCGCCGGGTCGAGCGCGGGGTTGGCGAAGGCGGCGAACCGGGCGATCTGGTACTCGTCGAGCAGACCGAGCTGCCAGATCGCGATCGCGCCGGCCACGCCCGCGCCGAGCAGGCCGCCGATCCAGCGGTTCGACGCGCCGGAGGCGAGGAGCACACCGAGCACGATGACGACCATGACCATCACGGAGCCGAGGTCCGGCATGCCCATGACGACGGCCATCGGGACGGCCGCCAGGCCGAGGGCCTTGGCGACGGTCCGGTGGTCGGGGTGGAGCTGGTCGCCCGCGTCGACGCGCTCGGCGAGCAGCATCGCCATGATCAGGATGATGGTGATCTTGGTGAACTCGGACGGCTGGAGCGAGAAGCCGCCGCCGATGATGATCCAGGCGTGCGCGCCGTTGACGGTGGCGCCGAGCGGGGTGAGCACCGCCAGCACCAGGATCACCGAGAGCCCGTAGAGGATCGGGACGGCGCCGCGCAGGGTGCGGTGGCCGAGCCAGATCGTGCCGACCATCAGGGCGAAGCCGATGCCGGTGTTGAGGGCGTGCCGGAAGAGGAAGTAGTACGGATCGCCGTGGGTGAGCGAGTCGCGCCCCCGGGTCGCCGAGTAGACCAGCAGCGAGCCGATGAAGGAGAGCGCGAGCGCGGACCCGAGCAGCGGCCAGTCCAGTTTGCGTACCACGGAGTCGCGGGCGGTGAGTTTGCCCCAGGCGGAGCGCTCGGGAGCGTACCGCTGGACGGAGAAGCCTGCCATCAGTCGCGCCTCCCCAGGGCCGCGGCGAGGGTCTGTCCGTCCGGGGCCGGTGACGGGGCGGGACGGTAGGGCTTGATCTCCGGGGACTCGATCGAGCCGTCCTGCTGGATCTTGGGCAGCGACTTCTGCGGAGTGGGCAGCAGCGCCTTCTTGAGGTCCTGCTTGCCGGAGGCGTCGAGGCCGTAGAGGGAGTCGAAGATGTGGCGCACGGCGGGCCCGGACGCACCGGAGCCCGTACCGCCCTGGGAGATCGTCATGACGACCGAGTAGTCCTTGGTGTATGTGGCGAACCAGGAGGTCGTCTGCTTGCCGTAGACCTCGGCCGTACCCGTCTTGGCGTGCATCGGGATCTTGTCCTGCGGCCAGCCGCCGAACCGCCAGGCGGCCGAACCGCGGGTCGCGACGCCCGCGAGGGCGCCGTCGATCTCGTTGCGGGTCTTGCGGGTGAAGGGCAGCTTCCCGTGCGACCTGGGCTTGATCTCCTGGACGCTCTTGCCGTCGCCGCTGACGATCGCCTTGCCGACGGTGGGGTCGTAGAGGGTGCCGCCGTTGGAGATCGCGGAGTAGATGGTGGCCATCTGGATCGGGGTGACGAGCGTGTCGCCCTGGCCGATCGAGTAGTTGACGGAGTCACCGGCGCGCATCTTGTCGCCTTCGAGGCAGTTCTCGTACGCGATCTGCTCGACGTACGTGCCGCCCTTCTTGCCCTGCTTGCACCAGGCGTCCTTGTTCGCCTTGAAGAAGTCCTGCTTCCACTTGCGGTCGGGGACGCGGCCGCTGACCTCGTTGGGGAGGTCGATGCCGGTCTCCTTGCCGAGGCCGAACTGGTGGGCGGTCTTGTAGAACCAGTCGTTGGGGTGCTTCTTGGGGTTCATCCCGCCGTCCTTCAGCCACTCCTTGTGCGCGATGCCGTAGTACACGGTGTCGCAGGAGACTTCGAGGGCCCGGCCGATGGTGATGTCGCCGTAGCCCTGGGACTCGAAGTTCTTGAAGGTCTGTCCGCCGACGTTGTACGAGCTGGGGCAGGGGTAGCTGCCGTTGAAGGGGTAGCCGGCGTTGACCGCGGCGGTCGAGGAGATGACCTTGAAGATCGAGCCGGGGGCGGCCTGGGCCTGGATGGCCCGGTTCAGCAGCGGGAAGTTGGAGTTCTTGCCGGTGAGCTTGGCGTAGTCCTTGGCGGAGATGCCGCCGACCCAGGAGTTGGGGTCGTAGTCGGGCAGCGAGGCCATCGCGACGACGCGGCCGGTCCTGGCCTCCATGACGACGACGGCGCCGGAGTCGGCCTTGTAGTTCTCGCCGGTGTTCTTGTCGAACGACTGGCGGGCCACCTTCATGGCGTCGTTGAGCTCGTACTCGGCGACGGCCTGGACCCGGGCGTCGATGGAGGTGACGACGCTGGAGCCGGGCTCCGCCTCGTCGTTCTTCGCCTGGCCGATGACCCGGCCGAGGTTGTCGACCTCGTAGCGGGTGACCCCGGCCTTGCCCCGCAGCTCCTTGTCGTAGGTGCGCTCCAGGCCGGAGCGGCCGACCTGGTCGGAGCGGAGGTACGGCGAGTCGGTGTTCTGGGCCTTGGTGATCTCCTCGTCGGTGACCGGCGAGAGGTAGCCGAGGACCTGCGCGGTGTTGGCCTTGCCGGGCGCCGCGTACCGGCGTACGGCGGTGGGCTCGGCGGTGATGCCGGGGAAGTCCTCGGCGCGTTCGCGGATGGTGAGGGCCTGCTGGGTGGTGGCCTCGTCGGTGACCGGGATCGGCTGGTACGGCGAGCCGTTCCAGCAGGGCTGCGGCGTCTTGGAGTCGCAGAGCCGGACCTTGTCGAGGACTTCCTTGGGCTTCATGCCGAGGACGTCGGCGAGCCGGGTCAGGACGCTCTTGCCGTCGTCCTTCATCTTCATCAGCTCGGTGCGGCTGGCGGAGACCACCAGCCGGGTCTCGTTGTCGGCGAGGGGCACGCCGCGCGCGTCGAGGATCGAGCCGCGGACGGCGGGCTGGACGACCTGCTGGACGTGGTTGTTCTTCGCCTCGTCGCTGTACTCCTGACCGTTGCGGATCTGGAGGTACCACAGGCGCCCGCCGAGGGTGAGCAGCAGGGAGAAGACGAGGACCTGGATGACGACGAGACGGATCTGGACCCGCTGGGTCCGGCCGGTCTCGGGGATGTTGGTCACGGGGCGCCCCCGGTGGTGGTCGGGGCGGAGGTGCGCGGGGTGTCCCGGCTCTGGTGCGGACTCACAGTCGCTTGACCCCCTTGATGCGTCCGGCGCGGGCCGCGCGGTTGCGGGCGGCCTTGACGCGCAGTCCGCCGCGCTGGCTGCCGATCCGCAGTCCGGTGCCGGAGGCGAGCCAGCCCGCGGCCACGTCCCCGCCGCCGGAGGTGTCGGCGAGCGGGTCGTTCACGGTGCGTCTGGCGACGGCCATGACCAGGGGTACGACGAAGGGCGCGAGGAGCAGGTCGTAGACGGCGGCGGTGAACAGCAGGCTGCCGAGGCCGACATGACGGGCCGCCGTGTCCCCGACGAGCGCGCCGACCAGCGCGTACAGCAGGGTCGAGCCGATCGCCGCGGCGACGACCCCCAGCATCGGGACCATCGCCGACTTCAGCTGCCCGTTCTCGGGCTTCGCCAG
Organism: Streptomyces sp. DvalAA-43; assembly: GCF_900091725.1. GTDB lineage: Bacteria > Actinomycetota > Actinomycetes > Streptomycetales > Streptomycetaceae > Streptomyces > Streptomyces pulveraceus. The sequence continues at coordinate 96,351 of NZ_FMBW01000044.1, read as the reverse complement.
CCCGGCGAGGTAGCCGATGACGCAGAGGACCAGCGCGTAGCGGCCGGCGGCGTGGTCGGCGGGCGGTGCCAGGTCTGCGAGGAGTCCCGCGCCGAAGCCGATGAGGGCGCCGCTGACGTGCCCGTACACGAAGGCGAGGGAGAGGACGACGAGAAGCAGCAGGTCGGGCACGGCGCCGGGGAGCTGGAGGCGGGCGAGCACGGAGACCTGGACGACGAGGGCGACGACGACCAGGACCACGGAGAGCAGAATCCGGTTCAGACGCATGGGAATCAGCTCTACCTCTGCTCGTTGACCGCGGTGCCGGTGTCCGGTGTGGTGTCTTGAGTGCCGTTCGGGTCGGGGTTGTTGCTGGGGTCCGGGCTCTCGTGGATGTTCCCGACGACGTTTCCTTCGGGGTCGACGATGTCGCCGTTGGGCGAGATCGTGACGGTGACGGTGGGCGTGGGCTTCGGCTTGGCGGGCTTGGCCGGCGGCTTCGGCAGGACCATGTCACGGGGGTCCTCGCGCGGGGCCTGGACCACGACGCCGACGATGTCGAGCTTGGTGAAGCCGACGTACGGACGGACGTAGACGGTACGGGTGAGGCCGCCGCCGGACGGGTCGACCCGGACGACCTCGCCGACCGGGACGCCGGGCACGAAGGGCTTGTCCTTGCTGGAGCCGAAGGTGACGAGCCGGTCGCCCTTCTTCACCTTGGCCTTGCCGTTGAGGAACTGGACGGACAGCGGCCGGGAGCCCTGGCCGGTGGCGAAGCCGAGTTCGTCGGTCTTCTCCATCCGGGTGCCGACGGTGAAGTCGGGGTCGTTGGCCAGGAGCACCGTGGAGGTGTCCGGGCCGACGGTGGTGACCCGGCCGACCAGGCCGTCGCCGTTGATGACGGTCATGTCGCGCTTGATTCCGTCGTTGGAGCCCGCGTCGATGGTGACCGTCCAGGAGAAGCCCTGGGCCGCTCCTATGGCGATGACCTCGGCGCCCTTGATGCCGTACTGTCCGGCGGCCGACTTCTTCAGCATCCGGTCGAGCTCACGGACCCGGTTGCGGTTGCGGTCGTCGCTGCCGAGCTTCGTCTTGAGCGCGGCGTTCTGCTGTTCCAGCTCGGCGATCCGGTTGTGCCGTGTCCCGGAGTCGCGTACCGCCCCTATGGCGTTGCCCACCGGGTCGACGGCTGCCGCGACGCCGTTCTCCACCGGCCCGAAGGCCGCTGCGGCGGCCCGCCGGGCGCCGTCCACCGGTGACTCCTCGCCCCCGCGGATATCCACCGTGATCAAAGCGAACGCGATGGCGATCAGCAGCACCAGGAGCAGCCGGCTCTCTCGTGTGTCCCTCACGTGCGGCGGCCGTGCCTTCCTCGTCGGAATATTCGTGCCTGTATATCAACGATCGGCCGTACGGAGCGGCAGCGTTCCGTACGGCAGACCGCCGTGTTGTTCACCCGCGGGATCGTTCACCCGCAGCGCCGTTCACCCGCGGGGCCGTTCACCCGCAGCGCCGTTCACCTGCGGGGCCGTTCACCTGCGGGGCTGGGCGTCCAGTACCTGCTGGAGGGCCTCGAACTCCTCGACGCACTTGCCGGATCCGAGGGCCACCGAGTCCAGCGGGTCCTCCGCGATGTGGATCGGCATGCCGGTCTCGCGGCGCAGCCGCTCGTCCAGCCCGCGCAGCAGCGCGCCGCCGCCGGTGAGGACGATGCCGCGGTCCATGACGTCGCCGGAGAGCTCCGGCGGGCACTTGTCGAGCGTGGTCTTCACGGCGTCGACGATCGCGTTGACCGGCTCCTCGATGGCCTTGCGGACCTCGGCGGCCGAGATGACCACGGTCTTGGGCAGCCCGGAGACCAGGTCGCGGCCGCGGATCTCGGTGTGCTCTTCCTTGTCCATGTCGTACGCCGAACCGATCGTGATCTTGATCTGTTCGGCGCTGCGCTCGCCGAGGAGGAGCGAGTACTCCTTCTTGACGTGCTGAATGATCGCGTTGTCCAGCTCGTCACCGGCGACCCGGATGGACTGGGCAGTGACGATTCCGCCCAGCGAGATGACCGCGACCTCGGTGGTGCCGCCACCGATGTCGACGACCATGTTGCCGGTGGCCTCGTGGACCGGCAGCCCGGAGCCGATGGCCGCCGCCATGGGCTCCTCGATGATGTGCACCTGGCGCGCACCGGCCTGCGTCGACGCCTCGATGACGGCGCGTCGCTCGACTCCGGTGATGCCGGAGGGCACACAGACGACGACCCGCGGGCGGGCCAGGTAGCGGCGCTTGTGGATCTTCAGGATGAAGTAGCGGAGCATCCGCTCGGTGATCTCGAAGTCGGCGATCACGCCGTCTTTCAGGGGCCGTACGGCAACGATGTTGCCCGGTGTACGCCCGATCATCTTCTTGGCCTCGGAGCCGACCGCCAGGATGCCGCCGGTGTTGGTGTTGATGGCCACGACGGACGGCTCGTTCAGAACGATGCCGCGCCCCCTGACGTACACCAGCGTGTTGGCAGTCCCGAGGTCGATAGCCATGTCACGGCCGATGAACGACATTGAGTTCCCCTTGTTCCCCATGAGGATGCGTCGGGCCTTCCAAGAAAGCGATATGGCTTGTTCTGGTCGGCGAGGTGAGCGCGGCGGGCGTGGAAGATTCCATCGTAGTGCTGCAATGACGGACACCGCGCGAGGGTCCTTCGCCATTGTGGGCGGAACGGGTGGCCGTTCCACTCATGGTGACGTTACGTCGGAGGGATGCGTTCCCGCGATCCCGGACCCTATACCGAAGGGCGACCGAATTAATTCGGTCGCCCCAGGACTGAGCGCTGTTCGGCCGATAGCGGGTCAGGCGATTCCGGGGAAGAAGAGCTTCAGTTCCCGCTCCGCGGACTCCTCGGAGTCCGAGGCGTGGATGAGGTTCTCCCGGGTGATCGTGCCGAAGTCACCACGGATGGAGCCCGGCGCGGCGGCGATCGGGTCGGTGGGGCCGGCCAGCGTACGGATGCCCTCGATGACCCGCTCGCCCTCGGCGACCAGCGCCACGATCGGGCCGGACTGCATGAACTCGACCAGCGGCTCGTAGAACGGGCGGCCGACGTGCTCGGCGTAGTGCTGCTCCAGCGTGGCGCGGTCGAGGGTGCGCAGCTCCAGTGCGGTGATCCGCCAGCCGGCCTTGCGCTCGATCCGCCCGACGATCTCGCCGACCAGTCCGCGCCGGACAGCGTCGGGCTTGAGGAGAACGAGGGTGCGCTGGGTCATGGTGTGCGGCTCCTTGCAGGCATGCGGGTGCGGTGAACCGAGGCTACAGGGGTACGGAGCCGGGCCGGCGCCCGGGTTTGGCCACCGGACGGCGGGTCAGCGGGCGGCCGGTGCCTCGGCCGCCTCCTGCGCCGCCGCCCAGCGGGCCTTCGCCTCGTCGATCTTGCGGCCGTAGTGCACCGAGGCCCACCACAGGCCGGCGAAGACCACGCCGAGGATGAACATCATCGGGACGACGAAGCCGCTCAGCACCAGGGCGATCTGGAGCACCCAGCCGAGCTGTACGCCGCCGGGGCGGGTGATCATCCCGCAGAGCAGTACGGAGAGCAGCATGCCGATGCCGCAGACCGTCCAGACCGTGGCATGGGTCAGATCGTCCGACTTCATGGCGACGAGTCCGGCGAAGCCGATCACGAAGAACTCGCCGATCAGCGTGGATGCACAGAGCGTACGCATGGGTCAGCGCCTTCCCAGAAGCAGCCGGGCCTCGCCGACCGTGATCACGGAACCGGTCACCAGGACACCGGCGCCCGCGTACTCGTCCTCCTCCTCGGCGAGGGTGATCGCCGCCTCCAGGGCGTCGTCCAGCCGGGGCTCCACCTGGACGCGGTCCTCGCCGAAGACCTCGACCGCGAGGGCGGCCAGCTCGTCGACGTCCATCGCGCGGGGGGTGGAGTTCTCCGTGACGACGACCTCGGCGAAGATCGGCTCGAAGGCTTCGAGGAGTCCCTTGACGTCCTTGTCGGAGCTGGTGCCGACCACTCCGATCAGCCGGGAGAAGCCGAACGCCTCGGAGATCCCGTCGGCGGTGGCGCGGGCGCCCGCCGGGTTGTGCGCCACGTCCAGGACGACGGTGGGGCTGGAGCGGACGACTTCGAGACGGCCGGGGGAGATCACCGAGGCGAAGGCCCGGCGGACCGTGTCGACGTCGAGCGAGCCGGGCTGCTCGGCGCCGATCCCGAAGAACGCCTCCACCGCGGCGAGCGCCACCGCGGCGTTGTGCGCCTGGTGGGCGCCGTACAGCGGGAGGAAGACCTCGGTGTACTCGGTGGCCGCGCCACCGAGGCCGCGCAGCGTCAGCAGCTGCCCGCCGACCGCGATCTCGCGCGAGACGACACCGAACTCCATGCCCTCGCGGGCGACCGTGGCGTCGACCTCGACGGCCTTCTTCAGCATGACCTGAGCGGCGTCCACCGGCTGCTGGGCCAGGACGACCGTGGCGCCCTGCTTGATGATCCCGGCCTTCTCACCGGCGATCTCGGCGGGCGTGGTGCCGAGGCGGTCGGTGTGGTCCAGCGAGATGGGGGTGACGACGGCGACCGAGGCATCGATGACGTTCGTCGCGTCCCAGCTGCCGCCCATGCCGACCTCGACGACCGCGACGTCGACCGGTGCGTCGGCGAAGGCCGCGTAGGCCATGCCCGTCAGCACCTCGAAGAAGGAGAGCCGGTACGGCTGCTGGGCGTCGACCATCTCCACGTACGGCTTGATGTCCTCGTACGCCTCGATGAACCGCTCGGGGGCGATCGGGGAGCCGTCCAGGCTGATCCGCTCGGTGATCGACTGGACGTGCGGCGAGGTGTAGCGGCCGGTGCGCAGGTCGAAGGCGCCGAGCAGCGCCTCGATCATGCGGGCCGTGCTCGTCTTGCCGTTGGTCCCGGTGATGTGGATCGAGGGGTAGGCGCGCTGCGGATCACCGAGCACGTCCATCAGCGCGGCGATGCGCGCGACAGACGGCTCCAGCTTGGTCTCGCCCCAGCGTCCGGCGAGCTCCTGCTCCACGGCGCGCAGCGCCTTGTCCACCTCGGGGTCGGCGGGGCGGGCCGGGACCTCGTCGCCCTGCGGCGGCCCGGAGCGGGTGCGCAGCGTGCGGCTCCCGGCCTCGATCACCGCCAGGTCGGGGTCGCGCTGGGTCTCTTCGTCGACGATCTCCGCGAAGGCGTCGTCGGAATCGGAGGGGTCGTGCCGGTCGGAAGGGCGGGGCTCACTCACGGGGCCAGTCTACGGATGGGCACGGACATCGCACGCAGCGCCCGGGGGGCGGGGACGCATCACCCCGCGCCGGGACCGCTGTCGGCATGTCGCGCCGGGCGGGCGCATGGTGGGAGGTGTGCCCTCCCGTCCGCTGATCCTGATCGCCGCGCCCGACGGCCTGCACCCGGCACTCGCCCGGCTGACCTCCGGCCCGCAGTACCGGACGATGGTCGTCCACACGGGCGAGAACGTGCTGCGTGCCCTGTACGAGTACCGCCCGGACGGCCTGATCCTCAGCCTCCGGCTGCCCGGCCTCGATCCGTGGGAGGTGCTGAGCCGGGTGCGTGACATGAGCGATCTGCCGATCGCGGTGGTGGACCTGACGTACCGGGTGGCGGACGCCGCCCGCGCCCTGGAGGCCGGGGCCGACGACTATCTGACGGCCGAGCTGCCGGACCGGCTGCACCTGCCGTTGCTGCGGGCCCGGCTGCGGCGCGCCACCGACGCCCCGCCCGGAACCGCGCCCGTCGTCGAGGACGGGCTGCTCACCCTGGACCTGGGCACGCACGAGGCCGTCCTCTCGGGGCACCGGCTCGACCTCACCCCGATCGAGTTCGACGTGCTGCTGACGCTCGCCCGCCACCCCGGGCAGGTGCTCTCCGCGGACCGGCTGCTCCGGACGGTGTGGGACGTGCCGGCGGGCAGCGACGCCTCCCGGGTGAAGTACACGGTGCTGCGGCTGCGCCGGAAGATCGCCCGGACGACCGGTGCGCCGGCGCCCATCGAGACCGTACGGGGCGTGGGGTACCGCTATCCCCCGGCGGCCGGTCCGCAGCGGCCCGGTCAGGACTGAGGTCCGGCCGGGCCCCGGGCAGGAGGACCCGCCGTCCGGCGGCCCCCGCGGGTACAAGGTCCCGGACCCAGGTCCCCACCGGCGCGGACCGGCCTCGCCGCACCCCGGCTGCAACCCGCGTACACCCGTTCTGCCACCGCCGTCGTCCAGTCTGGGCCTCCCCCACCAGGCCGGGAACGGCGAGAAGGAACAGAGAACACCCATGCACAGCGCACTGCCCGCCCGTTCCGTCGCCGTGGTCCTGGGCACCCGGCCCGAGCTGGTGAAGCTGGCGCCCGTCATCCACCGGCTCGGCGACGCCACCCGGCTGATCCACACCGGCCAGCACTGGGACGACGCCATGTCGGGCCGCTTCCTCCAGGAGCTGGGGCTCCCCCGCCCCGAGGTGCTCGCCGAGGTCGGCGGCACCTCGCGGGCCGTGCAGATCGGCCGTTCGCTGGAGCAGCTGGACGCGCTGTTCACCGGGGACCGGCCCGCCGCCGTCGTCGTCCAGGGCGACACCAACGCCACCCTGGCGGGCGCCCTGGCCGCCAACGCGCGTGCCATCCCCCTCATCCACGTCGAGGCCGGACTGCGCAGCCACGACCCGGCGATGCCGGAGGAGCACAACCGGGTCCTCGTGGACGCGGTCTCCGACGTGCTCTGCGCGGCGACCCCCGAGAACCGGGCGAACCTGCTCGCCGAGGGCGTCGGCGCCGACCGGATCTCCGTCACCGGCAACACCGTCGTCGAGGCCGTCCGGCGCCATCTGCCCGACGACGGGCGGCGCTCCGCGCTGCTGGCCCGCCACGGGCTCGTCCCCGACCGCTACGTACTGGCCACCGTGCACCGCCCGGAGAACACCGACGGCCCGGCGACGCTGCGCACCGTCCTCACCGAGCTGGCCGCCCTCGCCACCGACGAGGTCCCGGTCCTGCTCCCCCTCCACCCGCGCACCCGCGCCCGCGTCGAGGCGGAGCGGCTGGACGGGCTGCTGGCCGGAATCCGGGTCCTGGAGCCGCTCGGCTACGGGGACTTCCTGGCGCTGGCCCGCCACGCCGCGCTGCTGGTCTCCGACTCGGGCGGCATCCAGGAGGAGTGCACGGTGCTGGGCCGCCCGCTGATCGTGGTCCGCCGCTCCACCGAGCGTCCCGAGGCGATGGCCCACTTCGCCGCCCTCGTGTCCCCCGGCCCGGAGCTCGGCCGGCTGGCGCGGCTGCGGCTCGCGGAGGGCGACCGGGGGCTGCGACGGCTGGCCGGGCTGCCCAGCCCGTACGGCGACGGCCGCGCCGCCGAGCGGATCGCCCGGCTCGTCGCCACGGCCGCCGGGTCCGCCCGGTCCGCCACGGCGCTCGCCGCCTGATCCGCCTTCCCGCCGTCGTACTTCCCGCCGTCGCAAGGAGGCAGCCCCAGTGCTCGTCGTCTACCCCTTCGCCCTCCTGCTGGGCTTCCTGCTCTACTGGGCCGGGGCCCGCTGGGCGTACCTGCGGCGTCCCCCGGTCGTGCCGGGCGACGCCGCCCTGCTCGACTGGCACTTCTTCGTGCCGTGCCGGGACGAGGAGGCGGTCGTCGGTACGACCGTGGCCCGGCTGCGCGCCGACTTCCCGGCGGCGGCCGTCTGGGTGATCGACGACGACAGCGAGGACCGCACGGGCGCCGTCGTCGCGGCGCTCGCCGACGACGACCCGCGGGTGCATCTGGTCCGGCGCCGCCGTCCGGACGCCAGGACCGGGAAGGGCGCCGCGCTCAACGCCGCGTACGACCGCCTCGGGGCGTTCCTGCCGGAGGGCACCGACCGTTCGGGGGTGGTCGTCTGTGTCGTGGACGCGGACGGGCAGCTCGACCCGCGCGCCCTGGAGCTGGTGTCGGGCCCGGCCGCGTTCGGCGATCCGGATGTCGGCGGGGTGCAGATCGGGGTACGGATGCGCAACGCGGCGGACCGGCGCCCCTTCCCGGAGCGCGGGCGCCTGGTGAACGCCGCGGCCCGGGTCCTGGTGCGGGTGCAGGACATGGAGTTCGCGGTCTCCAACGCCGGTATGCAGCTGCTGCGCAACCGCACGGGCTCCACCGGCCTCGGCGGCAACGGCCAGTTCACCCGGCTCAGCGCGCTGGACCGGATCGGCGAGGCCGAACGCCGCCCGTGGCGGCAGGGGGCACTCCTGGAGGACTACGAGCTGGGCCTCCACATGCTGCTGGCCGGCTACCGCACCACGCATGTCGCCGACACCTGGGTCTCCCAGGAGGCGCTGCCCAGCGCCCGCCGGCTGCTGACCCAGCGCACCCGCTGGGCGCAGGGCAACCTGCAGTGCGTGCGCTACGCGCCCCGGATCGTCTCGTCCCGGCACATCCCGGGACGCGGGGTGCTGGAGACCCTCTACACCTTCGTCCAGCCGTTGGCCCATCTGGTGACCCTGGCGCTGACCGTGCTCGTCCTCGGGGCGCTCGCCGTCGGTGCGGTCCGGGGGCAGGGCTCGGACGCGGCGGCCCTGCTGGACCAGTGGCCGCTGATGCTGGTGCTGGCCGTGGTGTCGATCGCACCGTTCGTGCTGTGGGGTCCGGTCTACCGCCGGGACCACGCCCCCGACGCCTCGTTCGCGAGGTCGCTGCTGTGGGGTCTGGCGCTGTGGCTGTACGCGTACCACCTGTTCATCGTCTCGGCGCGGGCCTTCGCGCGCATGCTGCGCGGCCGCAACGGCTGGGCGAAGACCCGGCGCAACGCGGAGCCGGTGACCGCGGGCCCGGTGGCGCTGGAGTCCTGACCCGTACGCGGAAACGGGCGAAGCCCCCGCACCCCTGGTCGGTCAGGGGTACGGGGGCTCCGTGCTCAGGTGATCAGCTCTGCGGCAGGTTCGCCAGCTGACCGGAGATCCGCTCGATGTCGGCCTCGGCCTTGGCGAGCCGGCCGCGGATCTTGTCGACCACGTTGTCCGGGGCCTTGCCGAGGAACGCCTCGTTGGAGAGCTTGCCGACCGCCTGGGCCTTCTCCTTCTCCGCGGCGCCCAGGTCCTTCGTCAGGCGCTTGCGCTCGGCCTCGACGTCGATGGTGCCGGAGAGGTCGAGGGCGACCGTGGCCCCCGCGACGGGCAGCGACGCGGTGGCGTGGAAGCCCTCCTCGGCGGGCTGGAGCCGCAGCAGCTGGCGGATGGCCGCCTCGTGCGGGGCGAGCGGCGTGCCGGTCAGGGTGAGCTGGGCCGGGACCTTCTGGCCGGGCTGCAGACCCTGGTCGGAGCGGAACCGGCGGACCTCGGTGACGACCTGCTGGACGAGCTCGATCTCCCGCTCGGCCGCGTCGTCGCGGAAGCCGGAGTCCTTCGGCCAGTCGGCGATGACGACGGACTCCCGGCCGGTGAGGGCCGTCCAGAGCGTCTCCGTGACGAACGGGACGACCGGGTGGAGCAGCCGCAGCATCACGTCGAGGACCTCGCCCAGGACCCGGCCCGAGACCTCGGCCGGGCGGCCGCCGCCGAAGAACGTGGTCTTGGACAGCTCGACGTACCAGTCGAAGACCTCGTCCCAGGCGAAGTGCCGCAGCGCCTCGCTGAGCTTGGAGAACTGGAAGTCGTCGTAGTACGCGTCGACTTCGGCGACGGTCTTGTTGAGGCGGGACAGGATCCAGCGGTCGGTCACCGACATCTCGTCGGCGGACGGCAGCTCGCCCTCGATCGTCGCGCCGTTCATCAGGGCGAAACGGGTGGCGTTCCAGATCTTGTTGGAGAACTTGGCGGAGCCCTGGACCCACTCCTCGCCGATCGGGACGTCGACGCCGGGGTTGGCACCGCGCGCCAGGGTGAAGCGGAGCGCGTCGGAGCCGTACTTGTCCATCCAGTCCAGCGGGTTGACGACATTGCCGAAGGACTTCGACATCTTCTTGCCGTGCTCGTCGCGGACCATGCCGTGCAGGACGATCGTCTCGAAGGGCGGGACGCCGTCGTTGACGTACAGGCCGAACATCATCATCCGGGCGACCCAGAAGAAGAGGATGTCGTAGCCGGTGACCAGGACGGAGTTCGGGTAGAACTTCGCGAGGCTGTCGGTCTGTTCGGGCCAGCCGAGCGTGGAGAACGGCCACAGGCCGGAGGAGAACCAGGTGTCCAGGACGTCGCTGTCCTGCGTCCAGCCCTCGCCGGTGGGGGCCTCGTCGTCCGGTCCGACGCAGACGACCTCGCCGTTCGGGCCGTACCAGACGGGGATGCGGTGGCCCCACCAGAGCTGGCGCGAGATCGTCCAGTCGTGGAGGTTGTCGACCCAGTCGAAGTACCGCTTCTCCATCTCCTGGGGGTGGATCTTGACCTTGCCGTCGCGGACGGCGTCACCGGCCGCCTTGGCGAGCGGGGCGACCTTGACCCACCACTGGAGGGAGAGGCGCGGCTCGATGGTGGTCTTGCAGCGCGAGCAGTGACCGACGGAGTGGACGTACGGACGTTTCTCGGCGACGATCCGGCCCTCGGCGCGCAGGGCGGCGACGATCGCGGAACGGGCCTCCAGCCGGTCCAGCCCCTCGAACGGGCCGGGGACGGTGATGACCGCGCGCTCGTCCATGACCGTGAGGAACGGCAGGTCGTGGCGCTTGCCGATCTCGAAGTCGTTGGGGTCGTGGGCGGGCGTGACCTTCACGGCGCCGGTGCCGAACTCCGGGTCGACGTGGTGGTCGGCGACGACGGGAATCGTGCGGTCGGTCAGCGGCAGCTTGATCTGCCGGCCGACGAGGTGCCGGTAGCGCTCGTCGTCGGGGTGGACGGCGACGGCCGTGTCACCGAGCATCGTCTCGGCGCGGGTCGTCGCGACGACGATGGTCTCGTCGCCCTCCCCGTACGTCATGGAGACGAGCTCGCCGTCGTCGTCCTGGTACTCGACCTCGATGTCCGAGATCGCGGTCAGACAGCGCGGGCACCAGTTGATGATGCGCTCGGCGCGGTAGATCAGACCGTCGTCGTACATCCGCTTGAAGATGGTCTGGACGGCGGTGGACAGGCCCTCGTCCATGGTGAAGCGCTCACGGGACCAGGCGACGCCCTCGCCGAGCCGGCGCATCTGGCCGGAGATCTGGCCGCCGGACTCGTTCTTCCACTTCCAGACGCGCTCGACGAAGGCCTCGCGGCCCAGGTCGTGGCGGGACTTGCCCTCCTTGCCGAGCTCGCGCTCGACGACGTTCTGGGTGGCGATGCCGGCGTGGTCCATGCCGGGCTGGTAGAGCGCCTCGAAGCCCTGCATGCGCTTGCGGCGGACCAGGGCGTCGATCAGCGTGTGCTCGAAGGCGTGCCCGAGGTGCAGGCTGCCCGTGACGTTCGGCGGCGGGATGACGATGGAGTACGGCGGCTTCTCGCTGTGCTCGTCGGCCTCGAAGTAACCCCGCTCTACCCAGCGCTCATACAGCTTCCCCTCTACCTCGGCCGGTGTGTACTGGGTCGGCAGTTCGGGGTTGCTGGCTGGCGTCTGCTGAGAGTTCTCGGTCACGGGGGACAGTTTAGGGCCGTCACAGTCGTGCGCTGAAACGGGATTGTTCGGTAACGGTGTGCCTCCCGGTGCTCCACGCGGGTGGACCTTCCGCCAGGATGTTCGGAACGCATAAGCATTCCGATGAGCTTTTCCGAACAGGGGACACCGCAGATGAGCTACAACCAGCCGGGCCCGTACGGCGGCCAGCCGCCCCAGGGCCAGCCCGGACCCTACGGTGGCCCGCCCCAGGGCCAGCCGCCGTACGGCCAGCAGCCCCAGGGCCAGCCCGGACCGTACGGCCAGCAGCCGGGCCCGTACGGTCAGCAGCCCCCGCAGGGCCAGCCCGGTTACGGCTACCCCCAGCAGGCCCCCCAGGGTGTCCCGCCCCAGCAGCAGCCCCAGCCGGGCTACGGCTACCCCCAGGCCCAGCAGCCCGGCCCGTACGGCCAGCAGCCCCCCACTCCCCCGTACGGCGGCCAGCCGCCCTACGGCGCGATGCCCCCGGCCGAGCCGAAGAAGAAGACCGGCCTGATCATCGGCGGCGTCATCGTGGCGCTGGCGGTCATCGGGGGCGGGGTGTACTTCCTGACCTCGGGCGGTGCCAGCAACAGCGACGTGGCGGACTCCACCAAGGGGTACAAGCTGACGCCGGCTGCGACGCTGGACGGCTACAAGAAGAACAGCACCGCGGCGCAGGAACCGTCCGGTCCGGCGACCGGCTCGCAGAAGACGCAGCTCGAAGGGCTCGGCTTCAAGAACCCCCAGCAGGCGGGGGCCTCTTACATGTCGGGTTCCCAGGAGAACCAGCTCAGCATGAAGACCGTGACCCTCCAGGGCTTCTGGGGCGAGGTCACCGATCCCGCGAAGATCATCGACAGCTCCTTCTCGGACACCGAGAAGAACATGAAGAAGTCCAACGAAGGCGTGGACTACTCCCTCGTGGGCAGCCCCAAGGCGGTGAAGCCGGCCGGGTTCGACGGAGCACTGATGAAGTGCCAGGACATCAAGGCCGTCAACAGCAAGGGCGACGGAAACGTGCAGGGGGCGGGGCCCAAGGAATTCACCGCGCCCATCTGCGTGTGGGCCGACTACAGCACGGTCGGCGTGGTCATCGGTATCGACCTCGGTCAGGCCATGGCCGGCAAGGGCATGCCCCAGGACGATGTGGCCGCCCTGGCCGCCAAGCTCTACAACACCTCCCGCACCAAGATCTGACCGCACCGCAACACGGAAGGGGCGCCCGCCAGTTCACCTGGCCGGGCGCCCCTTCCGTCTGTGTGCGTCTGCCGCTACGCGGACTTCTCGTGCCGCCCGCCGTCGCCCTTGCCGATCGTCCGCGGCTCGCGCGGGACCAGCGTCGGGTTCACGTTGTTGCGGACGACGTCCGCCGTGATGACGACGCGGGCGACGTCCTTGCGGGACGGCACCTCGTACATCACGGACTGGAGGACCTCTTCCATGATGGCCCGCAGGCCACGCGCGCCGGTGCCGCGCAGGATCGCCTGGTCGGCGATGGCCTCCAGGGCCGGGCGGTCGAAGTCCAGCTCGACGCCGTCGAGTTCGAACAGGCGCTGGTACTGCTTCACCAGCGCGTTGCGCGGCTCGATGAGGATCTGGAGCAGCGCCTCGCGGTCCAGGTTGTGGACCGAGGTGAGGACGGGCAGCCGGCCGATGAACTCCGGGATCATCCCGAACTTCACCAGGTCCTCCGGCATGACCTCCTGGAACTGGTCGCTCGCCTCGATCTCCCGCTTGGAACGGATCGTGGCGCCGAAGCCGATGCCCTTGGCACCCGCCCGGGACTCGATGATCCGCTCCAGACCGGAGAAGGCACCGCCCACGATGAACAGCACGTTCGTCGTGTCGATCTGGATGAACTCCTGGTGCGGGTGCTTCCGGCCGCCCTGCGGCGGTACGGAGGCGGTGGTGCCCTCCAGGATCTTCAGCAGGGCCTGCTGGACGCCCTCGCCGGAGACATCGCGGGTGATCGACGGGTTCTCGCTCTTGCGGGCGACCTTGTCGATCTCGTCGATGTAGATGATCCCGGTCTCGGCCTTCTTGACGTCGTAGTCCGCGGCCTGGATCAGCTTCAGCAGGATGTTCTCGACGTCCTCGCCGACATAGCCGGCCTCCGTCAGCGCCGTCGCGTCGGCGATGGCGAACGGGACGTTGAGCATGCGGGCCAGCGTCTGCGCGAGCAGCGTCTTGCCGGAGCCCGTGGGGCCCAGCAGCAGGATGTTGGACTTGGCCAGCTCGATGGCGTCGTCCCGGCCCTGGGCGCCGCCGTTCTCACCCGCCTGGACCCGCTTGTAGTGGTTGTACACAGCGACCGAGAGGGCCTTCTTCGCGGGCTCCTGCCCGACGACGTACCCCTCGAGGAACTCGTAGATCTCGCGCGGCTTGGGGAGTTCCTCCCACCGCACCTCGGAGGTCTCGGCGAGCTCCTCCTCGATGATCTCGTTGCAGAGATCGATGCACTCGTCGCAGATGTACACACCGGGTCCCGCGATGAGCTTCTTCACCTGCTTCTGGCTCTTTCCGCAGAACGAGCACTTGAGCAGGTCGCCGCCATCACCGATGCGTGCCACGAGGTGCTTCCCCTTCGCCTGGGAGCAGCTTGGTTCAGCGGCTCCTGGTGCCTCTATCCGACGGTACCTTGCCTTGGCCCCCGTTCGGGCCCCCCTTGGCACGGTTCACACCGCCGATGCGGTGCGAACCCGCCGTGCCAAGGGGCGAAGGCCGACGTCAGGCGGCCGTGGCCGCCTGCTTGCGGGTCGACACGATCTGGTCGACGAGACCGTAGGCGAGGGCGTCCTCGGCGGTCAGGATCTTGTCGCGCTCGATGTCGTCGCGGATCTTCTCGATCGGCGTGGTGGAGTGCTTGGCCAGCATCTCCTCCAGCTGGGTGCGCATCCGCAGGATCTCGTTGGCCGCGATCTCCAGGTCGGAGAGCTGCTCACGGCCGGTCTGCGAGGACGGCTGGTGGATCAGCACCCGGGCGTTGGGCAGCGCCATCCGCTTGCCGGGCGTACCGGCGGCGAGCAGCACGGCCGCGGCGGAGGCCGCCTGGCCCATGCAGACCGTCTGGATGTCCGGCTTCACGAACTGCATCGTGTCGTAGATCGCGGTGAGCGCGGTGAACGAGCCGCCGGGGCTGTTGATGTAGATCGAGATGTCCCGGTCCGGGTCCATCGACTCCAGGCACAGCAGCTGCGCCATGACGTCGTTGGCGGAGGCGTCGTCGATCTGTACGCCGAGGAAGATCACGCGCTCCTCGAAGAGCTTCGCGTACGGGTCGTACTCACGCACGCCCTGCGAGGTGCGCTCCACGAAGCGCGGCACGATGTAGCGGTTGTCCACCTGCGGGCCGGTGTAGAGGCCGCTCGCGGAGGCGCCGGAGAAGTTGTTCATATGGGTGTTCACCATCCTGGTGGCGTTCTGTGGCTGGGTGTCTCGGCGTACGAGAGGTGCGCGGGGCGGTGGGGCCGGATCCGGTGGGTACCGGATCAGGCGCCGGTGCCGCCGCCGCCCGGAACGCCCGATGCGATCGTGATGATCTCGTCGATGAGGCCGTACTCCTTGGCCTCCTCCGCGGTGTACCAGCGGTCGCGGTCGCCGTCGCGGATGATCGTCTCGACGGTCTGGCCGGAGTGGCGGGCGGTGATCTCCGCCATCCGCTGCTTGGTGCGCAGCAGGTACTGGGCCTGGATCTTGATGTCCGAGGCCGTACCGCCGATGCCGGCCGAACCCTGGTGCATGAGGATGTCGGTGTTCGGGAGCGCGAAGCGCTTGCCCGCGGTGCCGCCGGTGAGCAGGAACTGGCCCATCGAGGCCGCCATGCCCATACCGATGGTGACCACGTCGTTCGGGATGTACTGCATGGTGTCGTAGACCGCCATGCCGGCCGTCACCGAGCCGCCGGGGCTGTTGATGTAGAGGTAGATGTCCTTGTCCGGCTCGGCGGCAAGGAGGAGCAGCTGCGCGGTGATCTTGTTGGCGATCTCATCGTCGACCTGCTGGCCGAGGAAGATGATGCGCTCGCCGAGCAGCCGGCTGTAGACCTGGTCACCGAGGCCTCCACCGAGGGACGGCTCTCCGGCGGCGTAGGGCATCAGATTCGTCACGTATCCACCTGCTCGTCTCTGACGGCTCCGGCCGTCTCAGCGTCTTCGTACCGGGTGGGCGGGGGCTCCCCTGCCCTTCCTATTCATGGACCCTAACGCGCAGGTAGGACAACGCCATCCCGCTTCCGCAACTGTTCGCTCGGAGCGCAAGCTCCGCAGTGGGCACAAGGGTTGTGGGGCACCGTACGCCATACGACGACGGGCTCCGGACGCAGCGGCGTCCGGAGCCCGTCGTTCGGGTTCAGCGCGAGGCTCAGGCCTCGTTCTTCTCCTCGGCGGCCTCGGTGGTGCCCTCGGCGGCCTCTACGGCCTCGATGGCCTCCTCCGCCGCGTCCTCGTCGTCCTCCAGCTCGACGAGCTCACCCTTGGTGTCGACGACCTTGGCGGCCTCGACGACCACGGCCAGCGCCTTGCCGCGGGCGACCTCGCCGACGAGCATCGGCACCTGGCCGCCCTCGACGACGGCCTGGGCGAACTGGTCGGGGCTCATGCCGGAGGAAGCGGCGCGCCGCATGAGGTGCTCGGTGAGCTCCTCCTGGTTGACGTTCAGCTTCTCCTTGTTGACGATCTCGTCCAGGATGAACTGGGTCTTGATGCCCTTGATCGCCTGCTCGGACGTCTCGGCGTCGAACTCCTCGGCCGTCTTGCCCTGGATCTCCAGGTACTTGTCGAGGGTCAGACCCATCTGGCCGAGCTGGTGGTGCTCCAGGTTGTGCTTGCGGGTCTGGACCTCGTCCGCGAGCAGCTTCTCCGGGATCGGGACCTCGGCGAGCTTGAGCAGCTCGTCCAGGACGCGCTCCTGGGCCTGGGTGGCCTGGTCGTACTGCTTGGTGTTCTCGAGGCGCTTGCGGCTGTCCGCCTTCAGCTCGTCGAGGGTGTCGAACTCGCTCGCCATCTGGGCGAACTCGTCGTCCAGCTCGGGGAGCTCACGGGCGGCGACGGTGGCGACCTTGACGGTGACCTCCGCTTCCTTGCCCTCGGCGGAGCCGCCCTTCAGCTCGGAGGTGAAGGTGGCCTCGCCACCCGCCTCCAGGCCGGTGACGGCGGCGTCGATGCCGTCGAGGAGCTCTCCGGAACCGATGGTGTACGAGACACCCTCGGCCACGCCGTCCTCCAGGACCTCGCCGTCGACCTTGGCCTCGAGGTCGATCGTCACGACGTCGCCCTCGGCGGCGGCGCGCTCGACCGGGTTGGTGGAGGCGAAGCGCTCGCGGAGCTGCTCCACGGCCTTCTCGACGTCCTCGTCGCTGACCTCGAGGGCGTCGACGGTGACCTCGATGCCGGAGTAGTCCGGGATCTCGATCTCGGGGCGTACGTCGACCTCGGCGGTGAAGGACAGCAGCTCGCCGTCCTTCAGCTCCGTGATGTCGACCTCCGGCTGGCCGAGGACGTTGAGCTCACCCTCGTTGACGGCCTCGGTGTAGAACTTCGGGAGCGCGTCGTTGACGGCCTCCTCCAGCACCGCACCGCGGCCGAAGCGCTGGTCGATGACCCGGGCAGGGATCTTGCCCTTGCGGAAGCCCTTCACCGTGACCTGCTGGTTGATCTTCTTGTACGCCGCGTCGAGGCTGTCCTTGAGCTCCTCGAAGGGCACCTCGATGCTGAGCCGAACCCGGGTCGGGTTCAGGGTCTCCACGGCGCTCTTCACGGTTCGGTCTCCTTGTGGCTGACTTCTTGGGGTTCTGCTCCGCCGCACGGGAGGCGGCTTCGCGGACCGAGCCCGGTACATCAGACACACGGGCACGCATTTTGCATAGTAACGGCAAGGAGTCGGACTCCCACAATGCGATCTTGCCCGTGGTCTGCGATCTTGCGGGTGGTCCCGGGATCCTGCTGGGGATGATCCCTGGTCTTGCCGGTGGTCGGGGTGGCCGGATTCGAACCGACGACCTTCCGCTCCCAAAGCGGACGCGCTACCAAGCTGCGCCACACCCCGTCGGTGCGACACGTAGGGTACATGCCGTCAGGCAGTGCACCGGCCGCTTTGCGCGGACGGCACCGAACGCGACACCGGTGGCCGCAATCGGGTGTGCGGGCAGCGCCCGTGACCCGCTACGATGCTTCACGTGCCGCCGGTCCCCCGGACCTGCGGTGCAGCTGTGCGGGCGTAGCTCAATGGTAGAGCCCTAGTCTTCCAAACTAGCTACGCGGGTTCGATTCCCGTCGCCCGCTCCATGCTTGGGCCCGGTCTCGGCGAATTACTCGCCGGACCGGGCCTTTTGCGTGCTGCCCGAGTGGTGCCGGGCCGCCCGCACCGGAGGGCGGGCGGCCGGATCGGCCAGGTCAGAAGGAGATCTGGTTGATGGTCTCGGCTATCGAGTTCATGAATCTGTTGATCGACGGCGCTATGCCGGTCGACGCCAGGAAGAAGCCGAAGAGCACCGCGACGATCGCCGGTCCGGGCTTGATGGAACCGCCCCGGATCAGGACCACCAGGATGATCGCCAACATCAGCACCACAGACAGTGAAATGGCCACGACTGATTCACACCCTTGGTCGGTCCGCCTTGCCGGCCCGGAGAGGTGCGGCCGAGCACTCCTCCGTCCCGTCCATCGTGCCACCAACTCCCCTGTGGTCGCTGCCAGGTGACGGATCGCACTGACGGGATCGCGCCATCCTTGCGCCCCGCGCGCGCCAGGGGCGCACAGCCGCACAGGGGGGTCGCACCGGGCCCGGCCGATGCCCCGCATATCTGTGAGCCGCCTGTGAATCATGAGACCGCAATGAATGTGCCAATGTGATGGTTTCCATATCCGCACACTTCATTCACATGCAATTCCAAGGTTAAGTGCGATGAAATTCACGCTCCACAACACCCTTCCGATATGCCCTATTTAAGGCGGATGAATCGGTGCATAGCGGGCGGTTGCCGGTGGTTTCGCTTTCGATTGGGCGGGAACACGCGATATCCCCGAGCCGTTTTACGAATTCCAATCGAGGCGTCTAAGGTGCATAAGATGTTCCACGCTCCGAACGTATTTCAGAGGGCCCCGATCCCAGCGGCGACCCGGGAGTCGGAGCCCAGACCCCGAGGGACGACCGCCACCGCGGCACCCCCCGCGACGGAGGTGAACCGGCCTCCGTCGGCCGCACCGGCGAAGCGGCGCGACGCCTACTTCGACAACGTCAAATATCTGGCCATCGTGCTCGTCGCGGTGGCGCACTCGTGGGAACCGGTGATGGACGGCAGCCGGACCGCCCGCGCGCTGTACATGGTGGCGTACACCTTTCACATGCCGGCGTTCATCATCGTCTCCGGCTACTTCTCCCGCTCGTTCGACATGTCCGCCGCCAAGGTGAAGCGCCTGATCACCGGCGTCGCCGTGCCCTACATCGTGTTCGAGACGGCGTATTCGCTGTTCAAGCGGTTCGCGGACGGATCGGGCGATACCTCGATCAGCCTGCTCGACCCCTGGTACCTCACCTGGTTCCTGGTCGCGCTGTTCGTCTGGCGGATCACCACACCGGTGTGGCAGTCGCTGCGCCATCCGCTGCCGGTCGCGCTCGTCGTCGCCGTGCTCGCCTCCCTCACCCCGTCGATCGGCGACGATCTCGATCTCCAGCGCGTTCTGCAGTTCCTGCCGTTCTTCGTGCTGGGGCTCCGGCTGAAGCCCGAGCACTTCGAGCTGGTGCGCCGGCGCGAGGTGCGGATGCTCGCGCTCCCGCTGTTCGCCGGGGCCCTGGCCTTCGCGTACTGGGCGGCGCCGCGGATGCAGCTGGGCTGGTTCTACCGCAGCAACAGCGCGCAGGAGATGGGCGCCCCGTGGTGGTCCGGTGCCGTGATGACGCTGGCGATGTTCGGCTGCGCGCTGCTGCTCACCATCGGCTTCCTGTCCTGGGTGCCGCGCCGCCACATGTGGTTCACGGTGCTCGGGGCCGGGACGATCTGCGGCTATCTGCTGCACGGCTTCCTGATCAAGGGAGCCGGGTACGCCGGGGTGTTCGACGTCTACGACTGGCTCTCGGCGCCCGCCGGACTGGTCCTCGTCTCCGTGGTCGCGGCCGTCGCGGTGACGCTGATGTGCACGCCGCCGGTGCGGCGGGTGCTGCGCCCGGTGACGGAGCCGGACATGGACTGGGCGTTCCGGCGGGACTCGGCCCGGCTCTGAGGCCGGGCGGGCGGGGATCAGTGCGTCGCTCCGGCGGATGGACCGGTCGCCCTGGCGGATGGATCAGTCCTTCGCCGTGTTGGCTTGAACCGATTGCTTGACGGGCGATTGCCCCGGGGTGAGTCCCAGCAACCTCCGTACCAGCGCATACTTCTCGGTCAGCCGGGTACGGGTCGCCGGTTCCAGCACGGCGAGGCGGGCCGGGTCCGCGTTGTGCGCCAGGTCGGACTCCTTGATCAGCAGGGCGCCCGGGGTGTCCAGGATGCGCCGGGTGTACGCACGGAGGTCCTCGCCGTCATGTTTGGTGACGGCGAGGACCATGTACTTCACCTGCTGCGGCAGCGCGGCCTCGGCCAGCCACCGCGCCGACAGCGCGTCGTCCTCGATCGCGTCGTGCAGCCAGGCCGCGGCGATCTGTTCGTCGCTGCCGCCCCTGGCCCGCACCCCTTCCGCGACGGCGGCGAGGTGTTCGGTGTAGGGGCGTCCCGCCTTGTCCCGCTGCTCGGCATGGGCCTCGCGGGCGATCGCCTCTACGTCGGCCAGGGTCAGGTGTGCGCGCGGTGCGGTCATGGACCGACTCTACGGACGGGCGGCCGTCGTGCGCAGGGCCGCACGGGCCGGGACCACCGCGGCGAGGAGGCCGAGCCCGATGGTCACGGCGACGAAGGTGCCGTACAGGAGCGGTGGGATGTACGGCGACTCGCCCGTCAGGCCCCTCATCATCGGGAAGAGCGTGGCCAGTGCGATGGCGGTGCCGAGCGCCGCGCCGGCCACCGTGACCAGCAGGGCCTCCCAGCGGATCATGCCCATGACCTGACGGCGGGTGGAGCCGACCAGGCGGAGCATGGTCAGTTCGCGGCGGCGGTCGAGGACGGTCATCACCAGGGTGTTGACGGCGGCGATCGCGGCGAACCCGCCGAGCACCGCGGCCATGACCGTGTTGGCCCAGGCGCTGAGTTCGCGGTCCTCGTCCTGCGCCGCGGCGTAGCCGGAGGCGTCGGTGACGGTGCCGAGCGCGCTGAGCTTCCCGGCGGCGGCGGGGGTGGCCCGTACCAGGATGTCGGCGGCGTACGGCGAGGTCATCCGGGACTTCAGGTCGGCCGCGGGGAGCGTGACCAGGCTGGTGCCGAGGCCTCGGCCGTAGACCGCGACGACCTTCGGGTTCGCCCGGGTGCCGTCCGGCAGCCGCAGGGCGAGCCGGTCGCCGGTGCGCAGGTCCGCCGTGTCGGCGAGCGTGGTGTCCACGGCGACGGTCCCGGGCCGCAGGGCGGCGAGGGAGCCGGTCCTGACGTCGAGGTCCTGGACCCTGGCGAGCTCCTTGCCGGAGCCGATGACGCCCTGCGCGGAGGCGCTCTGCGGCACCGGACCGTCGCCGCCGGGCACCAGGACGGAGGTGCGGATCAGCCCGACCGCGGTGGAGACGCCGGGGGTGGCCGCGGCCCGTTCGGTCGCGTCGGAGCCGAGTCCCGCCGGGGCGGTGACGATGTGGTCGGCGGTGATCGCGTCGCGCTGCTGGTGTGCGGTGACCCGCTCCTGGCTGGTCTGCATGAAGACCAGCGTCGACGAGAAGGCCATGGCGAGCACGATCGGGGTGATCGCGGAGGCCAGCCGTCGGGAGTTGGTACGGGAGTTGGCGGCGGCCAGCGAGCCGGACGCGCCGGCGGCGCGCAGCGGGATCCCGATGACGGTGGCGCAGATCCGGGCGATCACCGGGCCGAGCAGCCCGACCGCGAGCATGAAGAGCATGACGACGCCCATGGCCGCGTTCGCCGAGTCCCCGCCGGAGGTGGAGGCGGCGACGCCCGCGAGGGCCCCGCCGCCGACGAGGGCGGCGATGCCGAGCGGGGTGCGGATCACGCCGAACGGGGCGCGTTCCACGGCCGTCTGGGCGAGGGCGAGTCCCGGCTTCAGCTTGGCGGGGCGCCGGGCGGCGAGGTAGCCCGCGCCCAGCGCGGTGAGCATGGTGGTGCCGACCGCGATGGCCAGGGGCAGCCAGGAGATGCGCAGGGCGACGGAATCGAGGACGGCTCCCCGGTCCTGGAGCTGCCCGGACCACCACAGGGCCAGGGCGGTTCCGGGGAGGCAGCCGAGGGCTCCGGCGAGCGGGGCGACGAGCAGGGACTCCGTGGCGATGGTGCGGCGCAGCTGGCGCGGGGTGGCGCCGATGGCGCGCAGCAGGGCGAACTCGCGGCTGCGCTGGCCCACGGAGAGGGCGACCGTACCGGCGGCGGTGAAGACGGCGACCATGGTGGCGACGCCGCCGAAGGAGACGCCGAGGCCGAAGAGGATCTCCTTGGTGCTCGCGAGGGCCGGGGTCTCGACGGCGCCCCGGTCGTCGCCGGTGTGGACCTGGGCCGTGGCGGTGTGGCCGACGGCCGCGCGGACCTGGCCGGCGAGGCTGTCGGTGGCGGTGCCCCGGTCGGCGAGCACGGCGATGGCGTCGATCCGGCCGGGGTGGCCGGAGAGCTGTACGGCCTGCCGGTCGGTGAACCAGACGGTGGCGGCGGTGGCGGTGGTGCCCGAGACCCTGAACTCCCGTACGCCCGCGGGTGTGTCGAGGGCGATGCTGTCGCCGGTCCGGCTCCCGGTGCCTGCGGGGACGACGACTTCACCGGGCCCGGGTGCCTCGCCGGTGACCAGCCGGGTGCCGGTGAGGGCGGTGGAGCCCCAGCCGTGTGCGGTGAGGGGGGTGCCGTCGTGTCGTACGGAGTAGGTGACGTCCCCGATCGCGGTGGCCGCGCCGGGGGCGGAGGCGGCCCTGGCGACCAGGGATTCGGGCAGCCGCGCGGTGTCCGGGAGGAGTACGTCGGTCTCCTCGGTGCTGTCGCCGCTGCCGGTCCTCAGGTGGATCTTCTGGTCGGCGGCGACCACCACGGGGGCCTTCGCGTAACGGTCGGCGGGTACCGAGGCACGCAGGCTGGTCTCCGTCAGGATGCCGCAGGCGGAGACGATGGCCGCGGCCATCAGGAGCGCGACGAAGGTCCCGATGAACGACGAGGGCTTGAAGCGGACGGCCGCGCGGGCGAGGCCGTTCGGGGCGTGCGGGATGAACATCAGGCTGCTGCTCCTGCGTGGGCGGGGGCGGTCCGCGCGGTCAGTGCGGTCATCCGGGCGGCGATCTGCGCGGCGCCGGCGCGCGGGAGGCTGTCCGCGATCGCGCCGTCGGCGAGGAAGAGGACCTGGTCGGCGTAGGCGGCGGCCGCCGGGTCGTGGGTGACCATGACGACGGTGGCGCCGAGGCCGTCCACGGCGCTGCGGAGCAGGGTGAGGATCTCGGCGGCGGTGGTGGTGTCGAGGGCGCCGGTCGGCTCGTCGGCGAAGATCACGTCGGGCCGGGTGACCAGGGCGCGGGCGACGGCGACGCGCTGCTGCTGGCCGCCGGAGAGCTGGCCGGGGCGGCGGTCGCCCTTGTCGCCGAGGCCGACCCGGGTGAGCATCTCGGTGGCTTCGCGGCGGCTGCGGGCGGAGCCGGTGCGCTGTCCGGCCAGGCGCATGGGCAGGACGACGTTCTGTTCGACCGTCAGGGACGGCAGCAGGTTGAAGGCCTGGAAGACGAAGCCGAGGCGGGTGCGGCGCAGTTCGGTGAGCCGGTTCTCGCTCATGCCGGTGATCTCGGTGCCGCCGAGGCGTACGGAGCCCTCGGTGGGGCGGTCGAGTCCGGCCGCGCACTGGAGGAAGGTCGACTTGCCGGAGCCGGACGGTCCCATGACGGCGGTGAAGCTGGCGCGCGGGAGGGCGAGGTCGATGCCCCGCAGCGCGTGGACGGCGGAGCCGCCCCGGCCGTACTGCCTGCGGACGCCGCGCAGTTCGACGGCGAGGTCCGAGGGCCCGGATCCCTGGCGGGTGTCCGTGTACTGCTCGTCCCGCGCGCGCTGCCTGGTGCGTCGCAGCCCCATGATGTCCGCCTTCCGTTGCTCATCGGCCGCTTCTTCGACCACGACTCGAACCTACGGATCGGGGCGGGTGCGGAACATGGCGGCTGCTGGCGGATCGGGGGTGGGGAAAACCCCAGGTCGTGCCGGGGGCAGGCGGGCGGCGGCGGGCGGGGTACCGGCGTTTCCCCGGGCGATTCCCGAGTGTTCTCCCGGGAGATCCCCGGGCGATTCCCCAGGTGGAACAGTTGCAACGTCAATCGTTCGGTAAACTAATTACTGACGCTTCCTTGACGTTCTCTTGACCTAGCGAAGGACCGGGCTCATCGGACACGCAGACACGCTCATCGCCATGGGCGGCGCCTTCCTGGCCGCCGCCGTTCTCGCCCGCGTCGGCAGCCGCATCGGACTGCCGACCATCCCCCTGTTCATCCTGGCCGGAATCCTGCTCGGCCCGCACACACCCGGCATCGTGCTCGTCGCCGACCCGCACGAACTGGAGATGCTCTCCGCGCTCGGCCTGGTGCTGCTGCTCTTCTACCTCGGCCTGGAATTCCACCTCGACGACCTCAAGACCGGCGGCCGCAAGATGGCGATCGCCGGCGGCACCTATCTCGCCCTGAACGTCGGCGCCGGGCTCGGCTTCGGCTTCGCGCTCGGCTGGGGCACCTCCGAGGCGCTGGTCCTCGCCGGTGTGCTCGGCATCTCCTCGTCGGCCATCGTCACCAAGGTCCTGGTCGACCTGGGCCGGATCGGCAATCCGGAGACCAAGCCGATCCTCGGCATCATCGTGGTCGAGGACGTCTTCCTCGCCCTCTACCTGGCCGCGCTCCAGCCCATCCTGTCGGGCGCCGACAGCCTCTCCGCCGCGGCGGTCGACGGCGGCAAGGCCTTCGGCTTCCTGCTGCTGCTCGCACTGGCCGCCCGGTTCGGCACCCGGGTCATCGGCAGGCTGATCAACACCCGTGACGACGAACTCCTCGTCATCTCCTTCCTGGGCGCCGCGGTGTTCGTGGCGGGCGTCTCGGAGTGGTTCGGGGTCGCGGACGCCATCGGCGCGTTCATGGTCGGCCTGATGCTCGGCAGCACGACCTCCGGCGAGCGCATCCTCAAGCTGGTCCACCCGCTGCGCGACGCCTTCGGCGCGATCTTCTTCTTCGCCTTCGGGCTCTCCATCGACCCGGGCGACCTGCCGACCGTGCTGTGGCCGGTGCTGGCCGCCGTCGCGGTGACCCTGGCCATGAACGTCCTCGCCGGGCTCGCCGCCGCGAAGGTGTACGCGTTCGGCCCGCAGGCCACGGCGAACATCTCCACCACGCTGGTGGCGCGCGGCGAGTTCGCCCTGATCCTCGCCACGATGGCGGCGGCCGCCGGGTTGGACGAGCGGCTCTCCCCGTTCATCGCGGGCTATGTGCTCCTCCTCGCGGTTCTCGCACCGCTGGCGGCCGGGCGCTCGCACTGGCTGGCCCGCGTCCTGCCGGGCGGGCGGGGCCGGGGCGAGGGCAGTGACAGCGAGGACGGCGCCGGAAAACTCCCGGTCCCGGCCTGAACCGACTCCCGCGGCGCTCCGGGTACGGGGAACGGGCCTTACCGGCCCCCGTACCCGGCAACGCCGGCGTCCACGTTCCGGTGATGGACGGACCGCCGTTGACCCGCGCCCGGTTCGGTCCGTTTACGTACGGTTCAGTATCTGCGCAACCCGTTTACGTACGGTTCGGTATCTGCGCGACACCGTCCGCGTACGGTTCAGGATCTGTGCACGCCGCCCGCGTACGGTTCAGGCCGTGCGCGACAGCAGCAGCAGTGCCCGGTCGTCGTTGACGTCCTTGGCGCAGGCCTCGATCAGGTGCCAGGCCGCGCCCTCGAATCCGGTGGCGACATAGCGGTCGGCCTCACCGGTCAGCCGGTCGATGCCGTCCGCGATGTCGCGGTCCGACGCCTCGACCAGGCCGTCCGTGAAGAGCATCAGTACGTCGCCGGGGGCCAGCGACCCCTTCACGGCGTCGAACTGCGCCCCGTCGTACACCCCCAGCAGCGGCCCCTCGGCCGCCTTCTCCTCCCACTGGCCGCTGCCCGAGTGGAGCTGGAGGGCGGGCGGGTGCCCGGCCGACAGGAGCTCGTAGTCGCCCGATTCGAGGTCCAGGACCAGATGGATCGAGGTGGCGAACCCCTCGTCCCAGTCCTGGCGCAGCAGATAGCCGTTGGCCGCCGGGAGGAAGCCGTGCGGGGGCAGCGAGCCGAGCAGGCCGCCGAAGGCCCCGGACAGCAGGAGGGCGCGGGAGCCCGCGTCCATGCCCTTGCCGGAGACATCGGTGAGCACGGCCTCCAGGGTCCGCCCGCCGTTGGTGCGGGCGGCGACGACGAAGTCCCCGGAGAAGGACTGCCCGCCCGCCGGGCGCAGCGCCATCTCGCGGTGCCAGCCCTGCGGCAGCCGGGGCAGGGCGCTCTGCACCCGGATACGTTCGCGCAGGTCGAAGAGCATGGTGCCGCCGCGCCGCCACGGCACGCCGACCCTGGCCCGGAACTGGGCGAGGACCAGCCCGAAGAAACCGCAGGCCGCGACGACCAGGACGATGCCTGGGGTCACCCGGGCCGGGCCGTCGCCGTACGGGCCCAGTCCGACCGACTCCACGATCAGGGCGGTGGCGGCGGTCGCGTACAGGCCCAGCAGGCTGGCCGGGCGCAGCAGCAGGCCGCCCGCGACGATCGGCAGGACGAGTGCGGCCGGTGAGCACCAGGTCGGATCGAGGAGTGTGGCGGTGGTGATGGCGGGAATGGTCAGCAGGAGGCCGACCAGCGCGATCCAGTCCGAGCCGTCGCCGCGGAAGTAGTCGACCCCGGACTTGCGCAGCGCGATGCGTGCCCGGTGCGCCGATTTCCGCAATCGGGCCGGGTACGTGTCTGCTCCTGCGCGACGGGCCATTGCCGGGACCCTATCTACCCGGCCGCCCGAGGTGCAGGGGGACCCCGTGACAATGCGTTCGAAATCGGTTCGCTCTGCCGCCGCGCCCCTGGTAGGCATGGCCCATGACTACTGAGCTTCGCGTACTGCGTCCGTCCGAATGGAACCAATGGTTCGAGTGTCTTGAGCTGGCGTTCGGCGGAGACCCGGAGACCCCCGAGGAGCGCGAGCTGTTCGAGCAGCTGACCGAGCACGAGCGGTCGCTCGGCATCTGGGACGGTGACGACGTGGTCGGCACGGCGGGGGCGTTCAGCTTCCGGGTCGCGGTGCCGGGCGGGGCGCTGGTGCCCGCCGCCGGGATCACGATGGTGAGCGTCGCCTCCACCCACCGCAGGCGCGGGCTGCTGACCTCGATGATGCGCCGCCAGCTGGACGACATCCGCGCGCTGGGCGAGCCGTTCGCCGTGCTGACCGCCTCGGAACCGGCGATCTACGGCCGGTTCGGATACGGCGCGGCCTCGAAGCAGATGTCCCTGACGATCGAGAAGGACCGGATCCGGCTGGACGTGCCGCCGGGCACGGACGAGGTGCGGCTGCGCCACGCGAAGCCGGACGAGGCGATGGCGGCGTGCGAGAGCGTGTACGAGCAGCTGGTCTCCGGCCGCCCCGGCGTCCCGGCCCACGGGCCCGGCTGGGAGCGCAAGCCCATGATCGACCCGGTCTCCAGCAGGCAGGGCTCCTCGGCGCAGCAGTGCGTGCTGGCGGAGCGGGACGGAGAGCTCCTCGGTTATGTGACCTACCACATCAAGCCGGAGTGGGAGCCGGCCGGTCCCAAGGGCACCGTCGTGGTCAACGACCTGGCCGCGCTGGACCCGGCGGTGTACGCGGCGCTGTGGCGGTTCGTCTTCGACATCGACCTGATGAGGACGGTCGTGGCCCGCAACCGGCCGGTCGACGACGCGGTGCTGCACCTGGTGTCGGACGTGCGGCGGTGCAACATCCTGGTCCGCGATTCGCTCCATGTCCGCCTGGTGGAGCTGGGGGCGGCGCTGGAGGCGCGGACGTACCGGGGCCCGCTGGACGTGGTGTTCGAGGTCGAGGACGCGTTCTGCCCCTGGAACGAGGGGCGTTGGCGGCTCACCGCCGACGAGAAGGGCGTCGCGTCGTGCCGGCGCACCGAGGACCCGGCCGATCTCGCGCTCACGGTACGGGAGTTGGGTTCGGCGTATCTGGGCGGCGAGTCGCTGAGCTCGCTGGGGCTGGCCGGGCGGGTACGGGAGCTGCGGGCGGGCGCGCTGGCCCAGGCGTCGTCGGCGTTCCTGTCGGACACGGCCCCGTGGCTGCCCCGGGGGTTCTAGCGGCTCTCCGAGGGCTGTCCCGTGCTCCCCGGCGGGACGGCCCTCAGGCCTTCTGGCACCCAGGGCACCAGAAGAGATTGCGGGCGGCGAGGTCGGCGGTGCGGATCTCGCCGCCGCAGATGTGGCAGGCCTGGCGGGCCCGGCGGTAGACGTACACCTCGCCGCCGTGGTCGTCGACGCGCGGCGGGCGCCCCATGGCCTCGGGCAGGTGCTCGGGGCGGACGGTGTCGATCCGGTTGTTCCGTACGCCCTCGCGCATCAGCACCGCGAGGTCCGCCCAGATCGCGTCCCACTCCCCGCGCGTGAGGTCCCTGCCGAGGCGGTACGGGTCGATCCCGTGCCGGAACAGCACCTCCGCGCGGTAGACGTTGCCGACCCCCGCGACGACCTTCTGGTCCATCAGCAGGGCCGCGACGGTGATCCGGCTGCGCGAGATCCGCAGCCAGGCCCGCTCGCCGTCCTCGTCGCTCCGCAGCGGGTCCGGTCCGAGGCGGTCGTGTATCGCGCGCTTCTCCGGGTCGGTGATCAGCGCGCAGGCCGTCGGGCCGCGCAGATCCGCGTGGTGCTCGTCGTTCAGCAGGCGCAGCCGGACCGTGTCGGTGGGCGGCGGGGCCGGGACCGTACCGAATCCGAGCTTGCCGAACAGGCCCAGGTGGATGTGGACCCAGCCGGCGCCCTCGAAGCCGAGGAAGAGGTGCTTGCCGTGGGCGTCGACATCGGTGAGGGGCCTGCCGTCGAGCAGCGCGGCACCGGCGGAGAACTTGCCCTGCGGGCTGCTCACCCGCACGGGCCGCCCGGCGAACCTGCCCCGGTGGTCCGCCGCGAGGCGGTGGATGGTGTGTCCCTCGGGCACGGTGGCGGCTCTCCTCGGTGGGACTCGGTGGGATACGGGCGGCGCGGAGAAATGGCTGTGCCGCCGGGGGTACCGGCGGCACGGGGGTGGGGGCGGTCAGCCCTGCTGCGGGTGGTGGGCCGGGATCGGGGGGAGCTCGCCGGTGGTCTCGTACGCCGTCAGCATCTCGATGCGACGGGTGTGACGCTCCTCGTTGGAGTACGGGGTGGCGAGGAAGATCTCGACGAACTTGGTGGACTCCTCCACCGAGTGCATCCGGCCGCCGATGGCGACCACATTGGCGTTGTTGTGCTCGCGGCCCAGTGCGGCGGTCTGCTCGCTCCAGGCCAGCGCGGCACGGACGCCCTTGACCTTGTTGGCGGCGATCTGCTCGCCGTTCCCCGAGCCGCCGATCACGATGCCGAGGCTGTCCGGGTCCGCGGCCGTCCGCTCGGCGGCACGCAGGCAGAACGGCGGGTAGTCGTCCTGGGCGTCGTAGATGTGGGGGCCGCAGTCGACGGCCTCGTGGCCCTGGGCCGTGAGCCACTCGACGAGGTGGTTCTTGAGTTCATAGCCGGCATGGTCCGAGCCGAGGTACACGCGCATGTATCCGAGTGTGGCACGTGCGACGCGGGGTAGCCGCCATCGGGGTCGGAACGTTCCGGCCGGTCCGCCGGGGAGCCGCGGCGGACCTCCTGTGATCACGATGTGCGGGTCGCGTGTGAGCGGGGCCACTCCGGCAACGATCCGGTCAACGTTCCGGAAGAAAGGGTTCCGTTTCTGCCCTTCGGCGGGCTTCAATGCATCACTCGCTGCCGCACCCCACTGCCGCGGCCGGGCACGCACCGCGTGATCCGAGAACGTAAGGATTCGATCCATGACGTCGCAGACGACTACGGCCGGGCCGGGCCGCCGGCCCGACGAGCCGGACCGGTCGAACGGGCCGGACACTCCGGACTCCCCCCACTCCTCCGACGGTCTCCAGGCGGGACTCAAGAACCGTCATCTCTCGATGATCGCCATCGGCGGAGTGATCGGCGCGGGCCTCTTCGTGGGCTCCGGCGCCGGTATCGCCGCCGCGGGACCGGCCATCCTGCTGTCGTACGCCCTGGTCGGCCTGATGGTCGTCTTCGTGATGCGGATGCTCGGCGAGATGGCCGCGGCCCGCCCCAGCTCGGGCTCCTTCTCCGCCTACGCCGACCAGGCGCTGGGCCGCTGGGCCGGTTTCTCGATCGGCTGGCTGTACTGGTTCTTCTGGGTCGTGGTGCTCGCCGTCGAGGCCACGGCGGGCGCCAAGATCCTGGAGGGCTGGGTGCCGGGCGTCCCGCAGTGGGCGTGGGCGCTGATCGTGATGGTGGTGCTGACCGCGACGAACCTGGTCTCGGTCGGTTCGTACGGCGAGTTCGAGTTCTGGTTCGCCGGGATCAAGGTCGTGGCGATCGGCGCCTTCGTGGTCGTCGGGCTGCTCGCCGTCTTCGGGGTGCTGCCCGGCTCGGACAACCCCGGCGCGGGCTTCGCGCACCTCACCGACAGCGGCGGGTTCTTCCCCGAGGGGCCGGGCGCGATCCTCACCGGTGTGCTGATGGTCGTCTTCTCCTTCATGGGCAGCGAGATCGTCACCCTCGCCGCCGGTGAGTCCGAGAACCCGCAGCGCGCCGTCCAGAAGGCCACCAACAGCGTGATCTGGCGGATCGCGGTCTTCTACCTGGGCTCGATCCTCGTCGTGCTCACCCTGCTGCCGTGGAACGACCCGTCGATCGTGAAGGACGGCAGCTATGTCGCCGCCCTGAACTCCATCGGCATCCCGCACGCCGGCCAGGTCATGAACGTCATCGTCCTCACCGCCGTGCTGTCGTGCCTGAACTCCGGCCTCTACACCGCCTCGCGGATGGCCTTCTCGCTCGGCGGCCGCGGGGACGCGCCGAAGGCGTTCGCCCGGACGAACAAGCGGGGCGTGCCGCAGGCGGCCATCCTGTCCTCGGTCGTCTTCGGCTTCGTCGCGGTGTTCTTCAACTACCAGTGGCCCGACACCGTCTTCCAGTTCCTGCTGAACTCCTCCGGCGCGGTCGCCCTGTTCGTCTGGCTGGTCATCTGCTTCACCCAGCTGCGGATGCGCGGCATGATCCTGCGCGAGTCGCCGGAGAAGCTGGTCGTACGGATGTGGCTCTTCCCGTACCTGACCTGGGCGACCATCGCGATGATCTCGTTCGTCCTGGTCTACATGCTCACCGACGACAGCGGGCGCGAGCAGGTGCTCCTCTCGCTGCTCGTCGCGGCGCTGGTGGTGGCCGTCTCGCTGGTCCGCGAGGCCAGGAACCGCAGGAACGGCACGGCCGCGAAAACGCCCACCCATACCTGACGGCCGTTGTCAGGTTTACCGGAAAGGCTCTCCCCGCAACGCCATCGAGCGAGCGATCGGAGAGCCTTTCCATGACCACCGCCCCTGCCCCCGCCGGTTTCCAGACCGGTTTCGCGGTCCGGCCCGACCTGGTCGTCGAGGCCGCCCACGCCGACGACGTACGGACCGCCGTGGCCCACGCCGCCGCGCGCGGACTGCGGGTCCATGTCCACGCCACCGGCCACGGGCTGCCCGGGGCCGTCGAGGGCGGGGTCCTGATCAGCACCCGCCGGATGGACTCCGTCGTGATCGACCCGGTCCGCCGCACCGCCCGGATCGGCGCGGGCACCACCTGGGCGCAGGTGATCGAGGCCGCCGCACCGCACGGGCTCGCCCCGCTCAACGGTTCGTCCCCGTCGGTCGGCGCGGTCTCCTACACACTCGGCGGCGGGCTGGGGGTGCTGGCCAGGGAGTTCGGCTACGCGGCCGACCAGGTGCGCGCGCTCGACGTGGTGACGGCCGACGGGGTGCCGCGCCACGTCTCCCCGGACAGCGAGCCCGAGCTCTTCTGGGCGCTGCGCGGCGGCGGCCACCGCCTCGGCGTGGTGACCGGCATGGAGATCGGCCTGGTCGGGGCCGCGCGGCTGTACGGCGGCTCGGTCGCCTTCGACGGGGAGGCGGCCGGGACGAGCGCCACCGAGGTGGCCGGCCGCTATCTGGAGTGGGCCGGGACCCTGCCCGACACGGTGACGTCCTCGCTGGCGGCGCTCCAGTACCCCGACATGCCCCAGCTGCCGGAGCCGCTGCGAGGGCGGTACGTGGTCTCGGTGCGGGTCGCGTACACCGGCAGCGCGGCCGAGGGCGAGCGGCTGGTGGCGCCGCTGCGGGCGATCGGGCCCGTGCTCGCGGACTCGCTGCGGGAGATGCCGTACACCGACAGCCACACCATTCACAGCGATCCGCCGTTCCCGCACGCCTATTACGGCGACAGCGTGGTGCTCGGCGATCTGGACGGGGGGAGCGCCGCACGGGTGCTGGAGCTGACCGGGCCGAAGGCCCCGATGATGACCGTGGTCCAGATCAACCACCTGGGCGGCGCGCTCGCCGCACCGCCCGCCGTCGACAACGCGGTGCCCTACCGCGAGGCAGGGTTCCTGGTGCGGCTGCTCTCACCGCTCGACGGCACGGACGTGGCCTCGGTACGGGCCCTGTACGCGGAGGCCGCCGAGGGGCTCGCCCCGGCCGCCCTGGGCCGTTCGCTGAACTTCTCCTTCGGCGGCGGGGACCGGACCGAGGGCTTCCACGACGCGCGGACACGGCGGAGGCTCGCCGGTCTGGTGTCGCGTCACGACCCGGCGAGCCTCTTCGGGGGGAGTTACGGCGTCAGCCCCGGCGGCCGATGAGCTTCCAGGCGGCAGGCAGCGCGCCCATGGCCAGCGCCGCCTTCAGCGCGTCGCCGAGCAGGAACGGCACCAGGCCGGCCGCGATCGCGGCGCTCGCCGACATGCCGGTGACCAGTGCCAGGTACGGGACGCCGACCGCGTAGATGATCGCGGAGCCCAGCACCATCGTGCCCGCGGTGCGCAGCATGGAGCGGTCGCCGCCGCGCCGGGCGAGGCCGCCGACCACGGAGGCGGCGAGCAGCATGCCGAGGACGTAGCCGAAGGAGGGGAAGCCCATTCCGGAGGCGCCCTCGGAGAACCACGGCAGGCCCGCCATGCCCACCAGCGCGTACACCGCGAGGGAGAGGAAGCCGCGGCGGGCACCGAGCGCGGTGCCGACGAGGAGCGCGGCGAAGGTCTGGCCGGTGACCGGGACCGGGGAGCCGGGGACCGGCACGGCGATCTGGGCGGCGATGCCGGTGAGCGCGGCGCCACCGAGGACCAGGGCCGTGTCGACGGCGTAACGGTGCCTGGCGGCGGGCAGCAGGTCGGCGAGGACCGCTCCGGTGCGGGCAGGGGCGGCGGCAGCAGTGCTCATCGGGACTCCGCGGGGGTGAGGGCAGGTGGGGGACAGACTGAGGCCGACGTTAGCCCACGGGTTAACGCCCGATCACCATCCGTGGCCCACAAAGCGACGACCGAGGCCTTGGTGGGGTTCACACAAAGGCCGGTACGCAATCACGCGGTGGCGTGACACTCGTCACTGAGGTGGGGGCGGAGCGGCTCGGATTCGGCGGGGAAGCGCCACCGGGAGGGACTGTAGGGTCTCACCAATTCCACACGGGCCCCCTGCCGACTCCGTACCGGCTCCGGCCCGGATCGGCCGGCGGCGCCCTCCCCGTGTCCGGGTGTGCACCTTGTGTGAGCATCGTGCCCGTATAGCGGACAACGGTTCCCCGTCGCCGGGGCGCGTGCCCAGACTGTCCGCGCACGTCCCCCCACGTATCACCTACCGAACAGAGCTTGTTCATGTCGCGGAATTCCGTGTCTCCCCCCACCGGCTCCCCGGCCGCCGTCTCCGACGCCGGGGCCGATTCGGCTCTCACCCACGGGCTCAAGCAGCGCCATCTGTCGATGATCGCCCTCGGCGGTGTCATCGGCGCCGGACTCTTCGTCGGCTCGGGCGCGGGCATCGCCGCCGCCGGACCGTCGATCATCGTCGCGTACGCCGTCTCCGGGCTGCTGGTCATGCTCGTGATGCGCATGCTCGGCGAGATGTCGGCGGCGAACCCGGCCTCCGGCTCCTTCTCCGTGCACGCGGAGCGGGCGATCGGGCCGTGGGCGGGGTTCACCGCGGGCTGGGCCTTCTGGGTGCTGCTCTGTGTCGCCGTCGGCCTGGAGGGCATCGGCGCCGCGAAGATCGTCACCGGCTGGCTGCCCGGCACCCCGGAGTGGGCCTGGGTCGCGCTGTTCATGGTGGTCTTCCTGGGCACCAACCTGGCCTCGGTGACGAAGTTCGGCGAGTTCGAGTTCTGGTTCGCCGCCCTCAAGGTCGTGGCGATCTCGCTCTTCCTGGTCCTCGGCGTACTGGCGATCCTGGGCGTGCTGCCCGGTACGGAGGCCCCCGGCACCGCGAATCTCAGCGGTGAGGGCGGCTTCCTGCCGAACGGCTCCGAGGGCCTGGTGATCGGACTGCTCGCCTCCGTCTTCGCGTACGGCGGTCTGGAGACCGTCACCATCGCCGCGGCCGAGTCCGAGAACCCGGTGCAGGGGGTCGCCAGGGCCGTGCGGACGGCGATGTGGCGGATCGCGCTCTTCTACGTCGGCTCGATGGCGGTCGTCGTCACCCTCGTCCCGTGGGACGACCCGAAGGTCGTGGAGGTCGGCCCGTTCTACGCGGCCCTGGACCACCTCGGCATCAGCGGCGCGGCCGAGATCATGAACGTGGTCATCCTGATCGCCCTGCTCTCCGCGATGAACGCCAACATCTACGGCGCCTCGCGGATGGCCTGTTCGCTGGTCGGCCGCGGCCAGGGCCCGAAGCGGCTCGGCCGGATCTCCTCGGGCGTCCCGCGCACCGCGGTCCTGGTCTCGTCCGTGTTCGGCTTCCTGTGCGTGCTGCTCAGCTACTGGCGCCCCGACGACGTGTTCCCGTGGCTGCTCAACATGATCGGCGCGGTGATCCTGGTCGTCTGGATCTTCATCGCCGTCTCCCATCTGATCCTGCGCACCCGGCTGGAGCGCGTGGCGCCGGAGCTGCTGGTGGTACGGATGTGGTTCTTCCCGTTCCTGACGGTGGTGGCGCTCCTCGCCATGGCAGGCATCTTCTTCCTGATGCTCCGCCAGCCGGACACCCGTGACCAGCTGGTGGCGACCGGCGCGATGACCCTGGTGCTCTGCGCCGTCGGTGTCGTACGGCAGCGGCGGGCGGCGTCCGTCAAGGGCTGACGCCCGGTACGGGGGGCGCGTCCGGGGCTCCGGGGGCGCCGGGAGCCTCCGGCGCGCAGGGCACGTTGAGCGTGTCCGGCGCGCAGGGCACGTTGAGGGAGAGCAGCGCACCGCCCTGCTCCCCGATCCTCAGCTCGCTCACCGCCCCGTTCAGCAGCCGGGGGAAGACCCGGCGGTAGGCGCCCAGCGGGATCGACAGCAGTTCGCACAGGACCAGCCGCAGCAGGGTGTTGTGCGCGACGACCAGCACCCGCTGCCCCGGATGCCCCGCCGCGATCCGGCGCAGCGCCGCCGCTCCCCGGGCCGCCGCGGCCCGGGGGTCCTCGGCCCCGGGAAAGGGATGGGCCACCGGGTCGGCGCGGTACTCCCGGGCCCGCTCCGGCTGCCCGGCCGCGAATTCCGCCAGGGTGCGCCCCTCCACCTCGCCGAAGTCGCATTCGCGCAGCTCGTGTGCGCGCCGGGGGGTGAGGCCGAGCGCCTCGCACGCGGGGCGCGCGGTCTCGATCGCCCGGCTGAGCGTGGACGTCCAGATCGCGTCGACGCCGTTCCGGGCCGCCCAGTCGCCCAGCTGCCGGGCCTGGCGGCGGCCCTCGTCGGTGAGGGCGATGTCGCTCACCCCGGCGTAGCGGTTCTCCGCGTGCCAGACGGTCTGCCCGTGACGGGCGAGCAGCAGGGTGGCCGGGCTCCTGGTCATGGTCTCTCCGTTCGAGTTCGAGTTCGAGTTCGGGTTCGGTTCCGGGTCCCGTTCCGGGGCGTCATGGCCGCTCCGTTCGGGTCCGGGCGTGGGCGGCGACCGGGCCGGGGAGCCAGCCGCGTCGCTCCAGTTCGTCCACCAGAGTGAGGTACGGCTCGGTGTACCACGCCGTGCGCACCGGGTGCGG
Organism: Streptomyces sp. DvalAA-43; assembly: GCF_900091725.1. Lineage (GTDB taxonomy): Bacteria > Actinomycetota > Actinomycetes > Streptomycetales > Streptomycetaceae > Streptomyces > Streptomyces pulveraceus. The sequence continues at coordinate 60,629 of NZ_FMBW01000044.1, read as the reverse complement.
GTGCAGCACGTGGCGCAGCCGCACCATCGCACCCGCCGTCCTGATCAGGCTGGTCCCGGGCCCTGCCCCGTACGCGGCGAGGATCGCCATGCCGAGGGCGGGCTCGCTGTACCGCGGGATGGCCACGGGCCGGCCCAGGATGTCGGCGCGCAGCCGGCTCCAGTAGCCGCTGCGGGCCGCGCCGCCGGTGAGGGTGAGCCGACCGTGGTTCTGGGCGCCGAGCAGGTCGAGGTAGTCGAAGCAGAGCCGTTCGACCAGGCCCACGCCGGTCAGCAGGGCCAGCCAGTGCTCGGCCTCGGAGGCGGGCTCGCCGAGCAGGAACCCGGTGGCCTCCGGTGCCACGAAGGGGAACCGCTCCCCCGTCGCCACCAGCGGATACGCCACCACCCGCGCCGGCTCGTGGGCGCGGGCCAGCGCGTCCATGCGGATCGGGTCCACCGCCGGGAAGGCGGCCGTCAGCACCCCGCCGCCGACCCCGGAGGCCCCGCCCGGCAGCCAGCTCCCGTCCGGCGCGCGATGGTTGTAGACGACCCCGGCCGGGTCCTCGACCGGGGACGAGGTGACCCCCTTGAGGACCAGCGTCGTGCCGAGCACCGCGTTCCAGGAGCCGACGTTGAGCGAGCCGGAGGCGAGCTGCGCCGCGCACCCGTCCGTCATCCCGGCCACGATGGCGGTGCCCGCCGGGATCCCGGTCTCCTCCGCCGCCACCCGCCCCACCTCACCGATCCTGGTGCCCGGCCGCACCACGTCCGGGAACAGCCCGTCGGGCAGGCCCAGCCTCCCGAACCTCCGCCGCGGCCAGTCGTCCCGCTCCAGGTCGTAGCCGGTCTTCAGGGCATGGCTGGAATCGGTGGGCAGCGGCGTCCCGGCGAGCCGGGCCAGGACCAGATCGGCCTGGTGCATCACCCGTACGGCGTCGCCCGCCCCTCCCCCGTACTCCGTCAGCAGCCACATCACCTTGGGCAGCGCCCAGCTCGGCGGGGCCTTCGCCCTGGCCGCCTCCGCGACGGCCCGCCCGTCGTCGTACATCACCCCCGGGGTCAGCGGCCGCCCCTCCCGGTCGCCGAGCAGCACGGTGCCGGAGGTGGCGCAGACGGCGAGCGCACGCGGGGCGGGGCAGTCGCGCAGCGCCTGCCGGGTGGCCGCGCACACGGCCGTCCACCAGTCGGCGGGCCGCTGCTCATGCCGTACGCCATCACGTCTGCCCGTGAGCGGGGCCGAGCCGCTGCCGAGGATCTCGCCGCGGTCTCCTGCCACCACCGCCCGGACGCTCTGCGTGCCGAGATCGATGCCCATCCACATATCGGTCCCCTCTGTGAAGTTCTCACTCTGCACCGAGAATTTCCGTTGCGCGAGGGATTGACGGCCAACTTCCGTTGTTCCAAGCTCTGTTAACCAGTCGATTCAACGTGTGAACGCCCCCACCCATCTCCGGCCGGACCGTGGAGGTCACGGATGGACATGCACGCGCACGACCGGCGGCGGTTCCTCGCCCTCGGCGCGGCCACGGCCGCGTCCGCCGCCCCGCTGCTGACCGCCTGCGGCACGGGCTTCGGCGGCGGGACCAAGAGCGACGGCTCCGCCGCCGACGACGTGACCGGCTCCTTCGACTGGAAGCGGGCCGAGGGCAGAACGGTCAAGGCGCTGCTCAACAAACACCCGTACACCGACGCGCTGATCGCCGACCTGAAGGCGTTCACCGGGAAGACCGGGATCAAGGTCGAGTACGACGTCTTCCCCGAGGACAACTACTTCGACAAGCTCACCGTCGACCTCTCCAGCGGACGCGCCTCCTACGACGTGTTCATGCTCGGCGCGTACATGGTGTGGCAGTACGGGCCGCCGGGCTGGCTGGAGGATCTCGGCCCGTGGATGCGCAATTCCTCGGCCACCGGTCCCGACTGGGACCAGGAGGACTTCTTCCCCAACCTCCTCGCGGCCGACCAGTGGTCGCTGAAGGCGGGCGCGCCGCTCGGGCGGGGCGGGCAGTACGCGCTGCCGTGGGGCTGGGAGACCAATGTCGTCGCGTACAACACCGAGGTGTTCCGGAAGCTGGGCCTGAAGCCCGCCGAGACCTTCGACGAGCTGCGCGAGGTCGCCGGGGCGATCACCCGCCGGGCGCCGGGGGCGGGCTTCGACGGGATGTACGGGGTCGCGGTGCGCGGCTCGCGCAGCTGGGCGACGATCCATCCCGGCTTCATGACGATGTACGCCCGCAACGGCCTGAAGGACTTCACGGTCGAGGGCGGGAAGGTGAAGCCCGCGATGAACTCCCCGGAGGCGATCGCGTTCACCCGGGACTGGGCGGAGATGGTGAGGAAGGGCGGGCCGCCGTCCTGGACCTCGTACACCTGGTACCAGTGCTCCAGCGACCTCGGGGCGAAGAAGGCGGGGATGCTCTTCGACGCGGACACCGCCGCCTACTTCCAGGCGGTGAAGGGGGCCTCCCCCGCCTCCGGGAAGATCGCCTTCCACCCCGGCCCCCAGGGCCCCGGCGGCTCGCTCGACACCAATATGTGGATCTGGTCGCTCGGCATGAACGCCAGGAGCCGCGACAAGTCCGCCGCCTGGCTGTTCCTCCAGTGGGCGACCGGCAAGGAGCACCTGCGCAAGGCCGCGATCGAGTACAGCCACATCGACCCGGTGCGGAAGTCGATCGGCCAGGACGCCGCGTACAAGGACAAGATGCGGGGCTTCCCGGGGTTCATCGAGACCTTCGAGGCGGTCGTCGACCGGACGCGGATCCAGTTCACCCCGCAGGAGCAGTTCTTCGACGCGACGACCAGCTGGGCCGCCGCGCTCCAGGAGATCTACGGCGGGAAGAACGCCTCGTCGGTGCTGAACGGCCTGGCCGGCGACCTGGCGTCGAAGGTCGGCTGACCGGTGCCGGGACGCACGGCCCCCGCGCCGGTGGCCGACCACGGGGCGGCCGCCGGGACGGAGGAGGCCAACGGGAAGCGGGCGGTACGGGCGGTGCCCGCGTGGCGCCGCTCGCTGCGGCCGTATCTGCTGATCGTGCCCGCGCTGCTGCTGACCGGCGGCATCCTCTACCCGTTCGGGCTCGGCCTCTACTACACGGTGTTCGACTTCGCGGCGAGCAAGCCGCAGCCGGACCTGGTGGGCCTCGGGAACTACCGGCGGATCCTCACCCAGCCCGCGTTCTGGGACTCGGCGCGGGTGACGGTGGCGTACGCGGTCGGCGCGGCGGCGGTCGAGACGGTGCTCGGGGTGGCCGTGGCGCTGCTGCTGCACCGGTCGAGCCTGGTCGGGCGGGTGCTGGAGAAGATCCTGATCCTTCCGCTGATGATCGCGCCGGTGATCGCCGCGATCATGTGGAAGCTGATGCTCCAGCCGTCGGTCGGGGTCATCAACCACCTCCTGGAGCCGTTCGGCCTCGGCGGTGTGCAGTGGACGGACACCCCGACGGGCGCGCTGCTCTCGTCGATCACCGTGGACATGTGGGTCTACACCCCGTTCGTCGCGATCCTGGCGCTGGCCGGTCTGCGCTCGCTGCCCGCCTCGCCGTTCGAGGCGGCGGCCGTCGACGGGGCGGGCTGGTGGTTCACCTTCCGGCGCCTGACCCTGCCGATGCTCTGGCCGTACGTCCTGGTGGCCGTGATCTTCCGGTTCATGGACTCGCTGAAGGTCTTCGACATCATCTACGCGCTGACCGAGGGCGGGCCCGGCGACTCGACGATGGTGCTCCAGATCCGGGCCTATCTGGAGGCGATCCGCTTCCAGCGCTACTCGTTCGGGATCAGCTACATGATCGTGCTGTGGGCCGTGGTCTACCTGGTCACGATGGTGCTGGTGCGCTATCTGGGCCGGATCCAGAACCGGGCGGCGGAGGTGCCCCGATGAAGCGCAAACTGCTCTCCGCCGCCGCCGACCTGGCGCTGATCGCCTATTTCGTCTTCGCGCTGTTCCCGGTCGTCTGGATGGTGATCCTGTCGCTGAAGCCGACGAACGAGCTGTTCAGCACGTACTTCTCGTTCACCCCGACCCTCGACTCGTACCGCACGGTGCTGGGTGCCGGGGACGACCAGGGGGTGCCGTTCGTCCGGTTCTTCGTGAACAGCCTCGTCGTGTCGCTGGGGGCCGTCGCGCTGTCGCTGGTGATCGGGCTGCCCGCCGCGTACGCCGCCGCGCGGTGGCGGTTCTGCGGCTCGGAGAACCTGATGTTCACCCTGCTCTCGTTCCGCTTCGCCCCCGAACTCACCGTGATCATCCCGCTGTTCGTGCTCTACCAGAAGCTCGGGCTCTTCGACACCTACGTCGGCGTGGTGTGGGTGCTGCAACTGGTGACGCTCCCGCTGATCGTCTGGATCATGCGGTCGTACTTCTCCGATCTCTCCCCCGAGCTGGAGCAGGCGGCGCTGCTGGACGGCTACACCCGTAAACAGGCCTTCTTCAGGGTCGCGCTGCCGCTGGTGAAGCCGGGGATCGCGGCCGTCTCGCTGCTGGCGTTCATCTTCGCGTGGAACAACTTCGTCTTCCCGCTGATCCTCACCTCGTCGAACGCGCAGACGGTGACGGTCGGCGCGCTGTCCTTCCTCGGTGGCGACCGGCCCAAGTACAACCTGACGGCCGCGGCGGCCCTGGTCTCGGTGGTCCCGCCGCTGCTGCTGGCGCTCACCATCCAGCGGTATCTGGTGCGCGGCCTGTCGTTCGGGGCGGTGAAGTCATGACCGCCCAGGCGGCCATCGCGCTGCGCGGGGTCAGCAAGCGGTACGGGAGGAACACCGCGCTCGACGGCCTGGACCTGGAGGTGGCGGAGGGCGAGTTCTTCTGTCTGCTCGGCCCGTCCGGCGCCGGGAAGACGACCACGCTCAAGACGATCGCGGGCCTGGAGCAGCCGCAGGCCGGGACGGTCGAGCTGGGCGGGGCGGACATGGCGGGCGTGGAGCCCTACGACCGGGGCGTGGCCATGTGTTTCGAGTCGTACGCGCTCTACCCGCACCGCACCGCGTACGACAATCTCGCCTCCCCGCTCCGCTCGCCGCGCCACCGCCTCCCCGCGGACCAGGCGCGCGAGCGGATCGGGGAGATCGCCGAGCTCCTCGGTATCGGCGCCCTGCTGGACCGTCCGGTGGGCCGGCTCTCCAACGGCCAGCGGCAGCGGGTGGCGCTCGGCCGGGTGCTGGTGCGGCCGGCCAGGGCGTTCCTGCTGGACGAGCCGCTGTCGCACCTGGACGCGAAGCTGCGGCAGGCGATGCGCGCGGAGCTGCGGGCGATCGGTGCGGTGCGGCGCACGACCACGCTGTACGTCACCCATGACTCGGTGGAGGCGCTGGCGCTCGGCGACCGGATCGGGGTGATCAGGGACGGCCGGATGGTGCAGACCGGGACCCGCGAGGAGCTGTGGCACCGCCCGTACGACACCTTCGTCGCCCGGTCGTTCGGCCGGCCGCGGATCAATCTGCTGCCGGGCACGGTGACGCCCGAGGGGCACTTCCGGTCGCCGGACGGGGCGTACGAGCTGCCGCTGGCGGTGCCCGCGGCGCCCGGCACCGCCGTCCAACTGGGCGTACGGCCCCGGGACATCGGGATCGGTGGGCCGGGTCGTACCGGCGGCGGGCCCCCGGCCCCGGAGCGGACCGGCGGCGGACCCGGCCCGGAGCGGACCGGTGGTGGGGCCCCCGGCCTGGAGCTGACGGGCGCCGTCCATGTCACCGAGCTGCTGGGCCGGGCCACCGAGGTCACCGTCCGGATCGGCGGGCAGCAGCTGTCCCTCGTCGCCCCGCGCGCCGAGGCGGCCGGTCTCGGGCCCGACCATCCGGTACGGCTCTCGTTGCGGCCTGAGAGTCTGCTGCTGTTCGAGGCCGACCGGCCGGCACGTCCAGGACGAAGGATCAGCACGTGAGCAACGTTCCGCAGCGGGGCCCCGCCCCGCGCCAGGCATCCATATCCGAGTACGTCCTCGCCCAGGGCGAGGTGAGCGCCGCCGAACTGGCGGAGCGCTTCGATGTCAGCCTGATGACCATCCACCGCGATCTGGACGAGCTGGAACGGCAGGGCATCGTCCGCAAGTTCCGCGGCGGCGTCACCGCCCAGCCGTCCGGCGTCTTCGAGTCGAACGTCTCCTACCGGCTGAAGTCGATGCGGGCCGAGAAGGCGGCCGTCGCCGAACGGGCCCTGAAGCTCATAGAGCCGGGGATGGCGGTGATGCTCGACGACTCGACGTCCACGCTGGAGATAGCGCGCCGGCTGCGCTCCATCACCCCGCTGACCGTCGTCACCAACTTCCTGGAGGCGATCAATCTGCTGTCCCAGGAACGCGGCATCCATCTGATGGGCCTGGGCGGGGACTTCGACCCGCTGCACTCCTCCTTCCTCGGCGTCTCGTGCGTGGAGGCGGTGCAGTCGCTCCAGGTCGACATCTGCTTCACCTCCACCTCCGCCGTGTCCGGCGGCTTCGCCTACCACCAGGAGCAGCACATCATCTCCGTGAAGCGGGCGATGCTCGACTCGGCGAGCCGCAATGTGCTGCTCCTGGACCACTCGAAGCTGGGCCGGGTCGCCCTGCACCGGCTCGCCCCGCTCTCCCGCTTCGATCTGCTGCTGGTCGACGACGGGGCATCCCCGCAGGCGCTGCGCGAGCTCGACGAACACAAGGTGCCCTACGAGGTGTGCGGCACCGGCCGGGACTCCGGAGCGGAGGACCGCGATGACGGGTGACTGCGATGACGGGTGAGCGCGATGCGGCGGTGGCGGGTGAGTCCGATGACGGGTGAGCGCGAGGCGGCGATCACGGATGACTGAACTGGCCCTGCGCGCTCTGCGCAAGACCTACGCCGGGCGGGGCCGGGCCGCCGTCGAGGCCGTCCGGTCCCTCGACGTCGAGCTGCGCTCCGGCGAGCTGCTGGGGCTGCTCGGCCCGTCCGGCTGCGGCAAGTCCACGACCCTGCGGATGATCGCCGGGCTGGAGACGGTCACCGGCGGCGACATCCTGATCGGCGGCTCGTCGGTGGTCGCGCTCCCGGCCCGGCGGCGCAACATCGGGGTGGCGTTCGAGAACTACGCGCTGTATCCGCCGCTGACGGTCGCGGAGAACCTCGGCTTCGGACTCGCCGCCCGGGGCGGGTGCGGCCGGGCCGAGATCCGCCGCCGGGTCGCCCGGATGGCCGAACGCATCGGGATCACCGGCCTCCTGGACGCCCGCCCGGCCGGGCTCTCCAGCGGCCAGAAGCAGCGCGTCGCCCTGGCCCGCGCCCTGATCCGCTCCCCCGACGTCCTCCTCCTCGACGAGCCGCTCTCCCATCTCGACGCCGCCCAGCGGGACACCACCCGGCGCGAGTTGAAACGCATCCAGCGCGACAGCGGACACACCGCCATCCTCGTCACGCACGACCAGGAGGAGGCGCTGTCGCTCGCCGACCGGATCGCGGTGATGCGGGACGGCGGGATCCAGCAGCTCGGCACGCCCGAGGAGATCTACGACGCCCCGGCGAACCTGTTCGTCGCCGACTTCGTCGGGGAGCCGGCCATCAACCTGCTGCCGGGCACGGCCGACGGACCTGGCGTGGTGCGCCTCTCGGACTCCGTACGCATCCCCGTACCGCACCGGATCGCGGCGGGACGCGCGGTGGTGCTCGGGATCCGCCCGGAGGACCTCCGCCTGGACGACACTGGTGCACGGGCCCGGGTCGCCGCCCACGAACCCCTGCTGGAATCCGGCATCGCCACGCTGTCGCTCGACGGGGTGGCGGAGCCGCTGGTCGTCGTGACCGGTCCGGAGGTACGGCTCGACCGGGGCGACACCGTACGCATCACCGCCGGTCCCCGGCACATCCATGTCTTCGACGCCCAGACAGGAGACGCTCTGCGATGACCCGCCCCGAGACGGTCCGCCCCGAGAGCAACCGCCCCGCGACGAGGATTCTGCTCGCCGGTGACCACTTCGTCCGCAACTCCCTGCTCGCCGACGCCCTGCACCGGGCGCTGGACCCGCTCGGCACGGAGCCGCAGCTCGGCGAACTCACCCTGCCCTGGCCCCTGGAACCCTTCGGCAAGGTCGCCGAGGTCGACGAGGCGAGCGATGTCGAGGACGCGCTGATCGCCGCCCTGGACGGGGTGGAGGTGTGCGTGACGCAGATGGGCCCGTTCACGGAGCGGGTGCTGGCCGCCGCCCCCGATCTGCGGCTGATCGTGGTCTGCCGGGGCGGCCCGGTCAATGTGAACGCCGCCGCGGCACGCGCCCGGGGCGTACGGGTGTGCTTCGCGCCGGGGCGCAACGCGGCGGCCACCGCCGAGTTCACCGTCGGGCTGATCCTCTCCGCGCTGCGCCGCATCCCCGAGGCACACCGCTCCCTCGCCGTGGACGGCCGCTGGGACGCCTCCCACTACACCTACGAGAACTGCGGCCTGGAGCTGGAGGACACCCCGGTCGGGCTGATCGGCTACGGCGCGGTGGGCAGCCGGGTGGCGCGGGTGCTCTCCGCGTTCGGCGCCGAGGTCGAGGTGTACGACCCGTATGTGCGCGGCGACGTCCACGGCATGCGGGCCGGCTCGCTGGAGGCGCTGCTGGCCCGCTCGCGCGTCCTCACCCTGCACGCCAGGCTCACCCCGGAGTCCCGGCATCTCATCGGCGCCCGTGAACTGGCGCTGCTGCCGCGCGGTGCGGTGCTGGTGAACGCGGCCCGGGGCGGGCTGCTGGACACGGAGGCGCTCTGCGACGCGCTGGACTCGGGGCAGCTGCGGGCCGCGGCGCTCGACACGTACGAGCAGGAGCCGCCCCCGCCCGGCTCGCGGCTCTTCCGTACCCCGCACCTTCTGATGACCCCGCATGTGGCGGGGGCCAGCCGGGCCGTCGCGCAGAAGGCGGCCCGGATCGCGGCCGCCGAGGTGGCGCGCTATGTGCGGGGCGAACCGCTCGCCCACGCCCTCTGAGAGGAGCCGTGACGATGACCGGAAGCGGAAGCGAGCCGCGCTACATCGGCGTCGACGTCGGCACGTCCGTGGTGAAGGCGGCGGCCTTCGACCCGCTGGGCCGCACGCTGGCGGTCGAGTCCCGCCCGGTGGGGCTGGCGATCCACGGCGGCTGCGTGGAGCAGGACATGGACGAGGTGTACGGGGCGGTCGGCGAGGTGCTGGCCGCGCTCGGCTCCGACGGGGTGGCGTTCGTCGGCCTCACCGGCCAGGGCGACGGCGTCTGGCTGGTCGACGCGGCGGGCCGGCCGGTCCGCAAGGCGATCTCCTGGATGGACGGCCGGGCCCATGAGCTGGTCGACGCCTGGCTGGCGTCCGGGGTCTTCGAGTCCGTCTACCGGCGCACCGGCAGCGCGATGTTCCCGGGCTGTCCGGGCCCGGTACTGGCCTGGCTCGACCGGCACGAACCTGCCTCGCTCGACGCCGCGACGACCGCCCTGTACTGCAAGGACATGGTGTTCCAGCGACTGACGGGGGTCCGGGCCACGGATGTCTCCGACGCGTCGACGCCGTTCCTGGACCCGATGACCCGCGCGTACGCCCCGGACATCGTGGCCGCGCTCGGCCTCACCCACCGGTCCTCGCTCCTCGCCCCGGTCAGCGACCCGGTCGCCACCGCCGAGCTCCCCTCCGGATTACCGATCTCCAACGGCCCGTACGACCTGCCGGCCTGCGCGCTCGGCGCGGGCGTCACCCGCCCCGGCGACGGACTCCTGATCGTCGGCACCTGCCTGGCCGCGCTGGTGGCCACGGAACGGCTCGCCCTGGACGGCGAACCGGCGGGGCTGCACATCTCCACCGACCGCCCCGGCCACTGGCTGCGCGCCATGCCCGCGATGGTCGGCACCGCCGCCCTGGACTGGGTCCTGACCACCACCGGCGTACGCCACACGGAGGTCGACGCGCTGCTCGCCACCACCCCGCCCGGCGCGAACGGGGTCCGGGTGCTCCCCTACTTCGCCCCGTCCGGCGAACGCGCCCCGTTCGTCGAACCCCGGCTGCGCGCCGAGTTCACCGGCGTGTCCCTGGAGACGACCCCCGCCGATCTGATCCGCGCCGTCTGCGAGGGCATCGGCTTCGCCGCCCGGCACTGCCTGGAGGCCGCGGGCCTCACCGGCACCCTCGCCCTGTGCGGCGGCGGCACCCGTTCCCCCGCCTGGATGCGGCTGTTCGCCGATGTGCTGGGCCGCCCGGTCCGGATCATGGAGGGCGAGGTCGGCGCACGCGGCGCGGTGCTGGCGGCGGCCCAACGCTTCGGCACGGAGCTGGACACGGCGGTGTGGACGGCCCCGACCTCGATCGTCGAACCGGACCCGGCGCGCGCGGCGCACTACACGAAGACGTACGAGGACCACCTGAACCGACTCGCCGACGCCCGCACACGCGCCCGCGCCTGACCTCCCGTTCCAGGCAGGGCTCCGGTCCTACGTCGAAGGGCTGATCACCATCGCCCCCTCCTGCTGTTAGCCTGCTCTTGCATAGAGGTTGCAATAACAACAGGACAGCAGCTGGAGGGTTCGACCACATGGCCACGTACACGCTCCCGGAACTCCCGTACGACTACGCGGCGCTCGAACCGGTCATCAATCCGCAGATCATCGAGCTCCACCACGACAAGCACCACGCCGCCTACGTGAAGGGCGCGAACGACACCCTGGAACAGCTGGCGGAGGCGCGCGACAAGGAGGCCTGGGGAGCGATCAACGGGCTTCAGAAGAGCCTCGCGTTCCACCTCTCCGGTCACATCCTGCACTCGATCTACTGGCACAACATGACCGGTGACGGCGGCGGCGAGCCGCTCGCGGCGGACGGTGTCGGCGATCTGGCGGACGCGATCACCGAGTCGTTCGGCTCCTTCGCCGGTTTCAAGGCCCAGCTGACGAAGGCCGCGGCCACCACGCAGGGCTCCGGCTGGGGCGTCCTGGCGTACGAGCCGGTCAGCGGCAAGCTGATCGTCGAGCAGGTCTACGACCACCAGGGCAATGTCGGCCAGGGCTCCGTCCCGGTCCTGGTCTTCGACGCCTGGGAGCACGCCTTCTACCTCCAGTACAAGAACCAGAAGGTCGACTTCATCGAGGCGATGTGGGCCGTCGTCAACTGGCAGGACGTGGCGAAGCGTTACGCGGCCGCCAAGGAGCGCGCCGACGTGCTGCTGCTCGCCCCCTGACCGGGAGGCGCAGATACGTCCTGCCTCGTGATCGTCTTCTCAACCTTCACCCGGCAGGCGGATGAAGGGAGGGCCCCCGCCTGGACGTGCAGGCGGGGGCCCTTCTGTGCCGCCGAACGGCTCAGCGTTTCAGCAGCTCAACGGCCCGCGACACGCCCCAGCAACGTGCTCAGCACCTGCTCGGAGTGTGTCCAGAGCACCGCCCCGCCGACCCCCGGCACCAGGTGCCGCACCGCGTCCGGGATGCGCGAGGTGAGCCGAACCCCCTGGTCGGGCGAGTGGCCGGTGTCCTTCTCCCCGTACCAGAGGTCGACGGGTACGGCGATGCCGGACAGCCCGATCCCCCAGCGCCCCATGGCCAGGGCGGTGTCCCGGGCGTATCCGGCCGCCCCCTGCGCGAAGGCCTCGTCGAGGGCCCGGCGGTAGGCGGCGGCGAACGCGGGCTGTTGGTACACGGCGAGGTCGCACTCCGGGCTGCCGGACATGACCATGTCCCACATCCCCTGCGAGTTGAACCCGGCGAAGACCTGCTCGGCGGCGGCCGGGTCGGCCACGGCCAGGTCGACGAGGCGCCGCAGCTCCTCCGGCAGCGCGTCGGCGAAGCCGGGCTCGGCGACCTCGTCCGCACCGGAGACCACCGCGAGCGCCCGGACCGCCCCGGCGGCGGCGCACGCCAGCGCGAACGGCGCCCCCTGCGAGTTGCCGACCATGAGGGGCCGCCCCAGCCCGCGCCGCCCGGCGAACGCGCGGACATCGTCGACGAAGTCACCGAACGTACGCCCCGGCAGCGGTGAGGAGGCCCCCAGCCCCGGGCGGTCGACGGAGATCAGCCGCACCCCGAACCCGTCCAGCACATCGGCACCGAACCCGAGATGCCTGCTGGTGGCCGCACCGGGCGACAGCAGCACCGGCACCCCGTTCCCCGGCCCCCACTCGGCCCAGCCCAGCAGCCGCCCTCCGGGGAGCCGCTCCGTACCGATACGAACCGGGTCGATCACATGCAAATCCATGCACCCGATCATGGCCGGATCCCTCGCATCCGTCGAACACATTTCCCGTCGGCGGTCGGCGGTCGGCGGTCGGCGGTCGGCGGTCGGCGGTCGAACGCCGTCCAGTCCGCGGCACGCACGTCCGGAGCGCCTCGTCCGACCCTCGGTCACTCGAAGATCGCGTCCAGCCCCTTCACCGCTTCGGCGCTCACGATGTCCGCACGGCTGGGCGGCTTCACCCGCACCGGCTCGTCGTAGTCGCCGAGTTCGAGCAGTACCGGGGCATCACCGAGACTGAAATCGATGCCCCGGGGCACGGACCCGCCCTTCTCCGGTACGTGCACCGACACCTCATCGCCGCCGGAACCATGCGTGAGCTGAACGGTTCGCTCACCACTCTTGGTGCGCGGATTGCCCTTCTTCTCCGCACTGCTCACCGTTCCGGGCACCTTCGCGAACGCCCGGCCGGGATCGCACAGGATCAGACCCGGGTACCGCAACATCTCACGGGCCGGGTACTCGACGTACTTTCCACGAGCCTTCTCGACCGCTTCCTCGACGACGGCGAGCTTGTCCGGCACGTAGGTCTTCGCGAAGGAGCGCGTGTTCTCCAGCATCTTGTCGCCGTACCGCAGCCAGCCGCGGTCGCCGATGACGACCACGTCGGTGGTCGTGTCCAACTCCACGTACGTACCGACGCAGTTGCCGTGCCGGTCGGCGTGCAGGTCGACCGTCCTCAAGGACTCGCCCCTGAATTCGCCCTTCAGCCCGAGGGAGCGGTAGCCCTTGAGCAGGGTGAGCGATTCGCTCATCCTGCGGGCATCACTCACGGGGGCCGAGGCGGACGGTCCGCCGTCCGCCTCGGCCCCGCTGTCGTTCCCCGCACACCCCGTCAGCCCGCCGATCACCGCGACGGCGAACAGCGCCGCCAACTTCCTTCTCCCGATCCCCACCCTGGGCACTCCCCACCCCTTTGACTGCTCGTCATGATCGCTACAAGCATCTCAGAGGAGCCACAGCGGGCCACGGCCAGTGACCAGCGCAATCATCAGCACGGCTCAGGGAGTGGCAGCGCCCGGCCAGGGGATGTCGGTCTCGACCGGCGCGGCATAGTCGACGCCGGGCACGGCGAATCCGTACAGGTGCTGCACTTCGGCGTGGAACCAGTCGAGGTCGGCGAGTTCGGTGATGTTCTCGGTGGTGGCGGTGTTCCACCGCTCGGTGACGGCCGCCTGGACGGCAGGGGCGAGTTCCCAGGTGTCCAGGCGCACCCGTCCCTCCTCGTCGAGGTCGAGCGGACGGATGCCGGTGAGCTGGTCCCACAGGTCGGTGAGCTGCCCGATCGGCGGGACCATGGTGTGGCCGAGAACGCCTCGGAGCAGCCCGACGTACAGGGCGATGCCGGGGATCGCGGTCGAGGACTGGGTGACGGCGGCCGCGTTGACCGAGGTGACCGCGCGCCCGCCGACCAGCTTGCCGAGCCGCTCGTCGAGGGTGCGGGCGGTCTGTTCGAGGTGGGATTTGGCGGCGCCGATGGTGCCCTGCCGGTAGATCGCGGCCGTCAGGGCGGAGCCGATGTAGGAGAGGGCGGCGGTGGTGAATCCATCGGCGAGCAGTCCGCGATCGGCGAGGTGGTCGATCCACCGCTCCCAGTCGGTACCGCCCATGACGGCGACGGTCTGCTCGATGTCGTCGCCTTCGGCCGGCTGCGTCCCGACCTCCCGCACCTCGCCGGTGCCCCCGTCGTCGAAGACGAGGGTCTTGGTGCTGTACGCCTCGCCGATGGGCTTGAGGACGGACGCGTAGGTGGTCCCGGTGTCGGGGTCGGTGCGGCGCGGGGCGGCCACCGAGTAGATCAGGTAGTCCAGACGGCCCCCGAACCGCTCCTCCAGCACCTGCGCGACCTGGTTCTTCATCTCGTCGGAGAACGCGTCCCCGTTGAGGAACACCATGTCGTGACCGTGCCGACGGGCGAGTTCGGCGGTCGCGGCCGTGCGGTACCAGCCGGCTGTACCCGTGCGCCGTCCGGGGGCCTTCTCGAAGCAGACCCCGATGCCACGGATCCCGGCACGGGCGAGACCGGCGATCGTCGCGGCCAGCCCGTACCCGGCGGAGGAGCCGATGACCAGCGCCACGGGTGCCCGGCCGGGCGCGCGGGACGGGGCGGGGACGGCCTGCCACATGTCCTCCACCAGCCGCTCGCAGCCCGCCGGGTGGGAGTCGAGGAAGAGGAAGCCGCGGTTCTTGGGGGCGATGACGCGTTCGCTCACGTACTCGGGTCCTTACGGTTCGTCACGGACGGGGAAGCGGCGACCGCGAGGGCATGCACCGCGCCCTGCAAGTCTGCGACCGTACGGAGACGGGTGGTCACCCCGTCGGTGACAGTAATGCTCGGCAGCTCTTGGAGGCTTTCCACTGCCGGCTCTTCGCTGGAGGCCTTCCACTGGCGGCCCTCCACTGGCGGCGTTCCGCTGGACGCTCTTCGCTGGAGGCCTTCCACCACGTCGGCCGGGACCGGGACGCCGACGCAGCTAGTCCGGAGTGCCGAGAACGTCCCTGGCTGCCGAGCGGAAGCTCTTCACCGCCTGGTAGAGGGCGTGCTCCCGCTCGGTGGCAAGGGCGGTGTCCGCCGCCTTGTGGGAGCCGTCTCCCGCGTGAGCGTTCTTCACCATCCGCCGCATCACGTCGGAGAGCTCGCCGGATGCTCGGGCTATGCGGTCCGCTGCCGTCACCATGGCAAGTGGCCCTTCGATGATGACGACTTCGGCCACGCGGTGCACCTCGCGCGCCAGGGCGACGAAGCGTTGCGCCTCCTCGTCGGTCTTCCGCAGGTCAGGACGGTCCGGCCGGAGTGCGTCGAAGACGGCGTCCATGGCCAGGTCGCGGCCGTGCAGAGCGCTGAGGTAGTCCGCGTAGGCATCCCTGCGGTGCTGCCTGCGCCACTGGGCGTACTGCGAGCGCGCCACGGCACGCCCGTTCACGATCGCCGCGCCAAGGGTGGCGAGCGAGCCGACGGCGGCACCGAGCAGCGCGGCGAGTCCAGCGTCCATGAACGCATTCCGCCTTCGCTCCACCGCAGTCCGGCGCCCCACCCGTCGCCTCGGCGCGCAGGCCGCCCCGCTCGGCCCCGCGCACCACCCCGGCCGATATCGGCGGACGTGTCAGCCGACGTGTCAGCCGGTGACGAGCGCCATCATCAGCCCGTCGTACCCCTTGCTGCCCACCGTTTGCAGCGCGGTCGCGGTCAACGTCGGCTCGGCCGCGACGAGTTCGGTGAACCGGCGTACGCCCTGCACCTTCGGGTCGTCGCTGGTGCCGTCGACCACCTCGCCGTCGCGTACGACGTTGTCGGCGATGATCAGGCTGCCGGGCCGGGTCAGCTTCAGGGACCAGGCCAGGTAGTCCGGGTTGCTCGGCTTGTCGGCGTCGATGAACACGACGTCGAACGGGCCGTGCCCCTCCGCCGCGAGCTCCGGCAGCGTGTCCAGGGCGCGGCCGACCCGGATCTCGACGACGTCCGCGAACCCCGCCCGCTCGATGTTGGCCCGCGCGACCTCCGCGTACGCCGGATCGGCCTCCAGCGTGACGACCCTGCCGCCCTCGGGCAGCGCACGGGCCAGCCAGATGGTGCTGTAGCCGCCCAGGGTGCCGATCTCCAGCACGGTGCGCGCCCCCTGGAGCCTGGCCAGCAGGTTCAGCAGCTTGCCCTGGTTGGCGGCGACCTGGATCGCCGGGAGCCCTGCCGCGTCACTGTTCTCCACGGCCGCGTCCAGTGCCTCGTCCGGGCCCACCAGCAGCCCGTTGAAGTAGTCGTCGACCTCGGTCCATCGCGCCAGCGTCACGGCATGTTCCTCTCGATCCGGAGTGAGTTCCTAAAAGGAACTTACCTCATGCGGTCGAATGCGATGATGAACAGCATGACTCCAGTCCCCGCCGACCCCACCGTTCTGCACCCGATGCCGGGCCAGCCCCGGGTCGTCCTGCTGAAGCCCCTGGTGAAGTCCGAACTGATCGAGGTCGGGGACTTCTCGTACTACGACGACCCGGACGACGCGACCGCGTTCGAGACCCGCAACGTGCTGTACCACTACGGCCCGGAGAAGCTCGTCATCGGGAAGTTCTGCGCGCTCGGGACCGGGGTGCGGTTCATCATGAACGGCGCCAACCACCGGATGGACGGCCCGTCCACGTTCCCGTTCCCCTCCATGGGCGGCTCCTGGTCCGAGCACTTCGACCTGCTGACCGGGCTGCCGGGCCGGGGCGACACGGTCGTCGGCAACGACGTCTGGTTCGGCTACGGCGCGATGGTGATGCCGGGCGTACGGATCGGGCACGGCGCGATCATCGGCGCCGGCTCCGTCGTCACCTCCGACGTGCCCGACTACGGCATCGTCGGCGGCAACCCGGCCCGGCTGATCCGTACCCGGTACGACGAGGAGACCGTGGCCCGGCTCCTCGCCGTCGCCTGGTGGGACTGGCCCGTGGAGCACCTCACCCGACACATCCGCACCATCATGTCCGGCAGCGTCGACGCCCTCGAAGCGGCCGCCCCGGAGGGGACACCATGACGATCACCGTCCGTGAGCTGGCCTACTACCCGGTCAAGGGCTGCGCCGGGACCACGGTCGACTCCGCGCAGGTCCTCGGCACCGGCCTCGAACACGACCGCACGTTCATGGTGGTGGACGCGGCGGACGGCGCCTTCCGCAGCCAGCGCACGCACCCCGCGATGGCCGCGATCAGCGTCGAGGTCCTGGACGGCGGCGCGAGCCTGGCCCTGACCACCCCGGGGATCGAGCCGCTGCGCCTCGACGCCGACCGGGACGGCCCACGCCTCGACGTCAGCATGTTCGACCGCCCGCTCGGCGCGGCCGTCGACCAGGGCGACGCGGTCGCGGAGTGGTTCTCCGACGCGCTCGGGGTGAAGTCCCGCCTGGTACGGGTGGCCCCCGGCTTCGACCGGGACGGCTGGGGCGAGACCCCCGGCAAGGTCAACTTCGCCGACGCGCACGCGGTGCTGGTCGCCTCGACGGCCTCCCTGGACGACCTCAACGCCCGCATCACCGCCCGGGGCGACGCCAAGCCCGTCCCCATGAACCGCTTCCGCCCCAACATCGTCCTGACCGGCCACGACGAGCCCCACTTCGAGGACCGGGTACGCCGGATGACCATCGGCTCCGTCGAACTCGCCCACTCGGTACGGGCGACGCGGTGCGCCGTCCCCATGGTCGACCAGGCCACCGGCCACCGCGTGGGCCCGGAACCGATCCGCACCCTGTCGACGTACCGGCGCGAGCCGGAGTACGGGAACAGGGTCAGCTTCGGCGCGAAGAACGCGGTGGTCTGCGAGGGCGTGCTGAACGTCGGGGACGTGGTCGAGGTCGCGGAGTGGCTCGGCGCGTGACGGCCCCGCCGAGGCCCGCCAACCCGCGCCCTGGGGTGAGTTGTTCCGTCCGGATCATCCGGCGGACCGGGGTCCGGGCGCCGCGCTCGTTCCCCGGGCGCGTCAGCCCCCGAAGGCCCCGCCCTTCACCCCGTCGAGGAACGCGGACCACCCCTCGGGGGCGTAGAACTGAAGCCCGCCGTCCCGGTTCTTGCTGTCCCGGACAGCCCGGCCACCGTCGGCGGTGTGGGCGACCTCGACGCACTCGTTGGCCGACCCGCCACCGGAGAACGACGACTTCACGAATGGGCTGACGACTTCCTGGCTACTCACGATTCCTCGTTCTCCGCGATGATGCCGTTCATGGTCTTCCGGATGAAAGTGAGACTCCGATCCGGAGTGAGAGCTGCGGACCGGAGCGTGTCGAAGGCGTGGACGTAGCCCGCCATGTCTTCATGATCTTCCAGAATGACGCTGTTGACCAGCGTGTCCTGGACGATTGCCTCCGGCGAGGCTTCGTGTGCGTAGGAAAGTGCGACGAAGGCCGGTGCGACGCGTGCTGCCGCCCACTCGGCGTGGGGCAGCACTTGGAGTGTCACATTCGGCTGTTTGGCCATCTTGATGAGGTGCGCCAGCTGATCGCGATGAACGTTCGCCGAGGGCATCGGGCCGGATATGGCCGGCTCCCAGATGACTGCGGCAAACCGCGCGCCCGACTCCTCGAATACCCGGCGTCGCTCCTGCCGCACCTTCACGATCTCGTCGGCCGCTGCGCTGCTGAGGACTTCGGGGTTGGCCTCGGTCAATGCCCGGGTGTAGTCCGGCGTCTGGAGCAGGCCAGGGATGAAGACCGGCTGCCAGGCGCGAATGTATGTGGCGTCCGTCTCCAGCGAGAGGAAGTCGCCCAGCCTGTCGAGCGCGGGCGACTGAAACGGAAAGTTCAGCCACCAGCCACGCTTGTTGCTGTCCCGAGCCAGCTTCTCCAGCCTCTTGCGCTCCGCCGCATCGTCGACCTCGTACAGATCGAGCAGCACACGGACATCACCCACTCGTGCGCTGACCGTCCCGGACTCGATCCGGCTGATCTTGGCCGTTGAGCATGCCACCGCCTCGGCGGCATGCTCCTGGTCCAGGAGCGCGTTCAAGCGCAGGCGCTTCAGCGCCGCCCCCAACCGACGACTGCGCACCGTGGGCTTTCCGCCTGCGGGCATACGTCCCCCCTCACCTCTCCAAGCCAGTGTGCCCACTAACTGTTCGCAGGCGCTAGCGACTTGACCCTCGCGAGTGAATGCAAGCTTGCACCTGCGACTCGCTTGCCTTTCGTCAGAACCTACCTCTAGCGTGGCTTGCGTCACACCGTGCTGCTGAAGCGGCGCACTCCGTGACCATGAATCCGCCTGCCCACCCACGACCTTGGGGGACCCATGTCCGGGCGCACGCACACCAAGAGATTCCGGGCACGCAGGGACTCCGTCCCCGCCGCCCGACGCCACGTCGAGAGCGTCCTGACCGAGTGGAAACTCGGCGGACTCATCGACGAAACCACCCTCCTCGCCAGCGAGTTGAGCACCAACGCCGTGATCCACGCCAAAGGGACCGGCGACTACTTCGAGCTCGCCTTACGCCGTCGCGGCGGCACACTCGCGCTGGAGGTCTCCGACTCGTACCAGTGGCGGATGCCCGAACTCCGCACCCCCACGCTGGACGACCTCTCCGGCCGGGGACTGGTCATCGTGGACGCGGTCGCGGCGAAGTGGGGCGTACGGCCGCGCGACCCCGGCAAGACCGTCTGGGTCCATCTGGCCATCGGTCAAGCGGAGTTGACGTGAGGCGGCCTCTCCGGACCGCCTGGCGGTGCGAGGTCACGGTCGACGGGCTGCTCGTACGGGCCGAGCCCGCCACCACTCCCACGCAGGCACTGATCTGGATGCGGGTCTCCGTACGGACCCTGCTCTACGGGTTCGACGCGGAGGACCGCGACCGTACCTTCCGCTGGCTCGACCACGGTCAGTGGGAGGCGGTCATACGGCTCAGGGCCGGCGAGCCGTACGCCTACACCGCACGCGCGGGCGGACGGGTCGTGGACTGGTACGCGCGGCCCGTGCGGGCCCTGCCCGTGGCCACCGTCACCGCGATTCCGTGTCGAGGGAATCCCCGATGTGGGACAGGACGGACCAGATGATCGCCTTCCGGCAGTTGCTCAGGCCCTTGCCCTCGATGTACAGGGTGTTGTCCCCGCCGACCCGGTAGTTCTTCCGGCGGCCGTCCGCCCTCAGATTGAGGCCCTCCATGCGGCGCCGCAGATGGGGAACGGTGATGGCGACCTGGTCGTCGTCCACGGTCAGTCGGGTCACCTCGTCCCACGGGATCTCGTCGGCCGCGCCCTTGACGTGCAGGTACGTACCGCCGATCTCGAAGGGGTCGTACCGGAGCCTGCCGCCCTCGGTGGCCAGTTCGCGCAGATCGTGCCGTACGCGCGCCTCGACGACGCGGTCGATGATGCCGCCGAACATCGGTGTCAGGCTGCCCGGGGAACGCAGGAACGTGCGCAGGAGGCCCGCGCCGGTGTCGGTCAGGAAGTAGTTGCCGGACAGTACGCGGGCGCCCTGGCCGGTCGCCGTCCAGAGCCGCGCGACGATCTTGTCCGAGACCGGCCGGGATGACCCGCCGACGTACGTGACCTCGCGGGAGAGGACGACGTCCTCGAAGTCCTGCCAGCGGTGCGCCCACCGCACCTTGCGTCGCCCCCGGTAGACGATTCCGTCCTCGTGCAGGACCAGCCAGGAGGCGAGCGAGTGGGTCAGCTCGTACACGCCCCAGACGAACAGCAGGAGGCATATGACGTCGAATATGAGGTGCCCGGTGCCCGGCACGGCGTCGGGTACGCCGCCGAAGAGCAGGAAGGCGACGACCGGGAGGACGGTCAGGCCGAGTTTGCCCATGGTCGGGCGTTCCCGGTAGCGCGCGAGGACGGACCCCAGCTCGGCCGGATCGACCGATCGCCGCCGTTCGTCGTTCCCGTTGCCCGGATCCGCCATGGCCCCCATCCCGTTCTCCCGTCGAATCCCACTGCTTCCAGGGCGAGTTCGGGTTCCCTTTGGCACACGCCCCTTCGGCGCCGTGCCGCAGCCTAGCCCCGCCCGGCCGAGGCTTCGGGATCAGGCCACGGCTAGGCGCCGCTCACCACGTCCCGGACCGCCGCGAGGAACTCCTCTGTCCGTGGATGCGTGGAGTGGGCGGGGCGGGCCAGGTAGACCGTGGAGGCAGGGGCGTCGGCGACCGGGACGAAGCGGACGCCCGGGTGGCCGTGGCTCTCCGCCGTGCCCGCCGCGCCCAGGCCGAACGCACCGCCTGCGGCGATGAGGTTCAGCCACTCGTCCACGTTGCCCACCTCGACCGTCCGGGCCGGGCGCTGGCCCGAGGGCCACAGGTCCGGCGAGGCGGTGCCGGTGTCCGGCCACAGGGCCAGCGGGAGATCCTGGTCGGCGGTGAGTTCGGCCAGCAGCACCCGGTCCCTGCCCGCGAGCGGGTGGTCGTCGGGCAGGGTCGCGACCCGGTCCTCCGTGTAGAGGGCCTCGGTACGGATGCGCGGGTCCGCGGGAACCGTACGAAGCACCGCCACATCGGTGTCCCCGGTGGCGAGGCCCGCGGTGCTGTTGTCCTGCCGGACCACCTCAAGTGCGGTGTGCGGATGCGTACGACGCCAGGTCCGGAGCAGCGGGACGGTCTGCTGCCCGAGCACCGCGCAGGTGTAGCCGAGTCGCAGAGGGCGGGAAACCGTCCGGGTGTCCGCGAGGGCCGCGTCCAGGTGGGCGAGGATCGCCCGCCCGTGGCCGAGCAAGGTCGTCCCGGCTGCCGTGAGGGCGAGGTGCCGGGTGGAACGATCGACGAGCCGGACACCGACGCGGGCTTCCAGCTGGACGAGCGTGCGGGAGAGTGCGGGCTGTGTCATGTGCAGCCGGGCCGCCGCGGCGGTGATGGTGCCCGCCTCGGCCACCGCGCTCAGCGCTCTGAGGTGGCGCAGTTCCACATCATCCATGCCTGTGGAGCATAGCCCCTGACCAAGTGGCATTTCCGGGCATGCGGGCATGGTCCGTAGCGTCGTGGGTGCCCGGGTGGTCCCCGGGAGTTCCCGATAGGTGATGGATGGTGTGTTGTGAGGATTCTTCTGGTCGGCGCGGGCGGAACGCTCGGCGGTGCGGTACGCCAGGCGCTCGCGGCCCGCGGGCACGAGGTGATCGGCGTGGGCCGTACGGGCGGAGACCTGGTGGCCGATGTCACCGACCCGGAGGCGGTGGCCCGGCTGTACACGGAATCCGGTCCGCTGGACGCGGTCGCGGTCGCGGCGGGCGACGCCGTGTTCAAGCCGCTGCGTGAGCTGACCACCGACGACTTCGCGGCGACGTTCCGCGGCAAGGCGCTGAGCCAGGTGGAGTTGGTCCGTCAGGGCGCCCGGCACGTAGCCACGACCGGCTCGTTCACTCTGGTCAGCGGGGTCCTCACCGAGGAGCCCATCGTGGCGGGAGCGGCCGCGTCCGCGGCGAACGGTGCGGTCGAGGCGTTCGTACGGGCCGCCGCGATCGAACTCCCGCCCCAGCGGATCAACGCGGTCAGCCCGACGGTGGCCGAGGAGTCCCTGCCCTCCTACGGGCCGTTCTTCTCCGGCATGGAGGCGGTCCCGGCGGCCCGTGTGGCAACGGCGTACGTCCGCTCGATCGAGGGCGCGCAGACGGGGCAGATCTACAGGGTCCGCTAGCCGGTCGAGGTCGTCGCCGTACGCCGACCGCCCGGGGCAGCGGGACGCGAGGATGGGTGCTCATCCGTTGAACGCACGAGCACAGGAGGAGTGGCCCATGCTTGCTGTCACGGTGGGAGTGATCGTTGCGGGCTTCGGGGTCTGCCTCTCGGCGAACCTGTGGAACCTCGCAGATCGACTCTTTCCCTACTATTCCTCTCGCGGTGCAATGAGAGGCGCTACAGCTGGGACGTTTCGTCTGGTAGGGGGCGGCGCCGTTCTGGTCGGGCTTTTCTGGATCGCGACGGCACCGTCCGAAGCGCTTTAGGCCGTCGCCTGCGTGGCGAGACGGCGAGGGCGGCCGAGAACGGTGGCAGAGCCGACCAGGGTACGGAAGTGTTCGGCTCTGCAAGCCCCTCAGCCGCCTCGCTCCGCCCCCACCAGCACATCCCCCGCCTCCGTGCGGAAGTACAGGACCGAGCGGCCTGATCGGCGGCGGTCCGCCAGGCCCGCGTCGAGGAGGATCTTGAGGTGGCGGCCGACCGAGCCGAGGGCCTGGCCGGTCAGGGCGACCAGTTGGGTGGTGCTCTTCGGGCCGGCGAGGAGGACCAGAACCGATGCCCGTCCCGGGCCGAGGAGGCGGGACAGACTGTCCGGGACCCGGGTCCGGTCCGCGTCGGCCAGGGTGCCGGAGCAGGGGTAGACGACCGCGTACCGCTGGGCCTCGTCGTCCCAGGAGACCCAGCCCGAGCGCTGGGTGACCGGGACGAACAGCAGCCGTACGCCGGAGAGTCGCTTCGGGGGGTAGTCGTGCGCGTTGATCTGGAGGCGGCTCCCGCCCAGCCACCGCATCCCCGGGCGCAGACCGCTCAGGGCGGCCGCCCAGCCGCCCTGGCTCAGCTGTCCGGTCCGCGCGACGATGTCCGCCTCGATGATCCGGCGGCGGCGCGGCCAGTCCGGCAGCACGGTGTGCCGCCAGACCCAGTCCAGGACGTCGGCGGCGTGCTGTGCCAGGTCGTCGCGGTCCAGGAGCGGGGGGAGGGGGCTGCCGCCGAGCGAGACCGCCAGGTCCGAGCGGGCACGCTCCGGGGTGGTCGACCGGATGGGGGCCAGCTCCTCCTCGAAGGCCGGGGTGCCCTCGCCCGTGGGCGTCGGGGTGATGAAGTCCGCGTTCCAGCTGCCGCCGAGCGCCGCCGGTACGAGAAGGGCCGCGACCGGGTCGGCGGTCTGCCGGGCGCGGTAGGCGGGCAGATGGGTGTCGAGCCAGGTCCGTTCGCCGGGGTGCTCGGGGCGGGCCCGCTCCAGGGCGTTCAGGGCGGAGATGGTCTCGGCGAGCGGCGAGACGACGAACCGGCTCCCGGCCAGCGTGTCCGCGTTGATCTGCCACGTACCCATGAGGTTTCGCCTCCGCGCGAAACTTTAACGGTTCTCCCGAACCGCCGCCGAGACTCCCCGCATGCGCACCTACCGAGAACTCTTCCGTACGCCGCAGTTCGGGCCGCTCTTCGCGACCAGTGCCGTTCAGGTGGCCGGATCGACGATGAGCGGGCTGGCCCTCGGCACCCTCGTCTACGCCGCGACCGACTCGCCGCTGCTCGCCGCCCTGTCCATGTTCGGCTCCTCGCTCGCCCAGGTGCTCGGGGCGACCGTGCTGATGTCGGCGGCGGACCGGCTGCCGCCGAGGGCCGCGACGACCGGTCTGGCGCTCGCCTTCGGACTGGCCACCGCCGCCCTCGCCGTTCCCGGGCTCCCGCTGCCGGTGGTCTTCGCGATCATCCTGGCCGAGGGGGTGGTCGCGGCCGTGGGCGGCGGTGTGCGGTACGGGCTGCTCAATGAGGTGCTGCCCAAGGACGGTTATCTGCTGGGGCGTTCCGTACTGAACATGTGCTCCGGCCTGATGCAGATCGGCGGGTTCGCGCTCGGCGGGCTCCTGGTGGCGACGCTGTCCGCGCGCGGCACGCTGCTGGTCGCCGCCGGGCTGTACCTGACGGGCGCGGTGGTCGCCCGGTTCGGGCTGGTGCGCCGGCCGCCACGCGCCGCCGGGCGGCCGTCGGCCGCCGAGACCTGGCGGATCAACGCCGTGCTGTGGTCGTCGGGTCCGCGCCGCCGGGTCTATCTGGCGCTCTGGGTGCCGAACGGGCTGATCGTCGGCTGCGAGTCGCTCTTCGTCCCGTACTCCCCCGAGCACGCCGGGCTTCTCTTCGGCTTCGCGGCGCTGGGGATGCTCATCGGGGACACGGTGGCGGGCCGGTTCGTCGCACGGCACCGGCGGGGGCGGCTGGCCACGCCGCTCCAGCTGCTCCTGGCCATCCCGTATCTGCTCTTCGCCGCGCGCCCGGCGCTGCCTCTGGCGTACGCCCTGGCGGTGCTCGCCTCGGTCGGGTTCTCGGCGAGCCTGCTGTACCAGGAGCGGCTGATGGCCCTGACCCCGGACGAGTACACCGGTCAGGCGCTCGGCCTGCACTCCTCGGGGATGCTCACCATGCAGGGCGTCGCGGCGACGCTGGCGGGCGCCATCGCCCAGCGGACCTCCCCGGCGGCGGCGATGACCGTGATGGCGGCGGCCTCGGTCGCGGTCACCCTGGCCCTGACAGCGGCCGGGCGCCGGGCAGCGGGGGCGGTGGAAGCCGCGGGGGCCACGGAAGCGGTGGATAGCCTTGCGCCGCATGGGACTTCGGAAGCGGTGGACAGCCTTGCGGTCCCGAGGGCTTCGGGCGCGGAGGACGGTGCGGGTCCCGTCGGCTGACGGGGCCCGCACCGCGGTCCCGCAGGTCAGTCGAAGATCGGGCCCTGGGTCCGGGTCCGCTTGATCTCGTAGAAGCCGGGGATCGACGCCACCAGCAGCGTGCCGTCCCACAGCTTCGCCGCCTCCTCGCCCTTCGGGGCGGGGGTGACGACCGGGCCGAAGAAGGCGATCTGCTCGCCGTCCGGGCCCGGCACGGCGATGACCGGGGTGCCGACGTCCTGGCCGACCTTGTCGATGCCCTCCTTGTGGGAGGCGCGCAGCTCGGTGTCGTACGCGTCCGAGTCCGCGAAGTCCGCCAGCTCGACGGGCAGGCCGACGTCCTGGAGCGCGCCCACGACCGCCTCGCGGGTGGCGCCCTCGCCCTTGTTGTGGAAGCGGGTGCCGAGCGCGGTGTAGAGGGGGCCGACGACGTCGTCGCCGTGCTTCTGCTGGGCGGCCACGACGACACGGACCGGGCCCCAGCCCTTCTCCAGCAGCTCGCGGTACTCCTCGGGGAGCTCGTCGAGTTTGTCCTCGTTGAGGACGGAAAGGCTCATCACGTGCCAGCGGACCTCGACGTCGCGGACCTTCTCCACCTCCAGCATCCAGCGGGAGGTCATCCAGGCCCAGGGACAGAGCGGGTCGAACCAGAAATCGACAGGGGTCTTGCCGGTCGCCGTGCTGTTGTCGGACATGTCTCTCCTCGTAAGAGCGCTCGCATCTGTGCGCAGAACGTTCCCGGGCGCCCCGGCCATTCCCGCATGCCGGGCCGAGTGGTGGCATGGGAGGATCAAACTATTCGAACGTGACACAAAGGAGTGTGCCCGTGCCCGGTGAGAACCTGTCGCGCGACGAGGCCCGCGCAAGGGCCGAGCTGCTGACCGTCGACGGTTACGAGGTCGAACTCGATCTTCGTTCCGCCGTCGGTGGGCCCGACGGGGACGGGGACGCCGCCGCCGGTCCACGGACCTTCCGCTCGGTGACGACGATCCGGTTCCGCAACGCGCGGGCGGGGGCGTCGACCTTCGCGGATCTGGTGGCACCGGCCGTGACCGCGGTGACGCTGAACGGCCGGCCGCTCGACCCCGCCGCCGTATTCGACGGCACGCGGGTGGCGCTGGACGCGCTGCCGGAGGGCGAGAACGTCCTGGTGGTCGACGCGCAGTGCGCGTACAGCCGGACCGGCGAGGGCATGCACCGCTTCGTCGACCCGGAGGACGGCGAGGTCTACCTCTACACGCAGTACGAGCCGGCCGACTCGCGGCGCGTCTTCACCAACTTCGAGCAGCCCGATCTGAAGGCCCCCTTCCGCTTCCAGGTGACGGCGCCCGAGGGCTGGACGGTCTGGAGCAACGGGGCGGAGGAGTCCCGGGACGGCGGGGTCTGGCGGTTCGCCGAGACGAAGCCGATCTCCACGTACATCACGGCGGTCGTCGCCGGTCCGTACCACTACGTGACGGACTCCTACAGCCGTACGTTCGAGGACGGCACGACGCTGGAGATCCCGCTCGGCGCGATGTGCCGCAAGGGGCTCGCCCGGCACTTCGACGCGGACGACCTCTTCCTGATCACCAAGCAGGGCCTGGACTTCTTCCACGACAACTTCGACTACCCGTACCCGTTCGGCAAGTACGACCAGGCGTTCGTGCCCGAGTACAACCTCGGCGCGATGGAGAACCCGGGCTGTGTCACGTTCCGCGAGGAGTACATCTTCCGCGGCAAGGTGACGCAGGCCGCCTACGAGAGCCGTGCCAACGTCATCCTGCACGAGATGGCGCACATGTGGTTCGGCGACCTCGTCACCATGCAGTGGTGGGACGACCTGTGGCTGAAGGAGTCCTTCGCCGACTTCATGGGTGTCTTCGCGATGGTCGAGTCGACCCGGTTCGAGGACGGCTGGATCACCTTCGCCAACAACCGCAAGGCCTGGGCGTACCGCGCCGACCAGCTGCCGTCCACACACCCGGTCACGGCCGACATCCGTGACCTGGAGGACGCCAAGCTCAACTTCGACGGCATCACCTACGCCAAGGGCGCCTCGGTCCTGAAGCAGCTGGTGGCGTACGCGGGACGGGAGGCGTTCCTGGAGGGCGCCCGGCGCTACTTCAAGAAGCACGCCTACGGCAATACGCAGCTGGGCGATCTGCTGTCCGTGCTGGCCGAGACGTCCGGGCGCGACATGACCGCCTGGTCGCGGTCGTGGCTGCAGACCGCGGGCGTCAACTCGCTGACGCCGGTCGTGACGTACGACGCGGCGGACCGGATCACGGAGCTGGCGGTCCTCCAGGAGGCGGCCGAGTCCTACCCGGAGCTGCGGCCGCACCGGGTCGCGGTCGGCCTGTACCGGCGCACCCCCGACGGAGACCTGGTGCGCTACGCGCGCGCCGAGGCGGACGTGGCGGGGCCGCGCACGGTGATCGAGGAGCTGGCGGGGGCCGAGCGGCCCGAGCTGATCCTGGTCAACGACGACGACCTCACGTACTGCAAGGTCCGCTTCGACGAGGTGTCGCTGGCCACGCTGCGGGCCCACCTCGGCGACATCACGGACCCGCTCGCCCGTGCGCTGTGCTGGTCGGCGCTGTGGAGCCTGACCCGGGACGGGCTGATGCCGGCCCGCGACTTCGTCTCCCTCTTCCTGGACTTCGCGGGCCGGGAGACCGAGATCGGCGTGCTGCAGATGCTGCACACCTGGGTCCAGATCGCGCTCGTGCAGTACGCGGCGCCCGAGTGGCGCAAGGAGGGCGGCCGGGCACTGTCCGAGGGCGCGCTGCGGGAGCTGCGGGTCGCCGAGCCGGGCGGCGAGCACCAGCTGGCGTGGGCGCGGTTCTTCGCGGCGGTGGCCGATGCGGACACGGACTTCCAGCTGCTGTCCGGGCTGCTGGACGGCACGGCCCGGATCGACGGGCTCGATGTCGACCAGGAGCTGCGGTGGGCGTTCCTGTCCCCGCTGGCCTCGCACGGCGTGGCCGACGAGTCGGTGATCGACGCCGAGCTGGCCCGCGACGACACGGCGTCCGGCAAGCGGCACCAGGTGCGGTGCCTGGCCTCGCGGCCCTCCGCCGCGGTGAAGGCGCAGGCCTGGGCGGGCGTCGTGGAGTCGGAGGCGCTGTCCAACGCCCTGGTGGAGGCGACGATCGCGGGCTTCGCCCAGTCGTCGCAGCGGGAGCTGCTGGCGCCGTACACGGACACGTACTTCGAGGCGATCGAGCGGGTCTGGGCCGAGCGGTCGATCCAGATCGGGATGGCCGTGGTGCGGGGCCTGTTCCCGGCCCTTCAGGACGACCCGTCGACGCTGGCCGCGACGGACGCGTGGCTGACCGCCCACGAGGACGCGGCGCCGGCGCTGCGCAGGCTGGTGCTGGAGGCCCGGGACGAACTGGCGCGGGCGCTGCGGGCGCAGACGTGCGACGCGGGCGCGGGCGCGGCGGAGGCCGCGGCCGGGATCTGACACGGGCGCGGGGCGGGGACAGGGACGGAGGAGGGAGCGGTGGCGGTGGCCGGGGCCGGTGGTCCCGGCGCCGCCTCCGCGTCGTCCCTGCACCGCCTCCGCGCTGTCCCCGCCTCGTCCCTGCGCTGCCCCCGCGCCGTTCCCGCCCCCACGCCGCCCCGGCTCGTTCGGCCTTGGCGGAAGGTGGCGGAGACGGGCCTTTTCGGTCGTCGAACGTGCGTACTTTAGGACGGCGTTGTCCTGAATTGTCGACGAGCGTGTAACAAGGGTTAGCTCCGCGACGGCATGCGGGATACCCCGGAACATGACCCAGAACACCCCGCTCTCCCCGCCCTCCCCCTGCCACCCCCGTCTCACCGGCGACATCCGTCAACGCGTGCTGTCCACCGCACAGTTGAGGGCGCGGGGCGTGTCCGCCGCGGCGGCCGCCGCGCACTGCCGGGCCGGGGGGCCGTGGCAGCAGCCGCTGCCCGGTGTGTACGTCCTGCACCCGGAGCCGCCGACCGGTGAGGAGCGGCTGCGCTCCGCCCTGCTGTACGCCGGCCGGGCACCGGCCTCCGGCCGCCGGGGCGTGCCGGCCCAGCCGGAACGGGAGACCGGCCCGGAGTCCGGGTACGGCGAGGCCATGATCACCGGGCTCTCCGCGCTCGCCCTGTACGGGTTCGCCGCCGCGCCGCCCACGTCGGCGGCCGGCATCGACGTACTGGTGCCGCGCACCCGGCGACTGCGCTCGGTCGGGTACGTCCGGCTGGTGCGCTCCCCCGGAACGCCCCGCGCCGAGCAGGTGGACGGCCTGCCGGTGGCCCCCGTGGAGCGGGCGCTCGCGGACGCGGTCGCCGGGCTCACGGACCCCCTGGCCGTACGCGGGCTGCTCATCGAGGCGGTGCGCGGCGGGTACTGCGAACCGGCCACCGTCGTACGCGAGTTGAGCCGCGCCAAGCTGCTGGGCCTGCCACAGGTGGTGCGGGCCGTCGATTCGTTCCTCGCCGAGGGGCGGGCGGTGGCGGAGGGCCGGCTGTACGACATGGTGCGGACGTACGGCCTGCCGGAGCCGCTGTGGAACGTGGATCTGAGGCTGCCCGGCGGTCCCTGCCTCGGCGGCGTGGACGCCTACTGGCCCGAGCAGGCGGTGGCCGTGGAGCTCGACGCCAGGGCGCCGCTGCACGGCGGGCCCGACGGCGGCGGGCGCCGGGAGGAGCACGAGGCCGGGCGGCCCGGGTACGCCGCGGAGCGGGAGCATCTGGAGCGGCTCGGTGTCACCGTCGTCCGCCTCGCGCCGAGGGGGCTCCGCGACGCGAGCGAGCAGCAGGCGGTCGTGGTGCGTACGGCGCTGATGGCGGCGGCCGACCGCGAACCGGCGGCGTATGTGACGGTCCTGCCCCGCTGAGAGCGACGGATCCGGCCACGGACGTCATGGACCTCACGGATGCCCGTGGGACTCACGGGCCTCACGGGCGCCATGAACGTCACGGACATCACGGATATCACGGGCGTCATGAACGTCACGGGCGTCACTTATCCTCCGCTTCATCCCCGGTGGCACATCGCCCCCGGTGGCGGAAGTCCGCCATGTCCACATCCAGTCCCCTTCAACTCTCCACAAACCCCTGTCATTTACGAAAGGGTGAGCGGTCATCCGGTACCGAATTCCGGACTCTCTCTTTCATATCCAGGGATGCTGATGACCACCGAGTCCTCCAGTTCCATACCCGGGGCGAGACGCGCGGCCCGGGTCGCGGCTGCCGCCGGCCTGGTGGCCGCGCTGGCCGCCACCGGCGCCGCCCCCGTCTTCGCCGACGACACTCCTGCCCCGGCTCCGGTCAAGTCCACCGCCAAGGACGCCACGGCCGACAAGCTCGGCACCAACGACGAGCAGCTTCTGGCCAAGGCCCAGGCCGAGGGCGAGAAGAACATCACGATGATGGTCGCCACCGCTCCCGGTGCGACCGCGCAGGTCACCAAGCAGCTGAGCGCCGTCAAGGGCTCGGTGCTGGGACGTGCGTACGACAAGCTCGGCTACGTACGGGCCACCGTGCCCACCGCGACCGCCGAGGCGACCATCAAGGCGGCCTCCAGGCTGTCGTCCGTCCACGGCATCGATCTCAAGCAGGAGATCAAGCTGGACGACCCGACGCCCGCCGCCGACCGGGCGGCCGGTGCCAAGACCAAGGCCAGGTCGACCGGCTCCTACCCGGCGCCCGGCAAGAAGACCCCGGCGAAGAACCCGTACAACCCGTCCTTCGAGACGGGCGCGGTCGACTTCGTCCAGCAGCACCCGAAGGCCGACGGCCGCGGGGTGACCATCGGCATCCTCGACTCGGGTGTCGACCTCGGCCACCCGGCGCTGCAGAAGACCTCCACCGGCGCCCGCAAGATCGTCGACTGGGTGACCGCGACCGACCCGGTCAGTGACGGCGACGGCACCTGGCTGCGGATGACGGACGCCGTGACCGGCCCGACGTTCACGTACAAGGGCCGAACGTACAAGGCGCCCAAGGGCGACTACCGGATCAAGCTGTTCGCCGAGGCCGCCACCAAGGGCGGCGACATGAAGGGCGACCTGAACCGGGACGGCGACACCACCGATGTGTGGGCCGTGCTCTACGACCCGGTCACCGGAGCCGTCCGCGTCGACCTGAACGACGACGCCGACTTCACCAACGACACCGCCCTGAAGCCGTACAAGGAGAAGCACCAGGTCTCCTACTTCGGCAAGGACGACCCGCGGACCGACGTCGCCGAGCGCATCCCGTTCACCGTCGAGTCGCGCAAGAACGTCGTCTACAACGCCGCCGGTGACACCTCCGACTACGTCAACATCGGCGTCATCGAGAGCGAGCACGGCACCCACGTCGCGGGCATCACCGCCGCGAACGGCCTGTTCGGCGGCAAGATGAACGGCGCCGCGCCCGGCGCCAAGATCGTCTCCTCGCGTGCCTGCACCTGGGACGGCGGCTGCACCAACATCGCGCTCACCGAGGGCATGATCGACCTCGTCGTGAACCGCGGCGTCGATGTCGTCAACATGTCGATCGGCGGCCTGCCGCCGCTGAACGACGGCAACAACGCCCGTTCCGAGCTCTACAAGCGGCTCATCGACATCTACGGCGTCCAGCTGGTCATCTCGGCCGGCAACGACGGCCCGGGTGTCAACACCATCGGTGACCCCGGCCTCGCCGACCACGTCATCTCCGTCGGCGCGTCGATCTCCAAGGAGACCTGGGCCGCCAACTACGGCTCGAACGTCACCAAGAAGTACGACATGCTGCCCTTCTCCTCGCGCGGTCCGCGTGAGGACGGCGGCTTCGCGCCGATCCTGACGGCCCCGGGTGCGGCCATCAACACCACCCAGACCTGGCTGCCGGGCGGCCCGGTCAAGGAGTCCGGCTACGACCTGCCGGCCGGCTACTCCATGCTCCAGGGCACCTCGATGGCCTCTCCGCAGGCCGCGGGCGCGACCGCGCTGCTGCTGTCGGCCGCGAAGCAGAAGCACATCGAGCTGCCGCCCGCCGATCTGCGCACCGCACTGACCAGCACCGCCACCCACATCAAGGACGTGCCCGCGCACGCCCAGGGCTCCGGTCTGATCGACATCGTCGGCGCCTGGAAGCAGATCGAGAAGCAGGGCGCCCCGGCGCACGAGTACTCGGTGAAGGCCCCGGTCGACACCGCGATCGACTTCGCGCTGAAGACCCCCGGCTTCGGCACCGGCCTGTACGACCGCGAGGGCGGTCTCAAGGCCGGCCAGACGAAGACGTACGACGTCACGGTCACCCGCACCACGGGCCCGGACAAGGCCGTCAAGCACAAGCTGTCGTGGAAGAACAACGACGGCACCTTCAAGCTGGTCGGCCCGGCCACCGTCGCCCTGCCGCTGGACAAGCCCGTGACCGTCAAGGTCCAGGCGAAGCCGGGCAGCGCGGGTGTGCACAGCGCGATCCTGAAGGTGGACGACAGCAAGACCTCCGGTGTGGACCAGCAGATCCTCACCACGGTCGTCGTCTCCACGAAGCTGGTGAAGCCCGCCTACGCGTTCAAGGCGTCCGACTCGGTGCAGCGCAACAGCAGCAAGTCGTACTTCCTGACCGTCCCGGAGGGCGCCAAGACCCTTGAGGTCGCGATGAGCGCGCTGCGCTCGGGCAGCCAGACCCGCTTCATCTCGATCCACCCGTACGGGGTGCAGATGGAGGACAGCTCCACGATCTTCTGCTACCCGAACTACGAGAACCCGACCAACACCTGCCGCCCCGACGTGCGCTCCTACAAGGACCCGCAGCCGGGCGTCTGGGAGATCGAGGTCGAGGCACGCCGTACGTCGCCGCTGCTGGACAACCCGTACAAGCTGGATGTCTCGCTGCTCGGCGCCACCTTCGACCCGGCGGTGCAGACCATCGCCGAGGCGAAGATCGGCACCCCCGCGTCGGTGACCTGGAAGGCCACCAACAACGCCGGTGACCTGGCCGGCTCGCTCAAGGGCGGCTCGCTGGGCTCGGCCAAGGTCGACAAGCCGTCGATCAAGACGGGCGACGAGCAGCAGTACACGGTCACCATCGGTGAGGGCGTCGAGAAGCTGGACGTCGCGATCGGCGGTACGTCGGACGCCAACGCCGACCTGGACCTGTACGTCTACCGGGGCGACGCCGAGGTGGGCAAGTCCACCACGGCCGGTTCCGAGGAGTCGGTCAGCCTGGCGAAGCCCGCCGCCGGTACGTACACCGTCGTGATCGACGGCTACGACGTCCCGGCCGGGACCACCACGTACGACTACCGCGACGTGTACTACGCACCGTCGCTCGGCACGATCAAGGTCGACGAGTCGAAGGCCGTGAACCTGGCCAACGGCGCCTCCGCCCAGATCACCGCCGCGGTCTCGGTCGCCGGGGCGGCCCCCGAGGGCCGGCAGTTCTTCGGCGAGGTGCACCTGGTGAACGGCCGCGGCACCGCCGCGGGCACCGGCAGCGTCGTGATCGAGAAGGTCACGCCGTAACGGCCACCATGTGATCCGTACGACAGGTACGGCGGTGGGGCGGGCGCTCGACGGAGCTCCCGCCCCACCGCCATGTGTCCGGCCGGGCGGGCACTGTCCGTACCGCGGACAATGGATTGGACAAGAAAGCCGTGGACATACGCATCATGGAGCGGCAACCGTCTCAGTTCGTACTGTTCGAAGGAGTCCCTGTGAAGGTCGGAATCGTCGGCGCCACCGGTCAGGTCGGCACAGTCATGCGCAGCATCCTGGCCGAGCGGAAGTTCCCGGCCGACGAGCTGCGGCTGTTCGCCTCCGCGCGCTCCGCGGGCTCGACGATCGAGTGGCAGGGCCGGGAGATCACCGTCGAGGACGCCTCGACGGCCGACTACACCGGGCTGGACATCGTGCTGTTCTCGGCCGGTGGCGCGACGTCGAAGGCGCTCGCCGAGAAGGTCGCCTCGCAGGGCGCCGTCGTGATCGACAACTCCTCCGCCTGGCGCAGGGACCCCGAGGTCCCGCTCGTCGTCTCCGAGGTCAACCCGCACGCGATCGCCGACCGGCCCAAGGGCATCATCGCCAACCCGAACTGCACCACGATGGCCGCCATGCCCGTGCTGCGCCCGCTGCACGACGAGGCCGGGCTCGAAGCCCTGGTCGTCGCCAGCTACCAGGCGGTGTCCGGCTCCGGACTGGCCGGTGTCGCCGAGCTGCACGGCCAGGCGTCCAAGGTCGTCGCCGACGCCGACAAGCTCACCCACGACGGCGGGGCCGTCGAGTTCCCCGAGCCGGGCGTCTACAAGCGTCCGATCGCCTTCAACGTGCTGCCGCTGGCCGGTTCGATCGTGGACGACGGCTCCTTCGAGACCGACGAGGAGCAGAAGCTCCGCAACGAGTCCCGCAAGATCCTGGAGATCCCGGAGCTGAAGGTGTCCGGCACCTGCGTCCGGGTGCCGGTCTTCACCGGTCACTCGCTCCAGATCAACGCCCGTTTCGCCCGCCCGCTCGGCGTCGAGCGCGCTTACGAGCTGCTGAAGGACGCGCCCGGCGTCGAGATCTCCGAGATCCCCACGCCGCTCCAGGCGGCGGGCGAGGACGTCTCGTTCGTCGGCCGGATCCGGGCCGACGAGACCGTGGAGAACGGCCTCGCGCTCTTCGTCTCCGGCGACAACCTGCGCAAGGGCGCGGCGCTGAACGCGGTGCAGATCGCGGAGCTGGTCGCGGCGGAGCTGAACGGCTGACGCCGGACGGACACGGAAACGGAAAGGGCGGCCACCGGGGTGCGGTGGCCGCCCTTTCGTACGCTTCCGGCCACCGCCGCCCGGGACCCCCGCCGGAGCGGATGACGTGGAAGGATGACCGGAAAACATCGCATACCAAGGAGATGACCGCGTGCCTGGCACGAATCTGACCCGCGAAGAGGCACAGGAGCGGGCGCGCCTGCTGACCGTGGACGCGTACGAGATCGATCTCGACCTCTCCGGAGCGCAGGAGGGCGGCACCTACCGGTCCGTGACCACCGTGCGCTTCGACTCCGCCGAAGCCGGTGCGGAGACCTTCATCGACCTGATCGCCCCCGCCGTGCACGAGGTCGAGCTGAACGGCAAGGCGCTGGACGTCGCGGCCGTCTTCCGCGACTCGCGCATCGCGCTCCCGCACCTGGTCGCGGGCTCCAACGAGCTGAAGGTCGTCGCCGACTGCGCGTACACCAACACGGGCGAGGGCCTGCACCGCTTCGTCGACCCGGTCGACCAGCAGGCGTACCTCTACACCCAGTTCGAGGTGCCGGACGCGCGCCGGGTCTTCGCCAGCTTCGAGCAGCCGGACCTGAAGGCGACGTTCCGGTTCACCGTGAAGGCGCCGGCGGGCTGGACGGTCATCTCGAACTCGCCGACGCCCGAGCCCCGGGACGACGTCTGGTCCTTCGAGCCGACGCCCCGCATCTCGTCGTACATCACGGCCCTGATCGTCGGCCCGTACCACTCGGTGCACAGCAGCTACGAGAAGGACGGCCAGTCCGTCCCGCTCGGCATCTACTGCCGTCCGTCGCTGGCCGAGTTCCTCGACGCGGACGCGATCTTCGACGTCACCCGGCAGGGCTTCGACTGGTTCCAGGAGAAGTTCGACTACGACTACCCGTTCGCCAAGTACGACCAGCTGTTCGTCCCGGAGTTCAACGCCGGTGCGATGGAGAACGCGGGCGCGGTCACCATCCGCGACCAGTACGTGTTCCGCTCGAAGGTGACGGACGCGGCGTACGAGCGGCGTGCGGAGACCATCCTGCACGAGCTGGCGCACATGTGGTTCGGCGACCTCGTCACCATGGAGTGGTGGAACGACCTGTGGCTGAACGAGTCGTTCGCCACGTACACCTCGGTCGCCTGCCAGGCGTACGCCGAGGGCTCGAAGTGGCCGAACTCCTGGACCACGTTCGCCAACGTCGAGAAGACCTGGGCCTACCGCCAGGACCAGCTGCCGTCCACGCACCCGATCATGGCGGACATCCGTGATCTGGACGACGTGCTGGTCAACTTCGACGGGATCACCTACGCCAAGGGCGCCTCGGTCCTGAAGCAGCTGGTGGCGTACGTCGGCATGGACGCGTTCTTCA
The DNA here is from genome assembly GCF_900091725.1 of Streptomyces sp. DvalAA-43. Taxonomy (GTDB): domain Bacteria; phylum Actinomycetota; class Actinomycetes; order Streptomycetales; family Streptomycetaceae; genus Streptomyces; species Streptomyces pulveraceus. The sequence continues at coordinate 24,677 of NZ_FMBW01000044.1, read as the reverse complement.
AGGGCGTCCAGGCGTACTTCAAGGCGCACGCGTTCGGCAACACCCGGCTGTCCGACCTGCTGGGCGCCCTGGAGGAGACCTCCGGCCGCGATCTGAAGACCTGGTCGAAGGCGTGGCTGGAGACGGCCGGCATCAACATCCTGCGCCCGGAGATCGAGACGGACGGGAACGGCCACGTCACCTCGTTCACCGTGCTCCAGGAGGCCCCGGCCCTCCCCGCCGGTGCGAAGGGCGAACCGACGCTGCGGCCGCACCGCATCGCGATCGGCTGCTACGACCTCGACACGGCCGGCAAGCTGGTCCGTACGGACCGCATCGAGCTGGACGTCGACGGCACGCACACGACCGTGCCGTTCCCGGCCGGTACCGCCCGCCCCGCCGTGATCCTGCTCAACGACGACGACCTCTCGTACGCGAAGGTCCGGCTCGACGAGGAGTCGCTGCGCGTCGTCACCGAGCACCTCGGCGACTTCACGGAGTCCCTCCCCCGCGCCCTGTGCTGGGCCTCGGCCTGGGACATGACCCGCGACGGCGAGCTGGCGGCCCGCGACTACCTCGCCCTGGTGCTCGCCGGCATCGGCAAGGAGACGGACATCGGCGTCGTCCAGTCGCTGCACCACCAGGTGAAGCTGGCGCTCGACCTGTACGCGGCGCCGGAGTGGCGCGAGGCCGGGCTGACCCAGTGGACCGAGGCCACCCTCGCGCACCTGCGCGCGGCGGAGCCGGGCAGCGACCACCAGCTGGCCTGGGCCCGCGCCTTCGCGGCGACGGCCCGCACCCCGCAGCAGACGGACCTGCTCCAGTCGCTGCTCGACGGCAAGGAGACGGTCGAGGGCCTGGCCGTCGACACGGAGCTGCGCTGGGCGTTCGTCGAGCGGCTCGCCGCCGCCGGTCTCCTCGAGGAGGACGAGATCGCCGCCGAGTACGAGCGCGACAGGACGGCGGCGGGCGAGCGCCACGCGGCGACCGCGCGGGCGGCCCGCCCCACCGAGGAGGCGAAGGCGGAGGCGTGGGCCTCGGTCGTCGAGTCCGACACGCTGCCGAACTCCCTCCAGGAGGCGGTCATCTCCGGCTTCGTCCAGACCGACCAGCGCGAACTGCTGGCCCCGTACGCGGAGAAGTTCTTCGCCGCGGTCAGGGGTGTCTGGGACTCGCGCAGCCACGAGATGGCGCAGCAGGTCGCGATCGGCCTCTACCCGACCCTCCAGGTCTCGCAGGCCACGCTGGACGCCACGGACGCCTGGCTGTCGGCGGCGGAGCCGGGCGCGGCCCTGCGCCGGCTGGTGTCGGAGTCCCGTTCGGGTGTCGAGCGCGCCCTGAAGGCCCAGGCCGCGGACGCGGCGGCGGCCACGGTGTGACGCACTGACCGGTGCGACAGGAAGGGGCGCCTCCCCCGGGGGCGCCCCTTCCCGTATGCGTGTGCCGGACGGCCCGAGCGCTGGAGACCCGCCCGTCGGGCGGGCGCGGACGCGCAGCCGTCCGACGGGCGGGAGCGGGGAGGGCCCGGGGTCCGGTCAGGCGCCGGACTCCTCGTAGCGGCGGGCCAGCTCGGCGGCGCCGGTCTCGGTCAGGCTGCCGTGCAGGCGCATACGGGCGACGCCGCCGTCCGGGAAGGCGTCGAGGCGGACGTGGGTGACGATCGCCTGGGCGCGGAGCGGGAAGCGGTGCGGGGTGTCCGGCTGGAGCCTGGTGCGGGGGATGATCTCGAACCACTCGCCGGTCTCGCCGTTGCGGCCCTGGAGGGCGATCCAGCCGGCCGCGTTGCCCTTGAGGTAGGCGGTGTCGATCTCGACCGCGCGGACCGCGCCCTGGGCGGGGAGGCGGAAGCGGACCCAGTCGTTGGTGTCGCGGACCCGGCGGCGGCGGTTCTCCCAGCCGTCGTCCATCTTGCGGGAGGTGCCGGGCAGGATGATCTGGGTCGGCGAGGAGTAGAAGCGGTCCGAGGCGTCCTCGTAGCTGCCGCCGTTCAGCACCGAGATCAGGTCGAACGTGCCGAGCGTGGCGAGCCAGGACGGGTCGGGGAGGACCTCGCCGTGGACGCGGAGGCGGGCGATGCCGCCGTCGGGGTGCTGGCACAGGCGTACGTGGGTGTAGCGGCGGCCGCCGGTGATCTCGAAGCCGTTGGCGGCGTGGCCGCGTACGGGGGTCGGCGGGATGATCTCCTCCCACTTCACGTCGTCGGCGAGGAGGTCGGCGGGGCTGGGCGAGCCCTGGACGGCGGTGGCCTGGATCGAGACGCGCTGCGGGTAGTTGCCGCGGAAGTGGGCCGTGTCGACGACGATGCCGCGGATGATGCCGGGGGCGCCGAGCCGGATCAGGGCCCAGTCGTGCTCGTCGGGGGCCGGGAAGGGGTGTTCGGCGTCGGCGCCGCGCCGACGGCGGGTCTCCCAGCCGTCCATGATCTTGCCCTTGTGGCCGAAGTGCTCGGGGTCGAAGGCCGCGCGCTCCCGGACCAGGAGGTTCTCGCGCTGGGCGAAGAACTCGTCGTTGGCGGCGATCACGCCCGCGCCGAGGCGGCGGTCGGCGAGGTCGACGAGCTCGGTGAAGGGCAGGTCGGTGGTGCGGTAGTCGGCGTACGGGTCACCACCGCCGTACGGGGCCGCGTCGTTGGCGTGGGGGTCCTCGTGGTGGTTCTCATTCTGGTCGAAGGTCATGCACCCACTGTCACGGTCCATGACCCATCAGGTCCATCGAAAGTTTTCGCACGGTTTATTCAGTTGAAGTGAACGATTCGGCCGTCGCGGTGAGCGCCGCGAGGACCCTGGCCACCGCGGGGCCCCGCTCGGCGCCCTGCCGTACCGCCGCCACCACATGGCGGCGCGGCTGGTCGGCGTCGAGGACGCGCATCACCACGCCGCCCCGGCCGCTCCGTTCCGCCGACGCCATGCGCGGGATCAGCGCCACCCCCATGCCCGCCTCGACCATGGCCAGGATCGCCGTCCAGCCGGAGGCGCTGTGCGCCTGCTCGGGCACGAATCCGGCGGCCTCGCACGCCGCCGTGGTGATCTGCGACCAGGGACCGGAGCCGCCGAAGATCCACCGGTCGCCGGAGAGGTCGGCCAGGCGGAGGGCGGGCGCGGCGGCGAGGCGGTGGTCCGTGGGCAGGGCGACGTCCAGCGGGTCCGCGAGCAGGGGCAGCACCACGAACCGGGGGTCGCGGGCGGTCGGGGCGTGCGCGGCGAGGGAGAGGGCGAGGTCGACGTCACCGGTGACCAGGAGTTCGTACGCCTGCGCGGCCTCCGCCTCCCGCACCCGCACATCGGGTCCCGGGCGGTCCTCGGCGCGCAGCCGCTGGATCGCCGGTACGACGAGGGCGGGTACGGCCGTGGAGAACGCCGCGATCCGCACCTCGCCGGCCTCGCCGCGCAGATAGCCGGTCAGCTCGGCGTCGGCGCGCTCCAGTTGGGCGAAGACGGCCTCGGCGTGGCGCAGCACGAGGTGCGCGGCGTCGGTGAGCCGGACGCGCCGGCCCTGGGCCTCCAGGAGCGGCACCCCGAGCTGTCGGGAGAGGCTGGAGAGCTGCTGCGAGACCGCGGAGGGCGTCATCAGCAGGGCCTGCGCGGTCGCGGTGACCGTGCCCCGGTCGCGCAGGGTGCGCAGGATGCGGAGCTTCTTGACGTCCCACTCGATCATGGCCGCAACCTACCCGGCGCCGGGGGCGGGGCGCCCGGTCGCGGACATGCGTGTGCGCCGCGCGGTACTCGGGGAGTACCTGCGGCGCACCCGGGACGAGCGTGCGGGTCCTGGACCTGCTTCTCGGACCTGTCGGGTCCCAGAGGCCTGCTTCTCGGACCCGTTGGGGCCTAGGCCTGCTTCTTGGACTTGTCCAGGACCATGACCAGGCCCGCGATGACCAGGAACAGGACGATGGGTGCCACGACGTAGAGGCCGATGGTCTCCATCGCGCTCAGGCCGGGCCCCGGGTCGTCACCGTCGTCGCGGGTGAGCGCGAGCGCGGGGGACGACATGAGCAGCATCATCAGCGTCGTTCCGGCCGCGACGGCGCCGGCGCGCATAGCGTTCTTCTTGTCCACGGTGCAAACGTAGCGAACGCCCGCGAGGGGCGCGCGCCCGGGGGTGCCGTACGGGGTCGGGGCGGGATCACGGGTGGGCGTGCGGGTGGTCGTGCGGAGGGGTTCCGGGGTCTGGTTCCGGGTGGTCCCCGGGCGGCCGGAAGACCTCCATCAGCCGGTGCAGGCGGGGTGCGGCGGTCAGTTCCTCCAGGGTGACCGGGTGGCCCTCCGCGTCGGCGACGGGCAGGCGCCAGTTGGGGTACTGGTCCCAGGTGCCGGGGAGGTTCTGCGGGCGGCGGTCGCCCAGCGCGTCGGGCAGCCAGACGCCGGTCAGGCGGGCGGGGGTGCGCAGCAGGAAGCGGTGCGCGGCGCGGACGGCGCCCTCCTCGTCGCCCTCGCCCTCGGGGAGCAGCCCGAGCCTGGCGAGATACCCCAGCCACTCGGCGGTGTCGGCGGCGTCGGCCGTCAGCTCCTGGTCGAGGGGGCGGGTGAGCAGGCCGAGGCGGTGGCGGAGCGTCACATGATCGCCGGTCAGCCGGGCGGCGGTGGACGGCAGATCGTGTGTGGTGACGGTGGCGAGGCAGCCCTCGCGCCACTCCTCGGGGGCCAGGGGGCGGCCGGTGCCGGACCAGTCCCGCTCGAACCAGAGGACGGAGGTGCCGAGCACACCGCGCCGGGCCAGCGCCTCGCGGACCCCCGGCTCGACCGTGCCGAGGTCCTCCCCCATGACGACCGCGCCGGCCCGGTGCGCCTCCAGGACGAGGACGGCGAGCATCGCCTCGGCGTCGTGGGTGACATAGGTGCCCTCGGTGGGCGGGCGCCCCTCGGGCACCCACCAGAGCCGGAACAGGCCCATGACGTGGTCGATGCGCAGGGCGCCCGCGTGGGCGAGGAGCCCGCGCAGCAGTCCGCGGTACGGGGCGTAGCCGGAGGCGGCGAGGACGTCCGGGCGCCACGGGGGCAGGCCCCAGTCCTGGCCGCGGGCGTTGAAGGCGTCCGGGGGCGCCCCGACGGACATGCCGTGCGCGAAGGCGTCCTGCTGGGCCCAGGCGTCGGCGCCGCCGGGGTGCACGCCGACGGCGAGGTCGTGGACGATGCCGACGGCCATGCCCGCGTCGAGGGCGGCGCGCTGGGCGGCGGCGAGCTGGCCGTCGGTCAGCCAGGCGAGCCGGCAGTGGAGGTCGACCCGGTCCAGCAGCGCGCCGCGGGCGCGGGCGGTCTCCTCGGAGCGGGGGTCGCGCAGCCCGGCGGGCCAGGAGTGCCAGTCGGAGCCGTGCACCTCGGCGAGGGCGCACCACAGGGCGTGGTCCTCCAGGGCCTGCCCCTGCTCGGCCAGGAAGTCGCAGTAGGCGGCGCGGCGGCCGGGGGTGAGGGGGACCTGCCGGACCAGTTCGAGCGCCTGGCGCTTGAGGTCCCAGACGGCGTCGCGGTCGATCAGGGCGCCCTTGTTGAGAACGGTGTCGCTGAGCGTCGCGGCGTCCTGCCGCAGGTCGTCGAGGGTGCCCCGGTCCGGCACGTGCCCGTACTCGGGGATGGACTCGATGTGCAGATGCACGGGGTCGGGGAAGCGGCGCGACGAGGGGCGGTACGGGGACGGGTCGGTGGGGCGGCCGGGCACGGCGGCGTGCAGCGGGTTGACCTGGACGAATCCGGCGCCGAGGGTGCGCCCGGACCAGGCGGCGAGGTCGGCGAGGTCCCCGAGGTCGCCCATGCCCCAGGAGCGGGCGGAGAGCAGGGAGTAGAGCTGGACGAGGAAGCCGTGGGCGCGGGCGGGCGGCCGGGGTGCCCGGGGCGGGGCGACGACGAGCGTGCCGGTCGCGGTCCGGCCGCCGGGCGCCCGTACGGCCAGCCGGTGCACCCCGAGCGGCGGCTCGGCCCACCAGGCGGGGAGCGGGGGCGCTCCCGCCCCCTCCGCGTCCGCCGGGTCCGTCCGCCCGGCGGCGCCCCAGGGCGAAACGGCCGGATCCGGCCGGTCGACAGGAACGCGCATCCGTGGGGGCGGGGCCTGAGCGGGGTCTTCGAGGGCGATCTCCAGCGTGGTGCCGGGCGGCAGGGCGGTCAGGGGCGCGGGCAGCGGCTCACCGGTCCACACCACCAGCGTCGGCGGGAGCAGCCGGGAGCGGGCCGCGGACTCGGCGGCGGCGAGCGATTCCCGTACCGCTTCGGGCGTGGTGGCGTCCACCCCGAGCGCGCCGAGCACGGCGACGACCGTGTCGTCGGGGACGGTCACCGTCACCTCGGCGGACGGGGAGTAGGAGGTGGCGACGCCGTGCAGTGCGGCGAGCCGGGACAAGCCCATTCAGACTCCTGGGAACTCCATGCCCCATGTGCCGCCGGACGCGGCCGGCTCGCTGGTCAGCGGGGCGTGTACGGCGAGCGGGGGTTCGCTGGTCAGGGGGGTGGCGTCGGCGAGCGGCGGCTCGCTGGTGAGGGGTATCGCGTCGGCGAGCGGCTGCTCGCTCGTCAGCGGGCCGGGCACGAGGGCCGGGAGCGCGTCGAACGGCGGGGCGGCGGGACCGGACGTCTGCTCGGGGAGGACGGGGAGCAGAAGCTTCGCGGCAGCGTGCATGGCGGCCTCCTGGCCGTGGGGAATCAGGACACAGCACGCCTACCCGGCGGGCTCGGCCACAGACATCGGCGTCATCACAACGAATTGAACGTGCCGAGGGTCACATTCCGTTCCCTCTGGGCCCGTTCTCCGTAAGTTGTCCGCTGATTTCGGCCATCCGGCGTCATCCTTGCCGTCCACCGCCCGGCCCACCGGCCCCCGCCCCGCCCGCGCCCTCGGGCATTTCCGGCACACCACCCGCGTGCATTGACACCCTCGCGCCCGGGTGGTGGGCTCGGAGCCCATCGGCGGTGACGAGGGAGACGAACGGTGCGGCTCAGGCGCGGAAAGCAGGCAACGGCCCTCGCGGTCGCCGTGCTCGGCGGGCTGCTCTCCGCGGGAGCGCCGGCCGCCGTCGCGGCCCCTTCGGACCCCGGCTCTCCCGCCCTCAGCACCCCCGACCGCACGGACGAGGCCGCGCCGCCCGCCGTATGGCCCCGCCCGCAGTCCATCGAGGCCGCCGGGGCGTCCGTACCGCTCTCCGCCGACGCCACCCTCGTCGCCGGTCCCGACGCCGATCCGTACACGGTCGAGGCGCTCCGGCGGATCCTGCGGGACGCGGGCGTGCGCACCGTCCACGGCGCCCTGCCCGGCCGCGGCCCGGTCATCACGCTCGGCGGCGACGGCGCCCGGGACGCGCTGCGCGCGCTGCGCGCCCCCGGGCGCGGCGATCTGCCGTCGGGGGGCTACCGGATCGCGGTCGGCCGGGTCGCGGGCCGGGACACCGTCGCGGTGGACGGCGTCGGCGAGGACGGCCTCTTCCACGGCGTGCAGACACTGCGTCAGCTGATCCGGGACGGGGGCGTCGCGGGCGTCGCCGTCAGGGACTGGCCGGGCGCCGCCGTGCGCGGGATGACCGAGGGTTTCTACGGGCAGCCGTGGACCCGCCAGGAGCGGCTGGCCCAGATCGGCTTCATGGGGCGCACCAAGCAGAACAGGTATCTGTACGCGGCGGGCGACGATCCCTACCGCCAGGCCCGCTGGCGCGAGCCGTATCCGGCCGGACGGCGCGCCGATTTCCGGGCGCTGGCCGAGCGGGCCCGCGCCGAGCACGTGACCCTCGGCTGGGCCGTCGCCCCCGGCCAGGCCATGTGCATGTCCTCGGCCGACGACGTGAAGGCGCTGACGGAGAAGCTCGACGCGATGTGGGCACTGGGCGTGCGGGCCTTCCAGTTGCAGTTCCAGGACGTCAGCTACAGCGAATGGCACTGCGACGCCGACGCCGACACCTTCGGCAGCGGCCCGCGGGCGGCGGCCCGCGCTCAGGCGCGGGTGGCCGGTGCGGTGGCGCGGCATCTCGCGGACCGGTATCCGGGCGCCCGGCCGCTGTCGGTGATGCCGACGGAGTTCTACCAGGACGGGTCCACCGACTACCGCACGGCGCTCGCCGGGGAGCTGGACGACCGGGTCCAGATCGCCTGGAGCGGTGTCGGGGTCGTGCCGAGGACCATCACCGGCGGGGAGCTGGCCGGTGCCCGCGCCGCGTTCGGGCACCCGCTGGTCACGATGGACAACTACCCGGTCAACGACTACGCCCGGGACCGGATCTTCCTCGGCCCGTACACCGGCCGGGACCCCGCGGTGGCCACGGGTTCCGCGGCGCTGCTCGCCAATGCGATGGAGCAGCCGTCCGCGTCCCGCGTTCCGCTCTTCACCGCCGCCGACTTCGCCTGGAACCCGAAGGGGTACCGGCCGCAGGAGTCCTGGCGGGCGGCGACCGACGATCTGGCGGGTGGTGACGCGCGCACCCGGGACGCGCTGCGCGCGCTGGCCGGGAACAGCACGGCGTCCGTGCTGGGCGGTGCCGAGTCCGGCTATCTGCGGCCGCTGCTGGCGGCGTTCTGGAAGTCCCGCGCGGCGCACGACGTCTCCGCGCGGGACGACGCGGCGCGCAGGCTGCGGGCGGCGTTCACCGTGATGCGGGAGACCCCGCAGCGGCTGAAGGGCCCGGCGGGCGGGCGTCTGGACGACGAAGTGCGGCCGTGGACCGAGCAGTTGTCCCGGTACGGCCGGGCGGGCGAGCTGGCCGTCGATCTGCTCCAGGCGCAGTCGCGCGGGGACGGCGACGCCGCCTGGCGGGCGTCACTGGCCCTGGAGCCGGTGCGCGGGGCCGCGAAGGCGGACGGCGCGACGGTCGGCAAGGGGGTCCTCGGCCCGTTCCTGGACCGGGTGCGCAAGGAGGCGGACGCCTGGACGGGCGCGGACCGCGGCGCCGGTTCGGTGACGAAGGCCCCGGGCAGCTACACCGTCCGGCTGGACCGGGCCCGCCCGGTGGAGACCGTGACGGCGATGACCCTGCCCGGTGGTGGCACGGTGGCCGGTGCGGCGCTGGAGGCCCATGTGCCGGGCGAGGGCTGGCGCCGCCTGGGCGCGTTGTCGGGCACCGGCTGGACCCAGACGGCGGCGAAGGGGCTGCGGGCCGACGCGATCCGGATCAGCTGGCCCACCGGCGGCCCGTCGATGCCCCCGGTCGTCACGGGCCCGGTGGCGCCGATGGCCCCGGGCGGCAGCGCCGCCCCGCACGCCCCGGTCCCGGCGCCCCGGGTGCACGCGCTGGTGCCCTGGTTCGGCGACGAGCCCGCGGCCCGGCTCGATCTCGCCCGCGGCGAGACGGACGCCGAGATCGGCGGCGGCCCGCAGCGGGTCGAGGCGCGCCTCGCCGCCCGCCGCCCCGCCGAGGTGCGGGGCACGCTCACCGCGAAGGCGCCCAAGGGCATCGAGGTGGACGTCCCGAAGCGGACGAGGGTGGCGCGCGGTTCCCGTACCGACGTCCCCGTCGAGATCACGGTCCCGGCGGGCACCCCGGCCGGGGAGTACGAGGTGCCGTTCAGCTTCGGCGACGAGCGCAGCACGCTCACCGTCCGGGCGTTCCCGCGCACCGCGGGCCCCGATCTGCTGCGCACCGCCACCGCGTCCTCGTCCGGCGACGAGACCCCGGACTTCCCGGCGGCGGCCGCCTCCGACGGCGATCCGGGCACCCGCTGGTCCTCCCCGGTCGAGGACGGCGCCTGGTGGCAGGCGGAGCTGCCGCGCACCGCCCGGATCGGCCAGGTGGTGCTGCGCTGGCAGGACGCGTACGCCGCGCGCTACCGCGTCCAGGTCTCCTCGGACGGCCGCGCCTGGCGCACGGCGGCGACCGTGCGGGAGGGCCGGGGCGGGCGCGAGTCGGTCCGGATGGACGCGAAGGACGTCCGCTTCCTGAGGGTCCGGGGCGAGGCCCGGGGCACCGGGTTCGGCTACTCGCTCTGGTCGGTGGAGGCGTACGCCGTCGCCGGGACGGAGTAACGGTCCGGGCCTTTTCCGCCACCGGGACGACGAAGGCCCGGATCTCTCAGGCTGAGATGCCGTCGATCCGGGCCATGGCGTCGTCCGCGCCGAACGGTTGCAAGTACGGCAGCCAGCGCGGGTCTCGGTGTCCCGTGCCGATGATCCGCCAGGCCAGGCCCGTCGGCGGGGCGGGTTGCTGGTGCAGCCGCCAGCCGAGCTCCGGCAGGTGCCGGTCCGCCTTGACGTGGTTGCAGCGGCGGCAGGCCGCCACCACGTTGTCCCAGGCGTGCTGTCCGCCGCGGCTGCGCGGAATCACGTGGTCGACGCTGGTCGCGGCGGCGCCGCAGTACATGCAGCGGCCCCCGTCCCGGGCGAACAGCGCCCTGCGGGTCAGCGGTACGGGTCCCCGGTAGGGAACGCGCACGAACCGCTTCAGGCGGACGACGCTGGGGGCCGGGACGGCCCGGGTGGCACTGTGCATGAAGGCGCCGGACTCCTCTAGGCAGATGGCCTTGTTTTCGAGGACGAGGACGAGCGCGCGGCGGAGCGGTACGACGCCGAGTGGCTCGTACGACGCGTTGAGAACCAGGACATGCGGCACGGCGGATGCCTCCTTGTACGCCGGCGGCGCGTGGCTCGCGCCGGGACGATCCGCTCTCAGTCTCTCCTCCTGCCTGGTCGAAGCGCCACCACGTGCGGGTAACGGGCCGGGAGGATTTTCTTCCCGGCGGGCGCCTCCCGGCCTTCGCGGCGGCGGCCGGGACCGCTGTGCGATCGGCCACAGGCGGCCGCCGACGACGCCGTCGCTCCACGGGTTCCCGCCCCCGGTACCCCTCCGTGAGGCGTGTCTCTCCTCGCGGTCGGAGCAACGGGGCACTCCCGCTGCCCCGTTAGTGTGGTTGGGCTGTCGTCGCCCATCTGGAGGTCCCGCCGTGTCCCTGTCCGCCCTGTTGGCCGCAGCCCCGTCACCCGAGCCCGGCAGCTCGTTCGACGAAGCCGCCAAGCAGGCCGGCGACGCCGCGGGCTGGGTGGAGGAGAACTGGTCCACCTGGCTGAACACCGGTCTGCGCATCATCCTCATCGCCGCGATCGCGATCGTGTTGCGCATAGCGATCCGGCGTGCTCTCACCAAACTCATAGAACGGATGAACCGCAGCGCCCAGGCGGTGGAGGGCACCGCGCTCGGCGGGCTGCTGGTCAACGCGGAACGCCGCCGCCAGCGCTCGGAGGCGATCGGTTCGGTCCTCCGCTCGGTCGCGTCGTTCCTGATCCTCGGCACGGCCGCGCTGATGATCCTGGGCGCGTTCCAGATCAACCTGGCCCCGCTGCTGGCCTCCGCCGGGGTGGCCGGGGTGGCGCTCGGTTTCGGCGCGCGCAACCTGGTCACCGACTTCCTCTCCGGCGTCTTCATGATCCTGGAGGACCAGTACGGCGTGGGCGACACCGTGGACGCGGGCGTCGCCTCCGGCGAGGTCATCGAGGTCGGCCTGCGGGTCACGAAGCTGCGCGGCGACAACGGGGAGATCTGGTACGTCCGCAACGGCGAGGTGAAGCGGATCGGCAACCTCAGCCAGGGCTGGTCGACGGCGGGCGTCGATGTGACGGTGCGCCCCACGGAGGACCTCGAAACGGTCCGTACGGTGATCGCCGAGGCCGCCGCCGCGATGGCCAAGGAGGACCCCTGGAACGAGCGGCTGTGGGGCCCGGTGGAGGTCCTGGGCCTGGACGCCGTGCTGCTGGACTCGATGACGGTCCGGCTGAGCGCGAAGACGATGCCGGGCAAGGCGCTGGGCGTGGAACGCGAGCTGCGCTGGCGGATCAAGCAGGCCTTCGACGAGGCGGGCATCCGCATCGTCGGCGGTGTCCCGGCCCAGGCGGACGAGCCCTCCAAGGCCGACCCCGCGGCCGGCATGGCCGCCCCTTCCGCCTACGCCTCGGCCACCTCGCCCCAGTCCCTGGCCACCGCCCCGATCACCCCGCCGAACATAGCGAAGTAGCACCCGCCGTACGCGCGTCCGGCGGGCCGGCGCGGACCCAACTCGGTTCGCCGGTGAACCGGTTGGGCATGCGTCACCATGGACCCGGATATTCCGGAAGTGTGCCAGGTAACGCTTTGGTTGCCACCGCGGCGCTGCCCATTGACGGCCAGGTGACGCGCGCATACGGTCCTCTCACCGAATAGGAAACTTTCCTAACAGAGGGCAGGTGCAGCGCTCATGGCCGGAACCACACCGGGTACGCCCCGCGTCCTGCGCGCCATGAACGACCGGGCCGCCCTCGATCTGCTGCTGGAGCACGGCCCCCTCTCGCGGACCAGGATCGGAAAGCTGACCGGGCTCTCCAAGCCCACCGCCTCCCAGCTGCTGGCACGGCTGGAGGCGGCCGGGCTGGTCGTCGCGACCGGGACCGTGGCCGGCCGGCCGGGGCCCAACGCCCAGCTGTACGGGGTGAACGCGCGCGCCGCCCATGTCGCGGGACTCGATGTGAACGCCCGCCGGATCGTCGCCGCCGTCGCCGATGTGACCGGGGAGACGGTCGGGCACTTCGAGCTGCGCACCCCCGGACGGCGTGCCGACAGCGTGGTGCGGCAGGTGGCGGAGGCGCTGGACGGGGCGGTGAAGGACGCCGGGCTCACCCGTTCCGATGTGCACCGGGTCGTCATCGGCACCCCGGGCGCCTTCGACCCCGGCACCGGACGGCTGCGGTACGCCTCGCACCTGCCGGGCTGGCACTCCCCCACGCTGCTGGAGGAGCTGGCCGCCTTCCTGCCGATGCCGGTGGAGTACGAGAACGACGTGAACCTGGTCGCGGTGGCCGAGCAGCGGGCGGGCGCGGCGCGCGGGCACGAGGACTTCGTCCTGCTGTGGAACGAGGAGGGGCTCGGTGCCGCCCTCGTCATCAACGGACGGCTGCACCGCGGCTTCACCGGTGGCGCGGGCGAGGTCGGTTTCCTGCCGGTGCCGGGCGCCCCGCTGGTCCGTCAGGTCACCAAGGTGAACGCGGGCGGCTTCCAGGAGCTGGCGGGTGCGCAGGTGCTGTCCCGGCTGGGCCGGAAGCTCGGCATCGACGACGAGCTGATCCGTTCCCCCGGTACCCACCACGAGGTCGCCGCCCGGCTGCTCGCCCGCGCCGCCGAGGCCGCCCAGGCGGGCGAGGACGGCCCGTACCCCCGGCTCCTCGATCTCTTCGCCACCGGCCTCGCGACCGGTCTCGCCTCCATGATCGCCGTGCTCGACCCGGAAGTCGTCGTGCTGTCCGGCGAGGTGATCGCGGCCGGCGGGGAGCCGCTGCGCTGCCGGGTGGCGTCCGAGCTCACCGAACTGGCGGCCTCCCGGCCCCGGCTGATCGCCGGGGAAGTGAAGCACCGCCCCGTACTGCGCGGCGCGTTGGAGAGCGCCCTCGCCACCACCCGTGACGAGGTCTTCGACACGTCCCGCTGACCCTTCTCGGCCCGCCCTCTTCCCTCCGTACCCCCGCCCCCATCCTTCACCGGGAGACCGCCATGTCCGGAAACCGCCGGAAGACGGCCGCCGCGTTCGCCGCGACCGCCGCCCTATCTCTGCTCGCCTCGGCCTGTACCGGCCAGAGCGACTCCGGTTCCAGTGATGACCCGTCCAAGGAGACGACCATCACGTTCTGGCACGGCTGGAACTCCCCGACCGAGGTCGCGGGCATCCAGGCGTCGGTGGACGCCTTCCAGAAGGCGCACCCCAACATCCATGTGAAGGTCGTCGGCGACATGACCGACGACAAGGTCAACCAGGCGCTGCGGGCGGGCGGTTCGAACGCCCCGGACGTCGTCTCGTCGTTCACCACGAACAACGTCGGCAAGTTCTGTTCGTCGAAGGCGTTCACCGACCTCAACCCCTTCCTGAAGAAGGACGGGATCGACCCGGACAAGACCTTCCCGAAGGCGATGAACGAGTACACCCAGTTCAACGGGGTGCGCTGCACCGTGCCGCTGCTCGGTGACGCGTACGGCCTCTACTACAACAAGGACGCCTTCGAGAAGGCCGGGATCACGAGGCCGCCGAGGACCTGGTCGGAGCTGGCCGAGGACGCCAAGAAGCTGACGAAGACCAAGGGCGACTCGTACGAGCGGCTCGGTTTCATGCCGAACTACCACGGCTACGAGACGACGACCGAGCACTACCTCGGCGCCTGGGACCCGAAGTACTTCGACGCGGACGGCAAGTCGAACATCGCCAAGGACCCCTCGTTCGCCGCCATGCTCACGACCCAGAAGAAGCTGGTCGACGACCTGGGCGGCTACGAGAAGCTGGAGAAGTACCGCACGTCCTTCGGTGACGAGTGGGGTGCCAAGCACCCGTTCCACACCGGCCAGGTGGCGATGCAGCTGGACGGCGAGTGGCGGCTCGGGATGGCCGAGGCGACCAAGCCGAAGTTCGAGATCGGCGTCGCCCCGATGCCCGTCGCCGACGACGAGGCCGACACCTGGGGCAAGGGCTATCTGACCGGCACCATCGCCGGTATCGCCGCCACCTCGAAGAAGCAGAACGCGGCCTGGGAGCTGGTGAAGTTCATGACGACCGACACCGACGCCGTGGTGAACTTCGCCAACGCCATCCACAACGTGCCGTCCACCCTGGCGGCGCTGAAGTCGCCGAAGCTGAAGTACGACCCGCGGTTCAAGACCTTCCTGGACATCGCCGCGAACCCGAAGAGCACCACCACCCCGCCCTCGGTGAACGGCGGCGCCTACCTGACCTCCCTGCAGAACCTCGGATTCGACATCGAGAAGGGCAAGCAGAAGGACGTCAAGGCGGGCCTGGAGAACACCGCCAAGGAAATCGACGCGGCGATCGCACAGGCGAAGTAGAACCGCGATGACCACCTACACACTCCGTGCGAAGCGCCGCCGGTCGGCGCTGCGGACAGCGGCCTTCATGTCACCGTGGCTGATCGGGTTCTGCGTCTTCTTCGCCTACCCGCTGATCTCCACCGTCTACTTCTCCTTCACCTCGTACGACGGTTTCACGGCTCCCGAGTTCAGCGGGCTGAAGAACTGGGCGTTCGTCTTCAACGACTACCCGCTGTTCTGGCCGGCGCTGCGCAACACGCTCTGGCTGGTCGTGGTCATGGTCACCTGCCGGGTGGTGTTCGGCCTCGGTGTCGGGCTGCTGATCACCCGCATCAAGACGGGCGCCGGGGTCTTCCGCACCCTGTTCTACCTGCCGTACCTGGCCCCGCCGGTCGCGGCGACGCTCGGCTTCGTCTTCCTGCTCAACCCCGGGACCGGGCCGGTCAATTCGATCCTCGGCGAGCTGGGGCTCCCCACGCCCGGCTGGTTCACCGACGCCGCCTGGTCCAAGCCGGCCCTGACCGCGCTCGCGGTGTGGGGGGTGGGCGACCTGATGGTGATCTTCATGGCCGCCCTGCTGGACGTGCCGAAGGAACAGTACGAGGCGGCGGAACTGGACGGGGCGACCGCGTTCCAGCGGTTCCGCTTCGTCACCCTGCCGAACATCTCGCCGATCATCATGTTCGCGGTGGTCACCGGGATCATCCAGACGATGCAGTACTACACCCAGCCATTCGTGGCCGGGAAGGTCGCCTCGGGTGTGATGGGCGGCTCCGGGCAGCAGTTCGAACCGGGCTATCCCGACAAGTCGACACTGACGCTTCCGCAGGTCGTCTACAACCTCGGCTTCCAGCGCTTCGACTACGGCTCCGCCTGCGTGGTCGCGCTCGTTCTCTTCGTACTCGCCATGGCGTTCACCACACTGCTGATGCGACGCCGCAGCGGACTGATCCAGGCAGGTGAGTGACGTGGCGCAGGTACTCGACGCCGTCAAGGAAGCCGACCCCGCGACCGGCGCGGTCACCCCGGCCGAACGCACGGCGCGCCGCAAGTCGCTGCTGAACTGGATCGCCGTGCACTCACTCGGGGTCGCCGCCGCGCTCTTCTTCGTGCTGCCGTTCGTCTTCCTGGTGCTCACCTCGCTGATGAACGGCCAGCAGGCGCTGACCCGCGATCTGTGGCCGCACCCCTTCGAGTGGAGCAACTACCAGCGGGTCTTCGACACCGACGGCTTTCTGACCTGGTGGAAGAACACCCTGCTGTACGCGGGGCTCGGCACCGTCCTCACGGTCGTCTCCTCGCTGCCCGTGGCGTACGCGCTCGCCAAGTTCCGCTTCCGCGGCCGGCATCTGTCGCTGATGCTGGTTATCTCGATGATGATGCTGCCGCCGCAGGTCGTCGTCATCCCGATGTACCTGTTCTGGGCGAAGCAGCTGGACCTGTCCGGCACGCTCTGGCCGCTGATCATCCCGATGGCCTTCGGCGACGCGTTCTCCATCTTCCTGCTGCGGCAGTTCCTGCTGACCATCCCGAACGAGTACCTCGACGCGGCGAAGGTCGACGGCTGCGGCGAGCTGCGCACCCTGCTCAAGGTCGTCGTGCCGATGGCCAAGCCGGGCATCGCCGCCGTGGCCCTCTTCCAGTTCTTCTACGCCTGGAACGACTACTTCGGCCCGCAGATCTACGCCTCGGAGAACCCGGCCGCCTGGACGCTCAGCTACGGCCTGGAGTCCTTCAAGAGCGCACACCACACCGACTGGAACCTGACCATGGCCGCGACCGTACTGGTCATGGCCCCCGTGATCCTCGTCTTCTTCTTCGCCCAGAAGGCGTTCGTCGAGGGCGTCACACTGACCGGAGTAAAGGGCTGACCTATGAAGCTGGCAGTAGTTGGTGGCGGGTCCACCTACACACCTGAACTGATCGACGGCTTCGCCCGGCTGCGGGACACGCTGCCCATCGAGGAGCTGGTGCTCGTCGACCCGGCGGCCGACCGCCTGGAGCTCGTCGGCGGCCTCGCCCGGCGGATCTTCGCCAAGCAGGGCCACCCGGGGCGGATCGTCACCACCTCGGACCTCGACGCGGGCGTCGCCGACGCCGACGCCGTCCTGCTGCAGCTGCGCGTCGGCGGCCAGGCCGCCCGCAACCAGGACGAGACCTGGCCGCTGGAGTGCGGCTGCATCGGCCAGGAGACCACCGGCGCCGGCGGCCTCGCCAAGGCGATGCGCACCGTGCCGGTCGTCCTGGACATCGCCGAGCGGGTCCGCCGGACCAACCCGGACGCCTGGATCATCGACTTCACCAACCCGGTGGGCATCGTCACCCGGGCACTGCTCCAGGCCGGCCACAAGGCCGTCGGCCTGTGCAACGTGGCGATCGGCTTCCAGCGGAAGTTCGCCCGGCTGCTCGACGTCACCCCGGCCGAGGTCCACCTCGACCACGTCGGGCTCAACCACCTGACCTGGGAACTCGGGGTACGTCTCGGCGGCCCGGACGGCGAGAACGTCCTGCCGAAGCTGCTCGCCGAGCACGGCGACGCGATCGCGGACGACCTGCGCATGCCCCGGGCCATCACCGACCGCCTCGGCGTCGTCCCCTCGTACTACCTGCGTTACTTCTACGCGCACGACGCGGTCGTGCGGGAGCTCGGCACCAAGCCGTCCCGGGCGTCCGAGGTCGCCGCGATGGAGCGGGAACTCCTCGCCATGTACGGCGATCCGGCGCTGGACGAGAAGCCCGCGCTGCTCGCCAAGCGCGGCGGCGCCTTCTACTCGGAGGCGGCCGTGGACCTGGCGTCCTCGCTGCTCGGCTCGGGCGGCTCCGCGGTGCAGGTGGTCAACACGTACAACAAGGGCACGCTGCCGTTCCTGCCGGACGACGCGGTGATCGAGGTGCAGGCCCGGGTCGACGGCACGGGTGCGACGCCGCTCGCCGTTCCCGCGCTGGACCCGCTGTACGCCGGTCTGATCGCCAACGTGACGGCGTACGAGGACCTCGCCCTGGAGGCCGCGCTCCGCGGGGGGCGCGACCGGGTGTTCAAGGCGCTGCTCGCGCACCCGCTGATCGGCCAGTTCGAGTACGCCGAGGCGCTCACCGACAAGCTGATCGCGCACAACCGGGAGCACCTGGCGTGGGCGTGAACGCTTCGGTCCTCGCGATCGACGCGGGGAACAGCAAGACCGACGTGGCACTGATCGGTGCGGACGGGACGGTGCTCTCGACGGCCCGCGGCGGTGGCTTCCAGCCGCCGGCCGTGGGTGTCGAGACGGCCGTCGACGTCCTGGGCGCGGCCGTCGACCGGGCGCTGGAGCTCGCCGGCGGGGCGGCCGGTCCGGTCGCGCACGTGTCCGCCTGTCTCGCCAACGCCGACCTCCCGGTGGAGGAGGAGCAATTGGCCGCGGCGCTGCGCGCGCGGGGCTGGGGCGACACCGTCGAGGTGCGCAACGACACCTTCGCGATACTGCGCGCGGGGGTGGACGAGCCGCGTGGTGTGGCCGTGGTCTGCGGTGCGGGGATCAACTGTGTCGGCATGGTGCCGGACGGGCGGACCGCGCGGTTCCCCGCCATAGGCCGGATATCCGGTGACTGGGGCGGCGGCGCCGGGCTGGCCGAGGAGGCCATGTGGTTCGCCGCGCGGGCGGAGGACGGCCGCGGCGGTCCGACCGAGCTGGCCCGCACGCTGCCCGCGCACTTCGGGCTGGGCTCGATGTACGCGCTGATCGAGGCGCTGCACCTGGGCCGGATCGAGTTCGAGCGGCGCCACGAGCTGGCTCCGGTGCTCTTCGCGACCGCGGCGGCCGGGGACCCGGTGGCGGGCTCTCTGGTGGAGCGGCTGGCGGAGGAGGTCGTCGCGATGGCGTCGGTCGCGCTGGGCAGGCTGGACCTGCTGGACGAGGAGGCGCCGGTGGTGCTGGGCGGCAGTGTGCTGGCGGCCCGTCACCCGCAGCTGGACGCGGAACTCACCGGGCGCCTCGCGGCACGTGCCCCGAAGGCGGTGCTCCGGGTGGTGACCCAGCCGCCGGTGCTGGGGGCCGCGCTGCTCGGCCTGGACCGCACGGGCGCGCCCGCCGCGGTCCATGAGAGGCTGCGCGCGCAGTACAACTGACATGCCGTGATCCGCCGGGGCTGTCCGGCGGGATCGGGGCCGGACCGGTCCGAGGGGCGTTCCACGGCGATTTCGCGCCGTGGGACGCCCCTCGCGCACGGGAACCGTTCAGTTGTCCCGGACGTGTTCATGAGTGGGGAGATCGGCCCGCTCCGGGTACTGGTCCGCCGATCGGCTTGATCGGCGGCGCATGCCTTGATCGAATGCGTGTGAGGGCATCCGCGGGCCGGTGCAGGATCCGGACGTTCACGGTGTGGATGTCGGTCCCTGCGGCCATACTTCATGGCCGGGCACCAGTCCCCGATCGGCCGGGGGCCGGGCCACCGTCAGTGACCGAGGGGGAGGTCGAGTGACATACCCGCCGAATGTGCGCACGGCGCCGGAACACGAGCGGGCACAGCCGCCCGTGCCCACGGCCGTACCCGCTCCGCCGCAGCGCGGCGCGCTGTCCGTGACGGCCGACAAGGTGCGGGCCGCGGCCACCACCGAGCCGGGCCGCCTCCAGATCATCGGGGCCGTACTGGCCCTGCTCGTCGTGGCGTTCGGGGCCGTGACGGCGTTCGAGATCGCCGACCGGGCGTCCGCCGCCGACGACGTGGTGGGCCGCAGCCAGCCGCTGAGCGCCGACGCGGCGGCCGTCTACCGCTCGCTGGCGGACGCCGACACCGCGGCGGCGAGCGGCTTCCTGGCCGGGGCGCAGGAGCCGCGTGACATCCACGACCGGTACGAGAAGGACATCCGGGAGGCGTCCCGCCTCCTGGTGAAGGCCGCCGCCAACACGGACGCGTCGACGGAGTCCGGCCACGAGATCACCACGCTCAACGAGGAACTCCCCCGGTACACCGGCCTGATCGAGCGGGCCCGCGCCAACAACCGGCAGGGCCTGCCGCTGGGCGGCGCCTACATCCGGTACGCCAACCAGCGGATGAGCAAGGTGCTGCTGCCGGCCGCCGAGCGGCTGTACGCGGCGGAGACCGGCCGGCTCGGCGAGGACAGTGACGCGGCGCGGGCCCGGCCGTTCTTCTCGCTCGCGCTCGGAGTCGTGGCGCTGGCCGCGCTGTTCTGGGCGCAGCGGCGCAACTACCGCAGGACGAACCGGGTGTTCAACCACGGGCTGCTCGTAGCGACCGCGGCCTCCACCGTGGTGCTGCTGTGGCTGGCCGTGGGACACACGGTGGCCCGGTCCGAGCTGCATGGTGCCGATGTGAACGGGCAGCAGTCCCTCGATGTCCTCAACCACGCGCGGATCGACTCGCTGAAGGCGCGCGCCAATGAGAACCTCACCCTGGTCGCCCGCGGCGCCGTGCTCACCGCGGACGGCAGGAACGACAAGTACGAGACCGACTACAACGCGGACATGAAGGCCCTCGGCGAAGAGCTGAAGAAGGCCGGGCGGCTGGCCGACGACACCCCCGGGAGCGACCCGGTGGCGAAGGCCGTCGACGCCGTCTCCGAGTGGCAGGGCCGCCACCGGACCGCACGCACGGCCGACGACGGCGGCGACTACGAGGGTGCGCGGGCGCAGATCATCGGGCCGGAGGACTCGACGGGTGAGTCCTTCGAGCGGGTGGACGACGCGCTGGAGCGGGCGCTCGCCCATGAGCAGGACGAGTTCACCCGGGCCGCGAAGGACGGGCGCGGGGCGCTGGGCGGGCTGCCGATCGGGGCCGCCGCGCTGGCCGCGCTGGGCGCCGTGGCCGCGATCGTAGGAGTCAACCGCAGGCTCTCGGAGTACCGGTGAGAGGAGGAGCGATGATCAGGAAGCGCATGGGCGCGAGGGCCGGTGCGGGCCCCGGGTCCATTCGCCGCGGGCTGCGCGGCTGGGGCGGGGTGACGGGCATGGCCGTGGCCTGTGCGGTGACGGCGGCGGTCGCCCTGCTGCCGCTCTCCCACAACGGCACCGAGGTCCTCGGCCAGGGCGCCTCAAGGCCTGGTGCGGCCCAGGCGGTGCAGACCAGGGCCGACGGCTGCACGGACCCGGAGGCGAGTCTCCCGCCGTCGTCCGGCAGCGGGCCGAACATCGAGAAGATCAAGCGGCGCGGAAAGCTGATCGCGGGCGTCGACCAGAACAGCTTCAGCTGGGGATACCGCAATCCGGCGGCCGGCCGGGGCAAGGACGGGCTCGAAGGGTTCGACATCGATCTGGTGCGGGCCATCGCCGAGAACATCCTGGGCGACCGCGACGCGGTGATCTTCCGGGCCATCCCCACCAACCAGCGGATCGCCGCCCTGGAGAACGACAAGGTCGACGTCGTCGTCCGGACGATGACCATCAACTGCGCCCGGCTGAAGCAGGTCTCGTTCTCCACCGCCTACTTCCAGGCCGGGCAGCAGGTCCTCGCGCCGAAGGACTCGACGATCACCGGGTACGACAGGTCCCTGGCCGGCAAGCGGGTCTGCACCGCCGAGGGCTCCACCGCCTACGAGGCGCTGGAGAAGCGGTCGTACGGCGCGGTCTTCAAGGACCCGCACGACGGCACCGAGGCGGACGAGGACCAGCTCACCGTCCCCAACCAGCTGGACTGCCTGGTGCGGCTCCAGCTGGACGAGGTCGACGCGGTGGTCACGGACAACGCGCTGGCGGCCGGTCAGGCGGCCCAGGACCCGGCGGTCGAGCTCAAGGGCGACAAGCCGTTCACCACCGAGTACTACGGCGTGGCGGCGAAGCTCGGTGCCGACGACCTGGTGGCCCGGGTCAACCAGGTGCTGGCCGACTACCGCAGCGGTGGCGCGAACAGCCGCTGGATGCAGTCGTACAAGCACTGGCTGGAGGCCGGTCTGCCGGGGATCAAGGCACCGCCGGCCCCCAAGTACCGGAGCGACTGACAAGCCGGGCCGGCCAGGGGCGCGACGGAGCGGACCCGGCCGGAGAGAGACAGTGGTACTGATCCTGCCGGGGCCCGTCCCGGCAGGAAGAGCGGAGAGGTGATCGATGGGCGTCGCGGGCCCCTTCCCCGGCCAGGCGGCCGGGCCCCCCGTCCCGGTCATGGACCGGGACGAGGCGGACCGTGCGCTGGCCCGGCTCGGCGCGGAGCACGAGGCGATCGAGACCTCGCTCCTCGCCCTCCAGGACCACGCCGGCCGCCGACTCCTGGAGGGCGCCGGGCTGACCGGCCTCACCAGGGAGCGCTGGGCATCGACCGACCAGTCGATCACCCTGCTGTGGGGGTATTTCGACGCCTATACGGGGGCGCTCGCCCAGGCCCGTACGGTGCGGGCCCGCCGCCGCTATCCCAACCGGGACGATCTGGTGGCCCTCACCGAGCTGCTGCGCGGCCAGGGGGTCACCGTGGCGCACGCCGCGGCCCGCCCCGATCCGTCGATCACCGGTCCCGCCAAGCTCTCCGAGCGGTTCACGCTGGAGGAGCTGGTCGCCCGGATGAACGAGCTGTACGCCCGCTCGCTGGACATGGTCGTCGCCTCCGACTCCGTATGGTCCGCGCTGCCCGCCCGGATAGACCTGCTCGCCGCCGAGCTGCAACGCACCCGCTCGCTGGCGCGCTCCGTGGGGGTGCGGCCCGGTGAGCACCCGTCCGGCGACGACCTGGAGGCGATCACCCACGAACTGGCCACGCTGCGCGTGCAGGTGATCTCCGATCCGCTCGCGTTCTGGCTGCCGGGACCGGGCAGTTCGGCGCCCGGCGGCGGCCGCCCCGACACGGCGCGCTACGACCGGGCGGCCCGCGCCCTGGAAGAGGTGCGCCGCGAGATCGAGGCGGTGCTCGCCGTCCGGCAGGACGCCGAGCAGCGTCTGGTCCAGCTGCGCGACGTGCTCTCCCGGGCGGACCGCACCCTGACCGAGGCCCGGTCGGCGCGCGGCGAGGTGCTGGCGAAGATCGCGGCCTCCGAGGTGCCCGCGGTCAGCGGCCCGGCGACCGTGCTCCAGGAGCGGCTGGCCGCCGCCTCGGAGTACCGCAGGCATGCCCAGTGGCACCGGCTGTCCCCGCTCCTGGAGACGCTGGAGCGGGAGGCCGAGGAGGAACTGCTGCGGGCCCGCGAGTCGTTGACCGCGGTCACGGCCCCGCTGGCGGTGCGGGCGGAGCTGCGCGGCAGGCTCGACGCGTACAAGGCGAAGGTCGCCCGGCACGGTCTGGCCGAGGACCCGCTGCTGATCGAGCGGTACGACGCGGCGCGCCGGATGCTGTGGAGTGCGCCGTGCGATCTGCGGGTCGCCGGACAGGCGGTGCTGCGCTACCAGGAGGCGGCGGCCGAACTGCTCTCCCAGCTCCGGACACCGGGGCCGGAGGACCGGCGATGATCACAGGGGTACGCAAGGTGGAAGGGCCGCTGCGGCGGCGGGGCGACCAGGGGGACCGACCATGAGTACGCAGTGCCAGCGCCCCGCGTGCGAGGGCAGTTACGAGGACATGGGCGGCGGTGAGCTCTACTGCGACACCTGCGGTCTGGCCCCGGTCGTGTCGCCGAACGGCTTGGTGAGCTCGCCGCCCACCGGGATCGCGGGCGGCGGCGCGAACAGCCGGGGCAGCACGAGCGGTTCGGGTTCCTCGTCCCGGGCCTCCTCGCGTTCGTCCCGCTCGTCGCGCTCGTCGACCTCCCGGCGTTCGGTGTCGGGGCGGCTCTCGCGTTCGCTGTCCGGCACCTCCACCTCCCCCTCGGTCTCGGTGCGTTCCTCCGGTTCGTCCTCGGGCGCCTCCGCCCGGGGCAGGCTGGGCGTGGGCCTGGTGCAGGTGCCGGACGTGCCGCGTCCCGACCCGCGCTCGGCGGTGATGGAGAACCCGGAGGTGCCGGAGCGGAAGCGATTCTGTTCGCGTTCCGACTGCGGGGCCCCGGTCGGCCGCTCCCGCGGTGAACGGCTGGGCCGCACGGAGGGGTTCTGCACCAAGTGCGGCCACCCCTACTCGTTCGTGCCCAAGCTCCACGCGGGCGACATCGTGCACGGCCAGTACGAGGTCGCCGGATGTCTGGCGCACGGCGGGCTCGGCTGGGTCTATCTCGCGGTCGACCGCGCGGTCTCCGACCGCTGGGTGGTGCTCAAGGGCCTGCTCGACACCGGTGACCAGGACGCCATGGCGGCCGCGATCTCCGAGCGCCGCTTCCTCGCCGAGATCGAGCACTCCAACATCGTCCGGATCTACAACTTCGTCGAGCACCTCGACCAGCGCACCGGCTCGCTCGACGGCTACATAGTCATGGAGTACGTCGGGGGCAAGGCGCTCAAGGACATCGCCAACGAGCGCCGCACCGCCGCCGGGAAGCGCGACCCGCTGCCGGTCGAGCAGGCGTGCGCGTACGGCATCGAGGCGCTGGAGGCGCTCGGCCATCTGCACAGCCGCAACCTGCTGTACTGCGACTTCAAGGTCGACAACGCGATCCAGACCGAGGACCAGCTGAAGCTGATCGACATGGGCGCCGTCCGCAGGATGGACGACGACGAGTCGGCCATCTACGGCACGGTGGGGTACCAGGCGCCGGAGGTCGCGGAGGTCGGTCCTTCGGTCGCCTCCGACCTGTACACGGTCGCGCGGACGCTCGCGGTGCTCACCTTCGACTTCCAGGGCTACACCAACGTCTTCGTGGACTCGCTGCCGGACCCGGACAACATCGAGGTGTTCCGGACCTACGAGTCGTTCTACCGGCTGCTGGTGCGGGCCACCGACCCGGATCCGGCGCGGCGGTTCGCCTCGGCGGCGGAGATGGCGGAGCAGCTGACGGGTGTGCTGCGCGAGGTGGTGTCGTTGCAGACGGGGCGGCCGCGCCCGGCGCTGTCGACGCTGTTCGGCACCGAGATCCGGGTCACGGACACGCAGCTGTTCCCCGAGCTGGTGGGCGATGTGTCGCGGCTGGGGGCCCGGCCCACCACCCCGGTGCCGTCCGGCCGCTTCGGGCGGCGGCGCGGCGGGG
>NZ_FMBW01000097.1 GCF_900091725.1 Streptomyces sp. DvalAA-43 | reverse complement strand
TCCCGTGGCCGGAGCACGACCGGCCCCGCAGGGCCGGGATCTCCTCGTTCGGGGTGAGTGGCACCAATGCCCACCTCATCCTCGAACAAGCCGTCCCGGAGACCGAAGAAGTTGACGAGCCGGAAGTGACCGGGCGTCCCGTTCCGTGGATTCTGTCCGGGAAGACTCCGCAGGCGCTTCAGGACCAGGCGGCCCGGCTCGCCGCCCACCTCGAAGCCCACCCCGGACTCCGTCCCGCCGACATCGCGCACACCCTCGCGACCGCCCGCACCCGCTTCGCCCACCGGGCCGTCATCACCACCCACGACCATCACACCGCACTCCACGCACTCACCCAGCACACACCCCACCCGGACGTGATCCTGGCCACCCGTGAAGCGGGGGAGGGGGCGCCCGAAGTCGCGTTCCTCTTCACCGGCCAGGGTGCGCAACGGCTCGGTATGGGGCAGGAGTTGTACCGCTCGTCGCCGGTGTTCGCCGCGGCGTTCGACGCCGTGTGCGCGGAACTCGACCAGAGGCTGCCGCGGCCGTTGCACGGAGTGGTCTTCGGGACGGATGCCGAGCTGCTGAACCGGACGCTGTACACACAGGCGTCCCTGTTCGCGGTGGAGACCGCGCTGTTCCGGCTGATGGAGCACTACGGACTGCGGCCCGGGTTCCTCCTGGGGCACTCCATCGGCGAAGTCGCGGCCGCCCATGTCTCCGGCGTGCTCTCCCTCAAGGACGCGGCCGTGCTGGTGGCGGCGCGGGGCCGCTTGATGGAAGCGGCGCGCGACGACGGTGCGATGGTCGCCGTGCAGGCCCGCGAGGACGAGGTACTGGCCGCGCTGGAGGAGTACGGCGACCGGCTCTCGGTGGCCGCGGTCAACGGTCCGGAGGCGGTGGTCGTCTCCGGCGACGCGGACGCCGCCGACGAGGTCGCGGCCCGCTTCGCCCGGTCCGGCCGCAAGGTCAAGCGGCTGACGGTCAGCCATGCGTTCCACTCGGCGCACATGGACAGCGCGTTGGACGAGTTCGGCGAGGTGCTTCAGGGGCTGCGGTTCGACCGGCCGCGCATCCCGGTCGTGTCGAACGTGACGGGCCGCCCGGCCACCGTCGATCAGCTGTGCTCGCCCGCCTACTGGGTGACGCATGTCCGGCAGCCGGTCCGCTTCTCCGACGGCATGGCGACGCTGGCCGGGCTGGGCGTGACCATGTACGTCGAGCTGGGTCCCGACGGCGTACTGACCGGCATGGCACAGACCTGTCTGAGCGACACCGCAGCCGACACGGACATCGTCGCCGTGCCGGCCCTCCGGGCCCGGCGCGGCGAGGAACAGACCGTGGAGACGGTCCTTGCGCACGCCCTGGCGCTCGGGGCCGCACTCGACGCCCCGGCGGTCTTCCCCGGAGCCTCGCGCGTGGACCTCCCCACGTACGCCTTCCAGCAGGGGTCCTACTGGATGGACGAGGCGCCTGCCTCCGACGTGTCGTCGGCCGGGCTCGCCGGCGTCGAGCATCCCCTGCTGGGCGCCGCGATCCCCCGTCCCGACGGGCGGGGTTGGCTGCTGACCGGCCGGATCTCGCTGCGTACGCATCCCTGGCTGGCCGATCACACCATCGGCGATGCCGTGCTGCTGCCCGGGACCGCCTTCGTCGACCTGGTGACGGAGGCGAGCGGCCGTGTCGGCGCCGGCTTCGTGGAGGAACTGACCCTCGCGGCGCCCCTCGTCCTCGTACCCGATACGGCCGTCAACCTCCATGTGGAGGTCGAGGCGCTGGACGAGGGCGGATGGACGGTGACGGTTCATTCGCGTGCCTCCGACGACGATCCGCGGAGCGCCGCGGAGAGCGACTGGACGCTCCATGCCTCCGGCGCGCTGACGAGCGGCGGTGTGGACGACAGGCCGCCGCTGCCGGACGTACGGCTTCCCGACTCCGCGAAGCCGGTGGACACGGCCCCGCTCTACGCCGACCTCGCCGCGACCGGCTATGTCTACGGACCGGCCTTCCGGGGAGTCACCGCCGCCTGGCGCGACGGTGCGGACCTCTACGCCGACCTCCGCCTCCCCGACGGACTCGACCCCGCCGGTCACGGCGTCCATCCCGCTCTCCTGGACGCCGCTCTGCACCTGCTGGTGCTGGACGCCACCGAGGTGCGGCTGCCGTTCGCCTGGGCCGGGGTGACCGTGCGGGCCACGGGTGCCACCGTGGCCAGGGCACGCCTGCGGCCGACCGGCCCCGACGGGGTGTCGATCGTGCTGGCGGACCCCTCGGGTGCGTCGATCGCCGAGGTGGAGTCGCTGACCCTGCGCGCTTTCGCCCCCGGGCACACGTCCGGGACCGGTGGCGATCACAAGTCGTTGTTCCGGCTGGACTGGACCGAGACCTCCGGCCCAGGCGCCTCGGGCACGGCGGACCCCGTGGCCGCGGCCGTCATCGCCTCCGATTTCCCGGCGGCCACAGGTGTCGCCGCCCATCCGGATCTGCTCGCTCTGGAGCGCTCCGTGGAGGAGGGCGCGGCCCTGCCCGCGGCCGTGCTCGTCCCCTGTCTGCGGGACCCGGCGGCCGATGTGGCCGCCGACGCGCACGCGGTGACACGTCGGATGCTCACGCTCGTCCAGCAGTGGCTGGCCTCGGAGTCACCGGTGACCCATGCCCCGCTGGTGGTGCTCACCCAGGGCGCGACGGCTGTCGGCGACGGCGAGGCCGTCACCGATGTGGCCATGGCGTCCCTGTGGGGGCTGCTGCGTTCGGCGCAGGCCGAGCACCCGGACCGCTTCGTCCTGCTCGACGTCGATGATCACCGCCGACTGGCCGGTGAACCCGGGCTGTTGCGTACGGTGCTGTCCGCGGTGCTGGAGGGCGACGAGACCCAACTGGCCGTGCGCGGCGGGGCGGTTCATGCCGCCCGGCTGGTCCGGCACTCCCGCAAGGGGGTGCTGGCGGCGCCCGAGGGCGAAGCCGCCTGGCGGATGGAGGTGTCGCCCGACGGCTCGCTCGACGGCCTGGCCCTCCGGGCCCACCCGGCCTCGTCGGCGCCGCTGGAGCCCGGCCAGATACGGATCGCCGTACGCGCCGCCGGACTGAACTTCCGCGATGCGCTGAACGCCCTCGGGCTCTACCCCGGCGAGGCGGGCCCGCCCGGAATCGAGGGCGCGGGCGTGGTCACGGAGGTCGCGCCCGATGTACGGGAGCTGGCACCGGGCGACCGTGTGATGGGTCTGCTGACGGGTGCGTTCGGGCCGGTCGCGGTCGTGGACCACCGGATGCTCGTGCGGATGCCGGACGGCTGGACGTTCGCCAGGGCGGCATCGGTGCCCGCCGTGTTCCTGACGGCGTACCACGCCCTGATGGACCTCGGCGCGCTGCGGCGGGGCGAGCGCCTCCTGGTGCACGCGGCCGCGGGCGGCGTCGGCATGGCGGCCGTACAGCTGGCGCATCACCTGGGCGCGGAGGTGTTCGGCACCGCGAGTTCCGGCAAGTGGGACACCCTGCGTTCGCTGGGTCTCGACGACCGGCACATCGCCTCGTCCCGCGATCTCGGCTTCGAGCAGAGCTTCGGCCGGGAGCTGGGGGAGGGCGGCTTCGACGTGGTGCTGAACTCCCTGGCCAACGAATTCGTGGACGCGTCACTGCGGCTGCTGCGGCCGGGCGGCCGGTTCCTGGAGATGGGCAAGACGGACATCCGCGAGCCGGAGTCGCTGCCCGGGGTCTCCTACCAGTCGTTCGACCTGACCTGGGTGTCCCCGGACCGTATCCAGCAGATGCTGGCCGCGCTCGTCGAGCTGTTCGACACCGGTGTGCTGGAGACCCTGCCGGTCGCGGTGTGGGACATCCGGCAGGCACAGGAAGCGTTCCGCCACATCAGCCAGGCCCGCCACATCGGCAAGGTCGTCCTGACACTGCCCAGCGCTCCCGCTCCCGGGGGCACGGTGCTGGTCACGGGGGGTACGGGGACGTTGGGTTCGTTGGTGGCGCGTCATCTGGTGGTGCGGTACGGGGTCAGCCGGTTGTTGTTGGCGAGTCGTCGTGGGCCGGGTGCGGAGGGTGCTGAGGGTTTGCGGAAGGAGCTCGTGGGGCTGGGTGCGGAGGTGACGATCGCGGCGTGCGACACGGCGGATCGTTCCGCTCTTGCCGCGTTGCTCGCTTCGGTGCCTGTGGAGCATCCGCTGACCGCGGTGGTTCATACCGCGGGTGTCACGGATGACACCACGCTGGAGGCGTTGACGCCGGAGCGGCTGGCGGCGGTGCTGCGGCCCAAGGTCGATGCGGCGTGGCATCTGCATGAGCTGACGCGTGGTCTGGATCTGTCGGCGTTCGTGCTGTATTCGTCGGTCGCGGGGCTCCTCGGCAACGCGGGCCAGGCCAACTACGCCGCCGCCAATACCTTCCTGGACGCCCTGGCCCAGCACCGCACCGCACACGGACTGCCCGCCACCTCCCTCGCCTGGGGACTCTGGGAAGAGAGCAGCCCGCTCTCGGGGCACCTGAACCGCGGCGACCTGGACCGACTGGAGCGGTCCGGGATCGGAGCGCTCTCCACGGAGCAGGGCATGGAGCTGTTCGACGCGTCCTGGCAGACGCCCGAGGCCCTGGTGGCACCCCTGCCGCTCGATCTGAAGCGGCTCCGGGCCGACGCGGCGTCGGCCGGCGGCACATCGACCGTGCCGGCGGTGCTGCGGGAGCTCGTCCGCCTTCCCGCGCGCCGCGTGTCCGTCGCTCCCGCGGCGGCTTCGGCGGCCGCCTCGTGGCCCGAGCGGCTCCGGCCGCTCTCCGAAGAGAGCCGGCGGGAGACGCTCGGAGAAGTGGTGCGGGCGGAGGTCGCCGCCGTGCTCGGACACCCGAAGCCCGAAGGCATCGACGTCACGGCCGAGTTCAAGAACCTCGGGTTCGACTCACTGACCTCCGTGGAACTGCGCAACCGACTCAACAGGGTCACCGGGCTGCGGCTGCCCGCCACGCTGATCTTCGACCACCCCACCCCGGAAGCGGTCGTGAACCACTTCCTGGCGACCCTCGTGCCCGCGGAGGCCGCCCCGGACATCCGCATCCTTGAGGACGCCGACCGGATGGACGCGGCGATGTCCGCCTTCACCGGGGACAGCAGAACCCACGCACGAATCTCCGCCCGCCTGGAAGCGCTGCTGCGCAAGTGGAACTCCGTACAAGGCTCCTCCGCCGGACTCGGCGACGACCTGGAAGCAATGTCCGACGACGATCTGTTCGACGCACTCGACGACGAACTCTCGCGCTGAAGAGATAGGTACACCATGTCCACGTCCACTGAAGAGCAGCTTCGCGACTATCTCAAGCGCACGACGGCCAGCATGCGGGAGTACCGGCAACGGTTGCGTGAGGTCGAGGAAAAGGCCCAGGAGCCGATCGCGGTGGTCGGTATGGCGTGTCGGTTCCCGGGGGGTGTGGGTTCTCCGGAGGATTTGTGGGAGTTGGTGCGGGAGGGCCGGGATGCGGTGTCCGGTTTTCCGATGGGTCGGGGTTGGGATCTGGAGGAGTTGTACGATCCGGATCCGGATCCGGGGGCGACGGGGAAGGTGTATGCGTCGGGTGGTGGGTTCCTGCATGAGGCGGACCGGTTCGATGCGGCGTTCTTCGGGATCAGTCCGGTGGAGGCGGCCGCGATGGATCCGCAGCAGCGGTTGTTGCTGGAGAACGCGTGGGAGGCGGTGGAGCGGGCGGGTATCGATCCGGCCGCGCTGCGCGGCAGCGACACCGGCGTCTTCACCGGCATCATGGTGCAGGAGTACATCAGCGGCCTGACCACACTGCCGGAGGAGTACGAGGGGTACGTCGGGACCGGCAACACCT
>NZ_FMBW01000099.1 GCF_900091725.1 Streptomyces sp. DvalAA-43 | reverse complement strand
GTGCGACACGAAGTTGCACGAATTTGAGTGGACTGACCGACTGGAGAGGCAGTTGATGAAGCTGTAGGTGCAGTCACGGGTCCGTGTCCGTATGACCCGTCCCCGCCCTTGACGTGCGATTCCGGTAACGGAGTGGTGCGAAGCTCAGGGGAAAGCCCAAGGATTTCCGTTCCATCCGGAAGTTACCGGCAAGGGGAAGACCGGACGGGTGAAGTACATGAACTCCCGATGATGCCTCGTGATCCCAAGCCCCGCCGATGGAATGCGTGAGTGGGGTGCATGGCTAGCCGTTGAGAAGCGGCAGGCGCTGGCCGGCAGAGGTCACTCCGGCCAGGTGGACACCGCCGCCTCGGGGTAAAGGGAGCACCCACCCCGGTCGTATCTCATTCGTGTGGAACGTGGAAACCCCGTTGGGGTCCGGGCCCTTTTGGTCCGGTCAGCCAACCGTAAGGAAGGCTCAACTCCCCAGCGGGAACAGGACGGCCCAAGAAGCCAACGCCGGAAGCCGAAAGGAAACGGGAACCCGGGGCAGACGATCGGACTCTCCGCCGATCGCCCCGCATAACCGTCCGGATACGGGCACTGCCCGGACCCGAAAGGGTGCAGACGTGGGCCGGGTGAGCCTGTGCAGAATCGCTGGACAAAGACGACGGAACCGAGGGGCAAGTTGGACACCATGCTGATAGCGGAGGGGGCGGCTTCGGCCCTTCCGGATGCGTCTGCGCCGGTGAACGGACCTGAGGGCGAAGACTTGGACTGGGCGTCGATTGACTGGCGGCGGGTCGAGGAAGACGTACGGCGTCTGCGGCAGAGAATCTTCACGGCATCGCAGGCAGGGGATCTGAAGAAGGTCCGCAATTTGCAGAAGCTGATGCTCCGGTCCCGCTCCAACACGCTCCTGAGCGTGCGACGGGTCACGGAGATCAACGCTGGACGCGCGACGGCGGGAGTCGACGGAAAAGTCGTGTTGCTTTCCCAGTCCAAGGCCGCATTGGCCAAATGGGTCCAGCATCGCGCCCGACCATGGATTCCCAAGCCCGTCAAGCGGGTGTTCATCCCCAAACCGGGGACCACGAAGAAGCGCGGACTCGGGATTCCCGTGATTGTTGACCGGTGCCTGCAAGCTGTGGCATTGGGAGCATTGGAGCCCGAGTGGGAAGCACGGTTCGAGCCGAAGTCGTACGGCTTTCGGCCCGGACGTGGCTGTCACGACGCGATCGGGGCCATCTACTCCACGCTCAACGGGAAGAACCCGCAGCGTGCGTGGGTGCTCGACGCAGACCTGACGGCGGCGTTCGACCGCATCGACCACGCCCGGCTCATGGCCGCTCTCGGCACCTTCCCCGCCCGGGGACTGGTCCGTCAGTGGCTGAAAGCCGGGGCCGTGGACCGCGGCCGGTTCGCCCCGACCGAGGAGGGCACTCCGCAAGGAGGGGTGATTAGCCCGTTGCTCTTCAACGTGGCCCTGCACGGAATGGAGAAAGCCGCAGGGGTCCGCTATTACACCACCGGCAGAGATGCCGGGAGTGCGCAGAGCGGCAGCCCCGTGCTGGTGCGGTACGCAGATGATTTCGTCGCGATGTGCACCAGCCGTGAACAGGCCGAGCAGGTCAAGGAACGGCTGGCTGCATGGCTGGCGCCCAGAGGACTCGCCTTCCACGAGGACAAGACACGCATCGTCCACGCGGAGAGCGGATTTGACTTCCTGGGGTTCAACGTCCGCCGCTATCACGGCAAACTGCTGATCAAACCGAGCACAGCAGCTCAACGACGGATCCGGGAGCGGCTCAGTACCGAAATGGTCGCCCTGCGAGGAGCTAACGCCGGAGCGGTACTCAAAAAGATCAACCCGATCGTGCGGGGTTGGTCGGCCTACTACCGGACGGTGGTGTCCAGCGAGATCTTCACGGCGCTGGACAATCACATGTGGAAGCTCGCTTACAAGTGGGCCAAGCACAGTCACCCGAACAAGCCGAAGCACTGGATATCCAACAAGTACTTCGGCCGGTTCAACAAGTCCAGGAGCGACCGGTGGGTGTTCGGTGACCGCGACAGCGGCGCCTACCTGCTCAAGTTCTCCTGGACGAAGATAGTCCGGCACCAGTTGGTCAAGGGGAGGGCGTCCCCGGACGACCCAGCCCTGGAATCATATTGGGCTCAACGGCGACGCAAGGGAATTCCTCTGCCAGTCGACGCCATGACCGTGCGTCTCCTACAGGCACAGCACGGCCGTTGCTCGATCTGCGGAGGGCTCCTACTGCACGCCGACCACCCACCACAAAGCCCAGGAGAATGGGAAGCGTGGCGGGTTGTCATCCGGAAGGCGATCTCCAAGCAATACATTGCCTTCCCGGACGGGAGCACGCCGGACGGTCAACGACTCCGTCTCCTCCACACCCATTGTCAGCGGCGGAATGGAGCCACTGCGACAACGAGTCCAGTACCTTTGCCTGCCAGCGAGCCTCTGGGGCTTGCTTGAGCCGTGTGCGGTGAATAGCTGCTTGCACGGTTCTGAGGGGGCGGGGACGCAGTAATGCGTCCCCGCTACCCGACT
>NZ_FMBW01000100.1 GCF_900091725.1 Streptomyces sp. DvalAA-43 | reverse complement strand
GCGCGGACGCCGATCTGGTCCTCACCTCGCTGGAGTATGCCCTGGCCAGCCGCGAAGTCGCCCCCGGTGAGCTCATTCACCACGCCGACCACGGCTGTCAATACACGTCCGTGAAGCTCACAACACGCCTGGTCAGGGCCGGTATCCAGGCGTCCATGGGCTCGGTCGGCGACTCGTTCGACAATGCCCTGGCGGAGAACCTGTGGATGGTCATCAAGACCGAGTGCGTCCGCGGCCGCGTCTTCGCCACCAGGGCCGAAGCGAACCTCGCGCTCTTCGAGTACATCGACGGCTTCTACAACCCCCGCCGCATCCAGAAACGGCTGGGCTACCTCAGCCCGATCGAGTTCGAGGAGAAGTACTACGCCGACCAGGCAGCGACCGAACAAGTGAACCTGAAACCACGTCAACCCGCTCTGACCAGCTAGTCAGCCACTCCCGCGCTGCGGGGGAACCTCACAGGCGGCGGAAGTTCCAGTCCTGCCCGTAGGCCTCGTCCGCGGTGACCCAGGCAGCCGGCAGACCGGCGGCCAGACAGCGGCGGACCATGTCCCGGGCCGGTTCGCCCTTGGTCGCGAAGCCCCGCTCGTCGGGGACCTTCGCCGCCCGGCAGCGTTCACGGTCGGACACCCAGGATTTGGGCAGGTAGAGCTCCCGGTCCACCAGTGCCCGGCTGAGCTGGTGGCCTAGGCGGCGAACACCCCGATCAGGCAGTTGTCGATCTTTCCCGAGGTGCCGGTGTACTGCCAGCCAACCCCGGCCGAGGTTGTGCCCTTCTTGATGAACCCGGTGTCATCGATGATCAGAACGCCGCCTGGCCCGAACGTTCAGCGACATAGTCACGGACGTCGTCACGCAGAGCGTCCGCGTCCCAGACACTGCTGTTCAACAATCGTTGGAAACCGTCCGGGGTGCGGTGGCCCGCCCATTCCGCGAGCTGCCAGCCGTTCCTACGTGTCGCCCGCCCCAGCAGGCCACGAACGTGGTCACGCATCCGCCACCGCAGATCCGCCCGCCCGAACCGGCCCGCCACCCGCGCGAACGCCGACTCCAACTCAACGGCCCAGCAATCAACTTCAGCCATCCCCTCCATACCAGGACAACGACAAGCACCAGCTCAGAACACGAACCGCTGCTTGAGTACTAGGGATCCGGCCAATGGATTCGGGTCAGGTCCGCTTGCGGCTCGCGATCTCGTCAGAGAGCTGCTGCACGTGGGCGGGGTCCGCGTCCCGGGCAAGGGCGACGTAGTGGTCCATGACGGCCGGCCGGTAGCGCACGGGCAATGTCTGTCCTGGGGCGAGCCGGGTGAGCTCGGTGATCGTGAGGTCTTCGTCTGCGATACCGCGGAACGAGATGCCGTCGGCGGTCTCCACGTCGAACATCAGGACCACGCGTGGATTGCCGTTGACCTCCCGCCAGTCGACGAGAACGCCGAGCGCAAGCACCCCTGTACGCAGTTCCGCATTGCGCTTCCGTGCATCACTGCTCAGGACCGGGTTCGGGGCGACGCCCGGGAAGTCGGGCCCGACGCCGAGCGATTCCCGACTCAGGTCGGGCCTGAGCTGCGCCATCAGATCGTTGAGCTTCTTCTTCGAACCGAACATCCTGACCCCTCCCTCACGCCGGTGCCGGAATCTCGGCCTGGCGCTTCGCCTTCACTGCGATTGTACGTCGCGGCCATTCCCGACCTCCGTCGCATCGCCCCGTCCCGATGGGGTCGCCGTCTGCGGTCGCGGACGGGCTCGGTCGGTGCACCTGTCTGTCGGACGAGCCATGTCCGCACGCCGACAGGAGGGACCAAGCCGTGATCGATATTGACGCCACCAGTAGCGGGCTTCCGGGGATCGCGCGGTTGCGCGACATCGTGGGCGCGGTGATGACCGTCGGCCTGTTCCTGAGCGTGCTCGCGCTCATCGTCTCGGCGATCGTCCGGGGTTTCGGAGCCAACAGCAGCAACCCTCATCTCGCGTCCCGTGGCAAGACCGGGGTGCTGGTCTCGTGCGGTGCCGCGATCCTGTGCGGAGCGGCGGTCACGCTGATCAACTTCTTCTGGACCGCCGGCCAGGCCGTGAACTAACTTGATCTTTAACCTCGGGGCCCGAACGAGTCCTCGCACTTGATCACTCGGACTGGTAACTGCCGTACGTGCAGGCGGCCTTCGGCTGAGCATGTGATCCGACCAAGGAACACACGACGCTCAGCACGAAGGCCGTGAAGATGAGTCTGTCGCATCATGTCGTCCCGCAGGATCCGTTTGTGGGACTGCCACGCTTCCGGGGTGAGTTCTACTCCTGTCTGACCCGGCGTGCGGATGCTCTGTTCGAGCTCGCGGACGCGGTGTTGTGCTCCGATGGGCCGGTCCGGTCGCTGGTGGAACTGTCACTGGTGGGCGAACACCGGCGTGGACACGGCGGGCTCTACGACGCCCTGTCTGCGGGCCGGGTCGACGTGGCCCGGCTGCGACGGGCCCTGGCGACAGTGCCGCTGCCACGGGCGTCGGACGGCCGGCTGGTCCTGGCCGCCGACCTGACCTGCTGGCTACGGCCCAGCGCGCACACCTCGCCGCAGCGGATCCTGTGCCACACCTACGGCCGGGGCAAGGACCAGCACATTCCCGTTCCCGGCTGGCCGTGCTCGGTGATCTGTGCACTGGAAACGGGCCGCAGTTCGTGGACCGCGCCACTGGATGCACTACGGCTGTCGCCGGGTGACGACGCCGCCACTGTCACCGCCAGGCAGATGCGCGAGCTCGTCGAACGGCTCATCACAGCCGGGCAGTGGAAGGACGGCGACCTGGAGATCCTGATCGTGGTGGATGCCGGCTACGACGTGCCCCGGCTGGCCTTCCTTCTGAAGGACCTGCCGGTGCAGGTGCTGGGCCGGATGCGCTCGGATCGAGTCCTGCGGCGTGCGGTCCCCTGCCGCGAGCCGGGTGTCCGGGGCCGCCCGCCCCGCCACGGCAGCGAGTTTGTCTTCGGTGACCCCGACACCTGGAACACTCCCGATGCCCAGACGGTGACCGAGACCCGCCTCTACGGTGCCGCCGTCGCACGGGCCTGGGACCGGCTCCATCCAAGACTGACCCATCGCTCGGCCTGGACGGCTCAGCTCGGCGCCCTGCCGGTCATCGAGGGCACCGTGATCCGCTTGCAGGTCGACCACCTGCCCAGCGGGGCAACACCGAAGCCGGTCTGGCTGTGGTGGTCAGGCACCGATGCCACGGAAACCGACGTCGACACGCTCTGGCAGGCATTCCTGCGGCGCTTCGACATCGAGCACACCTTCCGGCTGTTCAAGCAGACCCTGGGCTGGACCTGCCCGAAGATCCGCGCCCCTGAAGCCTCCGACCGCCGGACCTGGTTGATCCTCACGGTTTTCACCCAGCTCCGGCTCGCCCGCCCACTGGCGACGGACCTGCACCGACCATGGGAGAAGCCGAGTCCCGCGGACAGACTCGCCCCTGCCCGAGTTCGCCGCGATTTTCGGCACCTCCGGCCGAAGGCCACCTGCCCGGCCAGAGCACCGAAATCCTCTCGGCCAGGCCCAGGACGGCCACCCGGCCGCAGGAACAACCAACCCCCTGCACGCTATGACGTGCACACAGTCGGTAAACCAGGTCCCGCGAAACAACGGACGAAGAAGTCAACGAGCCCTCGTCCACGCCGCACAGGTTAAGATCAAGCTAGCGGTCAGCCTGCCCCCATCCACATACCTCGCACACCACCGGATACAGCCATCGCACCGAGCCCATCAGGGACTTCGGGAAAGCTCACCCTGACGAGCCGAAGTCAGTATCGCTCGCGGCGCTGAAGTATTCCTGCGTCCGGGTCCGCGGCATACGTCCATGGTGGCGGGGGGGTCAGTCGGTGGACGGGTGGTTGACGCTTGTGGCGGAGACGAGGCCTGTTTCATAGGCGATGACGACCAACTGGGCCCGGTCATGGGCATGGAGTTTGGCCAGCAGCCGCCTCACATGCGTCTTGACGGTTGCGATGCTCAGCCCGAGATGTTCGGCGATCACACGGTTGGGCAGGCCGCGGGCCACCAGGCGGAGCACTTCCCGCTCTCTTGGGGTCACACCCGACAATTCCTGGGCGAGTCGGGGGCGTGGCTCGTGGAGTCCGGCGAACTCGCGGATGAGACGGCGGGTGACCGTGGGCGCGAGCAGGGCGTCGCCGGAGGCGACTACCCGGAGTGCGGTCAGCAGATCGGCGGGGAGGATGTCCTTCAGGAGGAATCCACTGGCCCCGCCGCGGAGCGCCGCGTACACGTACTCGTCCAGATCGAATGTGGTCAGCACCAGCACGCGGGTGCCGGCGGCGTCCGGGTCCGCGCAGATGCGCCGGGTGGCCTCCAAGCCGTCCGTGCCCGGCATCCGGATGTCCATCAGCACGACGTCGGGCCGCAGTCGTAGCGTGAGGTCGACGGCCTGGTCACCATTGACGGCTTCGCCCGCCACGGTGAGGTCCGGCGCGCTCTCGATGAGCAGCCGGAAGCCCGTCCGCAACAGCGCCTGATCATCCGCGAGAAGGACCCGGACCGGCCGGTTCACCGCGCTGGCTCCGCTCCGCAGGACAGCCGCGCGTGCACCCGGAAGCCGCCCGAGCTCAGGTGGCCGGCGGAGAAGACCCCGCCGCACATGGCCGCCCGCTCCCGCATCCCGATGAGCCCGTGCCCGCCGCCGGTCCGGCGTCCGGGGGGCCGGGGCGGCGCGTCGTTGACGATCTCGATCTCGATGGCTTCGGGGCCCGACCGGGACAGGGTCACCCGGCAGTCCGCCGATCCCGCGTGCTTGACCACATTGGTGAGGGCTTCCTGAACGATCCGGTAGACCGTCAGTTCCACACCCGGGGGGAGCGGCGGATCAGGGTCGACGGACAGTTCCACTCGCGGGCCCGCGTCGCCCGCGAGCGCGGCCAGGTCCGCCAGACCGGGAGAGATTCCCAACTCGGCGCCGTCCCAGGGGGTTCGCAGGACGCCGAGCATGCGTCGCATCTCGGTGAGCGCTGTCCGCCCCGCGGCCCCGACCAGTGCGAGGGTCCGTTCGGCCTCCTGCGGGCTGGCGGAGGTTACCGCGCGGGCTATCTCCGCCCGTACCGTGATGACGGTCAGATGGTGGGCCACCACGTCGTGGAGTTCCCGGGCGATCCGCAGGCGCTCGTCCGCCACGGCCTGCCGGGCGGAGAATTCCGCGTGCGACCGCTGCTCTCTCAGCGCGGTGCCGACCAGCCACGGCAGGGTCATCAGCAGCGACGCGAAGGCGACGCCGGACGCGACCTCGGACGCCGGGACCGGTCGTGGCAACAGGATCATGGCCGCCGCGACGGCGCCCAGGGAGCAGCCGAGTGCTGTCGCGGACCGGTGCTGCGGTTCCTGCGCCGCCACCGTGTACAGGGCGACCCCGATGGGGATCCATGATTCCTCCCAGCCGGTGAACGCCATGGCACAGACCGCTCCGGCCAGGACCGTGTACAGCACCGGGACGGGCCACCGGCGCCGCACCGCGACCGGCAGCCAGACGACCGCTGCCACGGCCGCCGCGTCCCAGCCGCCCCGCGTCTCGCTCGCGCCGAACGCCAGGCCGAGAAGCACGGCCGCGACGGTGTCCACGCCGTGCCACTGCCCCTTCCGTAGACGTCCGACCACCAGCTGCCGTGACTCCCCATAGTCCATGACAGTCACGCTACCCATGCCGGGATCCGGAGCCGCTCAGCCCGCAGGACGTCATCTCAGGGGCTGAGTCATCCGCGCGGCTGATGCCCGTCGTACCCTCCTGGGCTGACACCGGTTTCCTGCCCGGGGACGAAGCCGCCGGGTCCATCGGCCGGAACAGTGGAGTGCATGAACCGGAGAACACTTCTGACCTCGTGCGCCGGGCTCGTCACCGCCGCCACGATCCCGGGCCCGCTCGCTTCGGCGGCCGTCGCGCGACCACAGCGGGAGGAACCCGTGCGGTTCCAACTGCCCGCCCCGAGCGGCCCCTACCCGCTGGGCACAGTCGCGTTCCACCTGGTCGACACCACACGGCCGGATCCCTGGGTGCCCTCCCGTCCCCGCCGCGAGTTGATGATCAGCATCTGGTACCCCGCCCGCGGCGGGTCGGCCCCCTACCCCACCGTTCCCTGGATGCCGCCGGCGGCGGCCGACCGGTACCTGAGCTTCCTCGGCCTTCCTCCCGGCCGGGTGCGGCTGGGGTGCACCCATGCGCACGAGGGCACTCCCGTCGGCGGTCCGCCGGGCCCCCTGCCCGTCGTGCTCTATTCTCCCGGCGCGAACGCGTCACGCTCCTTCGGCACCGGCATCGTGGAAGACCTCGCCAGCCACGGCTATCTGGTGGTCACCGTCGACCACACCTACGACGCGGCGGTGGTCGAGTTCCCCGGCGGCCGGGTCGAAATGAACCCGGCGGGCGGGATCAGCGACTACGCCAAGGCGCTCCCCGTCCGCACCGCCGATATCCGGTTCGTCCTCGACCGGGTCGCCGTGCTCCGGTCGGGCGGACACCCCGGTGTCTGCCGCACCCCGCTGCCCACGGGCCTGCCCGGAGCGCTCGACCTGCGACGCGTCGGGATGCTCGGCCACTCTTTGGGCGGAGCCACCACCGCTGCCACGATGCTCGCCGACGGGCGGATCGCGGCGGGAGCAAGCCTGGACGGAGGCGCGGCGGGCCCCGTGGCGGACGCCGGGCTCGACCGCCCGTTCCTGGTCGTGGACACCCCGGGGAAGGGCGGCATGGAGAACAATCCTGCCCTGCGCGCGTTCTGGTCGCACCTGCGCGGCTGGCGGCTCTGTCTCACCGTGCAGGGAGCCGCGCACCAGGCGTTCGGCGACGACGCCCTGATCCTCCCGCTGGTCGCCCCTCTCCTGGGCATGTCCCCGCACGACCTGGAAGGAGAAGTCGGGACAATTCCCCGGCACCGGGCGCAGGCATTCCAACGCGCCTACCCGCGCGCCTTCTTCGACCTCCACCTCCGCGACCGGGGGCGACTGCTCGACGGTCCCTCCCTCGACTTCCCGGAAGTCGGCTACACCCGGTGAAAGGCGGAAGACCGCACCGGCGGCAACCGCGCCGGGCCCGGCGTGGCTTGAGAAGCCGTTGCAGTATCGATCTCGGTGAGCGTGAGTTCGAGGTCGTCGACTCGGTCGGGTGATCTTCTGGCTGGCCGGGCACGAGAGCGGGGCCTCCTGCACAGCTCGTGGGTGTCGAATCCAACTAAGTGGTCGGCTCCGGAAGTCCTCGGGGGTTGATCAGGCTGCCAGGGCGGCGGAGGATTCTTCTTGTCGGTCGGCGGCTGTGTGTCGGTCGAGCCGGGCCAGTAGATCGTCCAGGTCGGTGGTGGTGAACTTCCACTGGAACGGCTGTGCTGTGGCGTTGTAGCGGTCTCCGAATGCTCGGAGCCGGTCCCGGACCCGGGTCAGGTCCGTGAAGTCGTTGGGTTGGACGACCTTGCGTTGGACGATGGAGAAGAAGATCTCGATCTGGTTCGGCCAGGAGGCGTGGACGGGGGTGTGGACCATGACCGCGTTCGGAAACGCTGTGGTCAGGCGGTCGATGGCCTTCTGCCCCCGGTGGGAGGAGCCGTTGTCGACGATCCAGAGGACGCGTCTGGCGCTCGCGTAGGGCTCCGTGGTCATGACCTGGGTGACCAGGTTCATGAAGGGGATGATGCCGGTCTTCGGCTCGCAGCGGCCGATGACCTTGGCTCGGTGGACGTCGTAGGCGGCCAGGTAGGCGAGAGCGCCGCCGCGCTGGTACTCGTGGTTGACGCGCATCGCTCGTGCCTGGCCCGGGGGGCAGGGTGGGTTGGCAGCGGCAGCGGGCCTGGATGGAGGTCTTCTCGTCACTGGGGATGACGTACTCGTCCTCGCCCAGCGGTTCGCCGTCGAAGGTACGGGCGTACAGGTCCAGCACGCGGGTGGCCTTGGCCTGGAAGTCCGGGTCGCGGATGAAGATCCAGGACCGGTACTGCCAGGGCTTGATCGCGTCGGCCTTGAGCCAGCGGCGCACCGTGGAGGCCGACATGGCCGCGGCGATGGCCCTGGCGACCACCTCGCGGGCCAGTTCCGGACACGACCAGCATGACAGCGGGGTGCCGGTCTCGGCGGGTAACTGGCAGGCCAGTGCCTTGACTTCGGCGACCTGCAGCGGCGTGAACGAGGGCGGCCGGCCCGAGCGCTCGCGGTCGGCGAGGGCAGGCAGGCCGCCGGCGGCGAACCGGCCCCGCCAGGTACGCACCGTGTCCACGTGCATCCGCGTCTGCGCGGCTATCCGGGTGTTGGAACGCCCCGAGCCGCCAGCAGCACGATGGTTGCCCGCTACCGGGCCTGATACGGGGTCTTGTGACCATATGCCATCTTCTTCAGCCGGCGGCGCTCGGATGCGGTCAGGAGGACGGGCACGGCAGGGGCCACGAGCACGGGAAGGGCAGCCGATCCTACGGGGGACGGTGGGGGAACAGGCGGTAACCCCCGTTCGACCGCCAGACGAACTGATCGGTACGACCACTGCTTCCATGAGGCTCCGCCAGTGGGCCATCGATCAGCGACACCAGGGGCGCGCGGAGCTGCGCGAGTCCGGAAGGCGCCGGCCCGTGGCCTCCCGCATAGCTCAGCCCCCGCGCCCCCTGGGTTACCCGGGTACCTACCTGGGCAGGCCTCGTCCTCAGCCCTTCAGCATCACCAGCGGCAGGCCGCTGTCGCTCCACGCGCCACCCGTCTCGTCGACCTGGTAGCGGTCGGCCTCCAGGTCTGTGGCGAAGTCCTCCAGGAACTCCCGCAGACCGGCGGTCTCGTACCGGGCTCGCCAGCCCTCGTGCGACCAGTCGATGACCTGGCCACAGCGCTCCGGGGTGGGCGGATCCAGATCGATGCAGATCACGTCACCATTGCTGATCCCGATGAAGGGGATCCACCCGGCGGACCAGGAGATGTCCCGGCGGATCACGCCGTCCTCCTCCCGCTCGTCCCAAGGCGGGTCTCCGGCGTCAACGGCCCGCTGGCGCCAGTCGTCCACCATCTCGCCGAGCGAGTAGAGCGCGGCGTGCCAACCGATCAGGACTCCCGGCAGACCGTCGTGGCAGCGGTAGGAGCCCCTGACATCCTCCGGAAGCTCCACCCCCACGACGGCCTCCACCGCCTCGATCTCCTCCTCGGTGGCACCGGGCGGCATCGCTGCCAGCACCCTCGGGGCGATCCGCCCGAGCACGGTCTCGATCCGCGCCCATGTCTGCTGCGCCGGGAATCCCCTCCGTCGTGACGAGGACCGGAACTTAGCACCGGCCACTGACGATCGTCCGGGCAGCCGTCTCCTCCGCGTCGGTCATGTCCGGCGGATACCGGCGCACCCGCTCGGGTGATCGGTCGTGTCCTCGTACAGGTGAGGGGTCCGGTCGCATTGTGCTGTACTAATGCCCACCCGACCCGACACGCCCTTGGAGGTTCCCCTGTGGGCCGGCTTTACGTTCGCCGCGGCGTCGACCCTGACGAACCGGACGTGCCCGTCGCCGTCCTCGTAGTCGATCCCGAAGGCACGCCCGGGGAGCGTGCCGTGGTCCGGCTCGGCGACTACTGCCACGAGGTGAACGGGTGGGCCTGCCTGTTGCAGACCGACGGTTGGGCCGAGCACGCACGCGACGGCGGCTGGCTGGTGGTCGATGTCGCCGTCTATCCGGCCGCGTTGCGCGCGGTCGGCGTGGACCCCGCCGACTTCTCTGGTCGGTCGGCCGTCGACCCGGAGGCCGTGGTGGTCCTGCGCGCGCAGACAGCGGCCAGCCCGGAGCCGTCCGTACGACTGTCCGAGGGGACCGCCGTCTTTACCGCGGGCCCGGACGTTCCACTGGACGAGCTGCTCGCGACCTATGCCGACTGGCCGATGGTGCTCGCGCCCCCGCCCGAGGTATAGCCCGACCACGTGATCCCTTCGACAGGACCCCGGTCTCACCCTGTTCGCGCCAGGCCCAGTTCAAGATGACAAAGCCAGACGGCGCTCGGAGGTGGTCAGCACGACTTGCACGGCGGGGGTGACGAGCACGGGATGGAACGGCCGGTCCTCTGGAGACATCGGACAACGGGGCCGACACCCATCCCCCTATCCTGCGACAGCACTCCAACGCCCCGCTCACCACCCTGAGCGGGCGCGGTGAGTGTGGCCAAGCTGTCTGTGCCGTGGGTCGGTTGTCAGAAGCAACGGGCTTGCAGGTCCGCGGCGGAGTACCGCTTACTGATCTTGCGCCCGGAGTCGTCGCGCAGGAAGAAGCACCACTACTGATCCCTGAAGTGCCAGACCCTGTCCCGGACGCTGCCGCAGTGGGGCGTGCGGTTACGGTCATTGACCACCACCTGCGCTCGTTGGCCGCCGTGGAAGGCGGCCGCGGGTATCTCGGCGCCGCCGGGACTCAGCACGGCTGCGCGACCCAGGTCGCCGGGCTTGGTTGTCAGGTTGATGAACGTGTGGTCGACGAACCGCTGGGCATCGGGATGCCGCTCGCCATCTGGTGTGCTGAGGCCAGTCTCCTCAGCCCGCCTGGCGGCGGCGCAGTGCTGAGCACACGGCCAGATACCCCACGTCGGCGATGAGGAGCAGCACGGCGATGGCGAGCAGGTACTGCATACCCGCGACGGCGGCGCCGATGAGCACGATCGCGAAGGCGAGGAGGACCAAGAAGAGCATCATGGTGTCTTCCTTCTTTGGTCGGTGGTTACGGCCGCTGACGACGGGCACGACTGTGCATGGAGCAGGCGTGCGTTGTCCATCGGTGCGGAGCACATGAAACCAGCGTGCGGCGGAGTACTGGCTACGGTGTCGGGGCGGCACATCTGGCAGGCCAGGGCGGCGTCCTCGGCTATCAGTCTGAGCGTCTGATCGCGAGTGGTAGCTCGTTCAGCCGGCATCGGGGCGGGTAGGCACTGCGCTTTCGCCCTCAGCTGTCAGGGTTGCCCCAAGGCCGCATCATCGCCGTCACGGTATGCCGCCCCGCACCGCTCTGGGCGCCTGGGCCGACGTCGATCTTCACCAGGCGCCAGGGCGGGACGCATAGTTGGCGCTGGGCGACGGCGTGGGGCCCGGAGAGATTGCCCAGCGCCTGCCGGTCGAAT
This sequence comes from Streptomyces sp. DvalAA-43, assembly GCF_900091725.1. GTDB lineage: Bacteria > Actinomycetota > Actinomycetes > Streptomycetales > Streptomycetaceae > Streptomyces > Streptomyces pulveraceus. Next base: position 240 of record NZ_FMBW01000100.1, on the reverse strand, counting down.
TCCCCGATGATGAGGACATGCGGATCAGCCACGAGGCGATCCATCAGGCGCTCTACGTCGAAGGGCGTGGTGCGCTCAAGCGTGAGTTGGTGACCTGTCTGCGCACCGGACGCGCCCTGCGGGTGCCCAGGGCACGCAACCGGCAGAAGGCACGGGCCCATGTCACCGACGGGGCACTCATCAGTGAGCTTCCCGTCGAAGCGGAAGACCGCGCCGTTCCCGGACACTGGGAGGGCGATC
>NZ_FMBW01000101.1 GCF_900091725.1 Streptomyces sp. DvalAA-43 | reverse complement strand
GCCGCCGGGCCACCGCCAGCAACGCCCCGTGCGTACCCGCGTCGACAGTGAAGTCGACCGACGCACCCGCATAACTCGACACCGCAGGCCGTGGAAGATCCGTCGGCAGATCCAACCGCTCCGGAACCCCCGCCAACGCCTCACTCCAAAAAGCAAGCTGAGAAGCGACCAGACTCCCCGGATCCTCCGCCGAACCCAGCAGCTCCCTCTGCCACAACGCGTAATCCGCGTACTGAACACCCAGCTCAGCCCACCCCGGCGCGACCCCACGACACCGCGCCTCATACGCCACCGCCAGATCACGACCCAACGGCCCCATCGACCACCCATCACCAGCAATGTGATGAATCAACAACACCAACACCGAAGACTCTTCACCCGTCCGCAACAACCAACCCCGCACCGGAACCTCATCAGCCAACTCGAAGCAGTACCCCGCCAGCCCCGCCACCACCGAATCCACCTCACCCGGCGCAACCTCACACACCTCGAACCCCAACCGCACCTCACCCACCGGCACCACCCGCTGCACCGGCTCCCCACCCACCTCCGGAAACACCGTCCGCAGACTCTCGTGACGCCCCACCACATCCCTCAACGCCACCCCCAACGCCTCCACATCCACCCCACCCGAAAGCCGCAACACCAACGGCATGTTGTACGTCGAACTCGCACCCTCCAACCGATACAAGAACCACAACCGACGCTGCGCAAACGACAACGGATACATATTCGTGCTCATGCCTTCCCTCGCATTCCACGCATTGATCGAAACGCCGGCCGGGTCGGCGCGGCTTCGTTCAGCCGGGTCACCAGTCCGGCCACCGTGGGTTCGGCGAACAGTGCCTGGATGCCGAGTTCGGCTCCCATCACCGAACGGACCCGGGCGATCAGACGGGTGGCCAGCAGCGAATGCCCGCCCAGATCGAAGAAACTGTCATCGACCCCGACGTCCGGCAGGCCCAGCACCTCGGCGAACAGACCGCACAGGACCTCTTCCCGGGCCGATCTCGGCCGCCCGCCCTCACCCACCACCACGTCCGGGACCGGCAACGCCCGCCGGTCCAGCTTCCCGTTCACCGTCAACGGCAGAGCGTCCAGCACCACGAACGCCGACGGCACCATGTACTCCGGCAACACCCCCGCCACCACCGACCGCAGCGACGCGGAGTCCAGCACCGCGTCCCCGTCCGGCACCACGTACGCCACCAACCGGCGGTCACCCGGCACGTCCTCACGCACCAGCACCGTGACCTGACCCACCCCGGACGCCGCGGAGATCCCCGCCTCCACCTCACCCAACTCGATACGGAAACCCCGCACCTTCACCTGGTCATCCACCCGGCCCACGAACTCCAGCACCCCGTCCGAAGCCCAACGCACCAGATCACCCGTCCGGTACATCCGCTCACCCACCCCGAACGGACACGCCACGAACCGCCCAGCCGTCAACCCCGAACGCCCCAAGTACCCACGCGCCAGGCCAACCCCGGCCACGTACAACTCCCCCACCACACCGACCGGCACCGGCGACAACCCACCATCCAGTACGAACACCCGCACATTCCCCACCGGACCACCGACCGGAACGGGAGCCTCGGTCCCGGTGAGCGGGGCGCTGAGGGTGGCGCAGATGGTCACCTCGGTGGGGCCGTAGCCGTTGATGAAGTGGCGCCCCGGTGCCCACCGCTGGTTGATGTGGGTCCCGCAGTTCTCGCCGACCACCGCGATGGACAGACCGTCCAGCCGGGGATCGTCGACGGGCAGTACGTCGAGGGCGCTGGGCGGGAGCGTGACATGGGTGGCGGCCGTGCGCGCCACCAGGTCGAGGAAGGAGGTCGCGAAGTCCTCCGTGGCCGGTGGCGGCAGTACCAGGGCCGCGCCGCAGAAGAACGCGCAGCACATGTCCCACACGGCGACGTCAAAGCTGGGCGAGGCCAGTTGCACCACTCGGCTGCTCGCGTCGATCCCCAGGGCCCGGATCACGGAGTCGATGACGCTGAAGATGCCGGTATGGCTGACGGTGACGCCCTTGGGCTGCCCGGTGGAACCGGACGTGTAGATCAGGTAGGCCGCGTTGGCGAGGCGCAGGGGTGCCGTACGGTCGGCGTCGGTCGGGTCGGAGGCGGACCCGGCGGCCAGTTCCTCACGCAGGGCCGGATCGGCGAGGTCGACCCGGTCCACGGCCAGGCCGCTGAACGCGTCCGGCTCCGGTGAGCGGACGACGAGCGCGCTCGGAGCAGCGTTGTCCAGGATGTAGGCGATCCGGGCGGTCGGGTAGTCCAGGTCGATGGGGAGGAATGCCGCACCCGCCTTGGACACGGCCAGGGCGGCGACCACGTTGTCGGCCGATTTGGGCATCCCCAGGGCGACCACGTCCTCGGGGCCGATCTCTCGGGCGATGAGGTGGTGGGCCAATCGGTTGGCTCGGGCATTGAGTTCGGCGTAGGTCAGGGTGGTGTCGCCTGCCAGTACGGCGGGGGCGTCCGGAGTGCGGGCGGCCTGTCGTTCGACCAGCGCCGGCAGGCTCAGGAATGGGTCCGGCCGCTCGGTCGCGTTGAAGGCCGTCACCAGTGCGTCGCGCTCGTCGGCGCCGAGGATGTCCACGTCCTGAAGGCGGCGCTGTGGTTCCTCCGCCATGGCGGTGAGCATCCGGACCAGCCGGTCGACCAGGCGCCGGGCGCCCGCCTCGGTGTACAGGTCGGTCGTGTACTCAAGCCGTCCGGTCAGACCGGCCGGCGTTCCGCCCTGGCTCGGCGCCTCCTCCAGTCCGAACCACAGGTCGCAGCGGGCGACCCCCGCATTGACGAAGCCGCCGACGGCCTGGACGTCGTCGAGGCTGAACTCTCCGGCCGCGTAGTTCTGGAGGGCCAGCACGACCTGGAGGAACGGGCTGCGGCCGCTGCTGCGGGTGGGGTTGAGGTGCTCGACCAGCCGGTCGAACGGCAGGTCCTGATGGGCATAGGCCGCCAGATCCGCTTCCCGGACCCGGTCGATCAGCTCGGCGAACGTCGGATCACCCGACGTGTCCGTCCGCAACACCAACGTATTCACGAAGGACCCCACGAGATCGTCGAGACCTTCGTCCGAGCGCCCGGCCACCGGAGAGCTGATCGTCACGTCGGTACCGGCCCCGAGCCGTGTGAGCAGGCCGGCCAGGGCTGCCTGGATGACCATGAACACCGTGGCATGATGCCGCCGGGCCACCGCCAGCAACGCCCCGTGCGTACCCGCGTCGACAGTGAAGTCGACCGACGCACCCGCATAACTCGACACCGCAGGCCGTGGAAGATCCGTCGGCAGATCCAACCGCTCCGGAACCCCCGCCAACGCCTCACTCCAAAAAGCAAGCTGAGAAGCGACCAGACTCCCCGGATCCTCCGCCGATCCCAGCAGCTCCCTCTGCCACAACGCGTAATCCGCGTACTGAACACCCAGCTCAGCCCACCCCGGCGCGACCCCACGACACCGCGCCTCATACGCCACCGCCAGATCACGACCCAACGGCCCCATCGACCACCCATCACCAGCAATGTGATGAATCAACAACACCAACACCGAAGACTCTTCACCCGTCCGCAACAACCAACCCCGCACCGGAACCTCATCAGCCAACTCGAAGCAGTACCCCGCCAGCCCCGCCACCACCGAATCCACCTCACCCGGCGCAACCTCACACACCTCGAACCCCAACCGCACCTCACCCACCGACACCACCCGCTGCACCGGCTCCCCACCCACCTCCGGAAACACCGTCCGCAGACTCTCATGACGCCCCACCACATCCCCCAACGCCACCCCCAACGCCTCCACATCCACCCCACCCGAAAGCCGCAACACCAACGGCATGTTGTACGTCGAACTCGCACCCTCCAACCGATACAAGAACCACAACCGACGCTGCGCAAACGACAACGGCAACCACTCCGGCCGCACCTGCCGCCCCAACACCACCCGACCCTCCAACGACCCCAACCGCGACACCAACCCCCCCACCGTCGGCTCCGCGAACAACGCCTGAATACCCAGCTCAGCACCCATCACCGAACGCACCCGGGCAATCAGACGAGTCGCCAGCAACGAATGCCCACCCAGATCGAAGAAACTGTCATCCACCCCCACATCCGACAGACCCAGCACCTCCGCGAACAGACCACACAAAATCTCCTCACGAGCCGACCTCGGCCGCCCACCCCCACCCACCACCACTTCCGGAACCGGCAACGCCCGCCGGTCCAGCTTCCCGTTCACCGTCAACGGCAAAGCACCC
>NZ_FMBW01000102.1 GCF_900091725.1 Streptomyces sp. DvalAA-43 | reverse complement strand
GTCATGCCACGGTGTTCATGGTTGTTCAGGCGGCCCTGGCAGCGTTGTTGAGCCGTCTGAGCGGGAGTAGTGACATTGCTCTGGGTTCTCCGGTGGCCGGGCGCTCGGACGAAGGTCTCGACGATCTCGTGGGGTCCTTCGTGAATACGTTGGTGTTGCGGACGGACACGTCGGGTGATCCGACGTTCGCCGAGCTGATCGACCGGGTCCGGGAAGCGGATCTGGCGGCCTACGCCCATCAGGACCTGCCGTTCGACCGGCTGGTCGAGCACCTCAACCCCACCCGCAGCCTCGCCCACAACCCCCTCTTCCAAGTCATGCTGACGACGCTCGGCGACATCGAGGGCAGCTTCTCGTTCACCGGAGTGAGCGTCGACGGCAACTTCGTCAACCCGGGTGTCGCCCGCTCCGACCTCTCCTTCGGCATCTTCGAGCGCTTCGACGGTGACCGGCCCGTCGGCATCCGGGGCAACCTGGAGTACGCGACCGACCTGTACACCGAGGAGGGCGCCCGGCGCCTGGTCGACCGGCTGGTCCGGATGCTCACCGCCATGGCGGTGGAGCCGCACCGGCACCTGCTGGACGTGGACATCCTCGACGCCGACGAGCACGAGCAGCTGGCGGGCTTCAACACGACCACCCAGACGGTGCCCGACACCGACCTCGTCACCTTGATCGAGCGGCAGGCGCGGGACACTCCGGACGCGCCCGCCGTACTGGCCGGCGACACCACCCTGACCTACGCCGAACTCGACGCCCGAGCCAACCGCCTCGCCCACCACCTCGTCGATCGGGGCGTCGCCCCGGAGAGCGCCGTCGCTCTCCTGATGGAGCGGTCGCCGGAGCTGATCGTCGCCCAGCTCGCCGTCCTCAAGGCCGGTGGCTACTACGTACCGCTGCACCTGTCCGACCCGGCGGACCGCATGCGTTACGTGCTCCGCGAAACGGCCGCCGAACTGCTGCTGACCGACGCCCACACGGCGGGGCACGCTCTGCGGGCCGGGAGCGGCCCGGCCGGCATCGGTCTGATCCGCGTCGACGACCCCTCGGTGGGCGCACCGTACCCGGCGACCGCGCCGGTCGTCCCACGCCACCCGAGCCGACTGGCTTACGTGATGTACACCTCGGGCTCCACCGGAGAGCCCAAGGGCGTCGCGACCCCGCACCGTGGTGTGGTCGACCTCGGCCTGGTCGACACCTGGGGCATCGGCGCGGCGGACCGGGTGCTGTTCCACTCACCACACGCCTTCGACGCCGCCACCTACGAGGTATGGGTGCCGCTGCTCGCCGGCGCTGCCGTCGTGGTCGCTCCGCCGGGCGTCCGGGTCGACGCGTCCCTGATCACAGAGCTCGTCGACACCTACGCCATCACGCACGTGCATGTGACCGCCGGTCTCTTCCGGGTCTTCGGCGAGGAGAGTCCCGAGTGCTTCGCCGCGGTGCGCGAGGTCTTCACCGGGGGTGACTCGGTCACCGCCAGCTCGGCGCGCCGGGTACTGGAGAAGTGCCCCGACACGGTGGTTCGGCACGGGTACGGCCCCACCGAGATCACATTCGCCGCCACCTCCAATCTGTTCCACACACCCGACTCCGTACCTTCGACCGTTCCGGTCGGTGGTCCGGTGGGGAATGTGCGGGTGTTCGTGCTGGATGGTGGGTTGTCGCGGGTGGCGGTGGGTGTGGTGGGGGAGTTGTATGTGGCCGGGGTGGGTTTGGCGCGTGGGTATTTGGGGCGTTCGGGGTTGACGGCTGGGCGGTTCGTGGCGTGTCCGTTCGGGGTGGGTGAGCGGATGTACCGGACGGGTGATCTGGTGCGTTGGGTTTCGGGTGGGGTGCTGGAGTTCGTGGGCCGGGTGGATGACCAGGTGAAGGTGCGGGGTTTCCGTATCGAGTTGGGTGAGGTGGAGGCGGGGGTCTCGGCGGTGCCTGGGGTGGGTCAGGTGGCGGTGCTGGTGCGTGAGGATGTGCCGGGTGACCGGCGGTTGGTGGCGTATGTGGTGCCGGACGGGGACGCGGTTGTGGATCCGGCGGTGCTGCGGTCGGTGGTGGCGGGGGTGTTGCCGGAGTACATGGTGCCGTCGGCGTTCGTGGTGCT